>NZ_JOCX01000017.1 GCF_000717915.1 Streptomyces sp. NRRL S-244
CTCCCGGCCCTCCCCCGCCGCTGCGGCGCCTCCCTCGGAGGGCCCCTAGACCGGGTGGCGGAAGCCGATGGTCGGGACCGCCCTGCGCCGCGAGGCCGGCTCCGCGCGCGGCGGGACCAGCGCGTCCAGGAAGCCGTAGCGCGGCCGCAGGGCCTCGGGGGCCGTGCGCCACCAGTGGGCCACCTCCGGCCAGCCCGGGGCCGACAGGGAGCCGCCGAACTCCTGGACCGACAGGGCCGCCGTCAGGCCCGCGAAGGCCAGCCGGTCCGCCAGCGGCCAGCCCGCCAGGGTGCCGGTGACGAAGCCCGCCACGTAGACGTCCCCCGCCCCCGTCGGGTCCAGCTCCTCCACCGCGATCCCGGGGACCTCCGCCGACTCCCCGGTCCGTCCGTCCACCGCGTACGAGCCCTCCGCGCCCATCGTCACCACCGCGACCGGCACCTTCTCGGCCAGCGCCCGGGCCGCGGCTCTCGGACAGTCGGTCCGCGTGTAGCGCATCGCCTCCCCCGCGTTCGGCAGGAAGGCCTCGCAGTGCTCCAGGTCGGGCAGGGCCCCCAGGTCCCAGCGGCCGCTCTCGTCCCACCCCACGTCCGCGAAGACCCGCGCCCCGCGCCGCGCCGCCTCCGCGATCCACGGCTCCGTCCGCCCCTGCGCCAGCGAGGCCACGGCCGCCCGGGTGCGCGGCGGACACTGCGGGAACGGCCCGGGGCCGGCCGGGGGCGGGGCCTCGTGGCCGTGCGAGACCATCGTGCGCTCGCCCTCGTACGCCATCGAGACCGTGACCGGGCTGTGCCAGCCGGGGATGGTCCGCGACATCGACAGGTCGATGCCCTCGCCCTGTTCCAGTGCGTCCCAGCAGTACTCGCCGTAGTGGTCGTCGCCGAACGCCGCGGCCAGCGAGGTGCGCAGGCCGAGCCGGGACAGGGCGGTGGCCATGTTGGCCACCCCGCCCGGGCTGGAGCCCATGCCGCGCGCCCAGGACTCCGTACCGCGCACCGGGGCCGAATCGAGGCCGGTGAAGATGATGTCGAGGAAGACCGTGCCGGTCAGGTAGACGTCGAACCCCGGTTCCAGGGGGTCGCGCAGCGGACCGAGCGGGTCCACGGCTGCGGCTGCGCTGTCGAGCGGGTCCACGGCTGCGCTGCGGCTGGTGCGGCTGTCCCGACTGGTCACGGTGTACTCCCCGGCTGGTGCGAAGGCTCGTTTCTGCAAGCGGGCATGCGGTGGAAAGCTGCCAACCCTGCCCACCCCCGACAGGGCCAAAACACAGTGTGTCGCACATCACTCTCATGGCGCTCTTCTCCGGGTCGCGGAGCACTTGATAGACAAAGGGGCCGCAGCCTCGCGGAAGATCCCGCCCCATCTGCGCACCACCGGGAAGAGCCGTGTCCGACAACACCTCCGCGCCGCCCGCCGCCTGGCCCCTGGTGGCCCTCTTCACGGCCGGGTACCTCGCCCCCTACCTGCTTCCCACCGTCGTCGGACGCCTCGACGCCCATCTCCCGCTGAGTCCCGCCCAGGCCGGGCTCGTCGGCACCGCCCTGCTGCTCGGCTCCGCCACGGCCGGATTCACCCTGGCCTCCCGCATCCCCCGCCGCGGTCCGCGCCCGCTGGCCCGGCTCGGGCTGCTGCTCGCCGCCCTGGGCTACGGCACCGCGGCCTCGACCTCGCTGCTCCCACTGGTGGTCGCGGGCGTCGTCGTCGGCGGCTTCGGCTCCGGCAGCGCCACCGCCGTGGCCGCCGCGGGGATCGCCGGGCACCGCGATCCGCACCGCATCTCGTCCCTCGGGCTGCTGTCGGTCTCGGCGACCGCGGGGGCGCTGTACCTGACCCTGCCGCACCTCGGCGGCGGGCACGGGCTGCCGTTCGCGGCCATCGCCCTGGTCGCGGCGCTGGCCTGGCCGGCCACCGGCCGGCTCGGCGGGCCCACCCGCCCCGGGCCGGCCGTACGGAGCTCCGGGCGGCCGCCGTACCCGCGCGCCGGGGCGGTGCTGGCGGGCTGCCTGCTGCTCTGGTCGCTGACCCAGGAGGCCCTGTGGGGCGTCAGCGGCCGGATCGGCGCCGAGCAGGCGGGGCTGTCCGAAGCCACGCTGGGCGTCGTCTTCGCGGTGGCGCTGGGCGCTGGCCTGCTCGGGGTCACGGGCGCCTCCGCGTTCGGCACCCGGCTGGGGCGGGCGGTCCCGATCGGCGCGGGCACGGCGGCCATCGCGGGCTGCGTGGTGCTGACCTCCTCCGCGGACGGGCTCGGCGGGTTCGCGGCCGGGGAGATCCTGTGGAACGCGGTCTACCCGGTCGTCCTCTCGTACGTGATCGGCCTCGCGGCCGCCCTGGACCCGCGCGGCCGCTGGGCGGTCTTCGCCGGAGCCGCCTCCTCGCTGGGGACGGCCTGCGGCCCCGTGGCGGGCAGCCTGCTCGCCGAGGCGTTCGGATTCCCGGGGATGGGGCTCGTGCTGGGCGGGCTGCTGCTCGCGGTGGCCGGTCCGCTGACCGCCGTCGCCCTGCACGCGGGCCGGAGCCCGGCGGCGGCCGACGAGCCGGTCCTGCGCGTCGCGGCCCAGGCCCCGGTGGTATCCCCCGGGACCGTGCCGGAGCCGGCCGGCTCGCCCGTCCGCGTACGCCGCACCCCGCGCCGGGTGCTGCTGCTCTCCCCGGCGGCCCGCCGCTCCCGCGACCGGGAGCGCGAGCGCGAGCGCGAGCGCGAGCGCGAGCGGTCCGGCTAACCCCGCTTCGGCAGGGGAACCCGTACGAGGTCCGCGGCGATCGTCAGCTCGCCCTCGAAGCCGACCGCGCGGGCCTGGCGTTCGAACTCCTGCGGGTCCGAGTAGCGCTGCGAGAAGTGCGTCAGCACGAGGTGCCGTACGCCCGCGTCCCGCGCGGTCCGGGCCGCCTGGCCTGCGGTGAGGTGCCCGTGGTCGGTGGCGAGCGCCTCGTCCTCGTCGAGGAACGTGGACTCGATCACCAGCATGTCGCAGCCCGCGGCGAGCGCGTCCACCCCGGGGCACAGCCGGGTGTCCATCACGAACGCGAAGCTCTGTCCCGGCTTGTGCTCGCTGACGTCGTCGAGCGTGACCCCGCCGAGGCTCCCCTCGCGCTGGATCCGGCCCACGTCGGGCCCCTTGATCCCGTGCCGCGCGAGCAGTTCGGGCACCATGCGGCGCCCGTCCGGCTCGGTGAGCCGGTAGCCGAAGGACTCCACCGGGTGCGAGAGCCGGCGGGCTTCCAGGACGTACGAGGGCTCCCGGGCCAGCCTCCCGTCCGCGGCCACGGGCTCCTCGCGGAGCGGGACCGTCTCCCGGTAGGCGGTGGCGTACCGGAGCCGGTCGAAGAACTTCTGCCCGGAGGCCGGGTAGTGCGCGGTGACGGGGTGCGGGACCCGGTCCAGGTTGATGCGCTGGATCACCCCGGCGAGCCCCAGGCTGTGGTCACCGTGGAAGTGGGTGATGCAGATGCGGTTGATGTCGTGCGCGGCCACCCCGGCGCGCAGCATCTGGCGCTGGGTGCCCTCGCCGGGATCGAAGAGGATGCCCTCGCCGTCCCAGCGCAGGAGGTAGCCGTTGTGGTTGCGGTGGCGGGTGGGCACCTGGCTGGCGGTGCCCAGCACCACGAACTCTCGTACGGACACGGTGTTATCCGGGGGGCCACTGGAGGCCGCGGCCGCCGAGGACGTGCGCGTGCGCGTGGAAGACGGTCTGGCCGGCGCCGGCGCCGGTGTTGAACACGACACGGTAGCCGTGGGCGTCGAGCTTCTCGTCGGCCGCGATCTGCCCGGCCTCGCGCAGCAGGTCGGCGGCGATGACCGGCTCGGCGGCGGCGAGGGAGGCGGCGTCGGGGTAGTGCACCCGGGGGATCACGAGGACGTGCGTGGGCGCCTGCGGGTTGATGTCCCGGAAGGCGAGCGTCGTCTCGGTCTCCCGGACCACGGTCGCCGGGATGTTCCCCGCGACGATCTTGCAGAACAGGCAGTCCGCCTGCGGTTCCCCGGCCATTGCTCCGCCTTCCGAGACTGTGGCGCCGGCGGACGGGCCGCCCGCGCCGACGATGATCAGCCCCGGCATCGTATCCGGCGCCGCCGGCGCCCTCATGTGCGTTTCAGGACCAGCGGCCGGTGCGCGCCAGCAGGACCGCCGTCGCCGCGGTGCCGGCGGTGGAGGTGCGCAGGACCGAGTGGCCCAGGCGGTAGGGGTGTGCCCCGGCCTCCGCGAAGACGGCGAGCTCCTCCGGGGAGACCCCGCCCTCCGGTCCGACGACCAGGACGATGGAGCCGTCGGCCGGGAGTTCGGCCGTGGCCAGGGCCCCCGAGGGGGTGTCCCGGTCCTCGTGGAGGACCATCGCCAGATCGGCCCCGGCCAACAGCGCCGCGACCTGCTTGGTGGACATCGCCTCCGCCACCTCCGGGAAGCGGACGCGGCGGGACTGCTTGCCCGCCTCCCGGGCCGTGGCCCGCCACTTGGCCAGGGACTTGGCGCCGCGGTCGCCGCGCCACTGGGTGATGCAGCGCGAGGCCTGCCAGGGGACGATGGCGTCCACGCCGGTCTCGGTCATGGTCTCGACGGCGAGCTCGCCGCGGTCGCCCTTGGGCAGGGCCTGGACGACGGTGATCCGGACCTCCGGCTCGGGTTCCTCCTCGATCGAGTTCAGGTCCATGACGACCAGCCGGTCCTTGCCCTCGGCGGCCTTGACCACGCCCTCCGTCCAGTGACCGCGCCCGTCGGTGAGGACCACGTCCTCGCCCGGGTTCAGCCGTTTCACGGACACCGCGTGCCGGCCTTCGGGGCCGTCGAGCACGAACTCCGGCCCCGCGGGGACCTCTTCGACCACGAACACGGGGGCGGTCATGACGTACTCCTGTTGTTCATCGACTTCAACGCGGATTGGGCCTCGGCCAGTTCGGCCGCCAGCACTTCCACCAGCTCCCCCGCGGGCAGCGCCCGCGCCAGCCGGTGCCCCTGACCCGCCCACAGGGCCATGCCCTGCGGGTCCCCGGCCGCGGCGGCGGCCTTGCGCAGCCCGGCGGTCATGTGGTGGATCTGCGGGTACGCGGCCGGGGCGTACGGCCCGTGCTCCCGCATGAAACGGTTCACCAGGCCCCGGGCCGGCCGCCCCGAGAACGCCCGGGTCAGCTCCGTGTGGGGGAACAGGGGGTCCGTCAGCGCCTGCTTGTGCAGCGGGTGCGCGCCCGACTCGGGGCAGGCCAGGAACGCGGTGCCGAGCTGCGCCGCCTCCGCGCCCGCAGCCAGCAGGGCCGCGATCTGCGAGCCCCGCATCAGACCGCCCGCCGCGATGATCGGGAGGCCCACGGCCTCCCGTACCTGGGCCACCAGCGCGAGCAGGCCCACGCCCGCCGTGCCGTCGGCCTGCGGGTCGTCGCGGTGGGTGCCCTGGTGGCCGCCCGCCTCCACGCCCTGGACGCAGAGGGCGTCGGCGCCCGCCGCCTGGGCGGCGCGGGCCTCGTCGACCGAGGTGACGGTGACGACGGAGTACGTGCCTGCCTTGCGCAGGGCGGCGAGGACCGCGGGTGCGGGGCAGCCGAAGGTGAACGAGACCACGGGGACCGGGTCTTCGAGGAGGATCGCGAGCTTGGCGTCGTAGCCGTCGTCGCTGGTGCCGATGATGTCCTCGTCGGCCAGGGACAGCTCGTACCAGCTGGCCTCGCCGGCCAGCTGCCCGCGGTACGCCTCCACGGCGGCCGGGTCCACGTACCCGGTCTGCGGCATGAACAGGTTCACGCCGAACGGGCGCCGGGTGAGCGCACGCAGCTGCTTGATCTCCTGGTACACACCGTCGGCGGTCTTGTAGCCGCCGGCCAGGAAGCCCAGGCCGCCCGCCTCGCACACGGCCGCGGCCAGCGGCGGGCAGGAGGCTCCGCCCGCCATGGGAGCCTGCACGATCGGGTAAGGGGAGAGACCGTACGGTGCGGAGGACATGCCCTGCATCGTGCCATGTCCCGCCCACCGGGCCGAATCACGGCATTCGCCTGGCATAGTCCGCTTCCCCGGCGGCGTCCGGATCGATGCGGCGAGCCCGGTCCGGGGCATCCCCGGACCGGGCTCGTACGTCTGCCGACAGGCCGGTCAGCGGCCGTTGAAGGCGTCCTTCAGGCGGCTGAACAGGCCCTGCTGACCCGGCGCGAACTGGCCCATGGGCCGCTCCTCGCCGCGCAGCTTGGCGAGCTGGCGCAGCAGCTCCTCCTGCTGGGCGTCCAGCTTGCCGGGGGTGGTGACCTCGACGTGGACGATCAGGTCGCCGCGGCCGCCGCCGCGCAGGTGCGTGACGCCGCGCCCGTGCAGCGGGATCGACTGGCCGGAGCCGGTGCCCGGGCGGATGTCGATCTCTTCCAAGCCGTCCAGGGTCTCCAGCGGGCACTTGGTGCCCAGGGCCGCGGCCGTCATGGGGATGGTCACCGTGCAGTGCAGGTCGTCCCCGCGCCGCTGGAAGGTCGGGTGCGACAGCTCGTGGATCTCCACGTACAGGTCGCCGGCGGGGCCGCCGCCGGGGCCGACCTCGCCCTCGCCCGCGAGCTGGATCCTGGTGCCGTTCTCGACGCCCGCCGGGATCTTGACCGTGAGGCTGCGGCGGGAGCGGACCCGTCCGTCGCCCGCGCACTCGGGGCACGGGGTCGGGACCACGGTGCCGAAGCCCTGGCACTGCGGGCAGGGGCGCGAGGTCATGACCTGGCCCAGGAAGGACCGGGTGACCTGCGAGACCTCACCGCGGCCACGGCACATGTCACACGTCTGCGCCGAGGTGCCGGGGGCCGCGCCCTCGCCGGAGCAGGTGGTGCAGACGACGGCCGTGTCGACCTGGATGTCCTTGGTGGTGCCGAAGGCGGCCTCGTCCAGCTCGAGGTCGAGGCGGATCATGGCGTCCTGGCCGCGGCGGGTCCGCGAGCGCGGGCCGCGCTGCGAGGCCTGGCCGAAGAAGGCGTCCATGATGTCGGAGAAGTTGCCGAAGCCGCCCGCACCGAATCCGCCCGCGCCCGCGCCGCCGCCCGAGGAGGACAGCGGGTCGCCGCCGAGGTCGTAGACCTGCTTCTTCTGCGGGTCCGAGAGCACCTCGTACGCCGCGTTGATCTCCTTGAAGCGCTCCTGCGTCTTCGGGTCCGGATTCACATCCGGGTGGAGTTCACGCGCGAGGCGGCGGAAGGCCTTCTTGATCTCGTCCTGCGATGCGTCGCGGCGCACGCCGAGAACGGCGTAGTAGTCCGTGGCCACTTACGACTCCGCCAGGATCTGTCCGACGTAACGTGCCACTGCGCGTACCGCTCCCATCGTTCCGGGGTAGTCCATGCGGGTCGGTCCGACCACGCCGAGTTTGGCGACAGTCTCGCCGCCCGAACCGTAGCCGACGGAGACGACGGACGTGGAGTTCAGTCCCTCGTAGGCATTCTCATGCCCGATCCGTACGGCCATTCCCGACTCGTTGGCCTCGCCCAGCAGCTTGAGGAGCACGACCTGCTCCTCCAGCGCTTCGAGCACCGGCCTGATCGTCAGGGGAAAATCGTGTCCGAAGCGCGTGAGATTGGCGGTTCCGCCGATCATCAGCCGCTCCTCGGCCTCCTCGACCAGCGTCTCCAGCAGGGTCGAGAGCACGGTCGACACCGTGCCGCGGTCCTCCGGGTCGAAGGACTCCGGCAGGTCCTGCACGAGCTGCGGCACGTCGGTGAACCGGCGGCCGACGACCCGGCTGTTGAGCCGCGCCCGCAGATCGGCGAGCGAGGTCTCGCCGAACGGCGTCTGGCAGTCGACGAGCCGCTGCTCGACCCGGCCCGTGTCGGTGATCAGCACGAGCATGAGCCGGGCCGGAGCCAGCGACAGCAGCTCGACGTGCCGGACCGTGGACCGGGTCAGGCTCGGGTACTGGACGACGGCGACCTGCCGGGTGAGCTGCGCGAGCAGCCGCACGGTGCGGCCGACGACGTCGTCGAGGTCGACGGCGCCGTCGAGGAAGTTCTGGATGGCCCGGCGCTCGGGCGTCGACAGCGGTTTGACCCCCGCCAGCCTGTCGACGAAGAGCCGGTAGCCCTTGTCCGTGGGGATCCGGCCGGCGCTGGTGTGGGGCTGCGCGATGTAGCCCTCCTCCTCCAGCACGGCCATGTCGTTGCGCACGGTGGCGGGCGAGACGCCGAGCCGGTGCCGCTCGGTGAGCGCCTTGGAGCCGACCGGCTCCTCCGTCCCGACGTAGTCCTGGACGATGGCGCGCAGCACCTCGAGTCTGCGTTCGCTGAGCATCGCGCACACCTCCAGCTGGTCGTCGGCGCTCGTCACGGTCGGTTTCATCGGCTTCGTTGGCACTCCGGGCGTTCGAGTGCCAGAGATCCCCCGGCCAGTGTACGGCCGGGTAGTCAGGCCCTGGCAAGGGCGGCCCGCCAGGGTAGCGTCGCGGCATGGACGTGCGTTGGGAAGAGGCGGGCTGGGAGCGGCTGACCGGGCGGACCGGACGGCGCCGACTCCCGGTGTGGGACTGCACGGTGGGACTGGTGGTGGGGGACGAGTCGGTCCTCCTGATCGATCCCGGCTCGTGCGTGCGCGAAGGCGCGCAGCTGCGGGCCGAGGCGGAGCGGCTGACGGGACGGCGCGTGACGCATATCGCATTCACGCACGGACATTTCGATCACGTACTGGGCGTGGCGGCGTTCGCCGGGGCCGAGGTGTACGGGGCGGTCGGGCTGGACGCGGAGCTGTCGACCGGCCGGGAGGAGCTGCGCGTCAGCGCGGTCCTGCAGGGGCTGGCGGAGGCCGAGGCCGCCGAGGCGGTGGACCTGCTGGTGGTGCCGAGGCACTCCGTGTCGGGCGAATGGACGCTGGAGCTGGGCGGGGTGCAGGTGCTGCTGGCCAACGTCGGGCCCGGGCACACCCGGCACGACCTGGCGGTGTTCGTCCCCGGAGAGCGCGAGACGGTGTTCTGCGGGGACCTCGTCGAGGAGTCGGGCGAACCGCAGGCGGGCAGCGACGCGGTGCCGGCGCAGTGGCCGGCGGCGCTGGACCGGCTGCTGTCGCTGGGCGGGGACGACGCGCTGTACGTGCCGGGTCACGGAGCGGTGGTCTCCGCGGCCTTCGTCCGTGAGCAACGCGACACACTGGCACGGCGGTTCGGCGTGTCGGGCCCGTGATCCCGCGCGCTCTCCTACGCTCGGCCGGATGCGCGAGTACTCCCCCGACCTGACCCCGCAGTGGAAGCGCCCCAAGCCGGTGCCGGAGGTGCCGGCGGACACCGACCTGGTGGTCGAGGTGGCGGGTACGGACTTCTGCGGCGCGGTGGTGGCCTGCGAGGCGGGCACGGTGACCCTGGAGGACCGCTTCGGCAAGCGGCGGGTGTTCCCGCTGGAGCCGCGGGGGTTCCTGCTGGAGGGCGCCGTGGTGACCCTGACCCGGCCCTCACGGGCCCCTGCGGCGCCCTTGCGCACGGCGTCGGGCTCGGTGGCGGTCCCCGGGGCGCGCGCCCGCGTGGCGCGCGCCGGGCGGATCTACGTCGAGGGCCGGCACGACGCCGAGCTGGTGGAGCGGGTCTGGGGCGACGACCTGCGGATCGAGGGCGTGGTGGTGGAGTACCTGGAGGGCATCGACGACCTCCCGGCGGTGGTCGCGGACTTCGCCCCGACGGCCGACGCCCGCCTCGGCGTCCTGGTGGACCACCTGGTCCCGGGCTCGAAGGAGTCCCGTATCGCGGCGTCGGTGACCTCGTCGGACGTCCTGGTCGTCGGCCACCCGTACGTGGACGTCTGGCAGGCGGTGAAGCCGTCCGCGCTGGGCATCGCCGCGTGGCCGGTGATCCCGCCGGGCCAGGACTGGAAGACGGGCGTCTGCAGGGCGCTGGGCTGGCCGGAGAACACCGGCGCCGCCTGGCAGCACATCCTGTCCCGCGTGCGGTCCTACAAGGACCTGGAGCCGGTCCTGCTGGGCCGCGTGGAGGAACTGATCGACTTCGTCACGGCCGGCGGCGCCGCCGGTTGAGCTGCGGCAGGGTGCCGAACTCACTGGTGTCGAGCTCGATGCCGAGAACGTCCAACGGCATCGGGTGCCCGAAGGGCTCCCTGTACTCCACGGCGTAGTCGGCGTCCTCGCCCTTGCCGCGCGGCTCGGTGAGCAACAGGCACCCGGCGTAGTAGGGGTCGATGATCAGGTAGGCGGGTACCTTTGCGGCCGCGTAGAGAGCGCGCTTGACGCCGTAGTCGCGATCGAGGCTCGACTTGGAGACGACCTCCACCAGCAAGGTGATCGCCTCGGACGGGACCAGCCGTCCGGTTTCCGGCCCGGCTCCCCGCTCCACGACCACCAGGTCCGGCCGGGGCTCCCCGTTCTCCTCGAGCATGGCGACGTCCTGCGTCTGGAGGCGACGCCAGCGCTCCCTCGGGATCTGGTCCTGGACCGCCTCGACGATGTAGTTGTGGATCACCTCGGGCCCCGCCGTCATCACGATGTCCCCCCGCAGAAGCTCGATCTTGTAGCGTCCGAAGAGCTCGGGATGCTCATCGAACACAGCCTTGATCTGCTCGTACACAGCGTTCATCCCGGTGGTGTCCTCCGCATCCGCCCCTTGCCGTCGGCGGCAGCCTAGGGACGGTGCGGGCAGCTCTCACCCGCATCCGCGGGGGTTCACCCCTGCGAGTGGTCAGTCCACCAGGTCCCGGACCACCGCGTCGGCCAGCAGCCGTCCGCGCAGGGTCAGGACCGCGCGGCCCGCCTCGTACGGGGCGGCCTCCAGGAGGCCGTCGGACAGGGCGCGGCGGGAGGCCGCGAGGCCGGCCGGGGCCAGCAGGGACAGCGGGACGCCGTCCACCAGGCGCAGCTCCAGCAGGATCCGCTCCACCCGGCGGTCCTCCTCGGAGAGGAGTTCGCGGCCCGCGCCCGGGGAGCGGCCCTCCGCGAGGGCGGCGGCGTACGCGCCCGGGTGCTTCACGTTCCACCAGCGGACCCCGCCCACGTGCGAGTGGGCTCCGGGGCCGGCGCCCCACCAGTCGGCCCCGCGCCAGTACAGCTCGTTGTGCAGGCAGCGGCCCGCCTCCGAGGTGGCCCAGTTCGAGACCTCGTACCAGGAGTACCCGGCCTCGGCCATCACCGAGTCCGCGATCAGGTACCGGTCGGCGTGCACGTCGTCGTCGGTCATCGGGACCTCGCCGCGCCGGATCCGGCGTGCCAGCTGCGTGCCCTCCTCCACGATCAGCGCGTACGCGCTGATGTGGTCCGGGCCGGCCCCGAGCGCGGCGGCCAGGGAGGCGCGCCAGTCCTCGTCGGTCTCCCCCGGCGTCCCGTAGATCAGGTCCAGGTTCACGTGCTCGAAGCCCGCCGCCCGCGCCTCCGCGACGCACGCCTCCGGCCTGCCCGGCGTGTGCGTACGGTCGAGCACCTTCAGGACGTGCTGCTTGGCGCTCTGCATGCCGAAGGAGACCCGGTTGAAGCCCCCGGCCCGCAGCTCCGCCAGGTACTGCGGGTTCACGGACTCCGGATTGGCCTCCGTGGTGACCTCGGCGTCCTCGGCCAGCCCGAATTCGTCCCGGATCGCCGCGAGCATCCGTACGAGGTCGGCCGCCGGCAGCAGCGTCGGCGTACCGCCGCCCACGAACACCGTCCGTACGGCCCGCGGGTCGTCGCCGAGCACCTTGCGGGCGAGGCGGACCTCGTCGATCAGGGTGTCGGCGTAGTTCTCCCGGGACGCGAGCACGCCGCCGGTGCCGCGCAGCTCGGTCGCGGTGTACGTGTTGAAGTCGCAGTACCCGCACCGCGTGGCGCAGTACGGGACGTGCAGGTAGAACCCGAGCGGCCGGTCCCCGCCGCCCGCCAGGGCATGCGACGGCAGCGAGCCGTCTTCGGGCATGGGTTCACCGTCGGGCAGTGCGGAAGGCATGAGCCCATTGTCCCGCACCCGGGCCGGGGGCCCGGCCGCTCGCCGCCGCCCCCGGGCCCTCTCGTACCGCCCGCTGCTGCCCGCTGCCGCCCGCCGCCGCGCTACGCCTCGCGCGAGCCCTCGTACATCTCGTCGATCAGGTGCTTGAACTCACGCTCGACGGCCGGCCGCTTCAGCTTGAGGCTGGGCGTGAGGTCGCCGTGCTCCACGTCGAGGTCGCGGGGCAGGATCCGGAACTTCTTGATCGTCTGCCAGCGCTGGAGGCCCTCGTTCAGGGTCTGGACGTACGTCTCGATCAGCCGGTTCGTCTCCGCCGCGGCCAGGACCTCGGCGTACGTCTTGCCCTCCAGCCCGTTCTCGGCGGCCCAGACCATGATCGACGGCTCGTCGAGCGCGACCAGGGCGGCGCAGAAGTTCCGGTCGGCGCCGTGCACGACGATGCTCGACACGTACGGGCAGATCGCCTTGAACCGGCCCTCGATCTCGGCCGGGGCGACGTACTTGCCGTTCGAGGTCTTGATCAGGTCCTTCTTGCGGTCCGTGATGCGCAGGTAGCCGTCGGGCGAGAGCTCGCCGATGTCGCCCGTGTGCAGCCAGCCGTCCTCTTCCAGCACCTCGGCGGTCTTCTCGGGCTGGAGGTGGTAGCCCTGCATGATGCCGGGGCCGCGCAGCAGGATCTCGCCGTCGTCGGCGATGCGGACCTCGGTGCCGGGGAGCGGCTTGCCGACGGTGCCGGTGCGGTAGGCCTCGCCGGGGTTGACGAAGGAGGCCGCGCTGGACTCGGTGAGGCCGTAGCCCTCCAGGATGTTGATGCCGGCGCCGGCGAAGAAGTAGCCGATCTCGGGGGCCAGGGCGGAGGCGCCGGAGACGGCGGCGCGCAGCCGGCCGCCGAAGGCCTCGCGGAGCTTGGAGTAGACGAGCGCGTCGGCGATCTTGTGCTTGGTGGCGAGGCCGAAGGGGACCGCGGCGCTGCCGGTGCGCCGGTAGTTGTCCTGGGTGGTCTTGGCGTACTCGCGGGCCACGCCGACCGACCACTGGAAGATCTTGTACTTGGCGCCGCCGCCGGCCCGGGCCTTGGCGGCGACCCCGTTGTATACCTTCTCGAAGATGCGGGGGACGGCCGCCATGTAGGTGGGCTGGACGACCGGCAGGTTCTCGATGATCTTGTCGATGCGGCCGTCGACGGCGGTGACGTGCCCGACCTCGATCTGGCCGGAGGTCAGGACCTTGCCGAAGACGTGCGCGAGCGGCAGCCACAGGTACTGGACGTCGGTGCTGGAGATCATGCCGGTGGCGACGGTGGCCTTGGCCATGTACGACCAGTTGTCGTGCGGGAGCCGTACGCCCTTGGGGCGGCCGGTGGTGCCCGAGGTGTAGATGAGCGTGGCGAGCTGGTCGGCGGTGATGGCCCCGATCCGCTCCTTGACCGCCTCGGGGTGCTTGGCGAGGTACGCGTTACCGCGGGCCTCCAGGTCGGCGAGGGAGAGCACCCAGCCTTCCGGATCACCGGCGGCCGGTACCGCGTCGGCCGCCTCCAGGACCACCACGTGGGCGAGCTCGGGCAGGTCGGCGCGGCGCTCGCGGGCCTTGGCGAGCTGGGAGGCGTCCTCGGCGATCAGCACGCGGCTGGCCGAGTCGGCGAGGATGAACGCCGACTCCTCCGCGTTGGTGCTGGGGTAGATCGTGGTCACCGCGCCGCCGGCGCACATGACGCCGAGGTCCGCGAGGATCCACTCGACGCGGGTGTTGGAGGCGAGCGCGACCCGGTCCTCGGGCCGCAGGCCCAGGTCCAGCAGGCCGGCGGCGACGCCGAAGACCCGCTCGGCCGCCTGTCCCCAGCTCAGCGACTTCCAGTCGTCGGGGCCGCTGCCGCCGGCCGCGGGCACCGGGAACCGGTAGGCCTCGGCATTCGGCGTGGCGGCGACACGCTCAAGGAAGAGGGCCGCCACGGTGGGCGGGCGGTTCTCGATCAAGGTCTGTGTGTCGCTCACGGACGTCCTCCGGACCACGCGGCAGGGCCTGTCATTCAGGGGCTTGTAACTGGCGAGTAACCATCGAGCAGTGATCAGACTAGGTGCCCTCCGGCCAGGGCGTAAGAGTCAGCGAGCGGCCGATTCATAACGAAACAGGCCCCCGCGCATCCGCACGGGGGCCTGTTTCGCAGACGTCGGTCGCAGCGGCTACTTCTTCTTGCCGGCGGACTCGTCGCTGGAGAGGACGGCGATGAAGGCCTCCTGGGGCACCTCCACCGAGCCGACCATCTTCATGCGCTTCTTGCCTTCCTTCTGCTTCTCCAGCAGCTTCCGCTTACGGGAGATGTCACCGCCGTAGCACTTGGCGAGGACGTCCTTGCGGATGGCGCGGATGGTCTCGCGGGCGATGACGCGCGAGCCGACGGCCGCCTGGATCGGCACCTCGAAGGCCTGCCGCGGGATGAGCTCGCGCAGCTTGGCGACGAGCCGTACGCCGTACGCGTACGCGGCGTCCTTGTGCGTGACGGCGGAGAAGGCGTCGACCTTGTCGCCGTGCAGCAGGATGTCGACCTTGACCAGGCTGCCGGACTGCTCGCCGGTGGGCTCGTAGTCGAGGGACGCGTAACCGCGCGTCTTGGACTTCAGCTGGTCGAAGAAGTCGAAGACGATCTCCGCGAGGGGCAGGGTGTAGCGGATCTCGACCCGGTCCTCGGAGAGGTAGTCCATGCCGAGCAGCGTGCCGCGGCGGGTCTGGCAGAGCTCCATGATCGCGCCGATGAACTCGGTGGGCGCGAGGACGGTGGCCCGGACGACCGGCTCGAACACGTCCGAGATCTTGCCCTCGGGGAACTCGCTCGGGTTGGTGACCTGGACTTCCTTGCCGTCCTCCAGGACGACGCGGTAGACCACGTTCGGCGCGGTGGCGATCAGGTCGAGGCCGAACTCGCGCTCCAGGCGCTCGCGGACCACGTCCAGGTGCAGCAGACCGAGGAAACCGACGCGGAAGCCGAAGCCCAGCGCCGCCGAGGTCTCCGGCTCGTAGACGAGCGCGGCGTCGTTGAGCTGGAGCTTGTCCAGGGCCTCGCGCAGGTCGGGGTACTCGGAGCCGTCGAGCGGGTAGAGGCCCGAGAAGACCATCGGCTTCGGGTCCTTGTAGCCGCCGAGGGCCTCGGTCGCGCCGTTGTGCAGGCTGGTGATCGTGTCACCGACCTTGGACTGACGGACGTCCTTCACGCCGGTGATGATGTAGCCCACCTCGCCGACGCCGATGCCGTCGGCCGGGGTCATCTCCGGGGAGGAGACACCGATCTCCAGCAGCTCGTGGGTGGCGCCGGTGGACATCATCCGGATGCGCTCGCGCTTGTTGAGCTGGCCGTCGACCACACGGACGTACGTCACGACGCCGCGGTACGAGTCGTAGACCGAGTCGAAGATCATCGCGCGGGCGGGGGCGTCCTTGACGCCGACCGGGGCCGGGACGGTGGCGACGACCTTGTCGAGCAGGGCGTCCACGCCGAGGCCGGTCTTCGCGGAGACCCGCAGGACGTCCTCGGGCTGGCAGCCGACCAGGTTCGCGAGCTCCTCGGCGAACTTCTCCGGCTGGGCGGCCGGCAGGTCGATCTTGTTCAGGACCGGGACGATCGCGAGGTCGTTCTCCATCGCCAGGTACAGGTTGGCGAGGGTCTGGGCCTCGATGCCCTGTGCGGCGTCCACCAGGAGGACCGTGCCCTCGCAGGCGGCGAGGGAGCGCGAGACCTCGTACGTGAAGTCGACGTGCCCGGGGGTGTCGATCATGTTGAGGATGTGCGTCTTGCCCTGACCCTCACCCACAGTGGGCGCCCAGGGCAGTCGGACCGCCTGGGACTTGATCGTGATGCCGCGCTCACGCTCGATGTCCATGCGGTCGAGGTACTGGGCGCGCATCTGCCGCTGGTCGACGACGCCGGTGAGCTGGAGCATCCGGTCGGCGAGCGTCGACTTGCCGTGGTCGATGTGCGCGATGATGCAGAAATTGCGGATCAGCGCCGGGTCGGTACGGCTCGGCTCGGGCACGTGGCTGGGGATCGCGGGCACGCAGTGTCCTGATTCTCGGGTCGCAGTCGGAAGCGTTTCCGGCTCTCGTCGGATCTGTACGCAGAGTCCCATGGTCCCATGGACGGGGCGATGCGCTCGGTTTGGGCCGGTCGGAGCGTGCCTGGTAGCCTGGGCAGCTGTGTCTCGTATGCCCTCTCAGCTGTCGGGACACAATCCGAAGATCAAACTCTGAACCTGAAAAGGCTCTTTCGTGGCGAACATCAAGTCCCAGATCAAGCGGAACAAGACGAACGAGAAGGCGCGCCTGCGCAACAAGGCCGTCAAGTCTTCGCTCAAGACCGCGATCCGCAAGGCCCGCGAGGCCGTGGCCGCGGGTGACGTCGAGAAGGCCACCGTGGCTTCTCGCGCCGCCGCGCGTGCGCTCGACAAGGCTGTCTCGAAGGGTGTCATCCACAAGAACGCCGCCGCCAACAAGAAGTCGGCGCTGGCCACCAAGGTTGCCACCCTCCAGGGCTGAGCTCTGATGTGATCGCCGGAACGGACCCAGCGGGCCCTCTCTCCCGCTCCTGACCGGCCCCCGCGCCGCACACGAAGCGTTCGCCACGCGGGTGCGGTGCAACAAGAAGTAACGAAGGCCCCGAGAGCCACCCTTCCCCAGGGCGGCCCCCGGGGCCTTCGCCTTGCCCGGGACGGCCCGGGACGGCCGGCTGGCCGGCTCTCACAGGCCGGGCCAGCCGGGGGCTACCGGCGCTGGGGGCGCGCTGCGCGGGCCACGGCCACGACCGCCTTCTCCAGGGCGTACTCCGGGTCGTCGCCGCCGCCCTTGACGCCGGCGTCGGCCGCGGCCACGGCCCGCAGGGCGTCCGCGACGCCGTCCGCCGACCAGCCCCGCATCTGCTGGCGGACCCGGTCGATCTTCCAGGGCGGCATCCCGAGGTCCCGGGCGAGGTCGCCAGGGCGGGCCCCGCGCGGGGCCGAGGCCAGCTTGCCGATGGCACGCACCGCCTGCGCGAGCGCGCTGGTGATCAGCACCGGCGCCACCCCCGTGGACAGCGACCACCGCAAGGCTTCGAGGGCCTCCGCCGCCCGCCCCTCGACCGCCCGGTCGGCGACCGTGAAGCTGGAGGCCTCGGCCCGGCCCGTGTAGTACCGGCCGACCACGGCCTCGTCGATCGTGCCCTCGACGTCCGCGCACAGCTGCGCGGCGGCACTCGCCAGCTCCCGCAGATCGCTCCCGATCGCGTCGACCAGCGTCTGGCACGCCTCCGGGGTCGCCGACCGGCCCAACGTGCGGAACTCGCCCCGCACGAACGCCAGCCGGTCCGCCGCCTTCGTCATCTTCGGGCAGGCGATCTCCCGGGCCCCGGCCTTGCGGGCCGCGTCCAGCAGCCCCTTGCCCTTGACCCCGCCCGCATGGAGGAGCACGAGGGTGATCTCCTCGAACGGCGCTGCGAGGTACGCCTTGACCTCCTTGACCGTGTCCGCGGACAGGTCCTGCGCATTGCGTACGACCAGCACCTTGCGCTCGGAGAAGAGCGAGGGACTGGTCAGCTCGGCGAGCGTGCCGGGCTGGAGCTGCTCGGGTGCGAGGTCGCGCACGTCCGTGTCGGCGTCGGCGGCCCGGGCGGCCGCCACCACCTCCCGTACGGCGCGGTCGAGCAGCAGGTCCTCCTGCCCCACCGCGAGGGTGAGCGGGGCGAGCGGATCGTCGGTGGAGTTCTTCCTGGTGGCCATCGCGTCCAGCATCCCACGCCGCACTGACAGCCCCCCGCACCGCGGCCGCCCCCACCGCATCCCCGAGAATGGCCGGGTGAACGTGCGACATGTACTGGTGCTGCCCGACCGCGACGCCGCCGAGGAGGTGGCCCAGGAGGCGGTCGACCGCTTCGGCCTGCCCGAGGAGCCTCAGCTGCTGCGCGACGCCCTCGCCGGTGAGGACGACGCCGAGGACGCCCAATGGCTGGTGGTCGTCGAGGACCCGCAGGAACGGCTCGACGCCACGGTGCTGGACGGCCTCGCCGCCGAGTACGAGGGCTGGCTGGAAGCCCCGTAGCCCCCGGAACCCCCTGCGGGCCGCTGCTAGGCCTTGTGCACGATCTGTACGTCCAGCACCACTTCCACGCTCGAACCGATCGCCGCTATCCCCTGGGCCAGTACCGACTGCCAATTCAGGCTGAAGTCCTCGCGGTGCAGTTCGGCGGTCGCCCGGCAGGCCGCGCGCGGTTCGCCCTCCAACCCGGTGCCGAGGCCCAGGTACTCGGTGTCCAGCGTCACCGAGCGGCTGACCCCGTGCAGGGTCAGGGCGCCCGCGACGGCCCAGCGGCTGCCGCTGCGGTGGATGAACCGCTCGCTGTAGAACTCGACCGTCGGATGCCGGGCCGCGTCCAGGAAGTCGCCGGACCGCAGGTGGTCGTCCCGCATCCGCATGCCGGTGTCGATGCTCGCCGCGTCGATGATCACGTGCATGGAGGAGTCCTCCATGCGGTCGGCTATCCGCACCCCGCCGGCGAAGGTGTTGAACCGGCCGCGGATCTTGGCGAAGCCGATGTGCTGCGCGGTGAAGGCGATGGACGAATGCGCCGGGTCGAGCTCCCAGTGGCCCGGCGCCGGCAGCAGCGGCGGCTCCACCGCGTCGAGGACGATCTCCCCGGTCCCGGGCTGCGCCGGGTCCCCCACCAGCGTCGCCCCGTGGAACGGCGCGTACCCCTCGGCGGTGACGGAGAGCCGGTACTCGCCCTCCGGCACGGCCGCGGTGAACCCGCCGTACGGGTCGGTCTCGCCGCTGACGATGCGCCGGCCGATCGGGTCGGTCACCTCGAACCTGGCCTGTCTGACCGGCTGGTGGACCGTATCGAGGACACGACAGCTGAGCAGCCGCGCCGTATGAGGCAGCGTCAGTGTCGCGGATGTGTGCTGACCGGCGCTTCCGGCCGTCTCCATCCCCCTTCGGCGACCGAACATGGTTGATGCACCCCCGTGCTGTGTGGACTTGTACCGCTCTGGCGAAGACGCATTCGATCATGCTGTCGGGTTGCGGGCAAACGGAAAGGCGGTGTCCGGTATGCCCGTGTCGGCGCCGCCGACGACGTGAGGGGAACGCCCGCATCCCCGGGCCGCTCCCGGCCACGGCGATCGAACCGTCGGTATCGGTGCGCAGCACCGTCGTACCCATGGCCCGCAGCCGGGCGAGCGTGCCCGGCGCGGGGTGCCCGTAGCGGTTGCCCTCGCCGACCGGGACGAGCGCGAGCCGGGGCCGGATCCGGTCCTGGAGGCCGGGGTCCTGATGGGCGGAACCGTGGTGGGCGACCTTGAGGACGTCGACCGGACCCAGATCCGGATGAGCCCTCAAGAGGGCTTCCTGCGAAGGCGGTTCGAGATCTCCGAGCAGCAGGAGGGTCAGACCCGCGGAGCGGACCAGCAGGGCGACGCTGGCGTCGTTGGGCCCCTCCGGCCGCGGGCCGCCGGGCGAGGGCCACAGCACCTGCCAGTCCAGCGGCCCGGCCCGCCGCCGCTCGCCCGCCGAAGCCGCCACGACGGGTACGTGCGCCGCCGCCGCGGTCCGCCGGACGAACTCGGCCTGAGCGGTCGGCTCTTCCAGCGTGGTGGCCTGAATCACACCCGTGGCCCGGCCTCGCAGCACCCCGGACAGGCCGCCGACGTGGTCGGCGTGAAAGTGCGTCAGCAGGAGCAGCGGCACCCGGCGCACCCCGAGGGCGGTCAGGCACGCGTCCACCGGGCCCGGCTCCGGGCCGGCGTCCACCACGACGGCCGTGCCCGGGCCGACGGCGAGCACGGCGGCGTCGCCCTGGCCCACCGCGCACTGCACGTAACTCCAGTCGGGCGGCGGCCAGCGGGTGAGCGTACGGGTCAACTGCGGCGGCCGCAGTACGGCCAGGAGCAGCAGCACGGCCAGTGCGGAGCACACCCACGGCCGGTGCCGGATCCGTGCGCCGAGCCCGGCGACGGCCAGGGTGGCGGCGGCCAGCAGCAGCCCCCCGGTGAGCCCGCCCGGCCAGGCCAGCTCCGCGCCCGGCAGCCGTGCCCCGGCCCGGGCCACGCCCGCGATCCACCCGGCCGGCACCCCCGCGCACCGCGCGAGCAGCTCGGCGACGGGCATGCACAGCGGGGCCGCCGCGAGCGCCGCGAAGCCGAGCACGGTCGCCGGGCCCGCCGCGAGCTCGGCGAGCAGATTGCAGGGCACCGCGACCAGGCTCACCCGGGCCGAGAGCACGGCGACCACGGGCGCACAGACCGCCTGGGCGGCCGCGGCGGCACCGAGCGCCCCGGCGAGCCGGGGCCGCATCCCGCGCCGCCGCAGGGCTTCGCTCCAGCGCGGGCCCAGCGTGAGCAGGGACCCGGTGGCCAGGACCGAGAGCAGGAAGCCGGGGCTGCGGGAGAGCCACGGATCGTAGAGCACCAGCAGCAGGACGGCGGCCGCCAGGGCGGGGATCAGGGATCTGCGCCGGCCGGTGGCGATGGCCAGCAGGGTGATCGCCCCGCAGGCCGCGGCCCGCAGCACGCTCGGCTCCGGCCGGCACACCACCACGAACGCCAGGGTCAGCGCCGTCCCGCACAGGGCCGTCGCCCGCAGGGACAGCCCGAGGCGGGGTGCCAGCCCGCCCCGCTCGGCGCGCTGCGCGGCGGCGGCCGGGCCGATGAGCAGGAACAGCACCACCGTCAGGTTGGACCCCGACACGGCCAGCAGATGCAGCAGGTCGGTGGCCCGGAACGCCTCGTCCAGGTCGGTCGGCACCCGGGAGGTGTCCCCGACGACCAGCCCCGGCAGCAGGGCCCGGGCGTCCGGGGCGAGCCCCTCGGTGGCCTCGCGCAGCCCGGCCCGCAGCCTCCCGGCGATCCGCTGGAGGGTGTCGGGCCCGCCCGTCACCCGCGGCGGGGTGTCCCCCGCGGGGCGCAGCAGCGCCACGGCCCGCTCCCCGGCCCGGCCCGGGGCCAGCCGGACGACGACCGCGACCCGGGTGGAGGGTTGCAGCCGGGCCCACTGCGGATGCCCGGCCAGCACCCGTACGGGGGTCTCGACCCGGGTCTGCGCGCCGTCGGGCCCGGTCACCCGGGTCAGCACCGCGTCCAGGACCACCACGGGCGGGCCGCTCCCGCCGCGGGCGGACCGCGGGTCGGAACCGACGGTGAGCTCGGCGAGCACCCGGGCGTGCTCCCCGGCGAGCCCCAGGACCGGCCCGGCCCGCGCCTCGGCCCGCTGGAGGCCCGCCACCCCGGCCCCGGCGGCCGCGCAGAGCAGGGCGGCGGCCGCGGCCGTGCCGATCCGCCACAGCGACTCCGGACGCCGGCAGGCGGCCAGGAGCAGCAGCCCCGCGCCGAGGACCCCGAGCCCGGCCCCGGCGGCGGCCACCCCGGCCGGTGCGTCGAGGGCGAGGGCCGCCGCCGCCCAGGCGGCCAGCGCCGGCACGACCAGGCGCAGATCCAGCGGGCCCGGCCCCTCGGGGCGCTTCACGGCCGGACCAGCTTGCGCAGATCGGCGAACCGCCGCTCACCGATGCCGTCGACCTGCCGGAGCTCCTCCACCGAGCGGAAGCCGCCGCGGGCCGTCCGGAACTCCACGATGTGCTGCGCCAGCACCGGGCCGACCCCGGGCAGGCCGTCCAGCTGCTCCACGGTGGCCGTGCCGAGACTCAGCGGCCCGGCAGCGCCTCCGGCACCCCTGCCCGGACCGGCGCCGGAACCCGGACCGCCCACGGCGGGCTGCGCCGGGGCGCCCACCACCACCTGCTCGCCGTCGACCAGCACCCGGGCCCGGTTGATCCCGCTGACATCCGTACCGGGCCGCACTCCCCCCGCGGCGGCCAGCGCGTCCTCGACCCTCGACCCGGCGGGCAGCCGCCGCACACCGGGGTCACGCACCTTGCCGCTGACGTCCACCACGATCCGCGTACCGGCACCTCCATCAGCGGCGGGGGGCCCAGGGCTCGGCGCCGGGGCGGGCGCCGGTGCCGACGCCGGGGTGACCACCGCGGGCGCGGTCACCGGCTGCGGCCGGGCGGTCCAGAACTGCTGCGCCCCGAAGGCGACGGCGGCGGCCAGCACCACCCCCACGGCGGCCACCGTGCGCGGCTCCACCGCACACCGGGCCTGCAGCCACCCCGGCAGCCGCTCCCGCACGGCGAGCCTCAGCACGGCTCCCCCGGACAGCGGGGCCTGCCCGGACCGCGGGCTCCCCACCGGGGTCTCGCCGGGCGGCGGGTCGGCCACGGACCGGATGCCGGTCCCCGGGCCCGGCGGCGCCCCCGGCACCGCCTCAGGCGACGGCGACGGCGACGGCGGAGGCGGAGGCAGCGACGATGGCAGCGTCGACGGCGGAGGCGATGACGGCGATGGCAGCGGCGACGGCGGCCCGCCCGCGCCGCCGAGCAGGGCTTCGGCCCGGCGGCGCACCGCGGCCGGCTCGGGGTGGTGCGGGCGCGGACGCCCCCGGCGGTGGCGCAGTCGCCCGTCCGAGAGACGGGACCGGCCGGGACCGCTGGTGGCTCCGGAGGAGGGCGAGATACGTGTGCGAAGAGTCATGGCACGACGGTAGGGGCGAATCCCGACCCCAGTTCGGACTTATCAATTCCGGTGGAAATCCCAGCCGTTGTGGATAACTCCGCCACTCGTTCCGGTGATCAGCGGGGTGAGACGACCGCCGCCAGCAGCCCCGGCCCCGTGTGCGCGCCGATCACCGCGCCGACCTCGCTGACGTGCAGTTCGACCAGGCCGGGGATGCGTTCGCGCAGCCGCTGCGCGAGCTTCTCGGCCCGCTCGGGCGCCGCGAGGTGGTGCACCGCCACGTCGACGCTGCCCGCCCCGGCCCGCTCCACGGCCAGCTCCTCCAGGCGGGCGATGGCCTTCGAGGCCGTGCGCACCTTCTCCAGCATCTCGATCCGCCCGCCCTGCAGGGTGAGCAGCGGCTTGACGGCGAGGGCCGAGCCGAGGAGGGCCTGGGCGGCCCCGATGCGGCCGCCGCGGCGCAGGTAGTCGAGGGTGTCGACGTAGAAGTACGCGGACATGTCGGCGGCCCGCTTCTCGGCGGCGGCCACGGCCTCGTCGACGGAACCTCCGGCTTCGGCCACCTCGGCGGCGGCGAGGGCGCAGAACCCGAGGGCCATCGCGACCATGCCGGTGTCGACGACGCGGACGGGCACCGGGGCGGTCTTGGCGGCGACGACGGCGGCGTCGTAGGTGCCGGAGAACTCGGCGGACAGGTGGAGACTGACGATGCCGGTCGCGCCGGCCTCCGCGGCCTCCTGGTAGGCCCGTACGAACTCTTCCGGGCTGGGCCGGGAGGTCGTGACCGGGCGGCGCTTCTGCAGCGCCAGGGCGAGGCTGCGGGCCGAGATCTCGGTGCCCTCCTCGAGGGCCTCGTCGCCGAGGACCACGGTCAGCGGGACGGAGGTGATTCCGTGCCGCGTCATGGCCGGTTGGGGCAGGTAGGCCGTGGAATCGGTGACGATCGCGACATGGCGGGACATGAGCCGGAGGTTACCGCCCGTGGGGGCACGACGGCAGCCCGACCCCTGGCCAGGGGGACGGGAAGGGTGTCGCGAGGCCGCCGCTCAGCGCCCGCGGGCCGCCGCTCAGCGCCCGCGGCTCAGGTCGTCGTTTCCGGCCGCGGCGCCTTCTGCCACGGATACCCGGTCTGCGGGGGCTTCGGATTCAGGGCCGCCGGGGGCTCCGGAGCCCGCCCTGCGGGGGACCCGGCGGAGCCGGAACGCCCCGCGGACCCTGCGGACCCCGCGGGCGGCTGCTGTGCGTCCCACGCCGCGGCCGCCGCCGCCAGCTCGTCCACCGACTCCCGGGACCAGTCCCGCAGCGCCCCCGACTCGACCTCGATCTGCGCCGACAGCGCCGACAGGTCGTCCTCCGCGAAGCGCCGCGCCCGGTCGCGGGCGGCCCACCGCAGCGAATCCGCCGCCTCCGTGATCTTGGCGGTCCGTTCCTTCAGCTCGGGCAGCATCGCGCCGATCCGCCCCCGGTCCGGCTCCAGCTCCAGCCGCTTCAGCTCGTCGTCCAGCTCGTACCCGTGCGCGCTCAGCCGCTCGAACAGCCCGATCGACTCCTTCAGCGAGGCATCCGCCTGGACCCCCTGGTACAGCGCCTGCTGCGTGGCCCGCATCGACGTCCGCAGGTCCAGGCGCAGCTGCGCCAGCGCCCCCGCCACGCCCACCTGCCCGAAGCTCTTCGCCCGCAGCGCGGTGTCCTCCACGGTCCGGCGGGCCTGCGTGATCGTGCGGTCCACGCCGCGCTTCGCCGCACCGACCGCCTTCACGGTCGCCCAGGCACCCAGCCCCAGGAAGGCGAACAGCACCAACAGGGCAAAGATGATGATCAACGCGCCCGCCTCCATGAGAGGCTCCCTTCCCCTGCCGTCTCCGTCCCCTCCACCGTAAACGCCACGGGCAGGCCAGGGGTTCCAATCGGACCCCCAACCTGCCCGTACGGGACAACCCCTAGACCAAGGTCACCAGGGTCATACCTCACACGTCACACATCACGCGTCACACGACGATGTTCACCAGCTTCGGCGCGCGCACGATCACCTTGCGGATCTCCGCTCCGCCCAGCGCCGCCACGACCGCCTCGTCGGCCAGCGCCAGCTTCTCCAGGTCACCCTCGGAGATCGCCGGCGGCACCTCCAGACGGGCCTTGACCTTGCCCTTGATCTGGACCACGCAGGTCACGCTCTCGTCCACGACGTACGCCGGGTCCGCGACCGGGAAGTCCTGGTGGACCACCGAGTCGGTGTGGCCCAGGCGGTGCCACAGCTCCTCCGCGATGTGCGGGGCCAGCGGGGCGATCAGCAGCACCAGCCGCTCCGCGACCGAGCGCTCCAGCGGGCGGCCGGCCTTGGCCTTGGTCAGGAAGTTGTTCAGCTCGGTGATCTTCGCGATGGCGGTGTTGAAGCGCAGCCCCGCCATGTCCGCACCGGCCCCGTCGATGGCCTTGTGCAGCGCCCGCAGGGTGTCCTCGCCCGGCTCGCCGTCCACGACGGTGACCGCGCCGGACTCCTCGTCCACGATGTTGCGCCACAGGCGCTGCAGCAGCCGGTACTGGCCCACCACGGCCCGGGTGTCCCACGGACGCGAGACGTCCAGCGGACCCATCGCCATCTCGTACAGGCGCAGGGTGTCCGCGCCGTACTCCTCGCAGATCTCGTCCGGCGTGACGGCGTTCTTCAGGGACTTGCCCATCTTGCCGTGCTCGCGCTTGACCGGCTCGCCCTGGTGGAAGTAGCCGCCGTCGCGCTCCTCGACCTCGGCCGCCGGGACGTACACACCGCGCGCGTCGGTGTAGGCGTACGCCTGGATCATGCCCTGGTTGAACAGCTTGTGGAACGGCTCGGCCGAGGAGACGTGGCCCAGGTCGAACAGCACCTTCGACCAGAAGCGCGCGTACAGCAGGTGCAGCACCGCGTGCTCGGCGCCTCCCACGTACAGGTCGACGCCGCCGTGCGGCGCGTCCTCGCGCGGACCCATCCAGTACTGCTCGATCGCCGGGTCCACCAGCGCCGAGGCGTTGTTCGGGTCCAGGTAGCGCAGCTCGTACCAGCAGGAACCGGCCCAGTTGGGCATGGTGTTGGTCTCGCGGCGGTACGAGCGCACCCCGCGCCCGTCACCCAGGTCCAGCTCGACGTTGACCCACTCTTCGTTCCGCGACAGCGGGGTCTCCGGCTTCGACGTGGCGTCGTCCGGCTCGAAGGTGCGCGGCGAGTAGTCCTCGACCTCGGGCAGTTCCAGCGGCAGCATCGAGGCGGGCAGCGCGTGCGCGACGCCGTCCTCGTCGTAGACGATCGGGAAGGGCTCGCCCCAGTAGCGCTGGCGGCTGAACAGCCAGTCGCGCAGCCGGAAGTTGACCGTCCCCTCGCCGATGCCCCGCTCGGCCAGCCAGGCCGTGATGGCGGCCTTCGCCTCGACGACGCCCAGGCCGTCCAGGGAGACGCCCTCGCCGGTCGAGTTCACGATGGTGCCGTCGTACGAGGAGAACGCGTCCTCCCACTCCGCCGGGTCGGCGTCGCGGTCGTCCGAGGGCTCCACGACGCAGCGCATCGGCAGCTCGAAGGCGCGCGCGAACTCGAAGTCGCGGCCGTCGTGCGCCGGGACGGCCATGATGGCGCCGGTGCCGTAGCCCATCAGCACGTAGTCCGCGATGAAGACCGGGACCAGGTCGCCGCTGACCGGGTTGACCGCGTACGCGCCGGTGAAGACACCGGTCTTGTCCTTGGCCTCGGCCTGGCGCTCGACGTCCGACTTCGCGGCGGCCTGCCTGCGGTACGCGTCCACGGCCTCGCCGGGGGTCGCGGCGCCGCCGGTCCACAGCTGGTGCGTGCCCTCGGGCCAGGCGGCCGGGACGATCTTCTCGACCAGCCCGTGCTCGGGCGCCAGCACCATGTAGGTGGCGCCGAACAGGGTGTCGGGGCGCGTGGTGAACACGGTGATGGCGTCGTCGCCGACCGCGAAGTCGACGCGCGCGCCCTCGCTGCGGCCGATCCAGTTGCGCTGCTGCAGCTTGATGGCCTCGGGCCAGTCCAGCGCGTCCAGGTCGTCCAGCAGGCGGTCCGCGTAGGCGGTGATCCGCATGTTCCACTGGCTCAGCTTGGCCTTGAAGACCGGGAAGTTGCCGCGCTCGGAGCGGCCGTCCGCGGTGACCTCCTCGTTGGCCAGTACGGTGCCCAGCCCGGGGCACCAGTTGACGGGCGCGTCCGAGGCGTACGCCAGCCGGTACTCGTTCAGTACGTCGGCCCGCTCGCCCGCGGTCAGCGCGGCCCAGGAGCGGCCCCCGGGGACCTCACGGGAGCCGTCCTCGAAGGCGGCGACCAGCTCGGCGATCGGGCGGGCCTTGGCCGCGTCCGCGTCGTACCAGGAGTTGTAGATCTGCAGGAAGATCCACTGGGTCCACTTGTAGTAGTCCGGGTCGATCGTCGCGAACGAGCGGCGCTTGTCGTGGCCCAGGCCCAGCCGGCGCAGCTGGACCTTCATGTTCTCGATGTTCGCCTCGGTGGAGACGCGCGGGTGCGTGCCGGTCTGCACGGCGTACTGCTCGGCCGGCAGGCCGAAGGCGTCGAAGCCCAGGGTGTGCAGGACGTTGTGGCCGCTCATCCGCTGGTGACGGGCGAAGACGTCGGTGGCGATGTACCCCAGCGGGTGGCCGACGTGCAGGCCCGCACCGGACGGGTACGGGAACATGTCCATGATGAACTTCTTGGGGCGCGCGACGAGCGCCGCGTCGCCGGCCAGGTCACCGGTCGGGTTCGGGGCCTCGTACGTGCCCTGCGCGTCCCATACGTCCTGCCAGCGTGCCTCGATGTCGGCGGCCATGGCAGCCGTGTAACGGTGCGCCTCGGCCGCCTCGGGGGCCGGGGTGTTCGTCTCGCTCATGATTTCTGAAGCTCCATCGATCGTCTCTGCCGTCTCTGCCTGCCCAAACGAAAAAACCCCTCGCACAGGAGGGGACGCCGCGCCGATGCCGACCGTCTCGGAGGGTCGGTACTGATCAGCGCGGCTCGGTAAGCAGAAGGCGTACGGCACGCATGGCGCCAGGGTACCGCAGCGGCCCAGACCGCCGCTCGACCGTTCCGCACAACGAGAAGCGGGCCACCCGATCCGGGTGGCCCGCTTCTCTTCTGTGGAGCTAAGGAGAATTGAACTCCTGACCTCCTGCATGCCATGCAGGCGCTCTACCAACTGAGCTATAGCCCCTTGCTTCTCTGCCGCCGGGCCCCTGCTCGGTTTCCCTTGCCGGTTCCCCCTGGCGACATCGAGAACATTACACGGTCATGGCCCAGGTCCAAAAATCGGTTTCCGGGCGCTCGATTTCGCCCGGTTCACCCGTCTTCCGTGCTGCGACTGCGCGGTCCCGTACCCCGTCGCTACGCTCTCGCGAACTGGTAGAACCGCTTGAGCGTGCAGTGCTCGTCGAGCAGCCGCCCGTAGATCGGCTCCCCTTCCAGCTCGCGGTACGTCTCGATCGGGTCGCCTTTTATGATCAGCGCCCGCGCGCATTCCTCGCACCAGTACTGGTAGTCGGGGTTGACCGGGTCCATGTCCCGCACGATCGGCGTGCCGTTGTTGCACCAGTCGCACCGCCGCCGGTGTGCACCCATCCGTCAGCGACTCCCTCCCACGTCGGGCCGTCGACTCCCCCTCCGGCGGTCCCGATTCTGCCACGCGGGTACGGGGCAGGTCAGCAGGCACCGAAGGAACAAACGGAAGGATCCCGCCCCCTGTTGGGGACGGGATCCTGATTGTGGAGCTAAGGAGAATTGAACTCCTGACCTCCTGCATGCCATGCAGGCGCTCTACCAACTGAGCTATAGCCCCGCTCTCCGCCGCGCTCCCCCCGTTTCCGGTGTTCCGCGCTGCGAACAAGAAGAACTCTAGCCTGTGACCAGCCGGAAAGTGAAATCCGGGTGGGAGCCGCCCTGAGGCGGGCTCAGTCGTCGTCGCCGAGCACCGGTTCCGGCAGCGTGCCGGCGTTGTGCTCCATCAGACGCCAGCCGCGGGCGCCCTCGCCGAGGACGGACCAGCAGCAGTTGGAGAGCCCGCCCAGGCCCTCCCAGTCGTACGCGTCCAGGCCCAGCAGCCGGCCGATCGTCGTACGGATGGTTCCGCCGTGGCTGACCACGACGAGCGTGCCGCCGTCCGGCAGCCGGCCGGCGTGCTCCAGCACCACCGGCGCCGCCCGGTCGGCGACCTCGGTCTCCAGCTCGCCGCCGCCGCGTCGGACGGGCTCGCCGCGCTTCCACGCCGCGTACTGCTCGCCGTACTTCGCGATGATCTCTTCGTGCGTGAGGCCCTGCCACTCACCGGCATACGTCTCGCGCAGCGCGGCGTCGTGCGTCACCGGCAGGCCCGTGACGGCGGCCAGCTCGGCGGCCGTGGCGGACGCCCGCCGTAGGTCCGAGGCGACGATGGCGGCCGGCTTCAGGGAGGCGAGCAGCCGGGCGGCGCGGCGCGCCTGCGCCACACCCGTCTCGGTCAGCTCGATGTCCGTGGAGCCCTGGAAGCGGCGCTCCAGGTTCCACGAGGTCTGGCCGTGCCGCCAGAGAACGATCTTCCGGCCCGTCTTGCGGGTGGCGGTCGCGCTCAGAACAGATCACCGTCCAGGTCCTCGTCGCCCGCCGCCTCGCGCAGCTTGGCGTGCTCCTCCGCCTTGCCCTTGGTGAGCTTGGCGTCCTCGGGCAGCTCGATCTCGGGGCAGTCCTTCCACAGGCGCTCCAGCGCGTAGAAGACCCGCTCCTCGCTGTGCTGCACGTGGACGACGATGTCGATGTAGTCGAGCAGGATCCAGCGGGCGTCGCGGTCGCCCTCGCGGCGCACCGGCTTGGCGCCGAGCTCCTTGAGCAGGCGCTCCTCGATCTCGTCGACGATCGACTTGACCTGGCGGTCGTTGGGCGCCGAGGCGAGCAGGAAGGCGTCGGTGATCGACAGCACGTCGCTGACGTCGTACGCGATGATGTCGTGCGCGAGCCGGTCGGCCGCGGCCTGGGCGGCGGCGGTGATGAGCTCGATGGAGCGGTCCGTGGCGGTCACTGGCCATGCTTTCGGGTTGGCGGGCAGATCCATACAAGGGTCTCATGTACCGCCGACCCCGCCCGCGCGCAGCGGCCCGCGCGGGCCGGGGCACCGCCCGAGGGCCGGGTCAGGCCCGGCCCGGGCCTGGTCAGGACGGTTTGTAGTCCTTGCCCAGGGTCACCACGACGTCGGCGTTCACCGCGTTCTCGCCCTTCTTCACGACGGTCTCCGGCAAGCCCAGCGTCTTGGCCACGTCGACCGCCTTGGTCCGCTGCGCGTCGTCCTGGTACGTGATCTGTGTGGCGGGCTGGGTCTTGTCGGCCTTACCGCCGTCCACGAAGGTGTAGCCGCCGTTCAGCAGCGCGGCCTTCGCCGCGACCTGCGTCTTCTCGTCGCCGGTGGCGTCCTTCAGGCCGACGCGCGGCGCGGTGCCGGGCTGGGCCGCCGTGAAGCTGCCGCCGAGCACCTCCTTGACGACGTTCTTGTTGGCGTCGTCGGTGAGCGTGCCGTCCGGCTTCACCGCGAGGACGTCCGTGCGGTACGCGCCCTCCTTGGCGTGCTCGCCCAGCTTGGCCAGCAGGGTGCCGAGGGTCTGGGCGTTCAGGGAGGGGTCGAGGATCTGGCCCATGCTCTCGACGGTGACGGTCGCCGCCTTCGCGTCTCCTGGAACCTTGCGCAGCACCCCGTAGAGCACCTTGCCGAGCCGGTCCAGCTGCTTGGCCTCGGGCTCGCCCTGGCCGCGGTACGTGGCGTACGCGACGGCCATCGCACCGCTGAGGTGCTGCTTCGGGCCCTGCCCCACGGCCGGGATCTTGGCGGCGTCGTCGGCCGGGATCGCGACGTCGGTGTCGGTCTCGATGCCGCCGACCAGCTCGACCAGGTTCTCCAGGAAGGGGGTGTCCAGGCGCCAGGTGCCGCCGATGTGGGTGCCGAGCATCGAGTCGAGGGAGTCCCGTACCCCGAGGCCGCCCTCCTCGACCGCCTTGCCGAGGGCCGTGCCGGTGCCGTCGTCCTTCGCGACGCCGAGGGTGTTCGGCAGCAGGACGGTGGCGCCCTTCTTGGTGGTGACGTTGTCGACGAGCAGCGCCGTGGAGGTGCCGCCCTTCTTGGTGTTGTGCAGGTGGACGACGATCATGTCGCGCTTCTGCGGTCCGGCGGCGGCCGCCGCGCCCTTCTTCTGGCCGGGGCCGTCGAGGAACGGCAGCTTGCCCGCGTACCAGAGGTAGCCGACGCCGGCGACGACGAAGAGCGCGAGGACGACGATCAGGGCGACCACCCGGTTGCGGCCGCGACGGCGGGCCTCCTCGCGGCGCTCGGTCCGGCTCTCGGTGAACTTGAGCCAGTCGATGACGTCCTCGGAGTCCTCGTCCGGCTGGTCGATGAACGCGAACTGCTCGGTGCGGTAGTCCGGGTCGGACGGCCCGCCCTCGGGCCGGCGCGGTTCGGGGACCCGGTCGGGGCGCGGCGGCTCCGGCTCGGCCGCGGGGGCCGGGGCGGGAGCGGCGGGCTCGGGGGCGGCCTGCTGCGGGATCCACTGCCCGGTCTGCTGCGTGTCGTACCCGTAGGCCGGGGCCTGCGGGTACGCCTGCTGCCCGTACTCCGGGGCGGCCGGCTGCTGCGGCTGCTGCTGCGGGTAGTACGCCTGCTGCGCCTGCTGGCCGTAGCCCTGGGGGTCGTAGCCGTACTGCTGCTGCTCGTACGCCTGCTCGTACTGCTGCCCGGGGGCGGGCTGCGCGGGCACCTGGCCGTACACCGGCCGCCCGTACGGGTCGTAGCCGAGGAGCTGCTGCTCCTGTGCGGCGTACGGGTCGTACGGCTCCTGTCGGTCGTTCACCGCGGGGCCCCTCTCTCCGGAAGCTCAGGCTCCCCGGTACAGCTCACGCTTGTCGATGTAGCGCACCACACCGTCGGGCACCAAATACCAGACAGGATCCCCCTGGGCGACCCGGGTGCGGCAGTCCGTGGACGAAATCGCCAGCGCGGGCACCTGGACCAGGGAGACGCCGTCCTCGGGGAGCCCGTCGTCGCTGAGCACGTGGCCCGGCCGGGTGACCCCGATGAAGTGGGCGAGCGAGAAGAGCTCGTCGGCGTTGCGCCAGGTCAGGATCTGGGCGAGGGCGTCGGCACCGGTGATGAAGAAGAGGTCGGCGTCTTCGTTGAGGGCGCTCAGATCACGCAGGGTGTCGATCGTGTACGTCGGCCCGCCGCGGTCGATGTCGATGCGGCTCACCGAGAACTGGGGGTTCGAGGCCGTCGCGATGACCGTCATCAGATAGCGGTCCTCGGCGGGGGACACGGCGCGCTGCGACTTCTGCCACGGCTGGCCGGTCGGTACGAACATCACCTCGTCGAGGTGGAACAGGGCGGCCACTTCGCTGGCGGCCACCAGGTGTCCGTGGTGGATCGGGTCGAATGTCCCGCCCATCACGCCGAGCCGGCGCTTGACCGGGCCGGTAGGCATCTCCTGCTCTCCCATGAGCGCAGAGCCTACTGGCCCGGCGGAGCGGTGCCGACCCGCGATCGAGCGGGTGCGCGACGACCGGTTCAGCGGTCGCGGTTCAGGCGCGTGGTCACCCAGAGCATCAGGAGCAGGATGAACAGTGCGCCGCCGCCGGTCAGGTACGGGTTCAGGCTGTCGTGGTTGCCGCCGTGCTGCTCGGCGCCCTCCGACGCGAGAACGACCAGGTTGTGGGCGGTGGAGGAGAGGCTCATCAGGCAGATACCTATCGAGTCGGGGAGCGAGCGGAGACTTCGCTCACATCGTATGCGGGGGCCTGGGGCACGCTCACGCCGACTCAGGCGTTGGAGAGGATAGACGCAGGAGCACTCAGGCCGATCAAGGGGGAGGGCGTTATGACGGAGACCGGGTTCGAGAAGGTGCCGGCGAGGGACCGCAGGAGGTTCCCCGGTATTTCCTCGCGCGCGTACGAGCATCCGGCGGACCGCTCGGCGCTGGTGGCGCTGCGCAAGCTGACCGGGTTCGACACCGTGTTCAAGGCCTTGAGCGGACTGCTTCCGGAGCGGAGCCTGCGCCTGCTCTTCCTGTCGGATTCCGTCCGGGTGGGCGAGACCCAGTTCCCTCACCTGTACGAGATGCTCCGCGACGCCTGTTACATCCTGGACCTGGAGAAGGTCCCGCAGATGTACGTGCAGCAGGACCCGAGGCCGAACGCGATGTGCATCGGGCTGGACGAGCCGATCATCGTGGTGACGACGGCCCTGGTCGAGCTGCTCGACGAGGAGGAGATGCGGGCGGTCGTGGGCCACGAGGTGGGCCACGCCCTGTCGGGGCACGCGGTGTACCGCACGATCCTGCTGTTCCTGACGACGCTGTCGCTGAAGGTCGCGTGGATCCCGCTGGGCAATGTGGCGATCATGGCCATCGTGACCGCGCTGCGCGAGTGGTTCCGCAAGTCGGAGCTGTCGGCGGACCGGGCGGGGCTGCTGGTCGGGCAGGACGTGACCGCCTCGATGCGCGGCCTGATGAAGCTCGCGGGCGGCAACCACCTCCACGAGATGAACGTGGACTCCTTCCTGGCCCAGGCCGAGGAGTACGAGGCGGGCGGCGATCTGCGCGACTCCGTGCTGAAGATCCTCAACATGCTGCCGCGGACGCATCCCTTCACCACGGTGCGGGCGGCCGAGCTGAAGAAGTGGTCGCAGAACCGGGACTACCAGCGGATCATGGACGGCCACTACCCGCGGCGCGAGGAGGACAAGGACACCTCGGTGACGGACTCCTTCCGGGAGTCGGCCTCGCACTACGCGGACGCGGTGCGCAACAGCAAGGACCCGCTGTTCAAGCTGGTCGGCGACATCGCGGGCGGCGCTGCCGATGTCGGCGGCAAGCTGCGCGACAGGTTCACGGGCGCGGCCGGCGGCGGCTCGAACGGGAACGGCGAGGCCAAGGGCGAGGCCAAGGGCGGGGCTACGGAGCAGGGCTGACCGGAGCGGTCCCGGCGGCCGTGGGCGCCGCCAGTACGCCGCACAGCCCGGCGGTGCGCCTCGGGGTGCCGCTGGCGTACGGGTCGCTCGCGGCCGGGCCGACCGTGGTCGGCCCGGCCCCGGCCAGGACCGGGCGGAAGCCTTCGGCCGGCTCGGTGGAGCAGTCCTGCGGCCCTGCCATGACGTAGGCCGAGACCAGCTCCGCGCGGCGGGCCGTGAGGTCTTCCGAGTCGAAGCGCATCCTCAGCTCGCGCCGGACGGTGAAGAGCGAGGCGCCGTCGGCGGCGGCGGGGGATCCGGTGGCCGGACGCACGGCGTACACGAAGGCGTGGTCGGTGGTCACTTCGAGGACGTCCGCGGAGATCTCCTCGAAGGCGAGGGTGCCGCTGACCCGGACCCGGGTGTCGGCCACGGCGGCCGTGCCCGGGTCGAAGCGGACCAGCCAGCCGGTGGCGGCGTGCCGGCCGTCGCCGGAGGGCGAGGTCATGCTGCGGTCGAACTGCGCCAGCTGATCGGGGTCGAGCAGGATCCGCACGGGCCGGGTGGCGGCCCCGGCGAGCACGTCGGGGTCCAGCGAGGACTGCACGAGGTAGTCCTTGGCGATGGACAGCGCGGTGATGACCTGCCCCTCGGTGAAGTGGTGGGTGCGGCGCGCGGCGGGCAGGCTGATCCCGGCCGCCCCGACGCGGTAGTCGGCCGCCGGGCTCTTCGCGTACAGGTCGACGGGGCGTCCGCCGGGTACGGCGGCGGCGGGGGCGAGCGGCACGATCGTGCTGATCAGCGGATCGGTGCGGCCGGTGGCCTGGGGCATGGTCGGATTGCTCAGGCCCATGTAGACGGCCGCGGCGAAGGCCACGGCGATGAGCAGCACGAGCAGCATGCCCTGGCGGGCGCCGCGGCCGGGCGTGCTGGTCCCGGGCCCGGAGGACCCGCCGCCGGACCAGATGGACCGGCTGCGTACGGCCCGTGCGTGTTCGCCCATGCGCTCCTGGGCGGAGAACTCCTGGAGCCGGGCAGCCCGGACGAAGTCCTCGTCGAACACCACCGACCGGTACTCGTCCGACCTGAACTCGTCCGACCGGAACTCCTCGTCGCCCCCGCCGATGCCGTCGGGGGTGCCGTCGGGTGGATCTCCTGGCACGGCCATTGCTTCTCCCCGCTGTCCCCGCTTCAGAGAAGCCCCCAGCTCCGGTCGACGCGAGTGGGGTCGTACCTTCAGGGTTGGCGGCCGACGGGGTACGTAAACGCTCCGGCGCCGCTGACTTCCGTGAGCGGGGTGGTGGCGGGCGCGGGCGTGTGGTCCGCGTCGCTCGCCGCGCTGCGGTAGACGGCGCTGAAGGCCAGGGCGACCATGCCGAGGCCCATCACGAAGGCGAGCACCCAGGCGACGGGGCGCAGCCAGGGCGAGCGGCCCCGGTAGGGCCGCAGCGCGCCGCCGTAGGCCCCGTACGGACCCTCGGCGTAGCCGGGGCCGTGTTCCCAGCCGGGTTCGTCGATGCCGTAACCGTCGGGGCGGCCGTAGCCGTAGCCGTCGTAGTCGTCGTCGGAGGTCCAGCCGCCGGCGACGGCGCGGGCGGCTTCCGCCTCTGCGCGCGCCCGGTCCGCGGCCCGCTGGCGTTCCGCGGCGCTCGGCTCATGGATCTCGGCGCTCCGGACGAAGTCCTCGTCGAACACCACGGAGGCGAAGTCCTGATCCGCGCCTCCGCGGTCGTCGTTGTCGGGCTCCCCGTCGTCCGGGAACTTGCCCCCCACGTCGTCCGGCACAGCACCAGCGTAGACCGGGGGGACCGCTTTGGGCAGGGTGTGAGCCGAAATCCGGCCACCCGGTGTGCGGGGTCCGACTACCGGACGTGACCGTCGCCGGTGACGATGTACTTGGTGGAGGTCAGCTCCGGAAGGCCCATCGGGCCCCGGGCGTGCAGCTTCTGGGTGGAGATTCCGATTTCGGCGCCGAAGCCGAACTGGCCACCGTCCGTGAACCGGGTGGACGCGTTTACGGCGACCGTGGTCGAGTCGACCAGCTGGGTGAAACGGCGGGCGGCGGCCTGCGAGGTGGTGACGATCGCCTCGGTGTGGCCGGAGGTCCAGCGGCGGATGTGGGCGACGGCGTCGTCGAGGGAGTCCACGACCCCGGCGGCGATGTCGTACGAGAGGTACTCGGCGGCCCAGTCCTCGTCGGTGGCGGGCAGTGCGCTGACCTTGGAGTGCTCGGCGGCCGCGAGGACCCGCTCGTCGCCGTGGACGGTGACGCCGGCGTCGGCGAGGGCGTCGAGGGCGCGCGGCAGGAAGGCGTCGGCGATGTCGCGGTGGACGAGGAGGGTCTCGGCGGAGTTGCAGACCGAGGGCCGCTGGGCCTTGGAGTTGACGAGGATGTCCACGGCCATGTCGAGGTCGGCCTGGGCGTCCACGTAGACGTGGCAGTTGCCGGTACCGGTCTCGATGACCGGGACGATGGACTCCTCGACGACGGTCTTGATGAGGGAGGCGCCGCCGCGCGGGATGAGGACATCGACGAGGCCGCGGGCGCGCATCAGCTCGCGGACGGAGTCGCGGGACTCGCCCGGGACCAGCTGGATCGCGTCGGCGGGCAGGCCGGCGCTTTCGACGGCGTCGCGGAGGATGGCCACGAGGGCCGTGTTGGAGGCGTAGGCGGAGGAGCTGCCGCGCAGCAGGACCGCGTTGCCGGACTTGAGGCAGAGGGCGGCGGCGTCGACGGTGACGTTGGGGCGGGCCTCGTAGATGATGCCGACGACGCCGAGCGGGACGCGGATCTGGCGGAGGTCGATCCCGTTGGGGAGGGTCGAGCCGCGGACGACCTCGCCGACGGGGTCGGGGAGTGCGGCAACGTCCCGGACGTCGGACGCGATGGCCGCGACGCGGTCGGGGGTGAGGGTGAGGCGGTCGATGACGGTCTCACTGGTGCCGGCTTCGCGGGCCTTGGCGATGTCGGTGGCGTTGGCCTCGACGATCTCGGCCGTACGGGCCACCAGCGCGTCCGCGATGGCCAGCAGCGCGGCGTCCTTGGCGGACCGCGGGAGGGGGGCGATGGCCGCGGCGGCGGTACGGGCGGCTTGCGCGGTGGCGATCACGGGCGAGGCGGGGGCGTCGAGCGAGGTCATGCCGCCCAGGGTAGTCCCCGCCCCTGCCCGGGCCGACGGGGTTCCACCCCGCGAGACGCCCCGCCCCGGCCGGGGTCCCGCGCCGCCTCAGGATGCCCGCGTGGGCTCCGGACCGCACGGCAGGACCCGCCATGGCCCGGACCGCCGCCTGGTGCGGGCCGGGGGCGGGTGCCGGCCGTGGGCCCTGCGGGGCGTGGTCCCCTACACCGCCTTCGCCCGTTCCCCCGGGGCTCCGCCGGGACCCCGCCCGCAAACGCCGGAGGGGCCGGCCAGGGGTGCGCAGGGCGCGCAGCCCCCGGAACGGGAACTCCGCCCCGGCCCCGGGGACGGGGCCCAGGGGCGGGGTCAGGGGACGGGGCAGCGCCCCTGAGCCCGGGGCGGGGTCAGGGGCGGAGTCCCTGGGAACGGTGGAAGGGCGGGTAGGGGACCGCCCCGCGCAGCGGCACAGGCCCGCAAGGCGCAGCCCGTGGCCCCGCCCCGCCACCCGCCGGACGGAGTCCGGCGCAGCGGCGCGAAGCCGGGGAGGCCGCCCGCGGCCGAGCCGTGCGAGCGGCGCGTCAAGAAGGCTGCGGCGCGTCAATAAGGGTGCACGCCCACCGGATGCGCCGGGGGTGGGCCGTAGCCCTCTGCCACGCGCAGGTGGTAGGTCGCGCGGTCGATGACCTCCAGGCCGACGATCTCCCACGGCGGGAGCTGCGCCGAGGAGCGGTGTTCGCCCCACAGGCGCAGGGCGACGGCCGCGGCGTCGTGGAGGTCGCGTGCTTCCTCCCAGTACCGGATCTCCGCGTGGTCGTCGGCGTACCGGCTGGTCAGGAGGAAGGGGTGGTCGTGCGCCAGTTGCTCCAGGCCGCGCCGGACCTCCGACAGCGGCGCCGGCTTGCCGGAGACGCTCAGGGTGACGTGCCAGAGCCGGGAGGCTTCGCCCTGCTCTTCGTCCCCGCCGCCGCTGATGCTGGTCAGCGCTCGTCTCACCAGCCCGCCTCCTGTCTGCGCCATGCCTGTCCGCCCCTCACAGTTGACCAGTCCCCGGCCCGCCGCGCGGCGGTTTTACCGAACCTCAGCCCTCCAGCAGGACCAGATCGTCGCGGTGTACGACCTCGCGCTCGTACGCCGGACCGAGTTCCTTCGCCAGCTCCCTGGTGGAGCGGCCGAGCAGCTGCGGGAGTTCCTTGGCGTCGAAGTTGACCAGCCCGCGGGCCACGGCGCGGCCGTCGGGCCCGCGCAGTTCCACCGGGTCGCCGGCGACGAATTCGCCCTCGACGGCCGCGATCCCGGCGGGCAGCAGGGAGCTGCCACGCTCGGTCACCGCGCGTACGGCGCCCTCGTCCAGGACCAGGTGCCCCTGCGGGGTCGAGGCGTGCTGGAGCCACAGCAGCCGGTCCGCCGAGCGCCGGCCGGTGGCGTGGAAGTGCGTACCGGTGAGCCGGCCCGCCAGGGCGTCGGCCGCCTGGCTCGCCGAGGTGAGGACGACCGGGATGCCGGCCGCGGCCGCGATCCGCGCCGCCTCGACCTTGGTGACCATGCCGCCGGTGCCGACGCCCGCCTTGCCGGCGCTGCCGATCGAGACGTGCGCGATGTCCTCGGGGCCGCGCACCTCGTCGATGCGGGTGGTGCCGGGCAGCGACGGGTCTCCGTCGTAGAGGCCGTCCACGTCGGACAGGAGGACGAGGAGGTCGGCGCGGACCAGGTGGGCGACGAGGGCGGCGAGCCGGTCGTTGTCGCCGAAGCGGATCTCGTCCGTGGCGACGGTGTCGTTCTCGTTGACCACCGGCAGGGCGCCCATGGCCAGGAGCTGGTCCAGGGTCCGGTACGCGTTGCGGTAGTGGGCGCGGCGGCTGGTGTCGTCGCTGGTCAGCAGCACCTGCCCGACGCGGACCCCGTACCGGGCGAAGGAGGCCGTGTACCGGGCGACCAGCAGGCCCTGCCCGACGCTGGCGGCGGCCTGCTGCCGGGCCAGGTCCGTGGGGCGGCGGCGCAGGCCGAGCGGGGAGAGCCCGGCGGCGATGGCTCCGCTGGAGACGAGGACGATCTCCTTCTCACCGCCGCTGCGCGCCTTGGCCAGTACGTCGACCAGGGCGTCCACCCGGTCGGCGTCGAGTCCGCCGGCCGCGGTGGTCAGGGAGGAGGATCCGACCTTGACCACGATCCTGCGGGCGTCCACGACACCTTGCCTAGCCGCTGACACGTCTGTCCCCTTGCCCCTTGCCGGTACGTCTGCCACCTCAATCTACGGGGTGGTGCGCCGCGCCCGCGCAGGGGTTTCAGACGGTGGACGACGGTGGACTCACGCCCCGGAGCCGCTGCGGGCCGGCTCCGGGTCCTCGGCCGCGGCGGCCGCGCCCGGGACGAGGATCTTGCGCGAGAGCAGGTAGGTGAACGGGATGGCCACGACCGCGGCGACGAGCGGGGCGATCCGGGTGTCGAGCCCGGCCCAGGTCACCAGGGCGTAGAGCCCGGCGGACTGGATCACGTAGTTCGTGATGTTGGTCAGCGGGAAGAGCAGGAACTTCTTCCAGGTCGGCTTGGTCCGGTAGGTGAAGTACGTGTTCATGAAGAACGAACCGACCATCGCCAGCAGGAAGGCGAGGGTGTAGGCCAGGAAGTACGGCATCCACGGGTGCAGCAGCAGGTAGATGGCGAAGAAGGTGCCGGTGTTGACGGCGCCGACGAGGCCGAAGCGGAGGATCTGGCCGAGCTGGCTGCGCATGGTTCAGCGCACCTCGCGCTCGGCGGAGACCGTGAGGCGCGAGGCGGACAGGCCTCCGCGCTCGCGGGCGTCGGGCTGGACCCCGGCGGCGGGCCGGACCCCGGCGGCGTCGGGCCGGGCCTGCGGGTCCGCGCCGTGCGCCTCCTTGACCAGGAAGTGCGGGCGGCGCTTGGTCTCGTAGTAGATGCGGCCGATGTACTCGCCGATCAGCCCCAGCATGATCATCTGAACGCCGCCGATGCCGGTGATGATCGCGACGAGGGTGACGTAACCGGGCGAGTCGATGCCGTTGGTCATCGCGCTGACGGCGACGTACACGGCGTACAGCACGGTCAGCGCCACCAGCGACACGCCCGCCCAGATTCCGATCCGCAGCGGCCGGTTGTTGAAGGAGATCAGCCCGTCCATGGCGTAGTTCAGCAGGGAGCCGAACTTCCACTTCGTCTCGCCCGCCTCGCGCTGGGCGTTGCGGTAGTCGAAGTGGACGGTGTCGAAGCCGATCCAGGAGAAGAGCCCCTTGGAGAAGCGGTTGTACTCCGGCAGGGACAGCAGCGCGTCCACGGCCGGCCGGGACAGCAGCCGGAAGTCGCCGACGCCGTCGGTGAGCTCCACGTCGACCCAGCGGTTGACGCCGCGGTAGTAGAGGCGGCTGAGCGCGGAGCGGACCTTCTTGTCGCCTTCGCGGGTGCGGCGGGCGATGATCTGGTCGTGGCCCTGCCGGTAGTAGTCGAGCATGGTGGCGATGAGCTCCGGCGGGTGCTGGAGGTCGGCGTCCATGATCACGACCGCGTCGCCGGTGGCCTCGCGCAGGCCGGCGAGCATGCCCGCCTCCTTGCCGAAGTTGCGGCTGAAGGAGACGTACCGGGTGCGGTCCCCGTGCTCGGCGGCGATCTTGCGGAGCTTGACGAGAGTTCCGTCACGGCTGCCGTCGTCGACGTAGCAGACCTCGTACTCGACGGGCAGGGAGTCCAGGACCCTGCGGATCTCCAGGTCGAAGCGGTCGATCACGGCTTCTTCGTTGTAGCAAGGGACTACTACGGACAGCTTCGTCATGAACACTTCCTGCTGGGTCCGAACGGGTGATTGTCGGCGACCGGACCCGCCACACACCTCTACCTCAGAAGTATGCACGCCGGGGGTCGGTCTGCCGGATCCGCACGCGGCACACGGTAGCTTTGACGGGTTAAGCGGAATGGAACAAAGGGATCGAGGTGCACGTGCCTGACGTCTCCGTGGTCGTCATCGTCTACAACGACGCAGAGCGTCTGCCGACAGCCGTCCAGTCGGTTTTGGACCAGACCCTGCACGGGGTCGAAGTCGTGATCGTCGACGACTGCAGCAAGGATCGGTCGTACGCGGTCGCCCAGGAGCTCGAGGCCGCGCACCCGGGGAGAGTGCGCGCCTTCCGGCTGCCGGAGAACAGCGGCGGCTGCGGTGCCCCGCGCAACCACGGCATCCAGCAGGCGACCGGCACGTACGTCATGTTCCTGGACAGCGACGACGTGCTGGAACGGAACGCCTGCCGGAACATGCTGGCCGCGGCCGAGCGGACCGGGTCCGACCTGGTCTCCGGCATGTGCGTGCGCGTGCACCTCGACAACCGGTGGGGCAAAACCACCGAGTGGTACCCCTGGATCTACTCGCGCACCCGCACGCTGGAGTCGATCACCGAGGACCCGGACCTGCTGGTCTACGACACCCTCTCCACGAACAAGTGCTACCGGCGCGCGTTCCTGCTGGAGCAGGGCCTGGAGTTCCCGGTCGGCATCCATTACGAGGACCTTCTCTTCTCCGCGCAGGCCTACGTCGCCGCCCGCCGCATCACGCTGATCCCGAACCACGTCTACTACTGGAACGTGGTCGAGAAGGCCGCGGCGAAGTCGATCAGCAACCGGCGCCACGAGATCGCGAACTTCGTCCACCGGATGGAGATCCACCGCCGCGTCGACGAGCTGCTGGCCGCCAAGGGGCACACGGCCATCAAGTCCGCGAAGGACGCCAAGTTCCTCAAGCACGACCTGGTGCTGCACCTGCGCGACCTGCCCCTGCTGGGCGACACGTACCGCCAGGAGTTCGCCCGCCTCGCCAACGGCTACCTGGCCGGCATCGACCCGGCCGCGTACGAGAACGTCACGTACCTCCAGGCGATCTGCGCCTACCTGCTGGGCAAGGAGGACTGGGACAACCTGCTCCCGGCCGCCGACGCCATGACCAACAAGGGCCGGCTGTCCTCGCCGCTCGCCGAGCGCGACGGCCGCGTCTACTGGTGTGACACGGACATCGACGAGGACGAAGAGGCCCGCCGGATACTGGACGTCACCGAGCAGGGCTTCCACACCGCCCCGCTCTCCTCCCTCGCGCTGGGCAACCGTCTGACCTCGTACGAGGACGACGGGCGCGGCACCGTCACGCTCTCGGGCTCCGTGGTGAACCCGCTGGGCCGGATCAGCCCGGACAAGGAGCTGGCGGCCACGCTGGAGTTCCGGGCCCGCCGGCAGATCGGCGTACGGTCCTTCAGCTTCCCGGTGGCAACCGTGCGGCACGCCGGTGACACGATCGAGTGGACCGCCACGGCCGACATCGGCAGCACCGTGCGCCCCCTCGGCATCATCGACGCCGTCTGGGACGTCCGCCTGAAGCTGACCGCCGGCGGCGACCGCCTCACCACCCGCGTCTCCGTCGGCGGGGTCGACCTGGATTCGGCGGCCCGCCTGCGCGTGCGCCCGCGGCTGACCCGGCTGGTCTCCGACCGCTTCGCGCCGGAGGTCACCAAGAAGGGGAACCTCTCCTACGTCCTGACCGCCGAGGGCGCCGCCGCCGTCCGCACGCAGACGCTGATCAGCAGTGCGATGCACGGCAGGGCCGCCGGCGTGGTCAAGCGGGGTCTGCGCAAGGCCCTGCGGGCCCGCCGCAACATCGGCTCGGGCGAGCAGAAGGTGAAGGTCTACCACGAGGTCTTCTCGAAGCTGCCGATCAAGAAGGGCACGGTCGTCTTCGAGAGCCACATGGGCAAGCAGTACAGCGACAGCCCGAAGGCGATCTACGAGGAGATGGTCCGCCAGGGCATCCCGTTCGAGGCGATCTGGTCGTACGCGGGCGGCAAGCCCACCGGCTTCCCCAAGGACGCCACGCTGGTACGCCGCTGGAGCTGGCCCTACCTGCGCGCGCTGGCGCAGGCCGAGTTCTGGGTCGACAACCAGGGCTTCCCCCTGGCCCTGGCCAAGCGCGAGGGAACCACGTACATCCAGACCTGGCACGGCTCCGCGCTCAAGCGCATGGGCTTCCACGAGCCCCGCACCAAGGCGCAGGGCAAGGCGGGCCAGGACCGCTTCCAGGCGGCCGTGGACCGCTTCGACCACTTCCTGATCCGCTCCGAGCACGACGCCCGCACCCTCGCCAAGGGCTTCCGGCTGCGCGACGAGGTGCTGCTGCGCACGGGCTACCCGCGCAACGACGCCCTGGTCGAGGCGCACCGCGCCGAGGCGCAGAGCGGGGAGCGGGTGCGCGGGCCGCTCGCGGCCGAGCTGGGCATCGACCCGGAGAAGAAGGTGCTGCTGTACGCGCCGACCTTCCGGGCGAACGCGGACGGCGCGGTGGAGGGCTTCGAGTTCCCCTTCGACGTGGAGGAGTTCGCCGAGCGCCTCGGCGACCGCTTCACGCTGCTGGTGCGCACCCACTACCTCAACAGCGTCTCGCTGCCGCCGTCGGTCGCGGGCCGGGTCATCGACGTGTCCCGGCACCACGACATCACCCCGCTGCTGGCGCTCGCCGACGGGCTGATCACCGACTACTCGTCCGTGATGTTCGACTACTCGGTCCTGGACCGGCCGATGCTCTTCTTCGCGTACGACTACGAGGAGTACGCGACCGACATCCGCGGCACGTACTTCGACCTCAAGGAGAAGGCGCCCGGTCCGGTGGTGGCCACGGCCGACGAGCTCCTCCAGGCGCTCGCCGCCTTCGACGAGGCGGACGCCAAGTACGCGGAGGCGCGGCAGCGTTTCCTCACCGAATTCGGCGAGTACGACCGCGGGGACGCGGCCCGCCAGATCGTAGAGAAGTTCTTCACCGGGAGCGGCAAGTGAGCCGGGACATCTTCATCGTCTCCAACAGCGTCGACGAGCTCGGCGGCGTGACGACCTGGTCGCACCAGATGGCCAGGCTGTTCACGGACCGCGGGCACCGGGTGCACATCGTCGGCATCGCCCCGGTCGCCGAGGAGATCCGGCAGAAGCTGCCGCAGGACCTGCCGTACGAGATGACCACCCTCTACGACGCCCACCCGCCGAAAGCGCGCCGCCTGCGCGGGATCAAGGGCAGGCTGAACGCCCCCGAGCGGCGCCGCCAGGCGGCGCGGCGGGCGAAGATGCGGGCCAAGGCGGAGAAGCTGAACGAGCTCTTCCGCGCGGCCGGCCCCGGGGCCGTCGTGATCGTCACGCAGGTCTGGGCGATGGAGTGGGTGGCGCTCGCCGACACCAAGGGGCTCGGCCTCATCGGCATGAGCCACGAGTCGTTCGAGGCCAGCCAGAAGTCCACCCGCGGCGAGCGGGTACGCCGCCACTACGCGGAGGTCGACCGGCTGCTCGTGCTGACCCCGGAGGACGCGGACCTGTGGATCCGGGCCGGCATGGAGAACGTGGGCAGCATGCCGAACCCGCTGCCGTTCATGCCGGACTCCCCCGCGCCGCGTTCGGAGAAGGTCGTCGCCAGCGTCGGCCGCCTCGCCTTCGAGAAGGGCGTGGACCTGCTGCTCGACGCGTGGGCCGACGCCGCCCCGCTCCACCCCGACTGGGTCCTGCGGATCTACGGGGCGGGCGTCGAGGAGCCGGCGCTGCGGGCGCACGCCGCCACGCTCGGGCTGACCGACTCCGTGGAGTGGATGGGCAGCACCGACGACGTGCTGGGCGCGCTGCGCGGGGCCTCGGTGTTCGCGCAGGCCTCGCGGGCCGAGGGCTTCCCGATCACGCTGCTGGAGGCGATGGCCGCGGGCGTGCCGGCGGCCGCGTTCGACTGCGCGCCGGGCGTACGGGAGATCGTGGCGCACGGCGAGGACGGGCTGCTGGCCCGGCTGGGCAACACGATGGAGCTGGCCGGGCACCTCGACGTGCTGATGTCGGACCGCGAACTGCGCGACCGGCTCGGCGACAGCGCCTTCCGCAGCGTGCAGCGCTACTCCAGCGCCGAGATCACCGACCGCTGGGAAGAGCTGTTCGCGTTCTTGGAGCGCTGAGCCGCCGAACCACGAAGCCGCCCGCCCCGGAACGCGTCCGGGGCGGGCGGCTTCGTACGTGGTCCGTACGGCGTGTCAGCGCGCGACGTGGTGCACGGCGCCCGCGCGGTTGGCCTCCCAGCCCGTCCAGGCCGAGGTGATCATCTCGCGGACGTCGTGCTTGGCCTTCCAGCCCAGCTCCGCCGCGATCTTGTCGGCCGAGGCCACGACCTTCGCCGGGTCGCCGGGGCGCCGCGGGACGACGACGGGCTCGTAGGTGTGCCCGGTGCCCTCGTTCAGCAGCTGCGCCATCTCCCGTACGGAGACGCCCTCGCCGCGGCCGATGTTGACGGTGAGGTCCTTGTACTCCCCGGTCGCGCCCCACTCGACGAGCTTGCGGGCCGCCACCACGTGGGCCTCGGCGAGGTCCTCGACGTGGATGTAGTCGCGGATGCAGGTGCCGTCGGGGGTCGGGTAGTCGTCGCCGAAGATCCGGGCGCCCTCACCCTTGTCGAACCGCTCGAAGACCATCGGGACCAGGTTGAAGACCCCGGTGTCCGCGAGCTCGGGGGCGGCCGCGCCCGCCACGTTGAAGTAGCGCAGGCAGGCGGTGGAGATGCCGTGCGCCTTGCCGGCGGCGCGGACCAGCCACTCGCCGGCCAGCTTCGTCTCGCCGTACGGGCTGAGCGGCGCGCACGGGGTCTCCTCGGTGACGAGCTCCACGTCGGGCATGCCGTACACGGAGGCGGAGGAGGAGAAGAGGAAGTTGCGGACGCCGGCGGCGGCCACCGCGCCCAGCAGGACCTGAAGGCCCTCCACGTTCTCGTGGTAGTAGTACAGCGGCTTCTCGACGGACTCGCCGACCTGCTTCTTGCCCGCGAGGTGCACCACGCCGGTGATCCGGTGCGCGCGGATGGTCTCGTCCAGGAGCAGCCGGTCCAGGACCGAGCCGATCACCAGCGGGACGCCCTGCGGGACGCGGTCCTCGTTGCCCGTGGACAGGTCGTCGAAGACGACGACCTCCTCCCCCGCGGCGAGCATCGCGCGGACGACGTGCGAGCCGATGTAGCCGGCGCCACCAGTGATCAGAAAAGTCATGCGTATCTCCCTGGAGTCCCCGGAGCGGGTCCGGGGTCCTGTCCGAAATCTCAGGCGGCCTGACGGTCGCCGGCTGTCTTCACTCCGATCCGCGGCCTGCCCGGGCCCGGTGGAGACGGTTGCGTACGAGGCTCAGCGCGCCCGCGGCGCCCGGCGCGAGCCGCAGGGCCAGTGATCCTCCGCCCGTACGGAACGGCTGCGCCAGCAGAACACCGTACCTGCTGCTCGGCAGGGCGCGGCGGTGCAGGAGGCCGTCGAGGGGGCGCGGGGAGGTGACCAGGGAGCTCCCGTCGGCGAACTCCACGCCCACCTGGACGCCCCACGACTGCATGCCGCGGCGGCCCTGGCGGCGCCCCGCGGCGGCCACGCCGGTGAGCCGGAACGGCAGTTCGGCGGTCCAGCCGTCGCCGTCGGCGGCGGGGCGCAGCTCCACCGGCCGGTCCTGGACCGGCTGCCCGCCCGAGCGGGGCAGGAAGCTCAGCCGGGCGGTGCGCGGCCCGGCTTCGGCGAGGCGCCCGTACAGGTCGCGCACCCGGATCCGGAGCCGGCCCGCGCCCACCGGTTCGGCGTCGATGCTGACGGGCAGTTCGGCCACCGGCAGCCCGGCCAGCCCGTCCAGGACGACCGGGAGCTCCTCGCTCCACACTGGCTGCCCCTGCGGGCCGGTCGCGTACGGGGGCAGCAGCCGGGGCGGCTCGGCGGCGAAGCGGGTGAGCCGCTCGACGTCGGCAGGCGGGTTCGCGGTGGCCCGCAGCAGCCGGACGATCCAGCGGGCGTGCGCCCCGGCGGCCAGGACGGCGGCCTCGTCGAACCCGGCGAGGTAATCGCGGGTCAGCGTCCACCACGCGGCCTGGTACCCGGGGTCCTTGCCGAGCTCGCGCAGGTACATGCGCAGGTCGTACTCCAGGAACTTCACCTGGCAGGCGAGGCCCAGCTCCGGGGAGGACTCGGTGATGATCCGGCGGGCCGCGCGGTGGGCCTCGATCCGGGAGCGCCAGTTGCCGACGTCCTTGCGGTCCAGGGAGATCGACACCTGGGCGGCGTCACGGCGCACGTGCCAGACGTAGACGAGGTCGCCGATGACGGCGATGCGCGGGGCGGCGGCCAGCACGCGCGCGGTGAAGACGAAGTCCTCGTAGGTGAACCGGCCGTCCGGAAAGCGGATCGCATGCTTGTCCAGGAAGGCCCGCTCGTACAGCTTGTTGACGCAGAGGGTGTCCCGGACCAGCTCGGGCCGGTCGGCGGGGCGCTCGATCACGTCGCCCGCGGTGTACAGCCCGGGCATCCAGGGCACGTCGTGGTGGAGCGGCAGCTCACGGCGTACGCACGCGCCGACGGTCACCGGAGCGCGGTGCTCCTCGGCGGCGCGCACGAGGGCGTCGGCCGCCCCCGGCGGCAGCACGTCGTCGCTGTCGAGGAAGAGCACGTACGGGGAGCTCGCGGCCGCGATCCCGTCGTTGCGCGGGGTGCCGCACCCGCCGCTGTTCTCCGTGCGGTGCACGACCTTCAGACGGGGGTGGACGGCGGCCAGCTCGTCCAGCACCCGCGCGGTGCCGTCGGCCGAGGCGTCGTTCACGGCGATCACCTCGGCGACGACCGGGCCCTGGGCGAGGGCCGAGGAAACGGCCTCGCCCACGAGCACGGCGTCGTTGTACGCGATCACCACGACGGAAACGCTGGGAGTGTTGGTGCTGCTCACCCGTGGATCCTAGGCGACCGGGGTAAACATCACTTCAACTCCGCCGTCCGGGGCACGGGTGCGGCAAAGCAGCAGATCAGAACGGCCGGAACTCGTCGTACTCCTTCTGCGCCGAGTCCCCGCGCTGGGCTTCCTTGTCCTTGCGGCGGGTGGTGGCCGGACGCGGGGCGTCCAGACGGTGGTCCTCGCCGCGGCGGCCCAGCATCTCGGCGCCGGCCATCACGGTCGGCTCCCAGTCGAAGACGACCGCGTTGTCGTCGGAGCCGATGGCCACTCCGTCGCCGGCGCGGGCGCCGGCCTTCTTCAGCGCCTCCTCGACACCGAGGCGGTTGAGGCGGTCGGCCAGGTAGCCCACGGCCTCGTCGTTGTTGAAGTCGGTCTGGCGGACCCAGCGCTCCGGCTTCTCGCCGCGCACGGTGTAGACGTCCTCGACCTCGTCGTACGTGACGGTGAAGCCGGCGTCGTCCACGGCCTTCGGGCGGATGACGATGCGGGTCGCCTCCTCCTTCGGCTTGCGGGCGCGCGCCTTGGCGACGACCTCGGCGAGGAAGTACGAGAGTTCCTTGAGGCCCGTACGGGCGACCGCGGAGACCTCGAAGACCTTGTAGCCGCGGGCCTCCAGGTCCGGGCGGACCATGTCGGCGAGCTCCTGGCCGTCGGGGATGTCGACCTTGTTGAGGACGACGAGGCGCGGGCGCTTCTCCAGGCCGCCGCCGTAGATCTTGAGCTCTTCCTCGATCACGTCGAGGTCGGCCACCGGGTCGCGGTCGGACTCCAGGGTGGCGGTGTCCAGGACGTGCACGAGGACCGAGCAGCGCTCGACGTGGCGCAGGAACTCCAGGCCGAGGCCCTTGCCCTGGCTGGCGCCCGGGATGAGGCCCGGGACGTCGGCGATCGTGTAGACGGTCGAGCCGGCGGTGACGACGCCCAGGTTCGGGACGAGGGTGGTGAAGGGGTAGTCCGCGATCTTCGGCTTGGCCGCGGAGAGCACCGAGATCAGCGAGGACTTGCCGGCGCTCGGGAATCCGACGAGGGCCACGTCGGCGACGGTCTTGAGCTCCAGGGTGATGTCGCCGGTGGTGCCGGGGACGCCGAGCAGCGCGAAGCCGGGGGCCTTGCGGCGGGCGGAGGACAGCGCGGCGTTGCCGAGGCCGCCGCGGCCGCCCTCGGCGGCCACGTACGTGGTGCCCTGGCCGACGAGGTCGGCGAGGACGTTGCCCTCCTTGTCGAGGACGACGGTGCCGTCCGGCACGGGCAGGACCAGGTCCTGGCCGTCCTTGCCGGAGCGGTTGCCGCCCTCGCCGGGCTTGCCGTTGGTGGCCTTGCGGTGGGGGCTGTGGTGGTAGTCCAGCAGGGTGGTGATCGCCTGCTCCACCACCAGGATGACGTCGCCGCCACGGCCGCCGTTTCCGCCGTCGGGGCCGCCGAGCGGCTTGAACTTCTCCCGGTGAACGGAGGCGCAGCCGTGGCCCCCGTTACCCGCGGCGACATGCAGCTCGACGCGGTCCACGAAGGTGGTCATGGTTGTTCCTCCAGATACATACGGGAATGTCCCGGGCAGGCCTTGCTGCCCATTAAACGTGCCTAACCGTGCCTATGTGCCAACGCACCGAGGGCGGACCTCTCTTCCCGGCTTGCGCCGGAAAGAGCTGAGATCCGCCCTCGGGAAGTTACGTACCGCTGATCAGCAGGAGCTGGATCAGGCGGCCGGAACGATGTTGACGACCTTGCGGCCACGGTGCGTGCCGAACTGCACGGCACCGGCCTGCAGCGCGAACAGCGTGTCGTCGCCACCACGACCGACACCCGAGCCCGGGTGGAAGTGGGTGCCGCGCTGGCGGACGAGGATCTCGCCGGCGGAAACGACCTGACCGCCGAAGCGCTTCACGCCGAGCCGCTGAGCGTTGGAATCGCGCCCGTTCCGGGTGGACGATGCGCCCTTCTTGTGTGCCATGTCTCAGTCCCTCTTACTTCGCAGCCGTGGGGATACCGGTGACCTTGATCGCCGTGTACTGCTGGCGGTGACCCTGGCGACGGCGGTAGCCGGTCTTGTTCTTGTAGCGCAGGATGTCGATCTTGGCGCCCTTGTGGTGGTCCACGATCTCGGCCTGGACCTTGATCCCGGCCAGCACCCACGGGTCGCTGGTCACGGCGTCGCCGTCGACAACGAGCAGGGTCGAGAGCTCGACCGTGTCGCCAACCTTGGCAGTGGAAATCTTGTCAACCTCAACGATGTCACCAACAGCAACCTTGTGCTGGCGACCACCGCTGCGCACGATGGCGTACACGCGGATCTCTCTCTCACTCGGGACGGATGCTCCTGAAGCCAGCCGCTCAGGCAGACCCCTCTTGCGGGGGGACCGAACTGATCCGGATTGGACGAGCGGCCTCTCCTGCGGGCGGGGCCCGGCCGGAGGAAGGTGCTCAGGAGCGCGACGCGCACTAGACGTAACCATCTAGGACATGCCGACGGTCTAGGTTACGGGGCCGGTTCCGGAGGGTCAAACCGGGCCCCGCGCAGGCCGTGGGCCCCGCCTCCGGGCGGGGTCCACGGCCGTGCGGCGGATCAGGCTTCGGTCGGAGCCGAGACGGAGGGCAGCGACTGCTGCTCCGCCGCCGCGGTCTTCTTCGTCGCCCGCTTCGCCACGGTCTTCTTGGCCGTCGCCTTCTTCGCGACGGTCTTCTTGGCCGCCGTCGCCTTCTTGGCGGCGGTGGCCTTCTTCGCCGGGGCCTTCTTGGCGGCCGTCTTGCGGACCGCCTTCTTGGCCGCCGGGGCGGCCTCCTCGGCCTCGGGGGCCTCCACTGCCTCGGCCGGGGCCGGGGCGGCCTCGGGCTCGGCGGCGGGGGTCTCGACGACCAGGACGGCAGCCTCCGCCGCGCCGGCCGGGGAGCCGGCGGGTGCGGTGGCCTTACGGGTGGCACGGCGGCGGGGACGGGCCGGTGCGGCCTCGGCCGCGGGGGCCTCCTCGACCGGCGCCTCGGCGACGGGCTCGGCGACCGGGGCCTCCACGACGGCCTCGGGCTCCGGGGCGGGCTCCGGCTCGGCGGCGGCCTCGGCCACCGGGGCCGGGGCCGTGGCCTTGCGGGTGGCCCGGCGACGGGTCCGGCCCTTGGGCGCGGCCTCGACCGTCTCGGCGGCCTCCACGGCCTCCGCGACGACCTCGGCGGCCGGCTCCAGCACCGTGTCGGCCGGCTCGGTCACCGGCTCGGCCTCGACGACGGGCTCCGCCACGGCCTCGACCACGGGGGCCGGCGCCGGGGCGGCCGCACCGCGCGGGGCACCCGCCGGGGCGGTCGCCTTGCGGGTGGCACGGCGGCGGTTGCGACGGCCGCTCAGGCCGGCCGCGGCCTCCGCCTCCGCCGGGCTGCTGTAGAGCTCCTCGTCCGCGACGAACGCCGGCTCGGGCAGCGCCACGGGCGCCGCGAGCTCGGCGGCCACCTCGGCCTCGGTCTCGGTCTCGGCTTCGAGGACCTCGACGGTCTCGACCGTCTCGACGCCCTCAATCTCGTGGTCGTGCTCGTGGCCGCGGCCACCGCGACGCTTGGCGCGCTTGCCGTTGCCACCGCCGCCGACCGCGGTCGGCGTCTCCATGTGCACGATCACACCGCGCCCGTTGCAGTGGACGCAGGTCTCGGAGAAGGACTCCAGCAGACCCTGGCCCACCCGCTTGCGGGTCATCTGGACCAGGCCCAGCGAGGTCACCTCGGCGACCTGGTGCTTCGTACGGTCGCGGCCCAGGCACTCCAGCATCCGCCGCAGGACCAGGTCGCGGTTGGACTCCAGGACCATGTCGATGAAGTCGATGACGACGATGCCGCCGAGGTCGCGCAGCCGCAGCTGGCGCACGATCTCCTCGGCCGCCTCCAGGTTGTTCCTGGTGACGGTCTCTTCGAGGTTGCCGCCCTGACCGGTGAACTTGCCGGTGTTGACGTCGATGACGATCATCGCCTCGGTCTTGTCGATCACCAGGGAGCCGCCCGAGGGCAGCCACACCTTGCGGTCGAGCGCCTTGGCGAGCTGTTCGTCGATCCGGTACGTCGCGAAGACGTCGACCTCGGAGGTCCAGCGCGACAGCCGGTCGGCCAGGTCCGGGGCCACGTGGTTCACGTAGCCGTGGATGGTCTCCCAGGCGGTGTCACCGCTGACGATGACCTTCGAGAAGTCCTCGTTGAAGATGTCGCGCACGACGCGGACGGTCATGTCCGGCTCGCCGTACAGCAGGCTCGGCGAAGAGGTCGAGATCTGCTTCGACTTCTTCTGGATGTCCTCCCACTGGGCCTGCAGGCGCTCGACGTCGCGGCGCAGCTCGTCCTCGCTCGCACCCTCGGCGGCGGTGCGCACGATGACGCCCGCGTCCTCGGGGACGATCTTCTTGAGGATGGTCTTCAGGCGGGCGCGCTCGGTGTCGGGCAGCTTGCGGCTGATACCGGTCATCGAGCCCTCGGGCACGTAGACCAGGTAGCGGCCGGGCAGCGAGACCTGGCTGGTCAGGCGGGCGCCCTTGTGGCCGATCGGGTCCTTGGTGACCTGCACCAGGACCGACTGGCCGGACTTGAGGGCGGACTCGATGCGGCGCGGCCCGTTGGCCATGCCGAGCGCCTCGAAGTTGACCTCGCCGGCGTACAGGACCGCGTTGCGGCCCTTGCCGATGTCGATGAAGGCGGCCTCCATCGACGGCAGCACGTTCTGGACCTTGCCCAGGTAGACGTTGCCGACGTACGAGGTGGCTTCTTCCTTGTTGACGTAGTGCTCGACGAGCACGTTGTCCTCGAGGACGCCGATCTGGGTGCGCTCGCCGGCCTGGCGGACGACCATCACGCGCTCGACGGCCTCACGGCGGGCCAGGAACTCGGCCTCGGTGATGATCGGGACGCGGCGGCGGCCCTGCTCGCGGCCCTCGCGGCGGCGCTGCTTCTTCGCCTCCAGACGGGTCGAGCCCTTGATGGACTGCACCTCGTCGGACGGCTCGGCCTTCTCGCGCGCCGGGCGCGGCTCGCGGACCTTGACGACGGTGCGTACGCCGTCGTCCTCGCCCGCTTCGCCCTCGGCACCGCTGTCACCGCTGCGACGGCGACGGCGACGGCGGCGACGGCTGGAGCTGGAGCCCAGGGCCCCCGTCTCCTCGTCGTCCTCCTCGGCGGAGTCCTCTTCGTCTCCCGCCTCCTGCTCGGAGGCCTCGGCCTCGGCCTCTTCCTCGGCGGACTCGTCGAGATCGGCGGCCTCACCGCGGCGGCGGCGACGGCCACCGCGACGGCGGCGGCGCGACGGGCGCTCGCCCGACTCGTCGCCCTCTTCGAACTCGGCGTTCTCCTCGTCGAGCTCGGCGGCCTCGGCCTCGTCCTCGACGCGCTCCACGTCGGCCAGGGACACCGGCGCGGACTCGGCGACCGGGGCGGCCTCGACCGCACCGCGGCCGCGGCGACGGCGACGGCCGGCCGGCTGCGCGGCGGGGGCCTGGACGACCTCGGCCTCGGCCTCGAGCTCTTCCTCTTCCTCGACCTCTTCCGCCGCGACGGCTGCGGCGGCGGCCGCGGCGGCCATGGCGGCGGTCTCCGGGGTCTGGAACATCGGCTCGGCGAACACCGGAGCCTGGAACACGGCGACGGCGGGGCGCACGGCGCGACGGCCACGAGCCGGAGCGGCGGGCTCCTCCGCGGCGGGCTGCGCCGGCGCGGCGGCCGGGGCGGCGGACGCGGCGGAGCGGGTGGCGCGGCGGCGGCCGCCGCGCTTCGGGGAGTCCACGGCGTCGGCCACGGTGACGGTGGCCTTCGGCGCGGGCTCCTCCACGACGGCCTCGGCGGCGGGCGCCTCGGGAGCGGTCACGGCGCGGGTGGCACGGCGGCGGGCACGCGGCGCGGGAGCGGCGGCCTCCTCGGCAACCGGAACAACCGGAGCGGCCGGGGCAGCGGCCTCCACGACCTCGACGACGGCCTCGGCGGCGGCCGGAGCCTCCGGAGCGGCGACGGCGCGGGTCGCACGGCGGCGGGCACGCGGCGCCGGAGCAGCGGCCTCCTCGACAACCGGAGCGGCCGGGGCGGCGGCCTCCACGACGACCTCGGCCGCAGCGGCCGGGGTCTCCGGAGCGGCGACGGCGCGGGTCGCACGGCGGCGGGCACGAGGCGCCGGAGCAGCGGGCTCCTCGGCAACCGGGGCGGCCGGAGCGGCCGGAGCGGCCTCGGCGGCAGCGGCCGGGGTCTCGGGAGCGGCGACGGCGCGGGTGGCACGGCGGCGGGCACGCGGCGCGGGAGCGGCGGGCTCCTCGGCAACCGGAGCAGCAGCCGCAGCGGCCGGAGCAGCGGCCTCCACGACGGCCTCGGCGGCGGCCGGAGCCTCAGGGGCGGCCACGGCGCGGGTCGCGCGGCGGCGGGTACGGGCCGGGGCGGCGGCCGGAGCGGCCTCCTCGGCGGCGGGGGCGGCCGGAGCGGCCTCGGCCTCGGTCACCGCGGCGGGTGCGACGGCCGTCGCACCGGGCGGTCCGGCCGGTCGCGACGCGGCACGGCGACGCCTGCGCGGAGGCAGGTTGTCGCTCGGGCTGCCGCTGTCGGCGCCACCGGTGGTGTTGTTGGTTTCGTTGTTGAGCATGCGGGCGGTTCTCCCGTCACGCTCCCGGGCGCCGCGGCTGACTTCCGGTCCGGCACGGTTCCGCGCGATCAGCGCGGATCCGGCCTCCGGGGCGCGTTCGCCACACGGGAGCTCTGGTCCATGGCCGCCGGTTCCGTACGTCTTGTCCGTACGGCCTGGCGGAAGTCTTCAGGTCAGTGCGCGGCCCGACCCAGGTGGCTCCCGAGTGCCAGGGCTGCGCGACGACGACGATCCCTACGCGGCGGGACCTTCCGGCGCCTTCGCGTCGGCTGCTACGGCGGCCGTGGGTGGGGCGGCCGTGACAGCCTCGCGGTCGGGCGCGAGCGGGTCGGTCACCGTGCCGGACTCCTCGTCGAAGAGCCCCTGCGCCAGCCTGGTCACCGCTGCGGGGACCGGCGGCGCCAGGTCGGCCACAGCTTGGAGACCGGACAGGACGTCGTCGGGTCGCACGGCAGGTGTCAGATGCCGAACAACCAGCCGCAGTATCGCACAGGCATTGTCCGGCGTCCTATCAGCCGGTGCGGGAACCGCTTCGAGGCTGACCACGGCGGAGCGGGTGTCGAAGGTGCGCATGCCGTTCTTGGTGCGGCGCTGCACCTCCACCGCCTCGGCGGCGAGGAAGGCCTCGACCGCCCGCTGGGCGTCGGCGCCCTCCACGCCCTCCAGCCGCAGCTCCCACACGGAGGCGGTCAGCCGGTCGGCGAGCCCGGAGGTACGGGCCTCGACGGCCTCGGTGATGTCGAGCCCGAGCGGCATCGACTCGTCGAGCAGCTCGCGGAGCTTCTCCGGGTCGCGGGGCTCGGCGAGGGCGATCTCCAGGTACTCGGCCTCGCTGCCGGTGCCGGTCGGCGCTGCGTTCGCGTACGACACGCGGGGGTGCGGGGTGAAGCCGGCCGAGTACGCCATGGGCACCTCGGCGCGGCGCAGCGCCCGCTCGAACGCGCGCTGGAAGTCTCGGTGGCTGGTGAACCGGAGGCGGCCGCGCTTGGTGTAGCGCAGTCGGATGCGCTGCACCACCGGTGCGGGGGGCGGGCCTTCGGGCTGTCGCTTGCCCAGTGGTTCTTCTCCTTGTGCGGGGCTCCGCGGCTCGCGCGTCGCCCTGAGGTCCGGTGAGAGCCGGCGGCCACGCCGTGCCCTCCGGCTCACCCCTGCTGGTGCAGGGAGCGCTCGGGGGCGGGCGTGTCGGTCCCGGCTGTCTTACTACCCAGAGTACGCGCCTGTGACCTCGCCGGTTCCCGGCCGGGCTCCCCGAACAGCGCCCTTCGCACCTCGGCCCGGACCTCGCGGACGGTGGTGCGGATGCTGCGCCACACGTCGCGTACTACATGTCCGACGGGTGTCAGCACGTGCCGGTACACCTGCGCCGCGGGCCAGCCGACCAGTACCCAGCCGACCCACTTGAGCCCGCGCCACAGGGCTGCGGCGATCCGCCCGGCCACGTGCCAGGCCCAGAGGAGGACCTGCCCGAGCGGGGTGAGCACATATCGGTACAGGGCGACAGCCAGCCAGGCGAGGCCGAGCCCGACGGGCCGCAGCAGGTACCGGTACACCGCCACCACCAGCCATACGAGGCCCAGCCCAACCGGCCGCAGCAGGTACCGGTACACCGCGGCGGCCAGCCACGCGAGGCCGTGTCCGAGCGGGGTGAGCACGTACCGGTAGGCCGCCTCGACCAGCCGGGCGAGGCCGCGGCCGACGGGCGCGACCACGTACCGCCACAGTCCGACCCACGGCCATACGAACAGCAGCATGGCCAGGGCCCACGCGACCCACGCCACCCCCTTGCCGAGCGGGGCGAGCAGGTACCGCAGCCCGCCCCGGCCGGCCCAGGTCAGCGCTGCCCAGAGCGGTCGGAACACGTAGGCGCTCAGGACCCGCCCGACCGGTGCGAGCAGGTGCGCGTACGCGCCGCGGCCCAGCCATGCCAGACCCCGCCCCACCGGGGTGACCACGTACCGCCACAGTCCGACCCACGGCCAGACGAGGACCAGCTTGAGCAGGACGGCCAGCACCCGGCCGAGCACCCGCAGCGCCGGCTCGACGACGTGGACGTACAGCGGCCCGAGGACGTTCCGGTGCGCGGCCCGGCCCAGGGCGACGAGCAGTTCCCAGACCACTCGTACGGGCAGTATGACGAGTACTGCGACGATCTTGACGGGGATCCTGATGACCCCCACCAGGCATCCGTCGCCACCGCCGCCGGGAGGCCGTTCGTCCAGTTCCATGAAGTCAAGGACACGGCAGAGGCCCCCACCCGTTGCGGGCGGGGGCCTCTCGTGACCCAAGGGTTACTTCACCACCGTCAGGGGGAGGAGCTTCTTGCCGGTGGGGCCGATCTGGATGTGGGTGTCCATCTGGGGGCAGACGCCGCAGTCGAAGCACGGGGTCCAGCGGCAGTCGTCGACCTCGGTCTCGTCGAGGGCGTCCTGCCAGTCCTCCCAGAGCCAGTCCTTGTCGAGACCGGAGTCCAGGTGGTCCCAGGGCAGGACCTCCTCGTACGTGCGCTCGCGCGTGGTGTACCAGGCCACGTCCACGCCGTAGGCCGGCAGCGTCTTCTCCGCGGCCTGCATCCAGCGGTCGTACGAGAAGTGCTCGCGCCAGCCGTCGAAACGGCCGCCCGACTCGTACACGGCGCGGATGACGTCGCCGATGCGGCGGTCGCCGCGCGAGAGGAGGCCCTCGACGATGCCCGGCTTGCCGTCGTGGTAGCGGAAGCCGATCGAGCGGCCGTACTTCTTGTCACCGCGGATCTTGTCGCGCAGCTTCGCCAGGCGCGCGTCCGTCTCCTCGGCCGACAGCTGCGGCGCCCACTGGAAGGGGGTGTGCGGCTTCGGCACGAATCCGCCGATCGACACCGTGCAGCGGATGTCGTTCTGGCCGGAGACCTCGCGGCCCTTGGCGATGACGTTGACCGCCATGTCGCCGATCTGGAGCACGTCCTCGTCGGTCTCGGTCGGCAGGCCGCACATGAAGTACAGCTTCACCTGGCGCCAGCCGTTGCCGTACGCGGTGGCCACCGTCCGGATCAGGTCCTCTTCCGAGACCATCTTGTTGATGACCTTGCGCATGCGCTCGGAGCCGCCCTCGGGGGCGAAGGTCAGACCGGAGCGGCGCCCGTTGCGGGTCAGCTCGTTCGCCAGGTCCACGTTGAACGCGTCCACGCGGGTCGACGGCAGGGACAGGCCCACCTTGTCGTCCGTGTAGCGGTCCGCGAGGCCCTTGGCGATCTCGGCGATCTCGGTGTGGTCCGCGGAGGACAGCGAGAGGAGGCCGACCTCCTCGAAGCCCGTCGCCTTGAGGCCCTTCTCCACCATCTCGCCGATGCCGGTGATGCTTCGCTCCCGCACGGGGCGCGTGATCATGCCGGCCTGGCAGAAACGGCAGCCGCGGGTGCAGCCGCGGAAGATCTCGACGGACATCCGCTCGTGGACGGTCTCGGCGAGCGGGACCAGCGGCTGCTTCGGGTACGGCCACTCGTCGAGGTCCATGACCGTGTGCTTGGACACGCGGTACGGGACGCCCGACTTGTTCGGCGCGACGCGCGCGATGCGCCCGTCGGGCAGGTAGTCGACGTCGTAGAAGCCCGGCACGTAGACCTGGCCGGTCTTGGCCAGGCGCAGGAGGACCTCCTCGCGCCCGCCCGGTCGGCCCTCGGCCTTCCACGTGCGGATGATCTCGGTCATGTCGAGGACGGCCTGCTCGCCGTCGCCGATGACCGCGCAGTCGATGAACTCCGCGATCGGCTCGGGGTTGAAGGCAGCGTGGCCGCCCGCGAGGACGATGGGGTGGTCGACCGTACGGTTCCTGGCCTCCAGCGGGATGCCCGCCAGGTCCAGCGCCGTGAGCATGTTGGTGTAGCCCAGCTCCGTGGAGAAGGACAGGCCGAACACGTCGAAGGCGCCCACGGGGCGGTGGCTGTCCACGGTGAACTGCGGCACCTTGTGCTCGCGCATCAGTTCTTCGAGGTCCGGCCACACGCTGTAGGTGCGCTCCGCGAGCACGCCCTCGCGCTCGTTCAGCACCTCGTACAGGATCATGACGCCCTGGTTGGGCAGCCCGACCTCGTACGCGTCCGGGTACATGAGCGCCCAGCGGACGTCACACGAATCCCACGGCTTGACGGTGGAGTTGAGTTCACCGCCGACGTACTGGATGGGCTTCTGCACATGCGGGAGCAGAGCTTCGAGCTGTGGGAAGACCGACTCGGACATCACGCGACTTTCGTGAAGCTGGCAGGGGGCGACTCTCAAGCGTAACCCGAGGCGCAGCCGCCTCCTGCCGCCGTGATCGCCGCCTAGGGGCCGAGCTCCGCCCGGAGCACGGGGTACGCGGCTTGCCCCCATACGTCCGGAAGCTCCCGCTCACGCTGTGCGGCCAGGGCTTCCTCACGGGCGTAGAGCACGCCCCAGGTGAAAGCGGACTCCCCGGCTCCGGCCGCCTGGACCCCGAGACCGCGCAGGGCCTCGCGGGCGACGACGCTGTCCTGGTGGTCACCGAGCAGGCTCTGGACCGATTTCATGGCCTTGGCCAGCTGTTTTGCCGGTTTGCCGAGCTCGGGGGTGGCCGCCTCCGCCGCGTAGCGGGCGCGTTTGGCGGCCTTGCGGGCCTCGTGGAGGGCCAGGTCGCGGGGTTCGCCCGGGTCCAGGTCGAGGGCGCCGGCGACCCGGGTGGCGAGCCGTTCGTAGTCCTTGAGGACGGCCTTGGGCAGGGCCCGGGCGGCCGGCTTGGCCGCGCCGGGGAGCAGGGGCGGGTCGGCCAGCAGTGCGTCGACGGCGTCGAGCAGGGCCGCGTACCGCTTGGCGTCGAGGGCGGCGAGCGTGCGGCGCCGGGTCGCCGAGCGGCGGGCGTTGTTCCACGTCCGCAGGCGGCCGCGGACGGGCCCGACCACGAGGGTGCGGGGGAGCTCGCTGACCTGGGCCTGGATGCGGTCGAAGAGGACTTCCTGGTCCCGGTCGAGGCCGAGCTCGGCGGCCAGCCAGCGCAGCTCCTCGCCGAGCGGGTCGGTGGCGGCGCGGTCGAGGACCTTGCGGTACGTCTTGAAGGCGCTGCGCATCCGGCGGCAGGCGATCCGCATCTGGTGGACGGAGTCGGGCAGGCCGCGCCGGACGGCGGGGTCCTGGGCGACGAGCGCGTCGCGCTGTTCGCGCAGGTACGAGAGGACCAGCGCGCCCGCGGTGCCCTCGGCTGCGGCGGGCCCGGGCCGGGCCGGCGGCGCGGTGCCCGTCTCGGTGAGGGCGCGGGCGAGTTTGGAGGGGGCGGCGGAGACCTTGAGCCCCGCTTTGCCGAACTTCTTCTCGACGGCGTCGAGGAGCGCGGGGTCGACGCCGTCGGCGAGTTCGACCTCGACCTCGGTCCAGGCCGCGGCGGCCTCGTCCCGTTCGGCGCGGACGGCGTCGGTGGAGAGCTCCGCGAGGAGGGCGCCCTCCGCGTCGAGGAGGTGGGTCACGCGGCGCGAGGAGACCAGGCGGACCTGGGGTTCCAGGGCGAGGTCGCGGACCCGGGAGCGGACGAGGGCGGCGAGGGCGCGCGGGACGGTGTCGCTGAGGGGGGCGGTGACCTCGTCGCGAACGCCCGGGGAGACGGGCAGTTTGAGGTGCCAGCCGGCGTCCGCGCCGCCGGTGCGCCGCCGGAGGGTGAGGCCGTCGGCGGCGAGCCGCTGGTCGGGGGTGTCGTAGTAGACCGCGTCGAGGTCGACGGTGCCCTGGTCGGCGACGGCCGCGATCGCGGCCGTGCCGGTCAGGTCCGGTACTCCGCGGCGCGCGGCCTTGCTCGTCGTGAACTCGAATTTGCGCTCGATCTCGCGTTTCGTGTCCGCCATGCATTGAACTTAGTCCTGAACGGATCACCACGGCAGGGTGAACGGAGAATCGACGGCGGAACCGGCCGAAGATCGGCCCCGCTAGGCCGACATCGGCCGTTGCACCCTGATCGACTGCAGCAGTCCGACCGCCACCCACACCGCGAACATGGACGAGCCTCCGTAGGAGACGAACGGCAGTGGGAGCCCCGCCACCGGCATGATCCCGAGGGTCATCCCGATGTTCTCGAAGGCCTGGAAGGCGAACCAGGCGATGATCCCGGCGCACACGATCGTCCCGTACAGCTCGGTGGTCTCCCGGGCGATCATGCAGGCCCGCCAGAGGATGATGCCGAGCAGGACCAGGATCAGCCCGGCGCCGAGGAAGCCCAGCTCCTCCCCCGCCACCGTGAAGACGAAGTCGGTCTGCTGCTCGGGCACGAACTGCCCGGTGGTCTGCGAGCCCTTGAAGAGCCCGGAGCCGGTCAGTCCGCCCGAGCCGATCGCGATCCGCGCCTGGTTGGTGTTGTAGCCGACGCCGGCGGGGTCGAGCTCGGGGTTGGCGAAGGCCGCGAAGCGGTTGATCTGGTACTCGTCGAGCACGCCGAGCTGCCAGATCAGGACGGCCCCGGCCGCCCCGGAGCCCATCAGCCCCACCACCCACCGGTTGGAGGCGCCGGAGGCGAGCAGGACGCCGAGCACGATGACGACCATGACCATGACGGAGCCGAGGTCGGGCATCAGCATGACGATGCCCATCGGCGCGGCGGCCAGGCACAGCGCCTTGACCACGGTGCGGTGGTCGGGGTGGACGAGGTCGCCCGCGTCCACCCGGGTGGCCAGAAGCATGGCCATGACCAGGATGATCGTGATCTTCACGAACTCCGAGGGCTGGAGCGAGAACCCGCCGCCGATCACGATCCACGCGTGGGCGCCGTTGATGGTGGCGCCGAGCGGGGTGAGCACGGCCAGGATCAGCACCAGGGAGAGCCCGTACAGGACCGGCACGGCGCCGCGCAGGGTGCGGTGGCCGAGCCAGACGGTGCCGATCATCAGCACGAGGCCGATGCCGGTGTTCAGGGCGTGCCGGACCAGGAAGTAGTACGGGTCGCCCTGGTTGAGCTGGGTGCGGTTGCGGGTCGCCGACCACACCAGCAGGGCGCCGATGAAGGACAGGGCGAGCGCCGAGAGGAGTATCGGCCAGTCGAGCCGGCGCAGCACCGAGTCGCGCGAGGTCAGCTTGGCCATCGCGCCGCGCTCGGGCGCGTACCGGGATACGGAGAACTTGTTGGCGGTCTGCATGTCGGTTTCGGTCCTCAGTCTGGCCGTGCGGGGGACGCGGCGGGCGGCCCGGCGAGCGCGGGGGCCGGCTCCTCCGGCGACGGTGGCACGTACGGCCGGATCTCGGGGGATTCGATGGAGCCGTCGGGGTCGATCTTGGGCAGTTTGGTCTCCGGTCCCAGCAGCAGGGCCTTCTTCAGGTCCTGCTTGCCCTCCATGTCGAGACCGTAGATGGCGTTGTAGAGGTTGCGGACCGCGGGGCCGGAGGCTCCGGAGCCGGTGCCGCCCTGGGAGATCGTCATGACGATCGTGAAGTCCTTGGTGTAGGTCGCCAGCCAGGACGTGGTCTGCTTGCCGTACACCTGGGCGGTGCCGGTCTTGGCGTGCATCGGGATCTTGTCCATCGGCCAGCCGATGAACCGCCAGGCGGCGGTGCCGCCCGGCTCGGCGACCGAGCGCAGGCCCTTGTCGAGGTCGCCGATGGTCTTGGCGTCGACCGGCAGCCTGCCGTGGGACTGCGGCTTGACCATCTCGATGCGCTTGCCGTCAGGACTGATCAGGGCCTTGCCGACCGTGGGGTCGTAAAGGGTGCCTCCGTTGCTGATCGCGGAGTAGATGGTGGCCATCTGGATGGGGGTGACGAGTACGTCGCCCTGCCCGATGGCGAAGTTGATGCTGTCGTAGGCCTTCAGCTGATTGCCTTCGAGGCAGCTCTCGTAGGCAATCTGCTCGACGTAGGTACCGCCCTTCTTGCCCTGCTTGCACCAGGAGTCCTTGTTGGCTTTCCAGAAGCTCTGCTTCCACCTGCGGTCGGGGATACGTCCGGTGACCTCGTTCGGCAGGTCGATGTGGGTCTCGGCGCCGAGTCCGAACTCCCGGGCGGTCCGGTAGAACCAGTCGTGGGCGTCTTTCTTCGGCTTGAGGCCGCCGTCGCGCTGCCACTCCTTGTGCCCGAGGGCGTAGAAGACGGTGTTGCAGGAGAACTTGAGAGCTTCGCCCAGGGTGATGGGGCCGTGCCCCTTGGACTCGAAGTTCGCGAAGCTCCGGCCGCCCATGTTGTAGGAAGCGCTGCAGTTGTACTTGCCGTCGAAGTCATAGCCGGCCCGCACGGCCGCGCTCGCCGACACCACCTTGAAGATGGAGCCGGCGGGGGCCTGGCCCTGGATGGCCCGGTTCAGCAGCGGGTAGTTGGAGTTCTTGCTGGTGAGCCTGGCGTAGTCCTTGCCGGAGATACCGCCGACCCAGGCGTTGGGGTCGTAGTCGGGCTGGGAGGCCATCGCGACGACCCGGCCGGTCTTGGCCTCCATGACGACGACGGCGCCCGAGTCGGCCTCGTACTTGCGGCCGGTGATGTTGTCGGTCTCGTTGCGGACGGTCTTCATCGCCTGCTGGAGCTCGTACTCGGCGACGGCCTGGACCCGCGCGTCGATGCTGGTGATGAGGGTGGCCCCGGCCACGCCCGGGTCGGACTTGGTCTGGTCCATGACCCGGCCGAGGTTGTCGACTTCGTACGAGGTGACTTCCGCCTTGCCTCGCAACTGCTTGTCATAGGTGCGTTCGATCCCGGAGCGGCCGACCTGATCGGAGCGCAGATGCGGCGAGTCGGTGTCTTTGGCCTTCTGGATCTCGTCGTCGGTGACCGGTGAGAGGTAGCCGAGCACCTGCGCGGTGCGGGCCCCGCCGGGGGCCGGGTAGCGGCGGACGGCGGTGGGCTCCGCGGTGATGCCGGGGAACTCCTCGGGGCGTTCGCGCAGCTGCAGCGCCTGCTGCGTGGTGGCTTCGAGGGTGACCGGAATCGGCTGGTACGGGGAACCGTTCCAGCAGGGCGCGGGGGTCTGGGAGTCGCAGAGCCGGACCTTCTCCATGACCTCCTTGGGGCTCATGTCCAGGACGTCGGCGAGGCGGGTCATGACGTCCTTGCCCTTGTCCTTCATCTTCATGAGCTTGGTGCGGCTGGCGGAGACGACCAGGCGGGTCTCGTTGTCGGCGAGCGGGACCCCGCGGGCGTCGAGGATCGAACCGCGCACTGCCGGCTGGACGACCCGCTGGACGTGGTTGCTCTTCGCCTCGTGGTAATACTCCGCGCCGTCGCGGATCTGGAGGAACCAGAGCCGGCCGCCGAGGGTGAACAGCGTCGAGAAGACGAGGACCTGGATCATCATCAGCCGGATCTGCACGCGGGGGGTGCGACCGGTCTCCGGAACATTGGTCACGTCTGCTCCTCCGTCACAGCTTCTTGACGCTCTTCACACCCTTGATTCCCTTGACGCCCTTTATCCGGCCGGCCTTGTTGGCGCGGCCGCGCGCGAGCCCCCGACGCAGGCCGCCGCGCTGGCTGCCGATGCGCAGGCCGGTGCCGCCGGCGAGCCAGCCGGAGGACACGTCGGCGGCCTTGGCCGGGCCGCCGTTCGCCTCGACGGCCATCGGGTCGTTCTCGGCCCGCCGGGCCAGCGCCATGATGAACGGCACGGTGAACGGGGCGAGCAGCAGGTCGTAGAGGGTCGCGGTGAACAGCAGCCCGGTGAGCCCGACGTGGCGGGCGGCCGTGTCGCCCACGAGGGCGCCCACCCCGGCGTAGAGCAGCGTGGAGCCGATCGCGGCGCCGACGACGGTCATCATCGGGCCCCAGGCGGAGCGGAACCGCCCGGAGTCGGGGCGGGCCAGCCCGGCGGCGTACCCGATGACGCAGAGCACGAGCGCGTACCGCCCGGCGGCGTGGTCGGCGGGCGGGGCCAGGTCGGCGAGGAGTCCGGCGGCGAAGCCGATGAGGGCGCCGCTGAGGTGCCCGTACACGAGGGCGAGGGCGACGACGGTGAGCAGGACCAGGTCGGGTACGGCGCCGGGCAGTTGCAGCCGGCCCAGGACGGAGACCTGGACGACGAGGGCGACCACGATGAGCGTGGCCGAGAGCAGGATCCGGTTGAAGCGCATGACGGTCAGCTCCTACTCGTCGGCCGGCTTGCCGGACACTGCGGCGGACGGGGACGGGGTGACCGTGACCGTGACCGTCGGGGTGGGCTTCACCTCGGGCTTGGGGGGCAGTACGGCGTCGCGCGGGTCCTCGCGCGGCGGCATGACGACGACGCCGACGATGTCCAGGCGCGAGAAGCCGACGAACGGGCGGACCCAGATGGTGCGGGTCAGGTCGCCGCGCGAGGGGTCGACCTTGACGACCTCGCCGATCGGGACTCCGGGCACGAACGGCTTGTTGCCGCGGGAGCCGAAGGTGACGAGCCGGTCGCCGGGGCTGACCTTGGCCTTGCCGTTGAGCATCTGGACGGACAGGGCGCGGTCGCCCTGGCCCGTGGCGAAGCCGAGCTCGCCGGTCTTCTCCAGGCGGGTGCCGACGGTGAAGTCGGGGTCGTTGGCGAGGACGACCGTGGCGGTGTCGGGGCCCACGGTGGCGACCCGGCCGACGAGTCCTTCCCCGTTGAGCACGGTCATGTCCCGCTCGATGCCGTCCTTGCTGCCCGCGTCGATGGTGACGGTCCAGGAGAAGCCCTGGGCCGCTCCTATGGCGATGACCTCGGCGCCCTTGATGCCGTACTGCCCGGCGCCGGCCCGCTTGAGCATCTCGTCGAGCTCGTGGATCCGGCTGCGGGTCTGGTCGTCGCTGCCCAGCTTCGCCTTCAGGGCGGCGTTCTCGCGCTCCAGCGTGGCGATGCGGTTGTGGCGTTCGCCGGAGTCCCGTACGGCCCCCATGGCGTTGGCGACGGGGTCGACCGCGGTCGCGACGCTCTTCTCGACCGGGCCGAAGACCGCTGCGGCGGCCTGCCGGGCGCCGTCGACCGGAGACTCCTCGCCTGCCCTGATGTCCACCGTGATCAATGCGAACGCGATGGCGATCAGGAGCACCAGGAGCAGCCGGCTTTCTCGTGTGTCCCTCACGTGCGGCGGCCGTGCCTTCCTCGTCGGAAACTTCTTCGTCTGTATATCAACGATCCGCCGCACGGGCGCGGCAGCACCCGTACGGCGGATCCTTGTGTTCCGCATGACCCCCGGAGGGGGGTCTTTATCAGCGCCGGGGCTGGGCGTCCAGAACCTGCTGGAGCGCTTCGAACTCCTCCACGCACTTGCCGGAGCCGAGGGCGACGGAGTCGAGCGGGTCCTCGGCGATGTGGATCGGCATGCCCGTCTCGCGGCGCAGCCGCTCGTCGAGGCCGCGCAGCAGGGCGCCGCCGCCGGTCAGCACGATGCCGCGGTCCATGATGTCGCCGGAGAGCTCGGGCGGGCACTTGTCTAGGGTCGTCTTGACCGCGTCGACAATGGCGTTGACCGGCTCCTCGATGGCCTTGCGGACCTCGGCGGCGGAGATCACGACCGTCTTCGGGAGGCCGGAGACCAGGTCCCGGCCGCGGATCTCGGTGTGCTCGTCCTTGTCGAGGTCGTATGCCGACCCGATGGTGATCTTGATCTGCTCGGCGGTGCGCTCGCCGAGGAGGAGCGAGTACTCCTTCTTGATGTGCTGGATGATCGCGTTGTCGAGCTCGTCGCCGGCCACCCGGATGGACTGCGCCGTGACGATTCCGCCGAGGGAGATGACGGCGACCTCGGTGGTGCCGCCGCCGATGTCCACGACCATGTTGCCGGTGGCCTCGTGGACGGGCAGGCCCGAGCCGATGGCGGCGGCCATGGGCTCCTCGATGATGTGCACCTGGCGGGCGCCGGCCTGCGTGGACGCCTCGATGACGGCGCGGCGCTCCACTCCGGTGATGCCGGAGGGGACGCAGACCACGACGCGCGGACGGGCCAGGTAGCGGCGCTTGTGGATCTTGAGGATGAAGTACCGGAGCATACGCTCGGTGATCTCGAAGTCGGCGATCACGCCGTCCTTGAGGGGCCGTACGGCGACGATGTTGCCGGGCGTCCGGCCGATCATCTTCTTCGCCTCGGAGCCGACCGCCAGAATGCCGCCGGTGTTCGTGTTGATGGCGACCACGGACGGCTCGTTCAGGACGATCCCCCGGCCCCTCACGTACACCAGCGTGTTGGCGGTCCCGAGGTCGATCGCCATGTCACGGCCGATGAACGACATGTTGTTCCCCTTGTTCCCCATGAGGAGCGTCTGGCCTTCCAGTTGATAGCGGCTGCTGTCAGGTCGGCGAGGTGGGTGTGTGGGTGGAGGCCCCATCGTAATGCCGCAAGTACGAACACCGCGCGACGGGACTCCGGCAATCCCGCCGGAACGGAAACCCGCCCCCTAGTGGTGACGACGTGTCCTGCACATGCGTTCCCGCTCTCGCCCGGCAATACCGAAGGGCGACCGAAATTACTTCGGTCGCCCCAGGTCATGAGCGCTATTCGGCTGATGTTGCGTCAGGAAGGACTCATCAGAGGGAGGGGAAGAACAGCTTCAGCTCGCGCTCGGCGGACTCCTCGGAGTCCGAGGCGTGGATCAGGTTCTCCCGGGTGATGGTACCGAAATCCCCCCGGATGGAGCCGGGCGCGGCGGCGATCGGGTCAGTGGGTCCGGCCAACTGGCGGACACCCTCGATCACGCGTTCCCCTTCCACCACGAGGACCACGACCGGGCCGCTCGCCATGAAGCCCATGAGGGGCTCGTAGAAGGGCTTGCCCTTGTGCTCACCGTAGTGGGCCTCCAGGGTCTCCTGGTCCAGCGTGCGCAGCTCCAGTGCGGGAACGGTCCAGCCGGCCTTCCGCTCGATGCGGCCGATGATCTCGCCGATCAGGCCTCGACGGACGGCGTCGGGCTTGAGGATGACGAGCGTGCGCTGGGTCATGTTGCGGCTCCTTGCGGCATACGGGTGCGGTCCGACGAGGCTACAGGGAGTCAGCGGGGCCCCTGCGCGGAGCCCCGTGCCCCCGGCGGCCGGGGGCCGCGGCCGGGACCGGCCTCAGGCCCGGGCCTCGCTCTGGGCCTCGCTCTGGGCCTCGCTCTGGGCCGCCCAGCGGGCCTTGGCCGCGTCGATCTTGGCGCCGTAGTGCACCGAGCACCACCACAGCCCCGCGAACACCGCGCCGAGGAAGAACATCATCGGGACGACGAACCCGCTCAGGATCAGCCCGATCTGCAGCGCCCAGCCGATCTGGACCGCGCCCGGACGTGACAGCATCCCGCACAGCAGCACCGACAGCAGCATGGCGATCCCGCAGACCGTCCACACCGTGGCCTGGGTCAGCTCCGGGTTCTTCATGGCCACCAGCCCCGCGAAACCGATCACGAAGAACTCGCCGATCAGCGTCGAAGCACACAGCGTGCGCATCCCTCAGCCCCTCTTCAGCAGCAGGCGGGCCTCGCCCACCGTGATCACGGAACCGGTCACCAGGACCCCGGCCCCTCCGTATTCGGCCTCTTCCTCCGCGAGGGTGATCGCCGCCTCCAGGGCGTCGTCCAGCCGCGGCTCCACCTGTACCCGGTCCGGCCCGAAGACCTCGACCGCCACGGCCGCCAGCGCGTCCGCGGTCATCGCCCGGTGGCTGGAGTTCTCCGTGACGACGATCTCCGCGAAGATCGGCTCGAAGGCCTCCAGGACCCCCTTGACGTCCTTGCCCTCGCTCGCGGCCATGACCCCGATCAGCCGGCTGAACCCGAAGGCCTCGGTCACCGCCTCCGCCGTGACCTGCGCGCCCGCCGGGTTGTGCGCCGCGTCCAGGACCACCGTCGGGCTGCGCCGTACGACCTCCATCCGGCCCGGCGAGGTCACCGAGGCGAAGGCCCTGCGTACGGTCTCCAGGTCCAGCTCCCGCGACTGCTCCGCGCCGACCCCGAAGAAGGCCTCGACCGCCGCCAGCGCCACCGCCGCGTTGTGCGCCATGTGCGCCCCGTACAGCGGCAGGAAGATGCCGTCGTACTCGCCGCCCACGCCGCGCAGCGTCAGCATCTGCCCGCCGACCGCCACCTCGCGCGACACGATGCCGAACTCCATGCCCTCGCGGGCCACCGTCGCGTCGACCTCGACGGCCTTCTTCAGCAGCACCTGCGCCGCGTCCACCGGCTGCTGCGCCAGGATCACGGTGGCGTCCTGCTTGATGACGCCGCCCTTCTCCTGGGCGATGTCGCCGGGGGTCGCGCCGAGCCGGTCCGTGTGGTCCAGGCTGATCGGGGTGACCACCGCGACCGCGCCGTCGATCACGTTGGTCGCGTCCCAGGTGCCGCCCATGCCGACCTCGACGACGGCCACGTCGACCGGGGCGTCCGCGAAGGCCGCGTACGCCATGCCGGTGAGCACCTCGAAGAAGGACAGCCGGAACTCCTCCGCGGCGTCGACCATCTCCACGTACGGCTTGATGTCGTAGTACGTCTCGATGAAGCGCTCTGCGCTGATCGGGGCCCCGTCGAGGCTGATCCGCTCGGTGACCGACTGCACGTGCGGGCTGGTGTAGCGGCCGGTGCGCAGCTCGAAGGCGTTCAGCAGGGCCTCGATCATGCGGGCGGTGCTGGTCTTGCCGTTGGTGCCGGTCACGTGGATGGAGGGGTACGCGTGCTGCGGTTCGCCCAGGACGTCCATCAGCGCGGCGATCCGCGTGACGGACGGCTCCAGCTTGGTCTCGCCCCAGCGGGTGGAGAGCTCCTGCTCCACCTCCTGGAGCGCCCGCGCCACCTCCGGGTCGAGGGGCTGTGACGGTACCGGGTCTCCCTGGGGCGGTCCGGCCTGGGCGCGCAGGGTGCGGCTGCCGGCCTCGATCACCGCCAGGTCGGGGTCGCGGTCGGACTCTTCGGCCACGATCCGTTCGAAGACCTCCGTGGTCTCGTCGCGGTCGTCGGGTCCGTTGCTCTCGGGCTGCTGCTCACTCACGGGCCCAGTCTACGGACGGGGGGCCCGGGGACTTTCGACCCGGCCGTTTCGGGACGTTCGGCGGCCGCTGCGACCGGATCGTTATGCAAGCCTTGCGGGCAGGAGATAGGGGAACAAATGCCGCAGGCCAGCACCAACAAGTCCGCTTCCAGCCGCGACATAGGGATCGACCTGGGGACCGCGAACACCCTGGTCTACGCCCGGGGGCACGGCATCGTCCTCAATGAGCCGTCCGTGGTCGCCGTGAAGGCGGGCACCACCACGGCCCTGGCCGTGGGGACCGAGGCCAAGGAGACCATCGGCCGCACCCCCGGCTCCATCACCGCGATCCGCCCCCTGAAGGACGGGGTCATCTGCGACTACGAGGCCGCCGAGGAGATGATCCGGCACTTCGTCCGCAAGGCCGTGCCGGGGCGGCGGCCGCGCACCCGGATGGTGATCTGCGTGCCCTCCGGGGTGACCCCCGTCGAGCGGCGGGCCATCGTCCACGCCTCGACGCGGGCGGGGGCCAAGGCGGTCCACCTGATCGAGGAGCCGATGGCGGCGGCGATCGGCGCGGGCCTGCCGGTGGCCGAGCCGCGCGGTTCGATGGTGGTGGACATCGGCGGCGGCACCACCGAGGTCGCCGTCATCTCGCTCGGCGGGATCGTCACCTCCCAGTCGCTGCGGGTCGGCGGGGACCGGCTGGACGGCGCGATCATGGACTACGTGCGCAAGGAGCACGGCCTGCTCATCGGGGAGCGCACCGCCGAGGACGTCAAGGTCGGCATCGGTTCGGCCTGGCCGGTGCCGGACCGGCCGGAGCTGGAGACGCGGACCTTCACGGTGCGCGGCCGGGAGCGGGTCGGCGGCATGCCGAAGACGCTCTCGCTGGGGGCGACGGACGTACGGGCCGCCCTCGACGAGCCGGTCGAGGCGATCATCGCCGCGGTGCGCACCACCCTGGAGGAGTGCCCGCCCGAGCTGTCGGGCGACGTGATGGAGCACGGCATCGTGCTGACCGGCGGCGGGGCCCTGCTGCCGGGGCTGGACCTGCGGATGGCCTCCGCGACGGGCATCCCGGTCTTCGTCGCCGACGCCCCGCTGGACTGCGTGGCGCTGGGCTCGGGCAGATGCGTGGAGGACCTGGACACGCTGAACAGCCTGCTGGTCCCGGCGAAGGCCTGAGGCCTGAGGCCCCGAGACCTGAGGCCCCGAGGCCTGAAGCCCGAGGCCTGACGGCGGCTACCCCCGCGGGAGGGTGGCCACGACCGTGTACGAGTCCTCCGTGCGCGTCGCCGTCAGGGATCCGCCCAGGCTGCGCACGCGCTCGGACATGCTCGCCGTGCCCGAGCCCGCCGAGACGGGGGCCCTCACCGGCGTCCGGACGGGCAGGCCGTTGCGGACCGCGATCCGCAGCTGCGGGCCGTCCGCCTCGATGGACACGTCGATGGTCTCGCCGCAGGCGTGCTTGGCCGCGTTGGTCAGGCATTCCTGCACCACCCGGTAGACCGCGGCCTGACGCAGCGGCGACAGCCCGTGCACCTGCGGATCCAGGGCCAGCCGTACGGGCGAACCGGCCCGTCCGCTCTCCTCCGCGAGGGCCGGCAGCCCGTCCACCCCCGGGGTCGAGGCCCGCTCCCCGCGCTGCACGATGATCTCGTTGAGCACCAGGTGGGCCCGGCGCGCGGTGTCGGCGAGCTCCTCGAAGTCCTTCGCGTACGCCGTCTCGCGCGCCCGCGTCGACAGCACCTCGGAGCGCACCGTCAGCAGGGTCAGCTCGCGGCCGACGAAGTCGTGGACGTCGCGGGCGACCGAGGTGCGCTCCTGCTGGACGGCCTGGAGCAGGGCCGACTCGGCGCGCCCGGCGGCCAGCTCGCGCACCAGGTCGTGCCGGTAGGCGGCGATGCCGACGGCCGAGGCGAGCACCCCGATCGGCACGACGAGGCTGAGGAACGCACTGAGCGTCTGGGCGTGCGGTTCGGGCCAGCCGGGCACGCTGAAGACGATCAGCGCGAAGACGATGTACCCGAGGGTGGCCAGGACGGCGGGCCGCCGACCCCGGTAGCGGCCGACCGAGTAGAGCGCGAACTGGATCAGCGTCAGCTCGTGCAGCCAGCCGATGAAGACCAGCGCGATGAGGTACGAGACCCAGGGCGCCCGGCGCCGCACCACCAGGCCGGAGCACCCGGCGGCGAGTACGACGGCGGCCATCGGCCCGCTGAGCGAGTTGTCCGCGGCGGCCAGACCGGGCAGGTCCAGCGCCATCAGCGCCAGGCAGCTGAGTGCGGTGAGCACGTCAAGCGCCCGGGGTGACCCGGCCCAGCTCGCGGCGAGCCGTCGGCCGGTGGCCGCGGCCCGGTGGAGCGCCGAGGCGACGGGCGGGACGTACATGCCTTCCATCATCCGTGCTCGGCGAGGGGTATCGGATCAGCCAACCCGGCCGAAAACGTGATGTGCGACACTCCGGACAACTCGGGACACAACCCATCAGGGCGTTGGATCAGTGCCCGGGCCCGCGTAGTCCGAGCCGAAGCACGACCGGATCTCGCGCTCGGTGTCCGGGCGCCCCGCGAAGTTGAGCCGGGACTCCTCCTCCTTGGGGGCGGCCTTGGGATCGGAGTCGAAGTACACCGACCACCAGTAGACGCCGGCCATCTTCCGCTCCCGGACGACCTGGCAGACCGCCTTGTACCAGTTGGCCTGCACCGCGGGGTTCACCTTGCGCTTCGTGTAGAAGTCGCCGGGTGCGTGGAAGGCGCCGTCCATGGCGCTGATGCCCGCCTCGGCGAACACGATCCGCGGCAGCGGGCCCTTGGCCTTCTTGTCCAGCCAGGTGTTCCAGCCGTCGACGAGCTGGTCGACCGGTGCGTCGTCGGCGACCTTGACGGGGAAGTACGCGTCGACGCCGAGCCGCTTGACGGGCACGTCGATGTGGCCGCCCACATAGTTGTCCCAGTTGGCGTCGTAGGACACCTCGCCCTTGAACCGCTTCCCGGCCGCCGCCATCAGGCCCTTCCAGCCCGGGTGGCCCTCCATCGAGTTCAGCTCCGTGCCGATCACGAAGGTCGCCGCCTGCTGCCGCTGGGCCGCGTCGAGGTACGGGCCGAGCAGGGCCTCGTACGAATCGAACCAGGCCTCCTTGTCGGTCGGCTTGATGTTGCCGCGCCAGCCCTCCGGCGGGACGAGCGAGGCCTCGTCCAGGGTCGGGCGGACGGTGGTGCGCAGTCCCGCTTCGTGGAAGACGCGCAGGACCGTGTCGAAGTGCTCGGGCGTCGGGGTGCTGCGGCCGGCCTCGAGCTTCGTCGAAGTGCGGCCCTCCGTGTAGAAGGGGAACGAGACCGCGACGGCGTTGGCCTTCAGTCCGACGAGGTAGTCGGCCTGCTCCCGCGCCTTCTTCTCGACGTACGCGTCACTGTGCTCCTTCTTGTCCTCCCAGAAGATCTGGACTCCCCATTCGGGCATGCCGGCCTTCCAGGGCTTGTCCACCTTCAGCGCGGGCGCGGCGGGCCTGGCCGGCTCGGCCGCGCCGCCTTCCCCGCCGGCGAGGACGGTGTCACCGCCGCCCTTGGCGGGGGTGGAGTCGTGCAGGACCAGGATCGGCCTGGCGGAGCCCGACCTCCAGCGCAGCGGGTGGTCGCCGAGTACGAACGGCAGGCCGAGGACCAGGGAGGTCACGGTCACCGGGAGGATCGCGAGCAGAGGGACCTTGGAACGCTTGGTCTTTCCGGCCCGGTCCTTCCGGTTCTTATCGCTCTTGTCGTTCTTGTCGTTCTTGTCGTTCTTGTCGTGGTTGTTGCGGCTGTCGTTCTTCTCGTTCTTCACGAGGGGCTCTCGGTTTCTCATGCGGGCTTGGCGATGACGACGAACTTGTTCTCCTCGCGCTTGATGAACTTGATCAGCCCGCGCAGGCCGCCGAGTCCTTCCAGCACGGAGAACAGCGGGATGAGGCCGAGCACGGCGAACGGCTCCCACCAGCGGCGCTTGCCGTTCGCCGAGACCAGGGCGTTGAGCCGCAGCCCCTCCCAGTACGTCCAGATGACGTACGCGAAGCTGAGCGACCACATGATCACGACGGACTGGGTCACGGGCGAGGTGTTGAAGTCGCCGATGAACCAGGCCACGAGGAGCACGGTCGCGACGTGCTGGAGCGGGCCGAGGACCCAGCTGACCATGCACAGCATCAGGAACCAGCGGTACCGGAACGGCACCGTGCGGTTGAAGCAAAGGGCCACCAGCCCCCACGCCCAGCGCTCGCGCTGCTTGATGAAGTCCCTGGTGGTGGCCGGGGAGGCGCCGTAGCAGCGGCCGTTGAACCAGTCGCTGCGGCCGGGGTACTTGCGGCAGAACGTCAGCGCCAGCTGGGCGTCCTCGACGATGGCCTTCGGGCCGAAGTCCCAGCCGATCGTCGCCTCGATGGAGGCGCGGAGCAGCAGCAGTTCACCGTGCACGCCTGCGACGGGGGTGCCGAGACCGGTGAAGGCCCGGAACCGGGCTATGTCGTCGGCGGGGCGGACCGCGTCGGCGAGCCAGGTGAAGCGGTTCACCGCGTTCTCGCGCGGGTACGCGAGGATCCCCTGCGCCATGTGCTTGCCCTCGTCGCCCTCGCGCCGCTGGCGGTTGACGAACTGGGCCATGGACGCGGCGGTGTCGGGGCCGACCCCGGTGTCGTCGTCCATGTGCAGCACCCAGACGTCGTCGAGGGCCTCGCCCTCGTCGATCCGCAGTTCGTGCGCGTAGTGGTTGGCGCGGGCCTTGAACCGCGTCCCGTTCGCGGTCTCGTACGCCTTCGGCACGGTGACCACCCGGATCAGGGAGTTCATCGCGGCCAGGTCGTCGATCCGCTCGGCCGCCTCGCAGCCCTCCTCCGTCAGCACGTCGACCCGCATGAGCGGGAAGTACGGGGGAAGGTGCTCCACGTAGCTGAGGACCGAGCGCTCCAGGGCCGGGTACGTGTCGTGGCGTCCGATGGTCGGCACGAGCACGATGAGGAAGTCCTCCTCCACCGGCGCCGGCGGAACCATCTCGTGTGCCTTGCGCAGCCGGCGGCGGATCAGCAGGACGCCCTGGAAGCCCACCATGACACCGATGGCGGGCAGCGACCAGATGACCGACAGCGTCCAGCCCAGCGGCGTCGGATTCGGCTCGAACACCCACAGGCCGAAGCTGACGAGGACCAGGAAGGGCAGCAGGAAGGCCAGCACGCTGGGCTTCCAGTCGGCATGGCGCTGCACCATTTTCGCATCGCGACGGGATGTCGTCACGACCTCTTGTACGGGGGCCAGGGTCATGGGAAGGGTCCTTCGGGATTCCTACTGCTGTTGAGGCGGCGACTGTTGGGGCTGCTGGGGCTGCTGGGGCCAGGCGGGCTGACCGCCGTACGGGCCGGGCCCGTAGCCGGGTTGCTGCGGCTGCTGGGGCTGTTGCGGCTGCTGGGGCTGTTGCGGCAGGGGCTGCGGCTGGGCGTAGCCCGTCTGCGGCACCTGGGACTGGGGCCCGGGCTGCGCCGGGTAGGACGGCGGCCCGAACCCGTGGGACGGCTGCGGCGGTTGAGGCGCCGGCGAGAACGGCTGCGGTTGCGGCTGCTGCTGTGCCTGCTGCGCGGCCGCACGCTGGGCCTGCTCGTGCGCCTGCCGGGCCTCGTGCGCCTGCTGGGTCCAGGGGTTCACCGGCGGCTGCCAGGGCTCGTACGCCGCGAAGTCCCGCAGCAGCAGCACGATGAGGGCGCCGGTCACCAGGACTCCGACGGCGAAGGTCGCCAGCTTCAACCCGCCCTGGAGGGTGGAGGTGAAGTAGTCGGTCTGCTTCTCGTCGAACAGCGCGCCCGTCAGGCTGCGCATCCGGTTGTAGCCCTCGATGGCGGCGCCGCCGATGATGATGCCCCGGCCGAGGGTGTTGCCGCGGAGCACGAGAAGGCCGCCCGCCACGTAGACGACGCCCCAGTTGAGGTTGAACGTCTCGGCGGCTCCGGAGCCGTCGCCTATGCCGTAGTAGACGATGCCTTGCAGGAAGTCGACGACGCCGACCTGCCAGAAACAGTTGTACAGGGCCCAGAGGAGCAGGACCCCGGCCCATCCCATCGCCACGAAGGCGGCCACGCGGTGGGCACGTGGCGTCAGCGCGCTCAACTTCACTCCTCTTCGAAAGTTCCGTCGTGCAAGGCGAGCCATTGCACGCCCGCGGGGCCGGATTCACGGCCGCCGGTGATCGTCTTGGGGTCGTTGTAGGTCTGCTGCACGTCCGCCGGGGAGTTCTTCGCGGTGAGCCCGTCGCCCCACACGGTCCACAGCACCCACGGCGCCTGGTCGAGGGTCGTGCGCTGCGCCGCGCCCAGCGGCACGTGGAAGGACTCCGCGAGGATCCGCGGCTTGCCGTAGTCCTTGAGGCCGCGGTGCCATGTCGACGTCCAGGCACCGTTGTCGAAGGGCTGGTCCGGGGTTCCGCTGTAGTCGTCGACCCCGACGACGTCCACGTACTCGTCGCCGGGGTAGAAGTCCCACGGATCGCTGCCGTGGACGCCGTCCCAGGCCGTGGGGGCCCAGACGAAGATCAGGTTGTGCAGTCCGCGGGAGCCCACCAGGTAGTGGTAGAGCAACTCCCAGAGGGCCGTGTACTGCTGGGGCTTCAGCCCCGCCCACCAGAAGCTCTGCTCCCCGCCGAGCGAGTTCATCTCGTGGTACGGGCGCAGCAGTACGGGGACGTCGTACGCGGCCAGATAGCCGAGGTGGTCCGCGAGGAAGGACAGGTCGAGCAGGAGCGCGGCGTGCTCGGGGGTGCCGGGGGTGAGTACCCGGTCGATCCAGCCGGGGTCCTTCGCGGAGGGCGCGTTGCGGCGCAGCGTCTGGTCGTAGCTCTTGACGGGGCTGCCCGGCCACGGCTGGTGGAACGACATGCCGACCAGGCCTGCGGGCGCTCCCCCGTTGGTCGGCAGCACGGTCTTGGTGCCGTTCCAGAGGCGTTCCGTGCCGGTCGGGTTGTACGAGCCGTCGTCTTTGCGGGGCAGCCCGTGCCACACGCCCATGGCGAGGTCGACGACGTCGTTGGTGTAGGTCCAGAACTCGCGGCGGGCGGGCCAGGCGGCGCGCGAGTAGTCCCGCGCCTCGCCCACGCCCCAGTTCTCCTGCTGGTAGCCCGGGCCCAGGTCCAGTTCGAGGAAGGCCGGCAGCTTCCCGGTGATGTCCTGGGGCTTGCGGTAGTAGTAGCCGGGAGGTTTGGGGCCGCTGTGGTCGCCGTACTCCGGGTTGTACCGCTCGTTGTGCACCTCGGCGTGCTGGCCCATGAGGGTGCCGCGGCGGTGGCCGGCGCGGGCGTCCGCCTCCAGCCCGGCCAGTAACCGGTAGACGGACCTGGCCGACTTGGAGGCCTTGGGATCCCGTGACACCAGGTCCTTCTGGAGGCCGGTGGCGGGCGCGCGCGAGGTGCTGAAGGCCGCCACTCCGGCGAGGGCGCCGCCCGTGGCCACGGTGGCGGCCGCTCCCAGGAGGAGATTGCGGCGCTTCAGGTCGCGGCCTAACAGCTCGCGACCTGGCACGTCACGACCCAACACTCCGAGACCCCCCTCGGTCGACAGCAGGCCGACAATGGCCCCTGCCGGTTGCACGCAACCCTTGGGGCCGGTGTCACCCTACGCGTCGGCCCCCGGGCTATGCGCCCGGGGGCCGATGGTTCACCGTATGTACGCGTGGTTCACCGTTTGTACGTGTTACGCGGCGGGCAGCGTGTCCAGTTGGGCCTGGATCCGGGCGATGTCGGCCTCCGCCTTGGCCAGCCGGCCCTTGATCTTGTCCACGACGTTGTCGGGGGCCTTGGCCAGGAAGGCCTCGTTCCCGAGCTTCGCCTCGGCCTGCTGCTTCTCCTTCTCCGCGGCCGCGAGGTCCTTGGAGAGGCGCTTGCGCTCGGCGGCCACGTCGATCGTGCCCGACAGGTCGAGCGCGACCGTGGCGCCGGCGACCGGCAGGGTGGCGGTGGCGGTGAAGCCCTCGCCCTCCGGCTGGAGGCGGAGCAGCTGGCGGACGGCCGCCTCGTGCGCGGCGAGCGCCGTACCGGTCAGGTCCAGGCGGGCCGGGACCTTCTGGCCGTCCTGGAGGCCCTGCTCCTTGCGGAACCGGCGGACCTCGGTGACGACGGCCTGGACGCTCTCGATCTCCGCCTCGGCGGCCTCGTCGCGGAAGCCGCTGTCCTTGGGCCACTCGGCGATGACCAGCGATTCACGCCCGGTCAGCGTGGTCCACAGCGTCTCGGTGACGAACGGGACCACCGGGTGCAGCAGGCGCAGCATGACGTCGATGACCTCGCCCAGCACCCGGCCGGAGACCTTGGCCTGCTCGCCGCCCGCGAAGAACGTCGTCTTCGACAGCTCGACGTACCAGTCGAAGACCTCGTCCCACGCGAAGTGGTAGAGCGCCTCGCTGAGCTTCGAGAACTGGAAGTCCTCGTAGTACGCGTCGACCTGGGCGACCGTCTTGTTCAGCCGGGACAGGATCCAGCGGTCCGTCGCGGACAGCTGCTCGAGCGGGGGCAGGTCGCCCTCGATCGTGGCGCCGTTCATCAGCGCGAAGCGCGTGGCGTTCCAGATCTTGTTGGCGAACTTGCTGGAGGCCTGGACCCAGTCCTCGCCGATCGGCACGTCGGTGCCCGGGTTGGCGCCCTTGGCCAGGGTGAAGCGGACGGCGTCGGAGCCGTACTTGTCCATCCAGTCCAGCGGGTCGACGACGTTGCCGAAGGACTTCGACATCTTCTTGCCGCGCTCGTCGCGGACCAGGCCGGTCAGCGCGATCGTCTTGAACGGCGCCTCCCCGTCCATGGCGTACAGGCCGAACATCATCATCCGGGCGACCCAGAAGAAGATGATGTCGTGGCCGGTGACCAGGACGTCGGTGGAGTAGAACTTCGCCAGGTCCGGGGTCTTCTCCGGCCAGCCGAGCGTGGAGAACGGCCACAGGCCGGAGGAGAACCAGGTGTCGAGGACGTCGGTGTCCTGGTGCCAGCCCTCGCCGGTGGGCGCCTCGTCGTCCGGGCCGACGCAGACGATCTCGCCGTCCGGGCCGTACCAGACCGGGATCCGGTGGCCCCACCACAGCTGGCGCGAGATGCACCAGTCGTTGAGGTTGTCGACCCAGTCGAAGTAGCGCTTCTCCATCTCCTTCGGGTGGATCGTGACCCGGTCGTCGCGGACCGCGTCGCCGGCGGCCTTGGCCAGCGTCTCGACCTTGACCCACCACTGCAGCGACAGGCGCGGCTCGACGGTGGTGGAGCAGCGGGAGCAGTGCCCGACGGAGTGCAGGTACGGGCGCTTCTCGGCGACGATCCGGCCCTGCTCGCGCAGCGCGCCGACGACCGCGGACCGGGCCTCGAAGCGGTCCAGGCCGAGGAAGGGGCCGTGGACGGTGATGACGCCGTGCTCGTCCATGATCGTCATGTTGGGCAGGCCGTGGCGCTGCCCGATGGCGAAGTCGTTCGGGTCGTGGGCGGGCGTCACCTTGACGCAGCCGGTGCCGAACTCGGGGTCGACGTGCGTGTCCGCGACCACCGGGATGGAGCGGTCGGTGAGCGGCAGCTTGATGAGCTTGCCGACGAGGTGCTTGTAGCGCTCGTCGTCCGGGTGGACGGCGATGGCCGTGTCACCGAGCATCGTCTCGGCGCGCGTGGTCGCGACGACGAGGGTGTCCTCGCCCTCGCCGTACTTGATCGAGACGAGCTCGCCCGCGTCCTCCTGGTACTCCACCTCGATGTCGGAGATGGCCGTGAGGCAGCGCGGGCACCAGTTGATGATGCGCTCGGCGCGGTAGATCAGCTCGTCGTCGTAGAGCTTCTTGAAGATCGTCTGGACGGCCTTGGAGAGGCCCTCGTCCATGGTGAACCGCTCACGGGACCAGTCGACGCCGTCGCCGAGGCGGCGCATCTGGCCGAGGATCTTGCCGCCGTACTCTTCCTTCCACTGCCAGACGCGCTCGACGAACTCCTCGCGGCCCAGGTCGTGGCGGGACTTGCCCTCCTCGGCGAGCTGCTGCTCGACCTTGTTCTGGGTGGCGATGCCGGCGTGGTCCATGCCGGGCAGCCACAGCGACTCGTAGCCCTGCATCCGCTTGCGGCGGGTCAGGGCGTCCATGAGCGTGTGCTGGAAGGCGTGCCCCAGGTGCAGGGAGCCGGTGACGTTCGGCGGCGGGATGACGATGGTGTACGCGGGCTTCTCGCTCGCGGGATCCGCCGTGAAGTACCCACGCTCTACCCAGCGCTCGTAGAGCTTCCCCTCTACCTCGGCCGGAGCGTACGCGGTCGGCAGTTCGGAGTTGGGGCTGCTGGGTGTCTGCGTGTTCTCGGTCACGAGACACAGTTTAGAGCCGTAACAGTCCAGTCATGAAACCGGTAATCAGGGGGCCCGGCGCCGTGCGCGACTCCGGCTTCCGCCAGGATGTCTGAAACGCATAAAGGATTCCTGAAGGGGGACGCGGGCATGAGTTACAACCAGCCGGGACCGTACGGGGCCCAGCCGCCGCAGCAGCCGGGACCGTACGGGGGCCCGCAGCCGGGACCGTACGGCCAGCCCGCCCCGCAGCCCGGCTACGGCTACCCGCAGCAGCCCCCGCCGCCGGGCATCCCCCCGCAGGGCTACCCCCAGCAGCCCCAGCAGCCCCAGCCGGCCTACGGCTACCCGCAGCAGCCGCCGTACGGCATGCAGCCGCAGCAGCCGAAGAAGTCGAAGGCGGGCGTGGTGATCGCCGTGGTCGTCGCGGTGGCGGCCATCGCGGGCGCCGGCTGGTACTTCACAAAGGGCGGCGGCGCCTCCGGCTCGGTCTCGTCCGCCACGAAGGGCTACAAGCTGGTCGCCCCGGAGACGGTGGACGACTTCAAGAAGAACCCGAACTACAAGGAGAAGCCCCTCAGCGACAAGGACCGCCAGGAACTGGAGGCCATCGGCATCAAGAACCCCACCAGGGTCGCCATGGACTACAGCTCCGGCGATCCGGCCAACCCGCTGACGACCAAGGGCCTCAGCTTCCAGGGCCTGTACGGCGAACTCGCGGATCCGGAGAAGTCGGTGGACGCGTACTTCGCCACCGCCAAGCTCAACGCCGGCAAGGACAAGTCCGCGACGGTCGAGATGATCGGCAGCCCGAAGGCGATGTCCCCCTCCGGGTTCAGCGGCGCCGTGATGAAGTGCCAGGAAATGAAGATCACGTCGACGAGCACCACGGCGTCGAAGGGCCCGAAGGAACTGACCCTTCCGATCTGCATCTGGGGCGACTACAGCACCCTGACCATGGTCAGCGCCTCCGACGCCGCCTCCATCCTGGCGGGCAAGCCGGGCTACACCCTGGAGCAGACCGGCGACCTGACGGCGAAGCTCTACAACACCGCCCGCGTCAAGAAGTAGCGGCCGGTCCACCTCATGCGGAAGGGGTGCCCCCTCGGGGGCACCCCTTCCGCATGAGCGCTGTTCAGGCGGCCGTCAGGCCGACTTCTCCTGCGGGCCCTGGTCCTTCGGGACGATGCGGGGGACCAGCGTCGGGTTCACGTTCGAGCGGACGACGTCCGAGGTGATGACCACGCGGGCCACGTCCTTGCGGGACGGGACCTCGTACATCACCGACATCAGGACCTCTTCCATGATGGCGCGCAGTCCTCGCGCGCCCGTCTGGCGCAGGATCGCCTGGTCCGCGATGGCCTCCAGCGCCTCGCGCTCGAAGTCCAGCTCCACCCCGTCGAGTTCGAACAGCCGCTGGTACTGCTTCACCAGCGCGTTCCGCGGCTCCACCAGGATCTGCAGCAGCGCCTCGCGGTCCAGGTTGTGCACCGAGGTGATGACGGGCAGACGGCCGATGAACTCCGGGATCATCCCGAACTTCACCAGGTCCTCCGGCATGACCTCCTGGAACTGGTCGCTCGCCTCGATCTCGCGCTTCGAGCGGATCGTCGCCCCGAAGCCGATGCCCTTGGCCCCGGCCCGCGACTCGATGATCTTCTCCAGGCCCGCGAAGGCACCGCCCACGATGAACAGCACGTTCGTCGTGTCGATCTGGATGAACTCCTGGTGCGGGTGCTTGCGGCCGCCCTGCGGCGGGACCGACGCCGTCGTGCCCTCCAGGATCTTCAGCAGGGCCTGCTGCACGCCCTCGCCGCTCACGTCGCGCGTGATCGACGGGTTCTCGCTCTTGCGGGCGACCTTGTCGATCTCGTCGATGTAGATGATCCCGGTCTCGGCCTTCTTGACGTCGTAGTCGGCCGCCTGGATCAGCTTGAGCAGGATGTTCTCGACGTCCTCGCCCACGTACCCGGCCTCCGTCAGCGCCGTCGCGTCGGCGATGGCGAACGGGACGTTGAGCATGCGCGCGAGCGTCTGGGCCAGCAGCGTCTTGCCGGAGCCCGTCGGGCCCAGCAGCAGGATGTTGGACTTCGCGAGCTCGATCGCGTCGTCCCGGCCCTGCGCGCCGCCGTTCTCGCCGGCCTGGACGCGCTTGTAGTGGTTGTACACCGCCACCGAGAGGGCCTTCTTCGCCGGCTCCTGGCCGACGACGTAGCTCTCCAGGAACTCGTAGATCTCACGAGGCTTGGGGAGTTCCTCCCACCGGACCTCGGAGGTCTCCGCGAGCTCCTCCTCGATGATCTCGTTGCAGAGGTCGATGCACTCGTCGCAGATGTACACACCGGGTCCTGCGATGAGCTTCTTCACCTGCTTCTGGCTCTTTCCGCAGAACGAGCACTTGAGCAGGTCGCCGCCGTCACCGATGCGTGCCACGAGGTGCTTCCCCTTCGCCTGGGAGACGCTTGGTTCAGCGCTCCTGGTGCCTCATATCCGACGGTACCTTGCCGGGGGCCCCGTACGGGGCCCCCTTGACGTGGTTCACATCGCCGAATGTGACGACGTGCCCACGCCAACTGGCGGCAAGGATCAGTGGGAGTTCTTGCGGGTCGAGACGATCTGGTCGATCAGGCCGTACGCGAGCGCGTCCTCGGCCGTCAGGATCTTGTCGCGCTCGATGTCCTCGCGGATCTTCTCGATCGGCGTGGTCGAGTGCTTGGCCAGCATGGTCTCCAGCTGGTCGCGCATGCGCAGGATCTCCCTGGCCGCGATCTCCAGGTCGGAGAGCTGCTCGCGGCCGGTGCCGCCGGACGGCTGGTGGATCAGCACGCGGGCGTTCGGCAGCGCCATGCGCTTGCCGGGGGTGCCGGCGGCCAGCAGGACGGCGGCGGCGGAGGCCGCCTGGCCCATGCAGACCGTCTGGATGTCCGGCTTCACGAACTGCATCGTGTCGTAAATGGCCGTCAGCGCGGTGAAGGAGCCACCGGGGCTGTTGATGTAGATCGAGATGTCGCGGTCCGGGTCCATCGACTCCAGGCACAGCAGCTGCGCCATGACGTCGTTGGCGGAGGCGTCGTCGATCTGCACGCCGAGGAAGATCACGCGCTCCTCGAAGAGCTTCGCGTACGGGTCGTACTCGCGCACGCCCTGCGAGGTGCGCTCGACGAAGCGCGGGACGACGTAGCGGTTGTCCACCGGCGCGCCGGTGTGGAGGCCGCTCGCGGGAGAGAGGTTGTTCATGTGCATCTGGGTGTTCACCATCCTGGTGGCGTTCTGCGGGCTGGGGCTTACCGGGTGCGGGCGGGCGTACGGGACCTCGTACGAGGTCCCGCGCGCCGGGGCCGGGATCAGGCCCCGGTGCCGCCGCCGCCCGGGACCAGCGACGCGGCGGAGATGATCTCGTCGATGAGGCCGTACTGCTTGGCCTCCTCCGCGGTGAACCAGCGGTCGCGGTCGCCGTCGCGGATGATCGCCTCCACGGTCTGGCCGGAGTGGTGCGCGGTGATCTCGGCCATGCGCTGCTTCGTGCGCAGCAGGTACTCGGCCTGGATCTTGATGTCCGAGGCGGTGCCGCCGATGCCGGCGGAACCCTGGTGCATCAGGATGTCGGTGTTCGGGAGCGCGAAGCGCTTGCCCGTGGCGCCGCCGGTGAGCAGGAACTGGCCCATGGAGGCCGCCATGCCCATGCCGATGGTGATGACGTCGTTCGGGATGTACTGCATGGTGTCGTAGACCGCCATGCCCGCCGTCACCGAGCCGCCCGGGCTGTTGATGTACAGGTAGATGTCCTTCTCCGGCTCCGCGGCCAGGAGGAGGAGCTGCGCCGTGATCTTGTTCGCGATTTCGTCGTCGACCTGCTGGCCGAGGAAGATGATGCGCTCGCCGAGCAGCCGGTTGTAGACATGGTCGCCGAGGCCGCCACCGATGGACGGCTCACCCGCGGCGTAAGGCTTCAGATTCGTCACGTATCCACCTGCTCGTCTCCGACGGCCACTTGCCGTCTCAGCGTCTCGTTCTGGGGCGCGGACCGGTGGGGGCGGCGGTGGCCGCCGGCCTCCGGGTACTCCCGTGCCCTCGTATTCATGGACCCTAACGCGCAGGTAGGACAACGCCATCCCGCTTCCCGAACTGTTCGCTCGGAGCGCAAGGTCCGCGGGTGCTCGGGGACCTGCTCCGGGACGTTCTCCAGACGTGCGGAAAGGCCCGCACACGGCTGTGTACGGGCCTTTCCCGGTGCTGCTCAGCGGGTGCCGCGCAGGGCGGCACCCAGGGTGTTACTTGGCCTCGTCGGCGTCACCCTCGACAGCGGCCTCGACGGTCTCGGCGGCCGTCTCGGTCTCGTCCTCGTCGTCGGAGAGGTCCACGACCTCACCGTTGGTGTCGACGACCTTGGCGGCCTCGACGACGACCGCGAGGGCCTTGCCGCGGGCGACCTCGCCGACGAGCATCGGCACCTGGCCACCCTCGACGACGGCCTGGGCGAACTGGTCGGGGGACATGCCGGAGGAGGCCGCACGGCGCATGAGGTGCTCGGTGAGCTCCTCCTGGTCGACGCCCAGCTTCTCCTTGTTGACCAGCGCGTCCAGGACGAACTGGGTCTTGATGCCCTTGATCGCCTGGTCCTTGGTCTCGGCGTCGAACTCCTCGACCGTCTTGCCCTGGAACTCCAGGTACTTCTCGATGGTCAGGCCCATCTGGCCGAGCTGGTGGTGCTCCAGGTTGTGCTTGCGGGTGTTGACCTCGTCCTCGAGCAGCTTCTCGGGGATCGGCACCTCGACGAGCTCCAGCAGCTTCTCCAGGACGCGCTCCTGGGCCTGCGTGGCCTGGTCGTACTGCTTCATGTTCTCGAGGCGCTTGCGGCTGTCCGCCTTGAGGTCCTCGAGGGTGTCGAACTCGCTCGCCATCTGCGCGAACTCGTCGTCCAGCTCCGGGAGCTCCTTGGCGGAGACCTTGGTGACCTTGACGGTGACCTCGGCGTCCTTGCCCTCGGCGGAGCCGCCCTTCAGCTGGGAGGTGAAGGTGGCCTCGCCACCGGCCTCCAGGCCCTTGACGGCCTCGTCGATGCCGTCGAGGAGCTCGCCCGAGCCGATGGTGTACGAGACGTCGGAGGCGACGCCGTCGGGCAGCACCTCGCCGTCGACCTTGGCCTCCAGGTCGATGGTGACGACGTCACCCTCGGCGGCGGCGCGCTCGACGTCCTTCGTGGACGCGAAGCGGCCGCGCAGCTGCTCGACCGACTTCTCGATGTCCTCGTCGGAGACCTCGACCGCGTCGACCTCGACCTCGATGCCGGAGTAGTCCGGGATCTCGATCTCGGGGCGGACGTCGACCTCGGCGGTGAAGGCCAGCAGCTCGCCGTCCTTCAGCTCCGTGATGTCGACCTCGGGCTGGCCCAGCGGGTTCAGGTCGGCCTCGTTGACCGCCTCGGTGTAGAACTTCGGGAGGGCGTCGTTGACGGCCTCCTCCAGCACCGCACCGCGACCGAAGCGCTGGTCGATGACCCGGGCGGGGATCTTGCCCTTGCGGAAGCCCTTCACCGTGACCTGCTGGTTGATCTTCTTGTACGCCGCGTCGAGGCTGTCCTTGAGCTCCTCGAAGGGCACCTCAACAGTGAGCCGAACCCGAGTCGGGTTCAGGGTCTCCACGGCGCTCTTCACGGTTCGGTCTCCTTGTGGCTGACTGCTGGGGGTTCTGCGTCCACGCTGCGATTCAGCGGTTCGGCGGATTCGGCCCGGTACATCAGACACACGGGCACGCAGCTTGCATAGTAACCGCAAGCGGCAATCAGCCCACAACGCGATCTTGAGATGGCGATGGTGGTGGTCGGGGTGGCCGGATTCGAACCGACGACCTTCCGCTCCCAAAGCGGACGCGCTACCAAGCTGCGCCACACCCCGTCGGTGCGACACGTAGGGTACATGGCCGGGGACCCTCTGATGCGCGGGGTTTTGAGCGGAGGTTTCCGGACGCCGCACGGCGGCCCGCCAATGGGGTGTGCACTCCCCCGGCCCGACCCGCTAGGATGCTGTCCGTGCCGCGGTCCCCGGACCTGCGGCGCACGTGTTGCGGGCGTAGCTCAATGGTAGAGCCCTAGTCTTCCAAACTAGCTACGCGGGTTCGATTCCCGTCGCCCGCTCTGAAGCACGAAGGGCCAGGTCAGAGGAAGTTTCCTCCGCCTGGCCCTTAGTCGTCCCCGGGCCCCGATCAACTCGGCGTGCCCCCTGCGCGCCCTCTCTCTCCCACGCGCCCCGCACGATCTTCCTCAGCACCTCGGCCGCTGCCGGCGCACTGACGGACCGGGGCGGCACGGGCGGCGCTGTTCCCCATCCGGGTCATCAACTCGAGAACGGTCCTACCGCCCCAGCCTCGAGCCATGCACCGGTCAGAACGATGCCTCCGGCGGGGGCGCTCAGGCTCCGGGATGACAGGGCCGGTCGAGCGGGTACAGGTTGGTTTGTGGTGGGGGTGGGGAGCTGTCATCGCTGGCTAGCGCCGGCGGATCAGTCCAGTTCAGCCCAAGGGCCCGTGGTCTCATCCTTCGGCATCCAGAGCAACGGTTGACGCAAGCGACAGTGCTCCTCCACTCCCTCGTCCCACGGGAATCGCCCGGCCTTGTCGGGCCAGAACAACTGCGTCATGGGCAGTGGCGGGGTCTGGTAGAAGTCGACGCCCGCACCGAAGAAGTCGTGATACCAGCTGGGATGCACGGGCCGGACGGCGACGTCGTAGCCGTTGAGAACGTCCCCGCGGCGCTGATCGGGCTCAAGCGGGATGCCGTCGCGTATGGCTGCCCCAGCGGCGTTCGCCACGCGCATCGCCGTCTGGGACGGGAGGCCGAAGACGCTTACCTCAGGACTGCGCAGTGTGTGCCAAAGACCGATGGAATAGCCCCAGTCTCCCGGGGCATCACCCCCAGCCACTCCCATGACGTGCCACCCATGGTCCGTGACACTCTCCGCGATGCGCCGATCGCGTTCATCCGAGGCGGGTCCGCCCCATTCAGTCGGGGCGCAGAGCAGACAGAAGCAAGGGGAATCGTCCATCCGGGGATGGTAAGCCTCTCGGTTCCGGGGGCTGTCTGGGTCTCTGGTCCGGTCGGTGAGCACCTCAGGGGTGGTACCGACGAAGGCGATCAGAAACAGGAGTCCGGCCGCGCAGGGGCGAGAAGCATCACGCAGAAGTGACAGCGGAGGGGAAGGTCCAGCTGTCCGACGGGCAGCTCTTTCGGTCTCCATCGCGAGCTGCAATTGCAGCCGTTGGACGAGGATCCTTCGACGGCTGGCACGCCTGGACGCTCGATGACGGCAGAACCCTGGATCAACTGCGCCGGCAGCCACTCGACGAAGCCGCCGAGGAAAGCGCGGAGGCGCCGGCCGAAAAAGAGAATGGGAACGAGCCCTTCACCCCCCGCCGAGCGGCACGAGCAGCTCAAGCGCACTCGTCAGCTGGCAGACGCCGGGAAGCCACTGAACCTTACCGTTCGCGAGTTTGTCGGATGGTGGGGCGCTCTGCGGCGCGGCCAGCCATTCCGTGGAGCAGCCGGGGCCGAGGCAGGCGAGCGCCGTGTACGAGATCCCCGTCAACCGTTGATCGGGCAGCAGGCGATCGTCGGTGGGCGGAAGCACTGATCTCGTCCTTTGCCCGACAGACGTGGCTCTCCGTCTGCTAGGAAGCAGCCATGGACGCGGCTCTGACGGGACTTGCAGGCACGACCGTAGGTGCGCTGGCGGGGTTCGCAGGCGCCTGGCTCGCCCAGCGTGGTCAGCTGCGCCAGCAGCGAGAGCAACGGGCGTACGCGGAACGCGTGCGTTGGCTGGACGACAAGAAGGGCCTGTACCGCGACCTCCTGATCGCGATGTACGGCTGGCATGACTCGCTGGTTTCGATCTGGCGCGACGAGGACGACGGCAGGCTCTCCGAGACGCGGGGAACTGCCTACAAGTGGGGCGTCGAGGCTTCCCTCATCGCGGCAGAGCCGGTCCAGGCTGCCGTTGAGGATCTGCGGGGCAGGTTCCTCGCAGCCCAGCCCTTGATCCTCAGCAGGACGCGTACGACGGAGCGGCCGCCTCTTGAAGCGGTGCAGGAAGGGCTTGCGCTACTGGAAAGCGCCCTAAGGGCAGAACTTGCCGACCCGCACCGTCCTGAGGTCCACAGACGCTCCAGGAGCCTCTGGAGCGTGCAACGTCGCCCATCCACGACGGGGACACGCGCAGTCGAGCGAGCGTAGGGGGGCCGACTTCCCGAACTGGCTCTCCCTCGCGGGCCCGACAATGCGGGTGGTTCGCGGCGCACAAGGCCCTCTGACCGAATGGCCGGCACTCCGCCGATCAGCCCTGGTGATGGCCGAGCTATCTGTCCGACACCTCGGCTCTTCGGCGGGTGACCCTGGCGCGGACCGATCGAGTCGTGTCCCCCGCGCGCCCGGCCGGATGGGACGAGGTGGGGAGCCGCGGGGAACTGCGCGAGTGTGCATGGGAACGTGCAGGTCAGCGGTACGGCTGGTCAGCGTGGGCGCTGGTGCGCGATCTTCCGAACCAGCTGCGCGGGTTCGATTCCCGTTGCCCGCTCTGAAGCACAAAGGGCCAGGTCGGAGGGGTTCTCCGGGCTGGCCCTTCGTTCGTCTTGGAGGCGTGGAGCTCAGTAGTGGACCGAGGCGCAGGTGACCGTGGTTTTGCCGTCGGCCGTCTTGACTGTGTACTTGGCTCCGGTCAGGCCGCCCAGGTCGAACCGCCCCGACTTGTTGATCGGGACCGAGCCCGAGGTGGAGCCGGAGTAGGTCACCGTCGTGTTGGCCGGGAAGCCCTCGCCCCACAGGTGGTACTTGCCGGCGGAGTCCACCTCGACGTTGCACTTCGCGGCCGCGGGGGCCGCGGCTACCGCGGGGCCCAGCGCCAGGGCGGGGGCTATCAGGAGTGTGAGTGCTGCAAGACGACGTGTTCGGTTCATCATTCAACCTGCCTTGGTTACTGACCCCGAAATGCCCCTTTTTATGCTATCGGCCGGTTTGTTGTACGGCATCTTGACGGCGGGCGCGGGAGGTTGTTGTACTCCCCGCATGTCGGGGGCGGGTGCGGCGCGGGAGTACGTCGAGACGCGGCTGGGGCAGTACCAGCAGTGGTACGACCGCAAGGCCATGCGGAGCAAGGCGGCCCATTTACGGATGCGGACCCTGGCCGTCGTCGGCGGGGCGCTCGTGCCCGTACTGGTCAACCTCGACGTGCCGTTCGCCCGGGTCACCGCCACCGTGCTCAGCCTGCTCGTGGTCGCTTCCGTGTCCCTCGAGAGCGTGTACCGGTACCGGGAGCAGTGGAAGAACTACCGGTCGACCGAGCAGTTGCTGGGGCACGAGCGGATCTACTTCGAGACCGGGGTCGGCCCGTACGCCGGGCTGGCCGAGGCCGATGCGCTCACGTTGCTCGTGTCGCGGGTGGAGAAGGCCATCGCCAACGAGAACTCGGCCACCCTCAACGTCATGACGCTGGGCGGCCAGGTGAACTCGGACCTGGAGTACCGGCGGGCTCCCGGCACTCCTTGAGCGGCTCCCGGCTAGAGCTTGATTCCCGCGATGGTGTCCGCGAGGGAGTTGAGGAAGCGGTTGACGTCCGGTGCGATGGAGCTGGACGCCAGGAAGAAGCCGAAGAGGACCGCGACGATCGCGGGGCCGGCCTTGATGTGGTTGCCGCGGATCAGCACCACCAGGATGACCGCCAACAGAACCACCACTGACAGCGAAATGGCCACTACTGATCACACCTTCGGTCGTCCCCTGGTCGGCCTGGGGCACACGGCCACGCGCACCCCCACATGGACCATCCTCCCACCAACGGGCCCCGGCTATCCGTCCCGTGGCGAATCGGCATCGGCGCTTTCCCGCCAACCGGCCATGCGCCGGGCATATTTCGGACCTGGGGCCCTGGTCATGGCGCGGTGAGACCGAGGAGGGAGCGGACATACGCGTACTTCGCGGACAGCCGTTCGCGAGTGGGGCCGTCCAGTACGGAGAGCCGCACGGGGTCCGCGTTGTGCGCCAGATCCGCCTCCTTGACCAGCAGGGCGCCCGGGGTGGCGAGGATCCGGGCCGCGTACTCCTCCACCGGCTCACCGGCGCGCTTCGTGACCGCCAGCACCATGTCCTTGACCGATCGGGGCAAGGCGGCGGAATCCAGCCACTCCCGGCTGAGCGCGTCGTCCTCGACGGCGTCGTGCAGCCAGGCCGCCGCCTGCTGCTCCGCGCTGCCGCCGCGGGCACGGACTCCCTCGGCGACGGCCGCGAGGTGCTCGGCATACGGCCGGCCGGCCTTGTCGGTCTGGCCCTCGTGCGCGGAGCGCGCCAGCGCCTCGACCTCCATCAGGGTCAGCGGTTGCTGCTGCCGTTGCGTCATACCGTCCCCTTCGCCGCCGTACGGAGGGCCTGCGCGGCCCGGCGTACATCCGTCTGCGTCGTACGCCAGTTGGAGAACGCCGCGCGCAGGCCGGGGGTTCCCGCGTAGACGGTGGGGGTGACGAAGACCTCCTCCTGCGCCGCCTCGCGCAGGGCGGCGAGGCGGGCCGGGGTGGGGTCGTCGGCGAGGGTGAAGCAGACGACGTTCAGGCGGACCGGGGCGAGGAGGCGGAAGGCCGGGTCCTGCTCCAGCGCGGCGCCCAGCGCCCGGGCGCAGGCGATGTCGCGCTCGACGATCTCGCGGTGGCCTTCGCGGCCGTACGCGCGGAGGGTGAACCAGGCGGCGAGGGCGCGCAGCCGGTGCGAGTTCTCGGGGGTGAGGTGGACGAGGTCGGGGCGGGCGCCGAGGGGGCCGAGGTAGGCGGCGGCGTTCTGGAAGACGCGGGCCTGGAGGTCCTGGCGGCGGGTGAACTGGACGGCGCTGTCGTAGGGGACGTTCAGCCACTTGTGCAGGTCGACGCAGACGGAGTCGGAGGCGTCGAGGCCGTCGGTGAGGTGGGCGTGGTCCGGGGAGAGCGCGGCGAAGGCGCCGAAGGCGGCGTCCGTGTGGAGCCAGAACGCGTGGCGTTCGCGGAGGGCGGCGATGGCTCGGAGGTCGTCGAAGTCCACGGTGTTGACGGTGCCGGCGTTGGCGACGACGACGGCCGGGCCGGGGGTGTCGGCCAGGGCCCGGTCGAGGGCGGCGGGGTCGACGGCCTCGCGGCCGGGGAGGGTGGGGACGGGGACGAGGGAGCTGCGGCCGAGGCCGAGGACGGAGAGGGCCTTGGCGATGGAGGAGTGCGGGGCTCCGGACAGGACGCGGACCGGGCCGAGCGCTGCCGCGCCGTCCTCGGAGGGGGAGACGCCGAGGCGTTCGCCGAGCCACTCGCGGGCGATGGCGAGGCCGGTGGTGTTGGACATGGTGGCGCCGCTGACGAAGGTTCCGGTGTGGGCGTCGGTGAGGCCGAAGAGGTCGCGGAGCCAGCTGACGGTTTCGCGTTCGAGGTCCTGGCCGGAGCCGTCCAGGGCGGAGTTGGAGTTCTGGTCGTGGACGGCGGTCAGCCAGTCGCCCGCGAGGGCGGCGGGGGTGGCGCCGCCGGTGACGAAGCCGAGGTAGCGGGGGCCGGCGGAGGCCGACAGCCGGGGCGCCCAGCGCTCCGCGAAGGCGGTGAGGGCGGATTCCGCCCCGGCGGCGTGCTCCGGCAGGGGCTCGGGGTCGCGTGGGGGCGTGACGGGCGTGACGGGCGTGACGGGCGGTACGACGGGACGGGCGTCCAGGGCTTCGAGGGCGTCGGCCGCGGTGCGGCGGGTGGCCTCCAGGAGCTCGGGGAGGCGGGCGAGGTCGGTGGCGAGCGTGCGGTCCATGGGGGCACGGTAGGGACCCGCCGGGCCCGGCGGACCGGCCAATCGGGGGTGATTGGCCCGGGGCCCGGGAATCCGGGACCCGAGACCCGGTGCCTGAGGCTCGGGGCTCGGGGCCCGGGACCTGGGGCTCGGGGCGCGGGATCCGGGACCCGGGACCCGGTGCTCGGGGCTCGGGGCTCGGAACCCGGTGCCCGGGGCTCGGGATGCCGTGGGCGCCGTGGGTGCCGCGCCGCCGCGCAAGCAAGCGGTCCCGGCCCGGCTGCGCCGGAGCTCCTGGGGCTCCGCCCCAGACCCAGTGCCTCAAACGCCGGCGGGGCTGGAGTGAGGCGGCACCGGCCGGGAGTTGGCGCCTGCAAGGCGGTGTTGGCGCTGATGGGTGGGAGGTGGGCGGCGTAGGGTCGGGGGATGACTCGGTGGGTGGTGGGGGTTGTTGTCGGGGTGGTTGTGGCAGGGGTGCTGGTGGGGTGCGATGTGCCGCCTGCGCCTGCTGCTGCGCCGGGGCCCAGTGGGGTGCGGTCCCCCGCACCCTCAGTGGTCGCTTCCCCGCCCGCGGCGAAGGCGTCCGCGTGCCCCGAGGGTGGGGTACGGCTGCTCGAAGGGGCCGGGGACGCCGCCATGGGGCTGCGCGTCGCCGACATCCAGCTGGTGAACTGCGGGACGCAGCCCTACGTACTGGAGGGCTATCCGGAGATCCGGTTGCTGGACAAGAAGCGGGCCCCGGTCGAGGTGGCCGTCGTACACGGAGCGGACGGGATCACCGGCGCGCCGAGCGGCGTGGAGGGTGTCCCGCAGAAGGTGGAGCTCCAGCCCGGCCAGGCGGCCACCGTCGCCATGGTGTGGCGGAACCTGGTGACCGACTCGACGGTGCCCGCCGCCGAGGGGTGGGTGCTGGACGTGACCCCGCGGGCCGGTGCGCCCCGGGTGGAGCTGGAGCTCCGCCATTCCGTCGACCTCGGGAACACCGGGAAGCTCGGGATCAGCCCCTGGAAGGCGCCGGCCCGGTGATCATCTGGATCAACGGGCCCTTCGGGGGCGGGAAGACGCAGACCGCGTACGAGCTGCACCGGCGGCTGCCCGGCAGCGTCGTGTGCGATCCGGAGCACGTCGGGTTCGGGCTGCACCGCATGATGCCGCCGGCGCTGCGCGGGGACTTCCAGGACCTGCCGGCGTGGCGGCAGGGCGTGTTCGAGGTGCTGGACCTGGCCGCGGAACGGCATGCGGGGCCGGGGCCGGGGCCGGGGCCCGTCCTCGTGCCGATGACCGTCACGGAGCCGCGGTACTTCGCCGAGACGGTGGGGCGGCTGCGCGAAGCGGGGCACGACGTACGGCACTTCGCGCTGCTGGCCGAGCGGACGACCGTACTGCGCCGGCTCAGCGAGCGCGGGCTCGGGCGCGGGCTGAAGCGGGAGAGCTTCGCGGTGGCCCGGCTCGACGGATGTCTGGAGGCACTGCGCGGACCGGAGTTCGCCCAGCACCTGGTCACCGACCATCTCACGGTGTCCCAGGTGGCGGGCCGGATCGCCGCCATGACCGGACTGCGGGCCGCCCCGGACACCGACGGCCCGCTCCGCGCCAGGCTGCGGCGCGCGCTCGTCGGTGTCCGGCACATCCGGTTCGACTAGAGCGAGTACGCCCCCCGGCGGAGCGACCAGCGGGCCGGGAGGAGGGTGGCCGCCAGGCCCAGGGTCAGGGCCGCCGCCGCGAAGGAGGCGTACAGCACCGGCGGGATGTGCGGGGGCGCCCCCGTGACCGCCTTGGTCAGCGGGAACAGCGTGGCCAGGGCGATCGCGCTGCCCAGGGTGACGCCCGCCCCGCCGATCAGGAGGGCCTCCCAGCGGAGCATCCACAGCACCTGGCGCCGGGTCGAGCCGACCAGGCGCAGCATCCGCAGCTCGCGGCGGCGGTCGAGGACGGTCATCACCAGGGTGTTGGCGGCGGCGACGGCCGCGAAGCCGCCGAGGACGGCCGCCATGACGGTGTTGGCCCAGGCGTTGACCTCGCGGTCCGTGTTCTGGGCGGTGGTCCACTCGGAGGTGGACAGCGCGGACCCCAGGCCCGCCGGGACCGGTCCGCGGATCAGCAGCTCGGTGGCGCGTCCGGCCGTGGTGTGGCCGGTCAGGTCGGCCGCCGGGAGGGTGACCTGGCCGAGGCCGAGGCCCCGGGTGTAGACGGCCACGATCTCGGGGTTCGCCGGGACCCCGTCGGGGAGGCGGAGTTCGACGCGGTCGCCGACGCCGAGGCGTGCGGACTCCGCGAGGCTGCGGTCCACGGCGACCGTCCCGGGGCGCAGCGCGGCGAGGCTGCCCTCCCGTACGCCCAGGTCCTCGACGGTGGTGACGTCGCCCGCGACGCCCTGTGCCGAGGTGGACTGGAGCCGCTGCTCGGGGCCCTTGCCGAACATCGCGAGGACGGAGGTGCGGGTGACCGCGACTCCCCCGCGCGCACCGCTCGGCGGGTCGGTGATCACGTGGTCGGCGAGCAGCCCGGCCTCCTGCTGCTGCCGGACGGCCCGTTCCTCGCTGGTGTGCAGGAAGACCAGGGTCGAGGAGAAGGCCATGGCGAGCACGATCGGGGTGATCGCGGAGGCGAGCCGGCGGGCGTGGGCCCGGGAGTTGGCGGCGGCGAGCGAGCCGGACGCCCCGCCGGCGCGCAGCGGGAGGCCGAGTACGGCGGCGCAGGCGCGGGCGATCAGCGGGCCGAGCAGGGCCACGGCGAGCATGAAGAGCATGACCACGCCGAGCGCGGCGTTGGCGGCGTCCTCCCCGCCGGACGTGGCGGCCAGGCCCGCGCAGGCGATCCCGCCGGCCAGGGCGGCGATGCCCAGCGGCGTACGGATCCACCCCGGCCGGAGGCGTTCCACGGCGGCCGCGGCCAGCGCCTGGCCGGGCCGGATCCGGGCGGGCCGGCGGGCGGCGGCCCAGCCCGCGAGCAGCGCGGTGACGAGGCCGGTGCCGGCGGCCGAGACGAGCGGGATCCAGGAGACGGTGAGCTCGACCCCGCCCGGGATCGCGCCCTTGGCCTGGAGCTGCCCGAACCACCAGGCGGCGAGGCCGATGCCGGGTACGCAGCCCAGCACACCCGCGGCGGGCGCGACGAGCAGGGCTTCGGTGGCGACGGTGCGCCGGATCTGCCGCGGGGTGGCTCCGACGGCGCGCAGCAGGGCGAACTCGCGGGAGCGCTGCCCGACGGAGAGCGCGACCGTACCGGCGGCGGTGAAAACGGCGACGAGGGCGGCGATGCCGCCGAAGGAGCCGCCGAGGCCGACCAGCAGTTCCCTGGCGCCGGCGAGCCGCGGGTCCACGGCGCGGGCGGCGCCGGTCAGCACCTGGGCGCGGCCGTCGACGGCGGCGCGGACCCGGTCCGGGTCGGCGTCGAACAGGACGACGGCGTCGAGTGCGCCGGGGTGCCCGGACAGGGCGCGGGCCTCGGCGTCGGAGAACCAGACTCCGGTGCCTTCGGCCCGTCCCACGACCCGGAATTCCCGCTTCCCGACCGGGGTGTCGAGCGATACCCGGTCCCCTGCGAACCCCGCGCCCGTACCCAGCACGACCTCCCCCGGAGCCCCCGGGGCCCGGCCGCCCGCGAGCGCCGCACCCGTGAAGGCGGACGCGCCCCAGCCCGAGGCCTCCACGGCAGGGCCCGCAGCGCCCCGTACGGGGAACACCACGTCGGGGACGGCCCGGCCGAGCGGGGCCAGGCGCTCCAGCAGGGCGGCATCGACCCTGGCCCGCTCCGGGACCCGTACCGCCTCCTCGTAGGCGCCTTCGCCGCTGCCCACCTGCCGGCGGATCTGCTGGTCGGCGGCCACGACGACGGGGGCCTGGGCGTACCGGGTCGGCGGGACGCTCGCCCGGGCTCCGCTCTCCAGCAGGATCCCGCAGGCGGAGACGATGGCGACGGTCATGAGCAGGGCGACGAAGGTGCCGGCGAAGGCGGCGGGCCGGAACCGCACCGCCGCCCGGGCCAGGCCGTTGGGACGGAGCAGCATCAGGCGGCCGCTCCCACGTACGCGGGGCCGGGCCCGGGGGCAGGGGCGGTGAGGGCGGTCATCCGGGCGGCGATGGTCGCGGCGGAGCTCTGCGGGAGCCGGTCGGCGATCAGGCCGTCGGCGAGGAAGAGCACCTGGTCGGCGGCGGCCGCGGCGGCCGGGTCGTGGGTGACCATGACGATGGTGGCGCCGAGGGAGTCCACGGCGGAGCGGAGCAGTCCGAGGACCTCGGCGGCGGTGGTGGTGTCGAGGGCTCCGGTGGGTTCGTCGGCGAAGACGACGTCGGGCCGGGTGACCAGGGCCCGCGCGATGGCGACGCGCTGCTGCTGGCCGCCGGAGAGCTCGGCGGGGCGGCGGCCGCCCTTGCCTTCGAGGCCGACGCGGGCGAGCAGGTCGGCGGCCCGGTCCCGGCCCTCCCGCGAGGATCCGCCGCCGGCGAGCCGCATCGGGAGCAGCACGTTCTGCTCCACGGTGAGGGAGGGCAGCAGGTTGAAGGCCTGGAAGACGAAGCCGAGGCGGCTGCGGCGCAGTTCGGTGAGCTCGTTCTCGTTCATGCCGGTGATCTCGGTGCCGCCGAGGCGGACGGAGCCCGCGGTGGGGACGTCCAGCCCGGCCGCGCACTGGAGGAAGGTGGACTTGCCGGAGCCGGAGGGCCCCATCACGGCGGTGAAGCTGCCGCGCGGCAGGCCGAGGTCGATCCCGCGCAGCGCGTGCACGGTGGCGGCCCCCCGCCCGTACTCGCGCCGTACGCCGCGCAGCTCGACGGCGGCCGTGCTGTCGTACCCGGCCTGCCCGGTGCCGTCGTACCCGGCCTGCCCCGTGCTGCCGTACGCCGCCCGCCCGGTGCCCTCGTACGCCGCCTGCGCGCTCCCGCGCTGCCGCCTGCTCCGCCGGAGCCCCATGGTGTGCCGCCTTCCGTACCCGTCGGTGATCGTGGTCTCGACGCTACGGACGGGGGTAGGGGTACGGACATGGCGGAGCCAGGCGGATCGTTGGTGGGGAAAACCCCCGTACGGAGGTCAGGGCGAGCGGCGGATGAGCAGCAGGGCGCGGTCGTCGTTGACGTCCTTGGCGACCTTTTCGATCAGGTGCCAGGCCGCGCCCTCCCACCCGGCGGCGACGTAGCGGTCGGCCTCGCCGGTGAGGCGGTCGATGCCCTCGCTGATGTCGCGGTCGGCGGTCTCGACCAGCCCGTCCGTGAAGAGCATGAGGACGTCGCCGCGGCGGAGGTTGCCACGGGCGGGTTCGAACTCGGCGCCGTCGTACACGCCGAGCAGCGGGCCCTCGCCGGACCGCTCCTCCCAGCGGCCGGTGCCCGCGGAGAGCTGGAGGGCGGGCAGGTGGCCGGCGGAGAGGAGCTCGTAGTCGCCGGTCTCCAGGTCGAGGACGAGGTGGATGGAGGTGGCGAAGCCCTCGTCCCAGTCCTGGCGGAGCAGGTAGCCGTTGGCGGCGGGCAGGAAGCCGTGCGGGGGCAGGGCGCCGAGCAGGCCGCCGAACGCGCCGGACAGCAGCAGGGCGCGGGAGCCGGCCTCCATGCCCTTGCCGGAGACGTCGGTCAGGACGATCTCCAGGGTCCGGCCGCCGTTCGTACGGGCGGCGACGACGAAGTCGCCCGAGAAGGACTGGCCGCCGGCCGGGCGCAGGGCCATCTCGCGGTGCCAGCCGCGCGGCAGGGCGGGCAGCTTGCTCTGGACCCGGATGCGTTCACGCAGGTCGAAGAGCATGGTGCCGCCGCGCCGCCAGGGCACGCCGACGCGGCTGCGGAACTGCGCGATGACCAGTCCGAAGAATCCGCAGGCGGCCACGACCAGGACCGTGCCGGGGGTGACCCGGGCGGGGCCCTGGGTGTACGGCCCGAGGACCAGCGCCTCCACGATGAGGGCGGCGGCGGAGGCCGCGTACAGCGCGAGCAGGCTCGCGGGGCGCAGCAGCAGGCCGCCCGCGACGATCGGCAGGACGAGGGCGGAGGGCGAGAACCAGACGGGCAGCATGAGCGTGCCGCAGGCGATGGCGGGGACGGTCAGGAGCAGCCCGGCGAAGGCGAGCCAGTCGGAGGCGTCGCCGCGGAAGTAGTCGACGGCGGATTTGCGCAGGGCGGTGCGGGCCCGGTGCGACAGCATGCGCGTCCGGGCCATGAGCGTCTCCATGCGTGCTCCGGCCATTGCTTCGGGACCCTATCCATCCTGGCTGTGCGCGCGCAGGGGGACCCCCGGACCTGAGCCCCGTCGGCAACCGAAAAGGCTTCGACTGGGACGGAATGCCCTGATAGGGATGGCCGTATGGCTCTTGAGATGCGTGAATTGCAAGTCAATGAGTGGGATGTCTGGTATGACCATCTGGAACTGGCGTTCGGTGGCGTGCCCGAATCCCCCGCGGAGCGGAAACTCTACAAGTCACTGGTCGAGACGGAACGTTCGCTCGGGGTCTGGGACGGCGAGACCTGCGTGGGCTCGGCCGGGGCGTTCAGCTTCCGCCTCTCGGTGCCGGGCGGTGCCCTGGTCCCGGCCGCCGGGGTCACGACCGTGGGCGTCTCCCCCACCCACCGCCGGCGCGGGGTGCTGACCTCGATGATGCGCCGCCAACTGGACGACATCCGGGCGGGTGGCGAGCCGATCGCCGTGCTGACGGCCTCGGATCCGGCGATCTACGGGCGTTTCGGCTACGGCACCGCGACGTACGCGATGTCCGTGGACATCGACACGACGCGGGTACGGCTGTCCGTGCCGCCAGGGACGGACGACGTACGGCTGCGGCTCGTCGATCCGGAGAAGGCGCTGGCCGACTGCGAGCGGGTGTACGCCGGGCTGGTCGCGGGGCGCCCCGGGATGCCGGCCCGGCAGCCGGGCTGGGAGCGGCAGGGCCTGCTCGACCCGCCGGCCATGCGGGACGGCGCGTCGCCGCTGAAGTGCGTGGTCGCGGAGGCGCCGGACGGCGAGGTCGTCGGGTACGCGCGCTACCGGGTCAGGCCCGACTGGGACCGGAGCGGTTCGGACGGCAAGGTCCGCGTGCGGCAGGTGGAGGCGCTGGAGCCGGCGGCGTACGCGGCGCTGTGGCGGTACTTGTTCGGCATCGACCTGACCTGGCGGGTACAGGCGTATGAGCGGCCCGTGGACGATCCGCTGCTGCACCTGGTCAGCGACGTCCGGCGAGCCGGGGTCCGGCACCGCGACGCCCTGCACGTACGGCTGGTGGACCTGCCCGCGGCGCTGCGAGCGCGGGCGTACGGGACCGGGCTGGACGTGGTCATGCAGGTCGAGGACGCGTTCTGCCCGTGGAACGAGGGCCGGTGGCGCCTGACGGCCGAGGCCGGGGGCCCGGTCGCCTGTGGCCGCTCGGACGCGTCGGCGGACCTGGAGCTGTCGGTACGGGAGCTGGGCTCGGCGTACCTCGGCGGGATCACCCTGACCTCGCTGGCGGCGGCCGGGCGGGTGCGCGAGCTGCGCCCGGGGGCCCTGGCGGCGGCCTCGCGGGCCTTCGCCACCGATGTGGCGCCCTGGCTCCCGCACGGCTTCTGAGCCGTCGGCCTCAGCGGGTCTGACAGGAGGGGCACCAGAAGAGGTTCCGTGCCGCCAGGTCGGCGGTGCGGACCTCGGTCCCGCAGATGTGGCAGGGCATGTTCGCCCTGCGGTAGACGTAGACCTCGCCGCCGTGGTCGTCCACGCGCGGCGGGCGGCCCATGGCCTCGGGCAGGTGCTCGTCGCGGACGGTGTCGATCCGGTTGTTCCGTACGCCCTCGCGCATCAGCGCCGCCAGGTCCGTCCACATGGCGTCCCACTCCCCGCGCGCGAGGTCCTTGCCCAGCCGGTACGGGTCGATGCCGTGCCGGAAGAGGACCTCGGCTCGGTAGACGTTGCCGACGCCCGCGATCACCTTCTGGTCCATGAGCAGGGCGGCGACGGTGGTGCGGGAGCGGGAGATCCGCTTCCAGGCGCGGTCGGGATCGTCGGCCGGGCGCAGCGGGTCGGGGCCGAGCCGCTCGTGTATCGCCTTCTTCTCGGCTTCGCCGATCAGTGCGCAGGCGGTGGGGCCGCGCAGGTCGGCCCAGTGCTCCGGGTTGAGCAGCCGCAGCCGGACCGTGTCCGCGGCCGGGGGCGCCGGGGCGGGGCCGAAGCCGAGCTTGCCGAACAGGCCGAGGTGGATGTGGATCCAGGCGTCGCCGAGTTCCAGGAACAGGTGCTTGCCGTGCGCCTCGGCACTCTCCAGGTCCCGCCCGTCGAGCAGGGCGGCGCTCTCGGCGAAGCGGCCCTGCGGGCTGCTCACCCGGACCGGCTGCCCGGCGAAGCGCTCGGTGTGGTCCTGGGCGAGGCGGTGGATCGTATGCCCTTCGGGCACTGCACTGCTCCTACCTCTGGAAACGGCCGTGCCGCCGGGCCGGAAGCCTCGGCGGCACGGTGAAACGGCGAAGCGCTGAGACGGCGAAGCGGAAGATCAGCCCTGCGGGTGGTGGGCCGGGATCGGGGGGAGCTCGCCGGTCTGCTCGTACGCGGAGAGCATGTCGATGCGGCGGGTGTGGCGCTCCTCGCCGGAGTACGGGGTCGCCAGGAAGGCCTCGATGAAGGAGACGGCCTCGTCCTGCGTGTGCATGCGGCCGCCGACGGAGATCACGTTGGCGTTGTTGTGCTCACGGCCGAGCTTCGCGGTCTCGACGCTCCAGGCCAGGATGGCGCGGACGCCCTTGACCTTGTTCGCGGCGATCTGCTCGCCGTTGCCGGAGCCGCCGATGACGATGCCGAGGCTGTCGGCGTCCGCGGCGGTCTTCTCCGCGGCGCGCAGGCAGAACGGCGGGTAGTCGTCCACCGCGTCGTAGATGTGGGGCCCGCAGTCGACGGGCTCGTGGCCGTTGTTCTTGAGCCAGTCCACCAGGTGGTTCTTGAGCTCAAAGCCGGCATGGTCGGATCCGAGGTACACGCGCATGGGACGAGTGTGGCACGGGCACCCCTCGCAGACCGCGGCAGGGTGTCGCGTAAGTCACTTCTAAAGCTCAAGTAAACCCAAAGAACGCAGATGGGACACGGCGGGACCAGGGTCCTGGACGTTCGTCCCAAAGCAACGATCCGGATTGAGGTCTTCCGTCTTGCGTTCATCTCAGGTTTGAATGCCCGGGCTCGCAACCCGAGAACCTAAGGATCCGTCCATGAGCTCCACGACGACCCTTCAGAAGGCAGGCGACCCGTCCGGTAACTCCGGCGACACGCAGCCCTCCGACGGTCTGAAGGCCGGTCTCAAGAACCGCCACCTGTCCATGATCGCCATTGGCGGCGTCATCGGCGCCGGCCTCTTCGTCGGCTCCGGTGGCGGCATCGCCAAGGCCGGCCCCGCCATCCTGATCTCGTACCTCCTCGTCGGCGCGATGGTCGTCTTCGTGATGCGGATGCTGGGCGAGATGGCCGCCGCCAGCCCGAACTCCGGCTCCTTCTCCGCGTACGCCGACCGCGCGCTCGGCCGCTGGGCCGGCTTCTCCATCGGCTGGCTGTACTGGTTCTTCTGGGTCGTCGTGCTCGCCGTGGAGGCGACCGCCGGTGCGAAGATCCTCGAGGGCTGGATCCCGGCCGTCCCGCAGTGGGGTTGGGCCCTGATCGTGATGGTGGTCCTGACGATCACCAACCTCGGCTCCGTCTCCTCCTACGGCGAGTTCGAGTTCTGGTTCGCCGGCATCAAGGTCGTCGCCATCGGCGCCTTCGTCATCGTCGGCATGCTCGCCGTCTTCGGCGTGCTGCCGGGTTCGGACAACCCGGGCGCGGGCTTCGCCCACCTCACCGACGCCGGCGGATTCATGCCGAACGGCTGGGGGTCCATCCTCACCGGTGTGCTGATGGTCGTCTTCTCCTTCATGGGCAGCGAGATCGTCACCCTGGCGGCCGGCGAGTCCGAGGACCCGCGCCGCGCGGTCACCAAGGCCACCAACTCGGTGATCTGGCGCATCGGCGTCTTCTACTTGGGCTCGATCTTCATCGTCCTCACCCTGCTGCCGTGGAACGACAAGTCGATCGTCGACAAGGGCTCGTACGTCGCCGCCCTGGACTCCATCGGCATCGCGCACGCCGGCCAGATCATGAACGTGATCGTCCTGACCGCCGTGCTGTCCTGCCTGAACTCGGGCATGTACACGGCCTCCCGCATGGCGTTCTCGCTGGGCGAGCGCGGTGACGCACCCAAGGTCTTCGCCAAGGTCAACAAGCGGGGCGTGCCCACGGCCGCGATCCTGGGCTCGGTGGTCTTCGGCTTCGCCGCCGTCTACTTCAACTACAGCTCCCCGGACACGGTCTTCAGCTTCCTGCTGAACTCCTCGGGTGCGATCGCGCTCTTCGTGTGGCTGGTCATCTGCCTGACCCAGCTGCGGATGCGCAAGATCCTGGTCCGCGAGGCGCCGGAGAAGCTGACGGTCAAGATGTGGCTCTTCCCGTACCTGACGTGGGCCACCGCCGCGATGATCACCTTCGTCCTGGGCTACATGGTCTACGACAAGGACAACCGCGAGACGGTCATGCTGTCCCTGCTGGTCGCCGCCGTCGTGCTGGTCATCGGCGTGGTGCGCGACATGCGCCGCAAGGCCGCCGCGCGCGCCTAGGCACGCGTGCGCAAGCACGGCAGCCCCGGACCACACCTGGTGGTCCGGGGCTGCCGTGCTTGCGCCGCGGCCGGTCGGCCTCCGCGGCCGGTCGGCCTCCGCGGCCGGTCGGCCTCCGCGGCCGGTCGGCTACTTGCGGCCGACCAGCTTCCACGTGGCGGGCAGCAGGCCCATCGCCAGCGCCGCCTTGATCGCGTCGCCGATCAGGAACGGGGTCAGCCCCGCCGCGACGGCCGCACCGAAGGACATCCCGGTGGACAGCGCCAGGTACGGCACGCCCACGGCGTAGATCAGGGCCGAGCCCAGCACCATCGCGCCCGCCGTACGGACCACCGAGCGGTCGGCGCCGCGGCGGGCCAGCGCGCCCACGACGGTGGCGGCGAGGAGCATGCCGAGCACGTAGCCGAACGAGGCACCGCCCGCGCCGGAGGTGCCGCCCGCGAACCACGGCACGCCCGCCATGCCGACGAGGGCGTACAGGGCGAGCGAGAGGAAGCCGCGGCGGGCGCCGAACGCGGTACCGACCAGCAGGGCCGCGAAGGTCTGGCCGGTGACCGGGACCGGGGAGCCGGGGACCGGCACGGCGATCTGCGCGGCGAGGCCGGTGAGCGCGGCTCCGCCGGCGACGAGCGCGATGTCGCGGACGCGGCTCGCGGGCAGCAGGTCGGCCAGGACGGCGCCGGGGCGGAAGGAGACGGAAGCAGTGCTCATCGGAGGCTCCGCGGGGTGAGGGTGACGGGACGATCACCGACGCTAGTGCGCGGCCGGGCGCCGCCCCACCTCCGGCCGGGACAAAGCCCTGCTCACCGGTTTGGTGGGGAGTGCACAAAGAGGCGGGTTCACACCTGAGGTGGAGTGATCCGCGTCACGAGCCAGATTCAGACAACACGTCCGTTTTGCGCGGATGGGCGCCGTCCGGTGAGACTGTAGGGTCCCGCCAATCCGAATGCGGAGCCCCCACCGCCGCTGCCGAGCACGAGAGTACGAGCACCCACTCATGCGCGACCGCTTGCCCACCACCCCTCCCACAGGACCGACACGTCCGGCCGGGTCCAACCCTCCCGGCGGGCCCGAGTTTCCGGTGGAACCCCTCAGCCACAGTCTGAAGCAGCGCCACCTGACCATGCTGGGCCTCGGCGGCGTGATCGGCGCCGGGCTGTTCGTCGGCTCCGGCGCCGGCATCGGCATCGCCGGCCCCGCGATCATCTGCTCGTACCTGCTCGCGGGCGCCCTCGCCATGCTGGTGATGCGCGCGCTCGGCGAGATGTCGGCGGCGATGCCCGCCTCCGGCTCGTTCTCCGTGTACGCGGAGAAGGCGCTGGGGCGCTGGGCCGGGTTCTCGGCGGGCTGGCTCTACTGGTTCCTGCTGGTCGTGGTGCTGGCGGTGGAGGCCACGGGCGCGGCGAAGATCGCGAACGGCTGGCTTCCCGCGGTCGACCAGTGGGTCTGGGTGCTGATCTTCATGGTGGTCTTCACCGTGAGCAACCTGGCCGCCGTGAAGAACTTCGGCGAGTTCGAGTTCTGGTTCGCGGCCCTCAAGGTCGGCGCGATCGTCCTCTTCCTGATCCTCGGCACCCTGGCGATCTTCGGCGTGCTGCCCGACACGGATCCCATCGGCACGGCCAACCTGACCGGCCAGGGCGGGTTCTTCCCCGAGGGCTTCGGCGGGGTGGTCGCCGGCATGCTCGCGGTCATCTTCGCCTTCGGCGGCCTGGAGGTCGTCACCATCGCGGCCGCCGAGTCCGACGACCCGGCCAAGTCCGTGGCCCGCGCGGTGCGCAGCGCCGTGTGGCGCATCCTCTTCTTCTACGTCGGCTCGATGCTGGTCATCGTGACCCTGCTGCCGTGGCACTCGCTGGAGCCGGGGCAGAGCCCGTACGTCGCCGTCCTGGACTCCATCGGGATCCCGGGGGCCGGCCAGATCATGAACATCGTGGTGTTCGTGGCGCTGCTGTCGGCGCTCAACGCCAACCTGTACGGCTCCTCGCGCATGGTGTTCTCGCTGGCCGAGCGCGGCGAGGCGCCCAAGGCGCTGCTGAAGGTGTCCGGCGGCGGGGTGCCGCGCCGGGCCGTGTTCGCCTCGGTGGCCTTCGGCTTCGTGTCGGTGGTGCTGAACCTGCTGTGGCCGGACACGGTCTTCCTCTACATGCTCAACGCGGTCGGCGCGGTGCTGCTGTTCGTGTGGGCGCTGATCGCGGTCTCGGAGCTGAAGCTGCGGCGGATGCTGGAGCGGGAGATGCCGGAGCGCCTGACGCTGCGGATGTGGTGCTTCCCGTACCTGACGTGGGTGGCGCTGCTCGGCATGGCGGCGGTGCTGGTGCTGATGCTGTTCGACGACTCGGCGCGGCCGCAGCTGCTGTGGTCCTCGGGTGCTGCCGGGGCGGTCCTCGTGGTGGCGTGGGTGCGCGAGCTCAGGGCGCGCCGGGCGGTCTGACCCGTACGCACACCGACCCACTGTCCGGATATTGGACAACAAGAGTTCGATAACCGGACAGTGGGCACTATGGCCCCATGAGTCAGAGCACCATCACACCCCCCGAACAGCAGCACGGCACGGCAGCGCCGGCCGACGGCGGATCCCCCCTCGGCAACGGCCTCAAGCAGCGCCACCTTTCGATGATCGCCCTCGGCGGGGTCATCGGCGCCGGCCTCTTCGTGGGTTCCGGCGCCGGCATCGCCGCCGCGGGTCCCTCGATCGTGATCGCGTACGCCGCGTCCGGTCTGCTCGTGATGTTCGTGATGCGGATGCTCGGCGAGATGTCCGCCGCGAACCCCGCCTCCGGCTCCTTCTCCGTGCACGCGGACCGGGCGATCGGCCCCTGGGCCGGGTTCACGGCCGGCTGGATGTTCTGGACCCTGCTGTGCGTGGGCGTGGCCATCGAGGCGATCGGCGCGGCGCACATCATGACCGGCTGGTTCCCGGGCACCCCGTCGTGGATGTGGGTGCTGGCCTTCATGGCGCTGTTCTGCGGCACCAACCTGGCCGCCGTCTCCAACTTCGGCGAGTTCGAGTTCTGGTTCGCCGCCCTCAAGATCGGTGCGATCGCGCTCTTCCTGGGCCTGGGCGTGCTGGCCGTCCTGGGCCTGCTGCCCGGCACCTCCTCCCCCGGCACCGCCAACCTGCTGCACGACGGCGGGTTCCTGCCCAACGGCATGGACGGCCTGCTGGTCGGACTGCTCGCCTCGGTCGTCGCGTACGGCGGCCTGGAGACGGTGACCATCGCGGCGGCCGAGTCGGAGAACCCCGTCAAGGGCGTGGCCAGGGCCGTGAAGACCACCATGTGGCGGATCGCGATCGTCTACGTCGGCTCGATGCTGGTCATCGTCACGGTGCTGCCGTGGAACGACCCGTCGGTGACCGAGGACGGTCCGTACGCGGCCGCCCTGGACCACCTGGGGATCCCGGCCGCCGGCGAGATCATGAACGTGGTCGTCCTGATCGCCCTGCTGTCGGCGATGAACGCCAACATCTACGGCTCCTCGCGCATGGCCCACTCGCTCGTCTCCCGCGGCCAGGGCCCGAAGGCCCTGGGCAAGGTCAGCGGCCGGGTGCCGCGCCGCGCGGTGCTCGCCTCCTGCGGGTTCGGCTTCGTCACCGTGCTGCTGTCGTACTGGTACCCGGACACCCTGTTCGCCTGGCTGCTGAACATGGTCGGCGGGGTCATCCTCGTCGTCTGGGGCTTCATCGCCGTCTCTCAGTTCGTGCTGCGGCGCCGGCTGGAGCGGGAGGCTCCGGAGAAGCTGGTCGTGAAGATGTGGGGCTTCCCGTACCTGACCTGGGTGGCGCTGGCCGGGGTGGCCGGTGTCCTCGTCCTGATGGCCTTGGACCAGGACACCCGGGTCCAGGTCGTCTTCACCGGCGGTCTCACCCTCGCCCTGGCGGCGACCGGCTACGTGATGCAGCGCCGGGCGGCGGCCGCCGCCCGCTGACACACCCTCGATCACCGGTGGGCCCCGTGCGTTCGCACGGGGCCCACCCTCGTTTCACAGAGGCGACCCTTACGTGATCACCGGAATAGATACTGCTAGCGTGCAGTTGCGCATTGATTGCAATAAGCAGTTGGCACGCTGAGGGGACCGGATAACACGCATGGCCATCTACACGCTTCCTGAGCTTCCGTACGACTACGCGGCGCTGGAGCCGGTGATCAACCCGGAGATCATCGAGCTGCACCACGACAAGCACCACGCGGCTTACGTCACCGGCGCCAACACCACGCTGGAACAGCTGGCGGAGGCCCGCGACAAGGAGAACTGGGGTGCGCTGAACGGCCTGGAGAAGAACCTGGCCTTCCACCTCTCCGGTCACATCCTGCACAGCATCTACTGGCACAACATGGCCAGCCCGAAGACCGGCGAGGGCGGCGGCGAGCCCGCCGCGGCCGACGGCCTCGGCGACCTGGCCGACGCGATCACCGAGTCCTTCGGCTCCTTCGCGAAGTTCAAGAAGCAGCTGACCTTCGCGTCCTCCGCGACGCAGGGCTCCGGCTGGGGCGTGCTCGCGTACGAGCCCGTCAGCGGCCGCCTGGTCGTCGAGCAGGTCTACGACCACCAGGGCAACGTGGGCGTGGCCAGCACCCCGATCCTGGTCTTCGACGCCTGGGAGCACGCCTTCTACCTGCAGTACAAGAACCAGAAGGTGGACTTCATCGAGGCCATGTGGAACGTCGTCAACTGGCAGGACGTGGCCAGGCGCCACGCCGACGCCAAGGCGAACACCCCGCTGCTGATCCCCGCGAAGGGCTGATCACGGCCCCACCGAGCCCGTCCGCCTCGTGATCGTCTTCTCAGCCTTCGCGTGCGGGCGTGTCCAACGGAAGACCCCCGCAAGGACGTGACTTGCGGGGGTCTTCCGTGTGCGTCGGCGGACCGGCAGGCCTACTCGAAGGACGGGCCCTTGGTGCGGGTGCGCTTGATCTCGTAGAAGCCGGGGGTGGCGGCGACCAGCAGGGTGCCGTCCCACAGCCGGGCGGCGGCCTCGCCGCGCGGGGTCGGGGTGACGACCGGACCGAAGAAGGCCACCTCGTCGCCCTCGGCGCCGGGCACCGAGATCACCGGGGTGCCGACCTCCTGGCCGACGCGCTCGATGCCGTCGTTGTGGGAGTCGCGCAGCACCTGGTCGTACTCGTCGGAGTCGGCGTAGGCGAGCAGCTCGGCCGGCAGGCCGACCTCCTCCAGCGCCTCGGCGATGACCTCGCGGGTCGCGCCCTTGTCCTCGTTGTGGATCCGGGTGCCGAGCGCGGTGTACAGCTTGCCGGTGATCTCCTCACCGTGCTTCTGCTGGGCCGCGATGACGACGCGGACCGGGGCCCAGCCCTTGGGGCCGAGGATCTCGCGGTAGCGCTCGGGCAGCTCTTCGAGCTTGTTCTCGTTGAGGACGGCGAGGCTCATCACGTGCCAGCGCACCTCGACGTCGCGGACCTTCTCGACCTCCAGCATCCAGCGGGACGTCATCCAGGCCCAGGGGCAGAGCGGGTCGAACCAGAAGTCGACCGGGGTCTTCTCGCGCACCTGGGTGTCGGCCATGTCTCTCCTCGGAGTCGCGTGTGCATCACTGGTCGTGTTTCCCCCTCGCCAACCAGGCCGGGCCCGCCCGCATTCCCCCGTGCGAGGATTCCGTCAGGTATCGCGATCACGCACGAAGGAGTGCACGTGCCCGGAGAGAATCTGTCCCGTGACGAGGCCCGCGAGCGGGCCGAGCTGCTGTCCGTCGACGGGTACGAGGTGGTCCTCGACCTGAGGTCCGCCGTGGACGAGGCCGAACCGGCCGAGGGCCCCCGGACCTTCCGCTCGGTGACCACGATCCGCTTCCGGGCCGCGGCCCCCGGCTCGGCCACCTTCGCCGACCTCGTCGCCCCGTCGGTGAACTCCGTCACCCTCAACGGGCTGGAGCTGGACCCGGCCGCCGTCTTCGACGGGGCGCGGATCGCCCTGGCCGGCCTGGCCGCCGAGAACGTCCTGGTGGTGGACGCGAACTGCGCGTACAGCCGGACGGGCGAGGGCATGCACCGCTTCGTCGACCCGGAGGACGGCGAGGTCTACCTCTACACGCAGTACGAGCCGGCCGACGCCCGCCGCGTGTACGCGAACTTCGAGCAGCCCGACCTGAAGGCCCCGTACCGCTTCGAGGTGACCGCGCCGGAGGGCTGGCACGTCTGGAGCAACGGCGCCGAGGAGTCCCGCGAGGGCCTGACCCGGCGCTTCGCCGAGACCGCGCCGATCTCCACGTACATCACCTGCGTGGTGGCGGGCCCGTACCACTACGTGACGGACACCTACACGCGCGGGGACCTGACGATCCCGCTGGGCGCGATGTGCCGCAAGGGGCTGGCGAAGCACTTCGACGCGGACGACGTCTTCCTCGTCACCAAGCAGGGCTTCGACTTCTTCCACGAGCACTTCGACTACCCGTACCCCTTCGGGAAGTACGACCAGGCCTTCGTGCCCGAGTACAACCTGGGCGCGATGGAGAACCCGGGGATGGTGACCTTCCGCGAGGAGTACATCTTCCGCGGCAAGGTGACGCGGGCCGCGTACGAGCGCCGCTGCAACACGATCCTGCACGAGATGGCCCACATGTGGTTCGGCGACCTCGTCACCATGAAGTGGTGGGACGACCTGTGGCTGAAGGAGTCCTTCGCGGACTTCATGGGCTCCTTCTCGCAAGTGGAGGCGACCCGCTTCGACCAGGCGTGGGTGACCTTCGCCAACAACCGCAAGGCGTGGGCGTACCGGGCCGACCAGCTCCCCTCCACGCACCCGATCACGGCCGACATCCGTGACCTGGAGGACGCGAAGCTCAACTTCGACGGCATCACGTACGCCAAGGGCGCGGCGGTGCTCAAGCAGCTCGTCGCGTACGTGGGACGGGAGGCGTTCCTGGAGGGCGCGCGGCGCTACTTCAAGGCCAACGCGTACGGGAACACCACGCTGGACGATCTGCTGGCGGTGCTCGGCGAGGTCTCCGGGCGGGACATGGCCGAGTGGTCGCGGGCCTGGCTCCAGACGGCCGGCGTGAACGTGCTGACTCCGGTGGTGACGTACGACGCGGGCGGCCGGGTGACCGAGCTGTCGGTGGTCCAGGAGGGCGACGAGCTTCGCCCCCACCGGGTGGCGGTCGGCCTGTACCGGCTGGAGGACGGCGCGCTGGTCCGCTACGCGCGGGCCGAGGCGGACGTGGCCGGCGCCTCGACGGTCGTGGCGGAGCTGGCCGGGCAGGAGCGGCCCGACCTGGTGCTGGTCAACGACGACGACCTCACGTACTGCAAGATGCGCTTCGACGAGGGCTCGCTGGCGACGCTGCGCCAGCGGCTCGGGAGCGTGGCGGACCCGCTGGCGCGGGCGCTGTGCTGGTCGGCGCTGTGGAACCTGACGCGGGACGGGCTGATGCCGGCGCGCGACTTCATCTCGATGGTGCTGGCCCACGCCGGCCGCGAGAGCGACGTCGGCGTGCTCCAGATGCTGCACTCGCAGGTGCTGGCCGCGGTCACGCACTACGCGGCGGCCGACTGGCGCGAGCAGGGCGGCCGCGTGCTGTCGGCGGTCGCGCTCCAGGAGCTGCGGCTGGCGGAGCCGGGCTCGGAGCACCAGCTGACCTGGGCCCGCTTCTTCGCGGCGGGTGCGGCGACGGAGGGCGACTTCCAGCTGCTGCTGGGGCTGCTGGACGGTTCGGCGCGGATCGACGGGCTGGACGTGGACCAGGAGCTGCGGTGGGACTTCCTGCTGCCGCTGGCCGCGCACGGCGCGGTGGACGAGGCCGTGCTGACGGCGGAACTGGCGCGCGACGACACGGCGTCGGGCAAGCGGCACCAGGTGCGCTGCCTCGCGGCGCGGCCGTCCGAGGCGGTCAAGGACCAGGCGTGGGCGGCGGTCGTCGAGTCGGACGCCCTGTCGAACGCACTGGTGGAGGCGACGATCGCGGGCATGCAGCAGCCCTCGCAGCGGGCCCTGCTGGCGCCGTACGCGGGGCGCTACTTCGAGGTGATCGAGCGGATCTGGGCGGACCGGTCGATCCAGATCGGCATGCACGTGGTGAAGGGGATGTACCCCTCGCTGGAGGACTCGGAGTCGACGCTGGCCGCCACGGACGCCTGGCTCGCCGCGCACGCCGATGCCGCTCCGGCGCTGCGCCGCCTGGTGCTGGAGGCCCGTGACGACCTGGCGCGGGCGCTGCGCGCGCAGGCCTGCGACGCGGCCGCCGCCGCAGGTTCGGCCGCGCTCTAGCGAAGGCGTCGGCGGGGCCGGTCCGTCAGGGCGGACCGGCCCCGCCGAGGGATCCGAACGGCGCTATCGGCTTTCGAACGGCCGTACTTTAGTGCGGTCTTGTCCGGATTTGTCGACGGCTGCGTAACAGGGGTTAGCGGGGCCGGGGCGGGCGGGAATCTCCGCCGCATGAACCACAACGCGCCCCTCCCCCTCGCCCACCTCACCGGCAGCCGCCCCCGCGTGATGAGCCTCGCCCAGCTCCGCGAGCACGGCGTCAGCGCCTCCGAAGCCGCCGGGCGGCCCTGGCAGGAGATCCTGCCGGGGGTGTTCCTCCTCCACCCCGGCGCCGCGACCAGCGAGGAGCGCCTGCACGCCGCCCTGCTGTACGCGGGCCGCCGCGGCGGCGAGGCCATGGTCACCGGGCTCGCGGCCCTCGCGCTGTACCGGTTCGCCTCCGCGCCCGCGCTGCTCGCCCTCACGCAGATCGACGTCCTGGTGCCCCACACCCGCCGGCTCCGCTCCGTCGGCACCGTCCGGATCGTGCGGACGCACACCCCGCCCCGCCCCCAGCTGGTGACCGGGCTGCCCGTCGCCCCCGTGGCCCGGGCGCTGGCCGACGCGGTCGCCCGGCTCTCCGACGCCGGCACCGTACGCCGCCTGCTCAGCGAGGCCGTCCGCGGCGGGCACTGCGAACCCGCCGCGGCGGTACGGGAGTTGACGGTGGCCCGGCTGCTGAACCGCGCCCACGTCGTGGACGCCGTCGAGTCCCTGCTCGCGGAGGGCCGGGCCATCGCCGAGGACCGGCTGTACCAGCTCGTACGGGGCTACGAGCTCCCCGAGCCGGTCTGGAACGTGGACCTGCGCCTGCCCGGCGGCCCGCACCTCGGCGGGGTCGACGCGTACTGGCCCGACCAGGCCGTCGCCGTGGAGATCGACACCCGCGCTCCCCGGCAGGGCGAGGACGAGGAGTTCTCGGAAGCCGTCCGCAAGCGGGAGACCCTGGAACGGCTCGGGGTGACCGTCCTGCACATCACCCCGCGCAAGCTGCGCGACTGGCCCGAGCAGCAGGCCGCGGTGGTCCGGACCGCGCTGACGGCGTCCGCCGACCGCGAGCCGGCCGCGTACCTGGTCGTCCTGCCCAGGTGAGGGGGCCCGGCCGACGCCGGCCGGTCCCGTGCGCCCGCCTGACGGAGCGTTACGCGCGCACGCGCGTGCGCTGAGACGCCCGAAGTTGTCACACCCGATCTGAGACCGCGCACCGCCCCACCCTCGCGACGAGGTCGGGAAGTCGACAAAGCAACTCTTCAACCCCTGTGATTCGTGTGAGTACGCCCCGGTACGGCCTCGATGGCGCATGACCCTACCTGGCGAGAGTCCGCCATGTCAGGTCTCGGTCAATGACAAGCCTCCCCAAAGAGCGGTCGTTTGCGCAAAGCTGACCGGTCATCCGGCACCGAAATCCGGACCGTATCTTTCACTTATCCAGGGATGCTGATGACCCTCGAATCCCCCAGCTCCATATCCGGGGCCAGACGCGTCGCGCGCGTCGCGGCCGCGGCCGGCCTGGTCGCCGCGCTGGCGACCGCGGGCGCGATGCCCGTGTTCGCGGCGACCGGCCCCGCCGGCACCCCGGGCACGAGCCCGGCCGTCAAGTCCGCCGACGAGAAGATCGGCTCGGCGGACGCCGAGCTGCTCCAGCAGGCCAAGGCCAAGGGTGACGCGACCGTCACCGTCATGGTGGCCACCGCCCCCGGCCAGACCAAGCAGGTCGCGGACCAGCTCGGTGCGGTCCAGGGCGCCTCGGTCGGGCAGACGAACGACAAGCTCGGCTACGTGCGGGCCACGCTGCCGACCGCCAAGGCCGAGGCCGCGCTGAAGGCGGCCGCGAAGCTGTCCTCGGTGCACGCCCTGGACCTCAAGCACGAGATCCAGCTCTCGGACCCGCGTCCCGACGCGGGCAAGGACTCGAAGACGGTGGGGAAGACCGCCTCCGAGACCTACCCGGGGCCGGACAAGAACACCCCCGCGAAGAACCCGTACAACCCGTCCTTCGAGACGGGCGCGGTGGACTTCGTCGCCAAGAACCCGCAGGCCGACGGCCGCGGCGTGACCATCGGCATCCTGGACTCGGGCGTCGACCTCGGCCACCCGGCGCTCCAGAAGACCACCACCGGCGAGCGCAAGATCGTCGACTGGGTCACGGCGACCGACCCGATCACCGACAACGACGCCACCTGGCGCGCGCAGATCACCCCGGTGACGGCCGCGGGCGGCACCTTCTCCGCGGGCGGCCAGAGCTGGAAGGCTCCGGAGGGCTCGTACCAGTGGAGCCGGTTCAGCGAGTCGATCACCGCGACCGGTGACGCGAAGGGCGACGTCAACCGGGACGGGGACACCACCGACCGGTTCGGCATGCTCTACGACGCCGCCGCCGGCACCGTCCGCGTCGACACCGACCAGGACGGCGACTTCACGAACAACGAGCCGATGAAGCCGTACAAGGACGGCTACCAGATCGGCTACTTCGGCACGGACAACCCGGCGACCGACGTCGCCGAGCGGATCCCGTTCGTGATCCAGATCCGCAAGGACGTCCCGATGGACCCGCTGGGCGGGGACTGGGTCGGCAAGAAGGCCGACTTCGTCAACATCGGCATCATCGAGTCCGAGCACGGCACGCACGTCGCCGGCATCACCGCCGCCAACAGCCTCTTCGGCGGCAAGATGAACGGCGAGGCGCCGGGCGCGAAGATCGTCTCCTCGCGCGCCTGCTCCTGGTCCGGCGGCTGCACCAACGTCGCGCTGACCGAGGGCATGATCGACCTCGTCGTCAACCGCGGTGTGGACATCGTCAACATGTCCATCGGCGGCCTGCCGGCGCTGAACGACGGCAACAACGCCCGCGCCGAGCTCTACAAGAACCTCATCGACACCTACGGTGTCCAGCTCGTCATCTCGGCGGGCAACGAGGGCCCCGGTGTCAACACCATCGGCGACCCCGGTCTCGCGGACAAGGTCATCTCCGTGGGTGCCGCGGTCTCCAAGGAGACCTGGGCCGCGAACTACGGCTCCGGCGTGACCAAGAAGTACAACATGTTCCCGTTCTCCTCGCGCGGTCCGCGTGAGGACGGCGGCTTCACGCCGACCATCACCGCCCCCGGCGCTGCCATCAACACCACGCAGACCTGGCTGCCCGGCTCCCCGGTGAAGGAGGCCGGCTACAACCTCCCGGCCGGCTACTCGATGCTGCAGGGCACCTCGATGTCCTCGCCGCAGGCGACGGGCGCCAGCGCCCTGCTGCTCTCGGCCGCCAAGCAGCAGCACATGACGGTCACCCCGGCGAGCCTGCGCGTGGCGCTCACCAGCACCGCGAAGAAGATCGACGACGTTCCGGCGCACGCCCAGGGCGCGGGCCTCATCAACATCGTCGACGCGTGGGAGTCCCTCCAGCGCGACGCCAAGGCCAACGAGTTCACCGTCAAGGCTCCGGTCGACACCGCGATCGACCAGTTCCTGAAGACCCCGGGCTTCGGCACCGGCCTCTACGACCGCGAGGGCGGCCTCAAGGTCGGCCAGAAGAAGGTCTACGACGTCGTCGTCACCCGCACCACGGGCGTCAAGTACGGCACCCGGCACAACCTGAGCTGGCGCAACAACGACGGCACGTTCAAGGTCGTCGGCGACTACGACTACGTCACGCTGCCGCTGAACAAGCCGGTCACCATCAAGGTCGAGGCCAAGCCCAAGACGGCCGGCGTCCACAGCGGCATCCTGCAGCTGGACGACGAGACCACCGAGGGCATCGACAAGCAGATCCTGACCACGGTCGTCGCCTCCACGCCGCTGGCGAAGCCGTCGTTCACGACGTCGGACACCTCCTCCGTGCAGCGCAACAGCCACAAGTCGTACTTCGTGACCGTCCCGCAGGGCGCGAAGTCCCTCGAGGTCGCCCTCGGCGGTCTCAAGCCGGGCAGCCAGACGCGCTTCATCTCGATCCACCCGTACGGTGTGGGCGTCGAGGACAGCGCGACGACCCAGTGCTACCCGAACTACGACAACCCGGCGAACACCTGCCGCCCCGACCTGCGCTCGTACGCGAACCCGCAGCCGGGCGTCTGGGAGATCGAGGTCGAGGCGCGCCGCACGTCGCCGCTGCTCGACAACCCGTTCAAGCTGGACATCAGCGTCCTCGGCGCGGCCTTCGACCCGGCGGTCAAGGTCCTGCCCGAGGTGAAGCAGGGCACCCCGGCCCCGGTCCAGTGGACCATCAAGAACGACGCCGCGGCGATCAGCGGCGGCAAGCTCCAGGGCGGCCCGCTCGGCTCCGCGAAGGTCGCCAAGCCGACCATCGCGAACGGCGAGACCCAGACGAGCACCGTCACCATCGGTGAGGGCGTCTCCCGCCTGGACGTGGCCATCGGCGGTGTCTCCGACACCGGTGCCGACCTCGACCTCACCGTCCTCAAGGACGGCGTGAAGGTCGGCTCCTCCGCCGACGGCGACTCCGAGGAGGCCGTGACCCTGCTCAACCCGGCCGCCGGCACCTACACGATCCAGGTGGACGGCTACGCCGTTCCGTCCGGGTCCACCACGTACGACTACCGCGACGTGTACTTCTCGTCCGCCCTGGGCGCCGTCCAGGTCGACGAGGCCGCCGCGGTGAACCTCGCCAACGGCGCCTCGGCGTCCGTCACGGCGAACGTCCTCGCCGCCGCTCCGGCCCCCGAGGGCCGTCAGTTCTTCGGCGAGGTCAAGCTGCTCAACGCCCGCGGCACCGCCGCCGGCACCGGCAGCGTCCAGATCGAGAAGGTCACCCCGTAACGGATGACCGGCTGATCGCATGACGGAGGGGCGGGCGCCCGGATCGGGCGCCCGCCCCTTCGCCGTTCCCCCCGCGGGAGCGCCCGCCGGCTACTTGCCCAGCGAGCTCAGGTCCTGGGCGTACGTGCCGACCGCGTGGGCGATGACGTCCAGGTTGGTGTCGAAGGCCTTCAGGTCCAGGTTCTTCAGGGTGTCGCCCGCCCCGTGGTAGTTCGGGTCGTACGGGGCCCCCGCCGTGCCGCCGTACCGCTTGGCCTGCTCGGCGGTCTTGACGCCCTCGGCGCCGGTGAACGTACCGCCGGCCGGGATGCCGTTCGCGATGAACGGGCCGTAGTCCGAGCGGCCGTCGAAGTCGCTGCCCTCGTGCGGCTTGTGCTTCTTGTCGAGGAAGCCGTTGATGAGCGCCTCGATCTGTGCCGAGCCGGCCGGGCCGGCGCCCTCGCCGGTCTTGTCCGAGTCGTCGCCGTCGTAGACGAACTGCACCGGGTTCGGCGAGGCGATCATGTCGAAGTTCAGGTAGAGCGCGATGTCCTTCTTCTGCTTCTCGGACAGCTGCGCCACGTAGTGCTCGGAGCCCAGCAGGCCGAGCTCCTCGGCCGACCACCAGGCGAAGCGGACCTTGTTCGCGGTCCCCTTGCCCTTCTTGTTGGCCCCCTCGTCCGCGAGCTTGAGCGCCACCTCCAGCAGACCGGCCGAGCCGGAGCCGTTGTCGTTGATGCCCGGGCCCTCGGGGACCGAGTCCAGGTGCGAGCCGACGGTGACGACGCGGTCGGAGCGGCCGCCCCTGGTCTCGGCGATCACGTTGCGGGTGGTCTTCTTCACGTGCTCCTGGTCCAGGTCCAGGCGTACGGTCACCTCGCCCCCGGCGGCGGCCGCGGCCAGCGCCTCGCCGTCGGCGAGGGACAGCCCGGCGCTCGGGATGATCCCGTCGGCGGGCGAGGAGAACCCGCCCCGGACCGGGGCGGTGCCGCTGTGGTTGTAGACGATCACGCCGATCGCGCCGGCCGCGGCGGCGGCCTTCTGCTTCTCCACGAAGGTGCAGGCGCCGCGCTTGACCAGGGCGATCTTCCCGGTGAAGGTGCCGCTCGCGTAGTCGTCGGCCGTGCAGCCGGGGGTCTCGTCGACCCGGGCGAGGGCGAGCGGGGCGACGAGGCCGCCGGCCGGGGTGGACTTGGTGAAGGTGAAGGCGGCGGTGGCCAGCTCGCGCGGCGCACCGTCGACGCCGGTGAGGACGGTGGTCTTCTCCGTCTTCGTGTGCGCCTCGTAGATGTCGAAGTCCTGGTAGGAGACGTCGTACCCGGCCTTCTTCAGGGTGTCGTGGACGTAGGCGGCGGAAGCCGCGTGGCCCGGGGTGCCCGCCGCGCGGTTGCCGCCGTTGGCGTCGGCGATCTGCTGGAACTTCGCCAGATGGCGGTAGGCGCCGCGGGCGGTGACCTCCGACACCAGCTCCTTGGCCAGCCTGCCCTCGCGCGGGTGGGCGGCCGCCGGGGTGGCGGTCAGCAGGACGGGCGCGGCGACGGCGGCGGCCGCGAGGGCGGCGAGGGCCGGTATGGACCGGCGGCGGTGGTGGATGGCGCGCACGGTGGTTCTCCCCGAGTTCGATATGCGGAATGCCCGTCCGTCGACCGGACACGACAGACCGGACGGTAACCGGCCGCCACCAGGCAAAACGGGCTCTCGGCGGGGGTGCAACACAGCCGCCACGAACGTGTCACGGGGGTTCACATCCGGGACACCGTCCGTTCCTCGGACAATGGATTGGACAAGCCTCGTGGGGTCGAACGCATGATGGCTTCACGCGCCCGCGTCGTACGCACCAATAAGGAGTCACCGTGAGGGTCGGAATCGTCGGAGCCACCGGACAGGTCGGCGGAGTCATGCGCGGCATCCTCGCCGAGCGCAAGTTCCCGGTGGACGAGCTGCGGCTGTTCGCCTCGGCCCGTTCCGCGGGCTCGACCCTCGAGTGGGAGGGCCGGGAGATCACCATCGAGGACGCCTCCACGGCGGACTACTCCGGCCTGGACATCGTCCTCTTCTCCGCGGGCGGCTCGACCTCCAAGGCCCTCGCCGAGAAGGTCGCCTCCCAGGGCGCGGTCGTGATCGACAACTCCTCCGCCTGGCGCCGCGACCCCGACGTGCCGCTCGTCGTCTCCGAGGTCAACCCGCACGCGATCAAGAACCGCCCCAAGGGCATCATCGCGAACCCGAACTGCACCACCATGGCCGCGATGCCGGTGCTGCGCCCGCTGCACGACGAGGCCGGCCTGACGGCGATGGTCGCCACCACCTACCAGGCCGTCTCCGGCTCCGGCCTGGCGGGCGTCGCCGAGCTCGACGGCCAGGTCAAGGCCGTCGCCGGCGAGGCGACCGCGCTCGTCCACGACGGCGAGGCGCTCACCTTCCCCGAGCCGGGCGTCTACAAGCGTCCGATCGCCTTCAACGTGCTCCCGCTCGCGGGCTCGATCGTCGACGACGGCTCCTTCGAGACCGACGAGGAGCAGAAGCTCCGCAACGAGTCCCGCAAGATCCTGGAGATCCCGGAGCTCAAGGTCTCCGGCACCTGCGTGCGCGTGCCGGTCTTCTCCGGCCACTCCCTCCAGGTCAACGCCCGTTTCGCGAACCCGGTCAGCGTGGAGCGCGCGTACGAGCTGCTGAAGGACGCCCCGGGCGTCGAGCTCTCGGAGATCCCGACCCCGCTGCAGGCGGCGGGCAAGGACGCCTCGTACGTGGGCCGCATCCGCGTCGACGAGACCGTCGAGAACGGCCTCGCGCTGTTCCTCTCGAACGACAACCTCCGCAAGGGCGCGGCCCTGAACGCGGTGCAGATCGCCGAGCTGGTCGCGGAGGAGCTCCGCGGCTGAGGCCCGAGCCCGATCGCACGAGGAAGGGGCGGCACCGGTCGGTGCCGCCCCTTGCTGCGTTCCCGCGGTCTCGCGGTCCCGCCGGCCGTCAGGGCCTGCGGACCTCGAAGAGGAAGCAGCCGAACTCGGTGGCGCGCACGTGCACGAGGGCGACCTCCGGGTCTGCGAAGGCCTCCGCCACCGCCTCCTCCAGCACCGCGTCCGCGTCCTGCGCGGCCTCGCCCAGTGACAGGGCGCGGCCGCCGAGGATGCGCCCCCCGGCGTCGTAGCGGCGGACCGTGCGCAGTGCCCCGGGGTGGGCGAAGGGGTATCCGGGAGCCCCGGCCGGGCCGCCGCAGTCGGCGGCGTGGATGAACACCGGGCCCTGCTCGCCGTACGCGCCCGGGTCCACGCCCGTCTCGGCCGCCCAGCGGCGCAGCGGCGCGTACGAGACGAGTGCGATCCGCTCCCCGGGGCTGCTGCGGCGCAGGCAGCAGCGCAGCGGGGCGCCGCCTTCGGGGTCCTCGTACGGCAGGCAGGGCCGCCCGGCGTCGTCCCGGACGCGCAGGCCGGCGAGGGCTGCGGGGGCGACGGGGCGTACGGCGTGGAGCGCCGGTCGGGGCGCGGATCGTGTGGTCATGCCGTCCAGGGTGCGCGCCCGGAAGCGGCGAAGCTGGCGGAAATCGGACGTGGAGTTTCGCCCGTGGATTACTCGAAGGCACCTGATCGGCGCCACGTGGAAGGATGGCGGGGCAACGTCACCATCAAAGGAGATGACCGCGTGCCTGGCACGAATCTCACCCGTGAAGAGGCTCAGCAGCGGGCGAAGCTGCTCACCGTCGACTCGTACGAGGTCGAACTCGATCTCAGCGGTGCGCAGGAGGGCGGCTCGTACCCGTCCGTGACCACCGTGCGGTTCCAGTCGGCCGAGGCCGGCGCCGAGACCTTCATCGACCTGGTCGCGCCGGCGGTGCACGAGGTCGTCCTGAACGGCAAGTCGCTGGACGTGGCCGAGGTCTTCCGGGACTCGCGCATCGCGCTCCAGCACCTCGCGGCCGGCGCCAACGAGCTCCGCGTCGTCGCGGACTGCGCCTACACCAACACGGGCGAGGGCCTGCACCGCTTCGTCGACCCTGTCGACCAGCAGGCCTACCTGTACACCCAGTTCGAGGTGCCGGATGCGCGGCGCGTGTTCGCCAGCTTCGAGCAGCCCGATCTGAAGGCGACGTTCCAGTTCACCGTGAAGGCCCCCGAGGGCTGGACGGTCATCTCGAACTCCCCCACGCCGAAGGCCGCGGACGTCAAGGACAACGTCTGGCGCTTCGAGCCGACGCCGCGCATCTCGACGTACATCACGGCCCTGATCGCCGGCCCGTACCACGCGGTGCACAGCTCGTACGAGGGCCCCGGCGGCCAGTCGGTGCCGCTGGGCATCTACTGCCGGCCGTCGCTCGCCGAGTTCCTGGACGCCGAGGCGATCTTCGACGTGACGCGCCAGGGCTTCGACTGGTTCCAGGAGAAGTTCGCGTACGACTACCCGTTCGCCAAGTACGACCAGCTCTTCGTCCCCGAGTTCAACGCGGGCGCGATGGAGAACGCGGGCGCGGTCACCATCCGCGACCAGTACGTCTTCCGCTCGAAGGTGACGGACGCGGCGTACGAGGGCCGTGCCGAGACGATCCTGCACGAGCTCGCGCACATGTGGTTCGGCGACCTGGTCACCATGGAGTGGTGGAACGACCTGTGGCTGAACGAGTCGTTCGCGACGTACACCTCGGTCGCCTGCCAGGCCTCCGCCGAGGGCACGAAGTGGCCGCAGGCGTGGACGACCTTCGCCAACTCGATGAAGACCTGGGCGTACCGGCAGGACCAGCTGCCGTCCACGCACCCGATCATGGCCGACATCCGTGACCTGGACGACGTCCTGGTCAACTTCGACGGCATCACGTATGCCAAGGGCGCCTCGGTGCTCAAGCAGCTCGTCGCCTACGTGGGCACGGACGCCTTCTTCCAGGGCGTGCAGGCGTACTTCAAGGCGCACGCGTTCGGGAACACGCGCCTGTCGGACCTGCTGGGCGCCCTGGAGAAGACCTCGGGCCGCGATCTGACCGCCTGGTCGAAGGCGTGGCTGGAGACGGCCGGCATCAACGTCCTGCGCCCCCGCATCGAGACGGCCGCGGACGGCACCATCACGGCGTTCACGGTCAGCCAGGAGGCCCCGGCGCTGCCCGCGGGTGCGAAGGGCGAGCCGACGCTGCGCCCGCACCGCATCGCGATCGGCCTGTACGACCTGGACGGCGGCAAGCTCGTCCGTACGGACCGGATCGAGCTGGACATCGACGGAGAGCTGACCGAGGTTCCGGAGCTGGTCGGCCGGGCCCGTCCGGCCGTCGTGCTGCTGAACGACGACGACCTGTCGTACGCCAAGGTCCGCCTGGACGAGGTCTCGCTGGAGAACGTCACCGCGCACCTCGGCGACTTCACCGAGTCGCTGCCGCGGGCGCTGTGCTGGGCCTCGGCGTGGGACATGACCCGCGACGGCGAGCTGGCGACGCGCGACTACCTCGCCCTGGTCCTGTCGGGCATCGGCAAGGAGTCGGACATCGGCGTCGTCCAGTCGCTGCACCGGCAGGTGAAGCTGGCCGTCGACCTGTACGCCGACCCGGCGTGGCGGGAGCAGGGCCTGGAGATCTGGACCGAGGCCGCACTGGAGCACCTGCGCGGCGCCGAGCCGGGCAGCGACCACCAGCTGGCGTGGGCGCGCGCGTTCGCGGCGACGGCCCGCACCGAGGGGCAGCTGACGTACCTGTCCGCGCTGCTGGACGGTGCGGCGGAGATCGAGGGCCTGGTCGTGGACACCGAGCTGCGGTGGGCGTTCCTGGAGCGCCTCGTCGCGACGGGTGTCCTGGGCGACGCGGCCATCGACGCGGAGCTGGAGCGCGACCGTACGGCGGCGGGCGAGCGCCACGCGGCCACGGCGCGGGCCGCGCGCCCGACGGCGGAGGCCAAGGCCGAGGCGTGGGCCTCGCTGGTGGAGTCCGCCGACCTGCCCAACGCGGTGCAGGACGCGGTGATCGGCGGCTTCGTCCAGACCGACCAGCGCGAGCTGCTGGCCCCGTACACCGAGAAGTTCTTCGCGGTGGTCAAGGGGATCTGGGAGAACCGCAGCCACGAGATCGCCCAGCAGATCGCGGTGGGCCTGTACCCGTCGCTCCAGGTCTCCCCGGAGACGCTGGCCGCGACGGACGCCTGGCTGGCCTCGGCGGAGCCGAACGCGGCCCTGCGCCGCCTGGTCTCGGAGTCCCGCTCGGGTGTGGACCGCGCCCTGAAGGCCCAGTCCGCGGACGCGGCGTCGGCTTCCTGAGCCGCCCCCGCCGCGCAGCCTGACCGTCCGGTGCCCCGGTCCCCGCTCCCGCGGGGCCGGGGCACCGGCGTTCGGTCACGAGATGCGCTGCACGGTCACGGGGTGCGCTGCGCGGCCACGGCGCGCAGGGCGGCCAGGACCCTGGACACGGCCGGAGCGCCTTCGCCGCCGCGGCGGGTGGCCGCCAGGACGTGGCGGGTGGGGCGGTCGTGGGCCAGGACCCGCACCGCCACCCCCGAGGCGCGGCTCGACACCATGCGGGGGACCAGGGCCACGCCCATCCCGGCCTCGACCATGGCGAGGATCGCGGTCCAGCCGGATGCCGAGTGCGCCTGTTCCGGGACGAAGCCGGCCGCCTCGCAGGCGTTGCGGGCGATCTCCTGCCAGGGGCCGCTGCCCCCATAGATCCACGGGTCGCCGGACAGGTCCGCCAGCCGCAGGGCCGGGGCCGCGGCGAGGGGGTGGTCCGGCGGCAGGGCCACGTCGAGGGGGTCCTCCAGCAGCGTGATGCGGGTGAACCGCGGGTCCCGGGCGGTCGGGGCGTGCGCCGCCAGCGAGAGGGCCAGGTCGACGGCGCCGGCCGCCAGCAGCTCGTACGACTGCGCCGCCTCGGTCTCCCGCACCCGTACCTCCACCCCCGGGTGGCTGCGCCGCAGCTCCGCCACCGCCGGGACCACCAGCACGGGCACGGCCGTGGAGAACGCCCCGATCCGGACCTCCCCCGCGTCCCCGGACAGGTACCCGGCCAGCTCGGCGTCCGCCCGCTCCAGCTGCGCGAACACCGCCTCCGCGTGCCGCAGTACGAGGTGCGCCGCGTCCGTGAGCCGGACCCGGCGCCCCTGCGCCTCCAGCAGCGGCACCCCCAACTGCCGTGCGAGATTGGTCAGCTGCTGCGAGACGGCCGAGGGCGTCATGTGCAGCGTCTCGGCCGTCGCGGTCACGGTCCCCCGGTCGGCCAGGGTCCGCAGGATGCGCAGCTTCTTGATGTCCCACTCGGTCATGGGAGCGAACCTACCGGCGGGCCCCCAGGCTCACGCCGCCGAGGATCAGCGCCATGCAGAGCAGCTCCGCCGGGCCGGTCCGCTCGCCCAGGAGCAGGAGGCCGAGGCCGGCGACGCAGACCGGCTGGAGGTAGTAGACGACTCCCGCCCGGGCGGGACCGATGAGCGAGACGGCCTTGTTCCAGGCGAAGAAGGCGACCGCGGAGGACATGACGCCGACGTAGAGCAGCATGCCGCCGGTGCCCGCGGTGAGCTCGAAGCCGCCCTGGACGGTGAGGGACACGGCGTAGGCGGGGGTCAGCATCAGCGCGCCGAGCACGAAGGTGGTGATCAGGAAGGCCGGTCCGCCGAGCTCGGCGGGCTTGCGCTTGAGCAGCGCGCTGTACGTGGCGAACGACAGGGCGGCGGCGAGCATCCACAGGTCGCCGGCCCCGAAGTCGAAGCCGAGCGAGCCGTCCCCGACGAGCAGCAGCACCCCGAACGCGGCGAGCAGCAGCCCGAGGGTCCGACGGACGCCGAGCCGCTCACCGCCGAGGCGGGCGTACAGCGCCATGACGACCGGCGAGGCGGCCATGATCATGCCCATGTTGGAGGCGGAGGTGGTCAGTCCGGCCTGGTGCACGAGCGTGTTGTACAGGGCGACGCCGAACAGCGAGGCGAGGGCGATGAACCCGAGGTGGCGGCGGATCAGCGCCCGCTGCCGCCAGGCCTGACGGGCCGCGAACGGGGCGACGGCAAGGGCTGCGATGATCCAGCGCCAGAACACGGCCTGGACGGGCGGGACGCTGTCGGCCATCCCCCGGGTGGCGACGAAGCTGCCGGACCAGACGACCGTCGCGACCAGGGCGAGGAGGAGGCCGAGTCCGGCGGACCCCTGCGCCGCCCGGCCGCCGCCGGGTCCGGCCTCGGGCTGGTGCTGCGTACCGGTACGGACCCTGTCCATGACGGCCACGGTGTGTCTCCCCCTCGGGTGCTGGTCTGCTCTGGTCTCGCCTGATGTGGCTCTACCGTCGCACCGGGGCATCCGTCAGGTCCATCGAAATGTTCCGATCATTCTGTTCAGTGGAACTGAACGGTTCGACCTTCGTCCCGGCGGCGAACAGCTGGCCCGCGACCGTGGCCCCGAAGGCGATCGCCATGCCCAGCAGCTGCACGGGCGACAGGGCCTGGCCGAGGGCCGCCCAGCCGATGACCGCCGCGGTGAGCGGCGAGAGCGGGCCGAGCAGGGTGACCGAGGTGGCGGTGAGCCGGCCGATCCCGCGGAACCAGAGCCAGTACGCGATACCGGTGTTGATCAGCATCATGTAGCCGTACCCGAGGAAGGCCTTGCCGTCGAGCGCGGGCGGGGCCCCCTCGACCAGCGCCGCGACGGGGATGATGACCAGCCCGCCCGCGGTCAGCTGCCAACCGGTCAGGGCCAGCGGACCGACCCCCTCCGGACGCCCCCAGCGCTTGGTCATGACCGTGCCCGCGGCCATGGAGGCGGAGGAGACCACACCGGCGATGATGCCGACGAGGTCCAGCCGGGCCGCGGCGGTCAGGACGACCATGCTCACGCCGAACGCCCCCGCGACGGCGGCGAGTACGGTCCGCAGCCGCGCCCGCTCCCCCAGGACGAGGGCGGCCAGCCCGACGACGAACAGCGGCCCGGCGGAGCCGAGGACGGCCGCCACCCCGCCGGGCAGCCGGTACGCGGAGAGGAACAGCAGCGGGAAGAAGGCGCCGATGTTGAGCGTGCCGAGGACGGCGGACTTCCACCACCACGCGCCGCTCGGGAGTCTGCGGGCCAGGGCGGTGAGCAGGAGTCCGGCGGGCAGGGCCCGCATGACCCCGGTGAACAGCGGCCGGTCGGGCGGGAGCAGTTCGGTGGCGACGGCGTAGGTCGAGCCCCAGGAGATCGGGGCGAGGGCGGTCAGGGCGACGGTGGCGAAACGCTTCATGGCAGGTGGCTCCCCCAGTAGGCTGCTTGCAAGAAAGTAGCTTACCCCTAAGCTACTTTTCGGCAAGCTACTTTCTTGCGAACGATCGGAGGGAGGCCGGATACTGCGCTTCATGACCGAGGCCAACAAGGACGCCGCCGACAGGGAAACTGTCCCCGCAGACGCCGTCGACGCGATCATCGACCAGTGGCACGTGGTGCGACCGGAGCTGGACACCGCACCGATGGCCGTCTTCGGCCGGATCTACCGGATCGCCCGGGCCATGGGGGACGCGGCGGAGCGGGCCTACGCCCCGTACGGGATCTCGCGCGGCGAGTTCGACGTCGTCGCGACGCTGCGCCGCTCCGGCGCCCCGTACACGCTTTCGCCGCGCCAGCTGTCGGCCACGCTCATGCTCACGACGGGCGGGATGACCGGGCGCCTGGACAAGCTGGAGAAGGCCGGCCTGCTCGGCCGCAAGCCCGATCCGCACGACCGGCGGGGGCTCCAGGTGACGATCACCGACCGCGGGCTCGCCCTCGTCGACGAGGCCGTCGCCGCCGGGCTGGAGGTGCAGCGCGCCGCGCTCGCGGGGCTCGGCGACGAGGAGGTCGCCGTCCTGACGGGCCTGCTCCGCAAGTTGCTGGCCGGGGTCTAGGCCCGGGGTCTAGGCCCGGGGTCTAGGCCCGGGGTCTAGGCCCGGGGTCTAGGCCCGGGGTCTAGGCCCGGGGTCTAGGCCCGGGGTCCGGGTCAGTCGGTCAGTCTGTTCAGTTGGTGGGCTGCGGCTTCTGCGGCCGGTCCGACTTGTCGAGGACCATCACCAGGCCCGCGATGATCAGGAACAGCACGATCGGCGTGGCCACGTACAGGCCGAGGGTCTGGGCAATGCTCAGGCCCGGGCCCGGGTCGTCGCCGTCGTCGCGGGTCACCGCGAGGGCGGGAGACGTCATCAGCAGCATCATCAGCGTCGATCCGGCCGTGACGGCGCCGGCGCGCAGAGCGTTCTTCTTGTCCACGGTGCAAACGTAGCGAACACCTAAACGGGGCGCGCGCCCGGGGGTGCCGTACGGGCACCCGCCCCCTCCCGCACCGCGCTCAGCAGGGCGTTCGCCCGGGGCGAGGCGGCCAGTGCCTCCAGGGTCAGCGGCCGCCCGGCCGAGTCCGCGAGCGGCAGCCGCCAATTGGGGTACTGGTCCCAGGTCCCGGGCAGGTTCTGCGGCCGCCGGTCCCCCACCGCGTCGGGCAGCCATACGCCGACCAGGCGGGCGGGGGTGCGCAGCAGGAAGCCGTACAGGGCCCGTACGGCGGCCTCCTCGCCCTTGGTGTCCAGGCCGAGCCCCTCCAGTACGTCCAGCCACTGCGCGGTGTCGGCGGCGTCCTGGGCCCGCTCCTCCTCGACCGGGCGGGTCAGCAGGCCGAGCCGGTCGCGCAGTTCCACATGGCCGCCGGCCAGCTTGGCGGCGGTGGGCGGCAGATCGTGGGTGGTGGCGGTGGCCAGGCAGTCGGCGCGCCAGGCCCCGGGGGCGAGCGGCTGCCCGTCGCCCGCCCAGTCGCGTTCGAACCAGAGGACCGAAGTGCCGAGCACCCCGCGCCGGGCCAGCGCCTTGCGGACGCGCGGCTCCACCGTCCCGAGGTCCTCGCCGATGACCGGGGCCCCGGCCCGGTGGGCCTCCAGTACCAGGATCGCGAGCATCGCCTCGCCGTCGTACGAGACGTACGTGCCGTCGGCGGGCGGGGCGCCCTCCGGGATCCACCAGAGCCGGAACAGGCCCATGACGTGGTCGATGCGCAGGGCGCCCGCGTAGCGGAACACCCCGCGCAGCAGGGCCCGGAACGGCGCGTACCCGGTGGCCGCGAGCCGGTCGGGCCGCCACGGCGGCAGCCCCCAGTCCTGGCCGCGCGCGTTGAAGGCGTCGGGCGGGGCGCCGACGCAGACGCCCTTCGCGTAGAGGGGCGGGCCGAGGGTGTCCGAGCCGTGCGGGTGCACCCCGACGGCGAGGTCGTGGACGATGCCGACCGGCATCCCGGCCTCGCGGGCGGCCTGCTGGGCGGCGGCGAGCTGGGTGTCCGTCAGCCAGACCAGCCAGCGGTGGAAGTCGGCCCCGCCGCCGGAATCGCGGTCCGCGCACCAGGCGGCGTGCCGGTCGAGCGCCGCACCCTGCTCGGCGCGGAAGCGGCGGTAGTCGGCCTCGCGTTCGGGGGTGCGCGGGACGGCGTAGAGCAGTTCGAGGGCCCGGCGCTTCAGCTCCCAGACGGCGTCGCGGTCGATCAGCGCCCCCTTCTCCAGCACCTCGCGGCGCAGCTCGGCGCCTTGGCCGGCGAGTTCACCGAGGGCCTCCCGATCGGGGCAGTCGGCGTACTCGGGGACGTCCTCGATCCGCAGGTGGACGGGGTCGGGGAAGCGGCGCGAGGAGGGCCGGTACGGGGACGGGTCGGTCGGCGTCCCGGGCACGGCGGCGTGCAGCGGGTTGACCTGGACGAACCCGACCCCGTGGGCCCGGCCGGCCCACCGGGCGAGCGCGGCGAGATCGCCGAGGTCCCCCATGCCCCAGGACCGCTCGGAGAGCAGGGAGTACAGCTGCACCAGCACCCCGTGCACCCGCCCGCCCCCGCCGGGCGCCCGCTCCGGAGCCACGATCAGCGTGGCGTCCCCGGTGCGCCCGTCCGGAGTCTCGGCGACGAGCCGGTGCACCCCGAGCGGCGGCACTCGCCCCGGCTCCCGGCCCGGCGCCCCGCCCGGGTCGCGAGCGGGTTCCGCGCCCGGCCCGCGGCCCTCGGCCCCGTGGCCTTCGGCCTCGTCTCCTGCTGCCTCGTCTCCTGCTGCCTCGTCCCCCTCGACCTCGTCACCCTCCAGGCGGATCCGCGTACCGGCCGGGAGCGCGGCCAGCTCCGCGGGCGGCTCCGACCCGGCCCACCACACCAGCACGGGCGGCAACAGCCGGTGCGCAGCCTCGCGCTCGGCTTCGGCCAGGTGCCGTCGTACGGCTTCCGGGGTGTCGCAGTCCACGCCCAGCTGCCGCAGCACGGCGACGACGGTGGCCTCCGGGACCCGGACGGTGACGTCCTCGGCGGGCTGATAGGTGGTGGCGACGCCGTGCAGCGCCGCGAGCCGGGCGAGGTCGTCCATGTGAGTACCTGTGTCCCTGTGTCTAGTCGCCTGCGGCAGCGGCCGCGGCGGGCGTGGTCGGTTCGCTCGTCAGCGGGGCCTCGTCGGCGAGCGGGGGCTCGCTGGTCAGCGGCGCGTGCGCGGAACCGGCGAGCGGGGGCTCGCTGGTGAGGGGCCCCTCGGCGGGCCCGGCCTGCGCGGGCAGGTGGGCGAGCAGCGGGGTGTGACGGGTGCCGGGTGCGGTGTTCACGGGCGGTTGCTCCTTTGTCCGTACGGGAGGTGAGGGTGGGTCAGGGACCATGGAACACCGCCGGGGAACATGCCAGCCATACCCCGTGGACGGCGCCGCATTCCTGGCGTATCCGGGTCAGAACCCCCGCGGACCCCGGTACGAACACCACCCGCGGCGGCGCGGACCGGCGGGCGCGGTCGGCGGGGCGGGCGGCGGGGCAGGTGGCGGGGCAGGCGGACGCTCGGAAGCGTCGGCTCCGGGGCGGTCAGGGGAACAGGCGAAGGGCGGGGCTGGGACGGGCGGGGCAGGGCGGGGAGACGGCACCGCCCCGGCGGCAGCCCGCACCCGCCGGGGGAACCGCCCCGGGACCCGGGGTCCGGGGGCGGCTCCGTCCCCTGCGACTACGGCACCGCCGCTACGACGCCGCCGCGCCGATGCGGTCCAGGGCCGCTTCCGCGCCGTACGGTTCCAGGTACGGCATCCAACGGGGGTCCCGGTGGCCCGTGCCGATGATGCGCCAGGCCAGACCCGACGGCGGAGCCGGCTGGTGGCGCAGGCGCCAGCCCAGCTCCAGCAGGTGCCGGTCCGCCTTGACGTGGTTGCACCGCCGGCATGCGGCGACCACGTTGTCCCACACGTGCTGCCCGCCCCGGCTGCGCGGGATCACGTGGTCGACGCTGGTCGCGACCCCGCCGCAGTACATGCAGCGCCCGCCGTCGCGGGCGAACAGCGCGCGGCGGGTGAGTGGAACGGGCCCCCGGTAGGGGACCCGCACGAAGCGCTTGAGCCGGACCACGCTGGGCGCGGGGACGACTCTCGTCGCGCTGTGCAGAAAGGCGCCGGATTCCTCGAGGGAGACAGCTTTGTTCTCCAGGACGAGGACGAGCGCGCGGCGGAGCGGTACGACGCCGAGCGGCTCGTACGACGCATTGAGGACCAGGACGTGCGGCACGGACTGCCTCCTTGTACGCCGGCGGCGCGTGGCTCGCGCCGGGACGATCTGCTCTCCAGTCTCCCCTTACGGCTGGTCGAAGCGCCACCACGCGCCCGTAACGGGTCCGAGGTGTTTTCAACCACACCCGGTTCATCCCCAGGTGAGTCCGGTCTCTCCCTCGAACACGGCAACGGGGTCACCCGAATGCCCCGTTAGTGTGGATGGCCTGCCCCGCATTCCCCCTTCCGCGGGCAGACCGCTATACCTGGAGGTTCCCGTCGTGCCCTGGCCTGCCGCCCTGCTGCCCCTGGCAGCCGACACCCCGGACCCGGCCGCTTCGGTCAAGGAGGCCCACGAGAGCGTCACGAACGCCGCCAGTTTCATCGAGGAGAACTGGGCCGGATGGCTGTACCTCGGCCTGAAGATCCTGCTGATCCTGGTGATCGCGGCCGCGTTCCGCTCGCTGGTCCGCAAGTCGCTGACCAAGCTCATACTGCGCATGAACCGGGGCGCCGAGGCCGTCGAGGGCATGGCGCTCGGCGGACTCCTCGTCAACGCGGAGCGCCGGCGGCAGCGCTCCGAGGCGATCGGCTCGGTCCTGCGTTCGGTGGCTTCGTTCCTGATCCTCGGCACGGCCGGGCTGATGGTGCTCGGCGCGCTCGGCATCAATCTGGGCCCGCTGCTCGCGAGTGCCGGTGTGGCCGGTGTGGCGATCGGTTTCGGCGCGCGGAACCTGGTGACGGACTTCCTGTCCGGCGTGTTCATGATCCTCGAGGACCAGTACGGCGTCGGGGACAAGATCGACGCGGGGGTGGCCTCCGGCGAGGTCGTCGAGGTCGGTCTGCGCGTCACCAAGCTGCGGGGTGACAACGGCGAGATCTGGTACGTGCGCAACGGCGAGATCAAGCGGATCGGCAACCTCAGCCAGGGCTGGGCGACGGCGGGCGTGGACGTCCAGGTCAAGCCGTCGGAGAGCCTCACCCGCATCCGCGAGGTGGTCAAGCACGTCGCGGAGGGCCTGGCCAAGGAGTCCCCTTGGGACGAGCGGCTGTGGGGCCCGGTGGAGGTGCTGGGCCTGGACGAGGTGCTGCTGGCCTCCATGACGGTGAAGGTGTCGGCGAAGACGATGCCGGGCCAGCAGTTCGCCGTGGAGCGCGAGCTGCGCTGGCGGATCAAGGAGGCCTTCGACGAGGCCGGCATCGGGATCATCGGCGGTCTGCCGGCCGCCGATGGCGAGGAGGAACCGGCCGACCCCTCGGCCGCCGTGGCCGCGCCTTCGGCGCTCGCGAACCCGGCCTCCCCGCAGTCCCTGGCCACCGCCCCGATCCCGCCGCCGGCCGCCGGCGCCCCGCGGATCACCAAGTAGCCCCCCTCCCCCTTCCCCTTTCCTCCCTCTTCCGCACCACCCCGCTGCCCCCGCAGGTTCATTTCTGCGGGGGCAGCGGCATTGACACAGCTCAAACGCCAATAGGAAACTTACCTAACAGTTCCTGAAGGCCACGGCCCCCGGCCACGGCCACGGCCAGGTGAGCGGAGAGCGCCCATGACCGGCACCACCCCCGGTACCCCCAGCCTGCTGCGCGTCATGAACGACCGCGCCGCGCTGGACCTGCTGCTGGAGCACGGGCCCCTGTCCCGTACCCGGATCGGCCGGCTCACCGGGCTCTCCAAGCCCACCGCCTCCCAGCTGCTGGCCCGCCTCGAAGCCGCCGGGCTGGTCGTGGCCACCGGCACCGACGGCGGCCGCCCCGGCCCCAGCGCCCAGCTGTACGGGGTCAACCCGCGCGCCGCCCACGTCGCCGGACTGGACGTCACCCCGGGCGGCATCGTCGCGGCAGTCGCCGACCTCACCGGCGAGGTGATCGGCAGCCACGAGCTCCCGTACGCCGAGGGCACCGGGGCCGTCGACCGGGTCACCCTGGCCCTCGGCGGGGCCGTCAAGGACGCCGGGCTCCAGCGCTCCGACATCCACCGGGTCGTCATCGCCACCCCGGGGTCCTTCGACCCGAGGACCGGGGCGCTGCGCTACGCCGACCACCTGCCCGGCTGGCACTCCCCCACCCTGCTGGAGGAGCTGGCGGCGGCCCTGCCGATGCCGGTCGAGTACGAGAACGACGTGAACCTGGCCGCGGTCGCCGAGCAGCGGCTCGGCGCGGCCCGCGGCCACGGGGACTTCGTCCTGCTGTGGAACGAGGAGGGCCTCGGCGCCGCCCTGGTGCTCGGCGGCCGGCTGCACCGCGGCTGGACCGGCGGCGCCGGGGAGGTCGGGTTCCTGCCCGTGCCGGGCCACCCCCTGGTCCGGCGCGTCACCCAGGTCAACTCCGGTGGCTACCAGGAGCTGGCCGGCGTGGAGGCGGTGGCCGGGATGGCGGCCGCGCTGGGCATCGGGGCACCGCCCGGGGCCACCGCGCAGCCCGCCGGACCCGGCGCCGGACCGGCGGCCGCACCGGTCGCCACGCCGGTCGCCACGCCGGTCGCCGCCGCGGTCGCGCTGCTGGCGCAGGCCGCCGGGCACCCCGAGGGGGCGAACCTGCTGCTGCTGCGGCAGTACGCCACCGCCCTGGCCACCGGCATCGCCGCGCTGGTCGCCGTACTGGACCCGGAGATCGTGGTCCTGTCCGGCGCCGTGACCGCCGCCGGCGGGGACCCGCTGCGCGAGCTCGTCGAGGCCGAACTCGCCGATCTCGCCCCCTCCCGGCCGCGCCTGGTGTCCGGCACCGTACGCGAGCGGCCCGTACTGCGCGGCGCGCTAGAGAGCGCCCTCGCCGCCACCCGCGACGAGGTCTTCGACACCTCGCGCCGCTGACCGCCCCGCCCCGCAGGACGAGCACGCCCGCCACCACCACCCCCGTCACCCCACTCCTCGTCGCACCCCCTGGCACCCGTCCCGGAAGTTCCTCCCGCAGAGAGCGAGCCCCGCCATGCCCAGAACCCGCCGTCTGACCACCGCGGCCACCGCCGTCGCCGCGCTGTCCGTCCTCGCCACCGCGTGTACGGGCCAGAGCGGCACCGCGGCCTCCGACGATCCGGACAAGGAGGTCACGCTCAACTTCTGGCACGGCTGGTCCGCGCCGAGCGAGGCCAAGGCGATCGAGGAGAACATCGCCCGGTTCGAGAAGGCGCACCCGAACATCAAGGTCAAGGTCACGGGCAACATGACCGACGACAAGATCAACCAGGCGCTGCGCGCGGGCGGGGACAAGGCACCCGACGTGGTCTCCTCCTTCACCACCGACAGCGTCGGCAAGTTCTGCAACTCCGGTGCCTTCGCCGACTTGAACCCCTTCCTCCGGAAGTCCGGCATAGACACGGCGAAGGTCTTCCCCAAGACCCTGCTGGAGTACACCCGGTTCAACGGCAACCAGTGCACGCTGCCGCTGCTGAACGACGCGTACGGCCTCGTCTACAACAAGGACGCCTTCAAGGCCGCGGGCATCACCGAGCCGCCGAAGACGTGGAGCCAGTTCGCCGAGGTCGCGCAGAAGCTGACCAAGCCCGACGGGGACTCGTACGCCCAGCTCGGGGTCATGCCGACCTACCACGGCTACGAGACCACCCCCGTGCGCGTGGCCGCGCAGTGGAGCCCGAAGTACTTCGACGCCGACGGCAAGTCCAACCTGGCCAAGGACCCCGCGTTCGCGAACATGCTGACGGCGCAGAAGGACCTGGTCGCCAAGCTCGGCGGCTACGAGAAGCTGGAGAAGTTTCGCAGCACCTTCGGCGACGAGTGGAGCGCCGAGCACCCCTTCCACAAGGGCCAGGTCGCGATGCAGATCGACGGCGAGTGGCGGCCGGCGATGGCCAAGGAGGCCGGGGTCACCTTCGAGATCGGCACCGCGCCGCTGCCCGTGCCGGACGACCAGGCCGCCGACTACGGCAAGGGCTACCTCTCCGGCACGATCATGGGCATCGCCTCGGGCAGCAAGAAGCAGAACGCCTCCTGGGAGCTGGTGAAGTACATGACCACCGACACCGAGGCGGTCGTGGCGTTCGCCAACGCCATCCACAACGTGCCCTCCACCCTGGCGGCCCTGGAGTCCCCGAACCTCCAGGTCACCCCGGAGTTCAAGACCTTCATCGACATCGCCCGGCACCCGAAGTCGAACACCACCCCGGCCCAGGCCGACGGCGGCACCTACCAGCTGACCTTCCAGGACCTCGCGTACGCGGTCGAGAAGGGCGACGTGGCCGACATCCCGGCCGGTCTCGCCAAGACCGGGCAGCAGATCGACACGGACATCGCGAAGGCGAAGTAGCCCCCGATGACCACCACCACTGGCACCGGCACCGGCACCGGTCCCGTCGCCCCCCTGCTGCGGGCCAAGCGCCGGCGGTCCGCCCTGCGGACCGCGGCCTTCATGTCGCCCTGGCTGATCGGGTTCGCCGTCTTCTTCGCGTACCCGCTCGTCTCCACCGTGTACTTCTCCTTCACGAAGTACGACGGCTTCCGCCCGCCCGTCTTCAACGGCCTCGACAACTGGACGTACGTCTTCACGGACTATCCGCTGTTCTGGCCGGCCATGCGCAACACCCTGTGGCTGGTCGTGGTGATGGTCGCCTGCCGGGTCGTCTTCGGCCTCGGCGTCGGCCTGCTCATCACCAGGATCAAGACGGCGGCGGGGATCTTCCGGACCCTGTTCTACCTGCCCTACCTGGCTCCGCCGGTGGCCGCGACCCTGGCCTTCGTCTTCCTGCTCAACCCCGGCACCGGCCCGGTCAACACCCTGCTGGAGGCGGCCGGTCTGCCCGCCCCCGGCTGGTTCACCGACGCCGACTGGTCCAAGCCCGCGCTCACCGTCCTGGCGGTGTGGGGGGTCGGCGACCTGATGGTCATCTTCATGGCCGCGCTGCTCGACGTACCGAAGGAGCAGTACGAGGCCGCCGAGCTGGACGGGGCCGGCGCCTGGGCGCGGTTCCGGCACATCACCCTGCCGAACATCTCGCCGATCATCCTGTTCGCGGTGGTCACCGGGGTCATCCAGGCCATGCAGTACTACACGCAGCCCCTGGTGGCGGGGAAGGTCGCCTCGGGTGTCATCGGCGGCTCGGGCCAGCAGTTCGAGCCGGGCTACCCCGACAAGTCCACGCTGACCCTCCCCCAGGTCGTCTACAACGTCGGCTTCCAGCGCTTCGACTACGGCACCGCGTGTGTCGTCGCGCTGGTCCTCTTCGCCCTCTCCATGGCCTTCACCGCACTGCTGATGCGCCGCCGTGGCGGGCTGATCGGAGCAGGTGACTGAGATGGCCCAGCTGACCGACACGACGACGCCCGCAGCCGCGAGGACGTCCGGGACGGCCTCGCGTACGACCGGATCCGGACCGCGCCGCCGCGGCGGCGCCCGCGGCGGCCGCAAGGCGCTCCTGCACTGGATCGGCGTGCACGCCCTCGGCGTCGCCGCCGCCCTGTTCTTCGTCCTCCCGTTCGTCTTCCTCTTCCTGACCTCCCTGATGAGCGACCAGCAGGCGCTGACCCGCGACCTGGTGCCCGACACCTGGGAATGGGACAACTACGCCAAGGTGTGGAACACCCCGGGCTTCCTGACCTGGTGGCGCAACACCCTTCTGTACGCCGGGCTGGGCACACTGCTGACCGTGGTCTCCTCGGTGCCCGTGGCGTACGCGCTCGCCAAGTTCCGCTTCCGCGGGCGGCGGCTGTCGCTGCTGCTGGTGATCGCCATGATGATGCTGCCCCCGCAGGTGGTGGTCATCCCGATGTACCTGTTCTGGGCCAAGCAGCTGGACCTGTCCGGCACCCTGTGGCCGCTGATCATCCCGATGGCGTTCGGCGACGCGTTCTCGATCTTCCTGCTCCGCCAGTTCCTGCTGACCATCCCCGACGAGTACCTGGACGCGGCCAAGGTCGACGGCTGCGGCGAGGTCCGCACCCTGCTGCGCGTCGTCCTGCCGATGGCCAAGCCGGGGATCGCCGCCGTCGCGCTGTTCCAGTTCTTCTCCGCCTGGAACGACTACTTCGGCCCGCAGATCTACGCCTCGGACAACCCCGCCGCCTGGACCCTCAGTTACGGACTGGAGTCCTTCAAGGGGGCGCACCACACCAACTGGAACCTCACCATGGCCGCGACCGTGCTGGTCATGGCACCGGTGATCGTCCTCTTCTTCTTCGCCCAGAAGGCGTTCGTCGAGGGCGTCACCCTGACGGGAGTGAAAGGCTAGTGACCATGAAACTCGCAGTGGTGGGCGGCGGTTCCACTTACACGCCCGAGTTGATCGACGGCTTCGCGCGGCTGCGCGACACCCTGCCGGTCAGCGAGCTGGTGCTGATCGACCCCGCCACCGAGCGGCTGGAGCTGATCGGCGCGCTGGCCCGGCGGATCTTCGCCAAGCAGGGGCACCCGGGGCGGGTCACCACCACCGCCGATCTCGACGCGGGCGTCGAGGGCGCCGACGCGGTCCTGCTCCAGCTGCGCATCGGCGGGCAGGCGGCCCGGCTCCAGGACGAGACCTGGCCGCTGGAGTGCGGCTGCGTGGGGCAGGAGACCACCGGCGCCGGCGGGCTCGCCAAGGCGCTGCGGACGGTGCCGGTGGTGCTGGACATCGCCGAGCGGGTCCGGCGGACCAACCCCGACGCCTGGATCATCGACTTCACCAACCCCGTCGGGATCGTCACCCGCGCCCTGTTGCGGGCCGGGCACAAGGCCGTCGGACTGTGCAACGTGGCCATCGGCTTCCAGCGGAAGTTCGCCGCGCTGCTGGACCTGGCGCCCGCCGACATCCACCTGGACCACGTGGGCCTCAACCACCTCACCTGGGAGCTGGGGGTGCGCAAGGGCGGCCCCGAAGGCGAGGACCTGCTGCCCCGGCTGCTCGCCGAGCACGGCGCGGCCGTCGCCGAGGACCTGCGGCTGCCGCGCGCGGTGCTGGACCGTCTGGGCGTCGTGCCCTCGTACTACCTGCGGTACTTCTACGCGCACGACGCCGTGGTGCGCGAGCTGGGCGGCAAGCCCTCGCGGGCCGCCGAGGTCGCCGCGATGGAGCGGGAGCTGCTCGCCCTGTACGCCGATCCGGCGCTGGACGAGAAGCCCGGGCTGCTGGCCAAGCGGGGCGGTGCCTTCTACTCGGAGGCGGCCGTGGACCTGGCGGGGGCGCTGTTGGGCGACGGCGGGCCGGGCCCGGCCGCCGTGCAGGTGGTCAACACGCTGAACAACGGCACCCTGCCGTTCCTCCCGGACGACGCGGTGATCGAGGTGCAGGCCCGGGTGGACCGCTCCGGCCCGGTGCCGCTGGCCGTGCCCCGGCTGGACCCGCTGTACGCGGGACTGGTCGCGCACGTCACGGCGTACGAGGACCTGGCGCTGGACGCGGCCGTACGGGGCGGTCGCGAGCGGGTCTTCAAGGCGCTGCTGGCGCACCCGCTGGTCGGCCAGTTCGACCTGGCGCAGGGGCTGACCGACCGTCTCCTCGCGCACAACAAGGAGCACCTGGCATGGGCGTGACCCCTACCGCCCCTGCCGCCCCCACCCGCCGGTCCGCCCCTCCCGCCCGCATCGCCGTCGTGGCCATCGACGCGGGCAACAGCAAGACGGACGCGGCGCTGATCGCCGCGGACGGCACGGTTCTCGGCACCGGGCGCTCCGGCGGCTTCCAGCCGCAGCGGACCGGTGTCGAGGAGGCGGTGGACGTCCTGGGGCGGGCGGTCGCGGAGGCCGCCGAGGCGGCCGCGCTGCCGCTGCCCGGGACCGGGGCGGGGGCCGGGACCGGGGCCAGGACCGGGGCGGGGGCCGGGGCGG
>NZ_JOCX01000018.1 GCF_000717915.1 Streptomyces sp. NRRL S-244
GGGGGGGGGGGGGGGAAGCGGGGGGGGGGGGGCCGGGGGGCCCGCCTTGATCCCCTGGGGGGTTTGCCGATCGCCGCCTGGTGTCGCGGCATGTCTGTGGGGGACGTTTTGTACACCTCTGTCGTCATATCCGTGATTTCGCTTGCGCTGTTCTGGATGGCCGCCTTCACGCTGTGGTGGCAGATGCACGCGTGGCGCACGCCCGAGACGCTCGCGTCCACCCGCTTCGACCGCCCCGACGGTGAGGGCCGGCTGGCGTTCTCGCTGCTCCTGCCGGCCCGGCACGAGCAGGCGGTCCTGCGCCACACGATCGAGCGGCTGCTCGAATCGAGCCACGGGGACTACGAGATCATCGTGATCGTCGGGCACGACGACCCGGAGACCGCCGCCGTCGCCGAGGCCGCCGCCGCGCGGGCGCCCGAGCGGGTCCGGGTCGTCGTCGACCACCACGAGGCCAAGAACAAGCCGAAGGCCCTCAACACCGCCCTGCCGCACTGCCGGGGCGACATCGTCGGGGTCTTCGACGCCGAGGACCAGGTCCACCCCGAACTGCTCGCGCACGTCGACCACGCCTTCCGCTCCACCGCGGCCGACGTGGTCCAGGGCGGGGTCCAGCTCATCAACTTCCACTCCTCCTGGTACAGCCTGCGCAACTGCCTGGAGTACTTCTTCTGGTTCCGCTCCCGGCTGCACCTGCACGCCGAGAAGGGGTTCATCCCGCTCGGCGGCAACACCGTCTTCGTGCGCACGGAGGTGCTCCGCGAGGCCGGCGGCTGGGACCAGAACTGCCTGGCCGAGGACTGCGACCTGGGCGTACGCCTCTCCTCGGTCGGCAAGAAGGTGGTCGTCGCGTACGACTCCGACATGGTGACCCGCGAGGAGACGCCCGGATCGCTGATGAGCCTGCTCAAGCAGCGCACCCGCTGGAACCAGGGCTTCCTCCAGGTCTACCGGAAGAAGGACTGGCAGCAGCTGCCCGGCAGCGGCCAGCGCTGGCTGGCGCGCTACACGCTGATGACCCCGTTCATGCAGGCCGCTTCCGGGGTGATCATCCCGCTCAACTTCGCCGTCGCGGTCCTGCTCGACGTGCCCGTCGGCATCGCGATCATCACCTTCCTCCCGATGATCACGGCGATGGTGACGTTCGTCTTCGAGATCGTCGGCCTGCACGACTTCGGCCGCCAGTACGGGCTGCGCGTCCGCTTCGTGCACTACCTCAAGCTCGTCGTCGGCGGCCCGTTCTACCAGGTGATGCTGGCGGGCGCCGCGATCCGGGCGGTCTGGCGCGAACAGCGCGGCCGCAACGAGTGGGAGCTGACCAGTCACACCGGTGCCCACCTCGCTCCGATCAGCGCCACCGCCGCGGTCTCCACCGCCGGCGCGTCCACCGCGATCCGAGAGGACAGCCACCAGTGACCGCCACCCTGCCCACGGCCACTGATCCCCAGCCCGGCGCAGCCGCGGCCCTCGTCGAACCGCGCGTCCCCGCCCAGCGCGGTCCCAGCGGTCCCAGCGGCCCCGGCAGCCCCGGCAGCCGCGGCGGACTCGGGGTCCGGCCGCCCGCCCCGGCCCACCCCCTCGTCCGCTTCCGCTCCTCCCGCCCCGACCTGCTGCTCTGCGGGGCGGTCCTGCTCGCGATCGTCCTCGTCCAGGGCTGGAACATCACGCACTTCCCGACCCTGAGCGACGACGAGGGCACGTACCTCGCCCAGGCGTGGGCCGTCCAGCAGGGCGACGGCCTCGCCCACTACACGTACTGGTACGACCATCCGCCGCTCGGCTGGATACAGATAGCCGGCCTGACCTACCTGCCCTCCCTCTTCGTGCCCGACTGGATGACCGTCGCGCCGATGCGCTTCTCGATGCTCGCGGTCTCCGCCGCCAGTTCCGTGCTGATCTACGTCCTCGCCCGCCGGCTCTGGCTGCCGCGCTGGGCGGCCGGACTCGCGATGGCCCTCTTCGGGCTCTCCCCGCTCTCCGTCGTGCTCCAGCGGGAGATATTCCTCGACAACCTCGCCGTGATGTGGATGCTGCTGGCCTTCTGCCTGGCCGCGTCCCCCAGCCGTCACCTGTGGCACCACTTCGGATCGGGACTCGCCGCCGCCACCGCCGTCCTGACCAAGGAGACGATGCTGGTGGTGCTCCCGGCACTGCTGGTGACCATGTGGCGCCACAGCCACCGCGACACCCGCAAGTTCGCCGTCACCGGGGCCGTCACCGCCTGCGCGCTCATCGGGCTCTCGTACCCCCTGTACGCGCTGCTCAACAGCGAGCTGCTGCCCGGCGCCGGGCACGTCTCGCTGATCGACGGCATCACGTACCAGATGAGCCGGCCGGGCTCGGGCTTCATCCTCACCCCCGGCTCCGGTTCGAACGGCGTGTTCCGGTCCTGGCTGTACTACGACACCGTCCTGCCGCTCGGCGGGCTGGCCGGAGCGCTCCTGCTGCTCGCCACCCTCCGCTGGTCCGTCACCGCCCGCGCGCTCGCCGGCCCGGCGCTCGCCGCCGTGCTCCTCGCCGCCGTCGCGATGCGGCCCTCCGGCTACCTGCCCGCGATGTACGTGATCCAGGCGCTGCCGTTCCTCGCGCTGGTCCTCGCCGGGGGCGCGGCCAGCGTCACGCACGCCGTACTGCGCCGCCGCCGCGCGCCGGGGGAGCGCCGGGCCCTCACGTACGGGCGCCGGGTGCTGATCGGCGTACTCGCCGCGGCCGCCGCGGTGTACGTCCTGCCGCGCTGGTACGAGGGCAACCGCACCGCGCTCACCGCCGACGCGAACGCCCCGTACCGGCAGGCCGCCGCCTGGCTCGGCCGGGAGGTCCCCGACCCCGGGCGCACCCGGGTCCTGGTCGACGACGCGCTGTGGCTGGACGCCGTGCACCACGGCTTCGAGCCCGGGCTCGGCGCCATCTGGTTCTACAAGGCGGACCTCGACCCCGCCGTCACCCGGACCCTGCCGCGCGGCTGGCGCGACATCGACTACGTCGTCTCCTCACCCACCGTCCGCCGCGACGCGGTGGACCTGCCCAACGTGAAGGCCGCGCTGGAGCATTCGACGGCCGTGGCCGTCTTCGGCTCCGGCGAGGACCGCATCGAGATCCGCAGGACCGACCGAGCCGACGGGAGCTGATCCGCCATGAGCGAGGACCTGTGGACCCCGCATGCCCTGAGCGATCCGGAAACTTCCATTCCGCATGAGGGGGAGGCGGAAGCGGGCAGCGTGACGGCGGGCAGCGTCACCCTCATCATCCCGACCTTCAACGAGGCGGGGAACATCGGCGAGTTGCTGAGCCGGCTCGCCGACTCGCTCCCCGCCCGCCTGTCCTGCGAGGTGCTGTTCGTGGACGACTCCACGGACGACACCCCGGCCGTCGTCGAGAAGGCCGCCCTCGACCTGCCCTTCCCCGTCTGCGTCCTGCACCGCGAGCGGCCGGACGGTGGCCTCGGCGGCGCCGTCGTCGAGGGCCTGAAGCGGGCGGACACCGACTGGATCGTCGTCATGGACGCCGACCTCCAGCACCCGCCCCACCTGGTGCCCGAGCTCGTCGGCGAGGGCGAGCGCACCGGCGCCGACCTCGTCGTCGCCTCCCGCTACATCCCCGGCGGCAGCCGGGCCGGACTCGCCGGGAACTACCGCATCGCCGTCTCGCGCGGCGCGACCTGGCTCACCAAGGGGCTCTTCCCGCGCGCCCTGCGCGGGATCAGCGATCCGATGAGCGGCTTCTTCGCCATGCGCCGCCGGTCGGTCACCTCGGACGCCCTCAAACCCCTCGGCTACAAGATCCTGCTGGAGCTCGCGGTCCGCAGCCGGCCCGCCAAGGTCGCCGAGGTGCCCTTCGTCTTCCAGGACCGCTACTCGGGGGAGTCCAAGTCCGGTGCCCGCGAGGGGCTGCGGTTCCTCGCCCACCTCGCCGCGCTGCGCTCCGCGACCCCGCTGGCCCGGATGATCGGCTTCGGGCTGATCGGGCTCTCCGGCTTCGTCCCGAACCTGTTCGCGCTGTGGCTGCTCACGCACGCCGGGGTGCACTACCTGCCGGCCGAGATCGCCGCCAACCAGGCCGGGGTGCTCTGGAACTTCGTCCTCATCGAGACCCTGCTCTTCCGCGACCGGCGCCGCCACCGCCACTGGGCGGACCGGGTCGGCCGCTTCGCCCTGCTGGCCAACGCCGACCTGCTGCTGCGCATCCCGCTGATCGCCCTGTTCGTCGGCAGGTTCGGCGTGGAGGTGCTGCCCGCCACGGCCCTGGCCCTGGTCACCACCTTCGTCCTGCGCTTCGCCGCCACCGAGGCCCTCGTCTACCTCCCGCGGGGGACCCGTACCGCGACCCGTATCGCACGCACCACCAGGAGTTGAGCCGCACAGAGCCGCCGCACAGCACAGAACAGAAGGGAACTCGTCCATGCCAGCGAACATCCGGCGGAAGGCCGGGCGGCGCGCCGCCCTGGCCGCCGTCGGGGCGATGACCGCGGGCCTGCTGCTCACCGCACCGCAGCAGGCCACGGCCGGACCGCCCAATCTGCTCACCAATTCCGGTTTCGAGACCGCCGGCGCACCCGGCGAGGACATGCCGTCCTGCTGGGAGAAGTCCGGCTGGGGCGACAACGACTTCACCTACGCCACCGTCGCCGACGCGCACAGCGGCACCAAGGCCATGAAGGTCTCGCTCACCCGCCGCCTCAGCGGAGACCGCAAGGCGCTCGTGACCGAGAACCCCACCTGCGCGCCCACCGTCGTACCGGGCAAGCAGTACGACCTGTCCGCCTGGTACAAGTCGAACACCCCGGACGTGTCGGTGACCGTGTTCCGCCACGACGCCACCGCGGGCTGGCAGTACTGGACCGACCTGCAGAATCCGCCGGTCAGCGCCGGATGGGCGCGCACGGAGGTCCGTACGCCCGCCGTCCCGCCCGGCACCGACAAGATCACGTGGGGGCTCTCGGTCTACGGGGTGGGCACGCTCACCACCGACGACTACACACTGGAGGAGGTGGGCGCGGCCCCGCCGCAGCCGGGCTGCACGGGCACGCCAGACGAGTGCGCCAAGGGCAAGTGGGAGGTGATCCCGGCCAAGAACCCCGTGCGCTCGATGCACGCCGTCGTGCTCAAGAACGGCAAGGTGCTGCTGATCGCGGGCTCGGGCAACGACATCGCCCAGTTCAACGCGGGCACGTTCACCTCGGCCGTGTACGACCCGGCGAACGGGTCCTTCAAGACGATCCCCACGCCGGTGGACATGTTCTGCTCGGGCCACGTGCAGCTGTCGGACGGCCGGGTGCTGGTCATGAGCGGCAACAAGGGGTACCCGTCCGCCGACGGCAAGGTCGGCTACCAGGGGCTGAAGGACAGTTACGTCTTCGACCCGGCGACCGAGGCGTACACCAAGACCAACGACCTGAACGGCGGGCACTGGTACCCGTCGGCGACGATCCTCGGCAACGGCGACGTGATCTCCTTCGGCGGTCTGAAGGAGGACTCGACGGGCAACGTCACCGCGGAGAAGTTCTCGGCGGCGCAGGGCAAGTGGCTGCCGATGAACGAGGTCAACCAGACCTGGTCGTACTGGGGCCTGTACCCGTCGATGATCCTGATGCAGGACGGGCGGCTCTTCTACTCCGGCAGCCACACCTTCGGCAACGGCACGCAGGGCAGCGGCGCGTCGATCTACGACTACAACGCGAACACGATCACGGACGTGCCCGGGCTGCGCAAGAAGGACGAGCGCGACGAGTCGGCGAGCGTGCTGCTGCCGCCCGCCCAGGACCAGCGGGTCCTGACGATCGGCGGCGGCAACAACGAGTCCAACCCGGCGGCGAACCGGCTCACCGAGCTGATCGACCTCAAGGCGGCGAGCCCCGCGTACACCGCCGGGCCGGACCTGCCGCAGGGCCTGGTCGACGTGGGCGGGGTCAAGCGGGCGCAGACCGGGGCCGAGGGCAAGATGTACGTGTCGGCCGTACTGCTGCCGGACGGCAAGGTGCTGGAGACGGGCGGCGGGCTGCACGACCGGGCCGACCCGGTGTTCGAGGCCTCGTTCTTCGACCCGGTGACCAACACCTACAAGGCCGGACTGCCGGCCGACCCGATCCCGCGGACGTACCACTCGGGCGCCTTCCTGCTGCCCGACGGGCGGGTCATGACGGTCGGCGACAACCCGGGCAACGGCACGTACAACAACAACGTGTCGATCTACACCCCGCCGTACCTCTTCAAGGGCGCACGCCCCAAGCTCACCTCGGTGATCGACACGCAGTGGGTGTACGGGGACACGCAGCGGATCACCGTCGACCGGCCGATCGCCAAGGCGGAGCTGATCCGTCCGGCGGCGGTCACGCACTCCTCGGACCCGAACCAGCGGTACGTGGACCTGCCGTTGTCGGTGATCAACAACACGACCGTCGACCTCAACGTCACCAGCAACCCGAACCTGGCGCCGCCCGGCTGGTACATGCTCTTCGGGGTCGACGCGAACGGCATCCCGTCGGTGGCGACCTGGGTGCACCTGGGCGGCGCGTCGGCGCTCGCGGCCACGGAGGAGGCCCCGTCCCCGCACGTCCACGAGTTCGCGGACGCGCCGCAGGCGGCCCCGAAGCAGAACCCCGGGAAGCGGGACTCGGCGCCGGTCGCCCCGAGCGTGGCCGGCTGCGACCGGCACTACGGGACGGCGAGCCAGTGCGTGCCGACGAAGTTCCCGGCGGAGGTGAAGGAGACGACGAAGGCCCGCTGCGACTGGCTGGCCTCCCACCAGTACCCGAAGCGCATGAAGGTCAACGGCAGTGACCCGCTGCGCCTGGACCCGGACGGCGACGGCTACGCCTGCACGTAGCCGCACCCGGCCGCACCGGCAGAACGGAGCCCCGCCGCACGCCGCGACGGGGCTCCGCTGGTGCCGGTGCCCGGCTAGTGCTGGTACGCGGCGAGCGAGATGCCGACGTAGTGGGCGACGAAGGCGGCCAGGGTCAGGGAGTGGAAGACCTCGTGGAACCCGAAGAAGCGGGGCGAGGGGTTCGGGCGCTTGATCCCGTAGATCACGCCGCCCGCGCTGTAGAGGAGCCCGCCGACGATCACCAGGACCAGGACGGCGATGCCGCCGGTGCGCAGGAAGTCGGGGAGGAAGAAGACCGCCGCCCAGCCCATCGCTATGTAGCAGGGGGTGTACAGCCAGCGCGGTGCGCCGACCCAGAAGACGCGGAAGGCGATGCCGGCCGCGGCGGCGATCCACACCGCCCACAGGAGCGTCCGTCCGGTGGAGGGAGGGAGCAGGAGCACCGTCAGCGGGGTATAGGTCCCTGCGATGATCAGAAAAATGTTGGCGTGGTCGAGACGCCGCAGAATGGCCTCACCCCGCGGACCCCAGGTGCCGCGGTGGTACACCGCGCTGACGCCGAACAGCAGGCAGGCCGTGAGGATGTACACCCCGCACGCCACCCGCGCCCGCGTGGACTCGGTGAAAGCCATCAGCACCAGCCCCGCGACGACCACGGCAGGGAACATCCCGGTGTGCAGCCAGCCGCGCATCAGCGGCTTGGCCTCCGGTGCGGCCGGAGCGGCGGCGGCGTCAGAAGTCATGACCGCCATGCTACCTACGGGTCCGTAGGTTTCCGTTAGTGCGCTTTACGGAAGATTGACGGGAGTGGCGATGCTCACGTGAGAGGCCCCCTGGACATATGCGCACACGCACCGGATGATCAGATGAGTGCGGTCGGCACCGGATGAGCGGAGCGCGAAGCATCCGGGTCGCAGCCCCCACGGGGCAAACACCAAACACACCCCTCAACAAGGAGCAATCGTGGCGCGCGACAACGCGGCTCCCACCACCGTCCCGACGACCCACCAGGAGCTGATCTCCTGGGTGGACGAGATCGCAGCGATCACCCAGCCCGACCGGGTCGTCTGGTGCGACGGCTCCGAGGCCGAGTACGAGCGCCTGTGCGCGGAGCTCGTCGCCAAGGGCACGTTCAAGAAGCTGGACGAGGGCAAGCGACCCAACTCGTACTACGCCGCCTCCGACCCGTCCGACGTCGCGCGCGTCGAGGACCGGACCTTCATCTGCTCCGAGAAGGAGGAGGACGCGGGCCCGACCAACCACTGGAAGGCTCCTTCCGAGATGAAGGCCCTTTTCACCGGTGAGGGGGGCGTTGCCGGGCAGGAAGGTATCTTCCGCGGCTCCATGAAGGGCCGGACGATGTACGTCGTCCCCTTCTGCATGGGCCCCCTCGGCTCCGAGCTCTCCGCGATCGGCGTCGAGATCACCGACTCCGCCTACGTCGCCGTCGCCATGCGCACCATGACCCGCATGGGCAAGGCCGTCCTCGACGAGCTCGGCACCGACGGGTTCTTCGTCAAGGCCGTCCACACCCTCGGCGCTCCGCTCGCCGAGGGCCAGGCCGACGTGCCGTGGCCCTGCAACACCACCAAGTACATCTCGCACTTCCCGGAGACCCGCGAGATCTGGTCGTACGGATCCGGCTACGGCGGCAACGCCCTGCTCGGCAAGAAGTGCTACGCCCTGCGCATCGCGTCCGTCATGGCCCGCGACGAGGGCTGGCTCGCCGAGCACATGCTGATCCTCAAGCTCACCCCGCCGCAGGGTGAGGCGAAGTACGTCGCCGCCGCGTTCCCGAGCGCCTGCGGCAAGACGAACCTGGCCATGCTGGAGCCCACGATCCCCGGCTGGACGGTCGAGACCATCGGCGACGACATCGCCTGGATGCGCTTCGGCGAGGACGGTCGCCTGTACGCGATCAACCCCGAGGCCGGCTTCTTCGGCGTCGCCCCCGGCACCGGCGAGCACACCAACGCCAACGCCATGAAGACGATGTACGCGAACACCGTCTTCACCAACGTCGCGCTCACCCCGGACGGCTCCGACGTCTGGTGGGAGGGCATGACCGAAGAGGCGCCCGCGCACCTCATCGACTGGAAGGGCAACGCCTGGACCCCGGAGTCCGAGACCCCGGCGGCCCACCCCAACGCCCGCTTCGCCGTCCCGGCCTCCCAGTGCCCGACGATCGCCCCCGAGTGGGAGGACCCCAAGGGCGTCCCGATCTCCGCGATCCTCTTCGGCGGCCGCCGCGCCTCCGCCGTCCCGCTGGTCACCGAGTCCTTCGACTGGAACCACGGCGTCTTCATCGGATCGAACATCGCCTCCGAGAAGACCGCCGCCGCCGAGGGCAAGGTCGGCGAGCTGCGCCGCGACCCGTTCGCCATGCTGCCGTTCTGCGGCTACAACATGGGCGACTACATGGGTCACTGGGTCGACGTGGCCAAGGGCAAGGACCAGTCCAAGCTCCCGAAGATCTACTACGTGAACTGGTTCCGCAAGAACGACGCGGGCAAGTTCGTGTGGCCCGGCTTCGGCGAGAACAGCCGCGTCCTGAAGTGGATCGTCGAGCGCCTCGACGGCAAGGCCGCCGGCGTCGAGACCCCCATCGGCATCCTGCCGACCAAGGACTCCCTCGACCTGGACGGCCTGGACCTCCCCGAGGCGGACCTGGACTTCCTGCTCACCGTCGACAAGGAGGTCTGGCGCGACGAGGCCTCCCTGGTCCCCGAGCACCTGAACACCTACGGCGACCACACTCCCAAGGAGCTGTGGGACCAGTACCACGCGCTCGTCGAGCGCCTGGGCTGAAAGACCTGTCCGGAGCAAGCTCCGGGCACCTGAGTGTGGGAGCCCCCGACCAAGCGGTTCCCACCGCAGCACCGGCCGATACCGGTCAGGAGTGTTGTCCGCGCTCCTCCAGGTAGGTCGTGTGCGTCTGCTGACGGCGGGCCTCTGCTTCGCGGAGGTCCGCCGTCAGGCGTTCCGCCTCCTCGTGCAGCAGCGACAGCTGCCGTTCGAGGTGCCGCTCGGGCGACTCCCCGCCGGGCGTGAGCCGGGTCCACCAGCGCGTGCGGTTGTACGTGTCCACGCACTCCGGCACGTCCAGCTCGATCGCCCGCGACAGCGCGTGCACCGACTCCGGATCGGCGGCCAGCACATCGGCCACCCACCCCGGCTCCAGCAGCGCCCCGTACAGCCCCATCAGCTCCGCGAGCCGGCCCTCGGCCGGATCCGGCAGGTCCACCTCCGCCACGTACTCCCGCAGCCGGCCGAACCGCTCCCGTATGTCGTCCAGCTGCTGCGAGGGCCCCCGGGGCTCGGGCGGCGCCGGCCGCTCCGGCGGGGCGATCAGCGCGCCCGCGCCGTACAGCCCGGCCACGACCACCGGCCAGTACGTGCCCGCCACCCCGGTGACGGTCAGGCCCAGCCCGACCAGCCCGCAGGCGCTGCCCACCAGGTTCTTCTTCGACTCCAGGCAGCGGAGCGCTCCCGCGACGGATCTACTGGTAGCCACGGATCTCCTCGAAGGCTCCGTCCAGCGAACCGTTGCCGCCGGTGGCGTCGAAGAGCCGCCCGCCGGTCAGTTCGGTGATGTGGGCGAGCTCCTTGCGGTCAGAGTCGCCGAACAGCACCGCGAAGACCGGCGTGTGCTTCTGCGCGTCCGGCAGCCCGGCGTAGAAGGAGTCGAAGTCCTTCGCCTTGTCGCCGCTCTGCCCGTCCGTCATCAGCACGATCGAGGTGAACGCGTCCGCGTTGCCCTTGCCCAGGTGCTCGTACGCGGCCTTCAGACTGCCGTACACCGCCGTACCCCCCTCCGGCTGGAGCGACTTCACATCGCCCCGGATCGCGTCCAGCGCCGGCCCGGGATTGCCCGGCTCGACGACGTGCGTCAGCACCTTCTTCACCTTGTCGCCGAAGGGCAGGAGCGTCACCTCCTCGCGGTCCCGGAACCGCTGCCCGGTCCCCGAATCACCCGTCCCCGTCAGCTCGGTGAGCGCCGACCGCAGCCGCCCGATGCGGTCCTCCTCGGCCATCGAACCCGAGGTGTCCAGCACGTACACCGTCCGCGAGGGCCGGCGCAGCTCGTTCTCGTACGAGGCCAGCAGCCCGTCCGCGACCGACTGGGTGCCCGGGAACGGCAGCTCGCGCCGCTTGTCCGCGTTCAGCCCGGCCGCGGGCTGCACCCCGGCCGCGACCGGCCGGCGGAAGGTCTTCTCGGTGATCGCCTTCTGTGCCTCGGCGCCGCTCAGGTAGTCGGTCAGGGCCCGACCCGACTCGCGGGCCCCGGCCGGGGCCGAGGTCAGCAGGGTCAGCGGATAGTGGGCGGTGACCACCCCGTCCCGCGGCCGGATCACCGTCAGGCCCGCCTTCGCGTCCCGGTTCATGGACAGCAGCACGGACTCGTAGTTCACCAGCGCGTCCACGTCCCCGCGCTTGGCGTACGCGGTGGCAAGCCAGCCGGAGGAGCCCGAGGTCAGCTTCTGCCCGGCGAAGAACTCCTTCAGCTTGGGCTGCGCCGTCTTCACGTCCGCGTCGGTCAGCGCCGCCTGCGCGCCCGACAGCCCGGAAGCCACCGAGACCAGTGCGGAGAACCCGGAGTTCGAGCGCACCGGATCGGTCATCCCGTACGTCAGCTTCCCGGCGGCGACGGCCTCGTGCACCGCCGACCAGGTCACCTCCTCCGGCTTCCAGCCGAGCCGGGCCAGCGCGTCCGCCCGTACGCCCAGCGCGACCGGCGAGGACATCACCGGCGTCTCGCTGCTGAGCTTCCCGGCGGCCTCGGGGCGCAGCCGCAGATAGTCGTTGGAGGACAGCCAGATGGCGTCGTACGCGCCGTCGGCCTTCCCGGAGGCGACCTGCTCGACCGCGTCCAGGGTGCCGGACCAGGTGAGCTCGACGCTGACCCCGGTGGCCGCCTTCGCCGCCTTCAGCACCGGCTCCATGTCGGCCAGTTCGCTGGAGGCCAGCACGCGCAGCTTGCCCTCCTGGTACTTCGACCGGGTGGGCTTCGCCGGATCCGGAGAGCCGGCGTCGCAGGCCGAGGCTCCGAGCAGGGTCGCGGTGAGCGCGACCGCCGCGGCCAGCCGTCTGCGCACCGATGCGGTGCGCACGCTGCGCACGCTCATCGGGCACCGCCCTCCAGCACACCGGAGGTGCGCGTACGGGCCAGGTGGGCCGAGGCGGTCCGGAGCTCCCCGGTCAGGGACTCGACGGTGGCGGCCATGTTCTCGGTCGCCTGCGCCTTGAACGTGTCGATCGCGTCCAGCGTCTTGTAGATCTGCCCGAAGGCCGTGCGCAGCGTCTCCGCGCCCACCGCCGGGTCGGCCGCGATCCGCTGGATCTCCCCGCTCTGCGTGGACAGCATGTCCGCGTTGCCCCGGATGAGCTCCTCGGTGGTGCCCTTCAGGGCGTTGACCTGCTCGATCACCCTGCGCTGGTTGTCGAGGGCCGAGGCCAGCATCACGGCGGTCCGCAGCGCGGACACGGTGGTGGTGGCGGCCCGGTCGACGCCCTTGATCAGCTCGTCGTTGTTGCGCCGGACCACGTCCATCGCCAGGTAGCCCTGCGCGCACACCGCCAGCTGGGTCAGCAGGTCCTGGTGCTTCTGCCGGACCGGGAAGAGCAGATCGGCGCGCATCACGTCGGCCGCCGAAGGGTCCGTGTGCCCGGTCTCGGCGATCCGCTGCTCCACGGCCGCGTCGAGGGCCTCGGTGAGGACGGCGTACTCCTGGAGCTTGCCCATGGTCTCCCACAGGCGGGCCCGCTCGGTGTGCAGGGCCGCGTTGTCGCGGCGCAGCTCGTCCTGGCCGCCGCGCAGCGCGCCCACGATGGCGTTGAGCGTGGTCTGCGAGGAGGCGTACTTGGCCACGTGGTCCCGGAACCTGTTGCCGCCGGGCAGCTTCGAGAGCAGCCTGCGGGCTCCCTTGGCGGGCGTGTCCCGCGGGTCGAGGTCCTCGACGGTGCGGCGCAGTTCGACGAGGGAGCCCGCGACGCGGGCCTGGGCGTCGCCGCCCCCGTCGGAGCCCAGCGACCGTACGGCCCGCTCCAGCATCCGGTTGGACTGCTGGGCGGCGCTGCGGATCTCGCCGGCGCCGAGCCCGGACATCTCCCCGACGCGGCTCGCGAACTCGGGGGAGCGGGTGTCGATCCCGGCGAGCGAGCCGACGTACTCCCCGGCCCGGCGGGCCATCTCTTCGCGCACCCCGTCCGGGAGCGGGACCAGGCCCGAGGCCTGCTCCCGCCGTACGGGGGCGACGGGCTCGGGGGCGGTGAGGACGAGCGGGCTCTCCTCCGGTGGTGTCAGAGTCATGTGCGGTGTCCCCCCTAGCCCTTGGCGCGCGCGGCAAGCGCCATGAGGATCTTGACGGTCGGTGCGCTGACCTGGCGGATGCCGGTCAGCTCGGGGTTGAGGTACGCGGCGTGCGCGGCGGTCGCCGCGGTGAACTCGGGCACGCCGTTCTGCGGCCGGAACCCGTGCCGGACGGCCAGCTCGCGCAGCTTCGGGTCGTTGGCGAGGAGGGAGCCGAGCTCCTTGGCGTTCTCGCTGATCGGCACGAAGGTGTGCGGGGAGTTGACGGTGGTGTCCGGGTAGAGCACGACCATGTCCCCAGGAGCCTGCTTCTGCTGGAGCAAGGAAGCCACCTGGGACTCGTACGCCAGGATGAGCGGCTCGCCGCTGCCGGAGATGAAGGCCCGGAACGGGTCGTCGGTGCTCGGTTCCAGGGCGCCCTGGACGCGGATCAGCTTCTGCATCAGGGGCGCGGTGCGGTCGATCCCGGCCTGGTCGGAGACCACCGTCCTGTCGTTGGCGACGTTCGAGGTGGCGGCCAGGAACAGCGCCCCGGAGTTGGACGTCGCCGGGTCCGTGGTCTTGATGTACACCCGGCCGGTCAGCTCGGCGAAGGCGGCGGAGCCGGACAGGTCCTGCCAGTTGCGGTCCTCGGCGGCCGCTTTGAGGTAGGGGCCCATGAGGAGGGCCCCCGAGTTCTTGCCGGTCATCTTGGCGAGGTTGTTGTCTGCGAGCACCTTGGCCGCGTTGGCGCGGGCGATGACCACGAGCGGGGAGAAGAAGGGCTTGGTGGTCTGGGCGCCCTTGACACCGGCCGCGGCCTCGATCTCCGGGGCGGGCTCGCTGCTGCCGGGGAAGGCGAAGTCGAATTCCTTGAGGGCGAGTTGGTCCATCGCCCAGGAGCCGGACGTTTCGGTCTTCACGGTGTAGCCCTTGTCGGCCAGGGCTTTGACGACGTCGGGGTCGCGGAAGTATTCGGACTTCTCGGATCCGATGACGCCTTTCACGGTCTTCGTTGCCGTGGTGGGGGTCTTCTCTCCTCCGGCGAGCACGACGGCGATCACGCCGCCGAGGAGGAGGACCGCCAGGGCGATACCTAGGATGCGTCTCACGGGTGCAGCGTGCTCGCGGAAACCCACATTCCGCGCGAAGTCGAATGAACGTCAGGTGTCCAGGCGGTCCCACTTCGAAATGCTGTGTGGATCGGCCGGTGCTGGCAGGCGGGGCGGCAGGCCGGGAGGATCGTCCCATGGGCGTGAGCGCGTTGAAGTGGCAGGGCTGGGCGGTCGGCCTGACGGTCCTGGCCGGCCTGCTGGTGTTCGCCCCGCTGGGCCTGTACGTGTGGGCCAGCGGCGAGCCGGGCGCGGCGCCGCCGCGACCTGCGGTGGAGGACGTACGGGTCACCGGCTGCCGGATCGACCCCGGCAGCCGCCGCGTGGTGGCGACGGTGGAGGTCTCGGGCCGCCCCGAGGGCACGGGCGCGTACGTGGTGACGGTCGAGTTCCGCGAAAAGGCGACTCCGGACCCGGCCGCCCGCCCGTCCCAGGCCCTGGTGAAACTCCCGGGCGTGGCCCCGGGCGCGACGGAACACTCGGAAGCGCTGGGCCCGATCTGGCCCCCGGCGACGACCCTCTGGTGCGGGGTCGCGGCCGCGGAGTTCGAATCGAGCCCGGCCGGCTGATTCCAGCGCCGCGCAGCGGCACACCCGCACTCGGCGGGGCGGCCGAGCCGGAACCCATGGCAAGCCCGGCCAGGGCAATGGCACCCGGTCCGGAGCCTCCGCGGCCCCGGACCGGGGCCGATCAGAGGCTGCCGGCCAGGTCCCGCGAGGCCAGGGCAGCGGCATGCGCGTCCATGCGCTCGGCGGCGAGGATCGCGACGGTGGTGTCGGCGCGCGACGCGGCGACGACCAGCGCGCGGCCGGCGAGGTCATGGGCCCGCTGGTGCAGGGCGAGGAGACCGGCGGCACCCGAGATGTCGGCGCGCGCCGTCCGCGCCGGATCGGCGCCGCGCAGCCGCGCCACCTGTGCGGCGATCCGCGCGGCGGCGCCGTCGAGGCCGAGCTCGTCCGTGACGGTGAGCAGGGCCGCCAGGTGCCCGGCGAGCTGGATGTCCAGCGCCTCGGCGCGGCTGCTGTGCGGGTACCCCGCGTGGCTGTCGGAGTGGTGGCCGCCCACACGGTGGACGACCGGCTTCGTGCGGATCGGCTCGTACATGAGGAGGCCTCCTGCGTGGTCAGGAGGCCATCCTACATTGGATTGGTTCTAAAGTTGTGCTTGATCCGGTATCCGGTACGCAGTCGTCGCCTAGTGCTGGCCGTATCCGTCCAGGAACTTGCCGATCCGGGTCACCGCGTCCGCCAGGTCCTTGGCGTTCGGCAGCGTCACGATGCGGAAGTGGTCGGGCTCGGACCAGTTGAAGCCCGTACCGTGGACCACCATGATCTTCTCGGCCCGCAGCAGGTCGAGGACCATCTGCCGGTCGTCCTTGATCTTGTAGACGGCCGGGTCCAGCTTCGGGAACAGGTACAGCGCGCCCTTCGGCTTCACGCAGGTGATGCCGGGGATCTGCGTCAGCAGGTCGTACGCCGTGTCGCGCTGCTCCAGCAGCCGTCCGCCCGGGAGGACCAGGTCGTTGATCGACTGCCGGCCGCCGAGGGCGGTTGCGACGGCGTGCTGCGAGGGCATGTTCGCGCACAGCCGCATGTTGGCCAGGATCGTCAGGCCCTCGATGTACGACGAGGCGTGCTTCTTGGGGCCGCAGACCGCCATCCAGCCGGCCCGGTACCCGGCGACGCGGTAGTTCTTGGACAGCCCGTTGAACGTGAGGGTCAATAGGTCGGGCGCGATGGCGGCGGTGTTGGTGTGCGTGGCGCCGTCGTAGAGGATCCGGTCGTAGATCTCGTCGGAGCAGACGATCAGGTTGTGGCGGCGCGCGATGTCGGTGAGCCCGCGCAGCATCTCGTCGTCGTAGACGGCGCCGGTCGGGTTGTTCGGGTTGATGATCACGATCGCGCGGGTGCGGTCGGTGACCTTGCGCTCGATGTCGGCGAGGTCCGGCATCCAGTCGGACTGCTCGTCGCAGCGGTAGTGCACGGCGGTGCCGCCGGCCAGGCTGACGGAGGCGGTCCAGAGGGGGTAGTCCGGCGCCGGGACCAGCACCTCGTCGCCGTCGTCGAGCAGCGCCTGCATCGACATCTGGATCAGCTCGGAGACGCCGTTGCCGAGGTAGATGTCCTCGACGTCCAGCTCGATGCCCTTGGTCTGGTAGTGCTGCATGACCGCGCGGCGCGCGGAGAGCAGCCCCTTCGCGTCCCCGTACCCGTGGGCGTTGCCCAGGTTGCGGAGCATGTCCTCGAGGATCTCCGGCGGGCACTCGAAGCCGAAGGCCGCGGGGTTGCCGGTGTTCAGCTTGAGGATGCGATGACCTGCTGCTTCGAGCCGCATGGCCTCTTCGAGCACGGGCCCGCGGATCTCGTAGCAGACGTTGGCGAGTTTCGTTGACTGGATCACCTGCATGACGGGAGCTTACGGGCCGGGCGGCCGGTCCGCCGAGGTATTCGGGGAGGGAGTGCGGGATGGATATGTCCCGTTTCGCATGATGGGACGGTGGCGGCGCGGTCCGCCCTTGGAAACGGCGGCCACGCCACCGCCGCGACCTGCGGAATGGGTGGGCCCCGAGCGGCGCCGGACCGGTGGTGTTGCACTCGTCACGTCGGGGTGTGCGTACGCAGTGCGCGTACGGGGCCTGAGTAGGGGCATGAGTGCGCGTACTCATGCGTCACGGCGCCGCCGCGGCGCAGGCTTGCCTTCGACGCCGGTCGGAGGCGCGAGAGGGCGGGGCGGAGCGGTGGAATTCATGGTCGGGGACATGGCGATCAGCACGGTGGGCACGGACGGCGACGACCGGGCGATCGAGTTCCTGGTCGCACCTCGGAGCGGGGACTGCGGCGAGGGCGGCGCGGGCGCGGTGGGCGCCGAGGAGGCGCACTTCGCGATCCACCGCGAGCACGACCAGGGCTGGGAGGCCGCCCGTCTGACCATCGACCCCCTGTCGGGGAGCGTCCCGATCGCGGCGGTGGAATGGGCGATGGAATTCGCCCGCGAGTACCTGTGACCGACACCCGGCGCCGTTGTCAGCGGCCGCCCGTAGGGTCGTGAGCGGGGGAAAGGGGCGGAACATGAAGCAGCTGCGCATCATGGCCGGGGACGCGACCGGACCGCAGGCCAAGGGCCCGAAGATCATCGGGCACGTCTGCAACGACATCGGCGGCTGGGGCAAGGGCTTCGTGCTGGCGCTCTCGAAGCGCTGGCCCGAGCCCGAGAAGGAGTTCCGGGCCTGGCACCGGCGCCGCAGCGGCAATGACTTCGGCCTCGGCGCGGTCCAGCTGGTCCAGGTGCGGCCGGACACCTGGGTGGCCAACATGGTCGCCCAGCGCGGCATACGCACGGGCAGCGGCGGCCCGCCGATCCGCTACGACGCGCTGGGGCGCTGTCTGGCGGCACTCGGAGAGCACGCGCTCGCCCTGGAGGCCTCGGTCCACATGCCCCGCATCGGCTGCGGCCTGGCCGGCGGGAAGTGGTCCCGCGTCGAACCGCTGATCACCGAGGCCCTGTGCGCCCGGGACGTGGCCGTGACCGTCTACGACCACGCCTGAGCGCGGGCGGGGGCGGGGCGCCGCCCGGGGCTACCGGGTGATGATCACCAGGGGGATCTCGCGGGGGGAGGCGGACGCCTGGTAGTCGTCGAAGAGGGGCCACAGAGCCGTCATCGCCGGCCAGTAGACCTCGCGCTCCGCCGGGCAGGCCGTGCGGGCCGTGGCCTGGAAGACGGCCGCGCCGACCTGGAGGCGGACCTCCGGGTGCCCGGTCAGGTTCCGGTACCAGGCCGGGTGCTCCGCGGCGCCCCAGCGGGCCGCGAGCACGATGTGGCGGCCCTCGTCCTCGACGTAGATCAGCGGGGTCCGGGAGGTCCGGCCCGTGGCGCGGTCGAGCGTGGTGAGCAGGAGCGTGGGGACCCCGTGCCACAGGTGCCCGTCGAGTCCTCCGGTGGTCACGTAGTCCTGTACGTGGTCGCGTTCGCGGCTCTGGCGGGGGTCGGTGGGGTGGTCCCAGTCGATGGTGATCGTCTGCATGGCGGTGCCTCCGAGTCAGGGCCCCCGCGAGACTTAACGATCCTTCTCCGTCTCTGGATGCGGTCGGCCCGCGGTGGACACCCGTCCAGGCGATGTGCGGCCCCGGCCCGGGACGCCGCCCCGGTCGGGGCCACCAGCAGCTCAGTGCCGCGCCACCGCCCCGGTTAGGGGAGGTAGCGCTCGATGACCTGCGGACCCTCCTTCTCGATCAGCTGGCGCGCCTTCTCGAGCCGCTCCGGAGTCGGCTCCATGCCTTGCACCATCACGAGGTCCTCGGGGTCGTACGGCCGTTCCCCGCCGCTGAAGAGCTTGGCCGGCCGATTGGGCTGCTGGCCCGATTCACTGTCCATCGGGATACCTCCTCGGAAATGCAATGCCCCCCGGTTCCCTCATCCTCCGGCGACAGCGCCATGAACGCACGTCGGACTCGCACCCTCCCCCATGGGCAAGGTCGCTTTCCGTCCGGAGGCCGCCGCCACGCCGACCGCCCCCGCCCGCGGCCGGGACGTGGCACCGGCACCTGCACGTGCGCGAGCGCGGCCTCTGACCCTCGCGCGGCCCTCGCCTCGCGCCGCCTACACCGAGGCGATGGCCGCAGCGGTGGTCAGGGCGGCGATGGCCGCGCAGATGCTCAGGTTCACCGCCCTGTGCTCCCAGAACACGGCGACGAACTCGCGCAGGGTGGCGCTCGGCCAGAAGTACGTGGCGGTCGGGGAGCCGAGCACCTGGCCGTTGACACCGGCCGTGCGGGCCGTCATCGCGGCCCGGAAGGCGTGGAAGTTGTTGGTGACGACCACGCACCGGTAGCCGGGGTCCGCGTCGGCCATGATCGTGCGGCTGAACGCGAGGTTCTCCCGCGTCGTGCGCGAGCGGTCCTCCAGCCGTATCCGCTCCTCCGGGACGCCCCGCGCGATCAGCCAGTCGGCCATCGCCCGCGCCTCCGAGAGCTTCTCGTCCGACCCCTGCCCGCCCGAGACCAGCAGCAACGGCGTCCGGCCGCCGCGGGCCACCTGGGCGGCGTGGATCTGCCGGCCCTTCTCCAGTCGGGAGGCCAGCAGCGGGGACACCCGCTCGCCGCAGATGAGCCCGGAGCCCAGCATCACCACGTAGTCGACGTCCCCGCGCACCGTGATCCGCCCGTACAGGAAGGCGTACGCCAGGAAGCAGAGGAAGATGAAGGAGACGTACCCGACGAGCATGACCAGGCCCGCCACCACCGTGTCCGCGACCCGCGAGCCCCGCCCCGCCACCCCGAGGACCAGCCCGATCAGCGCGAAGATCCCCAGGCCCGCCGCCATGGACAGCAGATTGGTCGGCCTGCGGCCCTCCTTGCGGACCATCGTCAGGCCGTTGCGGATCAGGTAGCCGGCGAGGACGAGCGTGCCGACCGTCGGTACGACCAGCACCAGCAGCACGGCGATGGCGTCCAGCGGTGACGGCAGTTCAGGTATCTGGAACAGCAGGCCGATCGACCCGCATATGAGGGTGAGGCCCAGGAGGACCGCGTTCCGGAAGCGTCGGCGGTCCTCCCGCACACTCATGCAGAAGAGGACGAAAAACAGCGCGGCGGGGACAAAGGCGAGCATGCCGCCCATCGTAGGCGGAAGCCTTCAACGGCCCCTGTACGGAGCCCTGCGGACCGACCGCCCCGCCAGGACGTCCGTCCTGCGCCCGTCCCGCATCACGAACCGGCCGTCGATCAGCACGTGCGGGATGCCGGACGGCAGCACGCGCGGGTTCTCGTACGTCGACCCGGCCGCGACCGTCTCCGGATCGAAGAGCACGAGATCGGCCCGGTACCCGGCACGCACCAACCCCCGGTCCACCAGCCGCAGTCGGGCCGCCGGCCGGCCCGCCAGATGGGCCACGCACTCCTCCAGCGAGAGCACGCCGAGCTCGCGCACGTAGTGGCCCAGGTAGTGCGGGAAGGTCCCGTACGCCCGCGGGTGCGGCTTCGCGCCCTGGAGGATGCCGTCGGAGCCGCCGGTGTGGACCCGGTGGCGCATGATCGCCCGGACGTTCTCCTCGTGCCCGACGTGCTGGAGGATCGTCGGCCCCAGCCGGTCCGCCAGCAGCAGCCGCCGGGCCGCCTCCCAGTCCCGCAGGCGCGTGCCCACGTACGCCCCGTGCGCCGGGTCGGCCGTCCCCGAGATCTCGATCGTCGCCCAGTCGACCGGGACGCCGTGGCAGCCGTCCGCCCCGGTCACCTCCAGCGCGTGCCGGATCCGCTCGGCTTCGGCGTCGTCGCGCAGCCGGGCGAGCACGGCCTGCGGCCCGCCCTCGTTCGCCCAACCGGGCAGCAGCGCCACGAGGGTGGTGCAGCCGGGGGTGTACGGGTACGAGTCGAGGCTGATGTCGGCCCCGGCGGCGAGCGCCCCGTCGAGGAGGGCGAGCAACTCGCCCGCCCGGCCCTCGTTCTCCGCGAAGTTCATGGTGGCGTGCGCGAGGTGCAGCGCGCAGCCGGCCTCCCGGGCCAGGGCGATCATCTCGGCGTACGCGGCCAGCGCGCCGCGCCCGTACGAGCGGTGGTGCGGGCAGTAGTAGCCGCCGTACGAGGCCACCACCCGGCACAGCCCGGTCAGTTCGGCGTCGGACGCGTACATGCCGGGGGTGTACGTGAGCCCCGAGGACATGCCGACCGCGCCCTGGGCGAGGCCCTCGGCGACGAGCGCGCGCATCCGGTCGAGCTCTGCGGGGGTCGCGGGGCGGTCGCCCCAGCCGAGGGCGTACGCGCGGACGGTGCCCTGCGGGACGAGGTACGCGGCGTTGACGGCGATGCCGGTGCGGTCGAGCCGGTCCAGGTACCCGCCCACGTCCCGCCAGTCGAACTCGACGTCCTCGCCCGCGCCGTTCCAGCCGGTGATGGCCGCCCGCACCTCGGCGAGGGTGCGGTCGTCGACGGGCGCGTACGAGAGCCCGTCCTGGCCGAGGACTTCGAGGGTGACGCCCTGCGCGGCCTTGGCGCTGTGGTCCGGGTCGCGCAGCAGGGCGAGGTCGCTGTGCGCGTGCATGTCGACGAAGCCCGGCGCCAGGGCGAGCCCGTGCGCGTCGACGGTGCGGCGGCCGCCGGAGCGGATCCGGCCGATCTCGGCGATCCGGCCCTCGTGGACGCCCACGTCGGCGGTGTACGAGGGCCCGCCCGTGCCGTCGACGACGCGGGCCCCGCGGATGACCAGGTCCACCGGCGCGGCGCCGCTAGAAGAAGGTGCGCACGTAGTCGGTGACCGTGCCGTCGGCCTCGACGACGGGGATCAGCGGCCACTTCTCGAAGATCGTGCAGGGGTGGGACATGCCGAGCGCCACCCAGTCGCCGACGTTCACGTCGTCGGCGGCGTCCGTCTCCAGCCAGGCGTGCTGGTCGGACAGCTTGACCACGCGGACCCCGGCGGCCGGGCGCTCCTCGCCGGTCAGGGCGTCGCGGACCAGCTCGGCCTCGGGCAGGCCGAGGTCGTACGCGATGTCGCGCTTGCCGGCGTTGACGAAGGCCTGGGTGGGGGAGGGGCGGGAGACGACCTGGGTCCAGAGCCGGAACGCGGGGCGCAGGCCGCCCTCCTCCGGGACCCGGTTGAAGGGGGTGAGGCGGGTGTACCAGCCGTGGTCGTGCGAGACGTACGCGCCGGAGCGCAGCAGCCGCAGCACGGGCCGGGACAGCTCCGGGAGCTCGGCGAACACGTCGGCGACGGCGTCGAACCAGGCGGAGCCGCCGGCGCTGACGACGATCTCGTCGAGGTCGGCGGCGAACCGCCCGGCCCGGTCGAACTCGACGGCCAGCGCCGTGAGCCGGCGCAGATACGCGTGGACGGACTCCGGGTCGGCGCCGGGGACCTCGGCCTCGTACCCGGCGATGCCGACGAGGCGCAGGCCGGCGGCCTCGGCCACGGCGTCGGCGACGGCCCGGCAGTCCTCGTCGGTCCGCGCGCCGGTACGGGCGCCCTCGCCGGCCCCGAGCTCGACGACGACGTCGACGACCTGGGGCTGCCCTTGCAGGGCCCGGTCCATGAGCTGGACCCCGCGCACGGAGTCGACGTAGCAGACGAAGCGGAAGCCGGGGTCGGCGGCGAGCTCGGCGGCCACCCAGCGCAGCGCCGCCGGGTCGACGAGCTCGTTGGCGAGGAAGATCCGCTGGATGCCGAAGGCGCGGTAGACGCGGGCCTGGTGGGGGACGGCGGCGGTGATGCCCCAGGCGCCGTGGTCGAGCTGGCGCCGGAAGAGCTGCGGTGCCATGCAGGTCTTGCCGTGCGGGGCGAAGGCGAGGCCGTGGCGGGCGGCGTACGCGCCGAGGGCGGTGAGGTTGTGCTCCAGCGCTTCGGCGTCGAGCGTGAGGACGGGGGTGGTGAACCCGCCGGTGTAGAGGTCCCGCTTCTCGGCGGCCAGCTGCCCGACGGTGAGGCTCGCCCGCTCGGCGTCGGGCGGCAGCCCCTTGAACCGGTGGTCGACCGGTTCGTCGGCGAGCCGTCGGACTGCGTCGCTGCCCATGCGGATTCCTCCTCGCGTTGCATCTGCTGCAACGTGCGTTGCGTGTTGTGCCGCTTGCTGTCTAGCATCCTGCGTACGAGGGGTCAACGCCCGGCCGCGTGTACGGGTTCCGGAAGGCCCCGCGCAGCGGGCGGCGGCAGCAGGGGAGGACACGGCGTGAGCCAGTCGGTGGACAGAGCGCTCGGCATCCTGCCGCTGCTCGCCCGGGGTCCGGCAGGGCTCGGCGAGGTCGCCGAGGAGCTCGGCGTCCACAAGAGCACCGCCCTGCGCCTCCTGCGCACCCTGCACGAGCACGGCTTCGTCTACCGCCAGCCCGACGGCCGCTACCGCCTCGGCGCCCAGCTCTTCGCGCTCGCCGCCGAGGCCGTGGAGAACCTCGACGTCCGCACCGTCGCCCACCCCCACCTCGTCGAGCTCAACCGCCTCACCGGCCACACCGTGCACCTCGCGCTCCACCAGGACGACGAGGTCGTCTACATCGACAAGGTCGAGAGCCGCTACCCCGTCCGCATGTACTCCCGCATCGGCCGGCCCGTCCCCCTCACCGTCGCCGCCGTCGCGAAGCTGCTGCTCGCCGACCTCCCCGAGGCCGAGCGCCGCAGCCTCGCCGAGCGCATCGACTACCCCCGTTACACCGCCCGCTCCACCCCCGACGCGCAGGCCTTCCTGCGCGAGCTGGCCCTCGTACGGGAACAGGGCTGGGCCACCGATCTCGGCGGGCACGAGGAGTCCGTCAACTGCCTCGGCGCGCCCGTGCGCGGGCCCGACGGGCGGGCGGTCGCCGCGCTGTCCGTCTCCGCTCCCAGCGTGGTCGTCACCGCCGGGGAACTGCTCGAACTGCTGCCCCTGGTCCGGCGCACCGCCGACACCATCAGCCGGGAGTACTCCGGCTCCCCGCACGCCCCACACGCCTCACACGACGACGAGGACACCCCGTGACCGAGAAGACCGCCCTCACCCCCGACACCCACACCACCCCGCCGGCCCGCTTCTCGCACGGCGTGCGCAAGGGGAACATCCTCCAGGTCGCCGGCCAGGTCGGCTTCCTCCCGCACGTGGACGGCCGGGCGCCGACCCCCGCCGGGCCGACCCTGCGCGAGCAGACCCTCCAGACGCTGGAGAACGTCCGCTCCGTACTGGAGGCCGGCGGCGCGGGCTGGGACGACGTGATGATGATCCGCGTCTACCTGACCGACACGGACCACTTCGCCGAGATGAACGCCCTCTACAACGCCTACTTCGAGGAGCAGGGCCTCAAGGAGGCCCCGGCCGCCCGCACCACGGTCTACGTGGGCCTCCCCGCCGGCCTGCTCATCGAGATCGACGCCCTCGCCGTCCTCGGATGAGCCGGCCGGGCGAAGCGGCGCGACAAGGGGCGCGACAAGCGGCGCGACAAGCGGCGCGACAAGCGGCGTGACAAGGGGCGCCCCCCTGGCGGTGAGGCGCCCCTGCCGGTGCCGTCGGCTCACGTGCAGTACTGCGCCTGCTTCCCGATCGAGCGGTACATGCAGTCCGCGTTCTCCAGCAGTTGGAGCACGGCGTCACGGTTGCGCGCCGTCTCGCGCTCGATCACCTCGTCCGGCGGGTAGAAGCCGCCCCCGCTGCCGGACTCGGACGGGTACATCTCGAAGGTGTACGTGAAGATCTTCTGGTTGCCCCACAGCCAGTCGTCGATCGTCCCGTCCGTGATGTACAGGTCGCTCGACTGCTCCGGCGTGTAGCCGTTGCTGCGGGCCATGCTCGTGCCGATGGTCTTGTAGACGGCGAGGTCGTCCGCCGTCAGGCCCGGCGCGGTGTCGTTGTACGTCCACCCGAAGGGCCACAGCACCAGCTGGCTGTACGTGTGGAAGTCGATCGAGGCGGTGATCTGCTGCTTGCCGCCGATCACGCGGCTGCGCACGAAGTCCGCGACGACCTTCACCTCGGGGGCCGACTCGCCGGCCGCCCCGCGGTAGGTCTCGGAGCTCTTGCTGCTGCTGGAGCCGCCGCAGCAGCCCCACTTGTAGTCCCAGTTGCGGTTCAGGTCGGTGCCGACGTACGAGGAGCCCGTGTTCGGCTGCCGGTTCTTGCGCCAGGAGCGGTACGAGCCGGTCGCGATGTCGTACTCGCCGCCGTCCGGGTTGAGGTCCGGCACGATCCAGATCTCGCGCCCGTTGACCATGTTGGTGATCCGCGAGTCGGTGCCGTACTTGGAGCCGAACTCCTTGAGCAGGTAGAGCGCCATCTCGACGGTCAGGTGCTCACGGGCGTGCTGGTGGTGCGTGAAGAGCACCTCGGGCTCGTTCTCGTCGGTCGCGACGTTGTCGCTGATCTTGATGGCGACGATGTCCCGGCCCTGGTACGACTTCCCGATCACCTTCTTGCTCATGATCGAGGGGTACTGGGCGATGCGCTGGTCGATCTCCGTGGTGGCCTCGGCGTAGTTGTGGTACATCGAGTCCTTGGACGGGAAGTCCATCGGGCTCGCCGCGACACCGCGCTCCGAGCGGTCCGGCGGCCCGGGCAGGGCGGTCAGCTTGTAGCCGAGCGCCCGCAGTTCCTTGGCCTGCTGCGGGTCGGCGCTGACGACGACCGAGCGGGCGTCGACCTCGTCGATCGAGACGCCCGTACGGAGCAGGGCCGTTCGCTCGGCGGCGGTGGCCGGGCCCTTGACCTCGTACTGGACGATCGCCTCGTCCTGGGTGGCCGTCGAGGGGGTGGGCGGCGGGGCCGCCGTCGCGCTCATGCCGTAGGCGGGCGCGCCGAGCGCGAGAGCGAGCAGGGCCGCCGTGACGGCGGCCCTGCGTCGTGTGTGGAGCCGCATGCGTTCTCCTGGGTGGGGAGTGTGGGGTAGCCGTGCGGACGCGCACAGCGTGCTCTTCTGGCATGTCCCGGTCAAGAACTCCATTCCGGCCAGATCCGCCGGTCGGCCACCCGCCGGGACGGCCACCCCCACACGTACCGCCTAGGGCAGGGCGTGAACCTTCGGACCCACCGAGTTGGACCAAGCGCTACCCGCCTTGGCGTCCCAGTTGGTCGACCAGGTCATCGCGCCGCGCAGCCCCGGGTAGGTCCTCGACGGCTTGAAGGACCCGCAGTTCGTGCCCCTGGCCAGGCAGTCCAGGGCGTTGTTCACGATGGTCGGGGAGACGTACCCGCTGCCCGCGCCGCTCGGCGAGGCCGGCACGCCGATGCCCACCTGCGAGGGGTCGAGCCCGCCCTCCAGCTGGATGCAGGCCAGCGCGGTGAGGAAGTCCACCGAGCCCTGCGCGTAGACCTTGCCGTCGCAGCCGTTCATCGAGCCACTGTTGTAGTACTGCATGTTGACGACGGTCAGGATGTCCTTGATGTTCAGCGCCGTCTTGAAGTAGCCGCCCGCCGTCGACTGCATGTCGATGGTCTGCGGGGCCATCGTGATGACGAGCGAGGGGCCGGCCTTGGCGGACAGCGAGCGCAGCGCCTGCGTCATGTAGGTCGGGTTGAGGCCGTTCTCCAGATCGATGTCGATCCCGCTGAAGCCGTACTCCTGCATCAGTGCGTACGCGGAATTCGCCAGGTTGTTCGCGGAGGTCGAGTCCCCCACCGAGATGGTGCCCTTCTCGCCGCCGATGGAGAGGATGACCGACTTGCCGGCCGCCTTCTTCGCCGCGATGTCGGCCTTGAACCGGTCGACGGTGTAGCCGCCGAGGCCCGCCGAGTCGAGGTTGAAGGTGATGGCCCCGGGCGTGGTCGTGGCGTCGGCGAAGGAGACCGCGATGATGTCGTACTGCGCCGAGACGTCGGAGATCTTCTGGACGGTCGCGCCGTTGTTGAAGTTCTGCCAGTAGCCGGTCAGCGCGTGCTTGGGGACCGAGGGGTTCGGGTTCGGGTTGCCGCCGCCGGTCGTCGTGCCGGTCACCGCCGCCGACTTCGGACCCTCGCCGGCCGCGTTGTACGCGCTCACCTGGAAGGAGTACGAGGTGGCGGCGGCGAGCCCGGTGATCTGCGCGGGGGAGGCGGACAGGGTCTGGATGCGGACTCCGTCCTGATAGACGTAATAGCCGCTCGCCCCGCTGACCGCGTTCCACGAAAGGGTGAGCCCGTTCGCGCTCTGGCCGGAAACGGCGCTCCCGCCCGGGGCGCCGGGGACGGACGGGCCGGGGTCGGTGCCGCCGCCCCCGTCCGGGCCGAAGACGCTGAAGTCGTCGACGACGTACGCGGGCTGCCCGTACCAGCCGTGCGTCCACACCGTGACCTGCGTGGTGCTCGCCCCCGTGGTGAAGGTGGTGGAGAGCTGCTGCCAGCCGCCGCCCGAGCCGGGGGTCCAGGTGGACACGTCCTGCGTACCGGTCCCGGTCACGCCGAGGTACACGTACGAGCCCTGCACCTGCTCGCTGAGCGTGTACGTCGAGTTCGGCTTGACCGTGACGGTCTGACTGCACTGCGCGTTGTCCTGGCCCGCCGGGGTGCCCTTGAGGGCGGCGGCCCCGGCGTGGACGGGCGAGGAGACGACGGCGCCGCTCCCGGAGCTGCACGTCCAGCCGGCGAGACCGGACTCGAAGCCTCCGTTGCGGACGACGTTGACGTCGGCGGCCTGCGCGGTGCCGGCGGCGAGGGCGGTCAGGCCGCCTGCGGTCAGGGTGGCGGCGCCCAGCAGGGCGAGCGAGCGTATGCGGTTCACGTGGTCTCCGTGGGGGGAGAAGGGGATGTGGAGGGGGAGGTGGAACAGGTGAACGAACGCACCCGGGGTCGTGGGTGGGGGAAACCCCGTTGGCGCGTCGCCGTGTTGGGGCCAAGTTGGTCCAGACCAATCCCCCTGTCAAGACTCTTTGCAATGTGGCTTGAATTGATCGGGCGTCCGATCCCGGATGTCCGGGTTTCCCGCCACCTGTGACCGGGGCCGCCGGTACGGGAATTACCAAGGCCCTGCCCTGCCAGGGACGACGCGGATATGGTGCTGGGGCAAGGGGGAAGGGCGCCGATCGTTTGCGGTCGCGCAGGGGTGCGCGTACGCGACGGCGGCGCCGACGTATGGGGCGTACGGGGTGAACAGGGGGATTCGCGTGCCGACCGCCATTGCCGTCACCAGCGCCGATCTGGTGCTGCCGGCCCCCGACCGGCACACACCGCCGGCCGTCGTCCTGCACCCGCCCGGACAGCTCGACCTCGCGGGCGCCCTCGCCGAGACGAGCGCCCTGCTGGAGCGCCACGGCCACATCGTGGCCTTCGTACCGCCCTGGCTGCCGACCGCGACCGTCCAGCGGCTGCACACCGTGCGGGCCATCCTGGAGACCGACCGGATCGCCTTCATCGACGTCGATCTGCCCCCGCTGGCCACAGCCCTGCTGGTACGTCAGCTGCGCCAGCTCAGCGTCTGCGACTTCAGCCCCGGAGTCATCGCCTCGGCCGCCCGGCTGCTGTCCCACTACATCCACGCCGGGGCCCTGCTGGGCTCGGTCGCCAAACTGGACCGGGTCCCGGTCGGCCTCAAGGCGCACGCCCGCTCGTGGTCGCCGAGCGCGCAGTTCGCCGTACTGGCCCACCCGACCCCGCACCTGGTCAAGCTGACCGGCTCCGGCGGCGGCGGGGCGCACGCCGGGGGCGCCGCCCTGCCCCCCGGCCCCGCGTACGCCACCCACCTCACCTTCGCGCGCGGCCAGCTCGCCTCCGACTGGGTGACGGTCCAACTCGCCCCCGCCTGGCGGGTCCAGGGCGTGATGGAGAACCCGCTCCCGGCCGACTCGCCCGCCTGGTGGGCCACGGCGAAGCTGGTCGAGTTCGCCGCCGCCATCCCGGACCCGTCCGTGCTCTACCAGCTGGTCGCCTCCGTCCGCCGCGAACAGTGCCACTGGTGCGGCCTCGAACTCATCGGCGACCGCTGCGCCTTCTGCGCCGCCCCCCTGGCCGCCCCGCCGCCGGCCGAGGCCGGGGACAGGACGACATCGCCGGCCTTCGCCGGCGCCCCCAGACCAAGACACTGACCGGCTGAACGATCGAAGAACGGCGAGGTAGTACGGCCCATGAACTCACGCCAGCGCCGCGGCGTCATCCTGCTGCTCCTGTCGGTCCTGTGCGCCCTCGCGGCGTTCGGCGGGGTCCTCGTGGTGATCGGCGACGTCAATTCCAAGGTCGGGGCCGAGGTCACCGCCTACCGCGCCAAGGGCGACATCCCGCCGTACAGCCCGCTGTCGGCGGGCCAGTTCGAGGAAGTCTCCATCCCCAAGCGCTGGCTGTCCGACACCGCCGTCACCGACCTCGGCCGGCTCAAGGACAAGATCGCGCTCACCACCCTGCGCAAGGGCTCGCTGCTCCAGTCGGACATGTTCGTCGACAAGCCGCAGCTCCAGCCCGGGGAGCAGGAGATCGCCATCATGATCGACGCGGCGACCGGCGTGGCCGGCAAGATCTACTCCGGGGCCAAGGTCAACATCATCGCCACCTTCAAGGGCGCCAAGGACACCGAGCCCTCCCGCTCGGTGATCATCGTGGCCAACGCCCGCGTCCTGAACGTCGGCAAGCTCACCGCCCTCGACAAGGACAGCGACAAGAAGGGCCCCGCCGAGGCGGTCCCGATCACCTTCGCCCTCAACACCAAGGACACCCAGCGCGTCGCGTACGCCGAGTCCTTCGCGGAGCACGTACGCCTGGCCCTGGTGGCCCCCGGCACCGACTCCGCGCCCGGCCCGGGCGACCGTACGTACACCCTCGACGGGGACAAGTGAGGCCCGGATGACCACCCGAATCCTCCCCGCGGCCGGCGACCCGGACGCCGCCCGCCACATCTCCACCCTGCTCAGCCAGCTCCCGGCCGCCGAGCCGGGCGCCCCGGTCCCCGACTCCACCACCCTGCTCGACACCCTGGGGCGGCTGGCCGCCGAGTCCATCGACGAACTGCCCGAGGTCGTCCTCGTCCACGAGCGGATCGGCCCGGTGCCCGCGCTCGACCTCATCCGCGAGGTCGCGCTCCGCTTCCCGGCGGTGGGCGTGGTGCTGGTCTCCTCGGACGCCGGACCGGCCGTGTTCTCCGCCGCCATGGACTCGGGCGCGCGGGGTGTGATCGGGCTGCCGCTCGCGTACGAGGAACTCGCCGCCCGCGTCCAGGCCGCCGCCCAGTGGTCCGTCGGCGTACGCCGCCACCTGGGGCGGGGGGCCGACGTGTTCACCGGCCCCGGCGGCAAGGTGGTCACGGTCACCGGGGCCAAGGGCGGCGTCGGCACCACCTTCACCGCCGTGCAGTTCGCGCTGGCCGCGGCCGCCTCGGGGCGGCGTACGGCCCTGGTCGACATGGACCTCCAGGCCGGCGACGTCGGCTCGTACCTCGACGTGCAGTTCCGGCGCTCGATCGCCGACCTCGCCGGGATCCACGACATCTCCCCGCGCGTGCTCCAGGACGCGGTGTACGAGGACCGGACCGGGCTCGCGCTGCTGCTGGCCCCGGCGGAGGGCGAGCGGGGCGAGGAGGTCGACGAACGCGCCGCCCGGCACATCGTCGGCGCCCTGCGCAGCCGGTACGAGCTCGTCGTCATCGACTGCGGCACCCAGGTGACCGGCGCGAACGCGGCGGCGGTGGAGATGGCGGACGTGGCGGTCCTGGTCACCACGCCCGACGTGGTCTGCGTACGGGCGGCCAAGCGGCTGGTCCGGATGTGGGAGCGGCTCCAGGTCCGCAAGGCGGAGGACACCGCGATGGTGGTCAACCGCTGGAGCAAGCACACGGAGATCCAGCCCTCGCTGATCGAGAAGATCACCAAGACCCGGGCCACCCGGACCCCGGTGCCGGCCGCCTTCAAGGAGCTCCAGGCGGTGGTGGACGCGGGCCGGGTACAGGACCTGGACAACCGCTCCAGCGTGAAGCAGGCGCTGTGGACGCTGGCGGGCGAACTCGGCCTGCTGACACCCCCGTCCGCGGCGGAGCCCGAAGCCGCTGCCGCGGGGACCCCGGGCGCGGCCCTCGCCATACGGGCCGCCGGCCCGGTGGCGCGGCTGCGCCGCGGCCGGGAGGGCTGACCGATGCCCGCGCGCAGACCCGTCGGGCGCGCCCGGGGTGATCGCGGCCAGGTGGCGGTCGAGTTCGTCGGCATGGTGCCGCTGATCCTGCTGCTCGTGGCGGCGGTGTGGGAGTGCGTACTGATCGGGTACGCGTTCTCGCTGGCGGGCAACGCGGCGGACGAGGCGGCGCGGGTGGGCGCGGTGCACGGGGACGGGGCGTGCGATGCGGCGGCGCGGCGGCACGTAGGGGGCGCCTGGCACATGAGCGTGCGCTGCGGCGAGTCGGGCGACGTCTACAAGGCGACCGTGGAGCTCAACCTCCCGGTCTTCTTCCCGGGCCTCGACATCGGCACGCCGATCACGGGCGAGGGCGGCTCCCCGAAGGAGGACGAGTGAACCGACACCGATACCGGGGCGCGGGCCGGGACCGGGGCCAAGTCGCCCTGGAGTACATCGGCTTCATCCCCATCCTGCTCTTCGTCGCGCTCTGCGGGATCCAGCTCGGCTGGGTCGCGTACGTGGAGCAGCAGGCGGACACGGCCGCCCGTACCGCGGCCCGCGTGGAGGCCCGCAAGGGCGAGGGCGGGGAGGCCGCCGGCAAGGCGGCGATCCGGCCGAGCCTCGCCTCGCTCGCGGAGATCGAGGTCGCCGGGACGCCCGACGCGGTCACCGCGACGGCCCGCATCACCGTCAAGTCGATCGTGCCCGGCCTGGACTCCTACACGGCCGAGCGCACGGCCGTCATGCCCAACGACGATCCGAAGGGGTGAGCGCACCATGAGCCTGCGTTCCCGCGTCAACACCCCCGACGACCGGCACAGTCCGCGCGAGGACGGCCGGCTGGTCTCCGCGTACCGGGCGAAGCTCCTGGAGGAGATCGACCTCGCCGAGATGTCGGCCCTCGCGCCCGCCGAGCGGCGGGCCCGGCTGGAGCGCGTACTCGGGCACATCATCAGCCGCGAGGGCCCGGTCCTGTCCACCGTCGAGCGGGCGCAGCTGATCCGCCGGGTGGTGGACGAGGCGCTCGGCCTCGGCGTGCTCGAGCCGCTGCTCGAAGACGCCTCGATCTCCGAGATCATGGTCAACGGCCCGGACCAGATCTTCGTCGAGCGCGCCGGCCGCGTCGAGCAGCTGCCCCTGCGCTTCGCCTCGCACGAGCAGCTGATGCAGACCATCGAGCGCATCGTCTCCACCGTCAACCGCCGCGTGGACGAGGCGAATCCGATGGTCGACGCCCGGCTGCCCAGCGGCGAGCGCGTCAACGTGATCATCCCGCCGCTGTCCCTGACCGGGGCCACCCTCACGATCCGCCGCTTCCCGCGCGCCTTCACCCTGCACGAGATGATCGGCCTCGGCTCGCTGGACGCCCAGATGCTCCTGCTGCTGTCCGGTCTGGTCCAGGCGAAGATGAACGTCATCGTGTCCGGGGCCACCGGAACCGGGAAGACCACGCTCCTCAACGCCCTCTCCGGTCTGATCCCGGAGGGCGAGCGGATCATCACCATCGAGGACTCGGCGGAGCTCCAGCTCCAGCAGGCGCACGTCATCCGCCTCGAATCCCGCCCGGCGAACGTGGAGGGCAAGGGCCGGATCACCATCCGCGACCTCGTACGCAACTCCCTGCGCATGCGCCCCGACCGCATCATCGTCGGCGAGGTCCGCGGCGGCGAGACCCTCGACATGCTCCAGGCGATGTCCACCGGCCACGACGGCTCCCTGGCCACCGTCCACGCGAACAGCGCCGAGGACGCGCTCATGCGCCTGCAGACCCTCGCCTCGATGTCCGAGGTGGAGGTCCCCTTCGAGGCCCTCCAGGACCAGATCAACAGCGCGGTGAACGTGGTCGTCCAGCTGACCCGCTTCGGCGACGGCTCGCGCCGCCTCACGGAGATCGCCATCCTCGACTCGCACGGCCGCGAGCCCTTCCGCATCACCACTGTCTGCCGGTTCGCCGCCCAGCCGATGAGCGCCGACGGCCGCGTCCACGGCCACTTCGAGTACCACCCGCTGCCGCGCCGCATCGCGGACCGCCTCTACATGAACAACCAGCCGATCCCACAGGCCTTCGGGGTCGCCATGTCCGACGACCAGCTCGCCACCCGCATCACCCGGACCGTCCTGTGAACCCACTGATCCTCCTCACCCTCGGCGTCACACTGCTGGCCTGCGTCCTCGTGGTCGCGGGCGTCCAGGCGTACGCCGCCGGCCGCGCCCAGCGCGCCGCCCTCATCGAACGCCTGGCCGCGGAAGGCGCACCGGAGCAGGCGGGCCGCAGGCGCCGCTTCCCCGGGGTGGACCGGCGCCTGCGCCGGACCGCGCTCGGCAAGCGGATCGAGGTGAAGCTGGCCGTGACCGGCCTGGACCTCACCCCCGGCGAGTTCTTCGTCTACGTGCTGATGTCCGTCGCCGGGGTGTGGCTGGTCGCCGCCAGCTTCCTGGCCCCGTTCTTCGGCCCGGTGGCCGGCCTGATCGGCCTGTGGGCGGCCGACGCCTTCCTCAACTGGCAGCGGGCCCGCCGCAACGAGCGCTTCATCAACCAGCTGCCCGAGCTCGCCCGCATCCTCGCCAACGCCACCCAGGCCGGGCTGGCCCTGCGTACGGCCATCGCCATAGCGGCGGACGAGCTGGAGGCCCCGGCGGGCGAGGAACTCTCGCGCGTCGCCGACCGCCTCGCCGTAGGGCACTCCATCGACGAGGCGCTGGGCGAGATCGCCGAACGGCTGCCCTCGCGCGAGCTCGTCGTCCTGGTCTCCACCCTCGTACTGTCCGCGCGGGCGGGCGGCGCGATCGTCGGCAGCCTGCGCAACCTGACGGTGACGCTGGAGCAGCGCAAGGAGACGCGGCGCGAGGTCCGCACCCAGCTCTCCCAGGTGACCGTGACGGCCTATCTGGTGCCGGCGATCGGGCTCGGCTCGCTGCTGCTGGTGAACGCGATGATGCCGGGCGCCCTGGACCGGATGACCGGCGCGTTCATCGGCCAGACGGCGGTGCTGGTGGCGATCGGGCTCTTCACGCTGGGCTTCGTCCTGATCCGCCGGCTCTCGAAGATCGACGTGTGAGGGGGCGACGGACATGACGGCTCTGCTGCTGGCGCTACTGCTGGGGGTGTCGGTCTTCGGTGTCTTCCACGGCATCCGCCTCTACCGCGCCGAGGTGAAACTGCCGAGCGACCTCGCGCTGGCCCTGGAGGTCGGCGCCACCCGTACGACGGCCGTGGGCTCGGCCGTCGACCGGCTGGGCATCCGCTGGGCGCCGCTCGTACTGCGCCTGATGGGCCCGAACCGGGTCGCCCGCAAGCGCCGCCAGATCGACCTGGCGGGCAATCCGGCCGGCCTGACCATAGACCGGTACGCGGCGCGCCGCGCGGTGTACGGGTTCCTCGGCGCGCTCGGCGCCTTCTCGATGCTGATCAACGGCCAGCTCGTACCGGCCCTGCTGATGGTCGCGTTCGGCCTGTTCTGGATCGAGGTCGGCCTGTGGTCGGCGATCCGGGTCCGCCGCGACCACATCGAGCGGACCCTGCCGGACTTCCTGGACGTACTCGCGGTCGTGGTGAGCGCGGGGCTCGGCTTCCGGCAGGCGCTGGAGCGGGTGGCCGCCAAGTACGACGGCCCCTGGTCGGACGAGGTCCGGATCACCTTGCAGCAGATGGACATGGGCGTCAGCCGCCGCCAGGCCTTCGACGAGCTGCGCCGGCGCAACGACTCCGAGCAGGTGGCGCAGTTCGTGACCGCGCTGCTCCAGGGCGAGGAGCTGGGCTCGCCGATCGTCGACACGCTGATCGCGATCGCCGAGGACATGCGCCGTACGGATGCCCAGAACGCCCGCCGGCGGGCGGCCCGGGCGGTCCCGAAGGCCACCTTCGCGGTGACCATGTTCATGCTGCCGGGAACGCTGATCCTGCTGGTCTGCGGCTTCGTGTACGGCGCGGACGTCGACTTCGGCGCGCTGCTCGGGGGCGGGTGACCATGGCGGTCCTCCACATCCCCCTGGCGGGGCCGTCCGTACGCGGAAGGACGGCGGGGGCCCCCGTTTTGGCACCCTCCCCGGCACTCCAGTCCCATGCGCTCCAGGCCCTCTCCCGGCGGGTCTTCGCGTTCCGGATGGTGATGATCGGCCTGGGCGCGCCGCTGGCACTGGGGCGCACGGCGGCGGGCGGGCCGACGTACCTGGTGGGCGGGGCGATCCTGCTCACCTTCATGGCCTCGTACGTGCTCTTCCGCGACTGGGAGCGCTTCGGGCCGCTGCTGCTGCGCCACCGGTGGCTGCTGGCCCCGGACCTGGCGTGCTGCGGGCTGCTGCTGGTCACGGCGAGGCCCGAGTCGCCGCTCGGCTTCGCCGTGCTCTGCACACCGCTGCTGGCCGGGCTGGTCTACGGGTGGCGCGGCTCGGCGCTCTACGCGGCCCTGGCGGCGGTGGCCGTGGCCGCCGTGGCCGGCGGCCTGACCCTGCCGGTGCTGTGCCTGCTGGCGGGCGCGGCCGGCGCCTCGCTCCGGGACCTCCTCTTCCGCTTCGGCGCGGCGAGCCAGGCCCTGACGGAGGCGCGGGCCCGGCTGGCGGCAGCCGAGGCGGTACGCGCCGAACGGGACCACCTGGCCCGCGAGATGCACGACTCGGTCGCGAAGACCCTGCACGGCCTGGCCCTGGCGGCGGACGCCCTCGCCCGCACCACGGACCCGGCGACCGTGCGCCGCCAGGCCTTGTTCCTCTCCGGCGCGGCCCGCGCGGCGGCGGCGGAATCCCGCGCACTGCTGACGGACCTGCGGCGGGAGGCGCAGGCGCCGGGCGTCTCGCTCCAGGGGGAGCTGCGCCGCCTGGCCGGGGCGGACGCGGAGCTCCGGACGGCGGAGGCCCTCCCGGTGATGGATCCCTGGGTGGCGCACCACGTGGTGGCCATCACCGCGGAGGCCCTGGAGAACGCCCGCCGCCACGCGGGAGCCTCGCGCGTACTGGTCTCGGCGGCGGCGAAGGCGGGGGTGTTCACCCTGACCATCGAGGACGACGGCTGCGGCCTCCCGCCGGACGCCCTGCGGCGCGGGGGCCGCTTCGGGCTGCGCGGCATGACCGAACGCGCGGCGGCGATCGGCGCCCGCCTGCGGATCGAAGCCCGGCCATCCGGCCCCGGGACGGTGGTCCGCCTGGACCTCCCGCTCGAGGCCCCGACCCCGGAGGGGAGCCCGTGACGCCGCTCCGCGTTCTGATCGCCGACGACAACCCGGTGGTACGGGCGGGCCTGACGTCCCTCCTGGCGACGGCCGGGGACATGGAGGTCGTGGCCCAGGCGGCCGACGGCCGCGAGGCCCTGAGCCTGACCCGCCGGCACGCCCCGGACGTGATCCTGCTGGACGTGCGCATGCCGGGCGTCGACGGCATCTCGGCCCTGCCGCACCTCGTACAGCTGGCGCCCGTACTGATGCTGACGTACAGCCAGGAGTCGGAGGTCGTCCGAGAAGCGCTCCTCCTGGGCGCGGGCGGCTACCTGGTCCACGGCGAATTCACGCCGGAGGACCTGGTCCGCGCGGTCCAGGGCGTCCGGGAGGGGAGGGCCCATTTCACGCCGACGGCGGCGAGCGCACTCCTCGCGGAACTCCGGACCTCTTCGCAACCGCAACGAACTGTGGCACGCTCTCCTGAGCGACTGCACAACTCGGTTCTCTTCGGCCTGAGTTCGAGGGAGGTGGAGATCATGGATCTCATCGCGTCCGGGATGAGCAACCAGCAGATCGCGGCCACCTGCTTCATCAGCGAGAAGACGGTGAAGAACCACATCAACCGCATCTTCGCGAAGCTCCAGAGCGCGAGCCGCAGCGAGGCGATAGCGCGCTGGCTGGGAACGGCCCGTCCAGGGGTGAGCGGCCATGGGTAGACGGAGTGCGCAGTGGGTCCGTAATTGGGCCCCGGGACCCTTGGTTATCACCGGTGACTCCCCGTACGGTCCGCAAACCAACAGCGCCACCGGCCCGGGAGGAAACCCCCATGTTGCAGAACACCCTGGCGAGGATGCGGAACCGGTACCAAACCAAGGCCGCCCAGGACCGAGGCCAGACGGCCTTCGAATACCTGGGCATCATCCTGGTGGTCGTAGTGATCATCGGCGCAATCGTCGGCACGGGCATCGGCCAGACGATCACCAACCGGATCGCCGCAGCGGTCACCGCGGTCACCGCAGGGAAGTGATCTCGGCGAAGTTCGGTGAACGAGGGCAGGCATTCCCCATCTACATCGTGCTGGTGGCGGGGATGCTCTTCGCTGCGTTCGTCTTCTTCGTCTTCGGGCAGGCGGCACTCACGCGCAGCAATGCGCAGGGAGCCGCCGACGCGGCTGCCCTCGCGGCTGCGCGTGATGCCCGAGATCACCTGATCCCGGGCCTGGACTTCGCGAAATTCGAACCCGAGGACTGGGAGAAGATCCTTCGTGGGGAGCTGCTGGACCCGACCGGTGCCTGCGCGGAGGCGAGCAGCTTCGCGGCCAAGAACGACGCGTCGGCGACCTGCACTCCGCGGCCTCGCGAGTTCGCGGTAGAGGTGACGACCAACGGGACGGTGGGGAAGTCGGTCGTCCCGGGCACCGACAGCGTGCACGGGCAAGCCAAGGCGACCGCGGCGATCGAGCCGCGCTGCACTCTGGACGCCGCTCCGGCGCCTGGCCCCACTCCGTCCCCGACCGCTACCCAGGGCCCCACTCCGGCGCCGACCCCGGCGCTGCCCGTGACGTTCAAGTGCAAGGGCGGTAAGGCCCTGGTGCTGGACCCTTTGAAGCCCGACCCCTGGCGCAAGCTGGCCAGGACCCTGTTTGACGTGCGCTTGGTCGATTGACAGTGAATGAGAGAAGGAAGCGGCATAGATGAGCACTCGGCACTCGGTGAAGGTCCGCGGGGGAGCGGCCGCCGTGGCTGCGGCGGTTCTGGCGATCACGATGGCCGGATGCGGAGGGGGCGACGACAACAAGCCCAAGGCGGCCCAGAGCGCGTCGTCGAATTCCCAGGGAGCCGCACCTCAGTCGCAGGCGCCCAGTGGCAGCCCCGCGCCCACGCCGACCGAAGTGCTCGCCACCGTCAACGGCGAGAGCGGCATGACCCTCACCATCAACTCGGCGGTGCGTGACGCGGGCGGCTTCCTGACGGTCAGCGGCCAGTTGAAGAACACCGGCAGTCAGGCCTTCGCCAGTACCGCGGCGTGGCGGGGCAATGAACTCAACAGCAGTGGAGCCTCGGTCGCGGGTGTCACCCTGGTCGACAAGGCGGGCAAGAAGCGGTACTACGTGCTGCGGGACACCGACGGCAGATGTCTGTGCACGACCGGGCTGACCGTCATCGATGCCGGACAGACGGTGCCCTTCTTCGCGCAGTTCCCGGTGCCTCCGAACAACACCACTCAGGTGGACTTCAATCTCCCTACCTTCGCCACGGCGACCATCAAAATCTCCGGGTGACCCCATGAATAAACGCCACCGCGCCTCCGCTGCGACAGCCGTCGTCGGTCTCGTCATCGCCGGCGCCCATCTGATGGGCGCGACCAGCGCCTACGCCGACGACGTGAAGCCGTCCGCGCCTCCCGGCACGGAACCCTCCGCCGCCGCGCCGGTGCCGATCGACTCCAACGCGCCCGGCCTGAAGATCCCGCAGGGTGGAACCCTGGCTCCGATCAAGGTGCTGGACATCGCCGAGGTCGTCGAAGACCTCGGCGGTGAGCAGCGGCGGCAGGAGACCAATCAGACCGTCATGATGGCCCTGCAGTCCGAGGTGCTCTTCCCCGAGAACAGTGCCGTCTTCAACGCCCAGGCCGCCGCCCGGATACAGGCCATCGCCAACGAGATCAACACGCAGAAGGCGACCCGCGTCCGGGTCTTCGGGTTCACCGACGACCAGGGCAGCTACGAGCACGGCAAGGAACTCTCCAAGCAGCGCGCCGACGCCGTCCAGGCCGAGCTCGCCAAGACCGTCACCAGTCCCGGCGTCATCTACGACGTACGCGGCTACAGCGAGGACTACCCGATCGCCGACAACGGCACCGAGGAAGGCCGCAAGAAGAACCGCCGGGTCGAGATCACCTTCCCCCGCACCACCCCCGCCGGCGGCAATTAGGAGGCGTCCCCGGCCCGCATCAGCGCCGACGCCGCCGCCCCCGCGCGGCGGGCCGGCTCGGGGCCGGGGTCCAGGGCCGCGACCACCGTCGCGCCCTCGACCAGGATCAGCAGCTGGTCCGCCAGGACCTCCCGCCCGGGCCCGGCGGCCCGCGCCAGCAGCTCCCGCAGCTCCGCCTTGTGGCGGCGTACGACGTCCAGCACCGCGGCGGGGCCGGTGCCCAGCTCCCCGTACGCGTTCAGGAACGCGCAGCCCCGGAAGCCCGGCTCCGAGAACCACTGCGCCAGCCACTCGAAGACCGCCTCGACCGCCCCGACAGGATCCGCGGCCTCCGCGGCCTCCGCCACCGCGTCGCGCAGGCTCGCCGTCCAGCGCCGGTCGCGGCGGTCGAGGTACGCCGTGACCAGGGCTTCCTTGGCCGGGAAGACCTTGTAGAGCCGCTTGAGCGGCACGCCCGACTCCGTGCGGATGCGGTCCATGCCGACGGCCTGGATGCCCTCGGCGTAGAACAGCGCCTCCGCCGCGTCCAGCAGCCGGGTCCGGGCCTCTTCGTCGTCCATGAAGGCAGCGTAGCCCAGGATCGCTTGCGCCGAGAACGATCGTTCTCTAAGGTCGAGAACGACCGTTCTCGACTCTCGCAACTCTCTCGACCCGAGGTGACCGCCATGGCCGACCCCGCCGCCGTACGCCCGCCCCTGCCGCCCTTCACCGAGGAGACCGCCCGCGCCAAGGTCCAGGCCGCCGAGGACGCCTGGAACAGCCGCGACCCCGAGCGCGTCGCCCTCGCCTACACCGAGAACTCGTTCTGGCGAAACCGCGACCGCTTCCTCAGCGGCCGCGACGAGATCCGCGAGTTCCTCGCCGAGAAGTGGGAGCGCGAGCTCGACTACCGGCTCCGCAAGGAGCTCTGGGCCTACACCGGAAACCGGATCTCCGTCCGCTTCGAGTACGAGTGGCACGACGCCTCCGGCCAGTGGTGGCGCAGCCACGGCAACGAGCAGTGGGAGTTCGACGACAACGGGCTGATGCGCCGCCGCGAGGCCAGCATCAACGACATCCCGATCACCCCCGAGGACCGCCGCCTCACCTGATCCGCGGCCAGGTGTGCCGTCCCCCGCCCCGCGGTATGTGTCTGCGCGAGCACTCAACCCCCGGACCCCCGTGAGGAGACTCGGCATGGCGGCAGCACGGGCTCGCGTGAACGGCGTGGACCTCTACTACGAGGTCGTGGGCGAGGGTGAACCCCTGGTCCTCGTCCACGGCTCGTGGGTCGACCACGAGACCTGGCAGCGCGTCGTCCCCCGCCTCGCGCGGTCGTTCCGCGTACTGGTCTACGACCGGCGCGGCCACAGCCGCAGCGAGCGCCCGCCGGGCCAGGGAAGCCGGCGCCAGGACGAGGACGACCTCGCCTCCCTCATCGAGATCCTCGGCGCCCCGGCCCACGTGGCCGCGAACTCCTTCGGCGCCTCGACCGCCCTCGGCCTCGCCGCCCGCCGCCCCGAGCTGCTGCGCAGCCTGACCGCGCACGAGCCCCCGCTCATGGACATCGTGGGCGACGGGGACCGGGAGCTCCGCCCGGTGCTCCAGGCCATGGAGACCGCCCTCGACGGCGTCCTCGCGGCCCTGCATGCGGGCGAGGACCGGGCGGGCGCGCAGCGGTTCGTGGAGGACGTGGCCATCGGCCCGGGCGCCTGGGAGCAACTGCCGGACCGGGTGCGCCAGACGTTCACCGCGAACGCCCCCACGTTCGCGGACGAACACGGCGACCCGGACTGGGCGCGCCTCGACCTCGCCCGCCTCGCCGGCTTCCCCGGCCCCGCGCTGCTGACCTTCGGCAGCGAGAGCCCGCCGTGGTTCCCGGTGATCGTGGGCAAGCTCGCGACCGCGCTCGGCGGCCGGGCGCGGATGCGGACGCTGGAGGGGGACGGCCACGTCCCCCACCTCACCCACCCCGACCGGTACGCCGACGGCCTCGCCGAGTTCATCCGGTCGACCGCGTCGAAGCCGTTCAGTCGGCCAGCAGGTGATCGGCCTTCCCGGCCTTGATGTCCCGGATCATCTGCCGGAGCGCGTCCGCCGTGTCGCTGAGGTACGCCGCCTCCTGACCCGCCACCGCGATGTAACTCCGCCCTTCCCCGTCCACCCCGAGCCGGTAGCAGCTCGCGCCTTCGCCGCAGAAGGCGTCCTCCCACGTGATGTCGGCCATCGTGTCCCCTTAGAGTTCGCGAGCCAGCTGGTGGATGAAGTCCCGCGATGGGCCCGGCGGCAGGCTGATCCGCTCCATCCAGTCCAGCTGGGCACGGTATTTCGATAGTTGCGCCTCGGTGTGCAGGAATTCGGCGCCGTGCGCGCTGTCGATCTGCACGGTATCGAGTTGCGGCACCGGCCCCTCCAGGTAGTTGACCGTCTGGCCGGCGCCCGGGAATCCCTCCGCCTCGAAGGTCAGGACGCGCAGGACGACGTTGTCCCGCTCCGATGCGCGGAGCAGGTGCTCCAACTGTGCCCGCGCCACCTTGCGCCCACCGAACCGCATGCGCAGCGCCGCCTCGTGGACGACCGCAACGTACTCGGGTGCCGAATCATGTCGAGCCTCGCGGCCGACAGCGAGCCCCGGTAGCGCTCCCACCAGCCGCGCCCCTGTGGCTGCGCCATGGAGACGAGCACACTGATGTACGGCTACCTCGCCGCCTGAACCCTGATTCCTGGCGCCGACCGTGAGGACTCCGGGGTCATCTCCTGGCTGCCCCCAGCCCCGTCAGGGCTTGGGTGACCAAGTCGGCCTGGTGGGTGGTGCCTTGGAGGTTGGGGTGGAGGACCGTGCAGGCTTCGCCGGTGGCGGGGATCCTGCGGCAGAGGCCGGAGGGCGGGTCGGTCTGGGTGCCGGAGCCGGTGAGGCTGTCCTTGATGCCGTACATCCACCGCTGGTCCGAGGGCGCGCAGACGCCGTGGGCGGTGCTGGAGGTGTACGTGTCCACGTAGACGGCGCCGGCGCGTTGCGCCCCGGTGCGCAGGACCGTGTTGACCCGGCGTTCCAGGGCGTCGAGGAAGGGCATGTCCCCCTTGGTGACGGTGCCGAGCTGGCGCCAGGACCCGAAGGAGCAGCCGGTGCTTTCGGCGACGACGGCCGGGTATCCGACGACCGCCACCTTGGCGTGGGGTGCCCGGGTCCGGATGTCCTTGAGGGTGGCGGCGAAGTCCGCCTCCAGGGCGGTGATCCTGCCGTCGAGCCAGCTGGTGCCGGAGCCGCGGGTGTAGTGGGTGGAACAGGGGCTGCCGGTTCCGAAGGATGCGATGCCCTGCTCGACGCACTTCGTGACGATGTCGGCGAAGCCGACGGAGTTGCCGCCGATCCCGAGGGTGACGAGGTCCGTGGCGGCGGTGACGGCCTTGATCTGGGCCGGCCGGGGGGCCCAGCCGCCCTTGGGCGGCACGGACGGGGGACCGGTGAACTCGGTCTGTGGCTCCAGAATGCCGGCTCTGACCTCGGCGGCGGAACAAGTGACATCGGTGAGACGGACGTTGAGACGGCGGGCGGTCTGCTGCGGATAGCTGAGGGTGGAGCGCCCGCAGCCGTCATCGGCGGCCCACGGGCGGACGAAGGCGCCGGCGCTGTACGAGTCACCGAGGGCGGTGTAGTCGAGGGGAGCGGGGGGTGGTGCGGCCGTGGCCGGGGCGGTGGTCAGGGTCATGAGGGTGAGGGCGCTCACGAGTGCGTACCTGGCGCGGAATGGCATGGCGGTGTCCTTGGCTCAGGCGCCGTACCGGCCGATCCGGGTGGCGCACATCACTCAAGGTAGTCGATTCGGTTACGGAGAGTAGCGATCGGGTGCCCAAACCCCCGGAACGGGTGAACGGTGGGACTTGGAGGCGCCCCGCCCTCAGGACGCCTGGTGGGCCTGGGTGATCAGGTCCGTCGCGACCTCCAGGGCCGCCAGCCGGGTCTCCTCCGGGTCGCCCTCCACGTGCTGGAGGAACATCATCCCCGCGTGCAGGGTGAACAGTGCGCTCACGCACCGCACCTGGTCGGTCAGCGGCCCGTCCTCCGTCCGCAACAGCTCCACCAGGGTGAAAAGCCGGCGCTTGACCGTCTCGCCGATGCTCAGCTCCCGCATCGTCGCCTGGTTCTCCTGCATGAAGCGGTACAGCGGCGCGCCCGCCGCCATCGCCTCGCTGTAGCGCCGCAGCACCTCGCGCTTCGTCTCCAGCGTCCGCGGCTGCCGCTTCGCCCAGTCGATCAGCTCGTCGATCGGCCTCGTCAGGTCCTCGAAGACGCTGATGATGATGTCTTCCTTGGTCTTGAAGTGGTAGTACAGCGCCGCCTTCGTGACCTCAAGCCGCTCCGCGATCTCGCGCAACGAGGTCTTCTCGTACCCCTGCTCGGCGAAGAGTTCCAGCGCGACGTCCTGGATGCGCTGGCGCGTGTTGCCGCGGCGCGCGTGCGGACTGCTACTGGACATGGCTATCCCCAAACTACTTACTTGACGCCCGGCTAGTGACGGGTCTACCTTCCCCAGTGTAGTGAACTAGCCGGGCGGCAAGTAAGGGCCCGGAGCGCATGGGTAAACGGGGAGTGACATGGCTGAAAACACAAACGCGGCGGAGATCTCCGAGGAGGTGAAGCCGCGCAGCGTCCGTGTCGTCCTCATGGCACTCATGATCGCAATGCTTCTCGCCATGCTCGACAACATGATCATCGGTACGGCGATGCCGACGATCGTCGGCGAGCTCGGAGGCCTGGAGCACCTCTCCTGGGTGGTCACCGCGTACACGCTGGCCACCGCCGCCTCCACCCCCATCTGGGGGAAGATCGGCGACATGTACGGGCGGAAGGGCTCCTTCCTCACCTCCATCGTGATCTTCCTGATCGGCTCCGCGCTCAGCGGCATGGCCCAGGACATGGCCCAGCTGATCGGCTTCCGCGCCGTCCAGGGCCTCGGCGCCGGCGGTCTGATGGTCGGCGTCATGGCGATCATCGGCGACCTGATACCGCCCCGTGAGCGCGGCAAGTACCAGGGCATGATGGCCGGGGTGATGGCCCTCGCCATGATCGGCGGACCGCTGGTCGGCGGCACCATCACCGACCACCTGGGCTGGCGCTGGTCCTTCTACATCAACCTGCCGCTCGGCGCCGTCGCGCTCGCGATGGTCACCGCCGTCCTGCACCTGCCGAAGAAGACCGGGGCTCAGCGGCCGAAGATCGACTACCTGGGTGCGGCCCTCCTGACCGTCGCCATCACCTCCACCGTGCTCGTCACGACCTGGGGCGGCACCGAGTACGCCTGGGGCTCCGGCCAGATCATCGGCCTGATCGTCGTCGGCATCCTGTCGATCGCCGCGTTCCTCTTCGTCGAGACCAAGGCCGCCGAGCCCGTCATGCCGCTGCACATCTTCCGCAGCCGCAACTTCACGCTCATGTCGGTCATCGGCTTCCTCGTCGGCTTCGCGATGTTCGGCGGCGTGCTCTACCTCCCGCTCTTCCAGCAGTCGGTCCAGGGCGCCTCCGCCACCAACTCCGGCCTGCTGCTCCTGCCGATGCTGCTCTCGATGATGGTCGTCTCGCTGATCGCGGGCCGGGTCACCACCAGCAGCGGCAAGTACAAGATCTTCCCGATCGCGGGCGGCGCGCTCATGGTCGTGGGGCTCTTCCTGCTCGCGCAGATGGACACCGACACCACCCGCCTGATGTCCGGCGTCTACATGGCCATCCTCGGCGCAGGCCTCGGCTTCCTGATGCAGATCACCATGCTGGTCGCGCAGAACAGCGTGGACATGAAGGACATGGGCGTCGCGTCCTCCTCGGCCACCCTCTTCCGTACGCTCGGCGGCTCGTTCGGCGTGGCCCTGATGGGCTCGCTGTTCACCAGCCAGGTCACCCAGACCATGACCGACCGTCTGGGTCCGGGTGCCGCCAAGGCCGCGGGCTCGGCCCAGCTCGACGCGGCCAGCCTCGCCAAGCTGGAGCCGACCATCCGCGAGGCCTACCAGCACGCGGTCGCCGCCGGTACGCACTCGGCGTTCCTCCTCGGTGCGGTTGTCGCCGTACTGGGCTTCGTGGCGGCCTGGTTCGTCAAGGAGGTCCCGCTGCGGGGCGCGGGTCCGGCCAAGGCCGGCGACGCGGCCGACGGCAACGCGGCGCAGGCTCAGGCGGAGTCCCTCGCGCACTGACCCCTGACCCCTGACGTTCACCAGCCCGGCCCCGGCGGATCTTCCGCCGGGGCCGGGTCTTTTCATGGGCTGAATCCGTGTCCCGTGGGGTAGGTGAGTACGCGTGATGCAGGGGAGGTTGATCTGGTTCCGTCCTGTTTCAGGTGGGGTCCAAATCGGGAGGATCAAGGACCAAGGTCCTATTAGCTGGATTTTATGGGGGAATTGGCGGGAACCCGTCTGCTTCACCGGTCGTCCTGGAGAGGAGAGCGCACACAAAAACGGACGGGGAACGGACGGGGAGGGGACGGTCCATGGGCTTCATGGCGCGCGCGAACAGGCAGGGCATCCGGGCCGGGGCGGTCGTCGTGGCGGCAGCCGCCGCGGTGGCCGGGACGGTGTGGGGGGTGGCGACCTTCGTCGGACCGGGCCACGGGGCCGGACAGCAGCCAGCGCACGAGAACGTGTCACGCCAGACCGGGACCGGCACTCCCGACGGTGGCGCGGAGAACGACGGCGCGAAGAACGGCGGCGCGCCGCAGTCGCGCATACCCGACGGCATAGCCCACGCCTCCGAAAGCGGGGGCAACGCGGTCAACATCACCATCGACGACGGCCCGGATCCCCAGTGGACCCCCAAGGTCCTCGACGTACTGAAGAAGTACGACGTGAAGGCGACCTTCTGCATGATCGGACCGCAGGCCAGGGCCCACCCCGAGCTGGTCAAGCGCGTCGTCGCGGCCGGCCACCGGCTCTGCGACCACACCATGGACCACAACACGACCATGGACAAGAAGCCCCTCGCCTACCAGGAGCAGCAGATCCTGGAGGCGAAGAAGATGATCGAGGACGCGGCGGGCGGCGGCGCCAAGGTGGAGTACTACCGCGCCCCCGGCGGCGCGTTCACCCCCGACAGCCGCCGCATCGCCGCCGCGAACGGCATGCGCCCGCTCGGATGGAACGTCGACACCAAGGACTTCGGGAAGCCCGGCGTCGCCGCCATCGTCAACGCGGTCAAGAGCGAGATCGGCAACGGTCCGACCGTCCTGTTCCACGACGGCGGCGGCAACCGCTCCCAGACCGTCGCGGCCCTCGACCAGGTACTGGACTGGCTGAAGGACCAGGGCCGCCCCACCGGATTCCCCGTCCGCACCGCCCCGGACGGCTCCTGACACGCCGTCCGGTGGCGAACGGGTGAAGGTCGCCGCCCCGGCGCCGCCCGCGGTGTTCCCTGGTCGCGCACACAGCCCGCACACAGCCCGTACGAAGCCCGTACGACCGCCCCAGGAGGCCCCCGTGATCGCACCGGACCAGCTGTCCGACCCCACCGTCCGCGCCTTCGTCACCGCCGTCAACGCCGGCGACCGCAGTGCCTTCCACGCCGTCCTCACCCCGGACGCGACCATGTCCGACGACGGTTCGGACCGGGACATCGCCCAGTGGGCCGACAGGGAGATCTTCTCCTCCGGCGGGCACATGGACGTCGAGAAGGAGTCCGACGGCGGCCTCGCCCTCATCGTCAACTACCGCAACGACACCTGGGGCGAGATGCGCACCGCCTGGCGGTTCATCACCGACAGCGGCCGCATCAGCCGCTTCGAGACGGGTCAGGCCTGAGCCGCAGCCCGCGTCGTCCGCGGCGGATCCCGTACGGGTGAAAGCGCGCCCGGCCTCGTTTCAGCCCGCCGCGGGTCCCCGTTGGGCCGGGCATGAAGCGCACCCGTACCGCCGTTCTCGCCCTCGCGACCGCCGCGGCGGCCCTCGCCCCGGCCCTCGGCCAGGCCGCCGCCACCGCCGCGGACGGCACGTACCTCCAGGACCCGGCCGGCGGCGAGAAGGCGATGAAGTCGCAGTGGACCAAGGACGAGATGCACAAGGTGGAAGGGCAGTTCCGCTTCTACCCCGGAGTGCAGTACAAGATGGTCACCCGCCCCGGCCCCTCGGGCGCCCCCGACTACGAGCGGAAGGTCGCCGACCCCAAGACCCTCGCGTGGCAGCCGTCGTTCGACTTCGGCTGGGCGGTGTCGGACTCGACGCTGGTGAAGAAGGCCGTGACCACCAAGGACGGCAAGCACCCGATCGTCGTGCACGCCGTACTGCGCCGTTCCTCGGACCACGCCAAGGCGGTCGAGGTGCACCAGGAGCTGGCGGACCGGCCGGCGACGGGGCGCGCCAAGGTCCCGGGCGGGAAGCGGATCGCCTGCGACACGGGTGAGTACACGGTGGAGTGGTCGGTCACGCGCACGGGCTACGGGACGCTCACGGGCACGCTGCGCTGGGACTCCAGCTGCGAGCAGTACCGGACGGCGTTCTCGACGGAGAACGGCAAGGTCTGACCCGGAGGCGGGAAAAAGGGGGGGGAGGGGGAGGGGAGAAGAAGGAGAGGGCCGGCCGCCCCGCGCACCTTGTGGGTGGTCGGCGGCGACTGGTCCGCGGCCTTGGATCAAGAGCCGTGGCAGTCATTCTGCCGCACGGGGTGGGGTGCGACAGGGTCGAAAGTCCCGTGTCGGACGGGATGTTCAGAAGTTTCGGCGGGCAGTGCCGCTTCCGTCAGTGCCTCTTCCTGGTTTCCTCGTTCGCCTTGGCGGCGATCTCCTCCAGGACGCTCTTCGCGTCGCCGTTCGGCTCCACGGCGCGGCCGATGTTGCGCTTGATGGTGTCGCTGACCGTCACCCACGACGGGTCGTTCACCGGGTACAACTGCGCACCGCGCAGGGCGGTCAGGAAGAACTGGTCGTTGCTGTCGAGGCCGCCGCCGGAGGGATTGCGGGAGGCCGAGACGGTCGACGGCAGCAGGTGGTAGCGGCCCGCGAAGTCCGACAGGTTCTTGTCCTGGTAGATGAAGTCCAGGAACTTGCCGATCTCCACGCGCTTGCCGTGCTGCTTGAACGCCATCATCCAGTCGGCGACGCCCACGGCCGGCGTGCTCTCCCCGGAGCCGAGGGTGTCCGAGACCGGCATGGGCGCGGTGCGCACGTCGATGCCCTTGGCGCGGGCCTCGTGCAGGAGCTGCGGATAGCCGTTCAGCATGCCGACCTCGCCGCGGGTGAACGCGGCGAAGGCGTCGGCGCGGTTGAGCTGGGACGGCGGGACGGGCCCGGTCAGGCCGGGGCCGACCAGGTTGTCCTTGAGCCAGCGGAAGGTCTGGATGTTCTGGTCGGAGGCCAGGTTGTAGTTGCCGCTGCTGTCGGCGTAGCCGCCGCCGTTGCTGAGCTCCCAGATCATCGCCTCGGCGTGCGCCTCCTCCGGGCCCAGGGGGAGGGCGTACGGGTACTTCACGCCCTTCTCCTTGAGCGCCTTGGCGGCGGACTTCAGGTCGGACCAGTTCTTGGGCTCGCTGACGCCGGCCTGCTTGAACAGGCCCTGGTTGTAGAAGAGGAGCCGGCTGCTCGCCACCCAGGGCAGGCCGTAGAGGGTGTTGCCGACCGAGCCGGCCTCGGCCAGCGGCTGGAGGAAGTTCGCCTCGGCGGTGACCGAGAGGAGTTCGTCCGCGGAATAGAGCTTGTCCTGCGCCGCGAAGTCCGAGTACGAGCCCATGAGGGCCATGTCCGGCGCATTGCCGCTCTTGACCATACGGGAGACCTCGCGGTCGATGTCGGCCCAGGGCAGGAGCTGGACCTCGACCTTGATACCGGGGTTGGTTTTGCTGAAATCCTCCGTCACCTTGTCCCAGTAGGCCTTGGAACTGGTGGCCTGGCTGTCCCCGTATTCCGCGGCGACCAGGCGGAGCGTACCGCTGTCACCTGCGCTGTTGCCTGAATCGCCGCATCCGGACAGTGGTATCAGCAGACCGAGCACGACTGCGGTCGTAGCCGGGCCGAAGATTCTTCGTTGCACGGGTGTATTCCCCTGGATTTCTTTTGAGTCCCGTTACTACTTATGAGTTGCTCCGGGCTGGGGTGTCCGTCCGTGGCCCGTTGGCCGGAATTCTCTCCTGTGCGCGGGCGGTTGATTCCATTGGGGCGGAACTTGTGGTCAATGCTCCAACTGCGGCTTTTCCGGCTGGTGTTTTCCGATATGTGATCAACAAGTCGGACGCGCGTAGACATGCCGAATGGCCCGATTCCGGCCCATTGGGGCTGTGGAACGGGTCGGGCGTCCGGATCAGGTCAGTCGGCGAACTCGCCCGCGTACGGGTCGGGCTCGCCCGTCTCGGGGTTGCGGCCCTCCTGCCAGCGGCGCTGGGCCTTGCGCCAGTGCACGAAGCTGAGGTGCCCGCCGTCCCAGAAGGTGATGCTGACCGGGCTCACGTCGAACTCGTCGGAGCAGAGCCGGTACAGGAACTCCGCCATGCCGTACGGGTACACGGCGAAGGCGTCGGCGGTGTGCCGGCCGACCACCAGGACGGGCCAGCGGTCCGGGTCGGGGTCGGTGGTGAGCCAGCAGAGGATGTCGGAGCCGCCGGTGACCCCCCACGCGATGATCGACTCGGGGTCGACGCCGAAGGCGGCCCGGCCGCCCTCCGCCTCCCAGAGCTGGCGGGCGTTGGCGGTCTCCTCGGCCATCTCGGCCGGGTCCCACTGGAGACCGGGCTTGGGGAGGGGGAGGAGGATGCTGGCCTCGCCGTTGATGGAGCCGGCGCCGAAGCGGCCCATGAAGGCGATGAAATCGGCCGGGAACCGGGTGCGCCAGGTGGCTTCGACAGCCGGCCAGTCGATGTCCTCGTCGGCGCCGTGCGTCGCCGGCATGATCTGCTCCAGCGCCTTGATCCGCGCGTTCTCCGTCATGCCGCTCCCCTGAGACCCCAGCTCAACCGCCCCAACCTACCGCCGTCCTCGCGCGGCGCCTAGCCGCGGCCGGCTGCGGCCGAGACGGGTCAGGTCGTCCGGCCCCTCGATGTCCAGCCGGGTCCCGACGCGCAGGCCCCAGGCGGCCATGGCGCCGGCCTCGGCCTCCAGGACGTGCCGGGAGCGGAGCCGGGGGAGGCCGAGGCGGTTCGGGTCCATGGTGGTCAGGGCGATGACGCGCAGGCGGCGGTCGAGGTACGCGACGTCGATCGCGAACCGCATCCGGAACGTGTGCACGCTGCCGGCCGGGGTGAGGAGCAGGGCGGCGCCGGGCATGCCGTCGCGGCCGAGGAGCCCGCGGGTGCGGGCGCGGTAGGAGGCCGCGATCTCCACGGGTACCGCCGGCAGGTCCGGCCCGAGCCGGAGGAGGCCGTTGCTGGTGGTCATGGCGGCAGGGTAGGGGTGGTTGGGCCCCCGGGCCCATGCGGGTGCCGGTGTCTGCGCCTACGGTCGGCGGATGGGCCTGTTCGTGATCACCGCCGCCGCGGTCGCCTACGGCGTGGCCGCGGGGCTGCTGGTGCCGCGGGCGGCGTACCGCCTGTCGGTCGAGCCGGACGCCGCGTGGCGCGACCGCTGCCCCGAGGGTCACGCCATCCCCGGCTGGCTGGGCCTGCCGCACTGCCGCGACGCCGGACACGCCGCGCCCGCCCGCCCCTTCGCCCGCCCCTCCGTCCGCCCTCGCCATACGTACGGAGTGGGCCTCGGGCGGGCCGCCGGGACCGCCGGGGTGGTGTGCGGGGTACTGGGTGGTGCTGTCGGGGGGCGGCCCGAAGGGGTCGTGTTCGTCGCGGCCGTGCCGGTGCTGCTCCTGCTCGGGATCGTGGACCTCACCGTGCAGCGGCTGCCCGACGTGCTGACCCTCCCCCTCGCCGGAGCCCTCGCCGCCGGACTCGGGGTCGCGGCCCTCGTACCCGGGTCCGGGGGGTCCTGGACGGGGGCGCTCATCGGCGGGGGCGCGCTGGCAGGGGCGTACCTCCTGCTCTTCCTCATCAACCCCGCCGGCCTGGGCTTCGGCGACGTCAAGCTGGCGCTCGCGCTCGGGGTCACTCTTGGGTGGTACGGCTGGGGGGTATGGGCCGCCGGAGCCTTCCTCGGGTTCCTCTACGGCGCCCTGTACGGGCTCGCCCTTGTGCTGCGGGGCCCCGCGGGCCGCCGGACGGCGTTCCCGTTCGGCCCCTTCATGGCCGCCGGAGCCCTCACCGCAGTGCTGCTGGGCGGTTTCGGAGCGTAATCATCTTGCGCCGATGCACGCATCAGGCTTTACGAAGGGTTATGGTGGAACCCCCCCCTCGGGCCGGTCCGTATCCCCCCCACGGACCGGCCCGTTTTTTGTTTCCACCACCCCACGCACAAAAGCGCAGGTCAGCCGCGCTGGGCCCAGATGTTCGTGCCGGGGGTGGACACGGCGAAGGAGTCGATCTCCTTCAGCTCCTCCTCCGACAGCGGCGCACCGCCCAGTGCCGCCACGTTCTGCTCCAGCTGGGACACGCTCGAAGCGCCGATCAGCGCCGAGGTCATGCGCTCGTCCCGGAGCACCCAGTTCAGCGCCAGCTGCGCCAGCGACTGCCCGCGGCGCGCCGCGATCTCGTTCAGGCCGGCCAGGCGGCGGACCACGTCCTCCGACAGCAGGTCCGGGCTCAGGGACTTGCCCGCGGCCGCACGGGAGTCCTCCGGGATGCCCTTCAGGTACTTGCCGGTCAGCAGCCCCTGCGCGAGCGGCGCGAAGGAGACGCAGCCCATGCCGGCCTCCTCCAGGGTGTCCAGCAGCCCGTCCTCCTCCGTCCAGCGGTTGATCATGGAGTACGAGGGCTGGTGGATGAGCGGGCGGATGCCCATCTCGCGCAGGATCCGCGCCGCCTCGGCCGTCTGCCCGGCCGTGTACGAGGACACGCCCACGTACAGCGCCTTGCCCTGCTGGACCGCGGACGCGAGCGCGCCCATGGTCTCCTCCAGCGGGGTCTCCGGGTCGAAGCGGTGCGAGTAGAAGATGTCGACGTAGTCCACGCCCATGCGCTTCAGCGAGGCGTCGAGCGAGCTCATCAGGTACTTCCGGCTGCCCCACTCGCCGTAGGGCCCCTCGTGCATGAAGTAGCCGGCCTTGGTGGAGAGGATCAGCTCGTCGCGGTACGAGGCGAAGTCCTGCGCGAAGATCTTCCCGAAGTTCAGCTCGGCCGAGCCGGGGGGCGGGCCGTAGTTGTTCGCCAGGTCGAAGTGGGTGACGCCGAGGTCGAAGGCCCGGCGCAAGATCGCCCGCTGGGACTCCAGGGACTTGTCGTCGCCGAAGTTGTGCCAGAGGCCGAGGGAGATGGCGGGGAGCTTGAGGCCGCTGTGGCCGGTGCGCCGGTACTCCATGGAGTCGTAGCGCGAGGGCTCTGCCCGATAGGGATTGTTATCAGTCACGTTGTCCTCCCTATCACGGACTTGTGACAGACCGAGTTGGGTACCCGATCCCGCCGCGCAGTAATGTGGCGGACCGGGGGAGGGACCGCAATTCGCACGGGGGCATTGCACGGAGGGGCTCGAAGATCGTGAAGCTGCGCGACCTGGTGTACAGGCTCTACGCACGCCGGGTGGAAGGCCGCCTCGACCATGACGCGTCGCCCAAGCACATCGGCGTGATCCTGGACGGGAACAGGCGCTGGGCGAAGGCGTCCGGAGGTACGACGGAGCAGGGCCACCAGGCGGGGGCCGACAAGATCTCCGAGATGCTGGGCTGGTGCACCGAGACGGACGTCGAGGTCGTCACCCTGTGGATGCTGTCCACGGACAACCTGGACCGGCCGGAGGTCGAGCTCCGCCCGCTGCTCAACATCATCGAGAACACCGTCCGGGGCCTCGCCGCGGACGGCCGCTGGCGCGTCCACCACGTGGGCAACCTCGACATCCTGCCCGCGCAGACCCAGTCCGTGCTCAAGGAGGCCGAGCAGGCCACCCACGACGTGGACGGGATACTGGTCAACGTCGCCGTCGGCTACGGCGGCCGCCAGGAGATCGCCGACGCGGTCCGCTCGCTGCTGCTGGAGCACGCGGAGAAGGGCACCTCCTTCGAGGAGCTCGCCGAGATCCTCGACATCGACCACATCGCCGAGCACCTCTACACGCGCGGCCAGCCCGACCCGGACCTCGTGATCCGCACCAGCGGCGAGCAGCGGCTGTCCGGATTCATGCTGTGGCAGAGCGCCCACTCGGAGTACTACTTCTGTGAGGTGTTCTGGCCGGCCTTCCGCAAGGTCGACTTCCTGCGGGCACTGCGCGATTACGCCGCCCGCCACCGGCGCTACGGAGCCTGACGGCCGGGCGGGCTGACGCCCCCTCGGCCCCGGCCGTCCCCCCTGCAAGGCCTTCACCAGGGATTCACCGAGCGTCCGTCATATGCCATGGCATGGCCGGGCCTGATCGGGGAATATCCCTTTCAGGTCGATGCCCGATCCACGGGTGTCGAGTCTCAGCGGGCGACATGGGGTCGTCCGCCCGGGAGGCCCTTTGCACCAGGACGCACGTGCGGTTCGCACGGACGGAGTGGGAGGGCCGGAAATCGGCCCCGCAGGGGTGCCGATGACCGGTCCGGTCTTCATGGCCCGACCTCTTCCGAGGGGGTACGTCCTTCCGTGGTGACCAGCACAAAGCGCCGCCTGCCCGACAGGCGGACCTACGTCCTCGACACCAGCGTCCTGCTGGCAGACCCCAACGCGATCACGCGCTTCGACGAGCACGAGGTCGTGCTCCCGATCGTGGTGATCACCGAGCTGGAGGCAAAGAGGCACCATCCCGAACTCGGCTACTTCGCCCGTCAGGCCCTGCGCCTGCTCGACGACTTCCGGGTTCGCTACGGTCGCCTCGACGCCCCCATCCCGTTGGGCGATCTCGGCGGCACCCTCCGTGTCGAGCTCAACCACTCCGACCCCGGTGTCCTGCCGGCCGGCTTCCGGTTGGGGGACAACGACTCGCGGATCCTCGCGGTCGCCCGCAACCTCCAGGCCGAGGGCTACGACGTCACGGTCGTCTCGAAGGATCTCCCGCTGCGCATCAAGGCCTCCTCCGTGGGGCTGCTCGCCGAGGAGTACCGGGCGGAGCTCGCGATCACCGATGCCGGCTGGACCGGCATGAGCGAGCTCGCGCTGTCCGGGGAGCAGGTCGACCTGCTCTACTCCGAGGAGCGGCTGTACGTACCGGAGGCCGCGGAACTGCCCGTGCACACCGGGCTGGTCATCCAGTCCGAGCGCGGCAAGGCCCTGGGGCGGGTCACTCCCGACGGAAACGTACGGCTCGTCAAGGGCGACCGCGAGGCCTTCGGGCTGCACGGCCGCAGCGCCGAGCAGCGCATCGCCCTGGACCTGCTGCTCGACCCGGAGATCGGCATCATCTCCATGGGCGGCCGGGCCGGCACCGGAAAGTCGGCGCTGGCGCTGTGCGCGGGCCTGGAGGCGGTGCTGGAGCGCAGGCAGCACCAGAAGGTGATGGTCTTCCGGCCGCTGTACGCGGTGGGCGGCCAGGATCTGGGCTACCTGCCCGGGGACGCGTCCGAGAAGATGAGCCCCTGGGCGCAGGCGGTCTTCGACACCCTCTCGGCGGTGGCCGGGCGCGAGGTCATCGAGGAGGTGCTGAACCGGGGGATGCTGGAGGTCCTGCCGCTCACGCACATCCGCGGGCGCTCGCTGCACGACGCCTTCGTGATCGTGGACGAGGCGCAGTCGCTGGAGCGCAATGTCCTGCTGACCGTTCTGTCCCGGATCGGTGCGAATTCGCGGGTCGTTCTGACCCACGATGTCGCCCAGCGGGACAATCTGCGGGTCGGCCGGTACGACGGAGTGGTCGCCGTCGTTGAGAAGCTGAAGGGACATCCGCTCTTCGCGCACGTCACGCTCAACCGCTCCGAGCGCTCCCCGATCGCCGCTCTGGTGACCGAGATGCTCGAATCGCTGTAGCCGCCGATGGGGGCAAAAACCCCATAGCGGGAAAGCGAGTTGGCGCCGCCCGGCAAAGGCCCGAGAGCCTAGCCGGGCGGCGTCGTGCTGCACAGCCCTTTGAGGAAACCAACGGCAACATGCCAGGTGTGACCTTTCACACGCAATGGAGAATTGCCTTGCGGTGTCGGGGTCCGGCAGAGTCTGTTTTCCGTCAGGCCCCGCATACGGCACATCTGTATCTCCCGTCACCACGACGGGGGTACGCGCTGCACCACAACTCCAGAGTCGTTCGCCGTATGCCGCCCGAGTCGTCACGCGGCAGCCCCCGCAAGGGAGTTGCCCACGGGCCCGCGCCTCCAGTGATCACAGCACCACGGAGGCCAGTGTCGAGGGGCACTATTGCGCCCGCCCGGTCACTGCGGACGCTGCTGGAAGGACACCGTGTGAGCCGGATCTCGGTCCGGGGATTCGCTGTGGCTTCGGCCACCGCAGTCACCACCGTTGGCGCAGTCGTGGGCGTTGCCACTGGCGACCCCGCCGCCTCGAACGATCTCGAGACCACCGCGTCCGGGGCGACCCTCCTCACCGACATCCCGGTCGGCGAGCAGGCGCAGGTCCAGAACGCGTCCCTGACGCAGCAGGCCGACGCCATCGCCCAGGGCGCCGACACCGACGCCAAGCGCGTCGCCGAGGAAGCCGCCCGCATCCAGGCCGCCGAGGACGCCAAGTCCAAGAAGGCCGAGGCGCAGAAGGCCGCCGACGAGAAGGCGAAGAAGGACCGCGACGAGAAGGAGCAGATCGCCAGCCGCTCCGCGGCTCGCAGCGCCGGCGACTTCGCCGTCCAGAGCTCCTACACGGTCGCCCAGGTCAAGGACATCGCCCGGCAGATCGTCCCGGCCGGTCAGTTCCAGTGCTTCTCGAACATCATCAACGAGGAGTCCACCTGGAACTACAAGGCCGTGAACTCGTCCTCGGGCGCGTACGGTCTGGTCCAGGCACTCCCGGGTTCGAAGATGTCCTCGGTCGCCGACGACTGGCGCACCAACCCGGCCACCCAGATCCAGTGGGGCCTCAACTACATGAACGAGCGCTACCACAGCCCGTGCGCGGCCTGGAGCTTCCACCAGGCCAACGGCTGGTACTAGAGCCCGCCTCCGCTCAACCTCGAAGAGCCCCGCACCGTCCTACGGTGCGGGGCTCCTCGCGTGTACGGTCTTTCGAGGTGTGTCCACGGGCGGGGGGAAGGGAACGACATGGCGAAGAGGGCAGGCTGGCTCGGCCGGCTCGGGAACAGGCTGAGCCGCATGGAGGCGCGGCTCCAGGCGCGGCGTGCCGAGGTCGAGGCGGAGAGCACCGGCACGGCTGCCGCGGTCCCGGTCACCGCTTCCGGCACCGCCCCCGCGGGCGCCGGTACGGGCGCGGCCGCCCCGGCGCCCGTCCAGGAACCCGGCACGCCCGCCGAGCATCCCGGCCACGTACCGCACCCGGCCGCCCTGCGCGGGCGCCCCGAACCGGTGAGCGTCGTCCCGTGGGGCATGCGGGTCGCCGCCGAGGTCAGCTGGCGGCTCCTGCTGCTCGCCGGGATGCTCTGGGTCGTCATGAAGGTGATCAGCGAAGTCCGCCTGGTCGTCCTCGCCTTCGCCGCCGCCCTGCTCGTCACCGCGCTGCTCCAGCCCTTCGTGGTCCGGCTGCGCCGCCTCGGCCTGCCGCGGGGGCTCGCCACCGCCGTCACCGCGATCCTCGGGTTCGTGGTCATCGGGCTGGTCGGCTGGTTCGTGGTCTGGCAGGTCATGGAGAACCTCGACGACCTCTCCGCCCGGGTCCGGGACGGCATCAACGAGCTCAAACTCTGGGCACTGGACAGTCCGTTCCACGTGACCGAGAAGCAGATCAACGACATCGCGAAGAACCTCAGCGAGACCATCGGCACCAACACCGAGCAGATCACCTCCGCCGGTCTCCAGGGCGTGACGGTGCTCGTCGAGGTGCTCACGGGCATCCTGCTCGCGATGTTCTCGACGCTCTTCCTGCTCTACGACGGCAAGCGCATCTGGACCTGGGTGCTCGGCCTGGTCCCGGCCGCCGCCCGCCCCGGTGTCGCGGGCGCCGGTCCGCGCGCCTGGCGCACGCTGACGGCGTACGTGCGCGGCACGGTGCTCGTCGCGCTCATCGACGCCATCTTCATCGGCCTCGGCATCTACTTCCTCAAGGTGCCCATGGCGGTGCCGCTGGCCGTCTTCATCTTCCTGTTCGCGTTCATCCCTCTCGTCGGCGCGGTGGTCTCCGGCGCCCTCGCGGTGGTCGTCGCCCTGGTGACCCAGGGGCCGTGGACCGCGCTGCTGGTGCTGGCCGTGGTGCTGGCGGTGCAGCAGATCGAGGGGCACGTGCTCCAGCCCTTCATCCTGGGCCGGGCGGTACGGGTGCACCCGCTCGCGGTGGTGCTGTCGGTGGCCGCGGGCGGCATGGTCGCGGGCATCGGGGGAGCGGTGGTCGCGGTCCCGCTGGTCGCCGTCACCAACACGGTGGTCGTCTACCTGAGGGCCTACTCCCGGGACCAGCTCCTCCAGGGCGCCGCACCGATCGGGCCCGGCCCGCACGGCTCGACGGCGGTCGAACAGGCCTTCCGGGAGGCCGGACGTGATCAGCGAGCCTGAGCTCGAAGGGGAGTGGGGCACCGGCCGGCCGGCCGCGGCGGCCGAGGCCGAGGAGCCCGACGGCCCGCACGAGCGCGTACGGGGGCCTCGCAGGGCCTGGTTATGGGCGCTCGGCGGGGCCGTACTGGCCTCGGCCGTCTGGGCCGGTGTCCTCGTGGCACAGGATCGTTTCGGCGACCCCGCGCCGCGGATCGCGTACCGGCATCCCGAAGACCTGTGCAAGGTCAAGCTGACCGCCGTGTCCGCGTCCACCGTGCAGCTCACCGGGGACTACGCGCGCCATGAGGAGCACCCCGCGCTCGACTGGGCGTACTGCGCGCACGGCGCCCCGTATGTCGAGGGCCGCCTGTCGTACGGGGCCGAGGTGCTGGTCCAGCTGCACAAGAAGGCCGATCCCCGCACGGAGTTCGGTGCGGGCCCCACCGGCCTCGGGGGCGTCGGGGCCATGGCGAGTTCGGGCGGCGAGGTGGAGCAGGTCCCCGGGCTCGGCGAGCGGGCACTGCTCACCCGCCGGGTGGGCGGTTCACGGCTCGAAGTGCTCGACGGGGGCGCCGCCTTCAGCCTCACCGTTCAGTGGTACGGGGGGCCGGACGCCGCGGACCCGGACGAGGCCGCCGTGCAGGCGGCGATGGTCGAGGACATGCGCGCCCTCATGGCCGCTCTGCGCAAGTGAACGACAGGGCCCCCGCGACCGGGAACGGCTGCGGGGGCCCTGGGGTTCGTACGGCTGTGCGTGCAGTGCGTACTGCGCGTACTGCGCGTACTGCGTACGAAGAGGCTGCTACTCGGCGGCGAGGGAGGCCTCGGCGTCGAGGGTGACCGCGACGGCCTGGATCACCGAGGCGATCTTGAAGGCCTCCTGGATCGTCTCGCGGTCGACGCCGGCCTTGCGCAGGACCTGCTCGTGCGAGTCCAGGCACTGGCCGCAGCCGTTGATCGCCGAGACGGCGAGCGACCACAGCTCGAAGTCGACCTTCTCCACGCCCGGGTTGCCGATGACGTTCATCCGCAGGCCCGCCCGCAGCGTGCCGTACTCCGGGTCGGAGAGCAGGTGGCGGGTGCGGTAGAAGACGTTGTTCATCGCCATGATCGCGGCCGCGGACTTGGCGGCGGTGTACGCCTCCGGCGACAGGGCCGCCTTCGCCTCCGGCTCCAGCTCACGCAGGACGCGCGGGGAGCGGGCGGCGATCGCGCAGGACAGGACGGTGCCCCACAGCTGCTGCTGCGAGAGGGTGTCCTGGTTGCCGACGACCGAGCCGAGGTTCAGCTTCAGGTCCTTGGCGAAGTCCGGTATGGCGGACTTGAGGGAGTCGAGGGACATCCGTCACTCACCGGCCAGCAGCGCGCCGGCGTCCAGGGTGCCCTCGCCCTTGTTCCAGTTGCAGGGGCACAGCTCGTCGGTCTGCAGGGCGTCGAGGACCCGCAGGACCTCCTTGGGGTTACGGCCCACGGAACCGGCGGTCACCATCGTGAACTGGATCTCGTTGTTCTGGTCGACGATGAACACGGCGCGCTGCGCGAAGCCGTCCTCGCCCTGCACGCCACAGGCCTGCATGAGCTCGTGCTTGGAGTCGGCCAGCATCGGGAAGGGCAGGTCACGCAGGTCGGCGTGGTCCTTGCGCCAGGCGTGGTGGACGAACTCGGAGTCGCCGGAGACGCCGAGGATCTGGGCGTCGCGGTCCTGGAACTCCTCGTTCAGCTTGCCGAAGGCGGCGATCTCGGTCGGGCAGACGAAGGTGAAGTCCTTCGGCCAGAAGAACACCACGCGCCACTTGCCCTCGTAGGTCTTGTGGTCGATCTGGGCGAACTCGCTGCCGGCTTCGAGCGAGACGCAAGCGGTCAGATCGTAGGTGGGGAACTTGTCACCGACAGTGAGCACGTGCTCTCCTTGCGAGACGGGAAAGTGGCCCTTTTGGGGTCTTTCCCTGAGGGGTTGGACGGTCTCACATGCTGGCACAAGCAGCATTGATCGCGGAAATCGCAAACAGTGGTTGCGCTGATCAGGCTTCCCTATCAATGTGCCCGTACGGGCAAAGAGCGACACAGTGTGATCGGTTCGGTGGCAGCTGCGTGCAGAACCCGGCCGCGGCCTTCGCGGCGCCCTTGTTGTGCGGGGTTCGGGGTGGCCGCCGGAGCTAGTCTGGTGGCGGGTGATCGGAGGTACCTATCAGTGGCCGTCGGAAACAGGGGCGCGAAGCAGGCGACGCTCGCACAGCTGCGCGCGTTCGCGGCCGTCGCCGAACACCTGCACTTCCGGGACGCCGCCGCGGCGATCGGCATGAGCCAGCCCGCGCTCTCCGGCGCCGTCTCCGCGCTGGAGGAGGCCCTCGGCGTCCAGCTGCTGGAGCGCACCACCCGCAAGGTGCTGCTCTCCCCGGCGGGCGAGCGGATCGCGGCCCGGGCCCGGACGGTCCTCGACGCCATGGGCGGACTGCTGGAGGAGGCCGAGGCCGTACGGGCGCCCTTCACCGGGATCCTGCGGCTCGGGGTGATCCCCACGGTGGCCCCCTACCTGCTGCCGACCGTGCTTGGGCTGTTCCACCGCCGCTATCCCCGGATGGACCTCCAGGTCCACGAGGAGCAGACCTCCTCGCTGCTGGAGGGGCTGGCCGGCGGGCGGCTCGACCTGCTGCTGCTCGCGGTGCCGCTCGGCGTCCCCGGGGTCACCGAACTGCCCGTCTTCGACGAGGACTTCGTCCTCCTCGCGCCCCGGGAGCACCCGCTCGCCGGGCGCCGGGACATCCCGCGCGAGGAACTGCGGGGCCTGCAACTGCTGTTGCTCGACGAGGGGCACTGCCTGCGCGACCAGGCCCTGGACATCTGCCGCGAGGCGGGCCGGCCCCACGGGGCGGCCGTCACCACCACCGCCGCCGGGCTGTCCACCCTCGTACAGCTGGTCGCCGGGGGACTGGGCGTGACCCTGCTGCCGCGCACCGCGCTGCGGCTGGAGACCGCCCGCAACGAGTACCTGGCCACCGGGTACTTCGCCGAGCCCGCGCCCTCGCGGCGGATCGCGCTGGCCATGCGGACGGGGACGGCCCGCCAGGAGGAGTTCCGGGCCATCGCGGCCGCCCTGCGCGAAGCCGTACGCCCGCTCCCCGTCTGGCCGGCCGAGTAGGGCGGGCCCGCGGGGGCGGGCGTACGGGGCTTCGACTCGTCCGGCGTCACTCCGTACGCAGGCCGTCCGGGCGCATCAGCCGCAGCAGCGGCGGCAGGCTGAGCAGGGTCACCGCGACGGCCACCCCCGCGCCGGTGCCCGCCATGGCGAGCACCGAGGCCCAGTCGATCCGGACCGGCACGTTGGTCATCCGCATCAGCACCGCACCGAGCGCGAGGCCGATGGACGTGGCCAGGGCCAGGCCGAGCGAGATCGGCAGGGCCGTCTGCCACAGCACCGACAGGCTCAGTGTGGAGCGCTTCGTACCGAAGGCGACCAGCGACGACAGCAGCTTCTTGCGCTCGCGCAGCTGCTCCAGCTGGGAGACGAGCAGGCTCGCGCCGATCAGCACCAGCACCAGGGTCGCGCCGACGAACAGGCCGGTGCGGATCGAGCCGAACCGGCCGTTCGTCCCGGCCGACTGCAAGGTCATGGCCGTGGCCAGCGGGCCGGCCTTGTAGGAGGCGGTCCTGGCCCGCTCCAGGGCGTCCGGCACGTTCGGGTCCAGCTGGACGAACACCTGGGCCATGGCGCTGCCGCCCACGTTCTTCGGGGCGGCCGCCGGGGTGACGAGCAGGCCGGTGCGCAAGGTGCCGTTCGGGTCCTTGCGGGCCGGCGCCGTCCGCGCGTCGGCGGGTACGGACCAGGCGGCCGACCCGGCGCTCCCGGAGTCGTACCGGTTCCCGGTGAACAGCTTCTCGCCCGGCGCGGCCGACCCGGCACGGGCTCGGCCGACGCCACCGGTCAGGACGAAGACGTCGCCGTCCGTGCAGGAGGGCAGCTGCGCCACCTCGCGCAGGGCCTCGCACGTCCCGATCGTGAGGTGGACCGACTCATCGCCCGCCTCGGGGGTGCGGGAGGCCGAAGCGGACGTCAGCGGCACCGCCTTGGCGATGCCCGGGGTGCCGGTCACCTCCTTGCCGATGGCATCGAGGCGGTCCTCGGTGCCGGCGCGGGTCAGGATGGCCATGGACGCCCGGGAGGGGTCCTGGCCGGTGTCGCTGGTGTAGGAGTCCTCGACGCCGGCGAAGACCATCTGCAGGGCGATGGCCCCGGCCACCGCGACCGCGATGCCGTTGACCAGCCGGGCCGCGGATCCGCTGGTGAGCTGGAGCCGGCGCACGGCCAGCTGCCAGGACACCCCGCCGGCGCCGCCGAGCCGGCCCACGACCCGCTCCAGCAGCCAGGGCAACAGGGCGGTGATGCCGACCAGGAGCAGCACCACACCGCCGGAGACCTGCCACTGGTTGAACCGCCCGTGGGTGCTGCCGCGGCCCATCATCGGGGCCAGCAGGCCCAGTCCGGCCAGCGGCATCAGCAGCCGCCACCAGATCCGGCGCGGGCGCGGGGTGGTGGTGCGGACCACGCCGAGCGGCTCGATGACCACACCGCGCAGGGCGAACACGGTCACGGCGACGGCGGCGGCCGGGACGCAGACCGCGACGAGCGCGGCCAGCGGCGGGCGCGGGTCGAGGTCCGCGGAGAAGACGCTGCGCCCCTGGAGCTCCAGGCCCGGGGCGAGCTGCCGGGCGATCAGGAAGAAGCCGGCGCCCAGCACCAGGCCCGCCAGCGCGCCGGCGAGCGCCTCGCCCGCGGCGATCCTGCGGACCATCCGGGCGTCGGCGCCGACCAGGCGCAGGGCGGCCAGCCTCCGGTCGCGGCGGTCCCCGCCGAAGCGGACGGCGGCCGCGATGAAGACGGCGACGGGCGTCAGCAGGGCGACGAAGACCATCAGCACGAGCAGGGCGAGGACGGGGTCGAGCGGCACGTTGTCGACGGTCTTGTCGAAACCGGTGAGCCGCTGGACGTACGGGCGGTCCGCCTGCGCGGCGAGCCGGTCCGTTCCCGCGTAGTAGTAGAGGTCGCTCGGCCCGACCAGCCCCGCGTCGCCGATGACCGACACGATCTTGCCGTCGAGGCGCTCGCGGAGCAGTGCGCCCTCGCCGGTCTTCATCAGCCGGTCCAGGGCCGGGGAGACGGCCAGTTCACCCGGGCCGGGGAGCGCGCCGAGGCCGGGCGGCAGCGGGGCGTCCGGCCCTTCGGGCTGGACGAGGCGCCCGTCGATGTCGTCCCCGTGGTACGTCATGTTCCCGGAGGCGACCAGCAGGGTGTCGGCGCCGGGGCCCGGCTTCGCGCCGGGCGCCGAGGAGAGCGTCTCGCGCGCGGCGCCGCGCTGGTCACGGGCGGCCATCGCGGCCGGTATCGCGGTGGTGACCAGCAGCAGCGCGACGCCGAGGCCGACGCCCAGACCGGTGAGGAGGGTGCGGGTCCAGCCCTCGCGGCCGCCGCCGAAGGCGAAGCGGGCGCCGAGGCCGAGGTCGCGGGCCCAGACCCGGAGCGTGCCCCGGCTCATACGGCGCGCTCCATGTCGCGGGACCTGCCGTCGCGTACGACGATCTCGCGGTCGGAGTACGCGGCCACGCGGGTCTCGTGCGTGACGAGGACGACGGCGGCGTTTGCGGACCGGGCGGCCTCGGTCAGCAGCTCCATGACGAGCTCGCCGTTGAGGGAGTCGAGGGCGCCGGTGGGCTCGTCGGCGAAGAGGACGCGCGGGCCGGTGACGAGGGCGCGGGCGACGGCGACGCGCTGGCCCTGGCCGCCGGAGACCTCGCCGGGGCGCTTGCGGCCGAGGTCGGCGACCTCCAGGCGGGCCATCCACTCCAGGGCGGTCCGCTCGGCCTCCTTGCGCTTGACGCCGGTCAGGCGCAGTGGCAGGGCCACGTTCTCGACGCAGGTCAGCTCCGGGACGAGCTGGCCGAACTGGAACACGAAGCCGAACTCGCCGCGGCGCAGCGCGCTGCGCTCGGCGTCGTTCATGGCGGACAGCTCGCGGCCGGCGTACGTGACGGTGCCGGAGTCGGGCGGGACGATCCCGGCGAGGCAGTGCAGGAGCGTCGACTTGCCGGACCCGGAGGGGCCCATGACGGCGACGACCTCGCCGGGGTGGATGGAGAAGTCCGCGCCGTCGAGCGCGGCGGTGGACCCGTACGTCTTGCGCAGGTCCGTGGCGGAAAGCAGGGTGCCGGCCGGGGTCGTCGCGCTCATCGGCCGACCTCCCGGGCGAGCTGGTCGAGGCGGGCGGCGGCGAGTTCCAGCCATCGCAGATCCGCTTCGAGGTGGAACAGGGCGTGGTCGCAGACGAGTTGGTCGGCGAGGTCGCCCTTGCGCTTGCGCTGGGTCAGGATGCGCATGAGCCGCAGGTGCTCGGCCCGCTGGGTGTCCAGCAGGTCGGCGGCGCTGCGGCCGGTGAGCAGGGCGAGGACGACCTTGGTGTAGAGGGTCGACTGGAGGTACGGCTCGGGCTTCTCGGGCTGGGCGAGCCAGCCGTCGACGTCGGTGATGCCGGCGTCGGTGATGGCGTACCGCTTGCGGTCGGGACCGCCGCCGCTCTCGATCCCCTCGACCTCGACGAGGCCGTTCTTCAGGAGGCGGGACATGGTCGAGTAGACCTGGCCGTAGGCGAGGGGCCGGTCGTGGCCGAACTTCTCGTCGAAGGCGCGCTTGAGGTCGTAACCATGGCGTGGACCGGCCTCGAGGAGGCCCAGGAGCGTGTGACCGATGGACATGCCGAGGACTATACATCCGGTGTATACGCTCGATGTATACCCGGAGTGTAGAGAGGACTTTCGGCCTGCCTCATCGGTCGCTCGCCGGGACTTCGGTCCTGATCCGCTCAGGCGTCGGGCGGGACGCGGGGGCGGCCGCGCGGCGGGATCGGGGCCGCGCCTCCCGGGAGGCGGCCGGCCTCGGACAGGGCCCGCCGCAGCAGGAACTCGATCTGCGCGTTGGCGCTGCGCAGCTCCTCGCCCGCCCAGCGGGCGAGGGCGTCGTACACCTGCGGGTCGAGCCGCAGCAGCACCTGCTTGCGCGCCTGCCGTCCGGCCCGCGCGGGCGGGCGCTCCGGGCCCTCGCCCGCTTGCGGGTCTTGCGGCTCGCCGGCGGGGCTCACTGGTAGAGCGTGCCCGTGTTGACGACCGGCTGGGCGGCCCGGTCGCCGCACAGGACCACCATCAGGTTCGACACCATGGCGGCCTTGCGCTCCGGGTCCAGGTCCACGATGTCCTGCTCCGCCAGCCGCGTCAGGGCCAGTTCGACCATGCCCACCGCTCCTTCGACGATCTGCTTGCGGGCCGCCACGACCGCTCCCGCCTGCTGGCGCTGGAGCATCGCCGAGGCGATCTCCGGAGCGTACGCGAGATGCGTGAACCGGGACTCGATGATCCGGACACCGGCCGCCTCCACCCGGGCGTGCAGTTCGAGCGCCAGCTTCTCGGTGATCTCCTCGGCGTCGCCGCGCAGCGACAGCCCGCCCTCGTCGTGCGCGTCGTACGGGTACTCGATCGCGATGTGCCGGACCGCCGCCTCGGTCTGGGTCTCGACGAACTGCGTGAAGTCCTCCACCTCGAACGTCGCCCGCGCGGTGTCCTCCACCCGCCACACCACGACGGCGGCCAGCTCTATCGGGTTGCCGTACGCGTCGTTGACCTTCAGGACGGCCGTCTCGTGGTTGCGGACCCGGGTGGAGATCTTCTCCCGTGAGGTGAGCGGGTTGACCCAGCGCAGGCCGTCCGTACGGATCGTCCCCCGGTACCGGCCGAAGAGCTGGACCACGCGGGCCTCGCCCGGAGCCACCATGTTCAGCCCGCCCATCGCGAACGCCGAGGCGGCGATCAGGAGGATGCCGAGCACGATCAGGGAGACGTGCGCCGCCGAACCCTCGGCGGCCGCGCCGAGGGCGATCAGGGCGGCGCCGGCCGCAGCCCCCAACAGCCCCAGAAGCAGGGCCAGTCCGCCACCCAGGCTGCGCGCCGTGAACTCTCGTATGTCTCCGGCCATGGCCGCCATATTCGTCATGATCTGCCCCCATTGGTCTGGTCGCGGCCGATCGAGCCGCTTAGCAAAGTGATATCACTTTTTCAGGCCGCCGCAACCCTACGGGCTTGCCGCGCGTCGGTTCCCTTGATGTGGGTGCTGATTCTCACGTCCGAATTGACCGGTATTGGCCAACATTGGCCAACCTTTGTCACAACCTGCGGTGTTAGCTTTCTGAGCTGACGTCGGGGGGGTAATCGAGCGGAGCGGGAGCGATGGGCCGAGCAGAAGCGCGTAAGGCGCAGCAGCGCAGTACGCGACGGGCGCCGCGCGGGCGCGCCACCGGGAAGGGGCGTGCCGGCAAGCGGACCGGCATACGTCGCTTCTTCACATGGAAGAAGATCCTCGGGGCCTTCTTCGGGATCATCCTGCTCGGCATGGGCGCACTCGTCGCCCTCTACTACTACGTGGACGAGCCCGACCCGAACGCCGACGCCATCAAGCAGAGCAACGTCTACAAGTACGCGGACGGCTCGATCATGGCGCGCGACGGCTCGATGAACCGCGAGATGGTGCCGATCAGCCGGGTGCCCAAGGACGTCCAGACCGGCTTCATCGCCATCGAGAACAAGACCTTCTACACGGACCGCGGCGTCGACTTCATCGGCGTCGCCCGAGGCCTGTTCAACACGGTCACCGGCAAGGGCAAGGCCGGCGGTTCGACGATCACCCAGCAGTACGTCAAGAACTTCTACCTGAACCAGGACCAGACGGCGACCCGCAAGCTCAAGGAGCTGGTGATCTCCCTCAAGGTCGACCAGCGCCTGGAGAAGGACCAGGTCCTCGAGGGGTACCTGAACACCAGTTACTTCGGGCGCGGCGCGTACGGCATCCAGGCGGCCGCCCAGGCCTATTACGGCGTCGACGTCGACAAGCTGACCCTGGAGCAGGGCGCGTACCTCGCGGCCGTCCTCCAAGCGCCCAGCGACTACGACCTGGCGACCGCGGGCCCGAACGGCACGCGGCTGGTCAAGATCCGCTTCAACGGCGTGCTCGACAACATGGTCGAGATGAAGGCCCTCGACCCGGAGAAGCGCAAGCAGCTCCAGCTGCCCATGCCGATCAAGCCCAAGGCCGCCCCCGGCATGGAGGGCCAGAAGGGCTATCTGAAGCAGGCGGCGGACGCGGAACTGCGGCGCCAGACCAAGATGACCACCCAGGAGCTGCAGGCCGGCGGCTGGGAGATCACCCTCAACATCGACCCCAAGAAGCAGGCCGCGCTGGAGAAGGCCGTCCAGGACGAGCTGGAGTCCAAGCTCGACCGCAAGGACCGCCCGGTCGACGCGAGCGTGCAGGCCGGCGCCACCTCCGTGGACCCGAAGACCGGCGCGGTCGTCGCGATGTACGGCGGCACCGGGCTCTCCGACCACTGGGCGAGCAACGCCCTGCGCCAGGACTTCCAGCCCGGCTCGACCTTCAAGCCGGTCGTGCTCGCCTCCGCCCTGGAGCACAAGTCCACGACGCAGGACGGCAAGCCGATCACGCCGAACGCGCTCTACGACGGCACCAGCAAGCGGCCGGTCGTCGGCAGCGACACCCCGTTCGCCCCGCAGAACCAGGACAACGCGAACTACGGCGACCCCTTCCTCACCGTCCAGGCGGCCACCAACTCCTCGGTGAACTCGGTGTACGCCCAGATGATCGTGGACGTGCAACCGCCGAACGTGAAGAAGACGGCGCTGGAACTCGGCATGAAGGACCGCGACGGCTGGCCGGCCGACAAGCCGGCCATGTCGCTCGGCACCATGAGCGCCAACACCCTGGAGATGGCCGGCGTCTACGCCACCTTCGACAACCACGGCAAGAAGGTCACCCCGACGATCATCAAGAGCGCCAAGCACGCCGCCCGGGAGTTCAAGCCGGTCGAGTCCGTGGGCGGCCAGGCCATCAGCCGCCAGACCGCCGACACGGTGACCAAGGTGCTCACCGGCGTCGTCCAGGACGGTTCCGGCAAGGCCGTGAAGAGCTCCGCCTACGAGGCCGCCGGCAAGACCGGTACCACCGAGTCCAACGTGGCCGCCTGGTTCACCGCGTATACGCCGGAACTCGTCACCGTCGTCGCGATGTTCGGCGAGGAGCCCGGAACGGCCAAGCAGGTCACCCTGACCGGTACCGCGGGCGGTGGCCGAGCGGGTGGTTCCAGCTTCCCGGCCGAGATCTGGAAGGCGTACACGCTGGCCGCGCTCAAGGGCGTGGACACCGGCGAGTTCGACCTCTCCGAGGCCAAGATGGGCGCCTCGCAGGCGCCGAGCCGCAGCAGCTCCCCGTCCTCGTCGAGCTCCTCGTCGGCCAACACGCCGTCGGCGCCGGTCTCGCCGTCGCAGAACACCCCGGGCCCCGGCAAGAGCTCGCCGGACCCGAGCAAGAGCACGACGAAGAGTCCGGACCCGACCAAGAGCCCGGACCCCACGAAGAGCCCGGACCCGACGAAGAGCGCGCCGATCACGATCCCGTAGCGCGTGTGGCGCCCATGGCGCCCGTACGGCCTGACGCACCGCCGCCCCGCAGCATCCACGCTGCGGGGCGGCGGTGTTCTGCGGGGGCGCGCCCGGTCAGCGCCGGTCCTGCGCCCCCGGCAGCGGGAGCTCGAACCAGACCACCTTGCCGCTGCTCAGCCGGGTCGCGCCCCAGCGGCGGGCCATCCGGTTGACCAGGAACAGCCCGCGGCCGCCCTCGTCGGTGTCCCGGGCCCGGCGCTGGCGCGGCAGCTGCGGGGAGTCGTCGCCGACCTCGCAGCGCAGCACGTCCGTCCGCAGCAGGCGCAGGGTCACGGGCCGTTCGGCGTACCGCACGGCGTTCGTGACCACCTCGCTGACCAGCAGTTCGAGGGAGTCCTGGAGCTCCTCCAGGCCCCACCGGGTCAGCGCGCGGCGGGCGAACCGGCGGGCGCGGCCCGGAGCGGTCTCCTCCGGGTCGAGGAACCAGTACGCGACGTCGCTGGGCGCGATCCCGTCGAAGCGGGCGGCGAGCAGCGCGATGTCGTCGTCCCGGTCGCCCGGCCCGAGCATGTCCAGGACGTCGTCGCAGAGGGCCTCCAGCGGCGGCGGGTGGTCCAGCCCGGTCAGCTGGGCGGTGGTGGCCAGGCGCTCGCGCAGCTGCTCGATGCCGGTCCACACGTCGCGCAGCCGGGATTCGACCAGCCCGTCGGTGTAGAGCAGGAGGGTGGCCCCGGCGGGCGCGTCCAGCTCCACGGCCTCGAAGTCCACGCCGCCGACGCCGATGGGGGCGCCGGGCGGCACCCGGAGCACCTCGGCGCGGCCGCCCAGGTGCAGGAGCACGGGTGGCGGGTGGCCGGCGTTGGCGATGGTGATCCGGTGCGAGACGGGGTCGTAGACCGCGTACAGGCAGGTGGCCATCCGGTCGGAGCCCAGGCGCTGCGCCTGCTCGTCCAGGTGGTGCAGGACCTCCGCGGGCGGCAGGTCCAGCTGCGCCAGGGTCTGGGCGGTGGTGCGGAGCTGGCCCATGATCGCGGCCGACGTCATGGAGTGGCCCATGACGTCGCCGACGACGAGCGCGACGCGGCTGCCGGGCAGCGGTATCGCGTCGTACCAGTCGCCGCCGACCCGGGCCGTCTCGGCGGCGGGCAGGTAGCGGGAGGCGAGCCGGACCCCGGTGGGCTGGGGGAGGCTGTCGGGCAGCATGGTGCGCTGGAGCTCGTCGGCGATGTACGCCTCGCGGCCGTACAGGACCGCCTTGTCGATGCCGAGTGCGGTGTGCGTGGCCAGCTGGGCGGCGACCAGGAGGTCGTTCTGCTCGAACGCGGGCCGCTCGGGGCTGCGCAGGAACACCGCCGAGCCGATGACGCGGCGGCGGCCGCGCAGCGGCGCGAGGATGGCCCGCTGGCCGCGCGGTACGGGGTGCTCCGAGCCCAGCAGCTCCGGCAGCGCGTCCTTGGCCCCGGCGGCGGACCCGAACACCGGGCGGACGCCGCGCAGCACCTCGGCGAGGGCTCCGCCGGGGCGGATCTCGCAGAGCTCGGCCGCGGGCAGGTCACCCTGCGGGCCGACCAGCGGCAGCTGGCTGAAGTCGAGCTCGCCGCCGGAACCCGCGGCCCCGGGGGCCCCCGCGGCCCCCGCGGAATCGGGTCCCGTCAGATCGTCGATCGGCCGGAGCCGGTCGGTGCGGCGCAGCCTTAAAACGACCGGGCCGACGGGACGTTCGTCGCCCACGGGGAGGGGATCGCGCAGGTAGACGAGGATGGCGTCCGAGAAGGTGGGCACGGTGGCCCGGCACAGGCCGAGGACGATCTCGTCGAGGTCGATGCCGCGGGCGATCCGGCGGGTCGCGGCCCCGACGAACCGCAGCCGGTCCCCTTCGCGCCGGGCGACCCCGCCCTCGGCTCCTTGCAGACCCCCGCCGACCGCACCGTCCGCCGTACCGGCGCCCAGGCCGTACGCCTGCGCGTCCGCCGCGCCACCCTCGGCTTCGGCCGCGGCAGGGCCGCCGTAGGCCGCCCCGGCGTCCGCGGCCGGGTCCGAGCCCTCGCCGACTCCGGCGCCCTGCCCGGCGGTTACCGCGTTTCCGTCTCCGTCTCGGTCTTCGTCCCCGTCCGTGCGGGGGCGGGAGGCGTCCGGTATCGGCGCCGGGCGGTCCTGGGCCCCGCCGCGGGCCTCGTGGGCCCGGGCGGCGGACAGGCCGGCCGGGTCCTCGCCGTGCGCGGCGTCGCGCGCGGCGTTCCGTGCCGCCTCGCCGTCGCGCCGCCGGGACCCGCCCGCTGCCGCGGCGTCGCGTACGGCGTTGCGCGCCGCCTCGGCGTCGCGGCCGCGGCGGCCGGCCGCGCCCGATGCCGCCGTGCCGCGCGCGCGGCCGCGCGCCGGCCGGGGCGTGCCGTCCTGCGGGGCGGGTACGCCCTCGCCGCGCGGGCGCGGGACGTCCGAGCGGACGGGGTCGTCGCCGCCCGCGGCCGAGCCGCGTACGGCCTCGGCCGCGGGGACGGGGGCCTTGCCGTGGCCCAGCTCTTCCGCACGGCCGCCGGGGGCGGCGGGCATGCCGGGGCCGCCCGGGGCCGGTGTCGCGGCGGCCGCGGCAGGCTGCGGGCCCTCCTGCGAGGTGGGGTACTCCGTCACGCGTGGAATTCCGTCCGTTTGCGCTCGATGTGCGCTGCACTCAACTCGGTCAGTCGCGGTATACCCGCTCAGCGGCGGGGACACCACCGCCCCGCGGTTCCGCGTCCCGCTCGTTACCTCTCGCTCTGCGTTGACCTCCGGTCAAGTCCCGCGTACGGCACGACATTTACGGATTCGGGGCCCAGCGCGCCTTCCCGCGCGCGACCTGCGGAGGGAGATCTTACGGTTGAACCCCGGGGGCGCATCAAGGGTCTCATGAGGTCATATGCGCCGGAGTGCGGTCCCAGTCCTCGGGAAGGGCCGGAACCCCCCAGGCGGGATCCGGCCGCCAGTCCTGCCAGCCGTCGGAGAACGGCGCCCCCCACGACTTGATCACGTCCACCGCCGCCCGCCCCGCGGCCTGCACCTGACGTGCCTGTTCCCCGTCCATCAGACCGGCCCGCTGGGCCTGCGCGAACTCGTCCTCGTCGCGCCACTTCCACGTACGGTCGGGGTAGACGGAGATGTCCAGGAAGTGGTCCACGGAATCGACCCCGCCGGACCACCGGGTCCGCGGCTCCTCCAGGTTCACGTACCAGCTCTTGAACCGCCAGCCGTGGTCCCAGAACAGCCACACCGACCACGGGTCCCCGGGCCGCGCCAGCTTCAGCACGCCGGCGCCGAACCAGCGCGAGCGTGCGGTGGTGCGCGGGGCGGTGTACCGGGTGGCGAGCGGCTCCTCGTGGACGGAGGTGCCGTCGGCCAGCACCGGCTTGACGCACTCGGTGCCGGGGGCCATCCACACCGCCAGCAGGTCGGCGGTGTCCTGGACCACCGTCACCGGGCGGCAGATGTGGACCGCGCCCTTCAGGCCCGGGGCGTGATCGCGGTAGCGCCAGAGGATCTGCTCACCCGGCCGCCAGCGGCTGCCCTGCGCGTCGCCGCCCCCGCGGCCTGCGGTACCTGTCATGCGCAGATCTTAGGGCTGGGGCCCCCGCGCCCGCTGCGGTGCAGGTCACGGAGGTGCGCGGGGACGGGAAACGACCGAATCCGGCCCTCCTGCTGTGACGTTTTCAGGGCCGGGTCATCCGCAGGACGTCGAGGGCCGCGTCCAGCTGTTCCAGCGTCAGGTCGCCGCGGTCGACGTACCCGGCCTCCAGCACGACCTCCCTGATCGTCTTCCGTTCGGCGAGCGCCTTCTTGGCGACCTTGGCCGCCTCCTCGTAGCCGATGTACCGGTTCAGGGGGGTCACCACGGAGGGGGAGGACTCGGCGAACTCCCTGGCCCGCGCCACGTTCGCGGTGATCCCGTCGACCGTGCGGTCGGCCAGCAGGCGGCTCGCGTTGCCGAGCAGCCGGATCGATTCCAGCAGGTTCTTGGCCATCACGGGGAGCATCACATTGAGCTCGAAATTGCCGGCCGCGCCGGCGACGGCGACGGTCGTGTCGTTCCCGGTCACCTGTGCGGCGACCATCAGTACGGCCTCCGGGACCACCGGATTGACCTTCCCGGGCATGATCGAGGAGCCCGGCTGGAGGTCGGGCAGATTGATTTCGGCCAATCCTGTGCGCGGTCCCGAGGCCATCCAGCGCAGATCGTTGGAGATCTTGGTCAGGGAGACGGCGATCGTACGGAGCATCCCCGAGGTCTCCACCAGCGCGTCCCGCGCCCCCTGGGCCTCGAAGTGGTTGCGGGCCTCGGTCAGCGGCAGCCCGGTCGCGGCGGCCACCTCGGCGATCACGGCCGCGGAGAACCCGGGCGGGGTGTTGATCCCGGTGCCCACCGCGGTTCCGCCCAGCGGCAGTTCGGCGAGCCGGGGCAGGGCGGCGCGCAGCCGCTCGACGCCGTAGCGCACCTGGGCGGCGTACCCGCCGAACTCCTGGCCCAGGGTCACCGGGGTGGCGTCCATCAGATGCGTCCGGCCCGCCTTGACCACCTCCGCGAACTCGGCGGCCTTGCGCTCCAGGGCGGCGGCGAGGTGCTCCAGGGCCGGGATCAGCTCGCGGGTGACGGCGGCGGTCGCGGCGATGTGGATGGACGACGGGAACACGTCGTTGGAGCTCTGCGAGGCGTTGACGTGGTCGTTGGGGTGGACCTCGCGGCCGAGCCGCTCGCCGGCCAGGGTCGCGATGACCTCGTTGGTGTTCATGTTCGACGAGGTGCCGGACCCGGTCTGGAACACGTCGACGGGGAAGTGCTCGTCCCAGCGGCCCTCGGCCACCTCGGAAGCGGCGGACCGGATCGCGTCGGCGATGTCCTCGTCCACCACCCCCAGCTTCGCGTTCACCGCGGCGGCCGCGGCCTTGACGAGGGCGAGGGCCTCGATGTGGGCGCGCTCCAGGCGCTGCCCGGAGACGGGGAAGTTCTCCACCGCGCGCTGGGTCTGAGCCCGCCATTTGGCGTGCGCGGGGACCCGTACCTCGCCCATCGAGTCGTGCTCGATCCGGTAGGCGTCCTGGTTCTGATCATCGGTCATGTTCGTTGCCTCCTCAAAAAGTTGAGCAATTGTCTTGTTCGAAGTGTTCCCAAGTCCCCTACCGGCCAGTAAATACCGTGGGTAACACCGATAGGGGAGGCGTTCATGACACGTGTACGTACGAAACCCAGGCTCAGATCTACCTTCGCCGCCGTCGCGGCGATCGCGGCCGCCCTCGGGGGCGTCACCGCCATCACCCCCATGGCCCAGGCGGCGACCGGCCCCGCGGCCGCCGCCACCCCGCTCTCGCCCGAACTGGAGGCCATCCGCGCGGCGGAGGCCGTCAAGATCTACGGCGACCCGGCGATCCGCCCGCTGAACGAGCGCAAGACCGGCCTGATCTCGCTCGGCGACAGCGAGATTTCGGGCGAGGGCGTGGGCAACTACGACCCGGCGACCAACACCCCGAACAACCAGTGCCACCGCTCGCCGGATTCCGCGATCCACCGCACCGGCATCCCGGCGGACCTGACCTTCAACGTCGCCTGCTCCGGCGGCTACACCGGCAACATCCGGATCGGCGGCAGCAAGCAGTACGCCGACGAGCTGGTGCAGAGCGACAGCCTCGCCGTCAAGGCGCGCAATACGAAGATCAAGATGGTGCTGCTCGTCGCCGGAGCCAACGACGACCTCCAGTTCGGCCCGGTCATGACCGACTGCGTGACCCGCTGGGTGCTCAGCCAGGGCACCTGCGAGCCCAAGTACGGGCCGGGCTGGCAGGCGCGCGTGGACGGCCTGAAGCCCAAGGTCGAGGCGACGGTCGCCGACCTCAAGACCGTCATGCGCGACGCGGGCTACGCCGACTCCGACTACAAGCTCGTCGTGATGGGCTACCCCAGCCCCATCGGCCCCGACTTCTACGACAACCCGAACTTCCCCGGCAAGCTCCCCGGAGGCTGCGCCGGCTACGACTCCGACGCCGCCTGGGGCCGCAACTACGCGGTGCCCACCTTCGAGAAGGGCATGCGCGCGGCGGCGCTGGCCTCGGGGGCCACGTACCTGGACAACTCGCGGCTCTTCCAGGGCCACGAGGTCTGCATGGAGGACACCTGGGCCCGCGGCCTGTACCTGGACCTCGGGGACCACTTCCCGTGGGACGAGAACACCGCCCGCCAGTCCTTCCACCCCAACTACCGGGGCCACGGGGCGTTCGCGTCCTGCCTGACCCAGCTCTACGGCTCGGGCCTGCGCGAGGCCTCCTGCGCCGACCCGGCGAGCACCGGAACGCCCGTCCTCCAGGCCGGGGCCTGGGACTCCCTCTACGCGCCGCTGAAGAACGAGGCGACCGGCAACTGCCTCGACGCGAAGGGCGGCTCCAGCGCCAATGAGACGGCCGTCCTGGGCTGGGACTGCCACGGCGGCCGCAACCAGGGCTGGTGGTACGACGCGGCCCGCAAGTCGGTCCACGTCGAGCTCACCCACGACCGCTGCCTGGACGCCCCCGGCGCCAACTACGGCGCGGGCACCGGCCTGATCATCTGGAACTGTCACGGCGGCGCGAACCAGAGCTGGGTCCGCGACGGCGCCACCCTGCGCCCCGCGGCCGCCCCGGGCATGTGCCTGACCGTGGCCGCCGCCCACGACCCGCTGCGGCTGCAGACCTGCAACGGCTCGGCGAGCCAGCGCTTCGCGTAACACCGCACGGCACCGCACGGCACCGCACCGCACCGCCCCGCACCAACGCACCACCCGCACCCCCCACACCCGGCCGGCACACCCGGCCGGGTGTTCCCATCCGGGCTCACAACCGGCGCAGGTACTCGCGGACCTCCCGAGGCCGATTGGTGATCAGCGTGTCCACTCCCAGGCGGACGCAGAGCTCCACGTCCTCCGGCTCGTCGACCGTCCAGACGCGTACCCGCAGCCCCCGGGCCTTCAGCCGCGCCACCAGCCCCGGGTCCTTGCGCAGCAGGTCGATGCCGGGACCGGCGTGCCCGGCGAACGGCGGCCGGGCGGGCCGCAGCCGCCGCTCGATGAGGTACACGGCGGGCAGCCCGGGGGCCAGCCGGTTCAGCCGGATCAGGGCGTTGCGGGAGAAGCTCATCACCTCGACCCGGCCGTCGGAGCCGTCCGCGAGCCCGTGCTCCCTGAGGACCCGTACGAGCTCGGCCTCCAGGCGCCCGCCGGCGCGGGTGGGGTGCTTGGTCTCGACGGCCAGCCCGACGGGCCGGTCGGCGGTCAGCACCTCCTTGAGCAGGTCCTCGAAGAGCAGCACCTGCGCCCCGCGGTGCGCCTCGCCCTTCCAGCCGCCGAAGTCGAGCCCGGCCAGCTCCTCGTACGTCATGGCGGAGACGACCCCGCGCCCGTCGGAGGTCCGCTCCACCCGCCGGTCGTGCACGCACACGAGCCGCCCGTCGGCACTCAGCCGCACATCGCACTCCAGCGCGTCGGCGCCGTCGTCGATGGCCTGCCGATAGGCGGCGAGGGTGTGCTCGGGATGCTCGTGGGAGGCCCCGCGATGGGCGATGACCCGCACGTCGCGGGCGGTGGGCAAGGACGACTCAGTCATGCCGTAGACGTTATCCGGATGCGGTGGCCGCTCCGGTACAGGATGCTGCCCGGATGGCTGAACACTCGGTGATGCTCCACTGCGAGCCGTGCGGCTCGTGCCGGTTCGAGGCGTGGCAGCACGTCGTCGACGGCCGGCTGCGCTGGGAGGAGCAGCAGTACTGCTCCGCGTACGTGGTCCAGGCGTGCGACGGCGACTGGGGACCGCCCCCGCCGTGGCTCCGCGAGCGCATCGTCGCCGCGGAGGGCACCGTGCGCCTCGCCGTCGGCGGGCCGGACGGAGTGCCGCTGAAGGCCGTCCGCGAGGTGTACGGGTTCACGCTCCCGCAGCTGCGCGCGGCACGGGAGCACGGCCTGGCCGCGACCCCGGTCGAGGCGGAACTGCTGCGCGGGATGCGCGGCGGGCCCCGGGGGTGATCGCCCCCGGGGCCCGCCGTGGTGGGGGCGGTCCCGCCCCGCCGGTTACGCCAGGCCCGGGCCGCGGACCGGGATGTGGGTGAACGTCGGCTCCGGGGCCGGGTTCTGGAAGAAGTCGTTGCCCTTGTCGTCCACGACGATGAACGCCGGGAAGTCCTCGACCTCGATCTTCCAGACCGCCTCCATGCCGAGCTCCTCGTACTCCAGGACCTCGACCTTCTTGATGCAGTCCTGGGCCAGGCGCGCCGCCGGGCCGCCGATCGAGCCGAGGTAGAAGCCGCCGTGCGTGCCGCACGCGTCCGTCACCTGCTGCGAGCGGTTGCCCTTGGCCAGCATGACCTTCGAGCCGCCCGCCGCCTGGAACTGCTCGACGTACGAGTCCATCCGGCCGGCCGTGGTCGGGCCGAAGGAGCCCGAGGCGTAGCCCTCGGGGGTCTTCGCCGGGCCGGCGTAGTAGACCGGGTGGTCCTTCAGGTACTGCGGCATCTCCGCGCCCGAGTCCAGCAGCTCCTTGATCTTGGCGTGCGCGATGTCGCGCGCCACGACCAGCGGGCCGGTCAGGGAGAGGCGGGTCTTCACCGGGTGCTTGGTGAGCGTGGCGAGGATGTCCTCCATCGGCTGGTTCAGGTCGATCGACACCACGTCCGACGCGTCGTTCAGGTGCTCGTCCGTCGTCTCCGGCAGGAAGCGGGCGGGGTCGCGCTCCAGCTGCTCCAGGAAGACGCCCTCCGCGGTGATCTTCGCGGTCGCCTGGCGGTCCGCCGAGCAGGACACGGCGATCGCGACCGGCAGCGACGCGCCGTGGCGCGGCAGCCGCACGACGCGCACGTCGTGGCAGAAGTACTTGCCGCCGAACTGCGCGCCGATGCCGATCTTCTGGGTCAGTTCGAAGACCTGCTGTTCGAGGGCCTCGTCGCGGAAGCCGTGGCCCAGCGGGGAGCCCTCGCGCGGCAGCTCGTCGAGGTAGTGGGCCGAGGCGTACTTGGCCGTCTTGAGCGCGTGCTCCGCCGAGGTGCCGCCGACCACGATCGCCAGGTGGTAGGGCGGGCAGGCCGCCGTACCGAGCGAGCGGATCTTCTCCTCCAGGAACTTCATCATGGAGGCCTCGTTGAGGACCGCCTTCGTCTCCTGGTAGAGGAAGGACTTGTTGGCCGAGCCGCCGCCCTTGGCCATGAAGAGGAACTTGTACGCGCCGCCGTCGGTCGCGTACAGCTCGATCTGCGCGGGCAGGTTCGAGCCGGTGTTCTTCTCGTCCCACATGGTGAGCGGGGCCATCTGCGAGTAGCGCAGGTTCAGCCGCGTGTACGCGTCGTAGATCCCGCGGGACAGGGCCGCCTCGTCGGCGCCCTCCGTCAGGACGTTCTGGCCGCGCTTGCCCATCACGATCGCCGTGCCCGTGTCCTGGCACATCGGCAGGACGCCGGCCGCCGCGATGTTCGCGTTCTTGAGCAGGTCGAGGGCGACGAACTTGTCGTTCGACGAGGCCTCGGGGTCGTCGATGATCCGGCGCAGCTGCGCGAGGTGCGCGGGGCGCAGGAAGTGCTGGATGTCGTGGATGGCCTCTTCGGCGAGCTTGCGCAGCGCCTCGGGCTCGACCTTGAGGAACGTACGGCCGTCGGCCTCGAAGGTCGAGACGCCCTCCGAGGTCACCAGCCGGTAGGGGGTGGTGTCCTCGCCCAGGGGCAGAAGGTCGGTGTACGCAAACTCTGGCATGACGGCAGTCATTCCTCACTCGGCAGACGGCGCTGACGACCAATTGGCAGCGCGGCTATCCAGCGTAGGACCTCCGTCCGGGACTGTGTCTGTGAGGTAAGGCTCACTGTCAACTATCGCGATCTATCGCGTATCGCTATGCTGGCCGACGTGGACCTGGAAAAGAAGCCTGCCGCGCCCGCCGACCTGCGGGCCTCCGACGCCGACCGCGACCGGATCGCGCACATTCTGGCCGACGCCCTCGCCGAGGGCCGGCTGACCGCCGACGAGCACTCCGAGCGGCTGGATTCGCTGTACGCCGTGAAGACCGTCGGGGAGCTGGAGGTGCTCGTACGGGACCTCCCGGCGCCCGGCGGCCCGGCCGCGGCGGCGCCCGCGTACGGACAGCATCCGGCCCCGGGCCCGACCCCGGCCGCCGCCGGCCAGGCCGGCGGCGCGGTCGCGGAGACCGTGGTCGCCGTGTGCAGCAGCTCCACCCGCAAGGGCGGCTGGCGGCCCGGCGCGCACACCCGCGTGGTCTGCGTCCTCGGCGACGTCACCATCGACCTCACCGAGGCCGTCTTCGAGCAGCAGGTCACCGAGATCGACGTGACGAGCGTGCTCGGCAACGTCGAGATCACGGTCCCGGAGAACGTGACGCTCCGCGGCTACGGCAGCGGGGTCCTCGGCAACTTCGAGGTGCACGGGGAGGGCCGCGCCGACACCACCGACCCGAGCGCCCCGGTCGTGATCATCCGCGGCTTCGCCCTGCTGGGCAACATCGAGGCCCGGCCCAAGCTCGGCGCCCGCCTGGTCGACCTGGCCCTCAAGCTGCGCAAGCGCCTCCAGGGGTAGGGCCTCCAGCCGGCAGCGCCTCCGGGAGTAGCGGGTCCGCGGGCCGCGCCACCCGGGGCGACGGCGGCGGAATCCGGCCGGGCGTGCGCGGGCACGTGACGGTGTGCGCGGGCGTCGCGTTTCGGTCGAAGTTCGGCGGGGCGGCGCCCTTGCCCCACGCAGTGCATAGGGGCGCGCACAGCGGGTAGGGACAGGTGCATCGTCTCTCGCTTGCGTATACGTCGTCAGGAGTAGGCCGTGCCGCATCCGCCGCATCAGTCCCTGCAGGTAGCCGCCGTACCGAGCCTTCAGGCGCGTCCGGCCGCCGTACCGAAGCCGCGGGTGCCGGCGAGGGAAGATGACGGCCCATGGCACGCGGAGGCGGTGTGCCGCAGGGACGAGGCGGGGCTGTTCTTCGCCCCCTCCAAGGAGCCGACGGCGGCCCGGCTCTCCCGCGAGGAGGCCGCGAAGCGCGTCTGCGCGCGCTGCCCGGTGATGGTCGCCTGCCGCGAGCACGCACTGCTCCAGCCCGAGCCGTACGGGGTGTGGGGCGGGCTCACCGCGGCCGAGCGCCGCGTGGTGCTGGCCCGCCGCAGGCGCCGGGCGGCGGAACTGCGCCAGGCGCCGGGAGCCGGGCCGATAGCCGCCGCGGGCTGAGCCCCGTACACACGAAAGCGAGAGGGGCGCCACCGCCGCACGCGGTGGCGCCCCTCTCGCCGTACCTGCTGCCCTGTGCGCAGGCTCCTACTGGGCGCGGTCGAAGTCGATCGCGCTGTACGCGCGCAGCTTCGACAGGCGGTGCGTCGAGTCGATCTGCCGGATCGTGCCCGACTTCGAGCGCATGACCAGCGAGGACGTGGTCGCCGTCTCCGAGCGGTAGTGGACGCCGCGCAGCAGCTCGCCGTCCGTGATGCCGGTGGCGACGAAGAAGACGTTGTCGCCGGAGACCAGGTCGTTGGTGTGCAGGACGCGGTCCAGGTCGTGACCCGCGTCGATGGCCTTCTGGCGCTCGGCCTCGTCCTTCGGCCACAGCTTGCCCTGGATGGTGCCGCCGAGGCACTTGATGGCGCAGGCCGAGATGATGCCCTCGGGGGTGCCGCCGATGCCGAGGAGCAGGTCCACGCCGGTGCCCTCGCGCACCGCCATGACCGAGCCCGCGACGTCGCCGTCCGAGATGAACTTGATCCGGGCGCCGGTCTCGCGGATCTCCTTGACGATGCCCTCGTGGCGGGGGCGGTCCAGGATGATCACGGTGACGTCCTCGACGGCCATGTTCTTGGCCTTGGCGACGCGCCGGATGTTGACCGAGACGGGGGCGTTGATGTCGACGAAGTCGGCGGCCTCGGGCCCGGTGACCAGCTTCTCCATGTAGAAGACCGCGGACGGGTCGAACATGGTGCCGCGGTCGGCGGCGGCCAGGACGGCGATCGCGTTCGGCATGCCCTTGGCGTTCAGCGTCGTGCCGTCGATCGGGTCCACGGCGATGTCGACCTCGGCGCCGGTGCCGTCGCCGACCCGCTCGCCGTTGAACAGCATCGGGGCTTCGTCCTTCTCGCCCTCGCCGATGACGACGACGCCGTTCATCGAGACGGTGGAGATCAGGGTCCGCATCGCGTTGACCGCGGCGCCGTCGGCGCCGAGCTTGTCGCCGCGCCCGACCCACCGGCCCGCGGCCATGGCAGCGGCCTCGGTCACCCGGACGAGTTCCAGGGCGAGGTTGCGGTCGGGGGCCTCCGGAGAGACTTCGAGCTGGGGCGGCAGGTTGTGCTCGGTCATCGGAGCGCACCTTTCTGTACGGCGACGGCCGGGAAGTGAGGGTGCTGGAACTCTATCGGTACGTCGACAAATTGAGCAGACCGGGTCACGTATGAGCGCCGTATCGGTCAGGCGATTGGCGTGAGCGGACATCTTGCGGAACATCTCGCGGACCCGTGAGGGCGCCGCGCCGACCCCGGCGGAGATCACTCCCGGTCATGGGGGACGATGGTGGCGTGGCAGGTATGAAGGGCAAGCAGACGGTCTGGGACATGGTCCGGTCGCTGGCGGTGATCGGTATCGTCGTCGCCGGGATCTACATCTTCGTCCCACATGACGACAAGGCCGATCCGACACACGTGGTCGACTACCGGGTGGAGACGATCACCGCGCGGCGCGCGGCGCCGTATCCGGTGGCCGCGCCCGTGGGGCTCCCCGAGCAGTGGCGCGCGACCTCGGTGACGTACGACCGCAAGTCCGCGAACGCCTGGCACCTGGGCTTCCTGGACCCGAAGGGGCAGTACGTCGCGATCGAGCAGTCCAGCGACGCCTCGGCCAAGCACCTGGCCGGCGTCACCCGGAACGCGAAGGCCACCGGGCAGACGCAGCAGGTCGGAGACCTGGTCTGGGAGCGCTGGGAGGGCGAGAAGTACGACGCCCTCGTCCGGCAGGAGCAGGGGCACGCCACGGTGGTGACCGGCACGGCCTCGTTCGAGGAGCTGGGCGCGATGGCGGCGGCGCTGGAGTTCAGGCAGGGCGCGCAGCAGTAGCCCGAGTGGCATGCGAGAAGGCCGCTCCCCGGGATCCCGGGGAGCGGCCTTCTGCGTACCTGTGCGGATGTCCCGATACCCGGGATACCCGGATGTCCGGATGTCCGGAGTGTCGGGACTCAGACGGTGGTGATGACCTCGTCGAAGCCCAGGCGCGGGGAGCGGTCGAACCAGGCGTCCTCGCCCGGCTTGCCGATGTTGACGACCATGATCGGGGTGTGGTCGGCGTCCAGGAACTCCTTCTGGATGCCGGCGAGGTCGGCGCCGGTCATCGGGCCCGCGGCCAGGCCGGCGGCGCGGACGCCCACGATGAAGTACGCGGCCTGAAGGGCGCCGTTCACCAGCGCGGACTGCTCACGCACCGGGCGCTCGGAGAAGAACATGTCCTTGGCCGGCGGGAAGTGCGGCAGCAGGCGCGGCAGCTCCTCGTGGAACTCGTTGTCCGCGGAGAGGATCGCGACGAGCGGCGCGGCGGCGGTCTTGGCCTGGTTGCCCTCCGCCATGTGCTTCACCAGGCGCTCGCGGGCCTCGGGGGAGCGGACCAGGGTGATGCGCAGCGGGGTGCCGTTGAAGGCGGTGGGGCCGAACTTCACCAGGTCGTAGATCGCCTGGATCTGCTCCTCGGTCACCGGCTCGTCGGAGAACGAGTTGGCGGTGCGGGCCTCGCGGAAGAGCAGGTCCTGGGCGGCGGAGTCGAGAACGAGAGACATCGGAAAGCCTTCTTCCATACATGCGGGGGGTGAAGCGATGCCTCGACTCTAAGCCGGAAGTTGTAGAACTTTCAACTAAATCGGCTTGGGAATGACTCACATCACGTTTGGTCCGCCTCTCAGGCGTCCCGCTCGCCACCCCCGCCGCCCTCACGGGCGCCGTCGGCCCCGCCGGCCCCCGCTTCGCGGGCCGCCAGCGCCGAGTCGAGCCGGGCGCGAGCGCCCTCCAGCCAGTGCCGGCAGACCTGTGCGAGCTCTTCGCCGCGCTCCCAGAGCGCGAGGGAGTCCTCCAGCGACGTGCCGCCGGCCTCCAGCTTGCGGACGACCTCGATGAGCTCGTCCCGGGCCTGCTCGTACCCCAACGAGGTATCGGTTTCCGTCATTCCCGTTCCGCCTTATGTGTGCAGTGCATCGAATATCTTCCGGGTGTCCGGGCCGGCCGGCTCACTCGGCGCCGGGCCCCGCCACCCGTACGGAGAACTCGCCCTCCGCCACCCGCGCCCGCAGCACCTCGTCCCCCGAGACCTCCTCCGGCGAGCGCACCACGTGCCCGTCCGCCCGCTGGAGTACGGCGTACCCCCGCTCCAGCGTCGCGGCCGGGGACAGAGCCACCACCCGGGCCAGGGTGTGCGCCAGCTCGGAATCGGCCCGGTCCAGCAGGTGCCCCAGCGTCCGCCGGGTGCGCCCCAGCAGGGCCTCCAGCTCGGCCTCGCGGGTCTCCACCATCCGCTGCGGATGGACGAAGACCGGCCGGGCCAGCGCGTGCGCGAGCCCCCGCTCCTCCCGGTCGAGCAGCCCGCGCACCGCCCGGAGCCCCCGGCCCTGGAGCTGGCGTACCCGCTCCAGCTCCTCGCCCACGTCCGGGACCACCTTCTTCGCCGCGTCGGTGGGCGTGGACGCCCGCAGGTCCGCGACGAGATCCAGCAGCGGGGAGTCCGGCTCGTGCCCGATCGCCGAGACCACGGGCGTACGGGCCGCCGCGACCGTCCGTACGACCTCCTCGTCGGAGAACGGCAGCAGGTCCTCCACGCTGCCGCCGCCGCGCGCCACGATGATCACGTCGACCTCGTCCAGGTCGTCGAGCTCCTTGACCGCCCTGATCACCTGGGGCACCGCGTTCACCCCCTGGACCGCCACGTTGCGCACCTCGAAGCGGACCGCGGGCCAGCGCCGCCGGGCGTTCTCCAGTACGTCGCGCTCGGCCGCCGAGGCCCGCCCGACCACCAGCCCGATCAGCTGCGGCAGGAAGGGCAGCGGCTTCTTGCGGTCCAGCGCGAACAGCCCCTCGGAGGCGAGCGAGCGCTTGAGCTTCTCCAGCCGGGCGAGCAGCTCGCCGATGCCGACGGGCCGTATCTCGGTCGCCCGCAGCGACAGCTGCCCGCGCGGGGCGTACCACTCCGGCTTGGCCAGGACGACGACCCGCGCGCCCTCCGTCACCGCGTCCGCGACCTCGTCGAAGACCTGGCGGAAGCAGGTGACGCTGAGCGAGATGTCGTGCGAGGGGTCGCGCAGCGTCAGGAAGACCACCCCCGCCCCCGGCCGCCGCGAGAGCTGCGTGATCTGCCCCTCCACCCACACCTGGCCCAGCCGGTCGATCCAGCCCCCGATGAGCCGGGACACCTGACCGACCGGCAGCGGCGCGTCAGCCGACGTATTCAGACCCATGTGCGCAGGCTATCCGCCCGCGCCGACAGCCACACTGACAGCGTCTCAGGGGCCGCCGGTGGTGTCGGGATCCGGCCGGTCGCGCCGGGTCGGGCGGGTTCCCTGAAGGACGAGGACCGCCAGACCCGCCGCCAGCCAGACCGCGCCGACCAGCTGCGCCGTCCAGGCCGCCTCGACGATCACCGCGACGGTCACCGCCGCGCCCAGCACCGGCATCAGCAGGTGCTTCCACCAGATCGGCGCGCCCGCCCCGCGCTTCACCACGAACCAGCCGACCACCGAGGCGTGCAGCAGCGTGAACGCCACCAGCGCGCCCACGTCCACCACCGAGACCAGCTGGTCGAGCCCGTCGTCGCGGCGGGCCGCCCACACCGCCGCGACCAGCGTGATCGTCGCCGCCACCAGCAGCGCCGGCCGCGGGGTCCCGTCCGAGGTGCGCGCCAGCGCCCCCGGCAGCCGCCGCTCGCGGGCCATCGCGAACACCAGCCGGCCCGCCGCCGCCTGCCCCGCCAGCGCCGCGAAGGCCGCCCCGATCGCCTTGCTGACCGCGACCAGGTCGTGCAGCCAGGTCCCGACCGAGGACTCCACCGCCGTGTAGAACGCCGGGCCCTGCTGCGCCGGATCGGCCGCCAGCTGTGCCGAGGACACCGGCATCAGCAGCGCCGCCAGGTAGCTCTGCACGACGAACAGCACCCCGGCCAGCGCCAGGCAGAACAGCACCGCGCGCGCCACCCGCGCCGAGCCCCCCGTCACCTCCTCCGCGAACGAGGCGATCGCGTCGAAGCCGAGGTACGACAGGACCGCCACCGACACCGCGCCCAGGACCGCCGCCGAGGAGAAGCCCAGCGAGCCGTCCCCGGTCAGCGGAGACAGCCAGCCGCGCTGCGCCCCGCCTTGGGCCAGCACCGTCGTCGCGGCCGCCACGAAGACCAGCAGCACCGCGATCTCCATCGCCAGCACCGCGAAGCCGACGCGCGCGGCCGCCCGTACGCCCCACAGGTTCAGCGCGGTGGTCACCAGCACCGCCAGCGCCGTCCACACCCACCGCGAGACCTCCGGGACCAACGCGTTCATCGCGATCCCGGAGAAGAGGTAGGCGACCGCCGGGATCAGCAGGTAGTCGAGCATCGCCATCCAGCCGGCGATCAGCCCGGCGCCCTCGCCCAGCCCCTTGCGGGCGTACGTGAAGACCGAGCCGGCCTGCGGGGCCACCCGGACCATCTGCGCGTACGAGAAGGCCGTGAAGGCCATCGCGACCGTGGCGCAGAGGTAGACGAGCGCGACGGCGCCGTGCGATTTCGCGTCGAGCGTGCCGAAGACCCCGACCGGGGCCATGGGGGCGATGAACAGGAGCCCGTACACGACCAGGTCCCGGAATCCGAGGCTCCGGCGGAGGGCCGCCTTCGGCGCCGTACCGGGGTCCGTCACGGACGCCATCATTCCTCCGGGGGGCGAGCGGTTCGTACGTTCGCCCCAGTCTGTGCCGAACGGGCGACGCCCGGCCTCCTGGAGACCCCCGTACGATGGACCGCATGACTGCTGCCGCCCCTGTTCCCGCTTCCCGACGCGTCCTGCTCGCCGCCCCGCGCGGCTACTGCGCGGGCGTGGACCGAGCCGTGATCGCCGTCGAGAAGGCTCTCGAGCAGTACGGTGCGCCGGTCTACGTCCGCCACGAGATCGTGCACAACAAGTACGTCGTCCAGACGCTGGAGAAGAAGGGCGCCATCTTCGTCGAGCGGACGGAGGAGGTGCCCGAGGGCTCCATCGTGATGTTCTCCGCGCACGGCGTGGCCCCGGTGGTGCACGAGGAGGCGGCGCGCGGCAAGCTCGCGACGATCGACGCGACCTGCCCGCTGGTCACCAAGGTGCACAAGGAAGCCATCCGGTACGCGAACGAGGACTTCGACATCCTCCTCATCGGCCACGAGGGCCACGAGGAGGTCATCGGCACCTCGGGCGAGGCCCCGGAGCACATCACGATCGTGGACGGCCCGGACGACGTGGACAAGGTCGTCGTGCGCGACGAGTCGAAGGTCGTGTGGCTGTCCCAGACCACCCTCTCGGTCGACGAGACCATGGAGACGGTCGACGCGCTGAAGACCAAGTTCCCGCTGCTGGTCTCGCCGCCGAGCGACGACATCTGCTACGCCACCTCGAACCGCCAGGCGGCGGTCAAGGTGATGGGCGCCGACTCCGACCTGGTCATCGTCGTCGGCTCCAAGAACTCCTCGAACTCGATCCGGCTGGTCGAGGTCGCCCTCGACGCCGGCGCGGACGCCGCGTACCTCGTCGACTTCGCGAGCGAGATCGACGAGGCCTGGCTGGAGGGCGTCACCACGGTGGGCCTGACCTCGGGCGCCTCGGTGCCGGAGGTGCTGGTCGAGGAGGTCCTGGAGTGGCTGGCGGCGCGCGGCTACGCGGACGTCGAGATCGTCAAGACCGCCGAGGAGTCGATCGTCTTCTCGCTGCCCAAGGAGCTGCGCCGCGACCTGCGCGCGGAAGCGGCCTCGCTGGTCGCCGAGAAGTAGCCCTCTTCGTTTCGTACGGTGATTCCATGCAGATCTTCGGCGTGGACATCGGTGGTTCAGGGATCAAGGGCGCTCCCGTGGACCTGGACCGTGGCGAGCTGGCGCAGGAGCGCCACAAGGTACTGACACCGCAGCCGGCCACCCCCGACGGGGTGGCCGGCTGTGTCGTCGAGGTGGTGCGCCACTTCGACTGGGACGGACCCGTGGGGGTGACGTTCCCGGGGGTGGTCACCGGCGGGGTCACCCGTACGGCGGCCAACATGGACAAGGGCTGGATCGGCGTCGACACGGCCGCCCTGCTGTCGCAGCGGCTCGGGGGCCGGCCGGTCACGGTGCTCAACGACGCGGACGCGGCCGGGATCGCGGAGATGACGTACGGCGCGGGCAAGGGCCGAGGCGGGACGGTGATCCTGCTGACGCTCGGCACGGGCATCGGCAGCGCACTGTTCACGGACGGCCGGCTGGTGCCGAACACGGAGCTCGGGCACCTGGAGCTGAAGGGCCACGACGCGGAGAAGCGGGCGTCGGTCAAGGCCAAGGAGGACGGGGAGCTGACCTGGGAGCGCTGGGCGCACCGGGTGCAGCGCTACCTGGAGCACGTGGAGATGCTCTTCTCCCCGGACCTGTTCATCATCGGCGGCGGCGTGAGCCGCAAGCCGGAGAAGTTCCTTCCGCTGATCGAGGACGTACGGGCCGAGATCGTCCCGGCGAAGCTCCAGAACAACGCGGGCATCGTGGGCGCGGCGATGGCGGCGCGGGCGGCGAGCGGTTCGGGCACGTCTTAGGCGCTCAGGCGGCTCAGGCGGTCCGGCGGGGGAGCCTGCGCCGCGAGATGAGCACGGCCTTCCGCACGACGACGATCAGCGCCGAGACGAGGGTCCCCCCGTACAGCCAGCCGGCGTGCAGCGACAGGGCGGACACGATGCCCATGAGCTCCGCGCCGAAGCCGCCGGAGCCGCCGGAGATGGGCCACAATCCGGCGGCGAAGGCGATCGGGGCGGAGATCGGGGCGGTGATCAGGTCGGCCGGCCGCACCCAGAGGGCGGTGGCCGCCGCGACGGGCAGGAAGAGCAGCCCGTACGCGAGCAGCGAGCCGCCGAAGAGCAGCCAGGCGATCCCGGCGGCCAGGGTCATCGCGACGCAGGCGAACAGCCCGCCGCCGAGCCCGGTCAGCCGGGGCCGCGGCAGCCGCCGGGCGGGCGCGGGCCGGGGCCGGCCGCCGCCGCCCTGGGCGGGTACGCCGCCGATGGGCTGCGCCGCCGGGGCCGGGCGGCGCGGCTGCTGCTGTTGCTGTCGCTGCGGGTGATCCACCGAGTGCGTCCTGTAGTGCTCCACCCCACCACGCTAGGCGGGCCGAGCGCGGTATCGGTGTGGGGACACGCGTACAACGACTGCCACTCATCGGAAAGTAAACTGTCCGGTGGCCCACTCCCGGGCCGCCGCCCCCTCCAGCTACGGGAAGTCGCCAACGTGTCGCTCACGATCGGAATCGTCGGCCTGCCGAATGTCGGCAAGTCGACCCTGTTCAACGCCCTGACCAAGAACGACGTGCTGGCGGCCAACTACCCGTTCGCCACCATCGAGCCGAACGTCGGCGTCGTCGGCGTCCCGGACCCGCGCCTGGCCGTGCTCGCCGGCATCTTCGGCTCGCAGCGCATCCTCCCGGCGACGGTCGACTTCGTCGACATCGCGGGCATCGTGCGCGGCGCCTCGGAGGGCGAGGGCCTCGGCAACAAGTTCCTCGCGAACATCCGCGAGTCGGACGCGATCTGCCAGGTCATCCGCGCCTTCAAGGACGAGAACGTCGTGCACGTCGACGGCAAGGTCTCGCCCAAGGACGACATCGAGACGATCAACACCGAGCTGATCCTCGCCGACCTCCAGTCCATCGAGAAGGCGGAGCCGCGCCTGACGAAGGAGTCCCGCCTCCAGAAGGAGAAGGTCGCGGTCCTGGCCGCGGTCGTCGAGGCGAAGAAGATCCTCGAAGCGGGCGACACCCTCTTCTCGCACGGCATCACCAAGGGCACGGAGCAGGGCGACCTCCTCCACGAGCTGCACCTGCTGACCACGAAGCCGTTCCTCTACGTCTTCAACGTGGACGAGGACGAGCTGGTGGACGACGCCTTCAAGGCGGAGCAGAGCGCCCTGGTCGCCCCGGCGGAGGCCATCTTCCTGAACGCGAAGCTGGAGCAGGACCTCTCGGAGCTGGACGACGAGGAGGCCCTCGAGCTCCTCCAGTCGGTCGGCCAGGACGAGCCGGGCCTGGCCACCCTCGGCCGCGTCGGCTTCGCCACCCTGGGCCTGCAGACCTACCTGACGGCCGGCCCGAAGGAAACCCGCGCCTGGACGATCAAGCAGGGCGCGACGGCCCCCGAGGCGGCCGGCGTGATCCACACCGACTTCCAGCGCGGCTTCATCAAGGCCGAGGTCATCTCCTTCGCGGACCTCGTCGAATGCGGCTCGGTCCCCGAAGCCCGCGCCAAGGGCAAGGCCCGCATGGAGGGCAAGGACTACGTCATGCAGGACGGCGACGTGGTCGAATTCCGCTTCAACGTCTGAGCGGACGGATTGGCACCACGTCGCTGACGTGGCAAACATGCAGGTCAGAAGGGGTCGGACTCTGTCGAGTCCGACCCCTTCCGCATTCCCGTGCCGACCTGGTGCCGACTTGGAATCGCGGTGTCGGTCCGAGTGGGAAGGCGCGCGAGGGGCGCAGGGTCAGGTGTGGGGGACCGCCGTGGCGAGGACCACCTCGAATTCCTCCAGGCTGCGGGTGGTCACGTGGGCCTTCGTCGCGACCTCTCCGCGGACCGCCGCGACGGCGCCACGGGAGGCCACGAGTGCGTCGCGGTCGGTGTAGAGCGCGCCGACAGCGGCTCTGCCTCGATCGCGGTCGATGAGCAGGGAGATGCCGGCCAGTCCGGGGATCTCCTGGACCTTGGGCAGTGAGGTGTCGCGGAAAGTGTCCACCAGCAGGTCGATGCCGGGCGGCTCGACGTCCATGCGGACCAGCCGGAACCCCGCGCCCGGCCCGAGTTCCTCTGCGCGCCGGGCGACCGCCGCTTCCCAGTTGTCGACCGTCACGGTCTGCGCGAAGGGCGCCATCATCTCGGCCCGCCGCTTGCTCAGGTTCTCGTAGCTGGCCTGCCGGGAGGCCTCGTCCTCCCACCACGATCCCACCAGGAGCTTGCCGAGCTCGCGGTCGGCGAGCAGGCCCATCCCGCGAAAGCCCGGCTGCGTCGACAGCAGCGCGCGCCCGTCGGTCCGGAGGGCCTCGGCGACCCCGTCGAGCTCGGCCGGATCACCCGTTGCATAGATGGTGCGAACGTACATAGCGCCCTTTCCTGCCTTCCGATGGCCCCGCGCGGGCTCGTGTTCCCCACTCCATGCGATGGCCGGGGCGGATGGGGGTCAACGTGGCAGAGGCATTCAGGTGAAGAGGCGGGCCGTCGCTGGGCGCGCGCGGCTCCCTGTGGAGCCCCTGGGCGACGAGTCGGACTATTCGTGCGACGGTCTCTATGACGGTGCTGATTCTGTGCTGACTTGGAGCGGCGGGAGCGCGTTTCCGCAGGTGGGGGCGCTGTAGTGCACGTTCCGCTTCAATGTGTAGTGGTGTTCCCCCTGCTCCAACTCAGGTGAAGTCGCAGGTCAGGAGCGGTTGTTCATTTCGATGGACGGCCGCTTCTGTTGCGTTCGGAAAACCTGTGCCGGATCCGTGCTGGATTCTGGCGATCCCTCAGCGGCGAGGCCTGCTCCCGTTACCATAGAGGCCTTTACTCACCGCCGAGGGGGCGCGCCTGCGGGTGCGGAGGGGTCGGATCAGTGAGCGTCAGCGCGCGGTACACCAAAGAACTTCGGGAACGGTTCGGCTACTCCGCCACGTGGCTCCCCACGGTCCGGATCGGCCTCGGTGACGTCGGTCGGATGGTCGGGTACGAGTTCGAACGGCTGGGTGGGCTCGCCGACTTCGGGGTGCGGTTCGAGGCGCGCGGGTGCGAATCGGTCGGGACGATGGCGTATGCATCGTCGGGTGGAGTCGAGGTGACCGTCGGCGGCACCGCCGAAGTGGCATCGGGGCCGTGGGCGGCGCCGGCCGGGGTGGCGATGTCCATCAAGTTCTCGCGCGAGGGTGCGGTGTGGTTCCAGGCCGAGGCGTGTGTGGTCGAGGCCATCGAGGACCTGCTCGCCCTGGAGTCGGAGATCGTGGCTCTGAACGAGGCGGGCAAATGGGACGACGACCTCGTGGTCGTCACCGAGGTCATCCGGGCCGAGCAGGGCACGGTTCTCGTCTCCGGTGGCGCGCAGGGCGGGATCGACTTGACCACCCGGGCCGAGGTGCCCGCAGTCGGTGGCCGCGCCGGGGTACGGGTCACCGCGTCGCGCAACATCGGAACCCAGGTGGTCGGGTACGGCGACCTGACACCGCTGTTCAGGGCCAAAGGCATCCGGCGGCGACTGCTGAGACGGGCGACGCTCACCAGTCGGCTGGACGCAGGGGCGCCGCTTTCGCAGGTGCCGGAAGAACAGTTGCCGTCCGTCTTCCTCGGCGACGTCGACTATGACCACTTCGCCTGATGAGGGCCGTCCCACGCCCCAGTGGGAGTTCCTCGCAGCTTTCGGTGATGTCGACGAGGACCTGGTCGAGTCCGGCCGGATCCGGTTGGCGTTCGATCCCGCCCTTGCGGCCGCGGTCCGCGCACTGCGCACCGGGGTCGGCCTGGAAGATGCCCTGAGCCAGGTCGAGCGGCAGATCGCGCTGGCCGCGGCGGCGCAGCGCTGGGTCTTCCGCGACGCCGTCGAGCGCGCCGGGGGTGACCGCGAGCTCACCCCCGCGTATCTTTCGGCCGGCCTCTGCGACCTGCACCTGCGGGCATTCGAGCTCGAGCAGCGGCTCGGACGCCGGGAGCGGGCCAAGCGGCACCTGGTCCGCGCGGTCGCGACCGGAGTTCCTCATGGACTGCCGAAGCGCCTTTTGGTCGGCCTCTACGTAGAGTCCGGCGCGTACCGTTCCGCGGTCGACACCCTCACCAGGGCGGTCGACGACGAGGACGAGGACGAGGGCGCGACACGGCGCGCCATGGCCATGGCCCAGCTCGGGGATGAGCTCGCGCCGCTCAGCCCAGAGCAGAGCAAGCTCTGCTTCGAGCGGGCCCGGGAGCGTGATCCCGACGGTGTCGTCGGCGTTCTGGCCGACTACCGACTCCGGGTCCTGGATGAGGCGAGGCCTTCCGACGACGTGATCGCCGGCAGGCTGGAGAGAGGCCTGGAACTGTATCTCGACGGACAACGGGAGCCTGCGGTCGACCACTTGGTCTCCGGTCTCGCCTGGCACCAGTACTCCCCCCGTGCCTGGTTGGGCCTGGGCCTGGCCTACCGGGCAGTGATCCCCGACTCTGTACTCCCTGCTGCAGTGCTCAGTGACGCCGAGCGGAACGACCTCCTCAGAGCCGTTCAGGCCCTGCGCATGGCAGCGGACCTCATGCCGGATCAGCCCCGGGCGCACTACGAGGTCGCCCTGCTCGAACTGGCCCTCGGCCGCCCCGTCGCCGCCCTGTCAGCGATGAACCGCTATCGAGCACTCCGTCCCGACGACGTGACCGCCCTCGCCTACACCGGCATGACGCACTTCGCGAGGGGCGACCTGCACGCGGCGGTCTCGGCGACCGGCGAGGCGCTGGAACGCGAGCCGGAGAACCTGATCGCCAACGAGATGCTCCTCGTCTTAAGGGAGTTCGCGTTGCGGAAGCTTGAGGAGCGCTTGTGACGTCCGGTGACGAACTCGAGGCGGACATGCGACGGCTCGACATGGATGGCAGGTTCGTCTCGCTGGTCATGAAGGAGGAGTCCTTCTCCGCGATCGGTATCGGCGCTCCCGTCATCGTGCTGCCGGTCAACCTGCTCCCGACCGTGCTGCGGCAGTCGCGGGGCCTCGACCGGGAACTGCTGACGACGGGGCTGCGACAGTCCGTAGCACAGCTCCGCCGAGGTGAGCCCACGGCTCTGCTCGCAGAGAGCCTTCTCAGTCTGGCCCGGGCCAGCGAGGGGGCAGACGGTCTGGAACGGCAGCTCGCCCTTATCGTGGAGGCCATCGCTGCCCTTCGGCAGGCCGGCGCTCCGCACAGGCTGCCACGCGCCTACGTCGCCCTCAGCAATGTCCTGAAGAAGATGTACCGCCTCTACGACGCCCTGGCGGCCCTCGACCGCGCCGCCGACGCCGAACGCGAGCACCGTGACACCGGAGCGCTCCTGGCGGTCCACTACGAGCGGGCCGCGATGCTCCGCCTTCTCGGACTTCAGGCTGAGGCGCTGTCGGAGCTCGATCACGCGACCGGTGCACTGCGCGCCATCGGACCGGGAACGTCCGACAATCTGTGGGCATCGCGCATCCGGTCGGAGACCCTCTTCTGCCTCTCTGAACTCGGCCGTGCTGAGGAGGCCCTCGCAGAAGCGGACGCCTGGCTCGCTTCCTCGCCCGGAAGCGCCGTGGTCACGCCCGCTCTCGTGCGTGCCGATGTCGTGCGCCGCCGATCCGGTGCCGGTGCCGCCGCGGACGACTATCTGGAAGTGGCGATCCGCGCCGCCCGGAACATCTCCTCCTACTCCTCGACACGGTTTCGGCGCGGTGCTCGTGATCATCACGACCAGGTCTTCACCACATCCATCAGTGCGCTGATCGAGGCGGGGCAGCACGCCGGAGCGTTCGCGGCCTGGGAGATGGCCAGATCCGGCGCGGCACTGCTGCCGAGAGACGAGGACGCCTACGTGCAGGCGCTCCGCGACGGCATGCGCGACGAGATCGCCACCGAGGCTGCGGAACTCGTCGGGCATGCTCGCGGCGCGCTCGCGGCGGGTGACCCGTCGGCCTTGGCCGACTGCCAGGACCGGGCCGACTGGCTTCTGTTCCGCAACGACATGCTCGGCCGGATCCCCCGGCCGCGAGCGGCCTCCCGCGAGCTGGTCGACGCGTGGATGGCGGAGCTGCGCGGCACGGTCAAGCCGGGGACCTTGCTTCTGTCGTACGCGGCGATCGGTGACCGAGTCTGCGTGTTCGCGGTGACCTCGGGTTCAGTGGTCTGCACACCCCTTGACGTTCCGAGGGCCGAGGCGGGCCTGCTGGCGATGAGCACCGCACGGGAATGCCGTGGGCTGTTTCCCACGGACGCGCTCGACGAGTCGGCCCGACGCCTGCTCGATCCGGTCGGCCGACTCGTCGTGGACGCCGAGGCAGTCGTGATCGTGCCGTGCGCGGACCTGCATGGCCTGCCCTTCCACGCCATGCGGCCCCTCCGCGGCAAGGCAGTCACCTACAGCACCCGAGCGGCCGATCTGCGACCGGGCAAGGCTGGCCGGGAGAGCCCGTTGAGCGCGACCTCGCACTGGACCGGGCTGGGAGTGCCGTCCCCTGCGTACTCCTCGATGCCGGAACTCGGTCATGTCCGTGCGGAACTGCGGGATATCGGCGCTCACTTCAAGGCCCCGACCTTCGTCGTCGATCCGCCGGCCACCGCGGCCGACCTGCTGGGGCCGACGGCCCAAGCCGATGTCCTGCACATCGCCTGCCACGCCGCCTTCGAACCTGGCGCCCCGCACCTGTCACGTCTGCTGCTCGCAGACCGGCCGGTCTTCTCCTTCGAGATCGCGGTGACGCCCCTCGACGCCGAGCACGTCGTCCTCAGTGCCTGCGAGACCGCCGACGCCGCGGCACACCAGGGCGGCCACACACAGAGCCTCGCCTCGGCGTTCCTCAACGCGGGTGCGTCCGGTGTGACGGGCTCGCTGTGGCCGGTCGACGACTGGGCGGCGGCCCGGTTCCTGACGACCCTCTACGAACACCGGATCAGTACCGGCGCCACGATGGCTGACGCGCTCAGCTGGACTCGATCGGTGTTCGCGGAGGAAGCCCCCCACCCGCACTACTGGGCGCCGTTCGTCCACATCGGCGCATTGGGAGTCGACTGATGAGCCGCGTCTGGGTCCACGCGATGAACGTCTCAATCGCCGACGAGCCTCGGGCACTCGTGCCCCGTCAGCAGCCGAGGGTGCGAGGTGCTGAGCGGACGGATTCCGGTCGGGCCCTCGAAGACGAGATCGACTGCCGGGTGTGTCGGCTCCGGGCCGTTCACCACGCCGACGGTCTGCTTCTCGTTTCCTGCGGTCTTCGTGTGCGCACCTCGGAGGCGATCGTGCTGCGATGGGCCCGGCTCCGGATCACGCCGACGACGCAGGACGTTGAGGTGCTGTCCGGCTTCCCGCGGTCGGTGCTGGAACCCCGGCTCTTCACCGGCCGCTTCAGCCTCTCAGCGGACGCCGAGTTGGAGCGAGAGGAGCTCCACAGTCACGGGTCGGCCGGTCCGGAGGCACGCTTCCAGCCCCACCTCGTCGCAGGTCGGATCGAGCCACGCGGGATCTTTTGGGACTTCCATTCCGCCGACGGCGCCCTGCCTGAAGGAGCGGACCGGCTCTTCTTCGTCGCTCGCAGCTCCGAGGATGCGGGCGCCGCCTTTGAGATCAACGCCCTGGTCTCGGTCGCGGCAGTGACAGGATCGGTCGGCGAGCGACGCGAGAATCTCCTCGAGCTGCCGCCGTACGTCCGAGCCGTCGAATCCCCTGCACGGTGAGTGCAGGCAGTCCGAAGCGCGGTTGCGCGATGTCCTCTGCGTGCCGGATTTTCTGCTGGATCGTGGCCTCCGATGGGCGATCGGTACAGGTCGCAGCGTCTTCGTCGTTGTTGCGTCACGAACGGCAAGGACAGCGCTGCCTAGTGGCAGTCCATGATGGCGATGTCGGGTACGCCGGGCTCGACGCGGTACGTGCCGTGAGACAGAGGAAGACCGTACGCACTCAACGGAACATCCGCTGGTTCGCGAGCAGCCTCGCTGTGGCGCACGGCGAGCAGGACCCGTGGCCGCTGCCAGTCCGCAGCCAGTCCGCAGGACACCCGTAAACAGCCGTCGGGAGCCAACGCATGCCAACGAAGAAATCCCGGGTCAGGGCCCTCGGCGGAGCTCCGCCGCAGGTCAGGATCAGCCCGCAGACATTCCGCTTCAACGTCTGAGCGGACGGATTGGCACCACGTCGCTGACGTGGCAAACATGCAGGTCAGAAGGGGTCGGACTCTGTCGAGTCCGACTCCTTCTGCATTCCCGTGCTGACTTGGTGCTGACTTCTCAGCTGCTTCGGGGCGGTGTGAGCTTGTCGAGATCCAGGCTGACCTCGAAGGGCACCGGGCGCTGGAGGGTGCCCCGGAAGATCCCGGCGGGCGCGTAGGCGCCGGTGGGTTCGTCGAGCTCGTAGACGTGGACGACGGGTGCCCCGTCCTCGTCCTCGATGCACCAGTAGTGCGGGATGCCGGCCTCCGCGTACTTGCGGAGCTTTACTGTGCGATCGCGATGGGCGGACTCGGGTGAGACAGCCTCCACGACGAGCCTCACGTCCTCCGGGGCGTACCAGGTGCGGTCGGGGTCGTACGGCAGGGTCGTCAGCAGAAGGTCAGGCTCGGGGCGGTTGCGGGCATCGAGGCGGATCGTCATTTCGCGCTCGACCTCGAAGCCGGCCGGCGCCTGTGCCATGAGCGTGGTGGTCAGAGCGGTAACGAGGCGGCCATGCCAGGACCGCTGGGGCGACATCATGAAGACGAGGGCTCCGTCGATCAGCTCGGTGTGGCGAGGCGCTTCCGGGAGGTGGTCCAAGTCCTCCGCGAACCAGCCTTCCGCGCGCGGCGGGCGCATCCAGTCGGGCAGTGCGGTCATGGCTTCACGGTAGCGGCCGGCAGCTCGGGCCGGAGGGAACGCGTCTCGGTCGGGGGATTTGAGGCGGCCTTCCGCGCGGGCCGGGCGCGGGCGGGGTGTGCGTGCTAAAGGGGTTCGGCGGGGTGGGTGGGCGGAGAGCCTCGTTGACGGGTGGATCTTGGTGAGTAGGGTCACGGAGCGCACGCGGTCTCGACAGCAGACCCGGGGGAAGCGTGGGCGCTCGGGAGGCTCAGGCCGTGACCAGATGGCGATTGCGCACGCGGTTGTGGACCGCGGTGACCACCACCGGCCTGTTGCTGGCCCTGGCCCCCGGACCGGCCGCCGCCGCCCCGCCGGGTGCCGCGGATCCCGCCGATCCGACCGTACGGCGTGACCCCGCCACCGGGCACGCCCGGATGATCTTCAACTCCGGGGGGTACCTGACCCCGGCGTCCAAGCGGGCTCCCGAGCACGTCGCGCTCGCCTACGTACGCGACCACCGCGGGGAGTTCGGGCTCACCGCCCGGCAGGCCGAGCAGCTCGTCGTCGTCTCCTCGTACCCCACCCGGCACAACGGGGCACGGCAGGTGACGATCGGCCAGAGCATCGACGGCATGCGCGTCCACGGCGGGCTCCTCACCGCCACCGTCGACAGGCGCGGCCGCCTCGTGATCCTCGGCGGCGCCGTCGTGACCGCCGAGCCGGCCGGCACCGTGGAGCTGACCGCCAAGCAGGCCCTCGACCAGGCGGCCGAGGCCCAGGGCGCGCGCCCCCAGCACACGCAGGCCGGCACCGACAACCGCGACAAGGGCCGGCAGAAGTTCAAGAACGTCTACGCCAAGCGGCTCACGAAGCCCAACGACGTGACCGCCGAACTGGTCTGGTTCCCCGCCGGCTCCGGCCGCGAGCTGCGCCCCGCCTGGCTCACCGACATCGAGGTCTCGGGTACCTCCTGGTACGAGACGGTGGTCGACGCCGCCGACGGCCGGGTCCTGAGCCGCGAGAGCCGCTACCACCACGCCGGCCCGGAAGGCACCGTCTTCACGGCCCAGCACCCCGACATCAGCGGCGCCACCCGCACCGTCACGCCGCTCACCGGCCGCGACGGCTCCTGGGTCGCGGACCGGCTGACGCAGGGCAACAACGCCAACGCGTACCGGGACGAAGACGGCGACAACACCGTCCCGGACACCGGGAACGACGCCGTCCGCCCGCAGTCCCCGGCGAGCGGCGACCCGAACCACCAGCACTTCAACTACACGTTCAACGACACCTGGCGCACCAACGCCAGCGCGACGCAGGCCAACCTCGACGCCGACGTCAACCCGGCCATCACGCAGCTCTTCTACTACACCAACGTGATGCACGACTACCTCTACGACCTCGGGTTCGACGAGGCGTCGCGCAACTTCCAGGTCGACAACTTCGGCCGCGGCGGCTCGGGCAACGACCCCGTACTGGCCGAGGCGCAGGACGGCTGGGACCTCGGCTGCCTCGACGACGCCATGCCGCCGAACGCGATCCGCTGCACGAACAACGCCAACTTCGGCACCCCCGGGGACGGCACCAGCCCGCGCATGCAGATGTACATGTGGCAGCCGCCGGGCCGGCCGTACCGCGACGGTTCGCTCGACGGCGACGTCATCGCGCACGAGTACGGACACGGCGTGTCCAGCCGTCTCGTCGGCGGCGGCCACCTCGGCGGCGGCTCCCAGACCGGGGCCCTCGGGGAGGGCTGGAGCGACACGATCTCCTTCCTCAAGTGGGGAGACGCGACGGTCGGCGAGTACGTCACCGGCAACACCGCCACCGGCATCCGCTCGCAGGCGTACGACACGTCCACCGAGAAGTGGGGCACCTTCAACCCCGCCCGCGGCGTGCACCGCAACGGCGAGATCTGGGCCGCGACGATGTACGACATCCGCGAGGCCAAGGGCGTCGCGTTCACCCAGCAGCTCGTCATCGACGGCATGAAGAACACCGTCAGCACGCCCAGCTACCTCGACGCGCGCGACGGCATCCTGGCCGCCGACATGACCAACAACGCGGGCGCGAACCAGTGCCTCCTGTGGCGGGTCTTCGCGGGCCGCGGCATGGGCGCTAACGCCGCCTCCAGCGCGGACCAGAGCACCGTGACCGCCGACGAGACCGTCCCGGCCGCCTGCCTGCCGACCGCGAAGGCCGGCGGCCCGTACACGACGAACGAGGGTACGGACGTCACGCTCAGCGCGGCCGGCTCCACCAAAGGGACCGCGCCGTCGGCCGGGAACCTGACCGCGTACGCCTGGGACCTCGACAACGACGGGCAGTACGACGACGCCACCGGGGTCACCGCCGCCTTCGCCGCGGTGGGCGGGGACGGCGTCTCCACCGTCGGGCTGCGGGTGACCGACGCCGCCGGCAACACCGACACCGACTCGACGACGGTCACCGTCGCGAACGCCGCACCGGTCGTGACGCTCCAGCCGGTCCCCCCGGCCGGGGAGAACCGCCCCGTCACCCTCACGGGCAGGATCAGCGACCCGGGCTGGCTCGACCCGCTGACCGCCACGGTCGACTGGAAGGACGGGGCGGGCCGGCAGGAGCTCACCGGCACGCTGGAGAACGACCGCCCCGACGCGACGCTGACCTTCACCGCGGAGCACACGTACGGGGACGACGGGACCTTCCCGATCGAGGTCTGCGGCAGTGACGACGACACGAGCACCTGCCGGACGGTCGACGCGACCATCGCCAACACCGACCCGACCGCGTCGATCTCGGGCGACGGGCAGACGACGTACAACGGGCAGAAGGCCTTCATCGCCCACGCCGGCACGCCGATCGCCGTCACCGGCGCCTCGGCCGACCCGGGCAGCGACGACCTGACCCTGAACTGGCTGTGGGGCGACGGGGCCTCGGACCACCTGGTCTCACTGGTGAACCCGCCGGCCACCGACCCGGACCCGAGCCCCTCGATCCAGCCGCGCGACGTGACGGAGACGAAGTCGCACGCGTACCCGGCCGCCTGCCTGTCCACGCTGACGTTCACCAGCACGGACGACGACGGCGGCAGCGCCTCCGACACTGCCTCCGTCATCACCACCGGCAATGCGCTGCGGGCGCGCAACCAGGCGTACTGGATGGGCGAGTTCGACGGGCGGGCGCCGGACCACTTCACGGCGGCGCAGCGGGCCTGCCTGCTGGGCGTGGCCTCGTTCATGAGCGCCGTGTACGGGCCGCTGGCCGACGCCCAGGCGTACGCGATCCTCAGCTCGGGCTCCCCGCAGCCGCGGCCCCTGGTCTCCCAGCAGCTGCTCGCGGCGTGGCTCAACTTCGCGAACGGGTCGTACGACCTGTCCACGCCGGTCGACACCAACGGCGACTGGAAGACGGACTCGACCTTCGGGGCGGCGGTGGCCAACGCCGAGGCGGTCTACAACAACCCCGCGTCGACGCGGAACCAGCTGCTGAACCAGGTCGACGTACTGCTGCGCTTCAACGTGCGTGACGGTGGCTGACCGGCGGCTGGTGTGCCTCGCCGCCCTCGCCCTCTTCACGGGGTGCGGGGGCGGCGAGGTGCGTGCGCCGGCGAAAGGGACGCACGAGCCGGACGGTACGGGTGACCCGGGCGCCACCGGCGGTACGGGTGACCAGGGCGTCACCGGCGGTACGGGTGCCACGGCGGCCGGGGCGGCGACCCCGGCGCAGGGCCGCGTACTCACCGGGGCCGACGACGGCTTCGCGGGGCGGCTCGCCGTCGGGCAGAGCGCCCGCCTGCGCCTGCCCCTCCCGGAAGGCGGCCCGGAACCCGCCGCCCGGGGCGATGCGGTGCTGCTGATCCCCATCAGCAACGTGACGGGCTCGGGCCACCGCGAATGGGAGCTCCGCGCGGTCCACCCGGGCACCACCCGCATCACCGTCCCCCGCCCCGGCGCCGCCTCCCCGGCCACCGTGACCCTCACCGTCACGTGACCGGCGGGGCGGCCGCGGCCTGGGCGAAGTGGGCCGAGGCCAGGACCGAGCCCTCCGGGGTGAGGAGGCGGGCGCCGGCCAGGGTCGTGGCGTTCACGTCGGTCGTCGCGACCCAGTAGCCGTAGCCGTCCCGGAGCGAGAACGTGCCGAGGCGGGTCATCGTGCCGTCCGTGTGGTCGAGGACGCAAGCGATCTCGGGCATCGGCTTCTCCAGGTCCACCGACATGTACACCCAGCCCTGCGCGCCCGGGTGGGCGAAGACCCGGCCCACCTCCCGGCCGCCGGTGACCAGCGGGGCCTGGAGCAGCTCGGCGCCCGCGCGGGCCGTCGGGGACGCGGGAGGCGCCGAGGCCTGTTCGATCGCCGTGCCCGCCGCCCAGCCGCCGAACCCGCACGCCACCGCCAGGGCGGCCGCCACCGCCGCGACCCGGGGCCGCAGCAGCCACCGCCGGGCCGGAGCCGGGGCGGGCTCCGGAGCCGGGGGCGGCGCCTGGAGGCGGGAAGTGACCCGGCTCTCGAAGCCGACGGGGGGCTCCGTCCCCGGCAGCAGGCCGAGCAGGTCGTCGCCGACCAGCGCCAGCTGCTCGATGTGCTCCCGGCAGCCGGGGCACTGGTCCAGGTGGGCGACGGCGCGGGCGCGCTCCCGTGCCGGAAGGATGCCCAACGCCAGCTCGGCGTCGCATTCCCTCAGCTGCTCGCAGGTCATCTCGCTCATCGCCGGATCTCCTCGGTCCCCAGGGTCCTGCGGAGCTTGTGCATCGCCGTCCGGATCCGCGTCTTGGCCGTCCCCAGCGGGACCTGCTCCATGTCCGCGATCTGCTGCGCGGTCAACCCGTAGATGCCCGCCATCACCAGGGCGCGGGCCTGCTCCCGGGGCAGGGCCGCCACGGCCGCCCGTACCCCTGCCGAGGTCTCGGCGGCGACGGCGTGCTGCTCGGGGGTCTGCGTCACGATGTCGAGGAGGGCGTCCAGGTCCTCCGGGGCGACCGGATTGGCCCGGCGGGCACGGACCGCGTCGATCGCCAGATGGTGCGCGATCGCCGTCAGCCAGGTCCGTACCGACCCGCGGCGCGAGTCGTAGACCTGCGCGTGCCGCCACGCCCGCTCGAACGTCTGCTGCGCGATGTCCTCGGCGAGCTGGGCGTCGCCGACCACGGCGATGGCCACGCCGAAGACCGTGCGCTGGAAGCGGCGCACGAACGCGACGGCGATCTCGGGATCACCCGTCGCAAGGCCCGACAGCAACGCTTCGTCCGGCGCACGCCCGAGCGGGAGGCCCATTCTCTGCACGTCAGTGGATACGTTCGGCCTCCCCGAATGGATTGATTCGGGTTCGTGCGGAAACATCCCTTCATTCTCCTCCTGTCCCCGCTCACGCTCCCGTCCGCGCCCTCCCGGCCGCCGTGCGCAGGTCACGGGGGACCCCGCCGACGGCGGTAGGTTGCCTGCAGCCGGTCGCGCAGCGGGCCGTCACCCGGCGCGGTCGGGAGCAGTCGGGGGTGAGGGGCATGCGGCGCAGGGCGGCGGCCGAGGTGATCGGTGCGGGCGAACGGCTGCACGCGGCCGCCGGCGCGCTGCTGGCCGACCACCGGCGGGCCGTCGAGGCCGTACGGGAGGCCTGGGCCCCGATCCACGCCGACCTGGCCCGCTCCGAGCTGCGCCGGATCCCCGCCGACCGGCTGGCCCACGTCACCGAGGGGCGGCTGCGGGCGGGCGCCGTGGCCGCCATCGAGGCGGCCGGGTTCGACACCGTGCAGCGGGTACTGGACGCCGGGCGCCACCGGCTCCGGCAGATCCCCGGGGTCGGGCAGCAGACCGCCGACCAGGCACTCGGCGCCGCGCGGCAGCTCGCCGAAGCCGTCGGGGAGACCGTCGCCGTGCACCTCGACGTGGACCGGCCCGAGCCCCGGACCACCGCCCTGGTCGCCGCCCTGCACCCGCTCGTCGAGGCCGGACCCGACGCCCGCCGGGCCGTCGAGGCGGCCACGGCCCTGGACGCCGGGCTCGGACCGCTGCTCGCCGACGCCGGACCCGCCGCCGGCCGGCTGCGGAGGTGGCTCGCGGGCCGGGAGCGGCGCGAGCGGGCGCTCGCCGCCCTCGCCGAGATCGGCCGGCGGACCGGGCGGGCCGCCGCCGACGGGGTGCCCGTCCTGCTCGGGCAGGCCTCGGTCGACCTGCTGCGCGGCCCCGCCGGCGAGGCGGCCGCCTGGGTCGACTTCGAGCTGCGCTCCGCCGAGTACTACGGCCTGCTCGCGGAGGTCACCGAGCGGCCCGGCGGCGGCGCCGACCCGGCCGCCGCCCAGGGGTTCCTGCCCGAGGCGCTGGCCGAACGCGTCCTGGCCCAGCCCCTCGACGGCACGCACCGCCGGGTCTCGCTGCGCGGGTACCAGGCCTTCGGCGCCCGCTTCGCGCTCGCCCAGCGGCGGGTGATCCTCGGCGACGAGATGGGACTGGGCAAGACGATCCAGGCACTCGCCGCCCTCGCGCACCTCGCGGCGCAGGGGCACCGGCGTTTCCTGGTGGTCTGCCCGGCCGGCGTCCTGATCAACTGGACCCGCGAGATCGAGGCGCGCAGCACCCTGCGCGCGGTCGCCCTGCACGGCCCCGACCGGCACGACGCCTTCGCGGACTGGCAAGGGGAGGGCGGGGTGGCCGTGACGACCTTCCAGGCACTGACCGGATTCCCCGAACAGGCCGCGGGCGGGCTGGGCATGCTCGTCGTGGACGAGGCGCACCACGTCAAGAACCCGCAGGCGCAGCGCTCGCTCGCGGTCGCCGCCTGGGCCGGGCGCTGTGGGTACGTCCTCTTCCTCACCGGCACCCCGATGGAGAACCGGGTTTCGGAGTTCCGCAGTCTCGTACGGATCCTGCGGCCCGAGGTGGCCTCGGGGATCGGCGACGTCGACACGGTGGCCGGGTCCAAGGCGTTCCGCAAGGCGGTGGCTCCCGCGTACCTGCGGCGCAACCAGCGCGACGTACTCGCCGAACTGCCCGAGCTCCAGTGGACCGACGAGTGGGAGGAGCTGAGCGCGGCCGACCGGGAGGCCTACCGGTCGGCGGTGCGGGCCGGCAATTTCATGGCGATGCGCAGGGCCGCGTACGCGGAGCCGGAGAAATCGGCGAAGCTGCGGCGGCTGCGCGAGCTGGTGGCGGACGCCGCGGCCAACGGGCTGAAGGTCGTGGTGTTCTCCGCCTTCCGCGAGGTGCTGGGGGCGGTCGAGGACGCGCTCGGCCGGCCGCCGCACGCGGGCGGCGGCAGCGGTGGCGGTGGCGTCCTCTTCGGTCCGATCTCCGGGAGCGTGCCGCCCGCCCGCCGCCAGCGCCTGGTCGACGGGTTCGCGGCGGCGGCCGGGCACGCGGTGCTGCTCGCGCAGATCGAGGCGGGCGGCATCGGGATCAACCTCCAGGCGGCGTCGGTGGTGATCCTCTGCGAGCCGCAGGTCAAGCCGACCACGGAGCAGCAGGCCGTGGCCCGCGCGCACCGGATGGGCCAGGTGCGCGCGGTACGGGTGCACCGGCTGCTCGCCACCGACGGGGTGGACCAGCGGATGCTGGAGGTGCTGGACCGCAAGGCGCGGCTCTTCGACGCGTACGCCCGGCGCAGCGTGGTGGCGGAGTCGGCGCCCGAGGCGGTCGACGTCTCGGACGCCTCACTGGCCCGCCGCATCGTCGAGGAGGAACAGGCCCGCCTGGGCGCCGCCCGCTGACGTCGCCGACCCCGGAGCGACCAACCGCCGGACGGAGTCCGGCGCAGCGGCGCGAAGCCGGTGAGGCCCGCCAGGGCCGAGGCGCGCGAGCGGCGCGTCAAGAAGGCGGGCCCGCCAGGGCCGAGGCGCGCGAGCGGCGCGTCAAGAAGGCGGGCCCGCCAGGGCCGAGGCGCGCGAGCGGCGCGTCAAGAATCAGAGTCCGCGGACCGAGGCGATCGTGAAGGCCGTCGGCGTGCCCGGGCCCATCGGGCCGCCCTTGTCGAACTGGGAGCGGACCACCAGCGTGCGGCCCGGGGTGTGGCTCAGCGTGGTCGGGATCTGCAGCGACGGGTCCGTGATCGTCCGGGTCAGCCGGGCCCGGGTGCCGTCGGGGCTGACGTGCCACCGGGTCAGGGTGTTCGTGGTGTTGTGGGCCACCCGCAGGGTGCCGTCGGGCGCCAGGTCGAGGCCGTCGGCGTGGGTGAGGTCCCCGCCCTGGAGGGCGACGCGGGAGATCGCGCCGGTGCGCAGGTCGATGCGGTGGAGGTCGCCCGCGGTCATGTCCACGGCCAGCAGGAAGCGGCCCGCCGGGTCCGAGACGATCCCGTTGAGGGCGAAGCTGCCCGCCGGGGACGGGGTGAGGTGCCCGTTCAGGTCGTAGGCGGGGAGCAGCGCGCCCGAACCGGCCGCGAGCTGGGCCGGGGTGACCCGGTAGATCACCGAGCGCACGCTGTCGGTCAGGTAGGCGGTGCCGTCCGGGGTGATGGTCAGGTCGTTGACGAAGAGCCCGCCGGCCCCGGCGACCTCGAAGTGGGCCAGGCGGCGGCCGGACGCGGTGTCGTAGACGGCGACGCCGGAGGTGGAGTCGGTCACCCACAGGCGGCCGCGGGCGTCGACGCGCAGGCCGTTCGCCGTGTGGCGGCCGTCGGTGCCGGCGGGCAGGAACACCTCGGCGGTGCGCTGCCCGGGGCGGGCCCGGTAGACGGTGCCGTCGGCGTACGAGCCCACGTACACGGTGTGGTTGCGGGGGTCGGTGGCTATGCCCTCGGGATAGACCTTCCCGCCGGGGAGGGTGAAGGCGGTGGAAACGCGGCTGTCGGAGACCGCGGCGGCCGGGGCGGCCTGCGAGGCGTGCGCCGCCGGGATCGCGCCCAGCGTGAGGGCCGTGGTCAGGGTCAGGAGGGTCGCGGGCAGGAGCTTCTTCAGCACAGCAGGTGTCCTCTTCCGTGTGGGTGAACACGAAGATATGTTAGAGCTCTAATGCATGCAAGGGCCTTAGGATGCAGCAATGACCTCCATGCCTCCCGAGGAGCGCATCGGCTCGCACGTCAAGCGCGCCGAACAGGCGCTTCTCGCGGCCAAGAACGCCGCGCTCAAGCCCGCCGGAGTAACGGTTCCGCAGTACGCCGCGCTGCTCTGGCTCTCCGAGAAGCCGGGGATCTCGGCCGCCGCGCTGGCCCGCCTGTGCGGGGTGACGCCGCCGACGATGAACACCGTGCTGAAGAACCTCCAGGAGCGCGCGCTCATCGAGCGGACCCCGCACGAATGGCACCGCAACGTGCTCGAAACCCGGCTGACGGAAGAGGGGCGGGCCGCGATGGAGCTCGCCGACGCCGGCGCCGTACGGGTGGAGCGGGCGCTCGCCGCCGCCTTCTCGGCGGAGGAGCGGGAGCAGTTGATCAGCCTGCTCGGGCGGTGCGCGGAGGTACTCGACGCCCAGCGGTGAGTCCCCGTACGTCAAGCGCAAGACGCAAGACATCAGACATCAGAACCAAGGCGACACCCAGCTGTTCCGTCCCCGCCGCGACCAGGACAGCGATGACCGTTCGGAGCGAAGTCCGTGCACCAGCCCCCGCCCGCCAGACGCCCTCGCCGCGCGATATGGATATCCGCCGCCGCGGCCTTCGCGCTCCTGCTCGGCGGCGCCGGCTTCGCCGCCTGGAAGCTCGAATGGCTCTCCGGCAACGGTGGGTCCGTGAGCTTCGGCAAGGCCCCCGCCACCGATGCCTCCGCCTCCGCCGCCCCCGACGCGGGCAAGGCCTCCCCGGGCGCGCCGTCGCCGTCCGCCACGCCCAGCGGCGATCCGGACGTACTGCTGCCGACCGGCCCGAGGTCCGACTTCAAGCAGACCGCCAAGCTGGACGACGGCACGGTCATCGCGAAGGCCCGCCTCGCGGGCGCGAAGTCCGGCTTCGAGGGTGACGTCTGGGTCTGGACGCCCAAGGAGTACGGCGAGGCGAAGTACGAGAAGAGCGCCTTCCCGGTGCTCATCGCCCTTCCCGGCGGCAACGGCTTCCCGAGCAACTACTGGTCCGACCGCAGCCTCGGACTCCAGAAGGCCATCAGCGAGGGCGTCCAGGCCGGCACCAGCCTCCCGTTCATCGTGATCATGCCGGTGCTCAACCCGGACGCCAAGTACTACTACGACGGCGCCGACATCCCCGGCCAGCCCAAGATGGGCACCTGGATCGCCGAGGACGTCCCGGCCTTCACCAAGGCCAACTTCCGTACGTACAAGTCCCGCGACGGCTGGGCCTTCATGGGCTCATCCTCCGGCGCGTTCGTCGGCATGAAGACCGTCCTCCAGTACCCGGAGCGCTTCAAGGCCGTGATCGCCAGCGGCGGCGAGATCGTTCCCGACTCCCCGCTCTGGAAGGGCCACCAGGCGGAGATGGACGCGAACAACCCCGAGAAGCTCGCGAAGAAGCTGATCGACGGCAACGGCCCCGAGGTCTACATCAACTTCCAGATCGGCACCAAGGAGTCGGGGAGGGAGCGGATGACCAGGTTCCAGCAGTCGTTCGGCAAGGGCCCCGTCAAGATGACCATCCGCGACATCCAGAACGGCGAGCACAACGGCTGGCACTACGTCCGGGGCATGAAGGAAGGCTCCCTGGAGTGGATCAGCAAGGTGCTCAAGGCCCCGCAGCCCGCCACCGGCTGACCGGCCCGTACGCACGGCGCGCCCGGACCGGCGTGGGACGCACCACGTCCCGCCGGTCCCAGGCAACCCATCCGATCGTTGACACCTCTGTAAGGGGTGAAGGGGGACCGATCGGTCCGACCCGCGCTCTTCGGGAGCGCCGGAGAAGGAACGGGACAAATCCGTGCAGCATGACCAGCTACAGGGTGACGGCGACCTCATGACCGAGGAAGGCCCGCAGACCACGGGCCGCCGCCGCCCCAAGCGCTCGCGCAGGCTCGTGATCAGCGGGGCGCTGGCGCTCACACTCGCCGCCGGGGGCGGCGCCGCAGCGTACAAGTACGGGCTCTTCTCGGACATAGGGGATCCGGTCTCCTTCGGGAAGGTCCAGGAGTCGGCCGCCGCGGCCGAGGAGATCCGGCCGGGGGTGATCATGCCGACCGGACCGAAGGCCGACTTCGTCCGGACGTACCGGCTGCCCGACGGCACGCAGATCGGCCGGACGACCCTGACCGGCGCGAAGTCCGGGTTCACCGGCGACGTGTGGGTCTGGGTCCCGAAGCAGTACGACGACCCGAAGTACGCCAAGAGCGCCTTCCCGGTCCTGATCTCCCTGCCCGGAGGGCGCGGCTATCCCACGAACTACTGGGGCACGGGCCCCGGCCTCGGCCTCCAGAAGGCCGTGAGCGACGGGGCGAAGGCGGGTACGAGCCTGCCCTTCATCCTGATCATGCCGGTGCACAACGCGGACACCAAGCACCACTTCGACGCCTCCGACATCCCCGGCGAGCCCAAGATGGGCACCTGGATGGCCGAGGACATCCCGGATTTCACGAGGGCCAATTTCCGGACCTTCGCCTCCCGGGACGGCTGGGCCTTCATGGGCTCCTCCGCGGGCGGTTTCGGCGCGTTCAAGCACGTCCTGAAGTACCCCGACCGCTTCAAGGCGGCCATCGCGAGCGGGGTCGACATCGTCCCCGATTCCCCGCTGTGGAAGGGGAACACGCAGGCCATGGACGAGAACAACCCCGAGAAGCTCGCCGAGAAGCTGATCAAGGAGGGTGGTCCGGACGTCTACGTCAACTTCCAGATCGGCACCAAGGAGACGGGCCGCGAGAAGGCCGAGAAGTTCATGAAGGAGTACGGGAAGGGCCCCGTGCACACCACGCTCCAGGTGATCCAGGATGGTGAGCACAATGGGAAGTCGTACGTCCGCGGTATGAGGGAGGGTGCTCTGGAGTGGATCAGCAAGGTCATGCTGGCACCGACCCCCGATCCCGGCGTGCGATGAAGGCAGTCGTCCGTGGCGCCTCCGCGGCTGCCGTCGCCACCGTGGCGGCGGCCCTGGCCGTCGGCTTCGTCAAGGCGACGGACGAGGACCTGAACGCCGTGCACGCCTTCCCCGGCGTCGGCGTGCTCATGGCGAACGGCGAGCACTGGTGCACGGCGAGCGTCGTCGACAGCCCGAAGGGCACGGTCGTCGCCACCGCCGCGCACTGCGTGGCCCCGGCGGGCGAGGACGGCGAGCCCGGAGCGGTCGCGCACGACGGCATGGCCATCGGCGCGCTTTCCTTCGCCCCCGCCTTCACCGGGGAGGGCGGGGGCCGCCAGCCCCTCGGGGTGTGGAAGGTCCGCGCGGTCCACGTGGACGAGCGTTGGACCAAATGGGGCGAGGACACCGCCGATTTCGCCTTCCTCAGCATCGAGCCGGACGAGGACGGCCGTACGGTGCAGCAGGCGGTCGGCGGCGCCGACGAAGCCCCGAAGCCCGACTGGACCTCCGGGTACGAGCGCGAGGTCACGGTCGTCGGCTATCCGGAGTCGGACCGCAACCCGCAGAACAAGCCGGTCTCCTGCACCACCCAGACCAGCCACGACCAGCAGGACCCCGCGATGCTGTACATCGGCTGCGCGGGCTTCTGGTCGGGCACCAGCGGAAGCCCCTGGATCGCCGACCGCGGCGGTCCGGGGAACCCGGGGCGGCTGATCGGGGTGCTGAGCGGCGGGGAGACGGACGTGGACTCCACGGCCGCGCTGTTCGACGAGAAGGCGAAAGCGCTGTACGAGCGGGCCGTGCGGGACTGAGGTCCGCCCCGGGGCGTGTCGTGGGCGGCGCCGGTCACTGCCTGCGCTCGGTGCTGACGATCACGCACACCGCCACCACGACGATCCCGCCGCCGACCAGGATCGGCACGGTCAGGGCCTCGTCGAGGATCAGCGCCCCCAGCGCGACGGCGACGACCGGATTGACGTACGCGTACGTGGCCACCAGCGACAGCGGCGCCGCCTGGAGCAGCCACACGTACGCCGTGAAGGCGATCAGCGAGCCGAAGACGACGAGGTAGCCCAGCGCCAGCCAGGACGCGGTGGAGTACGCGGCCCGGTCCAGCGAGCGGTGCTCGCCGCGCAGCAGGGCGACGACGATCCCGCCGGCCCCGCCCGCGAGCATCTGGTACGCGCTGCCGGTGAACGGGTTGTCCGGCAGCGACAGCTTCGACGCGGAGAACGAGCCCAGCGACCACAGCACGGACGCCACGACCACCAGCACCACCCCGGAGAGCCGCACGTCGCCGCCGATGCCCGGACTGGTCAGCACCGCGAGCCCGGCGAAGCCCAGCAGCACGCCGCCGAGGGTGCGCGGCGGCGGCCGGTCGCCGGTGGCGGTCCGCAGCACCACCAGCCACATCGGCACGGCGGCGATCAGCAGCGCGGCCAGGCCGGACGGCAGCGAGGTCTCGGCGAGGACGACGAGGCCGTTGCCGCCCAGCACCAGCAGCAGGCCCACCACGACCGCCGAGCCGGCCTGCGTACGGGTGGCCCGGAGCGCGCCCGGCCCGTGCCGCCAGGCGACGAGGCCGAGCAGCAGCAGGCCGGCCGTGATGAAACGGGCTCCGGCCGAGAGGAACGGCGGCATGGTCCGGACGACCACCCGGATGGCCAGGTACGTGGAACCCCAGACGACGTAGACGAGGGCCAGCGCGGTCCAGACGCCCGCGCCGACCCCGCGGGGCGCGGATCGCGGCGCCGGCCCGCTCCCGGCGGTCTCCGAGGTGCGCATGACGGGATCCTAGGTTCGTTGCCGCGTACAGGCATCCTCGATGCAGAGGCCTCAGCCCTTGAGCAGGGCGTTCAGCTCGCCGTAGGGGAGGCCCGGGTCGAGCGCGGTGTACGTGCCGCCCGCGAGCAGCTCCTCGGCGGCGCGGCGGACCACGTCGTACGCGGCCGACGCGACCCCGGAGCCGAGGCTGACGCGGGCGACGCCGAGGGCGCCGAGCTCGGCGACGGCGGGGGCGCCCGGGCCGGCGAGGAGGTTGAGCGGCGCGTCGATGCCCTTGACCAGCTCGGTGACGGTGGCCGGGTCGGTGACGCCGGGGACGAAGATGCCGGAGGCGCCCGCGCGCAGGCAGGCGGCGGCGCGGGCGAGCGTCTCGTCGAGGCGGTTCTCCTCCTCGCCGAGACCGAAGAGGAACGTGTCGATGCGGGCGTTGATGAACAGCGGCACCCCGGCGGCCTCGGCGGCGGCGCGGGCCGCGGCCACCCGCTCCGCGTGGTCGGCGGGGGCCCGCGTGCCGTCCTCGATGTTGATGCCGACCGCACCGGCCTCGAGCACCCCGGTGACGGTCTCGGCGACCCCGGCGGGGTCGGCGCCGAAGCCGCCCTCGATGTCGGCGGTCACCGGGACGGAAACGGCCGCGGCCACCCGGGCGATGAGGTCGAGGGCGCGGTCCCGGCTCAGGGCGTCCCCGTCGGGCGTGCCGAGGGACCAGGCGACCCCGGCGCTGGTGGTGGCGACGGCGGGGGCGCCGGCGGCCTCGACGAGGCGGGCGCTCAGTACGTCCCAGGCGTTGGCCAGGGCCAGCGGTGCGGCGGGGGTGTGCAGGGCGGTGAAACGGCGGGCGAGGTCAACGGTGGTGGTCATCGGCCCAGTTCATCAGAGCGTGCGGGGCTTCGGCTGGCGATTTTCCGACACGTACCCGAGGGGCGAGGCAGCCGTGGCCGCCGCGGCGGCCACCGTGGCCGCGGCCGCGGTTACGCCAGGCCGGCCTTCAGGCCCGCTCCGCACAGGGGGAGGACCGCCGTGCGGCCCTGGAGGGGGTCGGCGGGGGCCAGGGGGCCCACCGCGGCCCAGCAGGCCGCCGCCGTCGGTTCCACGAAGAGCCCGCGCCGCGCCAGGTCCCGCTGGGCCGCGCGCAGGGCCGTGTCCGGGACCGTCAGGAAGGTGCCGCCGGACTTGCGGACCGCCGCCAGGATCTGCCGGGCCCGCGGCGGGGCCGGGATCGCGATCCCCTCGGCCAGGGTGGGCCGCTGTTCCACCGGATCGGCGTCCTCCGCGCCCGCCGCGAAGGCCGCGGCCAGCGGGGACACCGCCTCCGCCTGGACCGCGACCAGCGCCGGCGGCTTGACCCCGCGCCGGGCCAGTTCCTCCACTGCCAGCGCGGCCCCCAGCAGCAGGGTGCCGTTGCCGACGGGGACGACGAGGGTCTCGGGGAGCCGGCCGCCGAGCTCCTCCCACACCTCGTACACGTACGTCTTCGTCCCGTGCAGGAAGTACGGGTTGAAGACGTGGCTCGCGTAGAAGACCCCGGGGAGGTCGGCGGCCTCCCGGGCCGCCACCGCCGTGGCCTCCCGGCCGCCCGGCACGACGCGGACCGCCGCCCCGTGCGCACGGATCTGCTCGGTCTTCTTCTCCGAGGTGCCCTCGGGCACGAAAACTTCACATCGCAGTCCGGCCCGCGCGCAGTACGCCGCCACGGCCGTCCCCGCGTTCCCGCTGCTGTCCGCGACCACCCGCTCCGGAGCCAGCCGCCGGGCCACTTCCGCGAGCATCACCGCGCCCCGGTCCTTGAACGACAGGGTCGGCATCAGGAAGTCGAGCTTGGCGTGAATGCGCTCCGCGAGCGGGACCAGCGGGGTGTTCCCCTCCGACAGCGTCACCGAGAAAGCCCCCGGCAGCGGCAGCACGGAGCCGAACCGCCAGAGCGAGTTGGGTCCGCCGGCCGGTTCGAGCGGGCTGGCCGGATCCGGTGCGAAGTCGAGATCCCACGGTCCACCGCACAACGGGCAGCACCAGGGGGCCGTCCGGGCGTCGGCGCGCGTGGCGTCTTCGGGGCAGACGTAACCGGGGAGTGCGTGCGTCATGTGCGGAACGCCTTTGCTCGTTCATGGCCGTTGTATGGCACGGATGTTAAGCGTTCGTCATCCTCTTGTGGGACTGCCTGAGCGTGCGTCAACCTTTCGGCAGCGGCAGCCGGCAGCACATGGATGTCATTGTCATGGGCATGCCCAGCACCCGGATGTCCGCTCTCCATGCCACCGACGAGAAGGACCCCCCACATGTCCGCGATGCGTCACACCCGCCGGAAAATCGCCGGCCTCAGCGCGACCGCCGTCGCCGCCCTCGCACTGGGCGCCGCCGCCGCGTTACCCGCCTCCGCCGCCGACAACGGGCCCCAGGGCGTCATCGAGAACGCCGGCGCCCCCGGCGCGGTCGCCGAGAGCTACATCGTGACCCTGAAGGACTCGGCCGCCCGTTCCACCGCCGACAGCGGCAAGGCCGTCGCCCGCCGCTACGGCGCGACGATCGGCCGCACGTACAGCGCCGCCCTCAACGGCTACTCCGTCAAGGTCTCCGAGGCGCAGGCCAAGAAGCTCGCAGCCGACCCGGCGGTCAAGTCCGTCGTGCAGAACCGGACGTTCACCGTCGACGACGCCCAGGGCACCCAGCCCAGCCCGCCGTCCTGGGGCCTGGACCGCATCGACCAGCACCCGCTCCCGCTCGACAACAGCTACACCTACCCGGACAAGGCCGGTGAGGGCGTCACCGCGTACATCATCGACACCGGCGTCCGCATCAGCCACACCGAGTTCGGCGGGCGCGCCTCCTACGGCTACGACGCCATCGACAACGACAACACCGCCCAGGACGGCCACGGCCACGGCACGCACGTCGCCGGCACCGTCGCGGGCAACTCGTACGGCGTGGCCAAGAAGGCCAAGATCGTCGGCGTCCGCGTCCTCGACAACAACGGCTCCGGCACGACGGAGCAGGTCGTCGCCGGCATCGACTGGGTCACCCAGCACGCCGTCAAGCCGGCCGTGGCCAACATGTCGCTCGGCGGCGGCGCCGACCCCGCGCTCGACACCGCCGTCCGCAACTCCATAGCCGCCGGCATCACGTACGCCGTCGCCGCGGGCAACGAGTCCACGGACGCGAGCACCAAGTCCCCGGCGCGCGTCGCCGAGGCCATCACGGTCGGCGCGACCACCAACACCGACGCCAAGGCGAGCTACTCCAACTACGGCTCCATCCTGGACATCTTCGCCCCGGGCTCCTCCATCACCTCCTCGTGGGGCACCGGCGACACCGCCACCAACACCATCTCGGGCACCTCGATGGCCACGCCGCACGTCGTGGGCGCGGCGGCGCTGTACCTCTCGCAGAACCCGGCGAGCACCCCGGCGCAGGTCTCCGCGGCCCTGGTGGCGGCAGCCACCCCGAACGTGGTGACCGGTCCCGGCTCCGGCTCCCCGAACCGCCTGCTGTACGTGGGCGGCGGCACCACCCCGCCGAACCCGGGCAAGCGCTTCGAGAACACCGCCGACTACGCGGTCAACGACAACGCGACCGTCGAGTCGCCGGTCACCGTCAGCGGGGTCCCGGGCAACGCCCCGGCGGCGCTGAGCGTCTCGGTCGACATCAAGCACACGTACATCGGTGACCTGAAGGTCGACCTGGTCGCCCCGGACGGATCGGTCTACAACCTGCACAACCGCAGCGGCGGCAGCGCGGACAACATCGTCAAGACGTACACCGTCAACGCCTCTTCGGAGGTCGCCAACGGGGTGTGGAAGCTCCGCGTGAACGACAACGCGAACGTCGACACCGGCAAGATCGACTCCTGGGCGCTCCAGTTCTGACGGGCCCCTGAGGGGCTCGTGACGGGCTCCTGACGGGCTCCTGGCGGACTTCCGAGGCACTTCTGACGCACCTCTCACGCACGCGAACCGCGGGGGCGACCGTTACGGCGGTCGCCCCCGCTGCGTAGTATTTCGCGCATTCGTTCGTGCGCCCCTCGTGATGGAGCCCCCCGCCCCGTGAGCACCCCGCCGCCGCCCCACTGGCCCCCTCCGCCCGCGCGGCAGGCGTACGGGGAGCCGGCACTCAACGGCTTCGCGCTCGCGTCGTTGCTGGTCGGGCTGTTGTGCCTGCCGCCGCTCGGCGTCGTGTTCGGGATCGTGGCGCTGGTCCAGATCGCCCGGAAGGGGGAGCGGGGCAAGGCGCTGGCGATCACGGGCCTGGTGGTGTCGCTCGCGATGACCGCGGCCCTGGCCCTCGTCACGGACCGGGTGGGGGAGCGGCTCTTCGACCGGCTGGACACGCTGGAGCAGTACCAGGACGTCGAGGGCGAGTTGACCGCCATGGACGACATGCGCGCGGGCGACTGCTTCAACGTCCCCGGCGGGGACCTGCTCGCCGAGCGCCCGTTCATCTACAAGATCGCCTGCACCCAGCCGCACGAGGGGGAGGTCACCTCCTCGACCCGGCTCCCGGGCGGAGCCTTCCCCGGCGACCCCGAGCTGAGGCGGACTTCCGTGGACGCCTGCTGGAAGGCGCAGGACGCGTACGCGATGGACTCGTGGGCGCTGCCCTCGTACGCGGAGATGTTCTACTTCGTGCCCTCGCGCGAGTCGTGGAGCGGCGGCGACCGGCGGTTGCTCTGCGTCATCGGCACCACGGAGCAGGAGCACCGCGGCAGCCTGCGCAAGGACGCCACGATGCTGACGCCGGAGCAGGTGGCCTTCCTGCGCGTGATGAACGAGGCCGACGTGGCGCTGGGCGGCGAGCCGGAGGAGGAGATCGACGAGGCGCTGCCGCGGTACCGGGAGTGGGCCGCCGCGGTGGACCGGGCGCTGGGCGTGGAGGCGGGGCTGCTGGACGGGGTGCGGGAGCGGCCGGAGCTGGGCGGCCCGGCAGGGGCGCAGCTCAAGGAGGTCGAGGCGGCGCGCGCGGGGTGGCAGCGGGCGGCGCGGGCGACGAAGCCGGCGGAGTTCCAGGCCGCGTGGGACGAGGCCTCGGCCGCGCTGTCCGTGGACACGGAGAAGGCGCTGCGCGGGGCGTACGGGCTGGCGACGACGGTGCCGGAGTGGCTGGCGGGGCAGTCGGACGGCTCGGACGGCGACCCGGAGGATTCGGACGGCGGCTCGGCGGGCGACTCGGAGGGGGCGTCCGCGTCCGCGGTCTGAGGAGCGTCGAGAATAGCGCGCCGTAACGCGCGGTAACTGGTTTCAGTGACCTGGCTTCATCACTTCGGGTGAAACTCTGGCCCTTGCTTGCGATGTACAACCGTCGGTTGCCAGGGTGTAGCTGTCTGTCAAGCTGATGGGAGTGGCCAGTGACTTTCGGTGAGCAGCCGGCCTATCTGCGCGTCGCCGGGGATCTGCGACGGAAGATCGTCGATGGGTCCCTGCCCCCGCATGCCCGGCTCCCCTCGCAAGCCCGGATCCGCGAGGAGTACGGGGTCTCCGACACGGTGGCGCTGGAGGCGCGCAAGGTCCTGATGGCGGAGGGGCTGGTCGAGGGCCGTTCCGGGTCGGGTACGTACGTACGCGAGCAGCCCGTGCCGAGACGGGTCGCCCGCTCGGGATACCGCACGGGCGGGGCGTCGACGCCGTTCCGGCAGGAGCAGGCCGAGGCGGGCGCGCGCGGCACCTGGGAGTCCAGCAGCGAGCAGACGGCCGCGCCGGCGGAGATCGCCGAGCGGCTGGGCATCGAGCCGGGCGAGCGGGTGATGCGGACGCGGTACGTGTTCCGCGACGCGGGCGAGGCGATGATGCTGTCGACCTCCTGGGAGCCGCTCGCGGTCACCGGCCGGACCCCGGTGATGCTGCCGGAGGAGGGGCCGCTCGGCGGCTCGGGGGTCGTGGACCGGATGGCCGCCATCGACGTCGTCGTGGACAACGTGGTCGAGGAGGTCGGGGCGCGGCCGGGCCTGGCGGAGGAGAACATGCTGCTGGGCGGGGTCCCGGGCCATGTGGTCCTGGTGATCGGCCGGACGTACTTCGCGTCCGGGCTGGCGGTCGAGACCGCCGACGTGGTGGTCCCGGCGGACCGCTACCGCCTCTCGTACCACCTGCCGGTCCGGTAGCCGGCGCATCGCCGTGAGCGGCGTTCCCCGGGTGTCGTGACCCCCGGGGTCCGCCGTCGCGTGACGGGGCGTCATGGACCCGGCGGATTTCGGCGCGATGGTGATCGCCCCCGGCGCGCCGGTCCTCGGCTTCTCCCCGCCGTGCGCCCTCTGCGCCGCGGCCCGCCCCCGGTTCCGCACCGCCCTCGCGGCCGGACTCGCCCTCGCCCCGTGCCTGTTGACCGTGCGATTCGCCGCGCGGTGCGCCGGGTTTGAACCGGCGTACACGGCCCGCTCGTACGCATGGCCGGATGCGTACGCCTGCGAGGTACCTCTTCGTAAAAAACCGTATCCGCTCCGTAAAGGTCGGGCGTAAGGTCGGGCATATGCGCAATGCGGTTTCCCGGGCAGGTACATCGGCGGAGGGTGAAACGCGATGAACGACAGCGGTGCCCTGCTCCCATGGCTGGTCATACGGCAGGACGACAACGGCAACCGCTACCGGGTGGGCCGCTACCCCACCCGGTCCGAGGCCCAGAAGGTCGTCGACAGCCTCGAAGACAGGGGCCACAAGCAGCTGTACTGGGTCGAGCGGATCGGTCAGACCGCCACGACGAACTGAGCGTCCGTACGTTGACATAGGCTCCGCCCCATGACGGTACGAGTGGTCGTGGGCGGAGCCCTTTGTCACGAGGGCCGCCTGCTGGCCGCCCGCCGCAGCGCACCCCCCGAGCTGGCCGGGCGGTGGGAGCTGCCCGGCGGCAAGGCCGAGCCCGGCGAGTCCGTCCCCGAGGCGCTCGTACGCGAACTGCGCGAGGAGCTCGGCGTGGAGACCGAGGCGCTGGAGCGGATCCCGGGGGAGTGGCCGCTCAGGCCCGGGCTCGTCCTGCACGTGTGGACCGCGCGGCTGCTGTCCGGCGAGCCCGCGCCGCTGGAGGACCACGACGAGCTGCGCTGGCTCGGGCCGCAGGAGCTGGACTCCGTGGACTGGCTCGACCAGGACCGGCCGGCCGTCGCGGAGGCCGGCCGCCGGCTGCGCGCCGAGCGGGCCGAGTCGGCCGCACGCGGCGAGCGTGATGGGCGCGATGGGCGCGCCGGGGGCCACGAACGGCACACCAGGTCGCACGGGGGCGCGTGACGCGCGTGCGCTGGGCCGTCTGCGCCACAGTGCGCCGGTGCGTGAGGGATCGGGTGGTACGACGCCTCGAATATCGGGTATGTGGCTATTAGTCCCTATCGTGAAATGCCCCTCGTGGCTCTGTCCCTGCGGAATCGGACTGGGGCCGTTGCCGGCCCGGGAAGTGATCGGCGTGATCGACACAGACGGTGAATGCGCCGAGTGGGCCTTCCCCGCAGAGCCCGGCGCCGTCCGAACCGCCCGCCACGCCGTACGCGGCACGCTCAGCTCCTGGGGCCTCGACTCCGTCGGCGATGTCACCGTCCTGCTGGTCAGCGAGTTGGTCACCAATTCACTGCGGTACGCCTCCGGCCCCATCGGGGTCCGGCTGGTGCGGCAGAATCCGGCCAGCGGAAGTCCCGCGGGGGGCGCCGCGCTGTTGGTGGAGGTATCCGATCCGCTTCCGGATCCGCCCCGCGAACGGGTCGCGACGCCGGACGACGAGGGCGGCAGGGGGCTTCATCTGGTCTCCGTCTCGGCGCAGCGCTGGGGAACCCGGCACGGGAAATCGGGCAAGACCGTGTGGTTCGAGTTGGCACTTCCTGGTGAGTAACAAGGTGACGGATGGCCGACGATCACAGGGCATGGCTCGAAATAGTCGGGACCTTTTTGTGATCGTGAACGCCGTGCCGTGCGGGGCCGTGGTGCTGAATACTTCGGTCATGGCCGGTCCGGTTGCGGTGAGCTGGAGGGGACGGTCGCGTGAGCGAGATACCTGCGCAGGCACATCAGGCCCGTGTGCCCGGGGAGACATGGCACGACTCCCTGTGGCACAGCAGCCCGCCTGGCTCGATATATGACTACATAAAGGTCGCGTCCTTTTCCATCGGACCCGACGGGCTCATCGACCAGTGGAGCCTGCGCGCCGAGGAGCTGTTCGGTCTGACCGCCGCGCAGGCCGTGGGCCGGGACCCGGTGGACGCCTTCATGCCGCCGGAGCTGCGCGCCGACGGCCACCGCCGAATGGCCGAGATCCTCGACGGCAAGGAATGGACCGGCCTCGTCCCCTTCCGCATTCCCGGCGGGGGCGGCGCGCACGGCGTGGCCGAGATCTACGTGATGCCCACCCAGACCGAGACCGCCGAGCGGGCCGCGCTGTGCGTCGTCGTCGACGTACGCGCGCTGCGCCGCATCGAATCCGATCTTGCCGCTTCGCAGGCCATATTCGGCCAATCTCCTTTCGGTTTCCTGCTCTTCGGCACGGACCTCACCGTGCAGCGCGCCAACCGCCGTTTCGCGACCGTTTTCGGCGGCGCGGTCGAGGAACACCGCGGCCGCACCGTCCACGACTACCTCCCGCCGCAGGAGGCCGACCGGATGACCGAGGCCCTGCGGCGGGTCCTGGAGACCGGCGACTCCGTCACCGACCTCCGGATCACCGGCGCCGCCCCCGGCAGCCGGGACCACCGCCACTGGTCCATCAACCTCTACCGCGTCCACGGCGGCACCGGCCGCCCCGTCGGCGTCGCGGGCCTGGGCACCGATGTCACCCGCCGTCACCTCGCAGCCCGCGAGGCCGCGGGGGTCCGGCGCAATCTCGCCCTGCTCAACGAGGCCGGGCACCGCATCGGGAACTCCCTCGACCTGGAGACCACCGCCCGCGAACTGCTGGACGTGACCGTCCCGGGCTTCTGCGACCTCGCCGCCGTCGACCTCTACCAGGGGCTGCTGCTCGGCGACGACGACCGGCCCGCCCGGCCGCACGGGCCCGGCGTACCCCCGCTGCCGCACGGGCGGGGGCCCGAACGGGCGCCCTCCCCGCCGCTGCGCAGGGTCGCCTTCGCCTCGGCCGTCTCGGACGCTCCGCTGTCGGACACGGGCGCACCGGTCGCCGTGGGGGAGGTCCACCGCTATCCGGCGGCCTCGCCGGGGGCGCTGGCCCTGCGGACCGCGCGGCCCCGGCTGATCGAGGGCGGCGGAGCGGAGGACCTCGTCCAGTCGACGCTCGTCGTCCCGATGGTCGCCCACGACACCGTGGTCGGGCTCGCCCAGTTCTCCCGTACGAAGGGCAGCGAGCCCTTCGGGGAACGGGACCGGGCGGTGGCCGTGGAGCTCGCCGCCCGCGCCGCCGTCTGCATCGACAACGCCCGCCTGTACCGGCGCGAGCACGAGCGGGCTCTGATACTCCAGCGCAGCCTGCTGCCGCCCGGCGACCCCGAGGCGGCCGGCCTCGACATCGCCTGCCGGTACCTGCCCGGCAACGCGGCCACCGAGGTCGGCGGGGACTGGTTCGACGTCATCGAGCTGCCCGGGCACCGCACCGCGCTGGTCGTCGGCGACGTCATGGGCCGCGGGCTGCGGGCCGCCGTCGCGATGGGTGAACTGCGCACCGCGGTACGGACGCTGGCGCTGCTGGACCTGGAGCCGGCGGAGGTGCTGACCGCGCTGGACGAGATCGCCCGCGGGCTCGGCGCGCCCGGCGGCGCCCAGCAGGCCTCCCGGGCGGCCCTGCACTCGCGGGACGCGGACCGCTCGGAGGTGTACCTCGCGACCTGCGTGTACGCCGTCTACGACCCGGTGACCCGGCGCTGCACCATCGCCAACGCCGGCCACATGCCGCCGGTGCTGGTGGAACCGGCGGAACCGGGCGCCCCGCCGCGGCCCGCCCTGCTGCTGGAGGTGCCGCCCGGGATGCCGCTCGGGGTGGGCGGGGAGCCGTTCGAGGAGGTGGAGGTCGACCTCCCCGAGGGCGCCCTGCTGGCCCTGTACACGGACGGGCTGGTCGAATCGCGCGACCACCCGCTGGAAGAGGGGCTGCGCGGGCTGCGGGACGCGCTCGCCGACCCGGTGCGGCCGCTGGAGGACGTCTGCGACCACGTGCTGAACACGCTGGACACGCGGCACGGCGAGGACGACATCGCCCTGCTGATGGCACGGGTGCAGGGGCTGCCGATGGACGCCGTCGGCGACTGGCAGCTGCCGCGCGAGGCCCGCTCGGTGGGCCGGGCGCGGGAGCTGGCGCGGGCGAAGCTGCCCTCGTGGGGTCTGGAGGGGCTGCTGGACACCACCGAACTGCTGGTCAGCGAGCTGGTGACGAACGCCCTCCGGTACGGCGAGGGCGAGATCCGGCTGCGGCTGCTGCTCGACCGCACGCTGGTCTGCGAGGTCTGGGACGGCAACCTGGTGCAGCCGCGCCGCCGTCGCGCCCGGGACACCGACGAGGGCGGGCGGGGCCTCCAGCTGGTCGGCATGCTGTCGGCGGGCTGGGGCACGCGGCGGACCCACCGGGGCAAGACGGTGTGGTTCGAGCTGCCGTTGCCCGGCGGCGGGTCGGAGCCCGTGACGGAACTGTCCGCGGAGCAGCTGCTGAGCATGTACGGCTGACCCCGGGCGGGCGGGTCCGACGGGCGGGTCCGACAGGCGGGTCCGACAGGCGGGTCCGACGGGCGGGTCCGCTGCGCGGGGAGTCGGCCCCGCGCAGCGGGAACGTCAGGCGGCCCGGGACTTCAGCGCCGCCAGGCGGGCCTCGATCTCCGAGGACTTGTCGAGGTCGTCCAGGGCCTCGAACTGGGCATCCAGGGAGGAGGCCGCCAGTTCCTGCCGGCCCAAGGCCCTGGCCTCCTCCCGGCGGACCTTGTCCTCGAAGCGGGAGATGTCGCTCGTCGGGTCCATCACGTCGATGTTCTTCACCGTGTCCATCATCGTGTTCTGCGCCTGCGCGGTCTTCGCCCGCGCCACCAGCTCGTCGCGCTTCGCCGTCAGCTCCGTCAGCTTGTTCTTCATCGAATCCAGCCCGGACTTGAGCTTGTCCACGACCTCCGTCTGCGCGGCGATCGTCGGCTCCGCCGTCTTCGCCTCCTTCTCCGACTGGAGCTGGCGGCCCAGGGCGACCTTCGCGAGGTTGTCGAACTTGTCGGCGCTGTCGGCGTCTCCCGCCGCCCCCGAAGCCCGCAGCTCGTCCGCCTTCCGGCTCGCCGCGAGCGCCTTGCCGCCCCACTCCGCGGCCGCCTCCACGTCCTCCACGTGGTCCGGCAGCGCGTTGATGTTGGCCTTCGCGAGCTGGGTGACGCGGCCGAGGATGGTCTGCTTGCTCATCGGTGCCCTTTCATGGAGTGGGGGGATCCGGAAGATCGGGGAGATCGGGGAGATCGGGTCAGAAACGGCCGCCGCCGCCCATGCGGCCGCGGGTGCCCCCGCCGCCGAACGAGCCGGGACCCGGCCCCCCGCCGCCGAAGCCGCCGCCCCCGAAGCCCGCAGCTCGTCCGCCTTCCGGCTCGCCGCGAGCGCCTTGCCGCCCCACTCCGCGGCCGCCTCCACGTCCTCCACGTGGTCCG
>NZ_JOCX01000019.1 GCF_000717915.1 Streptomyces sp. NRRL S-244
ACACTGCATATCGTCGGCAGCGTCAGATGTGTATAAGAGACAGCGGCGGGTGGGCGGGGTAGGCAGCGGGCGGATGCTTCTGCATGGCACGACAGTGCGTTGCGGCCCGGGCGTCCCGGTAGCCGTGCCGGGGGCGGCCCTGTTGAAAATCCCGCGCGGTTGAAGCTCTGAACGGGTGTGCGACGGCAGGGGCCGCTACGTTCCCGCCGCCACCCGCTCCAGCAGCGGCCGTACGACCCCGCTGGCGCGGACCGCCCGCAGCCGGCCCCGCATCCGGCGCAGCGCGTCGGTCACCCGCGCCGATTCCAGCTGCGGTACGGCGTCCAGCACCTCGTGCCAGGCGGCGCAGGCCCGCTCCAGATGCCCTTGGCCCAGGTGCAGTTCGGCGAGCCGGGCCGCCGTGACGGCCCGGGCCCGGCGCTCCGCCGCCGGCCGGTGGCGCAGCGAGGCGCCGAGCGCGGCGATGGCGCCCCGGCCGTCGCCCAGCGCGGCCAGCGCCTCCGCCTCCTGGTGGCACAGCGCGGCCTGGTGGTAGTCGCCGATCGGCGCGCTCTGCCCCTCCGAGCGCTCCAGCAGCCGCTGTGCGCCCGCCAGATGGGAGACCGCGGCCCGCCGGTCCCCACAGGCGGCCTCCGCCACCGCCAACTGCCCGGTGACGAAGGCCGCTTGGAGCGTCGGCAGCCGCCCCACCTCCCGTGCGGCCGCCTGGGCGAGCTCCAGCGCCTGGGTACGGTGGCCGAGGTGGTGGGCCTGCACGCTCATCGCCCGCAGCACGGGTGCGTGGCACTGCGGATCGCCCGCTTCCCGGCCCAGCCGCAGCGCCGCCCGGTAGTAGGCCTGGGCCACCCCGTGCTGGTTGCTGTCGAAGCACAGGAACCCGGCGGTGTAGGCCAGCCGGGAGGTGGCGCCCAGCAGCCGGTGGCGTACGGAGGGCGGCGCGCCGGCGCGCAGCCAGGGGGCGACGGTGGTGGCGAGGTACGCGGTCAGGGCGGGCCGGGCGAGGCCGCTGCCGAACATCATGTCGGCGTTGCGGAAGACCGGGAGGACCGCCTCGGCGGCCCGTACGTGGTCCTGCCCGATCCGTGCCCCGGTGCGCGTGCCCGCCGCCTCCGGACCGGCGTGCTGCCCCTCCGGCGGCCGCCAGGCCGAGGAGTACACGGGAACCTCGCCGAACGCGCCGACCCCGAAGTCCGGCCCGTTGTCCGGCAGTTGAGGGCCGAGGTCGGGGCTGGGGCCGCTCCCGGCCGCGGAGCGTTCGCGACCCCGCGGCGCGGCGGACGGCCGGGCCAGCCCGGTGTCGGCGGCGTCGATCCGGCGCCGGGTGCGCCGGCTCAGGGCCTCGGCGGCGAGGGCGACGACGTGCGCGGGCGGCCTGGTGCCCGCGAGCCAGTGGGAGACGGAGGTCCGGTCGTAGCTCAGGGTGAGGCCGGCCTCGGCTGCGACGCCGTTGACGGCCCGTGCGAAGTCCTGCCCGCTCCAGCGGGCTTCGGTGAGGAGGGTGCGGAGTCGTCCGTTGGGGTCACGCTTCGCCATCCAGAACCGCCCAACTCGTACGTGTGTCCAGCGCTTCAACACGATCGGAGATTCAACAGGGTGGGACAGGGGCCCGTGTACCCGGTGGGGCCGCCCTGCCTCTAACTAAGACGTGTGCACACGGTGGCCCCCGGTCACACCGGGTGTGCGTGGCGTGCGGGAGCACAGCGGATCACACACAAGCGGGGCCACTCCTTCCGATCAACCCCGTACACGACGAACGCGACCGTCACCGACGCCGCATCCGGAGCCGGGAAGACCGGCCGACCAAGGAAGACGCCCAAGGAAGACGCCCGAGGAAGACCGACCGAGGAAGACCGACCGAGAGGACGTTCCGTCATGTCTGTCGACCCGACGACCGAAGCCGGCGCCGCCGCACCGCAGACCCGCTCCGCCCGCCAGAGCCTCAGTACCGACGCGGCGCGGAACCTGGCCACCACCACCAAGTCCGCCCCGCAGATGCAGGGCATCAGCTCCCGCTGGCTGCTGAAGATCCTGCCGTGGGTCCAGACCAGCGGCGGCACGTACCGGGTCAACCGCACGGTCAGCTACACCCTCGGTGACGGGCGCATCAGCTTCGTCAAGACCGGATCCGAACTGCGGGTCATCCCGCCCATGCTGCGCGAGCTCGGCATGCTGCGCCACTTCCCCGACGACGCGGTCGTCAAGTCGATCGCGGACCGGTTCGTCAAGGAGGAGTTCCGCAAGGGCGACGTGATCGTCCGCCGCGGCGAGCCCGTCGACAAGATCTACCTGATCGCCCACGGCCGCATCGAGCGGCTCGGCGAGAGCGCGTACGGGGAGGAGGCCAGCCTCGGCGTCCTCAGCGACGGCGACCACTTCGGCCACCACCCGCTGCCGGACGCCCGCTGGGAGTTCACCGCCCGGGCCCAGACCGACGTGGTGACCATGACGTACAACCGCGGCAACTGGGACGAGGCGCTGAGCCGCTCCCCCGCCCTGCGCCGGCACGCCGAGGCCTATCTGGAGGCGGAGCGGGTCGGCCGCAAGGGCAGCGAGGCCGTGGACCTGTCGGCCGGCCACACCGGCGAGGTCATGCTGCCCGGCACGTACGTCGACTACGACCTGAGCCCCCGCGAGTACGAGCTGAGCGTCGCCCAGACCGTGCTGCGCGTGCACACCCGCGTGGCCGACCTCTACAACCAGCCGATGAACCAGTCGGAGCAGCAGCTGCGCCTGACCATCGAGGCCCTCAAGGAACGCCAGGAGAGCGAGCTGGTCAACCACCCGGAGTTCGGGCTGCTGCACAACGCCGAGTACGAGCAGCGGATCTACGCCCGCACCGGCCCGCCCACCCCCGACGACATGGACGACCTGCTCAGCCGGCGGCGCGGCTCCCAGTACTTCCTCGCGCACCCGCGCACGATCGCCGCGTTCGGCCGCGAGTGCAGCCGGCGCGGCCTGTACCCGGCCTCCGTCGAGTTCCAGGGGCACATGATGCCCGCCTGGCGGGGGGTGCCGCTGCTGCCCTGCAACAAGATCCCGATCACGAAGGAGCGGACCAGCTCGATCCTGGTCATGCGCACCGGCGAGGACAACGAGGGGGTCATCGGACTGCACCAGCTCGGCCTGCCGGACGAGTACCAGCCGGGGCTGTCCGTCCGCTTCATGAGCATCAACGAGCAGGCGATCGTCTCCTACCTGGTCACCGCCTACTACTCGGCGGCGATCCTGGTTCCCGACGCCGTCGGGGTGCTGGAGAACGTAGAGATCTCGCGCTTCGAGGACTGAGGGCGGCGGCCGGATGAGCAGCAGCACAGGGAGCGCGCAGCCCTTCGAACTGCCCGAGTTCTACGTCCCGCATCCCGCCCGCCTCAACCCCCACCTGGCCCGCGCCCGCGCCCACGCCCTCGACTGGGCCCGCGGCATGGGCATGCTGGAGGGCTCCGGCGTCTGGGACCAGGCCGACCTGGAGGCCCACGACTACGCACTGCTGTGCGCCTACACCCATCCCGAATGCGATGCCCCGATGCTCTCGCTGGTCACCGACTGGTACGTGTGGGTGTTCTTCTTCGACGACTGGTTCCTGGAGGTCTTCAAGCGGCGCGGCGACCGGGAGGGCGGGCGCACCGCACTGGAGCGCCTGGCCCTGTTCATGCCCGGCGCCGCGCCGGCGCACGGGGTGGGGGCGCAGGGGGCGGGGGCGCAGGGCCCGGAGCCCGGCAACCCGGTCGAGGCGGGGCTCGCCGACCTGTGGGCCCGTACCGTCCCCGGGCATTCGCCGGACTGGATCGACCGGTTCTCGCTCAGCACCCGCAATCTCCTGGTGGAGTCCCTGTGGGAGCTCGACAACATCAGCATCGGCCGGGTCGCCAATCCGGTCGAGTACGTGGAACAGCGCCGCAAGGTCGGCGGAGCGCCCTGGTCGGCGGGGCTCATCGAGCACGCGGTGGGCGCCGAGGTGCCCGCCGCCGTCTCCGGTGAACGGCCGCTGCGCGTGCTGCGCGACTGCTTCGCGGACTCGGTGCACTTCCGCAACGACCTGTTCTCGTACGAACGCGAGGTCGGCCGGGAGGGCGAACTCAGCAACGGGGTGCTGGTGCTGGAGACGTTCTTCGGGTGCACCACCCAGGAGGCGGCCGACCAGCTGAACCGGCTGCTGACCTCCCGGCTCCAGCAGTTCGAGCACACCTTCTTCGCCGAGCTGCCCCCGATGTTCGTACGGACCGGCCTGACCCCGGAGCAGGTCGTCGCGGTGCTCACGTACGCGCGCGGGCTCCAGGACTGGCAGTCCGGCGGCCACGAGTGGCACCTGCGCTCCAGCCGCTACATGAACCGGCGGGCCGGGCTGCCCTCCGGGCCCCCGGGGCTGGGCAGCGCGGCCTCCGGCCTCAAGGCGCTGCTGGGGATCACCGGCGGCGCGGACCGGCGCCGGCGGCACGCCCGCGCCCCGCACCCGGTGGGGCCGTCGGTGGTCCCGGACTTCTACCTGCCGTACCCGACGCGGCTCAACCCGCACCTGGAGGGCGCCCGCGGGCGGCTGGTGGAGTGGAACCGCGCGATGGGGATGTTCGACGAGGGCCTGTGGTGGGAGGAGAAGGCCGTCGACTTCGACTTCGCGCTGTGCTCGGCGGGCATCGACCCGAAGGCCTCGGCCGGGGACCTGGACGTCAGCGCGGCCTGGCTGAGCTGGGGCACGTACGCGGACGACCTCTATCCGCTGCGCTTCGGCGCCCCCCGCGACCTGGCCGGGGCCAGGGCCCAGGACGCCCGGCTGCGCGCGCTCATGCCGCTGGAGCCGCAGGCGCCCACCCCCGACCCGGTGAACGCGGTGGAACGGGGGCTCGCCGACGTCTGGCTGCGCACGATCACCCCGATGGCGCCGGCCGGGCGGCGCATGTTCCGGGCGGCGATGGACTCGGTGCTCGACGGCTGGCTGTGGGAGGTGGAGAACCAGGCGGCCCACCGGGTGCCCGACCCGGTGGACTACCTGGAGATGCGCCGGGTGACCTTCGGCTCGCCCATGACGGCCTCGCTGGCGCGGATGGCGCACATGGACGTCGTACCGGAGGCCGTGTACGGGAGTGCGGCGATGCAGTCGCTGGAGGCGGCCGCCTTCGACTACTCGGGGCTGATGAACGACGTGTACTCGTACCGGAAGGAGGTGGAGTACGAGGGCGAGCTGCTGAACATGCTGGTCGTGACGGAGACCTTCTTCGGCTGCGACTATCCGACGGCGCTCGGGGTCGTGAACGACCTGATGACCTCGCGGATGAAGCAGTTCGAGCACGTGCTGGGACACGAGTTCCCCGCGATGTACCGGGACTTCGGGCTGGACGCGGCGGCGCGGGCGGCGCTGGACCGGTACGCGGACGAGCTCAAGCAGTGGATGTCCGGGATCGCCACCTGGCACGCGCAGACCCGGCGCTACCGGGAGGAGGACCTGAAACGCCACCACGCGCGGCGGACCGGGGCGGTGGTGGCCGCCCTGCCCGGCGCGCTGCCCCGGGCCCCGCACCGGGCCGGGTGGGCATGACGGCGGCCGGGTGGGCGTGACGGCGGCCGGGTGGGCGTGACGGCGGCCGGGTGGGCGTGACGGCGGCCCGCGCGGGCGTGACGGCGGCCGCGGTCACGCGTGCAGGGCCCGTGCGTCCTCGGCGTGCCCCTCCGGTTCCAGCTGGAGGGTGGAGTGGGCCACGTCGAAGTGGTCGCCCACGCAGGCCTGGAGCCGGGCGAGCAGCTTCCCGTGGTCCTCGCCGCGCAGGGTCTCGGCGGCGACCACGACGTGCGCGGTGAGCACGGGCATGCCGGAGGTGACGGTCCAGGCGTGCAGATCGTGCACGGCCAGTACGCCGGGCTCCTCCAGGAGGTGGCGGCGTACGTCGGCCAGGTCCATGTCCTGCGGGGTGGCCTCCAGCAGGACGTGGGCGGCTTCGCGCAGCAGTCCGTACGCGCGCGGGACGATGAGCAGGCCGATGACGATGGAGGCGACGGGGTCGGCGGCTTGCCAGCCGGTGAGCAGGATGACCAGGCCGCCGACGATGGCGGCGACGGAGCCGAGGGCGTCGCCGAGCACCTCCAGGTAGGCGCCGCGCAGGTTGAGGCTGTGCTCCTTGGCGTCGCGCAGCAGCCACAGGCCGACGCCGTTGGCGGCGAGGCCCAGCAGGGCGACGCCGAACATCAGCCCGCCCTTGACCTCGACGGGTTCGCTGAAGCGGCGGACGGCGGTGTAGAGGACCCACACGAAGATGCCGAGGAGGAGCAGGGCGTTCAGGACGGCCGAGAAGATCTCGACCCGGTAGAAGCCGAAGGTGCGGCGGGGGGTCGGGGCACGCTGGGCGAGGGTGACCGCGCCGAGCGCGAGGGAGACCCCTACGGCGTCGGTGAGGCTGTGCGCGGCGTCGGCGAGGAGGGCGAGGCTGCCGGAGAGCAGGGATCCGACGACCTGGATCAGGGTGATCGTGACGCTGATGCCGATGGTCCAGAGCAGGCGGGCGCGGAAGGTCCCGCTGACGGTCCCGGCGGCCGCCGAGGGAGCTCCGTGGTCATGGCCCATGATCACCATCCGAGCACAGGGCGGCCGCCCCCGCCCGCCGGCGGCCCCCACCTGGGCGAATGGACAAAACAGCATCGCGTGTACAACTTATCCGGAATCCGACATTCCCCTGGCCTTCCGGCAGAACTGGCGCATAATCATCGCTACGCGGCCCGAATGAACCCTTGGCCGCGCATGGGACACGCATGCAATGGGGGGCATCGTGCCGATGAGGGATTCGGGCCGGGCCGGCACGCTGCCGGCGACATCCGACGAGCTGTCACGCCTGCTGACCGCCGTCCGGCGGGGACGGGTGCTGACGATCACGGGGCGGTTCCGGGAACCGCGGAGCCGGCTGGTGCGGGAGATCGCCGAGCGGCTGGCGTCCAATTTCTACGACGGCGCGGCCGTCGTCGCACTGGGCCGGCCCTTCGGCGTACGCGAGCTGACGGCCGCCCTGGGCTGCGTACCGGGCATGCCGTTCCTGCCGTACGGGACGACGGACCCCGTCTCGTGGCTCGCGGAGCGGGACATGCTCCTCGTCCTGGACGGCACCGAGCACCTCGCGCCGGAGGCGCTGGCCTGGCTGCGGCGCCTGCTCACTGCGGCCCCTGGGCTGCGCATCCTGGCCGCGGGCCGGTCCCCGCTGGCCTTCGAGGGGGAACGCGTCCACCGGCTCTGACCAGGGGCCGGACATGAGCGGTCCCGTCAGCCCCGGTGCTTGCGCAGGATCCGCTTCAGCAGGGACGCCCCCGCGGGGGCGGGGACGGCCGCCGGGCGGCGGGCCTGGAGCTCGGACCAGACGGCGTCCGGGCAGGGGCCCTGCGGCCGGAACTTGAGGAACCTGCGGTAGGGCACCACGCGGGGCTCGCGGCCGATCTCCACCCAGTGGGAGCGGCCGGAGAACTCGTCCCAGCCGTGGTTCGGGATCCGGATGTGGTCGCGCCGGCCGTCCTTGTCCTTGCTGGTGATCTGGGCGACCCGGGCCGCGCCGGAGCCGGTCTCCAGCACCACGCAGTAGTGCCGCAGCCGCTGTTCGGGGTCCTCCCGCAGCGGCACCATGGCCAGCCAGACCTCGCCCGGCCTGGGGCGCGCACCGATCGCCTTGGCCGCACCGGCGGCGAGTACGGCGGCCACCCGGACCAGCAACCTGTGCTTGCGACGCGCCACCCGAACTCCCCCCAGATACCGGGCGGCACGCTAACGCACCCGCCACAGGGGCGCCAGGGGCCGCCGACGGTCACTGGCGCGGTTCGGCCCCCCGCTTCCACTCCTCCACCGGCAGCCCGAGGATGACCTCGTCGACGAAGGCCCCCGCCACCCAGGCGGAGCGCCGGAGGGTGCCCTCCAGGGTGAAGCCCGCGCGGGTCGCGGCGCCGATCATGGCGGCGTTGTCGGCGAGGGTCTCCACCTGGAGCCGGTGCAGCCCGCGCACGGTGAACCCGTAGTGGCACAGCAGCTGCACGACCTCCGCGCCCAGGCCGCGGCCGCGGGAGCCGGGCAGCAGGGAGATCCCGAGGTGGCCGCTGCGGTTGTGGGTGTCGATGCCCCACAGCCCCGCGTCGCCCGCGAGCGATCCGGAGGCGGCCTCGACCACCGAGAAGAACGACGCGGTTTCGGACGGGGCGGAGGGCTCGTACGGGGAGTGGCCGGTGCTCGGGGCTATCGGACGCCACGGCCCGGCTTCGGCCCGCGAGCGCGTCGCCACGTCCTCGTACAGCCCGGCGTGGAGCACGGCTACGTCATCGGCGTGCCGGGCGCGCAGCCCGGCGAGGGTTCCCTGGATCACGGGGACTTCCTAGCCGTCGGCGGGAGCGCCCCGCAACCGGGTTTCCGGCGCACGGAGGCGGCCGCATACGGGTCCGCCCCGGTCGGCTGCTGCCGACCGGGGCGGAATCGATCAAGACGATCTGACCTCAGGCGAGGGTCGCGATCGCCTGGTTGAAGGTCGCGGACGGCCGCATGACCGCCGAGGCCTTCGCGGCGTCGGGCTGGTAGTACCCGCCGATGTCGGCCGGGGAGCCCTGGACGGCGATGAGCTCGCCGACGATGGTCTGCTCCTGCTCGCCCAGCGTCTTGGCGAGCGCCTCGAACGCGGTGGCCAGCTCGGCGTCGTCGGTCTGCTTGGCCAGCTCCTGGGCCCAGTACAGGGCGAGGTAGAAGTGGCTGCCGCGGTTGTCGATGCCGCCCAGCTTGCGGCTCGGCGACTTGTCCTCGTTGAGGAAGGTGCCGGTCGCGCGGTCCAGGGTGTCGGCCAGCACCTGGGCGCGGGCGTTGCCGGTGGTGGTCGCGAGGTGCTCGAAGGAGACGGCCAGCGCGAGGAACTCACCGAGGGAGTCCCAGCGCAGGTAGTTCTCCTTGACCAGCTGTTGGACGTGCTTCGGGGCGGAGCCGCCGGCGCCGGTCTCGAAGAGGCCGCCGCCGTTCATGAGCGGGACGACCGACAGCATCTTGGCGCTGGTGCCCAGCTCCAGGATCGGGAAGAGGTCGGTCAGGTAGTCGCGCAGCACGTTGCCGGTCACCGAGATGGTGTCCTCGCCGCGGCGGATGCGCTCCAGGGAGTACTTGGTGGCCTCGACCGGGGAGAGGATCTCGATGGTGAGACCGTCGGTGTCGTGGTCGGCGAGGTACGTCTTGACCTTGGCGATCAGCTGCGCGTCGTGCGCGCGGCCCTCGTCGAGCCAGAAGACGGCCGGGACGCCGGTGGCGCGGGCGCGGGTGACGGCGAGCTTGACCCAGTCCTGGATCGGCGCGTCCTTGGTCTGGCAGGCGCGGAAGATGTCGCCCTTGGCGACCTGCTGCTCCAGGACGACCTTGCCCTCGAAGTCGACGACGCGGACGGTGCCCGCGGCGGCGATCTCGAAGGTCTTGTCGTGGCTGCCGTACTCCTCGGCCTTCTGGGCCATGAGGCCGACGTTCGGCACCGAGCCCATCGTGGACGGGTCGAAGGCGCCGTGCGCGCGGCAGTCGTCGATGACGACCTGGTAGACGCCCGCGTAGCTGCTGTCCGGGAGGACGGCCAGGGTGTCGGCCTCGTTGCCGTCCGGGCCCCACATGTGGCCGGAGGTACGGATCATGGCCGGCATGGAGGCGTCGACGATGACGTCGGACGGGACGTGCAGGTTGGTGATGCCCTTGTCCGAGTCGACCATCGCGAGGGCCGGGCCCTCGGCGATCTCGGCGTCGAAGGAGGCCTTGATCGCGTCGGCGTCGGGCAGTGCGCCCAGGCCGTTCAGGATGGTGCCGAGGCCGTCGTTCGGGGACAGGCCGGCGGCGGCCAGGGTCTCGCCGTAGCGGGCGAAGGTCTTCGGGAAGAAGGCGCGGACCACGTGGCCGAAGATGATCGGGTCGGAGACCTTCATCATCGTGGCCTTGAGGTGCACGGAGAACAGGACGTCCTCGGCCTTGGCGCGCTCGATCTGGTCGTTCAGGAAGGTGCGCAGCGCGTCGACGTGCAGGACGGACGCGTCCACGACCTCGCCGGCCAGGACCGGTACGGACGGGCGGAGCACGGTGACGGTGCCGTCGGCGGCGACGTGCTCGATGTGCAGCACGCCGTCCTCGCGGATGACGGCGGACTTCTCGGTGGAGCGGAAGTCCTCGGCGCCCATGGTGGCGACGTTCGTCTTCGACTCGGGGGTCCAGGCGCCCATGCGGTGCGGGTGGGCCTTGGCGTAGTTCTTGACCGAGGCGGGGGCGCGGCGGTCGGAGTTGCCCTCGCGCAGGACCGGGTTGACGGCGCTGCCCTTGATCTTGTCGTAGCGGGCGCGGATCTCGCGCTCCTCGTCGGTCTTCGGGTCGTCCGGGTAGTCCGGGAGCGCGTAGCCCTGGCCCTGGAGCTCGGCGACCGCGGCCTTGAGCTGCGGGATCGAGGCCGAGACGTTGGGCAGCTTGATGATGTTGGCGCCCGGGGTCTTCGCCAGCTCGCCGAGCTCGGCGAGGGCGTCGGCGATGCGCTGGCCCTCCTCGAGGTGCTCGGGGAAGCTGGCGATGATCCGACCGGCCAGGGAGATGTCACGGGTCTCGACATTCACACCGGCCGTCGACGCGTAGGCCTGGATCACAGGCAGGAAGGAATACGTCGCGAGGGCCGGGGCCTCGTCAGTGTGCGTGTAGATGATGGTCGAGTCAGTCACCGGATGCTCCGCTCCACAGTCTGCGTCTCTCGTCTGCAACATTGCTCGACATCAAGATATCTCGTGATCGGACCGGTCCGGACAGCCCCCTGCCCGAGTCCCGGGGAGACGCGCGTCACCCTCGGCCGGCCGGGGCCCCGCCGGGCCCCGGAAACGGCGAGAGCGCCGCCCATCGGCTGTTTCCAGCCGGGGGCGGCGCTCAGGCGATCAGGCGTGCGGGCCTGCTCAGGCGTGGACGGCCTTCGGGTTCGGGCCGTACTGGTTCGGCTGCGGCTGACCCTCGGTCGCCATGAGGACGATGAGCCAGATGCCGCCGATCAGCGGGACGAAGCCGATGAACAGCCACCAGCCGGACTTGCCGGTGTCGTGCAGGCGGCGGATGGCGACCGCGAGGCTCGGGAGGAGGACCGCGAGGGCGTAGATCCCGTAGAGCAGCGGGTACGTGCCGAGCGCACCGTCGACGATGGCGAGGATGATCGCGGCGCCGAGGTTGAAGAGGAAGAACATCCAGTACTCCTGGCGGCGGGCGCGGCCGGAGAAGACGGTGTACTTCTTCAGGACGTCGGTGTAGTAGTTCATGAGTCCCCCCTGAGGACGGTTCGTCGGCCCGTCCTGCTGGAGCAAGCCGAGGCAGAACTTATGCCCCGCTTATGTACCGGTCAAGCCACTTCACAACACGGCGGAATTACCGCTTTTCCAGGGTTCACCGACCAAAATCACGGGCCTCGAAGGCCACTTGGAACCCACTGATCGCACGGGGTCACACGGGGTGACGAAACACGGGCAACAGGAACCGTTTCGTGATGCCGGCGGGCCTCCTGAGTCACCCGGCGGCAACCCCCGTACGCCCTCACCCCCGGCGGAGCACGTCCCTCCGCGCCCACATCGTTACGGCTCCGCGACCCTGTCAGCCGCTGTCACGTACACGGAACGGCGTCCCGCCCGGACCCTGGGGCCGGCACGGGACGCCGCGAACTCACCCTGAACTCACCGACCGGTTCAGCCGATGTGGAACGGGTCCCCGTAGACCTTCCAGTCCAGCGGGGTGTTGAGGTTCAGGTTGCCCTTCTTGAGGAAGACCCGCTGCGCGGTGTCGACACGGCTCGTGTCGCTGTGCGCCTCCTCCTGCTTCATCGCCCAGACGCGGGCGTCGAGGAAGGCGTTCAGCCAGGTGGTCTCGTTCCCGCCCTGGGCCGGGGGCTTGGCCTTGGACAGGGCGCGCTTGCGGATGTTGCGGAAGCTGGTGGAGTCGCCGCCGTCGCCGTGCATGACGATGGCGTCGTAGTAGATGAACTGGCCGAGCGCGGCGACCCCGTCGGACTTGCCCTGCTTGACGGCGGGGTTGAAGTAGACCCGGTCGCGCTCGTGGTCCTGGGCCTTCTTGAACTCGCTGTCCTGGGCCGCCTTCGCCCAGTCCTTGGTGAAGTTCGGGTCGAGGCCCTGGTGCGAGTCGGTGCCGTTGACCTTCCGGAGGGCCGGGAGGTACTTGGCGAGCACGTTGCCCGGCTTGACGTCGGTGTAGTACTCGACGAGGTCGAGCATGTCGCCGGTGCCGGAACAGAAGCCGATGATCCCGGCCGTGTAGCCGCGTTCGTCGTCTATGTCCTCGATGTACTTGTACTGCGCCTTCCAGTCCAGGGAGGAGTTCTCCGCACTGGAGACGATCTGCATGGCGATGTCCTTCTTCGCCGGGTCGTCGAGGCCGACCGCCTTCGCCGATGCCGCGGCGGGGGACGCGGATGCGGGCGTGGACGCGGGCGCCGCCGTCGCGTGGGCGGTCACCGGTACGGCGAGGAGCGCGCCGCCGAGCAGGGCGCTGATGGCGATCTTCTTGTGGTGGGGGGCGAACACAAGTCCTCCATGGGGAAGTTGAGGCTTGAGCGACTTCGTTAGGAAACTTTACTACCAGACGTCGAGACAGCTCAATACCCGTGCACGCCATGCGTGTTGTGCGCGATGCGGGACTCTCGGGGGTCAGAGCCAGCCGTTGCGGCGGAAGCCCCGGTGGATGGCGAAGCAGGCGAGGGCCATGACGCCGACCACGATCGGGTAGCCGTACGTCCAGTGCAGCTCGGGCATGTTGTCGAAGTTCATGCCGTAGACCCCGCAGACCATCGTGGGCACGGCGACGATGGCCGCCCACGCCGTGATCTTGCGCATGTCCTCGTTCTGCGCGACGGTCACCTGCGCGAGGTGCGCCTGGAGGATGGAGTCGAGCAGCGCGTCGTACGCGTTGATCTGGTCGGTGGCCCGGGTCAAGTGGTCGGAGACGTCCCGGAAGTAGGCGCGGACCTCCGCCGGGATCACCGGTATCGGCTGCGTGGCCAGGTGCTGGAGGGGGCGGCTCAGCGGGGCCACCGCCCGGCGCAGTTCCAGCAGTTCGCGCTTGAGCTGGTAGATCCGGCCCGCGTCGCCCCGGCCGCCGTACTCGCTGAACACCGCGGTCTCGACGGCGTCGATGTCGTTCTGCACCGCGTCCGTGACGGCCACGTAGTCGTCGACGACGTGGTCGGCGATGGCGTGCAGGACCGAGGACGGCCCCTTGGCCAGTTGGTCCGGCGCCGCTTCCAGGCTCTCGCGGACGGGGCCCAGCGTGCCGTGGCCGCCGTGCCGGATGGTGATGACGAAGTCGTCGCCGGTGAACGCCATCAGCTCGCCGGTCTCCACGACCTCGCTGGTCGCGGTGAGCTCCTCGTGCTCCACGTAGCGCACGGTCTTGAAGACGGAGAACAGTATGTCGTCGAACCGCTCCACCTTGGGGCGCTGGTGCGCGGTCACCGCGTCCTCGACGGCGAGGGGGTGCAGGCCGAACAGCTCGGCGAGCCCGGCGAGCTCCTCCCTCGTCGGTTCGTGGAGGCCGATCCAGACGAACCCGTCGCCCGTCTTGCGGACCCGCCGCAGCGCCTCCTCCACCTCGGCGCAGCCGTCCTGCCGTGCGCCGTCCACGTAGACCACGCAGTTGACCACCGCGCTTCCGAGCGGGGAGCGGGAGGGGTGGCTGAGGTCGACGGCGCGCCGGTAGCCGCGACGCACGGCCCGGCGCAGGTTGCTGAACATGGACAACGAGGTACTCCCCTTCGGCGGATCAGCGGCCAGTCTGCCACCGCCGCCGATGGGCCCCCGTCAGACCCGGTCGATGAAGACGCTCGTCGACTTCACCCGGGCCACCGCCCGTGCGCCGACCTCCAGGCCGAGCTCCTCCACCGCCTCACGGGTCAGGAGCGAGACGATGCGGTGCGGGCCGGCCTGGATCTCGACCTGGGCGTCGACGGTGCCGAGCTTCACGGCCGTGACGATGCCCGGGAAGGCGTTGCGCGCCGAGGTGTAGGGGGTTTCCTCGCCCTCGGCGGCCTCCTGGGCGGCCTGTACGCAGAACGCGGCCAGGTCCGGCCCGTCCACCATCCGCCGCGTGCCCTCGCGGCGGGTGGGGAACCGTTCGGCGTCGGCCCAGCGCCGGGCCGTATCGACGCTCACGCCGAGCAGCCGGGCAGCCTGGCCGATCGTGTAGGACTCCATACCCGCAGCTTAGGGGCTGTCCGCAGGCATCAGGACCGACCCCGGCCCGCCGGGTGCCGGGTCCCGTCCTGGCCGAAGGTCCCGTCCGGGCGGAGGGACCCGTCCCGGCGGACGGTCCCGTCCTGGCGGAGCGCCTCGGCCGCCGCGGCCGCGACCACCTCCGCCACCGTCGACAGCGCCGGGGAGTCGAGCTTCCACTGCTGCCAGTACAGCGGTACGTCCATCGGCCGCCGCGGCGCCAGCAGGTCCAGCCTGCCCGCGCGCACCAGCGGCTCCGACTGGGGCTCCGGCACCAGTCCCCAGCCCAGCCCGGCCGCCACCGCGTCGCAGAACCCCTCCGAGGTGGGTACGTGGTGGCGCAGCGGTCCCGCCCCGGCGTCCTGATCGCCGGTCAGCGACCGTACGAACACGTCCTGGAGCTCGTCCCGCCGGTCGAAGACGATCACCGGGGCCTCCCGCAGGCCCTGTTCGAGGCCCCCGGCCAGGTACCGGGCCGCGAACCCGGGGCTCGCCACCGCCAGGTACCGCGCCAGCCCCAGCCCGCGTACGGTGCACCCCGCCACCGGATCCGGCGAGGAGGTGACCGCCGCCATCACCTGGCCCTCCCGCAGCAGGGCCGTCGTATGCCCCTCGTCCTCCCGGTGCAGTTCGAAGAAGACCGGCGGATCCTGCGGCACCCGCGTGAGCGCCGGCAGGAACCAGGTGGCCAGCGAGTCCGCGTTGACGGCGATCGGCAGCCGCACCGGGCCGCCCGACTCCTGCGCCATGCCGAGCTCGGCGCGCGCGTCCCGCTCCAGCCGGGCCAGCTGCCGGGCGAAGCGCACCACCACCTGCCCGGACTCGGTCGCCCGTACCGGCTTCGTGCGCATCAGCAGCACCCGCCCGGTCCGCTGCTCCAGCGCCTTGACCCGCTGGCTCACGGCGGACGGGGTCACGTGCAGGGCCGCGGCCGCCGCGTCGAAGGTGCCCTCGTCGACCACGGCGAGCAGGGTCCGTACCTGGTCCAGGGGTAGCTCGTCCATCACGAGCGCTAAGGGTACGTAAAAATCTTTAGCTGTACTGAAACCACGCCGCTGCCTACGGTCGGAGACATGACACACGGCATCATCGCGGCGGCACTCGCCGGCTTCGGCACCGGACTCTCCCTCATCGTCGCCATCGGCGCGCAGAACGCCTTCGTCCTGCGGCAGGGGGTGCGCCGGCACGCCGTCCTCGCCGTGGTCGCGATCTGCGCCGTCTCCGACGCGCTCCTCATCGCCCTCGGCGTCGCCGGGGTCGGCGCCTTCGTCACCGCCTGGCCGGCCGCCCTGACGGCGGTCGCCATCGCCGGCGGCGGATTCCTGATCTGCTACGGATTCCTCGCCGCCCGCCGGGTGCTGCGGCCCACCCCCGGCGCCGCCCTGGGCACCGAGGGGGCCACCGCCGGGTCCCGCCGCCGGGCCGTGCTGACCTGCCTGGCCATGACCTGGCTCAACCCGCACGTCTACCTGGACACCGTCCTGCTGCTCGGCTCCCTCGCCGCCGACCGCGGGGACCTGCGCTGGGCCTTCGGCGTCGGGGCCGGGCTGGCCAGCCTGATCTGGTTCGGCACCCTCGGCTACGGCGCCCGGCTGCTGAGCGGCCTGCTGGCGCGCCCCGCGGCCTGGCGGGTGCTGGACGGGCTCGTCGCGGCGACCATGGTCACGATGGGCGGGATGCTCCTGGCCCGGGCCTGACCGGCGAGCGCGGCGGGCCCGGGCGGGGTGCGGATCCGCCCCGTACGGTGGCACGACCAGAGCCTGGGAGTCCGCAGTGCCCGACCGCCCGTCCGACCACCCGTCCGACCACCCGACCGGCCGCCCGACCGCCCGGCAGTACGGCGGAGCGCCCGACGGGTCCTCCGGTGGCCCCTCCCCCGACGAGGTGCGCCTGTACTACGCCGCCCGGCCGTCCCCGCTCGTCGCCGCCACCGCGATCGTGCTGGACTCCGCCGGGCGGGTCCTCGTACTGGCGCCCCCGCACCGGGCGGAGGCGGAGCTCCCGGGCGGCACCGTCGAGGACACCGAGACCCCGGAGGAGGCGCTGGCCCGGGAGCTGGAGGCGGAGCTGGGCCTGTCCGCGCCGGTGGGCCGGCTGCTCGCCGTGGACTCGCGGCGGCCCGGCTCCCTCGGCCGCTCCCTCATCGCCCACGTCCACCTGGTCGGGCCGCTCTCGCCCAAGCAGGCCGGCCGGCTCTCCCTCCCGGACGGCGAGGCCTCCGCGGCCCGCTGGCTCGCGCCGGAGGAGGCGTACGCGGTGCTGCCCGCCCGGCTCGCGCCCCGGCTGCGCGCCGCCCTGGCCGCGCTGTACGCCGGCTCCCTCGCGCACCTCGTCGACGGCGTGCCGCAGCCCGGCTCCCCCGCCGGCCTGGACCCGGAGCGGCGTACGGCCCTGGAACACGCCGGGTCCTTCGATGCCGCGAGCCACCGGGCGTCCCGCCCCAAGGCGATCACCGCGGCCAGCGTGCTGTTCACCGACTCCGCGGGCCGGGTCCTGCTGGTGGAGCCCTCGTACGACAAGTCCGGGCGCTGGAACCTGCCGGGCGGCGGGATCGACAGCGACCTGGGCGAGACCCCGCGCGCCGCCGCCCGCCGGGAGGTGCACGAGGAACTCGGCCTCGACCTCGCACCGGGCCGGCTGCTCGGCGTCAACTGGGCCCACAAGCCCGGCTATCCGGCCCGCATCCGCTTCCTCTACGACGGCGGGGTGCTGGACGCCGCCACGCTGGCCCGGATCCGGCTGGCCCCCTTCGAGCTGCTGCGCTGGCGGGCGGTGCCCGTCGGCGGGCTGCGCGCCCTGGTCAAACCCTCCCTGCGCCGCCAGATCGAGGCCTGCCTGCGCGCCCGCACCGAGGGCACGGGCCCGCTGGAACTCCACGCCGGCCGCCCGGCCGAGGCCCCGCGCAAGAAGAAGGGGAAACGGTAGGAAAAACGCCCGCCGCGCTGGTCCATCCGGACGGCGTCATGGCGTGGCGCGCGGGCGACGGGGCCGTCTCACGCATCGTCGAAGCAGACAGTCCACGCACACGCGTACGCCCTCTCGCCAGCGAGAACGAGCGGAACCCATGGAGAGCCACACCATGTCCGCAGAGCCGACCCGTCCCGGTACCAGCACCACGTCCGCCGCCCCCGACACCGCGGCGCCGCCCGATCCGCGCCGCTGGTGGATCCTCGCCGTCATCGGCCTGGCCCAGCTCATGGTCGTCCTCGACGCCACCATCGTGAACATCGCCCTGCCCTCCGCCCAGGCCGACCTCGGGTTCTCCGACGACCAGCGGCAGTGGGTGGTGACCGCGTACGCGATCACCTTCGGCAGTCTGCTCCTGCTCGGCGGGCGGCTGGCCGACAAGTTCGGGCGGCGCCGGGCCTTCCTGATCGGGCAGATCGGCTTCGCGGCGGCCTCCGCGCTCGGCGGCGCCGCGGCCGGCTTCGGCGTCCTCGTCACGGCCCGCGCCCTCCAGGGCGTGTTCGCGGCGCTGCTGGCTCCGGCGGCGCTCTCGCTGCTGACCACCACGTTCTCCGCCCCCGCGGAACGCGCCAAGGCCTTCGGCGTGTTCGGGGCGCTCGCCGCGTCCGGGGGCGCCGTGGGGCTGCTGCTGGGCGGATTCCTCACCGAGCACCTCAGCTGGCGCTCGACCCTGTACGTGAACCTGCTCTTCGCCACCTTCGCCGTCATCGGCGGGGTGCTGCTGCTCCGGCGTTCCGCGCCGGCCACCCCTCCCCGGCTGGACCTGCCGGGTACGGTGCTGGCGTCGTCCGGGCTGTTCTGCCTGGTGTACGGCCTCGCCAAGTCCGGCCCCCACGGCTGGCAGCCCCTGCAGGTCCTGGGCTGCCTCGCCGTCGGCGCCGTCCTGCTCGCCGCGTTCGTCTGGTGGCAGCGCCGGAGCGCCCATCCGCTGCTGCCGTTGCGGATCGTGCTCGACCGGGTCCGGGGCACGGCGCTGATGTCCGTGTTCATCACCGGCGTCGGCATGTTCGGGGTGTTCCTGTTCCTCACGTATTACTTTCAGCACGCCCGCGGATACAGCCCGGCCCAGACCGGCCTGGCCTTCATGCCGATGTCGGCCTGCACCATGATCGGCGCGATCGGCAGCAACACGGGGCTGCTGGGCAGGATCGGCGGGCGCCCGCGCATCGTGGCCGGCATGGCGCTGTCGGCGTGCGGCATGGCCTGGCTGGCGAACGTGACGGCGACCGGCCCGTACGTCCTCGACGTGCTGCCGGGCCAGATGGCCACGGGGTTGGGCATGGGCCTGATCACGGCGGCCGCCATGAACCTCGGCACGGCCGGCATCGACCCGCGGGACGCGGGGGTCGGCTCCGCGACGGTCAACGCCATGCGGCAGACCGGCGGCTCCGTCGGCACGGCGCTCATGAGCGCCCTTGGCGCCGGAGCCGTCTCCCGCGCCCTGGCGGGCCGGCAGCCCACGCCTGAACTGCTGGCGCGGGCTGCCCTGGAGGGTTACCACACGGTCTTCACGGCATCGGCGGTGCTCTTCGCCGCCGGCGCGGTGCTGACCCTGTTCCTGCTTCCCGGCGGCCTGTCCATGGAGCGCCGGCACGGCGCGCCCGGGGGCCGCCGCCCGTCAGCGCGGTGAGTGGCCGCCGGAGGCCGCGGGGGCCGCCGGCTTGACCGGAGCCGCGGGGGCCGCTGGCTTGACCGGAGCCGCGGGAGCGGCAGGCGAAGCGGGGGCCGACGGGGTCGCCGGGCCCGCTTCGCTGGACGGGCAGTTGGACAGCGTGCTGCGGACCCGGTCGCCGGTCGAGAAGTGCTTCACCCGGCAGGAGTTCGTCCCGATCCCGCCGTCGACCTGGCCGTAGCCCGGTCCGATCGTCAGGACGGTGTCGTTCAGGCCGCGGACCGTGTCGTTGCCGGGACCGCCCTGGACGATGCCCGCGGACTCGGCGCCCACCGACTTGGGCTCGATGACGTCGTTCTCGCTGCCGCCGAGCACCCGGCCGCCGAGGTCGATGTTGCCCGTACGGATCAGGTCGCTGCCGTCGTTGCCGAAGACCTGGCCGCCGCCGCGCTCGTACTCGCCCGGCTGGCCCATCACGCTGCCCGTGGTGATCTTGTCGTCGCCGTGGTCGCCGTAGACGCTGGACCCGTGGTCGGCCGTGCCCACGACGAGCGCGGTGATGATGGTGTCGTTGCCGAGGCCGCCGCGCACCGACGAGTTGCCGTTCTTCGGGGCGAGGTTGTTGACCTGGAGCGTGTCGTCGCCCTCGCCGCCGAGTACCTGGGAGTCGATCAGCATGCCCTTGACGCGGATGTTGTCGTTGCCGCCGCCGCCGTCGATGATGACGTTCTCGACGTCGTTCTCGCACAGGATCGTGTCGACGCCCTCCGTGCCTCTGACCACCGTCAGACCGGACCTCACCTCGACACCGTTGAGGTAGCACCAGTAGGACGGCAGCGAGTGGGCGGCCTGTGCCGGGGCCGCGGCGATCGAGGCACTGGCGGCGATCACGGTCGCCAGGACGTACGTGGCGGTGCGAAGTTTGCGGCGCGTGCGCAGCATGAAGTCTCCCGAGAATGGTGTGCGTTTGGGTGAGGGGTGTCGCGGTGGTGGTCAGGACAGCTCGTGGCGCAACGGCGTGAGCTGTTCGATGTCGTAGCGCTTCCGGAGTGCGTGGATCGCGGCGGGATCCGGGGTGGCGCTCGTGTCGAGCAGGTCGAGGAGCTCCTCGAAGTACCGCTCGTGGTCGGGCGGCGGGGAGGCCTGGAAGAACATCCGGGCCGGTTCGCCGGTGGGGTTCGCGAAGGCGTGCGGACAACCGGGCGGAACCACGATGACGGTTCCGGGCGTGGCACGGACGACCTGGCGTCCGTCGAGCGACTCCCAGTGTCGCCAGTCGTCCCCGGAACGGACGCGCGGCTCGAAGGCCATGACGTCGAGTTCACCCTCCAGGACGTAGAACAGCTCCTCGCTCCGGGTGTGCAGGTGCGCCCCGACGTCGAACCCGGGCGGTACGACGACCTCGAAGCTGGAGGCCACCGCGGAGTGCTCCCCGGTGACCTTGAACGTGACCTGCTGGGCCTCGGTGTGCAGCTTGCGGCCGTGACCTGGTGGCACGAGCAGCCCGTCGCGGGCGACGTGCGCGGTCATGACCAGGTCACGGGCAGACCTTCGGGCCCGCGGATGAGGGCCCCGGGCCGCCAGCGCAGCTCGCCGACGGGGACGCTGAAGCGCAAGTCCGCGAAGCGGTCGAGCAGGGCGTCCACCATCAGCTCGGATTCGAGGCGGGCCAGCATGTTCCCGGGACAGAAGTGGGGTCCGTACCCGAAGGAGACGTGCGGGTTGGGGCTGCGCTCCAGGTGCAGCTCCTCGGGGTCGGGGAAGACCTCCGGGTCGCGGTTGGCCGCGAGGTACGAGACGTAGATCGCCTCGCCCGCCCGGATGAGCTGGCCCGCCACGGTGACGTCCTCCAGGGCGATCCGCGAGAGCCCGACCGCGTTGCGGTGCGGGATGTAGCGCAGCAGCTCGTTGAGGGCCGAGGGCCGCAGGCCGGGCTCGCTGCGCATCCGGTCCATCAGGTCCGGCCGGGTGAGCAGGATGTAGACCATGTTGCCCACGTTGTTGGTGACGGCCTCGCCCCCGATCTGGATGAGCAGGGCGATGCCGGTCGCCTCCTCGGCGGTGACCTCGCCGGCCTCCACGGCCTTGACGAGGAGCCCGATGACGCTGTCGCCGCCGGCCACTTCCCCGCTGCTCATGCGCCCGCCCAGGTAGGCGCACATGTCGTTCTTCGCCTGCTCGCTGCGTTCGACGCCCTGGGCCGAGGAGAGGATCAGCGTGGTCCATTCGTGGACCATGGGCCGGTCTTCCTCCGGGACGCCCATCAGCTCGCACACGACGGCGAGCGGGAAGGGCGCCAGCAGACGCTCGGTCAGGTCCGCGGGCGGGCCGTCGCGCAGGATCCCGTCGACGAGGGCGTCGAGCATCTCCTTCGCGCGGGTGCGCAGGCGCTCCACCCCGGGGGTGGTGAAGGCCGCGGCGACGGTGCGCCGCAGCCGGGTGTGGTCGGGCGGGTCCTCGAACCCGACCGCGCCCGGCGCGGGGATGAAGTGCGGGGCCAGTCGGGTGACATCGTGTTCCGCGACCAGCTTGCGGCTGAACCGGGGATCGTTGGCCACCATGCGCACGTCGTCGTACCGGCAGACGAGCCAGGCCCACCCGCTTCCGTTGGGCATGCGGATCCGGGTGATCGGACCCGCCTGCATCAGCTCGGCGAGGACGGGGTCGAAGTCGACCCCGTCCAGTGCCGGGGTGGGCCAGTGCGTGATGGGTGGCCTTGCGGTTGCGGGGCCGTCCTTCAGCATTCTTCGGATTCCTCCCTCACCCGGTCCCTCGATCCGAGGTCCAGCTGCCCAGTGAGATCTCTGCGGTGATGCCCGGGCCGAAACCGGCCAGCAGGCCCCGCGCGGCGTCAGCGGTGCCGTTCTCGTCGAACAGTCGGCGCAGTGCGTCCAGGACGACGGCGCTGGCGATGTTGCCGTACTCGGTCAGTGTGGCCCGACTGAAGCGGAATGCCTCGGGTGCCACACCGAGGTACTTGCTGAGGTCGTCCAGAATGCGCGGCCCACCTGCGTGGATGATGTAGAAATCCAGCGCGGCGGCGTCCCACCCATGGAGCTTGGCCAGGTCCTTGAGGGACGGCGCGAGCGGTTCCATGGTCCCCGGGACCCGCCGGTCGAGCTTGAAGTGGAACCCGGTGGACTTGACGTCGTACATGATCCAGTCCTCCGTCTGGGGGATGATGTACGAGCTGTTGCGGTGCAGTTCCATGCCGGTTCCGCCCTTGCCGCGGACGACGGCGGCGCCGACTCCGTCGCCGAAGAGGCCGTTGGAGAGCAGGTTGCCGACCTCCAGGTCGCTGGGCTGGTAGCAGAGCGAGCAGAACTCGCAGGACACGATCAGCGCGTTCGCCTCGGGGTAGGCGGTGCAGAAGTCGTGGGCCCGGTTGACCGCCGCGCCGCCCGCCGCACAGCCCAGCTGGGCGATGGGGAGCTGCTTGGTGTCCGTCCGGAAACCCATCGCGTTGATCATCCACGCGGTCAGCGAGGGCATCATGAAGCCCGTGCACGACACGTAAATGATCATGTCGATGTCCTGGGCGCGCAGCTGCGCGTCCTCCAGCGCCTGCCGCACCACCGCGGGGACCCGTGCCTTGGCCTCGGTCTCGTACACGGCGTTGCGCGATTCGAAACCGGGGTGCTTGAGGGTCTCCTCGATGGGGCGCACGATGTGCCGCTTCGCGACGCCGGTGTTGCGGATCAGGCGCAGCGCCAGGTCGAGCTGCGGATGGTCCGCGTGCACGGACCGGCACAGATCGAGGGTCTGCTCCATCGTGATCACGTGCTCGGGCACGCACACCGTTGGCCTGCACAGAGTCGCCATGGGTGGCTCTCCTTTCGTGTCTGACACAGCCTCATCGACCTCCGGCGGAAGCGCGCGCGGGACTACGGCGTTGGTGACATGAGCCAATCCGGTGACGCTGGGCCGTGGAGGCAGCGGAGCGTGTGACGGGAGGGAAGGGATGGCTGTGCCGATTTCCCGCGGAATCGCGCCTTGGGGGGTGACATCCACGCAGGGAGATGAACCATGACGTCAGACCCGCAAACCGCCCTCAGGCCGGACCCGGAGATGGATCCGGAGACGGCCACGGAGCTGGACCCGGCCTCGGGCGAACCGGTGCACTGCTGGAACCTGGACGACTTCGAGGCACTGGACTTCGACCCGTTCCTGCACGAGCGCCTGCGGGACAAACGGGCCACCCGGATCCGGCTGCCGTTCGGCCAGGGCACCGCCTGGCTGATGGCGCGCTACGCCGATGTGAAGGCGGCGACCACCGACCCGCGCTTCAGCCGGTCGGAACTGGTCGGCCGGACGATCACCGCCTCCTCCCCGCACGCGATCGCCTCGCAGCAGGCGTCGATGAACTACGCCGACCCGCCGCGCCTGAACGACATGCGCCGCGTGGTCGCCCGGGCGTTCACCGGCAAGAGCATGCAGAAGCTGCGGCCGACCGTGCAGCAGACGGCCGACGGCCTCCTGGACGAGATGGAGCGGCACGGTTCGCCGGCGGACCTGGTCGAGCACCTGCACGGCCCGTTCCCGCTCGCGGCCGTCGCCGACCTGCTGGGGATGCCACAGGACATGCGCAAGGACATGACCTCCTGGGCGAACGTGATCATGACCCCGGGCCCGGCCCCCGACAAGAGCACCGACGCCCTCAAGACGGTGCGCGAATGCGTGGTCGCCCTGCTGGCCATGCGGCGGGAGAAGCAGAGCGACGACCTCGCCGGAGTCCTCGCCGGGGCCGCCGACGCCGGCGAGATCACCGAGCCGGAGGCGGTCTCCATCGCCACCGCGATCCTCGTGAGCGGTGCGCACGCCGTCCGCAACAACAGCGCGAACATGGTGTACGCCCTGCTCACCCATCCGGAGCACCACGAACGGCTGCGCAGGGAGCCGGAGATGATCCCCCAGGCCGTCGACGAGCTGCTGCGGTTCATCCCGCACCGCAGCGGGGTCGGCCTGCCGCGGATCGCGACGCGGGACGTGGACATCGCCGGCGTCACGATCAAGGCCGGGGACACCGTGTACTCCTCGTACCTCGCGGCCAACCGCGATCCCGAGGTCTTCCCGAACCCGGACGCGCTGGACTTCGACCGCGGGCCCATCGCCCATATGGCCTTCGGGAACGGGCCCCACCACTGCGTCGGCTCGATGCTGGCCCGTATGGAGTCCGAGATCATCATCACCACGCTGATCGAACGCTATCCGCGCCTGGCCCTGGCCGTGCCGCCCGAGCAGCTCGAATGGCAGGCCGGGGCGCTGATCCGGGGGCCCAAGACCCTGCCGGTGACCTGGTGATACGCCGGCACCGGATCAGGGTGGTCCGGGGCACCCCGGACCACATAGAACTGGCGGCCCTCACGGCCGCCCTGCTCATACTGGCGCGCACGGCCGCCGTGCCGTGCGCGCCCCGCTCCACCCGGCGCCACCGGGCCCACTGGGACCGCAACATGACGTCGGTGGTGCACTGTCCCGCCCACTCCTGGCGGGCGCGCCCGCCCGCCGGGTTCGTCTAGGCGGTGTCGCCGGACGAGCCCCTGGGCGTCAGGCGCGGCCCGGCTGCGTGGCGGCCGGGCCCGTCGGGGTGGCCGAGGGGCTCGGCGCCGCCGGGGTCTGCGAGGGCTGCGGATCGCAGGTGACCTCGTCGCGCGGGGTGTAGTGCGTCTTGTAGGTCTCCCGCTTGACCTCCTGCCCGCCCTGGACGAAGACCCGGTCGACGGCCACGTCGAAGCCCTCCAGCGGGGTCTGCACCTCGCAGGTCGGACCGGAGCCCGTGCGCTTGGCCGGCGGGGTGGTGTTCGTCCGCGGGCCCTGGGTCGCGCGTATCTCCTCGTACTTCTTCGTGCCGAGCAGGCTGATGGTCACCGAGGTGTCCGTGGACTCGGCCCGGACGTAGATCGCGTGGCCGGAGTCGTTCTTCCAGCGCAGGTCGAGGGTGCCCCAGGCGACGGTGGCCTCGCGGCCCTCCGGATAGCGCTCGATGTAGAACGAGTGGGCCCCGTGCTCCAGCGGGTGGACGCCCGCGAAGAACATGGCGTTGTACATGGTCGTCGCGACCGCCGAGACACCGCCGCCGGGGGACTTCACGAACTGGCCGTCATTGATCATGATGCCGTCGACGAAGCCGTTCTCCTTGGTCCGCTCGCCGACCGTCTTGTTGAAGCTCCACGTCTCGCCCGGCAGCACGACGGAGCCGTTGATCAGCTCGACGGCCCGCCCGATGTTGGTGGTGCGGTACGGCGCCGCCGGGAAGTTGACCGTGAAGGAGGACATCTTCTCCTTGATGCCGAGGCGCTGTGCGTTCTCGGCGGTCAGGCGCGGGTGGACCGTCGTCACGGCGACCTCCCCCGTACGGGCGGCGCCGGTGCGCGTCAGCAGCGGGACGACGGCGTCGGCGAAGGCCTTCTCGGTGACCTGCACCCCGGAGCGCCCGTCCTGGGCGACGACCGCGCGGCCGGCGGAGTCCACGCGGAACGTGGCCCCGCGGGAGGGGGTGGTCGCCGCGGCGACCTGCCGGGCGACCGCGGGCTCGGCCAGCAGCCCCTTGGCGTCGAGCTTGGGGACCAGCCGGCCCTGCGCGTCGGGCTCGACCGACAGGTGCCTGCCGAGCACGGCGGGGGTGAGGGTGACCGTCTTTCCGGCCACCTTGAGCGTGACCGGGCCGGACATCGCGGGCTGGGCGAACTCCTTCAGGGCCCGCGCGGTCTCCTGCTGGCCCACGGCGGGCGGCTTCTGGTCCACGGGAAGGGCGACCGGCCCGCCCTGGGGGCGCAGGTAGGCGGCGCGTACGGTGTCGGCCGCCTGGTCGGCCCGTACGGCGACACCGGTGACGGGGGCGGTGGCCCGGGCCGTGCCGCCCTCGAACGTGATGTCGCCGTCGCGGGCCTCCCGGCCGGCGGCGGTGATCCGCTCGACCTCGGCGTTGCTCGTGGGGCCGTCCGTACGGACCACGGGCTCCACGTCCCGGTTCTCGGCCGGGGTGAGCAGGCGGCCGATCACGGTGAAGGGGCCGGATCCGGTCTGCGCGGCGCGGTCGACGGTGGCGGCGGTGTCCAGGGACAGCCCGAAGGCGGCGGGGGCGGCCTTCTCGGCGCGGTCGCCGATCCGCAGCTCGATCGGGGCGGCCGCGGCGGGACCGAGCGCGCGGTCGAGCGCGGTCTTGGCCTCCGTACGGCTCATCCCACCGATGTCGATGCCCCGTACGTGGGTGCCGTCGGCGATGGCGTCGCCCGCCACGGCCAGACCGGTGAGGTAGAGGCCTCCGAAGCCGAGGACGGCGGCTCCGCCGACGAGGGGCAGGGCTGTCCGCCGGTTGACCTTCAGGCGGTGTACGCGTCGCATGTCTCTCGTCTCTCCCGGTGCCGGTGGCGCTGGTGGATCGGTGTGGACCGGAGACCAGCATTCATCAATTCGGACTAAAAGGGTCGAAAATGTGCCTGTTCTCACGAGGCGGGACGGGGTGAGGCGCCGCCGGAATGAATGGGCGAAAGTAAGGCCACTTGGTTTGAATTGGCCCTGTTGGGCCGTTCAGGGGATGCCACACGGTAAGACCCGTCGGTCTTTGGCTCCCCGAAAGGCTCCACCGGTGTCCCTCGCCCCCGTCCGCCCCGCACGACGTCTGCCCCGTCGGATCCTGCAGCTCTACGTCGGGCTCGCGCTGTACGGCGCGAGCTCCGCGTTCCTGGTCCGCGCCGGGCTCGGGCTGGACCCGTGGGACGTCTTCCACCAGGGGCTCGCCGAGCGCACCGGGTGGAGCATCGGCACGGTCTCGGTGGCCGTCGGGGCGCTGGTCCTGCTGCTGTGGGTGCCGCTGCGGCAGCGGCCCGGGCTCGGGACCGTCTCCAACGTGTTCGCCGTCGGCCTGACCATGGACGCCACCCTCGCGGTGCTGCCGGACGTGCACGGCACGCTCGCGCAGGCCGCCCTGCTGACGGCGGGCATCGTCCTCAACGGGGTCGCGACCGGCCTCTACATCGCCGCGTGCTTCGGGCCCGGCCCGCGCGACGGCCTGATGACCGGGCTGCACCGGCGCACCGGGCGCTCGCTGCGGCTGGTCCGTACCGGGATCGAGCTCACGGTCCTGGCGGCCGGAGTCCTGCTGGGCGGCACGGCCGGTGTGGGCACGGTGGCGTACGCCCTGGCCATCGGCCCGCTCTCGCAGCTCTTCCTCCGCGTCTTCGCCCTCCCGGCCGCGACCGGGTCCCCGGCCGGGTCCCCGGCTCCGGCTCCGGCCCCGGCCCCGGCCCCGGCCCAAGGCTGACGGTCCCCGCCGGGCCCGGCTCACCCGACCTGGCGGCGTACCAGTTCGTGGAACAGGCCCGTCGGATCGGCGAGCAGCTCGGCGGGCGGGCCCTGCTGGGCGATCCGGCCGTCCGCCATGACGATCACCCGGTCGGCGTCCATGACGGTGGACAGCCGGTGGGCGATCACGATGCGGGTGGCGCGCAGGGCGCGGGTGGACTCGATGACCACGCGCTGGGCCTCGTTGTCCAGCGCGCTGGTGGCCTCGTCCAGGAACAGGATGCGCGGCTTGCCGATGAGGGCCTGGGCGATCATCAGCCGCTGGCGCTGCCCGCCCGAGACGGTGCCGCCGCCGTCGGACAGCACGGTGTGCAGGCCCATCGGCATCGCCTTGATGTCCTCGGCGAGGCCCGCCAGCGCGGCGGCCTCCGCCGCCTCTTCGAGGGAGTACGTACCGGAGCCGCGGATGCAGTCGAGGATCGAGCCAGAGAACGGCTGCGCGTTCTGGAGGACGACACCGCACTGGCGTCGTACGGCCGTCTGGTCGAGTGCGGCCAGGTCCTGGCCGTCGTACCGCACGCTGCCGGAGGCCGGCCGGTCGAAGCCGATGAGCATGCGCAGCAGGGTCGACTTGCCGCAGCCGCTGGCCCCGACGACCGCGACGAACTCCCCCGGCCGCACCGCGAACGACACGTCGTCCAGGACGAGCGGGCCGTCGTCGGCGTACCGGTACGAGAGGTTCTGCACCTCGACGGCCCCGCTGAGCCCGCCCGGCCTGATGCCGCCGGAACGTACCTCGGGGGCCTCCTGGAGGAGCGGCTTGACCTGCTCGAACATCGGCTGCACGGCGGCTGCCGAGAGCAGGGCGCCGGTCAGCTGGGTGGCCGAGGACAGCATCATCGTCACGGCGGTGCTGAAGGTGAGGAACTCGGCTGCGGACATGCTGCCCCGGGCCGGTCCGGCCAGCAGCATGAACATCACGAGCGTACAGAGCGGCAGGTAGACCGCGTTGAGGACGGTGAGGACGTTCTTGATCCGGCCGATGCGCTGGTGCAGCTCGCGGGTACGGGCGAACTCCCGCGCCCAGGCGGCGTACGCGAAGCTCTCGGCCGCGGCCACGCGCAGCTTGGGCAGCCCGCGCAGGGTCTGGAACGCCTGGTTGTCGAGCTTGTTGCCGAGCCGCAGCAGCTGCCGCTGGTAGCGGAGCTGCCAGAGCCCCAGGCCCAGGAAGACGACGGCGACGCAGAGCAGCATGGCGAGCGCCGCCAGCGCCAGCGGCACGCTGTAGACGAGCAGCAGCACGAGGTTCATCGCGCCGACGGTGCCGGCCTGCAGCGACACCGGGACGATGCCGGCCAGCACGCTGCGGATGGAGCTGATGCCCATGGCCGCGGCGGCGAGTTCCCCGGTGGAGCGGCCGGCGAAGAAGGTCACCGGCAGCCGCAACAGCCGGTCCCAGACGGCCGGTTGCAAGGTGGCCTCGATGCGGCCCTCCATCCGCAGGACGGAGACGTTCTGGAGCAGCATGAAGGCGGCCGAGACCACGCTGGTCGCGATGAGCGCCAGCGCGGTCTGCACGATGAGGCTGTCCTCGGCGTGCGGTACGTACGTGCCCAGCACCCGGCCGGTGGCCACGGGGACGAGCGCGCCGAGGCCTACGGCTCCCAGCCCGCCCAGGATCAGGCTGCGCAGGTCCTGCCCGCTGCCGCGCACGCTGAAGCGCATCAGGTGCAGCAGGCCCGGCTTCCGGTCGGGCAGGGGGCGGTAGAACATGACGGCGTGCGGTGCGAACGCGGCCGCGTTGCCCTGGCGGATGCGCTCGCGGGCGCCGGTGGCCGGGTCGACGGCCTCGTACCGGCCGCGCCGCCAGAGCAGCGCGACGGGTGTGCCGTCGTCGGCGCGCCGGCCGACCAGGGGGCCGCCGTACTCCCGCCACCAGCGGCCGCCGAGCTTGACGGGGCGGGTGCGGATGCGGGAGGCGAGGGCGATGCGCTCGATCGGGTCCGTCCGGTCCGGGGCGGAGTCGGCGGCGGGGGCTGCGTCCGCACCCGTGGGCTCGGTGAGGGCGATGCCCGCTTCGGCGGCCACCAGGCGGCACGCGGCGAAGGCCGCGTCGGCTCCGGCGGCGCGGCGGGAGCCCCGGCGGGGGCGGCCGATGGAGGCGAGCAGAGCGCGGTCCGCCTGGGTACGGGCGGCTTCTCCGGCCTCGATGCCGGCCGCGGTGCGGTCCGCGTGGGCGCGCTCGTCCTGCTCGATGCGGCGGTCCAGGGCGGAGAGCAGCCGGTACTGCCGGTCGACCATGCCCTGCCACACGGCTTCGTCGACGAGGAGCGTGCCGGGCGAGGCCGCGCCCCCGTACGACTCGTGCGACTCGTGCGACTGGTACACGGCGCCGTACTGCACGCTCCCCGGCGGGATCTGCATCCACAGGATGTCCTCGTCGGCCCCGCCCCGGCCGGCGGTGTCGGGGCCGCCGCCTTCCAGCGGCTCCTGGTACAGCACGCGCAGACCGCGGCCGATGCCGCGGGCGAAGGCGTCCTCCAGGGGGCTGGGCGCTGTCTGCCACGGGTCGGCGTGCTCGCCGTATTCGCCATACGCGCCGTACTCGCCATACGCGCCGTGCGCGCCGTACTCGCCGTGCCCGCCCCAGGCTCCGCCGTACGCGGGCCGGTACAACTCGCGCAGTTCGATGCGGCGCAGTACGCAGCCCTGCTGCGGGCGCCCGGTCAGCGTGTGCGCGGGGCCCTCGACCGGGCCGAGGAGCAGCGCGCCCGACTCCAGCCGGCCGAGGAAATGCCAGTGGCCCGCCTGCGCGGCGTCCACGGCGAACAGGTCCAGTTCGCCCTGGACGACGAGCCACAGTACGAGCGGACCCTCCAGGGACAGGCTGCGCAGGCCCGTGCAGTCGACGGCCGAGCCCAGCCCGCCGAGGGCCGCGACGACGGGATCCGGTGCGACGTGGGGCTGCTGATGGGCCTGTTGCGGGGTCGTCACGTCAGTGCTCCTTGACCAGTGCGGCGTACGCGCCCCGGGCGGCGAGCAGTTGCTCGTGCCGGCCGCGCTCCACGACCGTGCCCCGGTCGAGCACGACGATCTCGTCGCTGTCGCGTACGGTGCTCAGCCGATGGGCGATCACCACGCAGGCGCAGCCGCGGCGCCGCAGGTTGTCGATGACGATCCGCTCGGTCGCCGCGTCGAGGGCGCTGGTCACCTCGTCCAGGATCATGACACTGGGGCGGCGCACCAGGGCGCGGGCGATCTCCAGGCGCTGGCGCTGGCCGCCGGAGAAATTGCGCCCGTCCTGCTCGACGCGGGCGTGGATGCCGCCGGCCCGGCGCGCCACCACCTCGTACACGGCGGCGTCCTGGAGGGCGGCGACGACGGCCTCGTCCGGGATGGAGGGGTCCCACAGCGCGACGTTGTCGCGGACGGTGCCCTCGAAGAGGAAGACGTCCTGGTCCACGAAGGAGACGGAGGCGGCCAGCGCGCCGCGCGGGATGTCCTCCAGCCGCATCCCGTCGATGCGGATGGCGCCCTTCCACGGGGTGTAGAGGCCGGAAATCAGCCGGGAGACGGTGGACTTGCCGCTCCCGGAGCCGCCGACGAGCGCGATCTGCTGCCCGGGGCCGACCGCGAGCGAGACGTCCTTCAGCAGCGGAGCGTCCAGCGGGCTGTAGCCGAAGGTGATGCCGTCCAGTTCCAGATGGCCCTTGAGGCGGCGGGCGGCGGCGGGGCCCTCGCCGCGCGCGTGCCGGACGTACAGCGGGTCGACGGGGAAGTTCTCGACGTCCTTGAGGCGGGCGACGTCGGCGGCGAAGTCCTGGATCCGTCCGGCCACGCCGCCCAGGCGGGTGATCGGTGCGGTGAAGCTGGTCACGAGGGCCTGGAAGGCGACCAGCAGGCCGACCGAGAGGTGCCCCTCCACCGCCCGCAGGCCGCCGATCATCAGGATCAGCGCGCTGTTGAGCGCGGCGAGGGTGGGCGCGACGACGGCCAGCCAGGCGCTGGGGACGCCGAGCCGCTGCTGCACGTCGAGGGTGACGGCGTGCTGGCCGGCCCAGCGGCGGAAGAAGGCGTTCTCCCCGCCGGTGGCCTTCATCGTCTCGATGAGCTGGAGGCCGCTGTACGAGGTGTTGGTGAGCCGGGCGCTCTCGGCACGCAGCTTCTGCGTGCCGGTGGCCCTCAGCCGCATCACGATCCGCAGGGCCACGAGGTTGAGCAGGGCGACGAGCACCCCGACGGCGGTGAGTTGCGGATCGTACGTCCACAGCAGGACCGCGTAGAGCACGACCACCACGGCGTCCACGCCCGCTGCGGCGAGGTCCCGGGCGAGGGTCTCGGCGACCGCGTCGTTGGACTGGAGGCGCTGTACGAGGTCGGCCGGGTTGCGCTGGGTGAAGAAGGCGACCGGGAGTCGCAGCAGGTGGCGCAGGAAGCGGGCGCTGCCGAGCGTGGAGGAGATGACGCGTCCGCGCAGCAGATTTGCCTGTTGCAGCCAGGTGAGTACGGCCGTGAGCACCAGGGCCGCTGCCATCGCCGCGAACAGCACGCCCAGCAGGGAGCTCTGCTCGCCGATGAGGAACATGTCGATGTACGTACGGCTCAGCGCGGGCACCGTCGCGCCGACGGCCACCAGGAGGAGGCTGGAGAGCACGGCGGCGAGCATGGTGCCCGAGGTGCCGCGCAGGCGGGCCGGCATGGCGCTCATCACGCCTTGTCTGCGGCCGGTGCGGCGGAAGCGCGGGCCGGGTTCGAAGACGAGTGCGACGCCGGTGAAGGCGGTGTCGAACTCCTCCATGGGGACGAACCGCCGTCCCTTGGCGGGGTCGTTGAGGTACGCGCCCCGGCGGCCGAGGCGGCGGCCCGTGCCCTCGTAGACGACGTAGTGGTTGAACTCCCAGAAGAGGATGGCCGGGGGGCTCAGCCGGGCGAGCGCGGCCAGGTCCATCTGCATGCCCTTGGCGGTCAGCCCGTATCCGCGGGCGGCCTTGAGCAGGTTCCCGGCGCGGGAGCCGTCCCGTGACACCCCGCAGGCGATGCGCAGCTCTTCGAGGGGTACGAAGCGGCCGTGGTGGCCGAGCACCATGGCCAGTGCGGCGGCCCCGCATTCCACCGCCTCCATCTGGAGCACGGTGGGCGTGCGTACGGGCCGCGGCGGGCGGCGCGGCGGGCGCGGCCGGCCGCGGGAGGAGACTCGGGGGGCCTGCGGCACGGTGGTCACGGGAGCAGCCAATCGACGGGGCGCTGTGCGGGGAGGTGGACGGCTGCGGTGACCGGCGTCGTGGAGTCGAGGGCGTACGGGGGCCCGCCCTCGGTGGACCACCGGTAGCCGCTGGTGGTCGCGGAGGAGCGTTCGAGCTGTACGAGCACCGCGACGGGATTGCCCTGGCGGGCGAACTGGGCGGCGAGGCGGGCGTCCCCGAGGAAGCCGGCGATCTGCTCCGGCGTCTGGGGCGTACGCCCGACTTCCTTGACGCGCCCGCGCAACACGCCGAACCGCTGCCGGGGGGCGGACTGGACGTCCAGGTCGACGGCGGCCCCGACGCGGATCTCCGCACCGCCGGCGCCGGACGCGTAGACCACAGCGACCAGCGGGTCGTCCGCGCCGCCCAGGCGCTCCAGGACGGCGAGGTCCGCACCCGTCGTCACGACGGCACCCGTCTTGGCGGCCAGGCTCGTCACCCGCCCCCCGGCCACGACGCGCACGGTCCGGTCGCCCTGCTCGGTGGCGACCTGGAGCAGGGGCGCGCCGGGGGAGAGCGACTGGCCCTCCTTGGCGAGCACGGCGGTGACCTGTCCGGAGTACGGGCTCTGGAGCAGATAACTGCCTTCGGCCCGGGTGAGGATGCCGGGGGCGCTCAGCTTGGAGGAAACCGATCCGGTGAATGCCCAGAAACTCGCCGCGGCCATGACGAGGGCGGTGACGGCGAGCACGAATCGCCCCTGCGGGCGCGCGAACCGTACGGGCAGATCGAGTTCTTCGGGCGATTGCAGCCTGGAGAGCGCCTTTTGACGGAACTGCACGACCAGCGACCTGTCCTTCGAATGCATTTCACGACACGGGCACGCGCGCGGGCATCTGCCCGCGCGCGGCCATGGGCACCCGTGAACCCCGGAACGCGTACGTCCCGGGGTTCACGCGCCCTGATGTACCGGCTCGGCTCAGAGGCCGGCGACACCGGCGCGAACGCCGACGATGCCCTCGACCTGGCCGGGCAGGGCCTGCACGCCCTGGACGGTCTGGAGCGAGGTCACCGTGTTCAGGACGTGGAACACATCGCCGGCCACACCGCCGAGAAGCCCACCGGAAATGCTGACACCGCCGGAAACCGCATCCAGTTCGTCGTCGGCGATCTCACGGGTCTCGATGTCGTTACGCATGATGTGCGCACCCTTCAGTCGTCTGATTGTTTCTCAATTGGCGCGGCCGTTCCGCGACAAGGCGGTTCCGACCACTTCCGAGGCCAGATGTAAGCACGCGAACGGACGACCGGGCGAACCGTGTTGACGCTCTCGACCAAGCGATATGGCCATTCACCCGAGGGGCTTTCCGATTGATTCGGCGGATCGCCACGGGTTCTCCACAAGATCGGGTAACACGGAACGGCGGCGCGCGAGCCCGCACGACCAAACCGCCCCAAACCAGCCCATCTCCCCGCCCACGCCGAGGAGGAATGTAATGGGAGGCATCCCCTCCACTTTCACCGGGTGAAGATTTCCGGGAGCGACACAACGCGACGCACCGGCAACGCTCCGCACTGGAACCCGGGTTGGGGTGCGGCTCACCGCGCCCCGGGGACACCGCCCGTGGCACTCCCCCGGCAGCCCGGGAACGGCGGTGCCTTCCAGGCCGCCGACGGTACTATCAACTCCCCATCCGGGAGCGCGGGTTGTGACGACCGTCGGCCGAGCCGGCCCGGGCCCGGCGAGGGTGGCAGCAGGCCGTCGGGCAGGCCCGCGGCCCCGGCGAAGGGCGAGGACGGACCGATGAAAGTGACCGTCGTCGGCGGCGGTATCGCCGGACTGACCTGCGCCCTGAGCCTGCACGCCGCCGGCTTCGAGCCACGGGTGCGCGAAGCGGCGCGGAAGGTCGAGGCGGTCGGCGTGGGGATCAACCTGCTGCCGCACGCCGTCCGGGAACTCTCCGAGCTCGGCCTGGACCGCGAGCTGGCCTCCGTCGCGCTGCCCCCGCACCGGCTGAGCTACCGCGACCGTACGGGCGAGGCGGTCTGGGAGGAGCCCCTGGGACGCGCGGCCGGATACCACTGGCCCCAGTACTCCGTCCACCGCGGCCGTCTGCAGATGCTCCTGCTGACGGCGGTGCGCGAGCGGCTGGGGCCGGACTCGGTCCGTACCGGCCTGCGCTTCCAGAGGTTCGAGCAGACCCCGGGCGGCGTCCGCGCCCATTTCCTGGACCGGTCGAGCGGCCTGCCCGTGGTCGACGACGCCGACGTGCTGGTCGGCGCCGACGGCATCGACTCGGCGGTCCGCGCCCAGCTCTTCCCGCACGAGAGCCCCCCGAAGGGGAACGGCGTCCACATGTGGCGCGCGGTCGCGCACCACCCGCACGTCCTCGACGGCCGTTCGATCGTGGTGGCCGGGGGCACCCCCGGCGCGAAGTTCGTCGCCTACCCGATCGAGGACCCCGCGACCGCGGCCGCGACCGGCGACGCCCTGGTGAACTGGGTGCTGGAGGTGCGCCACGGGCCGTCCGCCCCGCCTCCGGACGGCCCCGGCCGTCGCGTCACCGCGGCGGAGGCGCGCGCCGGGCTGTCGTCCTGGCAGCTGCCGTGGATCGACCTCACGACGCTCGCCGAGCGCTCTTCGGCGATCTTCGAGTACCCGATGCTCGACCGCGATCCCCTGCCCCGCTGGAGCTTCGGGCGGGTCACCCTGCTCGGCGACGCCGCACACCCGATGTTCCCCATGGGCATGAACGGAGGATCCCAGTCCATCGTGGACACGCGCGTGCTGGCCTGGTGCCTGGCCCGGGAGCACGAGCCCGTGGCCGCGCTCCGCCGCTACGACCGGATGCGCCGGCCGGCCGTCAACGCGATCGTGCTGGCCAACCGGAACCTGGGACCGGAAGAGATCATCGCGCGAGCCGAGGAGCACGGCGGAGCCCTGCCCGGCGAACGGGCCGAACAGATCGCGACCCACTACAGGAGGCTGGCCGGCGCCACCGTGGCAGACGTCAACACCCACCGGTCCTGGACGGTCCGGCACCCTGCCGCGGACCCGACGCCCTGAACCCGGCGGGCGTCCTTGACTGCCTACGGGATCAGCCGGTTCACCTGGCTCAGCCGGTGTCGAGGCCGTCGACCAGGCGGTTCAGGAACCGGGTGAAGGTGGCGTCCGGGGTGAGGGGGCGTCCGGGGGTGGAGAGGGCTTCGGCGAGTTCCGGGTGGTGGCCGTCCGCGGCGACGACGGCGAGGTACCGGACTTCGGCCGCGGCCCGGTCCGGGGACTGCGTCAGCGCGGCCTGCGCGATCTCGTGGGCGACGTGCCCGGCCACGAATGCAGTGAGCTGGGCGAAGACCTCCAGCTTCGCGGCACCGTCCAGTCCGGCGGGCCGCAGGGCGGCGAGCGCACGCTCCAGGAAGGCAAGGGTGTGGGGCCCCGGGACGCGGCGGGTGGTCAGGGCGGCCGGCAGCCAGGGGTGCCGCAGCATGTGGGCGCGCTGGAGGTGGGCGATCGCCTTCAGGTCGGCGCGCCAGTCGCCGGTGAGCGCGTGCGCGGCCGGCAGTTCGCCGCTGACGTGGTCGACCATCAGGTGCAGCAGCGTCTCCTTGTCGGGGGCGTAGCTGTAGAGCGACATGACGCCGGCTCCGACCTGTGCGGCGACCTTCCGCATGGTGACCGCTTCGAGCCCTTCCGCGTCCGCCAGGGCCACGGCCGCCGCGGTGATCACCTCTCGGCTGTAGGCGGGTTTGCGGCCCCTGCGGGGCTGGTCGGAGCCCAGCCAGAGCTGCTGGGGGTCGACACCCGGAGCGCCGGCATTTCCTTCGCGGGGCACGGCCCACGCTCCTCTCCTTGATCGGCGGCCCTGTGCGGGCCCAGTCAAGCATGCTCTATTCTCGTACAGTGTACGGAAATCAAGGAGGGGAACGATGACGTCACCCACGCACGGTCCTGTGTCGAAGCCGACCTGGGCACCGCCTGCCGGCAAACCGCCGCTGTCCGCACGGATGATGAGGGCGACGTGGCGCCGCCTCCCGGCCAAACTGCACGATGTCGGGTGGGAGCCCGGGCTGGCGGTGCCGGGCGCCGACGGCAGCCCGCTGATCACGGACCACTACTTCCCGCGCGCCGAGGGCGACTTCCCCACCCTCCTGGTGCGCTCGCCGTACGGCAGGGGCCTGCCGTGGTCCCCCATGTACGGCCTGCTCTTCGCCGAACAGGGCTTCCACGTGGTCCTGCAGAGCTGCCGCGGAACCGGCGGTTCGGGGGGTGAGTTCGACCTGTGGCGCAACGAGGCCGCCGACGGCCGGGCCACGGTCTCCTGGCTGCGCGAGCAACCCTGGTTCAACGGAACACTGGGAACCGTCGGCCCCAGTTACCTGGCCTACACCCAATGGGCCCTCGCCCTGGACCCGCCGCCGGAACTGAAGGCGATGGTGGCGCAGGTGAGCCTGCACGATCCCCACGCCCTGTTCCACCGGGGCGGCGCGCTGCACCTGGAAACCGCCCTGGCCGTCGGCCTGGGCATGAACTACCAGCACCAGGGCATGGGACCGTTCCTGAAGGCGACACTGCGCCTCCAGCGCCGACTGCGCGATGTCACCACCGCGAAGCCGCTGCGCGGGGCGTACGCGTCAGCCCTCGGGGGCGAACTGCCCTGGCTGGACGGCGTCATGACACACCCGGACGCCAAGGACCCCTACTGGAACGGCGCGTCGTCGGCCCGGTCGGCGGAGCGACTGCGCGTGCCCACAGCGCTGATCACGGGATGGCACGACGCGCTGGCCGACCAGACCTTGGAACAGTACGACCGGCTGCGCGCGGCCGGCTGCGAGACCGCCCTGCTCGTCGGCCCCTGGACCCACACCTCCGCCCTGCAACAGGGATGGCCCGAGGTGTTCGCCGAGAGCCTCGCCTGGCTGCGCGCCCACCTCGACGCCGATCCCTCGGGCCTGCGCCCCACGAGGGTGCGCGTGCACATCGGCGGCGAGAACGCCTGGCGCAACCTCGCCGACTGGCCTCCGGCCACGGACCTCAGCCCGTGGTTCCCCACCGCGCAGGGGCATCTCACCCGGCAGGCCCCCACGGACTCCGCGGCCGTGGCGTCGTTCCGCCACGACCCGGAGGACCCGACCCCCTCCCTCGGCGGCTCCGTCCTCTCCCGTACGGCCGGCCCGCGCGACAACCGCACCCTGGAGGCCCGGGAGGACGTACTGACGTTCACCGGTCCTCCGCTGACCGAGCCCGTGGACGTCCTCGGGCCGGTCTCCGCCCGCCTGTCCATCTCCACGGACACCGGTCACACCGACGTCTTCACCCGCCTGTGCGACGTGGACGCACAGGGCCGTTCCGTCAACGTCTGCGACGGACTGGGCCGCCTGCGGACGGACGGGCAGGAGCCGTCGCAGATCACCGTGCCGATGAGCTCCACCGCCCACCGCTTCGCCATCGGCCACCGCATGCGCTGGCAGATCAGCGCAGGCGCCCACCCGCGCTACGCCCGCAATCCCGGCACCGGCGAATCGCAGATGGACGCCACCGCCTTCACACCGGTGCACATCACCCTGCACGCGGACTCGGCCCTGCTGCTCGGGACGGACACCCGCGCCTGTGAACCCGGCCCTGCGCCCAACGGCTGACCACCCGCCGCTCAGAGCAGCGCCTCCAGCCTGATGGGCAGGTCCGTCAGGCGTTTGCCGGTGGCGTTGAACACCGCGTTCCCGATGGCGGCCGGGACTCCCACGATGGTGATCTCCCCCAGGCCCTTGACCCCGATGGGATCGGCCAGGGGGTCCTCGGTGTGGATGAAGGCGGCGTCCAGTTCGGGAACGTCGGCGTTGACCGGGACCAGGTAGTCGGCCAGGCTCGCGTTGACGATCCGGCCGTCACGGTGGTCCGTGACCGTGCCCTCCAGCAGGGCCATCCCGATCCCGCCCACCATGCCGCCGATGGCCTGGCTGTGGGCCAGTTTGGGGCTGACCGTGTACGGAGGTGATGAGTTCACCCGGCCTCAGGTCCTGTTCCCGGTGCGGGGTGTTCCCCGGCCGCAGGAAGAACTCCGCGACCGGGACCGCTCGGGTGCCCTCCGTGCTCCGCAGCCGGACGACGGCGTCCAAGGCCACCAGCGCCACGGCGAGGTCCGAGGGGTGGGTGGCCACGCAGTGCGCGCCGGCGCCCAGGACCGCTTGCATCCGGTTGTCACCGTCGGCGGCGTCGCACCCCGTGCCGGGTGAGCGCCTGTTGCACGCCGAGTGCACGTCCCGGAAGTAGGGGCAGCGGGGGCGCTGCATGAGGTTCCCGCCGATGGAGGCCATGTTGCGCAGCTGCGCAGAGGCGCCCAGCTCCAGTGACTGCGCGATGACGGGGTACCGGGAGCGTACGTCCGGGTGCGCGGCGAGCTCGCTCATCCGGACCAGGGCACCCACCCGCAGGCCTTCCGACGGCACGGCGATGTCCCGGTGCGGGAGACCGTTGATGTCGACCACGCGGGACGGGCGTTCGACGGTCTCGCGCATCAGGTCGACCAGTGTCGTGCCGCCCGCGATGTAGCGGCCGCCGTCGGCCCCGGCGGCCGGCGCGGCGCGCTCGGTCGCCGTGACGATGTTCGTGTAGGCGCCGCAGCGACAGAGGTTGCCGCTCATCCACTCGCGGATCTCCTCCCGGGAGCGGGCGTGCCCTTCCGCGATGCAGGCCGCCCCCGAGACGATCTGGCCCGGCGTGCAGTACCCACACTGCAGCCCGTCGTGGTCGATGAACGCCTGCTGGAGGGGGTGCAGACGGCCGCCGCGCGCGAGTCCCTCGATCGTGGTGACGTGCGCGCCGTCGTGCATGACGGCGAACGTGAGGCAGGAGTTGACCCTGCGGTCGTCGACCAGGACCGTGCACGCCCCGCAGGCTCCCTGGTCACAGCCCTTCTTCGTGCCGGGCAGCCCCAGGTGCTCCCGCAGGAGGCCGAGGAGCGACGTCCTGCTGTCCACCACCGCGGACCGCCGCTCCCCGTCGACATCACCAGGAAACGCCGTCGGCCCACGGCGGACGCGCCACCGAACCCACCTGGACGCACTGGACCACCCACGCGAATACTCAGAGAGAACGAACTGCTACTCACTGTAGCAGTGGGGCCGGGGCGCCCTCCCGGACGATCACCCCGAGTCACGCGTCCGACGCAGCGGTCTAGCATGAAAAGCAAGGTGGCAAGGGGGCAAGGTTTCATCCCCAGGCCCAGGCCCGGGCCCCGGCCCCGGCGGCAGGGAGGCCGGTATGGCGTTCGACGCGACTGGTTTCGAGCAGGGGGACGGCTCCCGCTACATCCCGATATCCGATCACGGCCTGATCGGCGACCTCCGTACGACCGCCCTGGTCGGCACGAACGGCACCATCGACTGGTACTGCTGCCCGCGCTTCGACGCACCCAGCGTCTTCGGGTCCATCCTCGACGCCGACCGGGGCGGCTCGTTCGAGCTGGCCGCCGAGGTCCCGACCCGCACCAGGCAGTTCTACTTCCCCGATACGAACGTGCTGATCACACGGTTCTTCGCCGCGGACGGGGTGGCGGAGATCCAGGACTTCATGCCCGTGGTCGACGAGTCACGCGAGGCGACCCGGCACCGGCTGATCCGGCGCGTGATCTGCGTCCGCGGAACCCTCCCCTTCAGGGCGCGCATCGCCCCCCGCTTCGGCTACGGCGCCGAAACGCACACCACGCACCTCGAAGGCCACACGGCGGTGTTCCGCTCCCCCTCACTGACGCTCGCGCTGACCGCCACCGCACCCCTGGAAAGCGACGGCCTGGACGTGTGGTCGCACTTCAAGCTCCTCGAGGGCGAGTCCAACGTGTTCGCCCTCGACCAGATCGGCGACGGCGTCCCGCCCCGGTCGTGCCCACGCGCCGAAGCGCAGGAGCAGGCCGAGGCGACCGTCCAGTTCTGGCGCCGCTGGCTGGCCGGTTCCCGCTACCACGGGCGGTGGAGGGAAACGGTGAACCGCTCCGCGCTGGTGCTGAAGCTGCTCACCTACGCGCCGACCGGTGCGATCGTCGCCGCACCGACCACCAGCCTGCCCGAGCAGATCGGCGGCGAGCGCAACTGGGACTACCGCTACGTCTGGGTCCGCGACGCCGCCTTCTGCGTCTACGCCATGCTGCGCCTGGGGTTCACCTCGGAAGCCGAGGCGTTCATGGGGTTCCTCGGTGAGCGCGGCATCATGCGCGGCAGCGGTGCGACCGGCCCGTTGCAGATCATGTACGGCATCGACGGGCGCAGCGAGCTGCCCGAGTACGAGCTCTCGCACCTGGAGGGCTACCTCGGATCCGCGCCGGTCCGGGTGGGCAACGCCGCCACCGGCCAGCTCCAGCTGGACATCTACGGAGCCCTGATCGACTCCATCTACCTGTACGACAAGTGGGGGCAGCCGATCAGCAGCGCCCGCTGGGACGAGGTCGGCGCGATGGCGGACTGGCTCTGCGATCACTGGGACCAGCCCGACGAGGGGGTCTGGGAGACCCGGGCGGGCCGGCGGAACTTCGTGTACTCGCGGCTGATGTGCTGGGTGGCGCTGGAGCGCGCGATGCGCATGGCGAACCGCCGCGGTCTGCCGGCCGACCTGAACCGGTGGCGGGAGTCGCGGGACGCGATCTACCGGCAGATCATGCGGCGCGGCTGGTCGGGCGAGCGCGGGGCGTTCGTCCAGGGGCTGGACGACCACGTGCTGGACGCCTCACTGCTGATGATGCCGATGGCGAAGTTCATCTCGCCCACCGACCCCAAGTGGCTCTCCACCCTGGACGCGCTCACCGCGGACCTGGTCTCCGACTCGCTGGTCTACCGCTACGACCCGACCGCCAGCCCGGACGGCCTGCACGGGCCCGAGGGCACCTTCTCGATCTGCTCCTTCTGGTACGTGGAGGCGCTGGCCCGCGCAGGCCGGCTGGAGGAGGCCCGGCTCGCCTTCGAGAAGATGCTCACCTACGCCAACCACCTCGGTCTGTTCGCCGAGGAGATCGGCCCGACCGGAGAACAGCTGGGCAACTTCCCCCAGGCCTTCACCCACCTCTCGCTCATCAGCGCCGCCTTCAACCTCGACCGCGCGCTGGGCTGACGTCGCGGGGGCCGCCGGGGGCCGCCGGGTACTGCCTGCCGTGCTGCCGGCCGTGCTAATCACCCTGATCCGGTGATGCTCCTCACCTGTCTGGTGGAAGGCTTCACAGTGGCCCGCCTCCGGGCAGGAGGTCGCCGGCACATGACCCCGGATCGTGAACGACAGGAGTTCGACATGAGCGAAGCACTCGACCGGAACGCGAAGGTCATCACGGAGTTCCGAGCGAACGAGGGCAGGGTCGGCGGGGTCTTCGAGGGCGCTCCGCTGGTCCTCGTCCACCACCGCGGCCGCAAGAGCGGGCAGGAACACATCAGCCCGGTGATGTACCTCCCGGACGAGACCGCGCCGGACGTCGTCTACGTCTTCGCGTCCAAGGGCGGCGCGCCCACCGACCCTGACTGGTACCGCAATCTGACCGCCGCCGGTGAGGGCACCGTCGAACGCGGCACCGCGACCTACCAGGTGACCGTCCGCGAACTGGCCGGCGCCGAACGCGACCGCATCTACGCCGAGCAGGCGCGGCGCTACCCCGGCTTCGCCGAGTACGCGCGCCAGACCGCCGGAATCCGCGTCATTCCCGTACTCGAACTCCGGCAGGCTTAGCCACACCCCTGCCAGCTTTCACCTTTCAGCAAGTCGAAGGAGAGAGACCATGCCCAAGGCGGTCAGGTACGACGAGTTCGGCGGGATCGACGTGTTGCGGGTCGACGAGGTGGAACGCCCGGTGCCCGGGGACGGGCAGGTCCTCGTACGGGTGAAAGCGGCCGGCATCAACCCCAGTGAGGCGGTCATCCGCACGGGAGCTCTGACGGATCTGTTCCCCTCGACGTTCCCGTCCGGGCAGGGCAGCGACCTCGCCGGGGTCATCGAGGAGGCCGGCGCGGGGGTTGCCGGATTCTCGCCCGGCGACGAGGTGATCGGATTCAGCCAGAAGCGGGCCGCCCAGGCCGAGCTGGTCCTGGTCGAGGCCGGTGACCTCACGCGCAAGCCGGAGCAGGTCTCGTGGGAGGTGGCCGGCAGCCTGTACGTCGTCGGCGTGACCGCATGGGGAGCGGTGCACGCCGTCCAGCCCGAGGAGGGCGAGACCGTCGTCGTCTCCGGAGCCGCCGGGGGAGTCGGCTCGCTCGCCGTCCAGCTCGCCCGCCGCACCGGGGCCACGGTCATCGGCCTGGCGAGCGCGGGCAACCACGCGTGGCTGGGGAGCCACGACGTGATCCCGGTCGCGTACGGCGAGGGCGTCGCGGACCGCATCAGGGCGGCCGCGCCCGGCGGCGTGGACGCCTTCATCGACACCTTCGGCGACGGGTACGTCGAGCTGGCCCTCTCCCTCGGCGTCGCGACCGACCGCATCGACACCATCGCCGACTTCGCGGCCGCCGAGAAGTACGGAGTGAAGACCGACGGGGGAATCGCGGCCGGGCCGGGCGCCAAGGTGCTCGCCGAGCTTGCCGCCCTGATCGCCGACGGACACCTCGAGCTGCCGATCGCGAACGTCTACCCGCTGGCACAGGTCCGCGAGGCCTACACCGAGCTCGAACGCCGCCACACCCACGGCAAGATCGCCCTCAGGCCCTAGACCGTGTGGAACTCAGTGGCTGGAGTCGTGCACCGCGGCGGTCGCCTGGGCGACGTCGACGAGCTCGCCGTCGGCGCCGAACTGGTTCAGGTCACCGCCGGGCGACTCGATGCGTCCGGCATCGGCCAGGCCGCCGGCCTTGACGGGGTCGAACCCGGCCGTGCGGATCAGGCGCTCGGCCGCTGCCGCGGCGCGCTCGTCGTCGGTGGCGTAGAAGAGCGCCGCCCGTCGCGGCGTGCGGTGTGCGTTCGCGGCGAGCACCTCCGCGGCGAGGGTGCCGAACGCCTTGACGTAGTGGGCGTTCTCGGGCAGGAGAGCGGCGGCCACCGACCCGGCCGACTCCCCTTCGGGCAGCGACCGCACGAGCCCGCCGTCCTCGTCGAAGGCGATCGGGTTCGAGGGGTCGATCACGACCTTGCCCTCGAGCAGGGGCGCGACCTGCGGGATCAGCTCCCTCATCGCGTCCAGCCAGACGGCGAACACGACCGTGTCCGCATCGGGGATCGCGTCCTGCACGGAGGCGGCCCGGGCGAGGGGACCGAGCTCGTCCGCGATCTCCGCGGCGCGCGCGGACCCCTTTCCCGCCAGGACGACGTTCTCACCCCCGGCCACCAGGTGCCGGGCGAGCACGGCTCCGATGTTGCCGACCCCTACGATTGCGGTGGTCATCTCCGGCCTTCCTCCTCCGTTGACGTGGAATCAGGTCAAGCTTGGGCGCTCCGGACGTCCGATACCTCCCAAACGTCTCCGACATCCCGGATGTCGTCGGACAGCAGCCCGAATGCCTGATACGCCCGCACCCGGTCGACCGGCTCCCCGCGCTCGACGACGCGCCGCCGCGGACGAGACCACCGCCGATCCCCGGGCTCCGAAACCTCCCTAACGCATCACCAGGCCACCGTCGACCGTGAGCACCTGGCCCGTCAGCGCGGCGGCGTCGTCGCGGACGAGCATCGCCACCACGGCCGCGGTGTCGTCGGGGGTGAGCGGCCGGGGCAGCGCCTGGCGCGCTGCGACCTCCTCGAACTCCTCCACCGGCACGACGCCGGTCGCCGGAGTGCGCGTCAGCCCGGGGGCCACGGCCGTCACGGCGATCCCCTGGCCGCCGAGTCCGACGGCGAGGGCGTGGGTCATGCCGATCAACGCCCCTTTGGACGCCACGTACGCGAGCATGTGCGCGCCCGGGGGACGCCAGAAGGTGTTGGACACGATGAAGACGACCCTGCCGAAGCCCCGCTCGCGCATCCCCGGCGCGAACGCCTGGGTGAGCAGCAGCGCCGACTCGACGTTCACCGCCTGGACCTGACGCCACACGTCGAGTTCGAAGTCCTCGAACGGCCCGAAGGCGACCATGGCGGCCGAGTGGACCAGGACATCGCACCGGCCATGGCGATCCAGCACCAGCTGCGCGACCCGGCGCACATCGGCCGGATCACCCAGATCGACCGGGACATCACCCGCACGGTCGAGCACGACCACGGTGTGATCGACCGCGAGCCGCGCGGCAATCGCACCGCCGATCGCACCGGCGCCGCCGGTCACGACCGCCACCCGCCGGCCCCCGTCCGTCTCGGAAAACGCGGTAGACACTGCTCAGCGCTCCTTTCACTGCACGTCACCAGGGCACTACGCCTGCATCATCGAAGAACTGGCCGGTCGGACCGCCGTCGGGCAGGGTCGCCAGTTTGACGGCGATCGCCGCGCCCTGCTCGGGGGTGCGCACGCCGCGGAAGCCGTTGAGGTCGGTCGCGACGTAGCCGGGGCAGCCGAGGTTGATCAGGATGTTCGTGCCGCTCAACTCCCGGGCGTACTGGAGGGTCACGGCGTTCAGGAATGTCTTCGACGGCGAGTACGCCGCGGCCACCGGACCCGCCGTCTGCTCGGCAGCCGCTCCCGCCTGCCGGGTGAGGGAGCCCACGCTGCTGGACATGTTCACGATCCGCGGTGAGGCGGAGCGGCGCAGCAGCGGCAGCATTGCATTGGTGACGCGGACGACGCCGATCACGTTGGTCTCCACGACCGTCCGGATGGTGTCGGGGTCCACCCGGGTGGGGTCCTGCGGCATGCCACCGGCGATGCCGGCGTTGTTGACGAGCACGTCGAGGTGCCCGGCCCGTTCCTCGATCAGTCGCGCGGCGGCGCTCGCACTCGCGTCGTCGGTCACGTCGAGCGGTACGCCGAACGCGTCGACGCCGGACGCGCGCAGCCTGACCACCGCGTCCTCACGGCGCCGATCGTCGCGGGCGCCCACGCCGACGCTCCAGCCGAGGGCGCCCAGGCCCGCGGCGATCTCGTAGCCGATTCCCTTGTTCGCGCCGGTGACCAGCGCAATCGTTCGTTCGCTCATGGGAATCATGCTGCCGCTGAACCCGGCTGGAGGTCCAAGACCGATCGGGTGGGCGTCGATACCGTCCGGGTATCGATCCGGAGTACCGTGGCCGCATGGAGACCCGGGAACTGCGCTATTTCGTCGCGGTCGCCGAAGAGCTGCACTTCGGGCGCGCCGCACAGCGGCTCGGGATCGCACAGCCGCCTTTGTCGCGGGCGATCCAGCAGCTCGAGCGCCGGCTCGGGGCGGCGCTGCTGGATCGGACCAGCCGCAGCGTCACGCTGACCGAGGCCGGCTCGGTGCTGCTGGCGGAGGGCCGGGCGGCCCTCGACGCGGTCGATGCCGCCGAGCGCCGGACCCGCCGCGCCGCCCTTGCCACGACCGGCCGTCCCGGCCTGGTCCTGGTCACGAAGGCCAGCGCGTCCAGCGAACTGCTGGCGAAGCTGCTCGACGCGTACGCCGCCGAGCCCGGCGCGGTGCCGGTCGAGGTCATCCTGTGCGGCCCGGCCGAGCAGTCACGGCTCCTGCGCGAGGGCCGGGCCGACGTGGCACTGCTGCACCGGCCGTTCGACTCGACCGCGGGATTCCACACCGAAGAGCTGACCACGGAGGGCCAGGTCGCGGTCCTGCCTGCCGGGCATCCGCTCACCGTCCGGACCCATGTGCACATGGCCGACATCACCGGGCTGCCGGGCCTGCCCCTGCCGCGCTGGCCCGACCCCGACGGCAGCTACCCGCCGGGCCCCGGCCCGCGGGTCCGCGACCACGCCCAGCTGCTCCAGCTCGTCGCGCTCGGCCGTGCGTGCGCGGTCTCACCGGAGTCGTGCCGAACCCAACTGCACGGGAACCTCGCCGCCGTGCCCGTGCTCGATGCCCCGGCCGTCACCACCGTGATCGCCTGGCCGACGCACAGCCGGTCCCGAGCCGTCGCGCACCTCGTCCGTACCGCGACGCGCCTCCCCAATGCACTGCCCGCAGACGCCGCTTGGGCCGATCACTGACCCATCCTCATCCGGCCCCGAAAACGGTCAAGGGGCCGTCTCAGATTGCTCTGAAACGGCCCCTTGATCTGCGACTCTTTCGAGTCGGGACGACAGGATTTGAACCTGCGACCCCTTGACCCCCAGTCAAGTGCGCTACCAAGCTGCGCCACGTCCCGATACCCGCTGACCTGGGGTTTCCCCTGGCCGAACGCGCAGGAGAACAATACCGCACTTCGCGGGGTGGTCGCGCGCACCTTTCTCGGGTCGGGGCGTGCTTGACCTCAAGCGGACTTGAGGTTGCATGATCGATGCATGACACAGGCAATCGCGGACACGGGGTTCCGCTACGAGGATCTGGGGCGGCTCATCGCGCTCATGACCGGGGCCGAGAAGCACGGGCCCGCCGCCCACTCCACGCTCGACGTGCTGTGGGTGCTCTACGACCGGGTGCTGCGCGTGGAGCCCGAGGCGGCCGAGGAGGCCGGGCGGGACCGGTTCCTGCTCTCCAAGGGGCACGGGCCGATGGCGTACTACGCCGTACTCGCCGCCAAGGGGTTCTTCCCGGTGGAGTGGCTGCGCGGCTTCGGCTCGTACGACTCGCCCCTCGGGCACCACCCGGACCGCACCCTGATCCCCGGAGTGGAGATCGGCAGCGGCTCGCTCGGGCACGGGCTGCCGCTCGCCGTGGGCAGTGCGCTCGGGCTGCGGGCGCAGGGGCTGGACGAGCCGGCGGTGTGGGTGCTGATCGGGGACGCGGAGCTCGACGAGGGCAGCAACCACGAGGCCCTCGCCTACGCCGGCGCCGCCGGGCTGGAGCGGCTGCACACCGTGGTGATCGACAACGACTCCGCGACCCACGGCTGGCGCGGCGGGATCGCCTCCCGCTTCGAGGCCGCCGGCTGGTCGGCGGTGACCGTCGACGGCCGGGACCACGCGGCGCTGCACGCCGCCTTCACCACACCGCATCCGGGCCGGCCCCACGCCGTCATCGCCCGTGTCGAGAAGAAGCAGTAGAGGGGTTGGCCGTGGACAACATGCGGGAGAGGTTCGTCTCCGTTACTTCGCGCGCGCTCGACGAGGATCCCCGGCTGGCACTCGTGCTCGCCGAGATCACCATGGACGGGTTCCGGCCCGGCCAGCAGCGCCATCCGGAGCGGGTGATCAACGTCGGGATCCGGGAGCAACTGCTGATCGGGGTCGGCGGCGGGCTGGCCCTGACCGGGCTGCGCCCGATCGTGCACACCTTCGCCAGCTTCCTGGTGGAGCGGCCGTTCGAGCAGGTCAAGCTGGACTTCGGGCACCAGGGCACGGGCGGGGTCCTGGTCAGCGCGAGCGCCAGCTACGACTGGCCGGCCGGCGGGCTCACGCACATGGCGCCGGGTGACGTGGCGCTGATGGACACCCTCGACGGCTGGACGGTCCACGTGCCCGGGCATCCGGACGAGGCCGAGGCGCTGCTGCGCCACGCCTACGCCGCCGGGGACGACAAGGTCTACGTACGCCTCTCGCAGCAGTCGAACGCCGCCCCGCGCCCGGTGGACGGCGCGGGCTTCCTGACCGTACGGGAAGGAGGGCCCGGCGCCGCTGTCGTCGTCGCCGTCGGCCCGCTGCTGGACAACGTGCTCGCCGCGACGGAGGGGCTGGACGTGACCGTGCTGTACGCCACCACCGTGCGGCCCTTCGACGACGCGGCCCTGCGCGAGGCCGTCGGCCGGGGCACGGCCGACGTCGTCCTCGTCGAGCCGTACCTGGCCTCCACCTCCACGGCGGCCGCGGCCCAGGCCCTGACGGAGGTCCCGCACCGGATCCTCGGCCTCGGCGTCGGCCGCGCCGAGCTCCGCCGCTACGGCGCGATCGAGGAGCACACCGCCGCGCACGGCCTCGACCCGCACTCCCTCCGCGAGCGGATCGGCGCCTTCGTCGAGCCGCGCTAGGCCGGGGCGTCCAGTTCAGGGTGGGCCGCAGCCAGGCGCTTGGGGGCCGCCTGGAGCCAGGAGTCGATCAGGATCGCGCGCAGCTCTGCGGCGCCCTCCAGCGCCGCCAGCCGGACCCGGAGCCAGGCGTAGTTGTCGTCGTGGCCCTCCCGGATGAAGAACTTCTCCGGCTCGGCGGCGATCAGCTCCGCGCGGTCCTCCTTCGGGCACTTCACCCCGATCGAGGCGTCGTCCTCGCCGAGCGCGGCGAATATCTTCCCGCCCACCCGGAACGTGGGCATGCCCCACGCGAGTTTCTCGCTGCTGTCGGGCAGCGACAGCGCGGTCATACGGACGTCCTCGGCGGTCACGGTCATCGCGCGACTCCTCTCCCCACCACCGGTCGGGCTGATGTCGTCGACCGTAGCGGCCGGCACTGACAACCGCCCCCGGACGGCGGGGCTCAGCCGGTGCGGAGGGTGTCTTCGCGGGCGTGGATGATCTCCAGCAGGTCCGCCGCCAGGGATTTGGCCGTGGCCAGGCCCTTCAGGCCCCAGCGGCGGGGTTCCACGTCGACCGCGCAGACCGTGCCCAGGACCGCCCCCGTCCGGTCGATCAGCGGCGCGCCCACGTACGACCGGACCCCGCTCTCGTCCACCACCGCGTTGCCCGCGAAGCGGGCGAAGTCCCGTACGTCCTCCAGCACCAGCGCCCGGCGCCGCACCACCACGTGCGGGCAGTACCCGTGGTCCCGCGGCAGCACCCTCGCCGGATACCCGCTCGCCGGGGCGTCCGGCGCGTGGTGCAGCCCGGCGAAGAACTGCCGTTCCTCACCGACGAAGTTGACCCCCGCGTACGGGGCCGCCAGTACCTCGGCGATCTGCCGGGCGAAGGCGTCGAGCTCCGTGTCCGCCCGCTCCCCCAGGCCCAGTTCCCGCAGCCGGACGGCGCGCGCGGGCGCCTCCCGGTCCACCGGCGTGAGCAGCAGGTGTCCGGTCGACTCGTAGTACGTCACAGCGGTTTCCCCCCATCCCCATCCCATGACTTCGCTGACTTCGCTGACTTGTCCGTCGCCGCCGTGAAGAGCAAGTGGTGGACCAGGGCGGCCAGCGCCCCCGTCCCCGAGCTGGTGAGCCGCGCGTCGCACCGTACGACGGGCACCTCCGGCCCGAGCCCCACCGCCTCGCGCACCTCGTCGGCGGTGTAGCGGTGGCCCTCGTCGAACTCGTTGACGGCGACGATGAACCCGATGCCGCGCCGCTCGAAGAAGTCCACGGCCGGGAAGCAGTCGTCGAGCCGGCGCGTGTCCGCGAGCACCACCGCGCCGAGCGCGCCCGCGCACAGCTCCTCCCACAGGAACCAGAAGCGCTGCTGCCCCGGCGTGCCGAAGAGGTACAGGACGTGCCGTTCGTCCAGGGTGATCCGGCCGAAGTCGAGCGCGACGGTCGTCGACGTCTTCGCCTCGACCCCGTCGAGCGGGTCGGGTCCCTCGCTCAGCCCGCTGAGCAGCTCCTCCGTGCGCAGCGGCTCGATTTCGCTCACGGCGCCCACGAAGGTCGTCTTGCCCGCCCCGAACCCACCCGCGACCAGGATCTTCAGCGTCGCCGGCAGGGCGGGGGCGAGGCGGGTGTCACAGTCGTCGGCGTAGGCCATCGAGCACCGCCCGGAGCAGGTTCTGGTCGTCGGCGGCGACGTATCCGCCGCCCGGGAACCGCGGCGCCTGCGCCGTGACGGCCCCGTATTCCATCAGGTCGGACAGCAGCACCTTCACCACCACCGCCGGCAGCCGCAGCTGTCCGGCCACCTCGGCGACGGTGACGGCCGCGGAGCCGGCGCACAGGCGCAGCGCCAGCGTGTGCTCCGCGCCGAGCGGGCCGCGCGGCCGCACCCCCGTCGCGGTCACCAGGGACAGCAGGTCGAGCGCGGCGGCCGGGCGGGTCCGCCCGCCACTGGCGGTGTACGGGCGCATCACCCGGCCCGCCGAATCGTCGAGCCAGGGCGTGTCCCGCGCAGCTCCCATGCCGTACGTGGCGCGGGCGCGCATCACTCGGGGTCGCCGACGGGCCGCCGCGGCGGGGCCGCCAGGTACGGTCGGACGCTCTTGACCAGCATCGCCATCTCGTAGCCGAGTACGCCCGCGTCGGCCTCCCGGTCGGCCAGGACGGCGAGGCAGGTGCCCGCCCCGGCGGCCGACACGAACACGAGCGCGGTGTCGAGTTCGACCACCACCTGCCGGACCTCCGCGCCGTCCCCGAAGCGGGATCCGGCGCTCCGCCCGAGCGAGTAGAGCCCGGATGCCAGGGCCGCCAGGTGGTCGGCGCTGTCGTTGTCGAGGCCGTGGACGCACGTGACGAGGCCGTCGGCGGTGAGGAGGACCGCGCTGCGCGTGTAGGGGACCCGCTGGACCAGGCCGCTGAGCAGCCAGTCGAGGTCCGAGAGCCGGCTGGTCTTGGTCGCCGCTTCGCCGCCCATGGTGGTGCGCTCCTTGCTGAGGTGAGAGGTCGGGGTCATGGCTGGTTCTCCGACTGGGCGAGGCCGAAGCCCCGTTGGAAGGCGGCCATCAGGCCCGGGTCGTGCACGGGTTGTTCGGGTGTGCCGGCCGGCCGCGGGGCGGGGGCGTCCCGCAGCTGCGGGGCGAGGTGGTGCTGGGCCCGGCGGCGGGGCAGGGGCGGCCGGTCGGGATCCGTCCGGGCGGCCGGTACGGAGACCACCGCCATGGTCGGCGGGGTCATGTCCAGCCCCAGGTCGAGGCCCAGGTCCAGGGTCGTCTCGACGGCCGGCGTCTCCTCCGGACCCCGGCGGTCCGTCTCGGGCCACGCCGGCCACGGCCGCGGACGCGTCTGCGGGCGCGGCGCGGGCGCCGCCGCCCAGGTCGGTGCCGCCGGCTCCGGCTCCCGTCGAAGCAGCGGTTCCGGGTGCTGCTCCGGCTTCGGCTGAGGCTGTGGCTGTGGCTGTGGCTTCGGCTGAGGCTTCGGTACCGCCACCCGTACGGGCTCCAGCGGAGGCATGCCGGCGCCCCCGTCCCCGGTCCCCCACGACGTGGCCCGGGAGCCCCCGAGCGCATCGGCGGCGCTCGGCGCCTCCGCCCCCAGCAGCTCCTGCGGCAGCACCAGCACCGCGAGCACGCCGCCGTAGATGTTGGACTTGAGCTCGACGGCGATCCCGTGCCGCCGGGCCAGCGCCGACACCACGAACAGGCCGATCCGCCCGTCCGCCAGCAGGTGCCGGACGCTGATCTGGTCGGGATCGACGAGCAGGGCGTTCATCCGGTGCTGCTCCGCGGCCGGCATGCCCAGCCCGCGGTCCTCCACCTCGACGGCGATGCCCGCGGTGACCCGCTCGGCGCGCACCACCACGTCGGTGTCGGGGGCGGAGAACACCGTGGCGTTCTCGACCAGTTCGGCCAGCAGGTGCACGACGTCGGCGACGGCGTGGCCGCGTACGGTGCCGCCCGCCGGGGGCACCACCTTGACCCGCGTGTACTGCTCGACCTCCGCGACGGAGGAGCGCAGCACCTCGCTCAGGTCGATGGGCCGGGTCCACTGGCGCCGGGAGGCGGCGCCGCCGAGCACGGCCAGGTTCTCGGCGTGGCGGCGGATCCGGGTGGCGAGGTGGTCGACGTGGAAGAGCTCCTTGAGGAGGTCGGGGTCCTCGACGGTGTCCTCCAACTCGTCGAGCAGCGAGATCTCCCGGTGCACGAGGGACTGGAGCCGGCGCGCGAGGTTGACGAAGACCTCGACCTTGCGGTCGCTGTCGGACGGTGCCGCCGGGCCGGCCAGCCGTACGAGGGTCGTGTGCGCGTGTTCGCGGGCGCCGCGCAGCTCCTGGGAGAGCAGCCAGAACTCGTCCACCCGGGCCGGGTCGGTGCCGGGCGGCGGGGCCGTCGGTCCGCCGCGGACCGGGCGGACCGGCGGCTCACCCCGTTCCAGCCGCTCGGCGGCGGTCCGCAGCTCCTGGCGTCCGCGCACGCTGGAGCGGCGCAGGGCCTCGCAGCGGTCCCGGACGGCCTTGGCGGAGCGCTGGGCTCCGAGCAGGGCGGCGGCCAGCGCTCCGAGGGCGAGCAGCGCGCAGCCCGCCAGGACCGGCCAGAGCCGGGCGTCCCGCTCCCCCGCGCCCCCGCCGAGCTGCAACGTGAAGATCACCGCGGCGGCGCCGCTCAGCCCGGCGGCGAGCGTGGGCAGCAGGGCGGCGCGGACCAGCTGGGGCCGTATCTGCCGGCCGGGACCGGTGACGGCGTGTCTCGACGGGGCGTGGCGGGCGGCGCGGAGTCCGGACATCGGCGTCCTCTACGTGGGGCCCGGGCCCCCAGGGTTCCGGGGCCCGGTGTGGATCACGGTGTTGATCACCGGATACCCACGCTAGACCGCACGATCCCGCCCCTGACAGCCAGTTGGGGAACTTCGCCGGGGTGCTTCCCGCTCCCGATGGAGCGCTCGTACGACAGCCCGAATCCGCCGGGGGCGCACGTTCGCGAGGACCGTACGGGACGCGCACCCCCCGGCCCCGGAAGCACCCCCTACGAGCCGACGGCCTCCGGTTCCTCGTGCGCCGCGGCCGGGGGCCGGTTGGTCGCGACCGGGCGGGACGGCGCCGCCGGGACGGGCGGGGCCGAGGCCACGAAGGGGCGCCACCACGGCTCGCTCGGGGCGCCCGCGTCGCCCGGCTCGAACGGCTGGCCCGGGATCGGCAGGGCGATCGCCGCTCCGGTGGCCTCGGAGGCGGCCACGGTGCCCTCGCCCGGCTCGTCCCACGGGTGCAGCGCCAGGTTGAAGGTGCCCCAGTGGATCGGCAGCATCGTGCCGTGCGGGATCCCGCCCTGGAGGTCGAGGTGGGCCTGCATGCCCTCCTCGGGGGTCATGTGGATGTCGGGCCAGTACTCCGAGTACGCACCGATCTGGATCATCGTGGCGTCGAAGGGGCCGTGCGCGGCGCCGATCTCCGCGAACCCGGGGAAGTACCCCGTGTCGCCGCTGTGGAAGATCCGGTGCTCGTCGCCCGCGACCACCCACGAGGCCCACAGGGTGTTCTGCTGGTTGCGCAGGCCGCGCCCGCAGAAGTGCCGCGCGGGGGTCGCCGTCAGCGAGAGCCCCGCGATCTCGGTGGCCTCGTTCCAGTCGAGCTCGCGCAGCCGGTCCGGGGACACGCCCCAGCGCTCCAGGTGGGCGCCGACGCCGAGCGGCACGGCGAAGACCGTGTCCGTCCCGGCCAGCTCCTTGATGGTCGGCAGGTCGAGGTGATCGTAGTGGTCGTGCGAGATCACCACGGCGTCGACCGGCCCCAGCGAGGCCAGCGGTACGGGGACGGGGTGCAGCCGCTTGGGACCGGCGAACGGGAACGGAGAACAGCGCTCACCCCACACGGGGTCGAACAGCACCCGCCGCCCGTCGATCTCCGCGAGCACGCCCGAGTGCCCCATCCAGGTCAGGCGCAACCCGCTGACCGGCGGTTTCGCCAGCTCGGCGAGGGTCGTCGGATACACCGGGATCGGCGCGCCCGGGTTGCGCCGGGTGCGCTGCTCCTTGTGGAAGTAGATCTTGGCGAACTCCATCATGGAGCCGGAGGGCCTGGTCCGGGCCCCGACCGGGTTCTGGAAGACGCCGTCGGCGAAGTTCGGCGAGCGCCGGATCCGCTCCAGGCGGGCGCCGGACGGATCCGCGCCGAAGGCTTCGGGCCGCAGGGCGCGCAGCCGAGGACGCAGGGGACGGGAGCCGGTCAAAGCGCCTCCTGGGAGGGTGGGGCGGATGGTCGTGAGGCCGTACGGAATACCGGTCTACCACCTTGCCAACGCGCACCGGCCCCGAAGGATTCCGCCGCGCGCCTCCGTTCTCGCGCCCTCCCCTCCCGTCCCCTCCCGCCCCTTCCCCTTCCCCCCTCGCGTCCGTCCCGCCGCGCTACAGCGGCAGCAGGTCCGGACGCTTCGCCTCCACGTGGTCCCCGGAGGACTCGCCGCGCAGCCGCCGCCCGATCCAGGGCACCAGATACTCCCGCGCCCACTGGATGTTGTCCCGGGTCACGTCCACCGAGCCGCGCGGCTGCTGCGGCGGCCACGGCTGGTCGGGATCGGCCGGCACCTCCAGCCCCAGCACCTGGGCGGCGCGCAGCGCGACCCGGGTGTGCCCCTCGGGCGACAGGTGCAGCCGGTCGTCGTCCCAAGCCCGCCGGTCCTGAACGGACTTCAGGGACCAGAGGTCGAGCACCGGGCAGTCGTAGCGGTCCGCGATGGCGCGCACGTGCGCGTTGTACGTCGCGATCTTGCCCCGCAGGTGCTTGAGGACCGGAACGCCCCGGGTGTCGAAGCCCGTGGTGATCATGACCTGGCCGACGGCCCCGGTGAGGTCGGCGACCGCCGCCTCGAACCGCTCCGCCGCGTCGTCCGGGTCGCTGCCGGGCCGGATGATGTCGTTTCCGCCCGCGCAGAAGCTCACCAGGTCCGGTGCGAGCTCCTTGGCCCGGGGGACCTGTTCGGCCACGACCTGGTCGAGGAGGCGCCCCCGCACGGCCAGGTTCGCGTACCGGAATTCGTTTTCCTCGCGCCGATCGGCCAGGAGTACGGCCAGCCGGTCCGCCCAGCCGAGAAAGGTCCCCCCGGGCCCCGGGTCCCCCACACCCTCGGTGAAGCTGTCCCCGATCGCCGCGTACGAGCCGATGGTCTTGAGTGTCGTCTTCGTCGCTGCCACGAGAACACATCCTTCACCCCGGCGCGTGACCTACGCCACCGTAGGCAGGGGTTGACGGGCCGTGATCTATACCACCCGGTCGGTACGGAATAACAGCGCGTGAGGCCGGGACCCCCCTCGGGTCCCGGCCTCACGGGTCCGGCTGCCTCTCCGACGGCGGGAGCCGTCAGATGCTCACGCCCTTCGAGCGGAGGTAGGCCAGCGGGTCGATGTCCGAGCCGTAGGACGGCCCGGTGCGGATCTCGAAGTGCAGGTGCGGCCCGGTCGAGTTGCCGGTGGAGCCGGAGAGGCCGATGGTCTGGCCGCCGGTCACGCTCTGGCCGACCGAGACGGACAGCTGGGACAGGTGGCCGTACTGGGAGTACTTGCCGTCCGCGTGCCGGATGACGACCTCGTTGCCGTACGCGCCGCCCCAGCCGGCGGAGACCACGGTGCCCGCGCCGACGGCGCGGACGGTGGTGCCGGAGCTCGCGATGAAGTCGACACCGGTGTGGTAGCCGCTGGACCACATGGCACCGGGGGTCTTGTACTGGGTGGAGATCCCGCCACCGCCGACGGGGGCGACGAAGCCGGCGGCGCTGACCGTACCGGCGGCGGACTTGGCGGTGGCGGCCTTCTTGGCGGGCGCGGCGGGCGCGGCGGCGGGGGCCGGCGCGGCGTCCGCGGAGCCCTTGGCGTCCGAGGCCGAGTCCGCACCCGAGTCCGCACCCGAGTCCGAGGACTTCTTCGCCGGGGCCGGGGCCGCCTTCCGCGCGGGAGCCGGGGCCGCCTCACCCTTCGCGCCGAGGGTCAGCTTCAGCCCGGGGTGGATCAGCGAGGGGTCGGCGCCGACGGCCTCGCGGTTGTCGGCGTACAGCTGCTGCCAGCCGCCCGAGAGGTGGCGGTCCTGGGCGATCTTGGAGAGGTAGTCACCCGGCACGACCGTGTAGACGGCCGAAGTGGCCGGCGAGCCCTGCTCGGCAGCGGCGGGCGCGGCCTGGAGCGCCGCCGGAAGCTGCGCCGCCTGCACGGGAGCCGCCGCGGGAGCGGCGGCCGGGGCGCCTGCCGCGTGGGCGCCGGCCGCGCCCAGCAGCGGCAGCGCGAGGGCCGCACCGCCGGTGCCCGCGACGGCGAAGCCGCGCGCCATGGAACGGGACTTGGGACGTCGGTGCTTACCCTTTGCAGGCATGGCGAATTCCTCTCCGTCGCCTGCGAGGTGAGCTGTCGGGTTCGGACTGGAGATGTCCGGCCGCACATGAACAGAACATGGACGGCTTCACCCCGAGCTGCCCCGATGCGAATGATCGGGAACAGCGGCTTACCTGGTTCCCCCGCTCCTGCCGCGCGCGTGAATAGTCGGGTGCGGTTTCCGGACGGCGGCAGGATTCGGCGGTCCATCCGGATCGATCGCGAAGGTAATCGAGTTGAGCCGCACCGAACAAGCCACGAATTTCCTGACGGATTCGCAGAAGCGGGAATCCGCCGGAATTCCGGTCACCCTCCGTCCATTCCCCGGCGCCAACAACCGCCCCGGCCGGGCCATTCGGCTTTGACGATCAGGCACTCACGGTCACCGTATGATCTGGCTCACGGGGCCGCGCCCGATCTCGCCTCCGGTGATGGCAAGTTGGCCCCAAGTAGTGTAATTCGGACAGAACACGACGATGCGGAGGAGTTCCCGTGACCCAGCAGATACCCCGGCCCCCGCGGACGGAGCCCGTACCGGAGCCCGAGCTCGCGGGAGTGCGCAACTTCCGTGACGTGGGCGGCCTCCCGACCACCGACGGGCGGAGGGTCAAGCCGGGAAAACTGTTCCGTAGCGGACATCTGGCACATGCCACCGAAACCGATGCAGAATTCCTCGCATCGCTCGGCCTGCACACCATCTTCGACTTCCGCAACAACGCCGACCACGCCCTGGAGGGGGCCGACGTCGAGCTCCCCGGCGTACGGAACGTCAACATCCCGCTGTCGGATCCGGCCGACGGCAGGGAGTTCTGGAAGATGGTCCGCGACGGCGACGTCGAACAGCTCCGCGGGCTCCTCGGTGACGGAAAGGCCGCCGCCCGGATGGCCGACTCGTACCGCACGATGATCGAGAAGCGCACCCCCGAGCACAGCCGGGTCCTGCACGCCCTCGCCGAGGACAGCGTTCCGGCGCTCATGCACTGCGCGGCCGGCAAGGACCGGGCCGGTCTGTCGATCGCCGTCACCCTGCTCGCGCTGGGCGTCGAGCGCGAGGCGATCGTGGCGGACTACCTGGAGTCCAACGCCCCGCACCGCCGCTATCGCGTGCGCCGCGGCAGCGATGCGCCCGAGGCCCGCTCCCCCGAGGTGATGGAGCTGCTCTCGCCGCTCTTCGACGCCCGCGCCGAGTACCTGACGGCCGCCTTCGACAGCATCGACGGGCACTGGGGCGGGGTCGACCGGTACCTCGCCGAGGGCCTCGGACTCACGCCCGAGACCCTCGGCCTGCTGCGGGACCGGCTGCTCGACTGACAGCCCGCCCCATCCGTGGAGCAGACCGCCGGCCGCGTCCGTGGAGCAGACCGTCAGCCGCCGCCGACGGCCTGCTTCACCAGCGTCCTGCCGAAGTCCCACATCAGGGCGCCCCCGCCGTGCGCCTCATCCATGACCTCGCGGAAGGCCCCGACGAACCGGTCGACGTCCCCCTCGTCCACGATCAGCGGCGGGATGAGCTTGATGACCTCCAGGTGGTCGCCCGACACCTGCGTCAGGATCCGGTGCTTCTGCAGCAGCGGCACCACGACCATCTGCGCGAAGAGCCCCTTGCGGGCCGCCTGGAGCATCGCCCAACGGCTGCGCAGCCCGAGCGACGACGGCCGCCCGAACTCGATCCCGATCATCAGGCCGCGCCCGCGCACCTCGTGGAGCAGCTCGTACTCGTCCACGAGCGCGGCCAGCCGCCCGCGCAGCAGGTCGCCCATCGCGCGCGCGTTGGCGACCACCGACTCGTCCTCCATGACGGAGAGCACCGCCAGCCCGGCCGCCATCGCCTGCGCGTTGGAGCCGAAGCTGGCGGAGTGCACCAGCACCCGGTCCATGGACGAGTAGACGCGTTTGAAGATCCAGTCCTTGCCCAGGGTCGCGCCCACCGGCACGTAGCCGCCCGAAAGGGCCTTGGCCACGCACACCAGGTCCGGCTCCACACCCGGCTCGTGCTGGTACGCGTAGAAATCGCCGGTCCGGCCGAGGCCCGTCTGCACCTCGTCCGCGATCAGCAGCGCCTTGTGCCGGTGCAGCAGCTCCTGCGCCGCGCGCAGGAATCCGGGCGGGGCCGCGAGCACGCCCTTGCCCTGGACCGGTTCGACGACGAAGGCGGCGACGTCGCCCCGCTTCAGCTCCCGCTCCAGGGCGGCCAGGTCCCCGAGCGGGATCTTCGTATCGGGCAGCAGCGGCGCGAAGCCGTCCCGGAAGCCGCCCTCCCCGTTGACCGACAGCGAGCCCGTGGTCAGCCCGTGGAAGGCGTGGTCGCAGTAGAGGATCCTCGTCCGCCCCGTGGCGTACCGGGCGAACTTCAGGGCCGTCTCCACCGCCTCGGTGCCGCTGTTGCCGAAGAAGACCCGGTCCAGGTGCGGGCTGTACGAGAGCAGCTTCTCCGCCAGCAGCCCGGGCAGCGGCTGGCAGTCGAAGCGGGTCAGATCGGCGAGCTGCGCGTCCAGGACGTCGTGCAGGGCCCGGCGGACCACCGGGTGGTGCCGGCCCAGGCCCATCACCCCGAACCCGGCCAGCATGTCCAGGTAGTCGTTGCCCTCGGCGTCCCAGAAGTGCGCGCCCTCGGCCCGTACGTAGACCTTGTCGAAGCCGATCGTGTGCAGCATCCGGGGCAGCTGGTGGTTGAGGTGGCGCGCGTGGAGCTCGTACCGTTCCCCGCCCCGCTCGTCCAGCAGGGCGCGGAGGTCGAAACCGGTCACGGCTTCTCCCGGTTCCCCGAGACCGTCTCGCGGGCGGCGCGCAGGGATTCCTTGAGGGAGCCCATGGTGGCGAGGACGGCGGTGGGCTCGTAGCCGCAGTGCGCCATGCAGTTCGCGCAGCGCGGGTCCTTCCCGCGGCCGTACTTGCTCCAGTCGGTTTCCTCGATCAGTTCCCGGTACGTGGGCACGTACCCGTCGCTCATCAGATAGCAGGGGCGCTGCCAGCCGAAGAGGGAGTAATTCGGAATGGCCCAGGCGGTGCAGGGGAAATCCGCCTTGCCCTCCAGGAAGTCCAGGAAGAGCGGGGAGTGGTTGAGCCGCCAGCGCCGCCGGTTTCCGCCCGCGAAGGCCTTCTTGAACAGGTCCCGGGTCTGCTCGACGCCCAGGAAGTGCTCCTGGTCGGGTGCCTTTTCGTAGGCGTAGGCGGGCGAGATCATCATTTCGTCGACCTTGAGGTCGTCATTGAGGTAGTTGAGCACCTCGATGATCGTCTGCGGGGTGTCGGTGTTGAAGAAGGTGGAGTTGGTGGTGACCCGGAACCCGCGCCTCTTCGCCTCCTTGATGGCGGCGACCGCCTCGTCGAAGACGCCTTCCTTGGCCACCGACTCGTCGTGGCGTTCGCGCAGTCCGTCGATGTGCACCGCGAAGGCGAAGTACGGGGACGGGGTGAACTTCTCGATCTTCTTGCGCAGCAGCATCGCGTTGGTGCACAGGAACACGTACTTCCGCTTTGCCACCAGCTGCCGGACGATCTCGTCGATCTGCGGGTGCATCAGGGGCTCGCCGCCCGCGATGGACACCATCGGCGCGCCGGATTCCAGGACGGCGCCGACCGCCTGGGCCACCGGCATGCGCTGCTTGAGCACGCCCGCCGGGTGCTGGATCTTCCCGCACCCCTCGCACGCCAGATTGCAGGCGTAGAGCGGTTCCAGCTCGACGATCAGCGGGAACTTCTCACGCTTGCGGAGCTTCTGTTCGAGCAGATACGTCCCGACCCTGATGGACTGTCGCAGCGGCATGGCCATCTGGCTCACCTCCTGGGGAGCAGCAAAGAACGGTGCCAGTCATAAAACGCGGGCAGTACGGCACGCAATACGCGGAAGGCCGATATTCCACCGCGGAACGTGCCGATGCGGACGAGCTCATGCTCCGGAGCGTCCACGATCACCCGGACGGCCGCAACCGGACGGTTCCAGCCATCCGCGGCGGGCCGGGTCGCCGTCCACAGGGTGGCCGCGGACTCCATGTCGACCGCGATGGCGCCGGTGGCGCGCAGCCCGGCGCGTTCCTGGCCGCGGACGACATGGTCGGATCCGGTCAGTGCGCCGGTGTGCACGGTCCGGCCCGGAGCGGCCCGGGCCAGTGCCTCGGCGAGCAGGGCGGTGCCCGAGCACGCGACGGTGCCCCGCGGATCCCGGGCCTCCCCGGCGACGACCAGGTCGCCGGGGCTCATGCCGGGGACCAGCCCGGCGCAGAACCCGGTGGCGAGGACGGGGGCCCGGCGCAGCCCGGGCTCGGCGAGCGCCCGGCCGACGGCCCGCTCGGCGGCGCGCGGGCCCATGCCCGTGCGCAGCACGGCGTAGCCCGGTTCGGGGCGGGCGGCCCCGCGGCCGCCTCCGCTGCGCAGGGCCGCCTGTTCGATGCGCAGCGCGCAGGCGACCAGCAGCGGGGCGGGCGGCTCGGACGGTGCGGGGCCGTCGGCCCGGGCGGCGCCGGCCATCAGGCCTCCCCGGGCGCGAAGGGTTCCCCGTACAGGTAGCGGCCGAGCGCGGTGAGCGGGAACACCTGCCGGTACAGGTGGTAGTTGATGGAGAAGTCCCACGGGAACCCGGTGCCGGTGAAGTACGGCTCGTCCCAGGAGCCGTCCCCGCGCTGGGTCTCCACGAGGTGGGCGATGCCGCGCTCGACGGCCTTGCCGTCCCGCTCCCCCGCCGAGAGCAGGGCCATCAGCGCCCACGCCGTCTGCGAGGGGGTCGAGGCCCCCTTCCCGGCCCACTCCGGGTCCTTGTACGAGCGCTGGTCCTCGCCCCACCCGCCGTCCTCGTTCTGTACGGATTCCAGCCAGCGCACGGCCCGCCGGATCGCCGGATGCGCCGGAGCCAGGCCCGCGGCCGTCAGGGCCGGGACCACCGAGCCGGTCCCGTACACGTAGTTGGTGCCCCAGCGGCCAAACCAGGCGCCGGTGGGCTCCTGTTCGGCGAGCAGCCAGGCGATGCCCCGGCGGGTCCGCGGGTCGGCGGCCTTGCCCTCGACGGCGAGCATCTCCACCACGTGGGCGGTGACGTCGGCCGACGGCGGGTCGATGACCTCGCCGAAGTCGCAGAACGGCAGGCGGTTCGGGAAGGGGCTGGTGTTGTCGGCGTCGAAGGCGCCCCAGGCGCCGTTCTTCGACTGCATCCCCAGGTTCCAGGACACCCCGCGGGCGATGGCCCCCTCGACCCGGGCCGGCTCCGGGTGCTTGATCCGGCGCAGCGCGAGCACCACCTCGGCGGTGTCGTCGATGTCGGGGTAGGTGTCGTTGTGGAACTCGAACGCCCAGCCGCCCGGGGCGAGTCCGGGCCGGCGCACCGCCCAGTCGCCGGTGCGGACGATCTCCTCGCCGAGCATCCAGTCGGCGGCCTTCACCAGGGCCGGGTGGTCGGGCGCCAGGCCCGCGTCGGCCAGGGCGATGGCGGCGAGGCAGGTGTCCCAGACCGGGGACTGGCAGGCCTCGATCATCCGGATGGGGCCACCGCCCCGGCCGTCAGGGCCGGGGGGACCGTCCTCGCGCCACACCGCGAACCGGTCCAGGGACTCCAGCCCGGCCCGCATCACCGGGTGGGCGAGGTCGTACCCGAGCAGGTGCAGGGCGATGACGGAGTACACGGCGGGTGGCTGGATCCCGCCCCAGCAGCCGTCGTTCTCCTGCCGCTCGATGATCCAGCGGGCGGCGGTGTCCATCGCGGCCTTGCGCAGCCGGCGCGGGGCGAACCTGCGGTAGACGTGCAGGACCTTGTCCATCCGCTGGAAGGCGCCCTCCCAACTGGCCAGCGGGGCCGGACGCTTGGCGACGGGGTACGGGCGCCGCGCGTCGGTGTGCAGCTCGTCGAGGGCGAACGGGGCGGGGCGGACGGGCCGCTTCGCGGAGACCACGGTCAGCGGGACGATGGTCTGGCGGGCCCAGCAGCCGAAGTCGTAGATGTTCAGCGGCACCCACGGCGGCAGGAAGACCAGCTCGGGCGGGAGTTCGGGCAGGTGGTCCCAGCTCCACCAGCCGAAGAGGGCCAGCCAGATCCGGGTGAAGACGCGGGCGGCGGCGATCCCGCCGTGGGCCCGGATCCAGGCCGAGGCGCGGGCCATGTGCGGGGCGTCGGGCGCGTCGCCGGCGAGCCGCAGGGCGACGTACGCCTCGATGGTGGCGGAGAGTTCGGGCGGTCCGCCGTGGAAGGTGGCCCAGGTGCCGTCCGCGGCCTGTTCGCCGCGGATGAAGCGGGCGGCGGCCTGCGTGGTGGCCTCGTCCCGGATCCCGAGGAACTGCCGCAGCAGCAGGTCCTCGGCGTCCATGGTGACGTTGGTCTCCAGGTCGCCCTTCCACCAGCCGGCCGCGTCCTGGCGGGCCAGCAGGTGCCGGGTCGCCCGCGCGGCGGCCTCCTGGGCCCCCCGCAGCGCGGCGGGCCCGGGAGCGGGCGCGGTGTCAGCCGGGTCGGCGCCGGGGGCACCGGCGCCGTCGGTCGTCGCTGTCATGGCTTCCCCTTACGTGGCAGTGGTCCTCTGCTGTGCTGGGGTATGCCGTCGGCCGGGCGCTGCTGTCAGGCGGCGCCGGCCGGCGACTCGCGAGTCATATCCCTGCTCGGGTGGCGGTCACCTCTTGCGCACGACGACGAAGTCGGCGAGGGCGACGAGCTGTTCGCGCACCCGCTGCGGCATGTCCACGTCGTCCAGGGCACGGATGGCGATCGCGTGCTGGCGGCGCGCTTCCTCGGCGGTCCACTCGCGCCCGCCCGCGGCCTCGATGAGCGCGGCGCGCGCCGCGAACTCCTCCTCCGAGAAGTTCTCGAAGTCGTTGCTCTTGGCGTCGGCGGCGAGCAGCTCGGCGAGCTCCTCGCAGGCGGGCCCGCCCGCCGCGAGGGCGGCGACGACCGGCAGGGACTTCTTGCGCTGGCGCAGGTCGCTCCAGGTCTGCTTGCCGGTGGCCTCCGGGTCGCCCCAGATGCCGAGGAGGTCGTCGACGGCCTGGAAGGCGAGGCCGAGGTGGTAGCCGTACTCCTCCAGCTTGTCGGCCGTACGGTCGTCCGCGCCGCCGAGCACGGCGCCGATGGAGACCGCGCAGGCGAGCAGGGCGCCGGTCTTGTTGCCCTCCATCTCCAGGCACTCCTCGACGCTGACGCGCTCGCGGTGCTCGTAGGAGATGTCCTGGGCCTGGCCGTCGATGAGCTTGCGGCTGGCGGTGGTCAGGCGGCGCGCGGCGCGGCCGGCCTCGACGGTGCCGAGCTCCAGCAGGACCTCGTTGGCGAGGGCGAACAGCGCGTCGCCGACCAGGATCGCCAGCGCCGGGCCGTGCACCTTCCACACCGTGTCGCGGTGGCGGCGCTGCTCGTCGCCGTCCATCAGGTCGTCGTGGAGCAGCGAGAAGTTGTGGACGAGCTCGACGGCCACGGCTCCCGGGATGCCGACCTCGGCCGCGGCCCCCGCGGCCTCGGCGGAGAGCAGCGCGAGGGCGGGGCGCACGGCCTTGCCGCCGTCGCCGTCCGCCGCGTTGCCCTGGGCGTCGATCCAGCCGAAGTGGTACGCGGCGACGGTGTCCATGGGCGCCGCGAGCCGGTCGACCGCGGCGCGGAGCACGGGGGTCGACAGCGCGCGGCCGCGCTCCAGGAGTGCGAGCGTGTCGGCCTTCTCGACGCCCCCTCCGGCTGCGCCGTTGCCGGCGTCCGTGTTCTCGACAGCCGGATTCCCCGGGTTCACTGGCTCTCCTCTGTGTCCTGTACGTGCTGCTGCGGTCGTGCTGGTGGTCGTCATGCCGCCTCCTGCAGGGGGTGCTCCCGGTGGCGGCCGAGTGCGGCGAGTGCGGCGTGCGCCGCGCTCAGTCCGCTGCGGACAGCGCCCTCCATGGTCGCGGGCCAACCGGTGGCGGTCCACGCACCGGCGAGGTAGAGGCCCGGCGTGTCGGTCCGCGCCCCGGGGCGCAGCCGGCCGACGCCGGGGGTGGGGGCGAACGTGGCGGTCCGCTCCCGGGTCACGAAGAAGTCCCGGACCTTGGCGCCGCGCGCGGCCGGCAGCAGCCGTTCCAGCTCGGGCAGGTACTTGGCGCGCAGCACCGAGACGGGCTCGTCGATGTCGTCCTGAGCGGCCGACTGGGACAGCGCCAGGTACTGGCCGCCGTCGGGCAGCCCGGAGGCTTCGGTGCGGTCGAACACCCACTGGACCGGGGAGCCGAGCGCGGCGAAGAAGGGCTGCTTGAGCACCTTGCGGTCGTAGACGACGTGGACGTTGAGGATGGGCGCGGTGCCGATGTCGAGGAGCTTGTCCGGGTCGGCGAGCGCTCCGGGCGGCAGCAGTGCGTGCGCCTCGCGCTGCGGGACGGCGAGGACGACGGTGCCGGCGTCGAGGGGCCCGCTCTCGGTGTCGACGCGCCAGTTCCCGTCCTGGATACGGGAGATGCAGGTGACGCGGGTGCGCAGCTCGGTGCGTACGCCGGCCGCGTCGAGCTGTTTGCGGGCGAGGGTGTCGTGCAGGTCGCCGAGCGGGACGGTGGCCCAGCCGATGTCGGCGGCGCCGTTCTCGGAGAGCAGGCCGGTCTTGAAGACCATGGCGGCCAGGCCCAGCGAGGACTGTCCGGCGGTGGCGTTGAGGGTGGCGATCCCGACGAGGTCCCACAGGGCCTCGATGGTGCGCGGGCTCTGGCCGTAGCGGCCGAGCCAGGTCGCGAAGTCCAGGCCGTCCAGCGCCGGGTCGGCGGGATCGAGCCGGCGCAGCGCCAGGGCGGCGCGGCCGACGCTCACCCGCTCGGCGAGCGAGAGGTGCGGGTAGCGGGCGAGGGAGCCCGCCAGGTGCAGGGGTACGGGCAGGGCGCTGCGGCGCAGCCGGCCCAGGCGCGGGCCGGCGGGGTGGGCGACGTCGAGTACGGGTACGTCGAGCCGGTCCTGGACGGGGGCGAGGGCGGCGCCCTCGATGCGGTCGAGGAACCACCGGTAGGCGGTGCAGCAGCGCAGGTAGACGTGCTGGCCGTTGTCGACGGTGAGGTCGCCGCGCTTGAAGGAGAAGGCGAGTCCGCCGAGCCGCGGGCGGCCTTCGAGCAGGGTGACCTCGAGCCCCGCGTCGGCGAGTTCGAGCGCGGCGCTCACTCCGGCGAGCCCGCCGCCGATGACGACGGCCCGGTCGTCGCTGCCGTTCATGAGCCCTCCCGGGTGCCGTGGCCTGCGGCGCACGCCCGGAGGGACGCGGCCGTGCGGAAGGGGGTTGCGTCCGCCGCGACGGGCGCGGCGGGCGGCGGCGTCGGCCGGATCACGCGCGCCTCCGCGTGCTCTGGCGGGAGATGGTGCGGGCGTCGAGGCCGGACAGGCCGCGCACGGCGACGTACGCCTTCTCGTGCGGGGGCAGCGAGACGCGGCCGCGGAGCACGGCCTCGGGCTCGCGCTCGATGCGGTCGAGCAGGCGCCGGTAGATGCCGGCCATGGCGGCGACGCAGGCGCCGCTGCGCCGGTCGAGCATGGGCAGCAGCCGGTAGCCCTCGACGAACAGGGCGCGGGCGCGGCGGACTTCGTGGTGGACGAGCCCGGCGAAGTCGGCTCCGGCGGGCATCCGCTCGCTGCCGAACCCGTCCGAGCAGCCGAACTTGGCGAGGTCCTCGGCCGGCAGGTAGGTGCGTCCGTTGCCGGCGTCCTCGCGGACGTCGCGCAGGATGTTGGTGAGCTGGAGGGCGAGGCCGAGGGTGTCGGCGTACTCGCCGGCCCGCGCCGCTTCGGCGGCGCCGAGGCCGCCGGTGTGCACGGTGCCGAACACGCCGAGGGAGAGCCGCCCGATGGCTCCCGCCACGCAGCGGCAGTAGGCCTTGAGGTCGTCCCAGGTCTCGTAGGTCTCGCCGCGGACGTCCATGAGGACGCCGTCGATGAGCTCGTCGAGGCCGCCTAGCGGGATCGGGAAGCGGCGGGCGGCGTGGGACAGGGCGACGGCGACCGGGTCGGTGTCGTCCTCGTCGATCTCCTCGGCCCGGATCCGGCCGAGGACGGCGCGGGTCTCCTCCAGCCGGGCCAACTTGGCCTCGGGGGCGAGCGTGCCGTCGCCGATGTCGTCGACGCGCCGGGAGAACGCGTACAGCGCGGACATCGCCTGCCGCTTGTCGGAGGGCAGCAGCCGGATGCCGTACGCGAAGTTGCGCGCCTGGGAACCGGTGACGGCCTCGCAGTAGCTGTACGCCGCCAGCACCGCTGCGGACGGTGCGGACGTGTGTGCGGAACCCTCCACGGTCGGGCTCACCCCTTTCTCGGCGCTGTGCGCAGGACGGCGGCCACCTCGCGGAGCAGGCCGCTCCTGGTGGGCTTGGGCGGGCCGGGGAGTACGTCGAAGCCGGCGGCGGTGACGGCTCGCAGGGCGGCACGCCCTCCTCCCACGAAGCCCGCGAGCAGCAGCCGGAGTCTGCCGTGCACGCTACCCACGAGCGGGGTGCCTTCATTCAGGAGGTCCCGGGCGCGTTCCGCTTCGAACGCGACCAGGGAGCGCACGGACGCGCCCGCGCGGTGGGCCTTGAGATCGGTTTCGGCCACGTGGAAGCGGCGCATGTCCTGCGCCGGGAGGTAGATCCGGTCGCGGCCGAGGTCTTCCGTGACGTCCTGTACGTGTTCGACGATCTGCAGGGCGGTGCAGACGGCGTCGGAGCGGCGGATCCGCTCGGGGGTGCTGGTGCCGGTGAGGGACAGCACGAGGCGGCCGACCGGGTTCGCGGACAGCTCGCAGTACGCGAGGAGGTCGCCGTACGTCTCGTAGCGCGTGACGCGCTGGTCCCGGCGGTTGGCCTCGATGAGCCCGAGGAAGGGCTCGGGGGTGAGGTCGTGGGCGCTGACCACGGGCCGGAGCGCCTCCAGGAGGGGGTGGCGCGGCGCACCGCCGGAACCTCCGAAGACACGGTGGAGATCGGCTTCGAGCGCGTCGAGCATGGCGAGCGGGTCGTCCGCCGCGGCCGGGTCGAGGCCGAGGAGTACGGCGTCGTGTCCGCCGGGGGCGAGGTCGCCGTCGCCGATGTCGTCGACCAGGCGGGCGTACCCGTACACCGCCATGAGGCCGTCGCGCCAGGCGCGCGGGAGGAAGGACGGGGCGACGGGGAAGTTCTCCGAGCGCGCCTTGCCGAGGGTGGCGTACGCGTGGGCTCGGGCGTCGGGGGCTGTGGGGGCCGCGTCCCGGCGTGGCCGGATACCGTGCCCGGCGGTCACCGCCCGCCGCCCGCGCGGGGGACGGCCGTAATGCCTGGGGGCCGGAGAATTCCCGTAGCCATTGCCGTCACGTCTCCCGTTCTACACTGCCGACCCAATACATCCTATTTCGGACACGCCGCCGGACTTTCCCCGGGGTACCCCAGGCCGTTCACCTGCGGGGAATCGTCCCCTCTGGCGTGATTCAGGACTGCTCCAGCTTACGCTGTACAACGCCGCGGCAGCCTCTCGGGTATTCACTCCGCCACCGAATGTCGGCCGACATGCCGAAGCCCCCGCCGCTCGGAGCGACGGGGGCCGGCGAAGACCGCGGTCAGGCGCTGGTCGCCTTCTCGTAGGCCGAGACGACTTCCTCGGTGGGCCCGTCCATCAGCAGCTCACCCTTCTCCAGCCACAGCACGCGGCTGCAGGTGTCGCGGATGGACTTGTTGTTGTGGCTCACCAGGAAAACGGTTCCGGCGTGCTTGCGCAGTTCGCGGATGCGCTCCTCGGAACGCACCTGGAACTTGCGGTCACCGGTGGCGAGGGCCTCGTCGATCATCAGAACGTCGTGGTCCTTGGCCGCGGCAATGGAAAAGCGCAGGCGCGCCGCCATACCGGAGGAGTACGTGCGCATCGGAAGGGAGATGAAATCGCCCTTGTCGTTGATGCCCGAGAAGTCGACGATGTCGTCGTAGCGCTCCCGGATCTGCTCCCGGCTCATTCCCATCGCGAGACCGCCGAGGACCACGTTGCGCTCACCGGTGAGGTCGTTCATCAGCGCGGCGTTGACACCCAGCAGCGAGGGCTGGCCGTCGGTGTAGACCTTGCCGGACTCGCAGGGCAGCAGGCCGGCGATGGCGCGCAGCAGGGTGGACTTGCCGGACCCGTTGGAGCCGATGACGCCGATGGCCTCGCCGCGGTACGCCGTGAAGGACACGCCGCGCACGGCGTGGACCCGGCGGACGCCCGGGGCATCGCCCTTGCCCCGGCGCATTATCTTGCTCAGCGCGGCCGTGGCGCTGCCCCTGCCGGAGCTGCCGGTGTTGACGCGGTAGACGATGTGCACGTCGTCGGCGATGACGGTGGGGACGTTGCCCCGGTAGTTCTCAGCCACGGCCGTAACGCTCCTCAGCCTTCCAGAAGTACACGAAACCGCCGAGGCCGATCACGACGGCCCAGCCGACGGCGAAGGCCCAGACGTGCGGCGGCAGGTTCTCCCTGCCGTAGTCGTCGATCAGCGCGAACCGGACCAGGTCCATGTAGATCGCCGCCGGGTTCCACTGGAGCACGTCCGAGACCCACGCGGGCACGTCCCTCTCCTTGAGCGCCCCGCTGATCGAGAACATGACGCCCGAGGCGTACATCCACGTACGCGTGATGAACGGCATCAGCTGCGCGAGGTCGGGGGTCTTGGAACCCATCCGCCCGAAGACCAGCGCGAGGCCGGTGTTGAAGATGAACTGGAGCGCCAGGGTCGGGATGACCAGCAGCCACGACAGCCTCGGGTAGTTGCCGAAGCCCACCGTGACGACCACCACGACGATCATCGAGTACAGCAGCTGCTGGAGCTGCTGCATCGAGAAGGAGATCGGCAGGGAGGCGCGCGGGAAGTGCAGGGCGCGGACCAGGCCGAGGTTGCCGGGGATGGCCCGGACTCCCGCCATCAGCGAGCTCTGGGTGAAGGTGAAGACGAAGATGCCCGTCACCAGGAAGGGGATGTAGACCCCCTTCTCCATGCCGCGGCCCGCGTTCAGGATCAGGCCGAAGATCAGGTAGTACACCAGCGCGTTGAGCAGGGGGGTCGCCACCTGCCAGATCTGGCCGAGCCTCGCCTCGCTGTACTGGGCCATCAGCTTGGCCCGGGAGAACGCCATGATGAAGTGGCGCCGGTCCCAGAGCTGCCGCACGTACTCGGTCAGGGTCGGCCGGGCACCGCTGACGGACAGGCCGTACTTCCTGGCGAGCTCCGCCGGGGTCAGCCCCGCGTCTTCGGACGGCGGCTTGCTCGTGGCGAGGGCGCCATCCTGGGTTGTGTCACTCACAAGTTGAAACTTTCCGTCTTCAAGATGCGGCAGAAGGTGGCATCGGGCCTGGGGCGCTCGGCCCGTGAACATGCATGTCCCGTGATCACGTGTGTTCCGTGACCGCGTCATGTTCTCAGACGTGAGCGTGTCAGATGACAGGCGGTCGACCCAGCCGGGTCAGCCGCCAGACCGTACGCCACTTCATGGGGCGCCGGGGACCGCAGGGGGTGGTCCATCCCTCTTTGAACCCACCGAACCAGGCCTTGAGCGCCGGTGCCGAGGGCTTGCGCAGGAGCGTCAGCAGGAGCCAGACGCCCAGGTAGACCGGGACCAGCGGGGCGGGCAGGTTACGGCGGGCGAGCCACACCCGGTTACGGGCAACCATACGGTGGTAGACCGCGTGCCGGGAGGGGGCGGTCGTCGGATGCAGGAGCACCATGTCCGCCCGGTAGTCGATCAGCCACCCTGCGTCGAGCGCCCGCCAGGCCAGATCGGTCTCCTCGTGCGCGTAGAAGAACTCCCCCGGCAACCCTCCGACCTGCTTGAACACCGACGTGCGGACGGCGTTGGCGCCGCCCAGGAAGGTGGTCACGCGGGAGGAGCGCATCGGGTCCGAGGCGCGCAACCGGGGCACGTGCCGGCGCTGGGTCTCGCCGGACTCCGGATCGGCGATCCGGAAGCTGACGATCCCGAGCCGGGGGTCCTCGGCGAAGGCCTGCCGGCACAGCTCGGCGGTGTCGGTGCGCTCCAGCAGCCCGTCGTCGTCGAGGAAGAGCAGGGCGTCGACCTCGCCGCCGCCGGGGCCGAAGGCCTCGATGCCGACGTTGCGGCCGCCGGGGATGCCCAGGTTCTCGGGCAGCTCGACGGTGCGCACGCCCTCGGGGAGCCCGGTGACCCGGACTCCCTGGCCCACGACGACGACCTCGACCGGGTCGCCGTCCTGGCGGGCCACCGAGTCGAGGAGCGCCTTGAGCTCGTCGGGGCGGTTGCCCATGGTGATGATCACGGCGCCCAGCCGCATCGGCGTCGTCACTTGAGCCTGCTGGAGGCCAGGATCGACACCAGGTGCAGCACCGTCTGGAGCATCGCGATGCCGGCCAGCACGGCGACGCCGAGCCGGGTGAAGAACAGGTCGCCCCGCATCTGGTCCAGGATCGCCAGCAGCAGGATGAGCAGCGAGGCCTCGATGCCGAGGACGAGCCGGTGGAACTTGAGCGCGGACGCGGCCCGGCGGGCGAGCGCCATGCCGGAGGAGCGCGGCTCGGCGGCGGCCTCGGCGACGGGCTCCTTGCCCGTCTGGTGCCGGGCGACGCCGACCAGGTCCGTCTCGGCCTTGATCAGGATGGCGCCGAGGGCGGCGAGGGTGCCCAGGAAGGCCCACAGCCAGTCGATCCGGCCGGTCCCCCACAGGTCGGAGGCGCGCAGGCCGAAGCCGACGAGGACCGCCGCGTCGCACAGGTAGGCGCCGACCCGGTCCAGGTACACCCCGGAGAGGGAGTACTGCTTCTTCCAGCGGGCGACCTCGCCGTCGACGCAGTCGAGCAGCAGGTACATCTGGACCGCGACCACGCCGAGGACGGCGCCCAGGACGCCCGGGACGAGCAGCGCCGGGGCGGCCAGGACACCGGCGAGGGTCATCACGTAGGTCAGCTGGTTGGGCGTGACCTTGGTGCCCACCAGGACGCGGGTGATGCGCAGGGAGATTTCACGCATGTACAGGCGACCGCCCCAGTGCTCGCCACTGCGCCGGTCCTTGACGCCCGGCGGGTGAACGACGGGCCGGAGTTCAGCTACGGATGGTCTTGGCATAGTCGGCGTAAGCGTCCCTGATCTCGGCTGCGGACAGATTGAGGTGCTCCAGGATCGTGAAGCGTCCCGGACGGGTCTGGGGGGCGTACTCGACGGCCGCGACGAACTCGTCCACGCTGAACCCGATCTCGGCGGGCAGCACGGGCAGCCCGTGGCCGCGCAGCGATTCGACGAACAGCCCGGCCTGCTCGTCGGCGCCGCGCAGGAACATCGCGAAGGCGGCGCCGAGGCCGACCTGCTCGCCGTGGAGCGCGGAGCGCCCCGGGTAGAGCAGGTCGAAGGCGTGGCTGATCTCGTGGCAGGCGCCGGACGCCGGCCGGGTGTCGCCGCTGATCGACATGGCGATGCCGGTGAGCACCAGGGCCTCGGCGAGCACGGTGAGGAACGTGTCGTCGCCGCAGCCGCCGGGGTGGCGCAGGACGGCCTCGCCGGCCGTACGGGCCATGGCGGCGGCCAGGCCGTCCACGGGCTCTCCGGTGATCTTGTGCGAGAGCTCCCAGTCGGCGATGGCCGAGATGTTGGAGAGCGCGTCGCCGATGCCGGAGCGGACGAACCGCACCGGGGCCTCGCGGATCACGTCGAGGTCGATGACCATCGCGATCGGCGTGGGCACGCCGTAGGACCCGCGGCCGTTGTCGTTGTCCAGCGTGGCCACGGGCGAGCAGATGCCGTCGTGCGCCAGGTTGGTGGCGACGGCCACCATGGGCAGCCCGACCCGCGCCGCGGCGTACTTCGCCACGTCGATGATCTTGCCGCCGCCCAGGCCGACGACGGCGTCGTAGCGGCGGCCCTTTATGTCGTCGGCCAGCTTGACGGCGGAGTCGATGGTGCCGTCGGCGACCGGGTACCAGTCGGCGTGCGGCAGTACGGGCTCCAGCTTGGAGCGCAGCAGCTGGCCGGAGCCGCCGCTGATCGCGATCGCCAGCTTGCCGGACGCCGAGATCCGCTGGTCGGCCAGGAGGCCGGCCAGGTCGTCCATGGCGCCGCGGGTGATGTCGACGACGACCGGGGAGGGGATGAGCCTCGTCAGTACTGGCATGCGATCGTCCGGCCCTTGGCGAGGTCGTCGTGGTTGTCGATCTCGACCCACTTGACGTCGCCGATGGGGGCCACGTCGATGACGAAGCCGTCGTTGACGAGCTGCTGGTAGCCGTCCTCGTAGTACAGGTCGGGGTCGCGCTCGAAGGTGGTCTTCAGCGCCTCGGCGAGGGCCTCGGCGGCCTCCGGCTCGATGAGGGTGACGCCGATGTACTCGCCGGTGGCGTCGGACGGCTCCATCAGCTTCGTGATCTTCTGCACGCCCTCGGCGCCGTCGACGACGACCTTCATCTCCTCGTCGGCCAGGCTCTTGACCGTGTCGAGGGCGAGGATGATCTTCTGGCCGTTGCCGCGGGCGTCGAGCAGGGTCCGCTCGACGGAGACCGGGTGGACGGTGTCGCCGTTGGCGAGGATCACACCCTGCTTCAGGACGTCACGGGCGCACCACAGGGAGTAGGCGTTGTTCCACTCCTCGGCCTTGTCGTTGTCGATCAGCGTGATCTTGACCCCGTACTTGGCCTCCAGGGCCTCGCGGCGCTCGTACACGGCCTCCTTGCGGTAGCCGACGACGATCGCGACCTCGGTGAGGCCGACCTCGGCGAAGTTGCCGAGGGTGAGGTCCAGCACGGTCAGGCTGTCCTCGGCGCCTTCGGGGCCGACGGGCACGAGGGCCTTGGGCAGGGTGTCGGTGTAGGGACGCAGGCGGCGTCCGGCACCGGCAGCGAGTACAAGGCCGATCATGCTGGTTCTCCTTCGTCATGTACGGCGGGTGCCCCGGAGGAGACCCAGAAGCGGATGCTCTCCACGAGCACCACCAGTGCCACGAACACGGCCAGGGCCGTGAGCGCGACGGGGAAGTCCGTGGCGCGCGTCGCCAGGGCGGCGGCCAGGGCCGCGGTCAGCAGGACCCGGCCGTCGTGACCGCCGATCGTCCACACCAGCCACCGCGGGGGCGCGCCCGATCCACCGCGGATGCGGTAGACCGTGTCGTAGTGATGGTAGGCGACCGCCGCGACCAGTCCGAATGCCGCGGGAAGGGCCCCGGGCACGTCCGCCTTGACGGCGAGCGCGAGGACGGTCACGTACTCGGCGGCCCGGAAGAGCGGCGGGAGCAGCCAGTCCAGCGGGCCCTTGAGGGGCCGGGCGACGGCCGCTCCGGCCAGCACGGCGTACAGCGCGGCGGCGCCCACGACCGTCACGGAGCCGAAGGGCTCGTACCAGGCGGCGCCCAGCAGGGCCGCCGAGCCGAGCACGGCGAACGGCAGGTGCAGGGAGCGCGCCGGCACGGCCGCGGCCCGGGCGACCAGGGCGGCGACGGGGCCGGAGTCGGCGAGGTCGGCCAGCGCCTGGGCGGCCCGGTCGGTACGGACGGCCTTGCGGGTCAGCGAGCGCAGCACCCGGCCGGCGGTGGTGTAGAGGGCGCCGAAGGAGCAGCCGATGAGCAGGGCGTAGAAGACGGTCCGGGGGGTGGTGGCCGCGGTGAGCACCGCGATCATGGCCCAGCGCTCGCCGATCGGCAGGATGATCATCCGCCGGACCCAGACCGTCCAGCCGACGCTGTCGAGCTTGTCGGACAGGGCGGCCGTGGGGCTGGTGTTCGCGGTGGCGTCGTGGTTGGCCTCGTTGAAGGCGAAGTCCACGACGTGGCGGCAGGTCATGAGGATCATCGCGCCGAGGGCGAGGGCCCATACGTCGTCGCCGTTCCTGGCCGCGCCGAGCGCGAGGCCCGCGTAGAAGGAGTACTCCTTCGCGCGGTCGAAGGTGGCGTCGAGCCAGGCGCCCATCGTCGAGTACTGGAGCGAGTAGCGGGCGAGCTGCCCGTCCGTGCAGTCCAGGACGAAGGAGACGAGGAGCAGCACACCGGCCGCGATGTAGCCGCCGCGCTCGCCGGTGGCGGCGCAGGCGGCCGCTATCAGCGCGGTGATCAGCGAGGCGGTGGTGACCTGGTTCGGGGTCAGGCCGCGGCGCGCGCACCAGCGGGCGATGTAGCGCGAGTACGGGCTGATGAAGAAGGTGGTGAAGAACCCGTCGCGGGACTTCACGGCGGTGCGCAGCCGTACGGCCTCGTCGTCCACGGCGGCCACGGCGGCGTCCGCCGCGGCGCGCTCGGCGTCGGTGGCGGGGACGGCGGCGACGAGGGTGCCGAGCTCGGGGCGCTGGACGGGGGTCCCGGCGGCCTCGACGGCGGCGGCGAGCCGGTCCGCGTACGGGGCGTCGCCCTCCGCCGGGAGGGCCGCGGCCTTGTCCAGGGCCGCGCGGGCGCCCGGCTGGACGGCGAAGGCGCCGGTCACGGCGCAGGCGTCGAAGCGCGGGTCGGTCAGCGCGAGCCGCAGGGCGTGGACGTGTCCGACGAAGGCGCTGTCGACGACGGCGACGCGCTGGTCGGCGGGTACGCCGGCCAGCACCGACGCGGTCGCTTCAGGACCGGCGGCCGGGCGGACGTCGAAGCCGAGGGAGCGCAGCTCGTCGGTGAGCGGTGATCCGGGGACCGGCAGGCCGGTGAGGATGACGGTCGACAGACGGACTCACTCCTTGCAGCGAACACTGGACGGGCGCCCTGGTGGGGGCGGCGGCACGTCGGCAGAGGCTATCGGATGAATGGAAGCGGGGGTTCACCACCCGTTTACTCCCCGATAAGCCGAACATTCCGGGGCTTGGGGCCCCGGCGCGATCATCATTGACGATCGCGGTGAGATACCACAAACCCGGGGAGCGTGTGTGATCCGCCACCGCCGCTTACCACGCTGCGCGGGCGGACATGCGCGGATGGCCGAAGTGGGGACAAGCCTCTTTTGTACGGCAGACTGAAGGTCGAAGTCCGAAGCGAAGGATGGGTATGCCGACCACACCAGCCACCGCCGCGAACACCGCGTCCCCCGGCACCGGCACTCAGGAACCGATCATGCTCGAACTGGTCGATGAGTCCGGCAACACCATCGGCACGGCGGAGAAGCTCTCCGCCCATCAGGCGCCCGGTCTGCTGCACCGGGCCTTCTCCGTGTTCCTCTTCGACGAGCAGGGCCGCCTGCTGCTCCAGCAGCGGGCCCTCGGGAAGTACCACTCCCCCGGCGTCTGGTCGAACACCTGCTGCGGTCACCCCTACCCCGGGGAGTCGCCGTTCGCGGCGGCGGCCCGGCGGACCCACGAGGAGCTGGGCCTGTCGCCCTCGCTGCTCGCGGAGGCGGGAACCGTGCGCTACAACCACCCGGACCCCGCGTCGGGCCTGGTGGAGCAGGAGTACAACCACCTTTTCGTGGGACTCGCCCAGTCGCGGCTGCGGCCGGATCCGGAGGAGGTCGGGGACACCGCGTTCGTGACCGCCGAGGAGCTGGCCAAGCGGCACGCCGAGGTGCCGTTCTCCGCCTGGTTCATGACCGTGCTGGACGCGGCCCGGCCCGCGATCCGCGAACTGACCGGGGACGCCGCGGGCTGGTAGCCGGTACGCCGTCTCAGACCGCGGGTGCGGCGAGCGGCAGGGCCGCCCAGATGACCTTGCCGCCCGTCGAGGTGTGCTCGACGTCGCAGACCCCGCCGGACTCGCGCGTGACCTCGCGCACCAGGAGCAGGCCCCGGCCGCCGGTCTGGCCGAAATCCGCCTCCAGCGCCTTGGGGCGGTACGGGTGGTTGTCCTCGACCGCCACCCGTACCCAGTCCCGGCCGATGGCGACCTCGACCGCGACCTCCGGCGAGAGCAGGGCCGCGTGCCGGACCGAGTTCGTCACCAGCTCGGAGACGATCAGCAGCAGCGAGTACACGAGGTCCCGGTCGGCGGGCACGCCCTGGCGGCCCAGCAGGTCGCGGACGGCCCGGCGGGCCTGCGGAACGGATTCTTCTACAGCGGGCACGGTGAACCGCCACACGCCTTCGTAGGCGAGGGGGTCGGCCGGCGCGGCCGGCTCCCCCTCCTTGGCTGGCGGGACGCTCCCGCTGACATCCATCTTCCGGCCCCCGTCTTCACGCTCGATCGTCTCCACGCGTCAAGAGTGGGGAGCGGACTGGTCCGGACCGGACCCCTGACCAGAACTCAGCGTCAATCGGACGCTTTCTGACCGTTGGGGTATGACAGCGTCAGTTGTGCGACCGTTCCTGGCCTTCTGTGGGACCTTTCCCGGCCGCGCTCCCCGGTCCGGCCGCGGCGGCCCCGCCCGCCGGAACCTCGTCTTCGCTGACCAAGCCCAGAATGCGCCGGGCACTCATGCCCAGGAGGACCAGGCTCAGCCCGTCGAACAGCAGGGCGAGCGAGAAGAAGGTTCCGATCACGTAGAGACTGCTGCTCGGCCAGTTGGCGAGGATCAGGAAGCCCAGCAGGATCCCGAAGGCGCCCTGGACCAGGTTGACCCAGAGGTTCGTCCCGCGCACCACCAGGCCGCCGACCAGCCGGAACAGCCCGCCAATGAGGAAGAACAGCGCGGCGAACATGGTCAGCGCCTCGGCGCTCGCCTCGGGCCGGCGCAGGATCACGAAGCCGGCGGCGATGTTGATCGCGGCGACGACGACGGCGAGCCAGAAGTGGTTGCTCTTGCGGGACTGGAGCGCCTGGACCAGGCCCACCAGGCCGCCGGCCAGCAGCAGCCAGCCGAAGAGGAACATCGTGGTCAGCGTGGCGAAGGCGGCGTAGAACAGACCGACCAGCCCGGCCGCCACCAGGAGCACCCCGAGCACGGCCAGCAGCCCGAAGCTGCGCTTGAGCTGCTTCTTGCCCGTGCCCGTGCCCTTGCCCGTTCCTTCGGCATCGGCCGAGGCCGCGGCCCCGGCGCCCGAACGGTCTGCGCCCACGGTCGTGCCACCTTTCAGCACCCCCCGGACGGACTCCCCTTGATCATAGGATCGACCGACCGGGATAGCATCCGGCGCATGGACGCAGCCCAGGAAGCAGCCCTCCTGCACACCGTCGCCGACGGGGTCGCCACGGTCGTCATCTCGCACCCCGCCAAGCGCAACGCCATGACCGCGGCGATGTGGCGGGCGCTCCCCGAGGTACTGGACGGGCTCGCGGCCGATCCGGCCGTACGCGTGCTCGTCCTGACCGGGGCCGGACCGACCTTCTGCGCGGGGGCCGACATCTCCTCGCTGACCGGGGACGAGGACCCGCAGGCGCTGGCCGTGGCGGCGGAGGAGGCCCTGGCCGCCTTCCCGAAGCCGACGCTCGCGGCGATCCGCGGATTCTGCGTGGGCGGCGGCAGCCAGCTGGCGGCCGCCTGCGACCTGCGCTTCGCGGAGGAAGGGGCGTCGTTCGGGGTGACCCCGGCGAAGCTGGGCATCGTCTACCCCGCGTCCTCGACCCGCCGGCTGGCCTCGCTGGTCGGCCCGGCGACGGCCAAGTACCTGCTCTTCTCGGCCGAGTTGATCGACGCGGAGCACGCGCTGCGGGCCGGCTTCCTGAACGAGCTGCTGCCGGCCGGGCAGCTGGACAAGCGCGTGGCGGACTTCGCCCGCGTCCTGACCACCCGCTCGCAGCTGACGCAGGCGTCGGCCAAGGAGTTCGCGAACGGGCGGACGGACCGGGACGCCCACTGGGCGCAGCAGGCGGCCGGAAGCGGCGACACCGCCGAGGGCGTCGCCGCGTTCCTGGAACGCCGTACCCCGTCGTTCGGCTGGACCGCGGGGCGGCCCGCCGGGCCGGCTGCCGGGTCCGCTAGCGGGCGTTGAGCGCGCGCAGTCGCGCCACGATCCCGGCGGGGGCCTTGTCCGGCGAGCCGGCGTCGTAGGGCGGCTGCGGGTCGTACTCGGTCATCAGCTGGACGGTCTGGGCGTACTCGTCGCCGGCGATCCGGCCGAGGAGGCCGAGGCCCATGTCGATGCCGGAGGACACCCCGGCGGCGGTGACGTACTTCCCGTCGTACACGACGCGCTCGCCGGTGGGCTCGGCGCCGAAGCCGGGCAGCCGGTCCAGGTAGAGCCAGTGGCTCGCGGCCCGGCGCCCCTTGAGCAGCCCGGCGGCGGCCAGCAGGAGCGAGCCGGTGCAGACGGAGGTGGTCCAGGTGGTGGTGGCGTCGACGGTGCGCAGCCAGTCGACGACGGCGGGGTTCTCCATCTCCAGCTCGGGGTGGGGCCCGCCGGGCACGACGACGATGTCGGGCCGGGTCACCTCGTCGAGCCCCTTGTCGGCGACGAGCGCGAGTGCCCCACTGTCGGTCCGCACCGGCCCGGGCCGCTCCGAGACGAACACGACCTCGGCGTCGGGCAGCCGTCCGAGGGTGTCGAAGGGCCCGATGGCGTCGAGCGCGGTGAACCGGTCGTAGAGCAGTACGGCGATCTGCATGCTTCCTCCTGTACGTGGTCTGTGTGCGGTGCTGTGGTGCTGCGTGTGGTGCTGCGTGTGGTGAACCGTCGGAGCGGCTACGCGGGGTCGGGGCCGAAGCGGCGGCGGTACTCGGCCGGGGGCTGGCCCAGGGTTTTCACGAAGGCCCGGCGGAGGGCCTCCGGGGTGCCGTAGCCGCAGGCACGGGAGATCTGGGCGACCCCCTCCCCCGTGTCCTCCAGGAGGCGCCGCGCGTGCTCGACCCGTACGCGCTCCACGTAGCGGCCGGGCGTCACCCCCGTCTCCGCCTGGAAGGCCCGGGCGAAGTGCCGCGGCGAGAGCCGGGCGCGCGCCGCCAGGGCCTCGACGCTCAGGTCCGCGCCCGGATGCTCCGTGATCCACTGCTGCACCTCCCGCAGCGGCTCCCGTTGCGCGGTCTGCGCCGCCAGCTGCGCGCTGAACTGCGCCTGGCTGCCGGGCCTGCGCAGGAACACCACCAGGTGCCGCGCGATGCGCAGCGCCAGCTCCCTGCCGTGGTCCTCCTCCACCAGCGCCAGCGCGAGGTCGATCCCGGCCGTGACCCCCGCCGAGGTGGCCACCGGGCCGTCCCGTACGTAGATCGGGTCCGGTTCGACGGTCACCGTCGGGTAGTCCCGGGCCATCTGCTCGCACACGTACCAGTGCGTCGTGGCCCGCCGCCCGTCCAGCAGTCCGGCCTCGGCCAGCAGCAGCCCGCCCGTGCAGACGGACACCAGCCGCTCCGCGCCACCCCCGTGCGCGCGGAGCCACTCGGTCAGCCGGGGCTCGAAGTCCCCCCGGTACTGGCCGCCCGGCACCAGCAGCGTGGTGCCCGCCCCCGGCCGCGCGCCCTCCAGGTCCCCGTCCGGCACCAGCGTGAGACCGCTGCTCGTCCGTACGGGCGCCCCGCCGAGGGAGACCGTGCGGATCGCGTACCCGGCCCCCGTCCGCTCCGGGAAGCGGCCGACCGCGGCGAACACCTCCACGGGCCCGGTCACGTCCAGGCTCTGCAGGCCGTCGTAGAGGACGACGAGCACGTATCGCAACGACATGACCCCATGGTGTGACGCGGCCGCCGATGGCCGCAATGACGCCCATCCCACCTTTACGGCCATGACCTGCCGCGCGGATAGGATCGACGGACCATGACTGCAACCCTCGTCGCCAAGAACCTCACCGCCGCGCACGGTGAGCGCACGCTCTTCGCCGATCTCGACCTCGTCGTCGCCCCCGGCGACGTCATCGGCCTCGTCGGCGTCAACGGCGCCGGAAAGTCCACCCTGCTGCGCCTGCTCGCCGGCCTGGACACGCCCGAGACCGGCGAGCTGCGGCTCTCCCCGCCCACCGCCGCCGTCGGCCACCTGCCCCAGGAGCCGGAGCGGCGCCCCGAAGAGTCCGTACGGGACTTCCTGGCCCGGCGTACGGGCGTCGCCGCCGCCCAGGCGGCGCTGGACGCGGCCACCCAGGGCCTGGTCGACGGGACCCCGGGCGCGGACGACGCGTACGCGACGACCCTGGACCAGTGGCTGAACCTCGGCGGCGCCGACCTCGACGAGCGCGCCCAGGAGGTCGCCGACGAGCTCGGGCTGGCCGTCAGTCTGGACCTGCCGATGACCGCGCTGTCCGGCGGCCAGGCGGCCCGTGCGGGCCTCGCCTCGCTGCTGCTCTCCCGCTACGACGTCTTCCTGCTCGACGAGCCGACCAACGACCTGGACCTGGAGGGTCTGGAGCGTCTGGAGCAGTTCGTGAAGGGCCTGCGCGCGGGCACTGTCGTGATCAGCCACGACCGCGAGTTCCTGACCCGGACCGTCACCAAGGTCCTCGAACTCGACCTGGCGCAGCAGCAGATCAACCTCTACGGCGGCGGCTACGACGCCTACCTGGAGGAGCGCGAGCGGGCCCGTACGCACGCCCGCGAGGAGTACGACGAGTACGCGGACAAGCGCTCGGCGCTCGAAGGCCGCGCCCAGATGCAGCGCGGCTGGATGGACAAGGGCGTCAAGAACGCCCGCCGCAAGGCCACGGACAACGACAAGATCGGCAAGAAGTTCCGCAGCGAGGCGAGCGAGAAGCAGGCCTCCAAGGCCCGCCAGACGCAGCGCGCCATCGAGCGGCTCGAAGTCGTCGACGAACCCCGCAAGGAGTGGGAGCTGCGCATGGAGATCGCGGCGGCGCCGCGCTCCGGCTCGGTCGTCGCGACCCTGAACGAGGCCTCCGTGCGGCGCGGGGACTTCTCCTTCGGCCCGGCCAGCCTGCAGATCGACTGGGCGGACCGGGTCGCGATCACCGGCGCCAACGGTGCGGGCAAGTCCACGCTCCTCGCCGTCCTCCTCGGCCGGCTGGTGCCCGACTCCGGTGCGGCCACGCTCGGTTCGGGCGTGCTGGTCGGCGAGGTGGACCAGGCGCGCGGGCTCTTCCTCGGGGACGAGCCGCTGCTGGAGGCCTTCTGCGCGGCGGTCCCGGAGACCGAGCCGGCCGAAGTACGGACCCTGCTGGCCAAGTTCGGCCTGAAGGCGGTGCACGTACTGCGTCCGGCGGCCACGCTCTCCCCCGGCGAGCGCACCCGGGCGGCCCTGGCGCTGCTCCAGGGCCGCGGGGTGAACCTGCTGGTGCTCGACGAGCCCACGAACCACCTGGACCTGCCAGCGATCGAACAGCTGGAGTCGGCCCTGGACGCGTACGAGGGCACCCTGCTGCTGGTCACCCACGACCGCCGGATGCTGGACGCGGTGCACGTGACCCGCCGCCTGGAGGTCGCGGACGGCAAGGTCACCGAGCTCTAGGGGTCGCCTACTGCCCGGCGGGCGCGCGCCGCTTGCGCGCGAGCCTGGCGGCCACGAAGCCTCGCGGCAGGTGCCGGACGGCGAGCGCGTACGCCTGGTAGCGCCGGCCGGTGATGCTCACCGGCCGGCGCAGGGCCAGGTCGCGCAGCGCCTTGGCCACCACGGCCTCGGGCTCCAGCCACACCGCCTCGCGCAGCGAGCTGACGTCCATCCCGGCGCGCGCCTGGAACTCGGTGCGGGTGAACCCCGGGACCACCGCCAGGACCCGGACCCCGTACGGGGCCATGTCCACCCGCAGGGACTCGCTGAACGCGGTGACCCAGGCCTTGGCGGCCCCGTACGTTCCGGTCGGCAGCAGCCCGGCCACCGAGGAGACGTTCACCACCGCACCCCGGCGGCGGGCGCGCAGCCCGGGCAGCATGGCGTGGGTGAGCCGCAGCGGGACCTTCACCAGCAGGTCGAGCAGCCGCTCCTCGTCCTCGACGGGGCTGTACGGGAACGGTGCGGGGAGCCCGAAGCCCGCGTTGTTGACCAGGATGTCCACGGGCCGGCCCCGGTCGGCGAGCCGCTCGGCGACGGCCGTGCAGTCCGCCGGGTCCAGCAGATCGGCGGGCAGCACCTCGCTGGCCGTGCCGAACTCCCGGCCGAGCTCCCGGGCCACGGCTTCGAGGCGGTCCTTGTCGCGGGCGACCAGGACCAGCTCGCAGCCCTTGGCCGCGAAGCCGCGTGCGAAGGCGGCGCCGAGTCCGGCACTGGCCCCGGTGATCAGAACGGTGGTCAAGAGAGGGTCACTTCCTTACGGGGTGTGCGGGCGCTGCGGGGTGAAGTCCGTGGTCGACGGCGATCCGTAGGCCTGGGCCACGTCGACCAGGAACCGGGCCTCGTCGTCGAGGTCGCCGCCCTCGGCGGAGGTCTGCATCGCGGCGGGCAGCTCCCAGGCCGTGTCCTCCCCCGGCTGCCCGGGCCGTCCGGCGAGCTTCGCCTGCCGCGCCTCCTTCAGTACGCAGGCCAGCGCGGCCGCGGTGCGCCGCTGCTCGGGGATCCCGTGTCCGGTGACATGGGTGCGGGCGAGCTCCGGGACGCCCGGGGCGACGTACTCGCCGAGGATCAGGATCGCGTCGCGGGTCTCGATCACCTTGCGGTACACCAGCAGGTTGCGCGGAACGGGCGGCCACAGAAGCTCCACGACCCGGCCGGCCCGCGGCTTGGTCAGGGCGACGTGCGGGACGGCCTGGACCAGGTCGTGCCAGAGCGGCCACAGCCGCCAGGCGGTGGCGATGTCGGCGCTCGTGCGGCGCAGCGTGAACAGGGTGGGCACGAGGATCGCGGCGGCCCGCAGCAGTCCGTGCAGGTTCATCATCAGCGGCAGGGCGGGCACCGCCCAGGTGCTGGCGAACAGGGCCTTGAGCAGGTACGCGAACCAGAACAGGCCGGCGAGCGCGGTGCCGAGGCCGAACAGCCGCAGCCCGGCGGCCAGTCCCCGGCTCTCGGTGCGGCGGCTGTAGCGCCAGCAGAGGGAGACGCAGGTGACGTTGGCGAGGAGGTGCGCGGAGATCTGGAACAGCCAGTACGCGAGGGAGGGCACCGGATCGCCCTGCGCCGGGATGGTGTGCGCGGTGTGCGCGGGGGCGGCCGTGTCCAGCACCACGAGGGTGGTCAGCCAGGCCACCGTGCCCACCCAGGAGGCGAGTTGGAGGGCCCGGCCGCGGGTGGCGGCGGCCACGAAGTAGAGCACGGTGCCCGCGGACAGCACGCCGATCAGGTTGCGGACGAGGCCGACGGCGTGCGCGTAGTCCGGATCGCGCATCGCGTACGCGATGACGTCCGGGAGGTTCAGGGTCATCGCGGCGGCGGCGGTGGCGACGGCGAGCCACAGCCCGCGCTGCTGCGGGGAGCGCAGGGCGGCCGGGGCGCGCAGCAGGACCGCGATCCAGAGACAGACGACGCTGGGCACGGCGAGCGAGTCGCCGAAGGCGGTGAGGTCAGCGGCGTCCATGGCTCCCCCGCCCGTAGCCCATGGCGGATTCCAGCCAGGCGAGGGTGCCGCGGGATGCCGCGGCCGACTGCGGGCAGGGGCCCGTGGTGCGGATGCGGATCATGCTGGCCAGCATTTCCGCCTCCCGCTCCTGGCTGGTGGTGTAGTTGGTGCGTCCGAGGACGACCGGGACCTGCCCGTCGTTGTCCTCGGCCTCCAGGGAGTTGTGGCCGAACAGGATGTGCCCGAGCTCGTGGAGCACGATGTGCTCGCGGTGCAGCGCGGTGGTCTGGGCCTCGTAGAAGACGAAGTCGACGCTGTCGGTGCCCACCCACAGCCCGCAGACCCCGGATTCCGCCGCCTCCTTGGGGAGCGGGTGGAGGTGGATGGGGCGGCCCCGCTGCTCGGCGATCCGGTTGCACAGCCCTTCGATGGAGAAGGGATGTGTCAGATCCAGATGGCCGAGAATCTTCTCGCACCGTTTACGGAGGCTGGGTTGCGAGTGGGGCATGTGATCCCTCTTCGGACCCTTTCGCGGGCAGCGTCGGTAGGCGTGCGTGGGCGTGGGCATGGCGTCCTGTGCCTTCAAGGCGGCCTCTGGGAGTGGGGTCCTGAGGGGAGAAACGGAAGCCCGCTCGCCACTCGGCGAACGGGCGTTCCACCATGCCTACAGATCTTGTACGGGAGTTCGCAAGGTGTGTGCCCAGGTGGGGTGCCTATTCGGCCATCCCCGGACCGTCCCTGCGGACCCACCCTTCTCAGCGCTTGCGGCGCTCCTCGGGGGCCCCGGTGAGGCCGGCCCGGCGCAGGGCGTCGGCCATCGCGCTGTTGGCCGGGGCCGGGGCGCCGCTGCCGCCCTGGCGCTGTCCTCCCTGGCGCTGGCCGCCGCCACCCTGCCCCCGGCCCTGACCGCCCTGGCCCTGGCCGCCTTGACGCTGGCCCTGGCCGCCCTGGCCGCCCTGGCCGCCCTGGCCGCCTTGACCGCCGCCGCGCTGCTGCGGGGGACGGCCACCGCCGCGCCGCTCCTGCCGGTCCTGGCGGTCCTGGCGGTCCTCGCGCTGCCGGGGAGCGCCGCCCGCCGGGCGGTCGGCCTCGTCCTCCAGCCGCAGCGTCAGCGAGATCCGCTTGCGCGGGATGTCCACGTCCAGGACCTTCACACGGACGATGTCGCCCGGCTTGACCACGTCCCGCGGGTCCTTGACGAAGTTCTTCGACAGCGCCGAGACGTGGGCCAGCCCGTCCTGGTGGACGCCGATGTCGATGAAGGCGCCGAACGCGGCCACGTTCGTGACCACGCCCTCCAGGATCATCCCGGGCGCCAGGTCGCCGATCTTCTCGACGCCCTCCTTGAAGGTGGCCGTCTTGAACGCGGGCCGCGGGTCGCGGCCCGGCTTCTCCAGCTCGCGCAGGATGTCCGTCACGGTCGGCAGGCCGAAGGCCTCGGTGACGAACTGCTCCGGCCGCAGCGAGCGCAGCACGCCGGTGTTGCCGATGAGCGCCGCCACGTCGCTGCCGGCCGTCTTGGCCATGCCCCGGACCAGCGGGTACGACTCGGGGTGCACGCTGGAAAAGTCCAGGGGGTCGTCCCCGCCGCGGATCCGCAGGAAGCCCGCGCACTGCTCGTACGCCTTCGGGCCGAGCCGCGCCACGTCCTTGAGCGCCTTGCGGCTGCGGAAGGGGCCGTTGTTGTCACGGTGGGCCACGATGTTCTCGGCGAGCCCGCCGCTGATGCCCGACACCCGCGAGAGCAGCGGGGCGGAGGCGGTGTTGACGTCCACGCCGACGCCGTTCACGCAGTCCTCGACCACCGCGTCGAGCGAGCGCGAGAGCTTCACCTCGGAGAGGTCGTGCTGGTACTGGCCGACGCCGATCGACTTGGGGTCGATCTTGACGAGCTCGGCGAGCGGGTCCTGGAGGCGGCGGGCGATGGACACCGCGCCGCGCAGCGACACGTCCATGTCCGGGAGTTCCTGCGAGGCGAACGCGGAGGCCGAGTACACGGAGGCGCCCGCCTCGGACACCATCACCTTGGTGAGCTTCAGCTCGGGGTGGCGGGTGATCAGGTCCCCGGCGAGCTTGTCGGTCTCGCGCGAGGCCGTGCCGTTGCCGATGGCGACCAGCTCGACCGCGTGCTCCTTGGCGAGTCGGGCCAGCTTGGCGAGGGCCTCGTCCCACTTGTTGGCGGGCACGTGCGGGTAGATCACGTCCGTGGCCACGACCTTGCCGGTGGCGTCCACGACGGCGACCTTCACCCCGGTGCGGAAGCCCGGGTCGAGGCCGAGCGTGGCCCGGGTGCCGGCCGGGGCGGCGAGCAGCAGGTCGCGCAGGTTGGCGGCGAAGACCCGTACGGCCTCGTCCTCGGCCGCGGCGCGCAGCCGCATCCGCAGGTCGATGCCGAGGTGCACCTGGATCTTCGTACGCCAGGCCCAGCGGACGGTGTCGGCCAGCCACTTGTCGCCGGGACGGCCGCGGTCGGCAACGCCGAAGCGGCGCGCGACCATGCCCTCGTACGTGGACGGGCCGGGGGCGGCCGCGTCCTCGGGGGCCTCGGGCTCCAGGGTGAGGTCGAGGACGTCCTCCTTCTCGCCGCGCAGCATGGCGAGGACGCGGTGCGAGGGCAGCGCGGTGAAGGGCTCGGCGAAGTCGAAGTAGTCGGCGAACTTGGCGCCCGCCTCCTCCTTGCCCTCGCGGACCTTCGCGGAGAGCCGGCCGCGGCCCCACATGCGCTCGCGCAGCTCGCCGATCAGGTCGGCGTCCTCACCGAAGCGCTCGGTCAGGATGGCGCGCGCGCCCTCCAGGGCGGCGGCCGGATCGGCGACGCCCTTGTCGGCGTCGACGAACGCGGCCGCGGCGGCGGCCGGTTCCACCGTCGGGTCGGCCAGCAGGCCGTCGGCGAGCGGCTCCAGGCCGGCCTCACGGGCGATCTGCGCCTTGGTGCGCCGCTTGGGCTTGAACGGGAGGTAGATGTCCTCCAGCCGGGCCTTGGTGTCGGCCGCGTTGATCCGGGCCTCCAGCTCGGCGTCGAGCTTGCCCTGCTCCCGTACGGAGTCCAGGATCGCCGCGCGCCGGTCCTCCAGCTCGCGCAGATACCGCAGCCGCTCCTCGAGGGTGCGCAGCTGGGCGTCGTCGAGCATCTCGGTCGCTTCCTTGCGGTAGCGCGCGATGAACGGCACGGTGGAGCCGCCGTCGAGCAGCTCGACGGCGGCCTTGACCTGCCGCTCCCGTACGCCGAGCTCCTCGGCGATCCTGCCTTCGATGGACATCGTCACGATCGGGTCCCGCCTGCCTTCGTTTGCACTGGAAGGCTGCCAATTGTGGCAGGTGGCGGTGACGGCGGCCGGGAGCCCCGCGCCCGGTCCTGCGCCCGGCCCCGTCAGGCCTTGCCGAAGGCGTCCGCGGGGAAGGCGCCGGCGGTGACGGCCTTGACGACGAGTCCGCCGCCCAGCTCGGCCAGCCGGGCCAGGCCTTCGGCGCCGAGGTGCTCGTACGGGGCCGCGTCGAGGCGGTCGGTGTCGGCTTCGAGGCGCTCGCGTACGGCCGCGCCCTCCTCGGTGAGCTCGCCGTCGGCGTCGAGGAGCCCGCGCTCGCGCAGCCGGTCGGCGGCGGCGTCGAGGTCGGACTGCTCCCAGCCGCGGATGGCCTTGATCCACTTCGGGGTCATGCCACGGCCGGTGGCGGTGTGGCTGACCAGGGCCTCCAGCGGGTCGAGTCCGGCGAGCAGCAGGGCGGCGAGGTGGCCGTCGCCGCGGTGTTCGCGCAGCAGGGTGGTGGCGTACCAGAGGCGCAGGTGCGGCTCCTCGGGTACGGGGAGGTCGGCGTGGGCCGCGTAGAGGGGCCGGGCGTGCCGGGTGCAGCCCTCGGTGGCGCGCAGGGCGAGGTCGGCGGTCTCGGCGAGCTCGGGGGATTCGATCGCCTCCGTGCCGAGCAGCCGGCGCAGGGTGCTGTCGGCGGCGCGCAGCCGGGCGTCCAGGGCCTGTTCGGGGGTGATGGTGTCCCAGACGGCGGGCAGGTGCCGGGCGACGAAGTCGTGGCGGTAGTTGTAGAAGGTGGCGGTGACCGTGCCGGGCCCGACGGCGCCCATGGCGGCGGACCGGGAGGCGAGGTTCACGGCGGGCCGCTCGGTGACCCCGAGGGCGGCGAACTCCTTGCCCAGGTCGGGAGAGAAGTAGATGGTCGCGTGCAGCGGGTTGATCGCAGCATGCCAACAGTGACGGGCGGCGCGCGGAGGAATCGTCATGCCCGCCAGATTACCGACCGCTCAGTATGTCGGGTAGACCAAGTCCCGGCCGCCATGCATATGATCGAGCCGAAAACCAACGGGGAGGCGTGAACATGTCAGGAGACAGCGGCCAGGCGGCGGACCTTCAGGTCGGCATGCGCTTGAACCACGTGCCGGTCGAACCGAGCGGACCGACGGCTCCGGCCGGACCGGCGGGACCGGCCGCCCCGGGCAACCCGAAGGGCCCGATAGGCCCGTTCGTGCCGGGCGGCTCCGGGGACTTCGCTTCGACGCCGGCGCAGAAGAAGGCCGCGGCGAACACGATCGAGACCGAGCTGGAGCCCAACACCAAGAAGGCGGCGGAGTACGCGGACGCCGACACCGGAACCGCCCAGAAGGGCTTCGACGGCTGGGAGACGGCCGCCGGCCTGAAGAAGGTGGCGGACACCTGGGACCAGCAGGTGAAGACCCTGATGGGCCGTCTGGCGGCGGAGAAGACCAGCCTGCGCGGCGCGTCGGGCCTCTTCACCGGCAACGACACCGGCATCGGCAACCAGTTCCTGGCGACCAACTCGAAGCTGAACGGCCTGTAGGGGGCGTCCGGCATCCGGTTTCCGGCCTTCTTCCGCGGTCCCCACGGCGGAGGAAGGCCGTTCGCGTACCCGAACGCGGCTCTTCGGGGCGGTGGGCCACCGGTCCGGCCCCCGGCCTGTGACGGCCGAATGGCGATCGTGTGACACCGGCGGCCATGGACATGACGTAGGGGGGCGGGCGTGAATACGGTCGGACGACAAGCCGTTGAACAGAACTGTCTCCCTACCGCTTGGAGCTCTTCGTGCACCGCAAAGTCATCGCCCCCAGCGTGCTCGCCGCCTCCCTCCTGCTGGTGATCCCGGCCTCGGCGGCGAGTTCGGTCCAAGGGGCCCCGGGTATCGGCGATCCCTACTACCCGGCCAGCGGCAACAGCGGATACGACGTGTCCCACTACGACCTGCGCCTGCAGTACCAGCCGAAGACGGACCTGCTGGAGGGCACCGCCACCCTCCTGACCACCGCCAAGCAGGACCTCTCCCGCTTCAACCTGGACTTCGGCCTGAAGGTCGGCGAGATCCGGGTCAACGGCGCCAAGGCGAAGTTCACCACCTCCGGGGAGCACGAGCTGGAGGTGACCCCCGCCCAGCCGCTGAAGAAGGACACCCCGGCGACGGTCGTCGTCAAGTACGCCGGAAAGCCCTCGGAGTTCAAGATCGACGGCTGGTCGGCCTGGCAGCGCACCCCGGACGGCGGCGTCGCCGCGCAGGAGCCCGACTCGGCCGTCTGGTGGTTCCCGAGCAACGACCACCCGCTCGACAAGGCCACCTTCGACGTCTCGGTCAACGTCCCCGACGGCACCCAGGCCATCAGCAACGGCGTGCTCCAGTCGCAGAGTTCCCGGCTCGGCTGGACCCGGTACAACTGGCGCTCGAACAAGCCGCAGGCCACGTACCTCGCCACCCTCGCCATCGGCAAGTTCGACGTCACCACCGACAAGACGGCGAGCGGTCTGCCGATCCTCAACGCCTACAGCAAGGACCTCGGCGACAACGCGGGCGCGGCGCGCGCGAGCGTGGAGCGGACCGGCGAGGTCGCCGAATGGCTGGAGGGGATCTTCGGGCCGTACCCCTTCAACGCCCTGGGGGGGTACGTGCCCAACGTGCCCTCGAGCTTCGCGCTGGAGACGCAGACCCGGCCGTTCTACAGCCCGAAGCAGTTCGCGAGCGGCGCGAACATCCAGGTGGTCGTGCACGAGCTGGCCCACCAGTGGTACGGGGACAGCGTCTCCGTCGACGGCTGGAAGGACATCTGGATCAACGAGGGCTTCGCCCGCTACAGCCAGTGGCTGTGGTCGGAGAAGGAGGGCGAGGGCACCGCGCAGGAGCTCGCCGACTGGGCGTACGGGCAGCGCCCGGCGGACGACCCGTTCTGGCAGGTCAAGCCGGGTGACCCGGGCCCGGACAACCAGTTCCACGGGGCCGTGTACGACCGCGGCGCGATCGCCCTGCAGGCGCTGCGCAACGAGGTCGGCGACGAGAAGTTCTTCAAGATCCTCAAGGGCTGGCCGACCGAGCGGGCCTACGGGAACGCCAAGGTCGGGGACTTCGTCCGGTACGCGGAGAAGGTCTCGAACAAGCCGCTGGCGCAGCTGTTCGAGACCTGGCTGTACACCCCGGGCAAGCCGGCCTTCGCCCCGCCGGCCGCCGCGGCCCCGACCGCCCGGTCCCTCAAGGCCCCCGCCGCGAAGCCGGTGGAGCCGAAGTCCTGGAAGAAGATCGCCGAGACGAACACGATCCACGAGCACTGAGTCGCGTAGCGCGTAGCCGTAGCGCGTACGAGGCTCCGCGCGCCGGCGCCCCTCAGGGGGTGCCGGCGCGCCACCGCGCCCGGGCCGCGCGCGCGATGGGCAGGTACCGCAGGCGCTCCGGCAGCAGCGGTACGAGGAGCCGTACGGCCGTGCTGAGCCGCCGGAGCCTGCGCTCCTGGGCCGGGCTCCACTCCAGCCCGATCGCGGCGCGGGCCTCGGGCGGCATGTACCCGACGGTGACGAAGGCCCGGAAGCGCAGGAACGCCGCCCGCAGCACCGGCCAGGTGAGCCGCAGCAGCAGCCGCACCGGCAGGGAGCCACCCTCGGGCCGTGGCAGCGGCACGTCGGTGGCGATCAGCTCGCGGGCGACCTTGGTCGGCTCGATCTCCTCGGCCAGCATCCGGCGGTAGTAGACCCAGTACTCCTCGATGCTCTGGGGCATGTCCCGGTCGCGTATGCCGAGGATCCGGCCCACCTGGAGCCACTCCCGGTACAGCTGCCGCTCCTGCGCGGGGGTGAAGCGGCGCAGCAGGTACCGCCCGGCGTAGAGGTAGATCGGGAAGCCGGTGGCGTGCACCCAGGAGTAGCAGGCGGGGTCGAGGGAGTGGTAGCGCCGCCCCCGGGTGTCGATGCCCTGGATCTCCTTGTGCAGGCGGCGCACCCGGCGGCCCTCCTCGGCGGCCTCCGCCCCGCCGTACACCCACAGCTGGACGGAGCGCAGGGAGCGCTCGCCGCGCCCCCAGGGGTCGGTGCGGAAGACCGAGTGCTCGTCGACCCCGGCGCCGATCGCGGGGTGGGCGACCTGCATGGTGAAGGCGGCGGGCAGCATCAGCAGGGCCCGGATGTCGCCGGAGATGGTCCAGAGCACCCCGCCGGGGGCCGGCGGCTCGGGATCGGGGCGGCGCGCGGCCGTCGGTCCGGGTGCGGGGAGCTCTGTTTCGTTCATGGTTCCAGTATGCGAGTGCCAGACGTCCGCTCCCGGACAGAAAGTCTTGTCACGGGTGTTACCCAGAGGTAACCGCGGCTGCTTGGATGACGGAGTCGATCTCCCCCCTGCAGGAATGATGGAGACCTCATGCTGCACACCAAGCTCAGCCGCAACCGTGCCGCCGCCACGGCCGTTGCGGCGATCGCCGTCGGCGCACTGGCCGCCACCGGTGCGCCGGCCGCCTCGGCCGCGGAGAGCGCCGCTGCCCCGCGGCTCAGCGTCCTCACGTACAACACGTTCCTGATGAGCAAGAACCTCTACCCCAACTGGGGCCAGGACCACCGGGCTTCGGAGATCCCCAAGGCGTCCTTCTTCCAGGGCCACGACGTGGTCGTGCTCCAGGAGGCCTTCGACAACGGCGCCTCGGACGCGCTGAAGTCCAACGCCTCGGCGCAGTACCCGTACCAGACCCCGATCGTCGGCCGCAGCAAGAGCGGCTGGGACGCCACGGGCGGCGCGTACTCCTCGACCACCCCCGAGGACGGCGGCGTCACGATCCTCAGCAAGTGGCCGATCGTCCGCAAGGAGCAGGTCGTCTACAAGGACGCCTGCGGCGCCGACTGGTGGTCCAACAAGGGCTTCGCGTACGTCGTGCTGAACGTGAACGGCACCAAGGTCCACGTGGTCGGCACCCACGCCCAGTCCACCGACCCGGGCTGTGGCTCCGGCGAGGCGGCTGCCATGCGCGCCCTCCAGTTCAAGGCGATAGACGCCTTCCTGGACGGCAAGAACATCCCGGCGAACGAGCAGGTCATCGTGACCGGCGACATGAACGTCGACTCCCGCTCCCCCGAGTTCGCGTCCATGCTGGCCAACGCCGACCTGGCGAACTCCGACTCGCGCACGGGCCACCCGTACTCGTTCGACACGGCGCTGAACTCCATCGCGAACTACCGCTACCCGACGGACCCGCGCGAGGACCTGGACTACGTCCTCTACCGCAAGGGCAACGCCCGCCCGGCGGGCTGGGAGAACAACGTGGTCAAGGAGGAGTCGGCGCCCTGGACGGTCTCCAGCTGGGGCACCTCGTACACGTACACCAACCTCTCCGACCACTACCCCCTGATCGGCCGCTAGTCCGCACTCCCCGGGTGCCGCCGTACGACGGCACCCGGGGCCGTGCCCGCGAGTCGCACGTCTCCCTCGCCATGGTGAAGAACATCGAGCGCGGCGTACGTGAAGGCCTTCTCGCTGCGCGTCTTGCCGACTCCCAGTCAGCGCGCGCAAGAGCGCCGCACCCAGGGAGCGTCACCCGGGGGGGTCCGTAACTCGCTGCAAATGATGGGCAATTCATGCGCGGGAGCGCCGGTCAGGCCGATGGCGAGTTGCTGGGAGGGGCTTGCCGAGGGAATATATCGGGAGAGGAGCGAAGTCGACGGCCGCACCTCGGAGGCCGGGATCGTCACAGCACGGAACTCGACGGTGCTCACGAGCTGACGGGCGCCGGGCGCCTCGGCTGTCAACCGCAGCATCCCCCTTGCGCATCTTCCTCACACGCCACGTCCCATTTCTACGTGCTGCGGGAGAGGAACTGGGAGAGTTTGATGACGAACATCAAATTTGAGACTGGCTGTCGAGATGGGGACCAGGGAATTCGACGCCCTTGGAAATCCTGGCGGTTTTCTCAACTTCGGGCACGTCGTTCAAAATCCACCGCCCGCAGAGGAGGACGTCTGGAAAATCACCATCTTCGATGACTACCTTTTCGGCACCCTCTTCCGGAGTCATGTCCCGGGCCACGAAGGAAAATTCGAACTGCACTTCGCCTTGCCGAGCCCGTGATTCCGACTGTGGCGGTTAGAATTCTTGCCTGACCAAGGCACAGTTACCGTGCAGCAAGGCGAAGTGTGGGACCTGGAGGACATGGACCGACAAAGTTCTTCCCTGACGTCAGAATCCGAGGAAAGGCCCTAGTCGGCCTGCGCGCGTTGCCATTCCGTCGCGTACTCCTGGAAGATCTCCCTCAAGTGGTGGCCGACCTTGAGGTAGTCCAGGTCGTCGAGGTTGGCCAGGGAGACCCGGACCGACCACTGCGGGCCGTCGAAGCCGCCGCCGTTCAGCAGTACCACCGAGGTCTGTTCCGCGAGGCGGAGCAGGGGGTCGACGGGCTCGTAGTTCTTCTCCAGGAACTCCGCGAACTCCTTGCCGTGGACCCGTTCCGCCTCGGCCAGCAGGTCGAGTTCCACGTAGTAGCCGGCCCGCCGGTCGTCGTCGGAGATCTTCATCTGCGCGCCCTCCAGCAGGAGGTCGAGGCGCCGGCGGACGATCCCGCGGATGCGCTCCTTGTACGCCTGGCCCTCCTCCAGCAGGTCGAACAGCGAGAAGAGCACCATCAGCGCCTGCTGCGGCGGGGAGAGCCCCGCCGTGTGGTTGAGCGCCACCGAGCGGGAGTCCGCGACCATCCGGTCGATGAACCGGATCCGCGCCGGTTCCAGGCAGAGCGAGCCGTACCGCCGGGCGAGCCGCTCCTTCTCCTCCCCCGGGAGCTCCGCGATCATCTCGTCGACGACGTTGTCGTCGTGCAGGCCGATGACGCCGAGCCGCCAGCCGGTCGCCCCGTAGTGCTTGGAGTACGAGTACACCAGCAGCGTGTTGCGGGGCAGTTCGGCGGCGAGCGAGCGGAAGCCGGGCACGAACGTGCCGTACACGTCGTCGGTGACGATCAGCAGGCGCTGGTTGGCGGTGGTCACGATCTCCTTGATCTGCCCCGCCACCCGGTCGCTCAGCGCGAGCGAGGGCGGGTTGCTCGGATTGACCAGGCAGACCAGTTTGACCTCCGGGTCGGCCAGCTTGGCGACCTCCTCCGGCGGGTAGCGCCACTGGCGCACGCCGGTCTCGGCGAACAGGCTCGCGCTGACCTCGACCACCTCGAACTCGAAGGTGTCGAGCCCGGGGATCTCGACGTACGGGGCGAACACCGGGGTCATCAGGGCGATCTTGTCGCCCTTGTGGAGGATCCCGTTCTGGACGAGCGAGTCGAAGACGTAGCACATCGCGGCCGTGCCGCCCTCGGTGGCGAACAGCGACAGGCGGTCCACGGCCGGCCGTTCGCCGAAGATCTCGAAGTCGACGTAGCCCCGGACGATCTGCTCGGCGTGCACCAGCATCCGGTCCGGCACGGGGTAGTTGTCGCCGATCACGGCGTCGGCCAGCTCGTGCACGAGGGCGTCCTCGTCGAACCCCCACCGCGACAGGGCGTACGCGACGCACGCGGAGAGCAGCTCGGTGCCGGGCAGCTGCGGGTGGCGGCGGATCCACGCGTCGAACCGCTTCCCGATCCCGCGGCGCTCCGGCATCCCGCCGAGGTGGTCGGCGGTCCACACGCGGCGGGACTCGTCGAGGGCGAAGTAGCCGAGGGCGTGGAAGGCCTCGCGGGGGCCGGTGGCGATCCAGTTGGGGTTGCCGCGGCCCGCGTTCAGCATGGCGCGGGCGGTGGTGTCCTTCTGGCCCGGCCGGTCGGCCTGGGCCGCCTGGGCGAGCTGGATGAACCTGTCCTTCAGCTCGAACGGGCTGAGCCGTGCGAGGGACTGGATCTCCTCGCGGCTGAAACGGGTCTCCGGCATCTTCCCAGCCTCGTCCGGCGGGCGCCCGCGCGCCCACCGGACGGGGCCATCCGGGCTACTGCGCCCCGGCCCGGTGGTGCGGTTCCTCGTACGGGTCGGCGTACAGCGCGTCGATGAGGGCGCCGTACTTCTCCCGGACCACCCGGCGGCGCAGCTTCAGCGACGGGGTGAGCTCCCCGGACGCGGGGCCCCACTCCTGTGTCAGCAGCCGGTACCGCTTGATCTGCTCGGTCCGGTTGAGCCGGGCGTTGGCCGCGGCGACCGCCGCGGCGATCTCCTCCCGTACGGCCGGGTGCTCCGCGAGCGCGGCGAGCGGGCCGGCCTCGATGCCGCGGGCCGCCGCCCACGCCGGGGCCACCTCCCCGTCCAGCACCAGCAGGGCGACGAGGTAGGAGCGGCCGTCGCCGTGCACCAGGGCCTGGCCGATCAGCGGATGCTCCTTGACGGTGTTCTCCACCAGGGCCGGCGAGACGTTCTTGCCGTTCGAGGTGATGATGAGTTCCTTCTTGCGGTCGGTCAGCCAGAGGAACCCGTCCTCGTCGAGCCGGCCGACGTCCCCGGTCGGGAACCAGCCCTCGGCGTCGTGCGCGCTCTCCACGGACCCGTCGGGCCGCAGGTAGCCGGCGAAGACGGTCGCGCCCCGCGTGAGGATCTCCCCGTCCTCGGCGAGCCGCAGCTCCAGCCCCTCGATCGGCCGCCCCACCGAGCCCAGCCGGAAGCCGTCCGGGCTGTTGATCGTGCACACGCCCGAGGTCTCGGTGAGCCCCCAGGCGTCCATGATGGTGATCCCCCAGCCCGCCCAGAACCTGACCACGTCGATCGGCATGGGCGCGGTGGCGCTGGCCGTCCATTCCAGCCGGTCCAGCCCCGCCAGGCCCAGCAGCGGGTCCAGCACCTGCTCCTTCGCCCGGGCGTACGAGGCTTCGAGCGCGGCCGGGATCCGCTCGCCGCGCTCCCGGTGGCCGGCCCGGGCGCGGGCGAGGTCGTTCGCGGCCTCGATGGACTCCCGCTGCGCTGCCGGAAGCTGCGCCAGCACGGCCCGTACGGCCGCGGCGAGCTTCTCCCAGACCCGGGGCACCCCGAAGAACTGCACCGGGTGCAGCTCTCGTACGGCGGCCCCCACGGCGGTCGGGTCGGCGACGAGCCGGACGTGCGCGGCGCGCAGCAGCGGCAGGTAGATGCCGAGGATCCGCTCGGCGATGTGCGCGAAAGGCAGGTAGCAGATGTGCTCGGCGTGCTCGGGCAGCTCCGTGCGCCCGTCGATGCGGACGGCCTGGAGCATGATGTTGCGGTGGGTCAGCCGCACGCCCTTGGGGTCGCCGGTGGTGCCGGAGGTGTAGACGACGGTCAGCGGGTCCTCGGGGCGGATCTCCCGCCAGGCCTTCTCGAAGTCGTCGGGGCGGTGCGTACGGGCGCCGCTCGCGTGCAGGGAGCCGTACGTACGGTGCGGACCGGCCTCGGCGGCCTCGGCCACGACCAGCCGCTCCAGCGGCACCCGGGCGTCGGCGAGCAGCGGTTCCCAGCGGGCGAGCTCGCCGGCGCCTTCGAGGACGGCGACCCGGGCCCGGCTGTGCCGGGCGATGTGGGCGATCTGCTCGGGCGCGGAGGTCCCGTAGACGGTGACGGGGACGGCGCCGAGGTGGACGAGGGCGAGGTCGGTCAGCCAGTGCTCGGGGCGGTTGCCCATCATGATCAGGACGTGTTCGCCGCGTTCTATGCCGAGGGCGGCGTATCCGGAGGCGAGGACGGCGACCTTGCGGCGGACCTCGGTCCAGTCGAGGGTCGTCCAGCCGTCGTCCTCCCGCCAGGAGAGGGCGGGGAGATCGCCGTACTCGGCGGCGTTGCGCGCCAGCAGGGCGGGGATCGTGAGCTCTTCGGGTCGTCCGGGCAGTCGCAGTTTCATGGTCATGGGCAGCTCCTGGCCGTTTCACATCGTTGGTGCGACAGCAATACTGTTGAACCCAAGCTGTGGAGCAGAGAGCGAGGCGCAGACGATGGCCGACCAGGCACCCGAGCCGATGCTCACCGTCGACGAGCTGGCGGCCAGGGCGGGCGTCACCGTGCGCACCGTTCGTTTCTACAGCACGCGCGGGCTTTTGCCCCCTCCCGTGATCGGCCCTCGTCGGGTGGGGCACTACGGGCCGGAACACCTGTCCCGGCTGGCGCTGATCGAGGAACTCCAGCACCAGGGCATGACGTTGTCGGCCATCGAGCGCTATCTGGACGCGCTGCCCGACGACCTGAGCGCGCACGACCTGGCGATCCACCGCGCGATGGTGTCCAGTTGGGCTCCGGACGCGCCGCAGGAGGTGTCGCGGGAGGAGCTGGAGAAGCGGGCGGGGCGGAGCCTGTCGAACGCCGACGTCCGGCGGCTGACGGCGATGAACGTGCTGGCGCCGGCCGGGGAGGGCTTCCGGGTGGACGTGGGGCTGCTGCGGCTGGGGGTCGCGCTGCTGGACGTGCCGATCGCGCACGAGACGATCCTGGTGGCGCGCAAGGTGCTGCTGGAGCACGCGCGGACGGCGGCGCACGAGCTGACGGCGCTCTTCCGCGACGAGGTGTGGGGGCCGTTCACGCGCGGCGAGAGCGATCCGGAGCGGGTGGAGTCGATGAAGGCGCTGTCCGCGCACATGCAGCCGATGGTGGTGCAGGCGCTGGTGACCGCGTTCCAGCGGTCGCTGAAGGAGGAACTGCGGGCGGCGTTCGTCTCGGAGTCCGCCGACTCCGAGTGAACGCCGCCCGCGGCGGGTGCTGCGGGTACTTCGGGTACTACTGGTGCTACGGGGGTCAGTCGGCGTACGTCTCGCCGCGCTCGGCCTTCGCGACGAGCGAGGCCGGCGGGGTGAAGCGCTCGCCGTACTGGTCGGCCAGCTCGCGGGAGCGGGCGACGAAGCCCGCCAGGCCGCCCTCGTAGCCGTTGATGTACTGGATCACGCCGCCGGTCCAGGCCGGGAAGCCGATGCCCATGATGGAGCCGATGTTGGCGTCGGCGATCGAGGTCAGGACGCCCTCGTCGAGGCAGCGGACGGTGTCCAGGGCCTCGGAGAACAGCATCCGCTCCTTCATGTCCTCGAACGGGATGTCCGCGTCCGGCTTCGCGAAGTGCTCGCGCAGGCCCGGCCAGATGCCGGTGCGCTTGCCGCTCTCGTCGTACTCGTAGAAGCCGGCCCCGCCGCTGCGCCCGGGGCGGCCGAACTCGTCGACCATCCGGTCGATGACCATGTCCGCGGGGTGCGCGGTCCACGAGCGGCCCTCGGCCTCGAAGGCCTTGCGGGTCTCGTTGCGGATCTTGCGCGGGAGGGTGAGGGTCAGCTCGTCCATCAGGGAGAGCACCTTGGCCGGGTAGCCGGCCTGGGCCGCGGCCTGCTCGACGGAGGCGGGCTCCACGCCCTCTCCGACCATCGCCACGCCCTCGTTGATGAACTGGCCGATGACGCGCGAGGTGAAGAAGCCGCGCGAGTCGTTGACGACGATCGGGGTCTTGTTGATCTGCCGTACGAGGTCGAAGGCGCGGGCGATGGCCTCGTCGCCGGTGCGCCCGCCCTTGATGATCTCCACGAGCGGCATCTTGTCGACGGGCGAGAAGAAGTGCAGTCCGATGAAGTCCTCGGGGCGCGAAACCCCTTCCGCGAGGCCCGTGATGGGCAGCGTGGAGGTGTTGGAGCAGAGCAGCGCGTCGGGGGCGATGACGTCCTGGATCTCCTGGAACACCTTGTGCTTGAGGGAGGTGTCCTCGAAGACGGCCTCGATGACGGCGTCGCAGCCGGCCAGGTCAGCCGCGTCGGCGGTCGGCGTGATCCGGGCCAGCAGCTCGGCGCGCTGGGCCTCGGTCGTACGGCCGCGGGAGACGGCCTTGTCGAGCAGCTTCTCGGAGTACGCCTTGCCCTTCGCGGCGGCCTCGGGGGTGACGTCCTTCAGCACCACCTCGATGCCCGCGCGGGCGCAGGAGTACGCGATGCCCGCGCCCATCATGCCGGCGCCGAGGACGGCGACCTTGGCGACCTTGCGGGGCTCGATGCCCTGCGGGCGGCTGCGGCCGGCGTTGACGGCCTGGAGGTCGAAGAAGAACGCCTGGATCATGTTCTTGGCGGTCTGCCCGGTGACCAGCTCGGTGAAGTAGCGGGCCTCGATGGTCAGCGCGGTCTCGAAGTCCACCTGGGCGCCCTCGACGGCGCAGGCCAGGATGTTGCGCGGGGCCGGGTACGGGGCGCCGTTCAGCTGCTTCTTCAGGTTGGCCGGGAAGGCCGGGAGGTTGGCCGCGAACTTCGGGTTCGACGGGGTGCCGCCCGGGATCCGGTAGCCGGGGACGTCCCAGGGCTGCTTCGACTCGGGGTTGGCGTCGATGAAGGCGCGGGCCTTGGCCAGCATCTCCTCGGGGGTGGCGGCCAGTTCGTGCACGAGGCCGTTGTCGAGGGCGCGCTGCGGGTTGTACTGGGTGCCCTGGAGCAGGACCTTGAGCAGCGCGTCGGCGATGCCCATGAGGCGCACCGTACGGGTGAGGCCGCCGCCGGCCGGGAGCAGGCCGAGGGTGACCTCGGGCAGGCCGATCTTGGAGCCGGGGGCGTCGAGGGCGATGCGGTGGTGGGAGGCGAGGCAGATCTCGTAACCGCCGCCGAGGGCCGCTCCGTTGATGGCGGCGACGACGGGCTTGCCGAGGGTCTCGATGCGGCGCAGCGAGTTCTTGATCGCGGTGCCGGTCTCGAAGGCGAGCTGCGCGTGCTCGGGGCGCAGCCCGATCATTTCCTTGAGGTCGCCGCCCGCGAAGAAGGTCTTCTTGGCGGAGGTGTAGATGATGCCGCGGATGGAGTCCTTCTCGGCCTCGGCGCGGTCGGCGATCGCCGCGATGGAGTCCTTGAAGGCCTGGTTCATCGTGTTGGCGGACTGGTTGGGGTCGTCGAGGGTCAGGGTGACGACGCCGGTCTCGTCCTGTTCCCAGCGGATCGTGGTGGACTCGCTCATTTTTCTCGCTGCTTCCGTGTCGGGGAGGAGGTCTGGGGGATACAGGACGCGGTTCAGAGGCGCTCGACGATGGTGGCGACGCCCATGCCGCCGCCGACGCAGAGGGTGACGAGCCCGTAGCGCTTGTCCTGGCGCTCCAGTTCGTCGATGACGGTGCCGAGCAGCATCGCGCCGGTGGCGCCGAGCGGGTGGCCGAGCGCGATGGCGCCGCCGTTGACGTTGACCTTGTCGAGGGAGACGCCCATGTCCTTGACGAAGCGCAGGACGACGCCGGCGAAGGCCTCGTTCATCTCGATCAGGTCGATGTCGTCGATGGTCAGGCCGGCCTTGGCGAGGGCCTTGCGGGTGGCCGGGGCGGGGCCGGTGAGCATGATGGTGGGCTCGGAGCCGGAGACGGCGGCCGAGACGATCCGGGCGCGCGGCGCCAGACCGCCCCGCTCGCCCGCCTCGCGGGTGCCGATCGCGACGAGCGAGGCGCCGTCGACGATGCCGGAGGAGTTGCCCGCGTGGTGCACGTGGTCGATCTTCTCGATCCAGTGGTACTTCTGCAGGGCGACGGCGTCGAAGCCGCCGAGGTCGCCGATGTCCGCGAAGGACGGCTTGAGCTTCGCGAGGGTGTCGGCGGTGGTGCCGGGGCGGACGAACTCCTCCTGGTCCAGGACGACCAGGCCGTTGCGGTCGGTGACCGGGACGACGGACTTCGCGAAGCGGCCGTCCTTGATGGCGGCGGCGGCCCGCTCCTGGGAGAGGGCGGCGTACTCGTCGACGTCGCGCCGGGAGAAGCCCTCGATGGTGGCGATGAGGTCGGCGCCGATGCCCTGCGGGACGAAGCCGGTGTCCCAGTTGGTCATGGGGTCGTTGAACCAGGCGCCGCCGTCGGAGGCCATCGGGACGCGGGACATGGACTCCACGCCGCCCGCGAGGACGAGGTCCTCCCAGCCGGAGCGGACCTTGGCGGCGGCCAGGTTGACGGCCTCCAGGCCGGAGGCACAGAAGCGGTTCTCCTGTACGCCGGCCACCGTGTCCGGGAGTCCGGCGGCGATGGCCGCGATCCGGGCGATGTCGGAGCCCTGGTCGCCGACCGGGCCGACGACGCCGAGGACGATGTCGTCGATGGTGGCGGGGTCCAGGCCGGGGTTGCGCTCGCGCAGGGCGTTGATGAGGCCGACGACCAGGTCGATCGGCTTGGTGCCGTGCAGGGCGCCGTTGGCCTTGCCGCGGCCGCGCGGCGTGCGGATCGCGTCGTATACGTACGCTTCGGTGCTCACTGGTCAAGCCTTTCGGGGAGAGGTCTAGCCGAGGAGGGAGCGGCCGATGATCTCTTTCATGATCTCGGTCGTGCCGCCGTAGATGGTCTGGATGCGGCCGTCGGTGAAGGCCCGGGCGACCCGGTATTCGCTCATGTAGCCGTACCCGCCGTGCAGTTGCAGGCAGCGGTCGGCGACCCGCTTCTGGAGCTCGGTCGCCCACCACTTGGCCATCGAGGCGTGCACGTGGTCCAGCTCGCCGTTGGAGTGGTCGACGATGCAGCGGTCCAGGAAGGTGCGGGTGACGGCGCACTCGGTGGCCATCTCCGCTATCTCGAAGCGGATGTGCTGGAGCTTGGAGAGCGGCCGCCCGAAGGCCTCGCGCTCCTTCACGTACTGGGTGGTGATCTCCAGCAGGTGCTCGGCGGCGGCGATGCCGGCCATCGCGATGCCCATCCGCTCCTGCGCGAGATTGGTCATGAGGTGGACGAAGGCCCCGTTCAGCTCGCCGAGCAGGTTCTCCTTGGGGACGCGTACGTCGTGGAAGAACAGCTCGGCGGTGTCCTGCGCCTTCTGGCCGATCTTGTCGAGGTTGCGGCCGCGTTCGAAGCCCTGCGCGCCCCGCTCGACCACGAGCAGCGACAGGCCGTGTGCGCCGCCCTCCGGGGTGGTCTTGGCGACCACGACCACCAGGTCGGCCAGGATGCCGTTGGAGATGAAGGTCTTGGAGCCGTTGAGCACCCAGTGGTCGCCCCGGTCCTCGGCGCTGGTCCGGATCCCCTGGAGGTCCGAGCCCGCGCCCGGCTCCGTCATCGCGATGGCGGTGATGGTCTCGCCGGAGCAGAACCCGGGCAGCCAGCGCCGCTTCTGCTCCTCGGTGGCGAGCGAGGTCAGGTACGGGCCGATGATGTCGTTGTGCAGGCCGATCGCGAGCCCGGCCGCGCCCGCCCGGGTGAACTCCTCGGCGATCACGGCGGCGTAGCGGAAGTCGGTGTTCCCGCCACCCCCGTACTCCTCCGGGACGGCCAGGCCCAGCAGGCCCTGCCGGCCGGCGGCCCGCCAGGCCTCGCGGCTGACGATCCCGTCCTTCTCCCACTGCTCGTAGTGCGGCAGCACCTCCTTGGTGAGGAAGGTGCGGACCGTTTCGCGGAACGCCTCGTGGTCGGCGTCGAAGATGCGGCGTTGCATCGGGGCCCCCTAGAGCCAGCTCTTGACGGTTTCGATCAGCCGGGCCGGCTCGGCTCCGACGGGTGTGACGTTGAGCATGGTGACGCCCGCCTCCCGGAAGGCCTCGACCCGCTCGCGTACGTAGCCTTCCGGCCCGCACAGCGTCATGAGCTCGCAGAACTCGTCCGGTACGGCGGCCGCCGCATCGCGCTTGCGGCCGGAGAGGTAGAGCTCCTGGATCTTCCGGGCCTCCTCCCCGTACCCGTAGGCGACGGCGAGGTCGTTGTAGAAGTTCTTGCCGACCGCGCCCATCCCGCCGACGTACAGCGCGATCTGCGGGCGCGCGAGGTCCCGTACGGCGGCGGCGTCCTCGCCGATCGCCAGCAGCCCGCCGGCCACGGTCTGCAGCGGGCCGAGCTCCGGGGCGCGCAGGGCCGCGCCCTCGGCGAGGGCGCTCCCCCACACCGCGTGGGCCTTCTCGGGGAGGAACAGGGTGGGCAGCCAGCCGTCGGCGATCTCGGCGGTCATCCGCACGTTGGCAGGGCCGAGCGAGGCGATGTAGACGGGGACCGCGTCACGGACCGGCCGGGTGAGGATCTTCAGCGGCTTGCCGTGCCGGCCGCCCCTCTCGGGCGGCAGCGGCATGTCGGTGATGCCGTGGTGGTCGATGGTCTCGCGGCGCCAGATCCGGCGGCACAGCTCGACGGTCTCGCGGGTCCGGCCGATCGGCTTGTCGTACGGCTTCCCGTGCCAGCCCTCGACCACCTGCGGGCCGGAGGCGCCGAGGCCCAGCAGCGCCCGGCCGCCGGAGAGCGCGTCCAGCCCGGCGGCCGTCTGGGCGATCAGGGCCGGGGTGCGCGAGTAGACGTTGAGGATGGCCGAGCCGATCTTCATCCGCTCGGTGCGGGCGGCGAGGTAGCCCATGATCGTCGGGGAGTCGAAGCCCCAGGCCTCGGCGACCCACACGGCGTCCAGCCCGGCCGCCTCCAGCGCCGCCGCCTCGTCGGCGGCCCGGCGCGGGTCCCCGGCGTAGTCGAGCATCATGGACAGTTCCATCAGACCTCTTTCGGGAGCAGGGCCGGTACGTCCCAGTCGCGGGCCACGGAATCGGTGTGCGCGCCCGGCAGGGCGGGGCCGGCGGTGACCGCGGCCGGGGTGGCCGAGAACCGGGGCGCGGGGGCGGGCTGGGTGATCCCGCCGAAGTCGGTGAAGGTGGCGCGGGCGGCGAGGTGCGGGTGCTGCGGCGCCTCGCGCAGGGAGAGCACGGGCGCCACGCACGCGTCGGAGCCCTCGAACACCGCCGTCCACTCCTGGCGCGTACGGGACTTGAAGCGGGCGGCGACGGCCTCGCGGAGCTCGCCCCAGCGGGCCAGGTCCTTGCGGGCGGGGGCCTGGTCCCCGATGCCGAGCAGCTCGACGAAGGTGTCGTAGAACTGCTGCTCCAGCGCGCCGACCGCCATGTACCCGCCGTCGGAGGTCTCGTACGTGCCGTAGAAGGGGCAGCCGCCGTCGAGGAGGTTGGCCCCGCGCCGGTCCTGCCAGCCGCCGGCCGCCATCATGCCGTGGATCATGGCGGTGAGGTGGGAGGCGCCGTCGACGATGGCCGCGTCGACGACCTGGCCGGCGCCGCCGGGGGTGCGGGCGTGCTGGAGGGCCGCGAGCACACCGATCACCAGGTAGAGCGAGCCGCCCGCGTAGTCCCCGACGAGGTTGGCGGGGACGGCCGGCGCCTCCCCCGGATTGCCGATCATGCCGAGGGCGCCGGTGACGGCGATGTACGCGATGTCGTGCCCGGCGGTGTGCGCGAGCGGGCCGTCCTGGCCCCAGCCGGTCATCCGGCCGTAGACGAGCTCCGGGTTGCGGGCGTGGCAGTCGGCGGGTCCGACGCCGAGCCGCTCGGCGACGCCGGGGCGGAAGCCCTCGATCAGCACGTCGGCCCGCTCGACGAGGTCCAGCACGAGGGCGGGGCCCTCGGCGGACTTCAGGTCGACCAGGACGGAGCGCTTGCCGCGGTTGGTGACGTCGTACGCGGGGTTGACCGCGAGCCCGCCGCCGCCGGGCCGGTCCACCCGTACGACGTCGGCCCCCAGGTCGGCGAGGAGCATGGCGGCGAACGGGCCCGGGCCGATGCCCGCCAGTTCGACGACGCGCACGCCCGCGAGCGGGCCGCGGCCGGCCGCCGGCCCCGCGGCCGTGGGCATGCCGGGCCTGCCGGGCACGTTCCCTGTCACTGCCATCGAGCCCCCAGCATCCGTAGCATCCGCGGCGCGCGCCATTGTGTGACACAACTGATGTAACACCAGCGATGCTAGGAACGCGTTCCACTCAGCACAAGAGCAACCGCTTAGCCGGTTGACTCGTTTCGCGCGTCGGGACCCTCCTGGAGCCGGGCGTCGAGTTCCTTGAGGTGCCGCTTGAGGGCGACCGTGCGGTAGCTCTCCTCCACCCACTCGCACAGCACGTCGAGGGGCGGCGCCCCCTTCTCCCCCAACGGCACGGAGACCCAGCCGGCCTTTCCCAGGCCGTACCCGGTCGGCTCCGCCCCCGGCGCGGTCATGGCGTGGCCGTGCAGCGCCTCGTCCTTGAGCTTCACGGAGAACCCGGGCGAGCGCGGGCCGTCGACGCTGCCCAGGAACACGAAGATCTTCTTGTTGACCTTCACGACGCAGTCCTCGGGCCCCCAGGGAAACTCCATCACGGCCTCCGGCAGCCCCCGGGCAAACTCCCGCACCGCCTCCCACTTGCGCACCGCAGCCTTCATCGACGCCTCCCTCACCACAGCTCACACGCGCCCGTACCGCCCGCACGGACAGTCCCTCCCCACGCTAACGCCGCCCCCTGACACGGGCCGGGAACCGGACAACGGCCTTTCCCGCCGGGGCCGTCGGAGTTCCCCACCCGCGCCACCGATTACCGGAACCGGAACGACGACGACATCGACCCCGCCGTCGACCTTTTCGGGCCCTACCGGGACATCTGATCGGAGAACACGAAACCCCTGATCACAGCGGCCGATGGAGGACTTTCAGGCCGCTTTCGAGGCACTTCCCGCAGGCCCGCGAACTTAAGGCGGGGGGCCTTAAGCGGAATGGAAGGAGCTATGTAATCTGAGCGAGCTTTCAGCCCTGGCCAAGGGCTCACGGAAACATAGGGGGCTCGGTGTCCTACCGCCGACTCGCAGCATCTGCGGCCGTCTTCGCAGCCGGCATTTCTCTCATACCGGGCATGGCCCACGCAGCCGGAGCGAACTCCGGCGATGCCCAGGGCATCAGCAAGCCCGACCTGGCCCAGGACGGCCTGAAGGACACCGCCAAGTTCTCCAGCCCCGCCGACCGGTCGACCCGGCAGAGCGCACCGGTCCCCACGGGCAAGCTCGCGGCCGCCCCCATGACGGAGACCGCCGGCGCCGCCAACCCGACCCTCGCGGTCGGCCTGGACGCGTTCGCCGTCTCCGCGCACGCCGTCTATCTGGACAGCTCCGTCACCAGCGCGGCCACGCCGCTCGACATCAGCATCGCCTGGGGCGACGGGGCCACCACCGCCGCCTCGGCCTCCGGCACCCAGATCGTGAACTCCGAGCACACCTACGCGGAGCTCGGCACCTACACCGTCAAGGTCACCGTGACGGACAAGGCGGCCAACACCTCGGTCACCAACGAGGTGGCGGTCACGACCGCGGGCTCGGACTACACCCCGTACGGCCCGACCCGTCTGCTGGACACCCGCAACGGCACCGGCGCCCCGAAGACCAAGGTGGCCGCGTACACCTCCGCGCACCTGAAGATCGGCGGGAACGGCGGCATCCCCGCCGGCGTCACCGCGGTGGTACTCAACGTCACCGTCACCGGCACCACCAGCGGCGGCCACGTCACCGCCTTCGCCGACGGCGACGACCGCCCGAGCACCTCGAACGTCAACTTCGTCCCCGGCCAGACGGTCCCGAACCTGGTCATCGTGCCGGTCGGCCCGAACGGCTACGTCAACCTGTACAACGGCGGCTGGGAGTCGGTCGACCTCATCGCCGACGTCACCGGCTACTTCACGCAGACGGCCTCCAGCGGCTACACCCCTCTGGCGCCGCAGCGGTTCGTCGACACCCGCAGCGGCACGGGCACCGCCAAGGGCCAGCTCGCCGGGTACGGGTCCTTCAGCACCCAGATCAGCGGCCTGGGCAAGGTGCCGGCCTCCGGCGTCACCGCCGTGGCGCTCAACGTGACCGTCACCAACCCGCGCAGCGACGGCCACCTGACCGTCTTCCCGAGCGGCCAGCAGGCCCCGACCGCGTCCAACGTGAACTTCACGACCGGCCAGACCATCGCCAACTCGGTGATCGTCCCGGTGGGCCCCGACGGCAAGATCAGCATCCGCAACGGCGGCTGGAACCCGGCCGACGTCATCGTCGACGTCGTCGGCTACTACAGCCCGCAGAGCAAGGGCTCCTACCTGCCCTTCACCCCGGAGCGGATGCTCGACACCCGTGACCCCGAGAGCCCGGTCTACGGGCCGCTGGGCGGCCGCGACTACATCTACGTGCCGATGGGCGAGCCCGGCTCCGGTGTCACGGGCTTCGTGCTGAACGCCACGGTGACCAACACCAAGGACAGCGGCTTCCTCGCGGTCTCCCCGGACCCGAACACGCTGGACGAGTACGACAACGACGCGGCGAGCCAGCCGACGCCGCCCACCTCCTCCACCCTGAACTGGACGACCGGCAAGACCGTCCCGAACCTGGTCCAGGCGAGCACCGGCGGCACCGGCATCGTCGACTTCTGGAACCAGAGCGACGGCGACGCCGACCTCATCGTCGACGTCTTCGGGATGTACCAGGAGAACTGACCCACCGCGGCCCCGCGCCGCTCGCAGCGCCCCGGAAACGGCCGTCCAGGCCGCCCCCGGGGCGCTGTTCTGCGTACGGGGCCTGCGGGTTAGCCTCAGCCACCGACTGGAGTGGGAGGAGCCGTGATGAACGAAGAGGTTCGGCGGTCTGACGGGACCGCGGAGCGCGAACGCGGGCTTGGGCTTGGGCTTGGGCTTGGGCTTGGGCTTGAGAGTGATCGTGCGCGTGAGCGGTCCTACGACGTGGTGCTCTTCGGGGCGACAGGGTTCGTCGGGGCCCTCACCGCCGAGTACCTCGCCGCGCACGCCCCCGCCGACTGCCGGTGGGCCCTCGCGGGGCGCGACCTCGGGAAGCTGGAGCGGCTGCGCGAGCGGCTGACCCGGCTCCACCCCGGCTGCGCGTCGCTGCCCCTGCTGCGCGCGGACGCCTCCGACGCGCAGGCCCTACGGGAACTGGCCGCCTCCACCCGGGTCCTGGCCACGACCGTCGGACCGTACGTCCTCTACGGCGCGGAGCTGGTCGCGGCCTGCGCCGCGGCGGGTACGGACTACGTGGACCTCACCGGCGAGCCGGAGTTCGTGGACCGGACGTACGTCGAGCACGACACCCGGGCCCGGGAGACCGGCGCGCGGATCGTGCACGCCTGCGGCTTCGACTCGATCCCGGCCGACCTCGGCGCGTACTTCACGGTGGGGCAGCTGCCCGAGGGCGTCCCGCTCCGCGTGGACGGGTTCATGCGCTCCAACGCGACCTTCTCCGGCGGGACCCTGGCCTCCGCCCTGACCGCCATGGGCCGCGGACCGCAGACCCTGGCCGCGGCGCAGGAGCGCCGGCTGCACGAGCCCCGGCTGCCGGGGCGCCGCGTACGGAGCCCCCTGGGCGCGCCGCGGTTCAGCCGGGAGACCGGCACCTGGGCGCTGCCGCTGCCGACGCTGGACCACCGGGTCGTGACCCGCTCGGCGGCCGCGCTGGAGCGGTACGGGCCGGACTTCCGCTACCGGCAGTACGCCTCGGTGAAGCACCTCCCGGTCGCCGTGGGCGGTGCGGCGGCGGTCGGCGGAGCGGTGGCCCTGGCGCAGCTCCCGGCGGCGCGGCGGTGGCTGATGAGCCGCTGGGAGGCGGGCCAGGGCCCGGACGCGGAGCGGCGGGCGCGCAGCTGGTTCACGGTCCGCTTCGTGGGCGAGGGCGGCGGCAGCCGGGTGTTCACCGAGGTCTCGGGCGGCGACCCGGGCTACGGGGAAACCGCCAAGATGCTGGCGGAGTCGGCGCTGTGCCTCGCGTACGACGCCCTGCCGGAGCGGGCGGGCCAGCTCACCACGGCGGTGGCGATGGGCGACGCGCTGCTGGACCGGCTCCAGAAGGCGGGGATCCGGTTCCGGGTGGCCTCGGCCCGCTGAACCGGCCGGTGGCCGGTGGTCAGGAGGCTTCGCGCAGGGCCCGCCGGCAGAGGGAGTCGGCGTGCCGGGTGGACTCGGGGATCCGGAAGCGCGGGCTCAGCGCGAGGGCGTGGGCGCAGGCGGTGTCCAGCGAGATCCGGTGGCCCACGGAGACGTACACCGGCTTGATCCCGTCCTGCGTGCGCAGCGCCCGCCCGACGACGGCCCCGTCGGCCGCGACCAGCGGGGCCGCGGCGCCGCGCCGCTCCCCCGGCTCCTCGTACGTGAACGTGAAGGGGTTCTTCGCGACGCCCATGCTCGGCAGTCCGGTGACGACCCCGAGGTGGCAGGCGAGGCCGAAGCCGCGGGGGTGGGCGAGCCCGTAGCCGTCGCAGACGACCAGGTCGGGGGCGGCGGTGAGCGAGTCGAGCGCGGCCAGCACGGTGGGCAGCTCCCGGAAGGCCAGGAGCCCGGGCACGTACGGGAAGCTGACGTGCCCGACGGCGGTCGCCTCCTCGACGACCTCCAGGGTGGCGGCGTCGAGGACGACGGCCGCGGCGGCGACCAGGTCGCGCTCGTCGTCGTAGGCGACGTCCACGCCCGCGACCAGCCCGCGACCGGGCGGCGGGCCGGCCTCGTCGAGCACCACGCTCTTACGCAGTTCGTCCTGTATCGCCCGGGCCTCGGCCTCATCGGCGGGGGTCTTCACACTTGTCATGATGGTGCGAGAGTAGCCTGGCGATCATGTTCGTCATGGAGCTCACCTACACCGCGCCCATCGAAGCCATCGAAGACGAGCTGGACGCCCACATCGCGTGGCTGGACGGCTATTACGCCTCGGGCGTCTTCCTCGCCTCGGGCCGCAAGGTCCCGCGCGAGGGCGGCATCATCCTGGCCGCAGGCGTCTCCCGCGCGGAAGTCGAGCGCATCGCGGCAGAGGACCCCTTCACCCTGGCGGGCGTCTGCGAGTACCGCATCACGGAGTTCATCGCGACGAAGACGTCGTCGGACCTGGCGGCGGTACGGGAGAACGCGGGGGCGTAGGGGGTGGGGCCTGTCTCTTATACACATCTCCGAG
>NZ_JOCX01000020.1 GCF_000717915.1 Streptomyces sp. NRRL S-244
GTGCGGGGGGGCGGGGTGCGGGCGGGGGTGCTGGGCGTCAGGTGAAGTGCCGGTCCAGGCGCCAGCGGGGGCGGGGCCGGTCGGTGTGGTCGATGACGACCTTGGGGGGCAGCGCCAGGTCGTGGAAGGGGGACTCGTTGGAGTCCATCTGGTAGCCCGCGGTGTTGGGGTAGACCAGCAGGTCGCCGGGGCGGGGCCGGCTCTGGAACGGGATCTTCCGCCAGGTGAGCATGTCCGACTCCAGGCAGGTGGCGGCTCCGACGCTCGCCGGGAAGACGCCCGCCGGACCGGCCTCGTCCTGCGGGAGGAGGATGGGGTCGGGCAGGTACTCGCTGTTGAACCACTGCTCGGACAGACTCAGGCTCGTGCCGTCCACGGTCAGGATCTGGTAGCCGTCCCGCTCCTTGGCTCCCTGGATGCGGAAGACCGTCGCACCGGCCTGGTGGAGCAGGGCCCGGCCCGGCTCCAGGAGGAGGGTGACTCCTGCGTCCCTGAGCAGGGCCGCGACGGGCTGTTGGTGACCCTCGGGCCGCGTGGCCAGGAGGGCTGCGAGGGCCTCGGCGCCGGCCACCGGGGAGTGGTACGGGTAGAAGTCGCCGGTGTGGAAGGTCTTGCCCGCGTGGTAGTGGCCGCTGTTCTGTTCGGCGAGGAAGGTGTGCCAGCTGTCGGCGTCGCTGTAGCTGATGGGCAGGCCGCCCCCGATGCTGATGCGGCTCGCCTCCAGGCCCTGGACGCGGGCCTTGAGGCAGAGTTCCACGAGGCGGGCCGCGAGGTCGGCCCGGGGCTGGAGGGCGTAACCGGACAGGTGGAAGGAGAACCCTTCCATGCGGACGGCGTCCCCGGCCTGGACGCAGCGGTCCAGGGCGGTGGCCAGGTCGGTTTCGGAGAGGCCGAAGCGGCTGTGCGGCTGGGCGGGCGGCAGGACCCGGAGCAGGATCCTCGCCGGGCGGACGCGCCCGGTCAGGGCCGTGGTGACGAGGGCTTCGAGTTCGTCGAGGGCGTCGACCGCGACGAGTGCTCCGTGCTGGACGGCCAGGTGCAGCAGGGCCGGATCCTTGGCGGGGCCGGTGACGACGAGGTGCTCGCCCCGCACCCCGTGGCCGAGTGCCTCGCGCAGCTCGGCGACGGAGGCGACGTCCACTCCCGCGTCGCCGGCGGCGGCGCGTTCGACGAAGACGGCGGCCTTGTTGGCCTTCTTCGCGAAGTAGACGAAGCCGTCGACGCCGGCCGCGGCGAGGGCGTCCTGCATGGCTCCCTGATTGGTGTCGAAGGCGTCGGGCAGCAGGAAGTGGAACGGGCCGCCGAACGCGTACGCCAGCTCGGGCAGCAGCCCGGACGCCACCACCTGCTCGCAGGCGGCGTCCGGGAGCACCGGCAGGGTGGGCAGGGGACGGCTGTTCACTGCCACAGCGCGACCTCGGTGCCCAGGCCCTGCGCGAGGGCGAGCTGTGCGAAGCGGTGGCCGAGGGCGATGTCGGTGACGACGAGGCCGCTGTTGTAGGCGAAGATTCGTTCCTTCGCAGTGTGCCGGCCGGCGGTGAGACCGGCGAGGACGGGCGGGAACTCGGAGTCGACGGCCGGGAGCTTGCCCTCGGCGTCGGCCATGTCCGTGCCGGTGACGTTCATCTGCGCCTCGCTGGTGGCGATGACACGGTCGGCCCGGTGCAGGGTGGACGGGGCGAGGCCGTGGCCGACGAGGATCGACAGCGCGCCCGGCTTCAGCCAGGAGTCCTCCACCGCGGCCGGGGTGTGCCCGCCGGCGGTGGCGACGATGACGTCGGCGTCCGCGGCGGCCGCGCGCAGGTCGGTGACGAGTTCCACCTCGCGGTCGGGGAAGTGCGTACGCAGCTGCTCGCGGACGGCGGCGATCCCCTCGGGGTGGGTGCCCGAGAGCATCAGGCGGTCCAGGTCCGGGAGGGTGGTGAGCAGGAACGGCAGCGCGAGCCGGCCTTGGGTGCCGGTGCCTATGACCAGGGCGCTGCGGGCGCCGGGGGCGGCCAGCTCGCGGGCGAGCAGGGCCGAGACGGCCGGGGTACGCAGGGAGCCGATGCGGGAGCAGTCCATCATCGCGACGGGCAGGCCGGTGACGTCGTCGTAGAGGGTGAGCGAGGTGTAGTAGTGCTGCTCCTCGCGGCCCTTGTCGAGGCCGTGCTTGTACGAGGTCTTGATGGCGACGACCTCGCGTGAGCCGTCGCGGCCCAGCATGGCGTAGGAGACGGAGTGCCCGTCCTTGGGCTTGACGGTCAGTTTCCGGGGGTTGTCGGACTGGCCGGCGTGCAGGGTGCGGTAGGCCCCCTCCACCGTGGAGACGACGTCTTCCAGGGAGATCTCGATGCCCGCGAGGTCGGTCGTGGACAGGATCCGCAGGGTGCCGTCGTGGGGCGTCGCGGTGTCCTGGGAGGTCGAGGTCATGGGGTTGTCCCTTCGGGGAAACGGGTTCGGCAGGGGTGGCGCCGGTTCGGTTCAGGCGGTCCAGGCTTCGAGGGCGGCCTGGCCGTAGCCGTGCTCGGAGGCCTCCGCCTCGGGGCGGGTGCGTCGGCCGGGCACCCGGACGGAGGCGCGCTTGAGCCAGCGGTCGGTGCCGTCGTAGCGGGCGGTGAAGGGGACGCGGCCGTGTACGACGAGGTCGTTGTCGACCACCAGCACGTCGCCGGGCTCCAGGCTCACCGCGACGGACACGCGGGCGAGTTCGCCCTCCAGTCGCCCGTACGCGGCGCGCCACGCCTCGTCGGCCTCCTCCAGCGGGGTGTAGGCGGGGTCGAAGCGGAGGGTGAGTCCGTCCTCGCCGGCGAAGAGGGTCGGCACCGGCGCGGGCTTGCCGCCGAACTGCTGGGCGTCCTCGTAGGCGTCGTCGGGGAGGATCGGGGCGACCGGCCGGGTCAGTTCGGTGAGGTCCTCGTCCGAGAGCTCCGTGAGGCGGATGCTGGCCGCGGTGGTGGCGATGTCGTCGTGGTTGCGCATGCAGCACAGCAGCAGCAGGTGGGCGCGGCCGGGGTGGAAGGCGTCCTCGGTGTGCGGGGTGAGCAGCACGCTGCTGGACGCTCCGGTCTGCACCGTCTCGTGTCCCGGTGAGGGGACGATGTTGTGCACGAAGCGGCCGTCCTGCTGGCCGTCCCAGGCGATGGGCGTGCCCATGAGGGTGGACACCAGCAGCAGGACGACGTCCCACAGGGCTCCGGCCTGGCCGACGGTGGACCAGTGCCCGGGGGTGGGGCCGAGTCCGGTGTCTTCGATGTGCAGGCCGCGCAGCACGAAAAGGCCGTCCGCGGTGTCCACGGGGCGCAGCGCGTCGTGGAGTTCTCGGCTCAGCCGCCGGCAGGCGGGGGCGAGGTCGGCGAGCAGGGCGGGGCTGGTGGCTGAGCGGTGGATGTCCAGCAGTTCGGCCGCCATGGTGGTGAGCTCGGTGACCTGGTCGGCGTCGAGTTGGCGTACTGGGGCGACTGCGGCGGTGGGCACGGAGGCACCTTCCGTTTTCGTGGGCAGGTGGAAGCGCGGGCGTCGCGGCATGGCGCGGCCCAGCGAAGGCGTGGGGTGGGGCTCGGGGGAACCCCGAAAAGTAGTGGGTCCGGCGCGGCTCGGACAGCCGGACACCGAGGAAACTAACAACGTCAAACGAGTAAGGCAACCCTTACTAAAAGGTCCGTCTACAAATATGTCGTCGGTCACCCTGTCGTCACACGACCAAGATCCTGTGGCACAACACCGCAGATCAGGGAGGCAGTTGACGAGGCGTTGGCCAGGACACTTCACCGCGCAAGCCCTGCGCGACGGCTTGCGGGCACCCCAAAACTTAGGCTAGGTATACCTAAGCAACTCTTGCTCGACGGAAACGAGGAACGACGTGGGCGTCACCAGACGACAGCTGCTGTGGGCCAGTGCCGGAATCGGGGCGGCCGGTGCGCTCGCTGCCTGCAGCAGCGGGTCGGGCGGATCGACGGATGCCAAGGACTCATCCTCCGCTTCCCAACAGCCCCGTAGCGGCGGCACGCTGACGGTGGGCGCGCTGGGCAAGGCGTCCTCGGTCACCCGTGACCCGCACGGCACGCAGTCCAACGAGAGCGACTACCTGATCCTCAGCCTCGTCTACGACACCCTCGCGGTGCCCGGCGAGAAGACCAACACCGCCCCGAGGCTCGCCGCGAGCTGGAAGCCCTCCGAGGACCTCAAGACCTGGCGCTTCACCATCGCCGAAGGCGCGAAGTTCCACGACGGCACTCCCGTCACCGCCGACGACGTCGTCTGGTCGCTGAAGCGCCTGCGGGGCACCTCCGCCGGCGCCTCGCGCCTGCCGGGCATCAAGCCCGAGAGCATCACCGCCGAGGATGCCAAGACCGTCGTCCTCGTGTCCGACTACGCCAACGCCGAACTGCCGCTCCTCACCCGCCTGACCACCTTCGTCCTGAAGAAGGACACCAAGGACGACCAGATCGCAAGCGCGCCGGGCACCGGCCCCTTCAAGCTGGACTGGTTCCGCGACGGCAACGCCCGCCTCGTACGCAACGACGACTGGTACGGCGGCAAGGTGCTCCTGGACGCCATCGAGGTGCGCATCTTCGAGAGCCCGCAGGCCATGGCCAACGCCCTGCTCGCCGGCCAGATCGACGTCGCCTCCAACGTCGGGGCCGTCGCCGCGCGCACCGCCGAGACCCGCAAGGACCTCCAGATCCTGCGCCGGCCCAACGACATGGCGATGCCCATCGTCATGCGCACCGCCGACGGCCCGTTCGCGGACCCGCGGGTACGTGAGGCCCTGCGCCTGACGGTGGACCGCGACGCCATGGTGAAGCAGGTCCTGTCCGGCTACGGCACCGTCGGAAACGACATCCTGGGCACTGGCGACCCGGTGTTCGCCAAGGACATCCCCCAGCGGGGGCGCGACCTCGACAAGGCCAAGCAGCTGCTCGCCGAGGCCGGTTTCGACACCTCCAAGACCTACGACCTGATCACCACCGAGGACATCGCCGGTCTCGCGGAGTCCGCCACGCTGTTCGCCACCCAGGCCCGCGAAGCCGGAGTGAAGATCAACGTGGTGAAGCAGGACTCGAAGGTCTTCTGGGACGCCACCTGGCTCAAGGCGCCGCTCTACACCACCTACTGGGGCACGAACGACTCCGTCGTGTTCTTCGCCTCCAAGACCATGGTCTCCGAGGCCGGGCAGAACGAAGCCGGCTGGCGGGAGCCCACCTTCGACGAGGCCTACCGCAAGGCCATCGGGGCCGCGGACGCGGCCGAGCGCACCAAGGGCCTGCACCAGCTGCAGGAGATCGAGTTCGCCAAGTCCGGCTACCTCCTGTGGGGCATGGCCGACGGCATCGACCTCGCCGGGAAGGCCGTGCGCGACCTGCCGGGGCTCCCCGGCTACGGCCGCGTCCAGCTCGAAAAGACCTGGCTGGCCCGTTGATCCCGGCATCCACCGCCGACGGCGCCGCCACGCCGAAAGCCCTGTCCGGCCCGGCCCGCATCCTCCCCGGTGCGGGCCGGGCCGCCTGGCTTGCCGCCCGCCGTCTGGGCATGCTCGTACTCCTGCTGGCCGCCGTGTTCGCCGCGATCGAGCTCCTGCCCGGCGACGCGGCCAACGCGACGTCCGAGCGGGGCGAGAGCGCGGCCGACGTGGCGGCCCGCCGAACGGCGCTGGGCCTCGACCGGCCGGTGACCGAACGCTTCTGGGACTGGATGAGCGGCCTGCCCACCGGCGATCTCGGCACCACCGCCCACGGACAGCCCGTCACCTCCGTCCTGTCCGGGCCCTTCCCGAACACCCTGCTGCTGGGCTCGCTCGCCCTCGCCCTGAGCATCATCGGCGCGCTGCTGCTGGGCAGTTGGGCCACCCTGCGGCCCGGCGGTCGCGTCGACCGGGCCGTCGCCGCGGCCTCGACCGCGGCGTTCGCCCTGCCGGAGTTCGTCATCTCCGTTGCCCTGCTGCTGGTGTTCTCCCAGTGGACGGGCTGGCTTCCTGCTGTCACCCTCACCGGTCCCGACGGCGCACCCGCCTCCTGGGACATGCTGGTTCTGCCGCTGCTGGCGCTCGCGATCCCCCAGATCGGCTGGAACACCCGCATCGTTCGAGGCGCCCTCGCCGACCAGGCCGACCTCCCGCACGTCCAGGCGGCGATCCTCGACGGCCTGCCCCGACACCGCATCCTCATCCATCACATGCTGCCCGGCGCCCTGCCCGCCATCGCGGTGTCCACCGCCACCTCCGCCGGCATGCTGGTCGGCGGCGCCGTCGTCGTGGAGACCCTGTTCAACTACCCCGGCATCGGCGCGGTCCTCGCCGGCGCCATCACCGACCGGGACACCCCGCTGGTGGCCGGAGTCATCGTCGCCACCGGCGCGGCCATCAGCACGCTCCTGCTCCTGGCCGACCTCGTACGCGACCGCATCATGGGAACGCACCGATGACCTCCACCGCCCCGACCGTGCGCCGGCGCCCCTCCCCCGCCCGGATCCTGGCCCGCGCGCTCCCCGCGCTGCTGCTCCTGCTCCTCGCGCTGATCGGCCCCCTGCTCGCACCCGAGGCCATCGACCGGCCCGTCACCGCCCCCTACGCGGCGGCCGACGACACCGCCGCCCTCGGCGGGGACCTGCTCGGCCGTGATGTCCTCAGCCGGCTGCTCTCCGGTGGAGCCCCCCTCATCGCCACGGCCCTGGCCATCGCCCTGGTCGTCACCGGAGCCGCCACCGCACTCGGCATCCTCGCCGCCCTGCGCCCGCGCCTGGGTCGCTGGGTCGAACGCACCGCGGACCTCGCCATCCTCCTGCCGGCCGTCCTGGGCATCATGCTCATCGCCCTGGCCTGGCCCGCCGGCGGCCGCCTGGCCGTCGGCCTCGCCGCCTGCGTCCTCGGCATCCCCTACGCCGTGCGGGTCGTCGCGGCCGCCGCCGCACCGATCGCCGCCACCGGCTACGTGGAAACGGCCTCCGCCGGAGGTGAACACCTGTGGTACCTGATGACCCGCGAAGTACTGCCCAACCTCCGCTCCACCCTGCTCGCCCTGTTCGGACTGCGCTTCGTAGAAGGCGTCTACGTCGTCTCCATCGCCGCGTTCCTCCAACTCGGCCCCCAACCACCCGAAGCCGACTGGGCGTTGATGATCCGGGAGAACGCGCCGGGCATCCTGCTCAACCCCTGGGCCGTGGGCGCACCCTGCCTGGCCATCGGCCTGCTCGCCATCAGCGTCAACCTCGCCGCCGAAGCCCTCGCTCCCGCCCGGCCCACCCCGGAGACCCCCCTGTGAGCCACACCGACCCGGCCGCCCGGGCCAGCAACCTGTCCATCGCCCTCACCGACGGCGCCCGCTTGCTCGACAACGCCTCCCTGACCCTCCAGCGGGGCAGCGTCCACGCCATCACCGGCCCCTCCGGCGCAGGAAAGACCACGCTGCTGCGCGCCCTGACCGGCGCCATACCGCCGGGTGCGGCCGTCACCGAGGGGACGGTCACCGTGCTCGGGCACGACGTGCTCGCTCTGGCACCCGAACCTCTGCGCCGCCTCCGCCGGGAACACCTCGCCCACCTCGGCCAGGACCCCGCCTCGGGCCTCAACCCCCGTATGAAGGTCGGCCGCCTCATCCGTGAAACCGCCGCGGACAAGTCCCGCGGCGCTCTCCTCGACCTCCTCACCCAGGTCCGGCTCCCCACCGACGAGGGCCTGGAGAACCGGCGCCCCGCCGGTCTGTCCGGTGGTCAGCAGCGGCGCGTCGCCCTGGCCCGCGCCCTCGCCCGCCGGCCCGAGATCCTGCTCCTCGACGAACCCACCGCAGGACTCGACGCCGCCCTGCGCGACGAGATCGCCGAGCTGCTGCGCGACCTCGCGCACCACCACGGGCTCGCGATCGCCCTCTCCAGCCACGACCCCGACTTCGTCGCACGCTGCGCCGACGACACCCTCGCCCTCGGCCCGGCCACCACACGGACGCCCGGCCGGGGAACCTCCGCACCCGTCACGCCGTCGGCGGCCGGAACACCTGGGGCCCACCACGGCGACGCCGTTCTGACGGTGCGCTCCCTCGATGCCTACGTCGGCACCGGACCCGCCCGCCGCCTGGCCCTCGCCGGCCTCGACCTCGACGTCCGACCGGGTGCGCTCACCGCCGTCGTCGGCCCTTCCGGCTGCGGCAAGACCACCCTGGTGCGCACCCTCGCGGGGCTCCACCCGGCCGGAGGCGGCACCCTCACCCTCCACGGCAGCCCGCTCGGCGGCACCCACCGCAGGCGCAGCCGTGACCAGCTCCGCCGCATCCAGCTCGTCCCGCAGAACCCGCTCGGTGCCCTCAATCCCGCCCGTACCGTCGGCGCCACCCTCGTCCGGCCCCTCAAGCTCCACCTCGCACTGCCCGCCGGCCAGCGGGCGGCCCGGGTATCGGAACTCCTCACGGCCGTCGGGCTGCCGGGAGACTTCGCCTCCCGCTACCCCCACGAGCTGTCGGGCGGCCAGCGCCAACGGGTCTCCATCGCTCGCGCCCTGGCGGCCGAGCCCGACGTGCTGCTGTGCGACGAGGTCACCTCCGCGCTCGACGCGGGTACCGCCTCCGACGTCATGGCGCTGCTACGCGACCTGCGCACCACCCGCGGTCTGGCCGTCGTCCTCGTCAGCCACGACCTCCCCCTGGTACTTCGCCACGCCGACGACGTCCTCACCCTCGGCGGCCCGGCCGCTGCCGTGACGGCCGAGCGCCACCCGGCCGTGCCCCAGGAAGGTGTGGGGGCAACTCGTCGCCGGAGCACGGAAGGCATCGAGGCGTAACTTCCTCGGCGGACGCATCCAGTGCCGGGCTCTGGAGCGTCGGCTCCTGTCGTGGCGCACTCGCCGCCAGGACTAGGCCGTTCGTACCGCTCCGGCACGGGCAGCCGTCGCGCACACCCGCCGCAGGAGATAGTGCAGCTGGGCGCGCTCGCCCCTGGTGAGGCAGCCGAGCAGGAGGTCCTGCACCGAGTGCATGTCCTCGCGCGCCGCATCCAGCACCGCGGTCCCGGCCGGGGTGAGCGTCACGACCTCGTGACGTCCACCGATGTTCACGACCATCTCCTGTACCAGGCCCTGCTCCAGGAGATCACCGACCACGCGCGAGACGTCAGCCACCGGCGCCTCCACCTGCGCGGCGAGATCGCGCCTGGCATGCGGCCCCAGATCCGCCAGCGTCCTGAGGACCGACCGGTGGAAAGGACCCGGGCCGCGCACTCCCAGTCGCTCGGCCATCAACACGTCCACGGCCCGGTTCGCCGCTGCCAGGAGATGCACGGTCTGCTCGGAGGGATTCGAGACCCCGTTCCCCCTGTCATACACGTCGCGCGTCCAATCACTGGGAGGGGAAGGTCACCTCCGCCCCGGGACACGCGGACCACTGTCGCCCACGGCACACTGCGCGCAGGGTACGAGGCACCCCTCGGAACGGGACCCACGCAACGCTCGGCCCTGGAGAGGCAGGTGAAGTAAGCCTAGGCTAACCATAGTTGCCCCAGACGCTTCGGTCTACATCAATGTCGTCGCCCGGGTGCTCATTCGGCCAGAAGGGCCCGCGCGGCGAACTCCACGTACTCGTGCAGTCCGTAGGCCAGAACCAGGCCCAGCAGGGCCGAAACCGCCACCGCCGTCACCAGCCCCGCTGCGGCCGCCCGCGTCCTGCGGGCCTGCGGCCGTACCGGCACCGGCCCCAGCAGGGCTTCGACCCGCTGCGGAACCGGACCGGTACTCACGGACAGCAAGGGACCACGGCCTCCGCCCGCCTTCTCGGCGGACGCGGCGGCCAGCGCCGCGCGTGCGATCGCGGTCGCCGCCAGCCGCCGGTCACCCACCGACGAGGCCGCCGACTCGTCCGCCCACCGCTCCAGGTGGAAGTCCAGCGCCGGACGCAGGGGCCGAAGGGCGGGATGGACCGCGGCGGCCAGGTGGGCGACGACGGACCACAGGTTGTGGCGGCCCGTCAGGTGAGCCCGCTCGTGACCGAGCAGCACCTCGCGCTCCGCCGGGGCCAGGGTCTTGAGCATGCCCGTCGTCACCACGACCCGGCCGCCGCGCTTGCGCCATCCCGGCAGCGCGAACGCCTGCGGCTCGGCATCCGGTACGACCAGCAGATCTCCATCGGACACCGCCTCGCGGGTGGACGCCCAGGCCCGCGCGAGCACCGAGCGACGCTCCCACCAGCGGCGGACCACCAGCACCGTCTGCAGGACCAGCACCGCACCCGCGACGGCGGCGACCGGCACGGCGGCCGGCCATTCGGCAGCCGCTCGCGTCAACGGGATCTTTTCCAGGGAGGCGAGGAAGGGCACGTGGAACAGGCCGATGAGCGCCGCAACGGTGCCGCCCGCCAGCAACACGGCGGCCCCGGTCAGTGCCGCGCACGCCTCCCTCGGAGGCAGGAGCGCGGCCAGCCGTCGGGTGGCCGGCGCGGCACCCCACGGAAGCACCAGGGTCAGCACGACCAGGGCCAGGACCAGGGTCATCAGCCCTCCTCGGACTCCAGGAGCAGACGCCTCAGCGCTTCCTCGTCGTCCCCGGACAGCGAGGACACGAACCGCTTCAGCACGAGGTCCCGCCGGGGCTCCCGGTCCAGCTCGCGGTGCATGCGCCCGGCCGCCAGCCCGGCGGCGTCGTCCGCCGCGGCGTAGACGAAGCCCCTGCCGACGCGGGTCCGCACGACCGTCCCCTTCTCGTAGAGGCGGGTGAGGATCGTCGTCACCGTCGTCCTGGCGAGGTCCCGGCCGAGCGCGGTGTTGATCTGCTGCGGCGTCAACGGCCCATCGGCCGCCCACAGAGCCGCCAGCACGTCCGCGACGAGTTCACCGTGCGGACGCCTTGCGTCCGCGCCGTCCTCCACCATCCCGCTACCGCCCTGCTGCCGCCCTGGGCCGATGCGCCCGGTCATCGATAAATAGGTTTGCCTTATCTAACTGTACGGGGGCACGAGCCGAGCCCCCGTGCCTGCCCCGCCGGACGCCGCCCACCGCGGAGGCCGGCGCCGTCGGAACCGGCCGGCTCACTCCTCACCCGTCTCACCCTGCGCGATTTCGATGCCGGAGTGCAGATCGTCAGCGGCTTGGAGGGACGCGCCGGCCGACACGAACAGGCAGGCCAGCAGCGCCACGGCCGCCAGGCGGTGCGAGCTACGGGCACGGGCCCGGCCGGACCCGTCGAGCAGGGCCGCGACCCGCCGGGGCACCGGGCCCGTCGTGGCGGCCAGTGCGAAGCCGGGCCGGTACCGATCAGGAGACGTACGAGCAGCCAGAGCGGCCCGGGCGATGGCCCGGGCCGCGAGGTGGCGGTCGCCCACCGCCTGCGCGGCGTATTCGTCGGCGCAGCGCTCCAGCGCGTAACGAAGGGGCTCGCGCACGGCGCGCAGCCCCGGATGACAGTGGGCGGCCAGCTCGGCCATCCCCACCAGGAGGTGATGGCGGCCTTTCAGGTGGGCTCGCTCATGGGCGAGCAGGACCTCGCGTTCCTCCGCGGAAAGGGCGCGCAGCATGCCCGAGGTGATCACGATGCGGCCGGGCCGGCCCGGCAGTGCGTAGGCGTCGGGGTGCTCCTCCTGCAGGACCACGAGTTCGCTCCGACTGCCGGCGGCAAGCACGCGCGCCCGCCTCAGCCGCTGCCACCACCGGTACGCACCGCGCAGCAGCAGGACACCGCGGGCCGCGAGCAGCGAGCCCGCCACGACGGTGATCGCGATGACCGCGCCCGGCGCACCGGACGCGAGGGGGGTGAGCAGGTGTCCGAGCGCCGCCACCGGCCGCAGGTGCGTGGCTCCGGGGACGACCAGCAGCGCGAGGGCCGCGGTGCTGCCCGCGGCGAGCCCGGCGGCCGAACCGGCCAGCAGCCGGACGGCCTGCTGCGGCGCCAGGCTCGTCACCAGCGCGCGGCACGCCGGGCCGGCCAGGAAGGGCAGCAGGAGCGGCAGCGACAACAACCACATCATGCGGCGCTCCCTGTGCCGCCCTCTTCCAGCAGGGCGCGCAGCAGGGCCTCGTCCTCATTGCTGAGCTGGGAGACGAAGCGGCTCAGTACGGTCACACGGTCCTCGGTCCCGGCCAGTTCCGCGTGCATGCGGCGCGCGGTCAGCCCCGACGCGTCCTCGGTCGGCAGGTAGGCGAACCCGCGGCCGGACCGGGTGCGGGTGACCACACCCTTCTCGTAGAGGCGGGACAGGACCGTCGTCACCGTCGTCCGGGCGTGGGAGGAACCCAGCGCCTCCTGGACCTGCCCGGGCGTCAGCGGAGCGCCGGCCGCCCACAGCACCGCCAGGACGCTCGCCCCCAGCTCACCGGCGGACCGCCGTTCCGTATGCGCATCCCCCATGCGAATCTCCTCACCACCTCGATCGTCTACAGTGACGTAGACCGTCTACAGGACTGTAGTCGATGATGTCGTCGCCACCCGGTCACTCACCAGCAGGGGAGCCGCTCGCCATGGCCCTGTCCGCCCACACGGCAGTCCCGCAGGCCGTGAACCTGCTCGACGCCGGATCCCTGCTGTCGGCGTTCGGCGCGCTCGGCATCGCCGTCGTCCTCTTCGCCGAAACCGGACTCCTGGTCGGGTTCTTCCTGCCCGGCGACTCCCTCCTCCATGAGGGAGCCGAGCGTGCCGAGGTACTCCTCGACCGCTACGGCCACGCCAAGGCCATCGTGCCGGCCCGCTTCGTACCGGTCGTACGCACCGTGCTCAACCCCCTGGCCGGTGCCCTGGGCGTGCCCGCCCGTGTCTTCACGCTCTGGCAGGTCGTGGGCGGACTGGTGTGGACCGTCGGCCTCGTCCTCGCCGGATACGCACTCGGCTCCTGCGTGCCCGACGTGGACCGCCACCTCCTGCCGATCGTAGCCCTCGTCGTCCTCATCTCCCTCACTCCCCTGGCCCTCGAAATGATCCGGCGGCGACGCCACCGTGCCCCGACCGGAAGCCCGCGTTGAACCTGCGCGCCCTGGACGGGCCGTCGGTGAACGCACCGCGGCCCCACGGGCGCCTGCGGAACCCACCGCCTCCACTCACCGACCGATCCACGACCGATCCACACCGGTCCCTGAATCCTCTGGACGGGAGATGACCAACCACCCCGGTCGCGCGCTGATCGTCGCCGCCGCGCTGCCGCTTGTCGTGAGGCACGGCGCCTCGGTCACCACCTCGATGGTCGCCCGGGCTGCGGGGGTCCCGGCCACGGCGGTCTTCACCGCGTTCCCCGACCAAGCCGCCCTGCTCGAAGCCTGCGCGGCCGAGGCCCTCAGGGCGGACGAAGCGGTAGCGGCCATAGCCGCGGTCGACCTGAACCAGCCACTCGCCCTCCGCCTGGCATCAGCCGCCCTCCATCTCCGCAGCTACGCGGCCCGCGTACTCCTGCTCGCCGATGCCATGCCCGCACGCCGGCCCCGACGCCCCGAGCCGGAGGACTCCGACGGGCGTACCCGGCACGAAGAGGAACTCGCGTCGCTGCGATCTGCGCTGACGGCCCTGTTCGAACCAGAACGTGAGCGGCTCAGAATGCCGCCCGAGCACCTCGCCCGGGTGTTCCAGTCGATGGTCTTGGCCGACACACCGACCGGCCCCGCGCAGACCCTGCCGGCCGAAGAGCTGGTGTCGCTGCTCCTGTGGGGCGCACTGCCCCCTCCCTGACCAAAGCAGTGCCCCTCCCGTACCCGATGCCATCCGACCGTGATCAACAGGCGTACAACCCCTCGACCGCCGAAGAACCAACGGCGGTCGAGGGGTTGTACGCCGAAGAATCAGCGGCGGAGGACACCGCGGTCACACACAGCGCGGCCCCGGTGCCCCGTTGTCCGGGGTACCGGTGCCGAAGGCCGGCTGCGTCGCCGCCTGTCGGACATCCGGCCTGGTCAATGGTGGCCGTTCACGCAGCGGCGCTCCGGACAGGAGGTGGAGTCCTGATCAGGCCTTGGCGTCGTCATGGGCCAGGTCGCCGCCCAGCTCCCGGGAAGCCTCCGCCTGGTCCAGCAGTTCCCGGGCCTTTGCCTTCACTGCCTCGATGGCGTCGGCGCCGGCGACGAAGCGCAGCAGCGGCTTCTCCTGGTCGGCGATGGCCAGGAGGGCGCGGGCGAGCTTGGCGGGGTCGCCGGGCTGCTGGCCGTTCATGCTCTTCCAGGCTGCGACGGTGGCGGTGGTGCGCTCGGCGTAGTCGTCGATGGTCGGCGCGGGCCAGGTGGTGGAGGCGTCCACGAGGAGCTCGGTGCGGAAGAAGCCGGGTTCCACGAGCGTGGTGTGGATGTTGTACGGCTCGACGTCGTAGCGCAGGGATTCCATCCAGCCCTCGACGCCGAACTTGGAGGCGGCGTAGGCGACGCAGAACTCCTGTCCGATGATGCCGGCGGAGGAGGACAGGGTGATGATGTGGCCGGCGCGCTGCTTGCGCATGATGGGCAGGATGGCTCGGGTGACGTTCATGGGGCCGAAGAGGTTCGTTTCGATCTGCTGGCGCATCTGCGCGGGCGTGATCTCCTCGAAGTAGCCGGCGAAGAAGTTCCCGGCGTTGTTGACCAGGACGTCGATGCGTCCGAAGCGGTCGACGGCCGCCTGGGCGGCGGCTTCGGCGTCGTCCGGGCGGGTGACGTCCAGCTTGGTGACCAGCAGGTTGTCCTGCGGACCGCCCAGAGTCTCCTCGACCTCTTCGGGGCGGCGGCCGGTGGCGACGACGTGGTGGCCGGCGGCGAGGGCCTCGCGGGCGATGTCGGTGCCGAGTCCGCGTCCGGCACCGGTGACGAAGACGACCTTGCTCATGAGGGAGTCCTTTCAGCGGAGCATGCCAGCACCCCGGTGGGGTGGGGTAGGCCCGCCATCCAGGCAACCACCCGCCGCGCCCGGCCCCCGTGCCTGCGGCACGGGCCGGGCGCGGCGCGGCTGTGCGTCCGTCTCCGGGAAGGTGTCCATGCCTGCGAGTACGCGTAGGAGCATGCACATGGCGGACCACCCCGGGCGGGCGGTGCTGCCCGGCCGGCCATGCCGGCACGGCTCGCAGCCGCACGGGCCATGCCCGGAGGCGGTCGCTCATCCGCACCACGCCGAGGGCTCGTTGCCGCCCTGCTGGCGAGGGCGGGCCGCCCGGGTGTTACTTGACCAGCGCGTGGAACTCGTCGAAGTCAAGGACGCGGTCGCGGTTGGCGTCAGCCGCCATGGCCTCCTTGACCTTGTCCTTGAGCTGACCGGCGTGGCCCTCGCTCTTGAAGTGGTTGGCGAGTTCGACGATGTTGATCTGCCCGTCGGAGTCGCTGTCGATCCGCGCGAACAGTTCCCTGGCCTCGGCTTCGGTCATGGCACGTCCTTCCACTCATCATCAGGATCCTGAAGATCCATCCGGTCGCGGCCACATTCGCAGAGGACAGGCACCCACTTCACCTGCGCACGGGGCCATGTGGGTGAGAGAGGGGCAGATTTCCAGCCACTCACGAAGCACCCACACCCTCAGGTCATCTGCGAGCCCCCACAGCGGCCCTGCCGAAACCGGCCCGCCGCGTTCTGGTCGTGCGCGTGCTCGTTGACCGGGCCTGGCTGCGGGACCGGACGGGCGGCCACGCCCGTGTCGACGAAGAGCTCGTGCCGCAAGCCCTGCCCGACCGGCGCGGCGCGCGACAGGACAGCGCCGACAGGAAGGCCGGTGATGCCCCGGATGCCACCGCCGATCGGATCGCCCCCGCCCGGCGGCATCCTCGGACGCGCCCGCGACCTGCGCGACGCCCTCGAGTTCCTGCGCCGAGCGGGTCTCGACGCGGACGACGCCGTCGCCTACGACGGCACCAGGGTCATGAGCCGGGCGTCCGCCGACCGCAGCCGCGGGTCGTCGCCGACCACCAGGCCCTGCGCCAGGCCGACCCCCGCTGAACCCACGGACGCTCCGCCCGGCGCCTCCAACAGCACCACTTGCCCGGGCGGGGCACACCGCCCGGACCCGATCGAGAGGAGCACGATGCAGAGTGCATTACGGCTCGCGGCCAGGCCCCGATCTGTGATCATGCAGCCGACCACGAAGTGCCTCCCCATGGACTGCACGTACTGCTACCTGCCGGGGCAGATCTCCGCGTAGTGGTCGCCGTCGGCTCCGTGACAGGCACAGGTGCGGACCTGGTGTCGTCGTCACACCGGTTGATACCGGCTTCCCAGCGGGTGCACACGCCCTCCTGCCCGGGGCCGGCGTACCGTGCGCCGGTCCGCCGCCACCCTCGTGACCAGTGCGACCGAGGCTGTCAGCCGGGTTCCGGCCGGTGCAGGGTCCGGTAGGGAATCCATGGTGCTGTCGTGTCTCCTTCCCGTAAGGCGGTGATGCGGCGTCGCCACTCGGCGCGCATCCCCGGGTTCGGCCCGAGGAGGGGGAGCACGACCGTGAGGACGTTGAGGGCGTGGACCCGGGCGAGGGCCGGGAGCCCGTCCCAGGAGCGGGGGTCGAAGCCATAGGCGTCCACGAGGTGCTGGTAGTCCGTCAGGGAACGGCCGTAGCGCAGGCATCCCATGAGTTCGGCCACCAGATCCCATTCGGGCGGCCCCACGCACATGAAGTCCAGGTCGCACAGGACCGGGCGCCCCCGCGCGTCGCGCAGCAGGTTGCCGATGTGGGCGTCACCGTGGATCACCGAGCGTGGGAGTACGAAGCGCACCTGCGGTAGTTCCTCCCCCAGCCGGTCGGCGAGGTGGTGCAGGTAGGCGAGTTCCGCCGCCGGCACGTCCTGCGGAGCCCGGCGCAGCCGGGCCCGGTCGACGGCCACGGGATCCCAGTCCGGGAGCGGGTACGCGGGCGGGCGCAGGCCATGCACGCGGCGCAGCGGGCCCGCCAGTTCACCCGCTCCCGGCGGATCGCCGTGCGGCTGGGGGAGGTAGTGCCAGAACGTGACGTACATCCTGTCATCCGTAGCCACCGGCTGGGGGCCGGGGAGACGGACGAGCCGGACGGCCGGTACGCCCTCGCGCTCCAGCCAGTGGGCGAGGGCGACCACGCGGGTGACGTCGTCGAGGCCGAGCTGCGGTCCGGCGATACGGGCGACGACGGGAGTGCCGTGCAGCCGGTAGACGGCGTTCACGGTGAGGTGCATCAGCTGCGCCCCGGCCGACGGGAGGCCGGCCGCCGCGCAGGCCTCGTCCAGTGCACGGCGGAACGCCTCGGCCGTGTAGGCCTCCGGCCGCACCGTCAGCCCGCCGCGAGGTCTCGACGCTGGAGGATGAACGGACCGAGGACGAGCAGGTCCATGGGGGTGGTCGCGAAGCACGCGACCGCGTCGCGGGGGTGGTCGGCGATGGGGCTCTCGGCCACGTTGAAGCTGGTGTTGATGACGACGGGGACGCCCGTCTCCCGCTCGAACTCCTTGAGCATGCGGGCCACCAGCGGTTCGTCGTCGTCGGCAATGGTCTGGATGCGGGCGCTGCCGTCGACGTGCAGGGCGGCGGGGATGCGCTCGGCCCAGCCAGGCCGGACCTGATGGGTGAAGAGCATGTACGGGCTGGGCACCGGTCCCTCGAATATCTCGGTGGCGCGTTCCAGCAGGACCATGGGGGCGACCGGGCGGAACTGTTCGCGGCCCTTGATGTCGTTGAGGCGTTCCAGGTTTCCGCGGTGACCGGGGTGGGCCAGGATGCTGCGGTGGCCCAGAGCCCGGGGGCCGAACTCGCTCCGCCCCTGGAACCAGCCCACGACCTTGTTGTCGGCGAGGGCGCGTGCCGCGACGGCCGCCACGTCCGGCGGGCGCGAGTAGGAGATCCGGTTGGTCTGCAGCCAGGCTTCGGTCTCGGCGTCGCTCCAGCCGCGCCCCAGAGCGGCCGTGGTCATGTGCTTGACGGGGTCGCCCGCGGCCTGGGCGACGTACAGCGCCCCGCCGAGCGCGGTGCCGGCGTCGCCGGCGGCGGGTTGCACCCACACACGCTCGAACGGCCCCTCGCGGGCGACGCGCGAGTTGGCCACGCAGTTGAACGCGACGCCACCCGCCATCGCGAGGTCCCGCTCGCCGGTGGCCCGGGCCAGCCAGCGCGCCAGGTCGAGCACGACCTCTTCGAGACGGCGCTGGACGCTGGCGGCCAGGTCGGCGTGGTGGGACTCCATCGCGTCCCCGCGCAGTCGGCGGGGCATCAGCTCGTCCAGGCCGAGGGGCTCGACCACGAACGTGCCGTCGGCCTGCGCGCGTACGCGTTCGCGGAACCGGCGCAGGTAGGCGGGTCGGCCGTAGGCCGCGAGCGCCATGACCTTGTACTCGTCGGCGCACCGGCGGAAGCCCAGGTGCTCGGTGACGTCCTCGTAGAGGAGGCCGAGCGAATGCGGCAGTTGCTGGCTGGCGAGGACCGTGAGGGCACCGTGGTCGGCGCGGCCGGCGAGGTGGGTGGCGATCTCGCCCCGGCCGTCGAGGACGAGGACTGCACAGCTGTCGTAAGGCGCCGCCAGATAGGCAGAAGCGGCATGGGCGAAGTGGTGGGGAACGAAGGTGACCTTGGCCGGATCGAGGTCGGGGAACATCCGGTGCAGGAATTCCGGAGCCGTCTGGGCGTATGTCTTGTGCACCTGCTCCCAGAAACCCCGGGGTTCACTCGTGTCCGGTTCCGGCACGAGTGAGGGCTCGTACGAGTAGACCACGGCGTCGAGGTCACTCATGCGCAGTCCGGAATCGGCCAGGCAGCTCGCCACGGCCAACTCCGGGATTTCCCACCGGTTGAACGGAACCGGCGTCTTCCGCGCCTTCTTCCGTGTCAGTCGCTCCTCTTCCTGGGCGGTGACGATCTCGCCGTCGACGACCAGAGCAGCGGCCGGATCATGGAAAATGGCATTGATCCCCAGAATTTTCATGCGCTCCCCTTCGTGCTTCTCGTGCGCCCCCGAAGTGCGCCTTACACGGGGTCGTCTGCTGCTCGTACTGTAAATGATCGCGAGTGTGTGACGTAAGGCCATGAATGCCAACAAACAAGACATATGCCCTTGGGGTGATTCGTGCGAATACGGGATGTTTCAGCGGCCACGCGCATCCTGCCGACACGTGAGAAACAGCAAATGGGCGCCGGCGCCCTGCTCGACTCCGTAACCAACGTATTCATTCGCGTCCGCAGCGACGATGGCGTCTGCGGCTACGGCGAGGCAGCCACCTGGAATCTCTTCTCCTCGGAAACACCGGAGGGAATATGCCAGGTGTCCGAAAAACTCATCGGCCCCTCCCTCGTAGGGCGTGACGTTCTTGATCTAAACGGTTGCCGTTCGGTTTTGGACAGGGCCATCGTCGGAAATCCGGCAGCGAAAAACGCGGTCGAGACGGCGCTTTACGACCTCGCCGCGCGCAGTCTCGGCGTCCCCGTCTACACCCTTCTCGGCGGACTCCGGCGCCACGACCTCGGCCTTTCCTATTCCGTTTCGGCCCAGGACGTCGCGCTGGAGGCCGACCTCGTCCAGGCCCGGTACGAAGAGGGATACCGCATCTTCAAGCTGAAGACGGGGGTGAGGGACTGGCGCACCGACGCCGCCCGGATCGCGTCCCTGGCCGGCCGGTACGACGACGTGTCGATCCGGCTGGACTTCAACTGCGCCGGAGACCCCTTGGCCGTGCACCGCCTCCTCGGAGCGGTGGCGGACGTGCCGATCGACTACGTCGAACAGCCCTTCGCCCCCGAGCACCACCAGCCGCTGCGCCGGCTGCGCCGGTCCTTCCCGGTCCCCCTCTGCGCGGACGAGGGATGCCGCACTCCCGCCGACGCGCGCGCTCTGCTGGCGGACGGCTCCTACGACCTGATCAGCCTCAAGCCGGGCAAGCTCGGGGGCTACGGCACGGTCGGGCAGATCGCGGCCGCGGCGGCGCTCCATGGGGTGTACGGGTATGCCGGGGCCTTCGAGGAGTCCCGGCTGGGGACGACCGCGGCGCTGCACCAGATGCTCACGCTGCCTCTCCTCGCCGATGGCTGCGACTACTACTTCTCCCTCGTCATCCTCGATCCCGAACAGGGTCCGCACGGCGGATTCGAGGTACGGGACGGACGCCTGAGCCTGCCCCGCGAACCGGGACTCGGCGTCACCGTCCCGGACGGCTGGTTCGACTGACACCCCCGCAACCCACCACCTCCGCCGCCGTAGCGACGTCATCCAGCGAAAAGAGGGAAAGTCCCGTGATCGCTGCCACGCACCACGACCTGCCGCTCGTCCGCCTCGCTGCAGGCCTGGGCGCCCGCGCCGGCGGGGCCGGCGCCTTCTCCGCCGACTTCGCCGTCGGTACGCGTCGGGTCAGACTGCTGAGCGACGACCCGGCCGTCGTCGGCTACGCCATCACCGTCCTCCGGTCGGTCCACGTGACCACGGCGGGTGCCGGGGCCGGACCGGTACCCGACGCGGTGTGCCTGGCCGTGCTCGCCGACCCGCCCGAACTGGCCCGGCTCACCGCCTCTGACGGCGAAGGCTCCGAGCCGCTGTCCCTCCACGGCGGGCGCTCCGCCACCTCCGGGACGCTGAGCGCCGCCGACGGGTTCCGCGTGGTGCGGATGCCGGGACGCGAGGACCGCTTCGTCACGGACACGGCCGCCCGGACCGTGCTGTACGCCGGCCAGTGCGGCGACCCCCACGGTCTGCGGGAACCCGCCCGCCTCGTCACGGCGCTGCTGACCGCGCTCGCCGCCCAGGACGGCCCGGTCCTGGCGGGAGCGGCGGTCGGGTCCGCCTCGGGCGCCGCGCTCCTGCTCGACACCGGCGGGGGAACGGCCGGTGCCGTCGTCCCACTGCTGCACCTGCACGGCGCCGCCCTGCTGTCCTGGTCGTCCGTCCAGCTCACGGCCGACCCGCGGGACCCGGACCGATTACGCCTGCGTCCCCTTCCCACAGGGTGCGACGTACCACTCGCCGTCCTGCGAGCCTCCCCCGCGCTGCGCCGGCACGTTCACCTGTCCGCGCTCCCGGCACTGGCCGCATCCCAACCCCCCGCGCGGGGCACCGGCCCTCGGGACACGGACCACCGAGGCCCGGCGGCGGAGTTCACCCCCGACGAGCTCGCCGAGGCCCTGGGGTGCCGAATCCTGGAACAGGCGCCGCCCGCGCTCCTCGTAGGGCTCCGGGGAACGGACCCGCAGGCGGCGCTGCACCGGGCGGCCGCCGTGTCGGCCGCCCGCTACCCGGCCTGGCACGGCATCGGCGCCACTCCCGGAAGTCCCCAGCACGCGCCCCTCCTCAAAGAGGCGGCGACGCTCCCGTGGACCGCCGCCGACGGGTACGACGACGCCTGCGCCCGTGCCGTGGCGGCCGCCCTGCGGCAGCGGCGGCTCACCGACGCCGTTCCCGACCTGCCCGACGCCGCGAACTGGCCGCGGGCCGCCATGACCGGCCGCTGGGTCGCCGTCATGGAGCACCGCCGGTTCGACCGCGGCATGCGACTGGAGCGGTGGCAGACCCGCGCGGTGCCCGCCGGCAGCGTGCACGAGCTCATGACCACGCCGGCGCCTCCCCCCGCGGGCGGCGACCGCGTCGACGAGGTGTCGTACCTGGGCTTCGCCGAGTTCACCGGCGGGCTGCTCGCCGTCGGTGACGCGGTGCACGCGGCGGACGGAGCGCTCCTCGGGCACGTCCTCGGCTTCGACGACACCCACCTTCCCAACCACATGAACGTGGTCCTCCTGTCCGGGGACCGCCGCACCGGCCGGCAACGCGGACTGCCCGCGGGCGGCGGACTGCGCGTCACGTCGCCCGTCGACGCCGCCGCGGCCGGAACGGGAGAGCGCCGATGAGCGGGCAGCGCCGCACCGGCGCGCCGAACCCCGGCGACGGCAAGGACGTCCGGGCGGTGTGCGTCCGCTGCGGTACGGCCCGCCCGTACGCCGTCGCCGAACCCCGCTGCGCCTGCGGCGGGCTCCTTGATCCCGAATACGACCTGGCCGCAGCGAGGGTGCGACAGGACGCCGAGACTCCTTCCGAGCGCTACTTCGACCTCCTGCCGCTGCGGCGGCCCGAATCCGCGCTCCACATCGGCGACGGCAACACCCCGTGCGTCCACGCCCGCGTCCTCGGCGCCCGGCTGGGTCTGGAACACCTCTACCTGAAGGACGAGACCCGCAACGCCACCCGGACCACCAAGGACCGGATGGCCGCGTGCGTGCTCGCGGTCTTCCAGGAGCAGGGCGTCTTCGAGTTCGTCGCCAGTTCCACCGGGAACAGCTCCACCTCCTTCGCCTGGGGCCTGCGTCACATCGACGGTATGAAAGCCCACCTCTTCGCCGGGCGGGACTTCCTGGACCGACACCAGTACACCGATCACCCGGGCGTGGAGCTGCATGTGATCGACGACGACTTCGTGGCCGCCGCCGCGGCGGGGCGGGCCTTCGCGGCCGAGCACGGACTCCTCTTCGAGGGTGGTTTCTTCAACTCCGCCCGGCGGGAGGGCCTGAAGCTGGCCTACCTGGAGGCGTACGACGAGATGCCGCTGCCCCCGGCCGTGGTGTTCCAGGCGGTCAGCAGCGGAATGGGCGTGTACGGAGCGCACAAGGGTGCCCGGGAGTACCTGGCGATGGGCCGGCTGCCCGCCCTGCCGCGCTTCGTCTGCGTCCAGCAGGAAAGCTGCGCGCCCATGTGGCACGCCGCCCGGGACGGCAGCGACCGCATCCGGCCGCAGCACATCCTGCGTCATCCACGGGGGCTCGCGAAGGCGATCCTGCGCGGTGACCCGACCAACACCTACCCCTACATGCGGGCGATCACGGACGACACCGGCGGCCGCTTCGCGGCGGTCTCCGACGACGAAATGATCCGGGCACGCCGCTGGCTCGCCGAGGACGAGGGCATCGAGGTGTGCTTCGCCGCTGCCGCGGCCCTCGCGGGCGCCGCCCAGCTCGCCGACCGCGGCGAGATCGGACGCGACGAGCCGGTGCTGGTCAATCTCACCGGCGGCGAACGGGACGGGCAGGCCGATGACTGATTCCCCGCACGACGTCCGCCCCCTCCACGACGCGGAGCGCCGGCACCGCATCCGGGTCCGCGCCCTGAGCCTGAGGCTCACCTCGGTCCGCGCCGTACGCCGTGCCCGCTGGGGCTTCCTGGGTTCCTGCCTGTCGGTCTCCGACCTCCTCGCCGTACTGGTCGAACACCTGCGGCTCGCCGGCGCCGGAGCGGAGACCCCCGACCACGACCGGCTCGTCCTGTCCAAGGGACACGCCGCCCCCGCCCTGTACGCCGCGCTCACGGGGTGGGAGGGGGACGGGACGTACGCACGGCTGGGCAGCCCCTACCAGGGCCACCCCAGCCTGCGCTTCCTGCCCGAGGCCGGGATGACCACCGGCTCCCTGGGCCTCGGGGTCGCCGCGGCGGCCGGCCTCGCGCACGGGCTCGCCCTGCGGGGCGGCGGCGGACGCGTCGTCGTCGTGACCGGCGACGGCGAACTCCAGTCCGGTATCGCCCTGGAGGGCTACCAGTGGGCCGTGCGGGCCGGGCTGGGCAACCTGCTCGTCGTTGTGGACGCCAACGGATACCAGTCGGGCGGAGCGACCCCCGCCGGGATGATCACGCGGCGGATGCTGGAGTCGACCGCTCCCTCCTTCTGCGCGGTCGACGGACACGACCTCACGCGTCTCGACGCAGAGACCGGACGGCTGCTCGGCAGCGGCAGGGGCCCGGCCGTGCTGTGGGCCTCCACCGTCCGCGGCAAAGGCGTCCCCACCCTGGAGGAGAAACCGGTACCGATGAGCTGGCTACCCGACGACGACACGCTCGCCCGCACGGAACACGCGCTCGCCTCGGCCCTGCGGGCGGCCGAGGGGGCCCAGGAACCACCACGGGACCGCTCCGGTTCCGGACGGACGATTCCCGGGAGGACCCTGTGAAGCGCACCGGAGCCGACGTCCTCGTGGACGCCCTGCGGGCCGCGGGAGCCGAGTCGTTCTTCGGCCTGCCCGGTGAGTCGACCCTGCCGCTGTACGACGCGTTCCGCCGGGCGGGCGTACGCCACGTCATGGCCCGCAGCGAGACCGCCGCCGGGTACATGGCCGACGCGTGTGCCCGGTACACGGGGAGGGCCGCCGTCGCCGACGCGCCCGGTGGGATCGGCTCGCCGCTGCTGCTGCCCGCCCTGCACGAGGCGTACAACAGCTCCATACCGCTGGTCGCGCTGACCAGCGGTGTGCCCCTGGGCCAGGAGGACCGGTGGCCGACGGCGGCCTGCCGCCACCAGGAGATGTTCCGGCCGTGCGTCAAGGCCACCGTCGCCGTGCCGGACGCCGCCCGGCTGCCCGAACTGGCGGCCCGCGCGGTGCGCCTGGCGATGCGGGGGCGCCCCGGCCCGGTCCACCTCGACGTGCCCTCCGACGTGCTGGCCGACCCCGCCGCCGCAGAGCCTGTGGTGACGGACGGGCCGGCCGCGCCTCCCACCACCTCCCGGACCCGACCCGGTCCCGCGGCCCTGGCCCAGGTCGTCGACCTGCTCACCAGGGCCCGGCGCCCGCTGCTGGTCGCCGGGGGCGGTGTCCACCTGTCCGGTGCGTACGACCAGCTGGCAGCCCTCACCGACGCCTTCCGCGTCCCGGTGGCGACGACTTTCAACGGCAAGGGCGTCATCTCCGAGACCCACCCGCACAGCCTCGGCGTCATCGGCGCGAAGGGATCGGCCGGGGCCAACGCCGTCGCCGAACGCGCCGACCTGGTGCTGTGGGTCGCCAGCAAGGCCGGGGACAAGTCCACCGGCTACGGGCGGCTGCCCGGTCCGGACGCGGTCTGCGTCCAACTCGACATCGACGAGGCGGAACTCGGCCGGATCCTGTCGCCCCGGTACGTCCTGCACGCCGACGCCGCCACGGCCCTGGAGGACCTGGCGGGCGCCCTGCGCGCGTCCGGCTGGCAGGGCGCGCCTGCCTGGACCGGATCCACCGGCGCCCTGATCGACGAGCCCGAGGGCGACGCCGCCCCCACCCCCGGCCGGCTGATCCAGGCCGTGGAGCGGACCTGTCCGCCCGACACCGCGCTGATCGCCGACGCCTCGCGCGCCTGCAGCTGGGCGGGGGCGCACTTCCGCTGTCGCAGCGCGGGCCGCTCGGTCATCGCACCGCGCGGCAGCGGCAGCATCGGCTACGCCCTGCCGGCCGCGATCGCGGCAGCGCTCGTACACCCGGGACGCACCGTCGTGGGCGTGGGCGGCGACGGCGGATTCGCCCTCTCCTGCCAGGAGATGGAGACCGCGGTCCGCATCGGCGCGCGCCTGGTCTTCGTCCTCCTCAACGACAACGCCTTCGGGCTGCTCAACCGGGTCGCCTCCGTCGGACTCGGGCAGGCGGACCTGCTCGGCTCCTTCGCACCGACCGACTGGACGGCGGTGGCACGGGGCTTCGGCTGGCAGGCGCACACCGTGCGGGACGAAGCGTCCTTCGAACGGGCCCTGAAGACCGGAATCGAGGCGGACCGGCCCACCCTCCTCAACGTCCTGCTCTCCTCCGACGCCGCCTCGCCGGACTTCCGGATGTACGCCGAACGACACGCGGTCAGGAGGTGAGCGCGCTGTCGGCCACCGACGAAAGCCAGCTGGAGGCGTTCACCCACGCCTTGTGCGATGAACTCCTGCGCGGACCGGACCCGTTCGTGATCATCACCTGTGATGCCACCCTGTCGTTCCGGCTGGGTGACTTCGCCCGGCGCCACCCCCACCTCGTGGTGGACGTCGGGGTGGCCGAGGCGACCGCCGTCGCCGCCGCGTTCGGCATGTGGCGCGCCGGGTTCAAGGTCGTCGTGGCGGGCTTCGCCGCGTTTCTGTCGTTGCGCGCCCTGGAACCGATCCGCTCCCTCGTCGCCCTGCACGGGGCGGACGTCACCTTCCTGGCGGGCATGACCGGACTCAGCGCGGGCCGCGACGGCGCCCAGCACCACGCCACCGAGGACGCCGCCCTCCTGCGCGCCGTGCCCGGCATCGAGGTCGTCGCCCCCTCCGACACGGACAGCGCGCGGGCCCTCGCCGCCTACTGCGCCGGCCGACCGGGCCCGCGCTGGGTCCGGCTGGTGCGCCGTCCCGTACCGCTCGGGGAGACGCCGGACGCCGCCCGCCCATGGAGCCCCGTCCGGCGGCTGACGCCTCAGGTCGGGCAGGTGCTGCTGTGTGCGCACGGCGCCCTGTGCGAGCAGGCACAGCAGGCGGCCCGGATCCTGATCGAACGCCACGGCATCGCCGCAGCTGCCCTCGAGGTCGGCCGCCTGTCCCCCACGCCCCGGGAACTCTCCGCCGCCCTGGCCGGGTTCCCCCTCGTGCTCGCCTGTGAGGACCAGTACCGCCCGGGCGCGCTCGCCTCCGCTCTGGACGAGGCCCTGGCGGAGGCGGACGGCCCTCGCTCCCGCGTCGTCCGCTGCGACCTCACCGCCTCGCCGGGCTCCGGCGACTACGCCGATCTGCTGTTCGCGGCCGGTCTGACCGCCGAACAACTCGCCTCCCGCGCCGTGCGGGCCATCTGCGAGACGAAGGACACGGCAGTACGGGAAACCCCGGAACCCCTACGGATCTCAGGAGGAGACGAATGATCCAGTGCGCGATCGTCGGAAGCGGATGGTCGGCGGGACGGCACGCCCGGGTCCTGCGCCGGGTCGAGCAGTCGCAGCTGGCCCGGGTCGTCGTCGAGCCCGGCACACCCACTCGGCTCCCAGCCGACTTCGGCGGCGTGGCGGCCACCGACCGCCTCGACGACGTCCTGACGGACCCGGAAATCGACGCCGTGGTGGTGTGCACGCCGCCCGACACGCACCTGGAGATCGCCGAAGCGGCCCTGCGTGCGGGCAAGCACCTGGTGATCGAGAAGCCGGTGGGGCTCGCCCCGGACCGCATCCGGCCGCTCGCGCACTTGGCCGACGCCCGGGGACTCACCGTCATGGTGCCGTACCACTTCCGTTTCGTGCCGCCCCTGCAGCGGCTGCGGCTCCGTGTCGCCGCGGGTGAGCTCGGCACCGTCGCCCACGCCTACCACCGCATGTACAGCCTGCGGGACCGGGAGGGCGCATGGCTGTGGGACGACGCCCGCAGCGGCGGCATCATCCTGGAATCCCTGGTGCACGGGATCGACCAGATCATCTGGATGCTGGGCGAACGGCCGCGCTCCGTCGCGGCGATGACGCACTCGGGCCGTGGCGGTGTCGCCGACGCCGCCACGGTGCTGATGCGTTTCCCGGGCGGCGCCGTGGGCACGGTCGAGGGCTCGTGGATCAGCGATCCCCACATCCCCTTCGGCAGCCTCGACATCGTCGGCTCCGCCGGCTCCGCCGCCTTCGAACGGGGCCGCTTCAACGGCCGCCACTTCCGCGTCGAGACGGCCACGGCCGCCGCCGGTGCCCCGGCGCCGCACACCGACGTACTCGCCGACGACGACGCCGGGTTCGTCGCCCTGCACGAGCACTTCGCGGAGTGCTGCACCCACGGCAAGCCGCCCCGCGCGGCCACGCTCCAGGAGGCCCACACGGCCGCCTACGTGGCCGTCACCGCCGTCGAGGCGGCCAGGACCGGGCGGGAGTTGCCCCTCACCGACCAGTGGCAGGACGGTCCCTGACGAAGACGCGGCTCGGCCGCAGTCGCACCGTCACCCGCTGGGCGTCCGGATCGTCCGGGTAGGTGCGCCCCTTGTAGCGCATCGACAGCCTCTGGATGAGGTCGTCGGCACCTTTCTCCTGGAAGGCGACGGTGCCCTCGACGGACACGTACGAGTTGGGGTTCTCGCGCGGATACACCAGCAGTGTCGCGCGGGAATCCCGCTCCAGGAGACGGTACTTGAGCCGCTCGCGCAGCGTGCTGACCACGATGTCGTCCCCGTCCGTGGCGCACCACACCACCGAGAGGTGCGGCGGTCCGTCGGGCCTCGCGATGCCCAGGACCGCGAAGGCCCGGTCGTCGATCCACCGGCGCGCCGACTCCGGGATCATCTGGCCTCCCATCGCTTCGCCTTCCGTCTGCCGGTCGCGCTGTGCGCGGCCGGCGCCGTCACTTGCGTACGGAACTCCGCTGCAAGCCTGCCCGACCACGCGTCCGGCCGCCAGAGCGCCCCCGGCCCGCCGACAGCACGTCGGCGTCGATCCGGTCCACCACGACCAGCAGCGCCAGGGCGCCGAGGACCGCGACGAGGGCGGCGGACAGCAGCCCGGGCACGAACGATCCGGTGAGGTCCTTGAGTACGCCCACGATCACGGGAGAGGCGATGCCGGCGATCCCGGAGAAGGTGTTCTGCAGGCTCTGCAGGGTTCCTGCCAGCGGCGTCCCCGGTGGTGAGATGTCCGCCGGAATCGTCAGCAGCACGGAGGTGGCGAACGACACCCCGGCGAAGGACAGCGACAGCAGCGCGAGCGCCGCCCCGGCACCGGGCACGACGGCGGCCGCGCCCACGGAGGCGCCCACCAACAACCCGCCGGCCCCGCAGCTCTTGCGCGCGAACGTGAGTGTCCTGCCGCGCCGTACGAGATGGTCCGAGGCCCACCCGCCGAGCCAGTTCCCCACGATGGCGGCGAAACCGGGGAGCATGCCGAAGAGCCCGAGCTGGAGCAAGGTGAACCCGCGGGCGTCGACGAGATAGGAGGGGAACCAGGTGATGAAGAAGTAGATGACGTAGGACTGGGCGATCACGGCGAGCACCGTGCCCCAGACCGTGCGGTTGCGCAGGAGCTCGCCCCAGCCGGGCGGGGGCGCGGAGGCATCCGCCCGAACGGCTTCGGGGACCGGAGCGTCCTCCTCCTCGTGGATGTGGCGCAGCTCCGCTTCGCCGACACGCGCGTCTTCGTCCGGCCGGTCGCGGAAGAGCCTCCACCACAACAGGGCCCAGACCAGCCCGACGGCTCCCGCGAGGACGAATGCCCCGCGCCAGCCCACGGCTGCCGTCAGCACGGCGAACAGCGGAAGGGTCAGCAGCGTCCCCACGCGCGCGCCGCTGTCGTACAGCCCGCTCGCGGTCGCCCGCTCGGCGCGCGGGAACCAGTACGCGACGCAGCTGGTCCCCGCGGGGAACATCGCGGCCTGGGTGGCGCCGAGCAGCAGGCGGGAGGCCAGCAGCCAGACCCAGCCGGAGGCCAGGCCCGTGGCGGCGGTGACCAGGGACCACGCCACGGCGGCGACGGCCAGCACGCGGCGCGGCCCGAATCTGTCGACCAGCCGCCCGCACGGGATCTGGAACGCCGCGTACGTCCAGAAGAAGGCACCCAGGAGCAGTCCGGACACACTGTCGTCCAGGTGGAACTCCTCCTTCACCACGGGGAGCACCACCGACAGGCCGGAGCGGTCCACGTAGTTGACGACCACGGCCAGGAACAGCAGGACGACCACCTGCCATCGAACCCGCGTCCCCATCGGGGCGGTCCGAGCGTCGCGCGTGCCGTCCGTCTCACGCAAGGGCGGGTCCTTTCACACCGGTGGTACTTGCGTACGTGCGTGCCGCGGCTCCAGGCTCCTCTCGCAGTATGGAGGTGCCCGCAGGGCGGGGCACCGCGAATTCAGGACAGCGGGATGCTGCGGGCCGGACGTAGGCTCGGCCCGGTGGGCGGGGGGATCTCCAGCAGACCCTTGTCGGCGGAGCCGGCCGCGGTATCGGCGCCCGCCGGGGTGGTCGTCATGGGGCGGGCGGCCGCGCAGCGCTGCTTCTCCGCCTCGGCCATGGGGCCGGTTCGCTGGAAGATGCGGTCCGGAACGGCGCGTGAGGGCGCGTCGACCACGGCGTGCAGCCGGTAGTCGTCCCTCTTGTTGACGAACCAGCCTTCGACGCGTTCCCTGCTGGGCTGCAGTTCCACCCAGCTGACCTCACCGGGCTGGATCTTCTCCACCACCGTCCGCTGGTCGCTGCTGAACCACTGGAAGGGCCGCTGCCAGGCGATCTCGTAGCCGAGGGCGAGCTGCCTGGCCAAGTGGCTTTCGGCGAGCCGTTTCTTGTCCTCCGTGCGATCGCCGGTGGTGGGCAGCCGGGCTGCCGGTTCGAGCAGGAGGTTCGCGGCGGCGTAGGTCTGGGAGATGCTGTCGTGGCCGCGTTCGGTGTACGAGATGACGCGGCTGTGTTCCAGGGCGTTTCGGGTGCAGTTGACGAAGGCCTCACCGATTACCCGGGCCCGGTCGTAGTAGCGGAAGGAGTAGCGCGGGTCGGGCCGGAAGGTGCAGATGTTGTCACCGTTGCAGTTGGAGACCGCGACCGTGAGCGAGGCCTCGCGTTCGTTGTCCTTGTACGCCTCGGCGGCGCCGAGGGCGTACTTGTCGACTGTCTTGTCCACCGGCGGCGGCACCTCGACGGCCCGGACCCTGGTGACCATGGGTGAGCAGGGCACCTGGGAAGCGGCGCTGGCGATCCTGGAGGTGAAAGTGAGCACCGGCTCGTTCTCGTCCGCGATGAACTCATAGGTGCGCTCGGTCCAGCGCCCCCGGCCGGGCGTGCCCTTCGTTCGGTCCGGGTCGGGCGCGGTCCGCATTTCCCGTACGGGCCCGCCGGATCCCTGCACCGCGTAGGGCTGACCGTCGGCGACCTCGTCGCGGGTGCATTCCTGGGCGACGGCGGGGCTGTCCTCGTAAGTGACGGTGACCTTGGACCCGGTGCGCACCCCGCGCAGCCGATGCCGGAGGGTGTTGCCGGACTTGGACAGCCCGACGCCGGCCGCCCCGTCGGCCCGGCCGGAGGCGGAGGGGGAGAAGCGCTGGTTGAGCCCGGTCCAGTAGGCGAGGCCGACGGTGGACCGCTCGCCTGTGAAGGCGGGTGCGGTGAAGCCCCCGTTGAGGACCGGAACGTCGTTCTGGGCCGCGGCGGCGCCCACGGCGTCGGCCGCGAGCAGCGAGGGGAGCAGGAGGCCGGCCACGGCCAGGGCGTGGAGGGTTGGACGGATGGAGCGGTGCATGACGGCGGGCTCCTCAGCGGGACCGGCGGGTGCCGTGTACGGGATGGGCGTTGTCCTCGTCGGGGGCGGTGTCGCCGCCGGGGCGCTTGCGGCCGCAGAGGTTGTCGGGCACCGCGTACGTCTGGGCGATGAAGCGGCTGGTGTTGATCATGGAGGGGCTGTCCACCGCCACGTCGGTGATCTTCTTGCCCTGGTCGGTGACGAGGCTGCCGACGACCCGCCTCATGGCCGCGCTCGCGGCGAAGACCAGCATGTCGTAGGGCTTGACGGTCGTCCGGTAGGTGGTCGTCTCGGTGTTGTCGGTGGTCCAGGACCGCGCGTAGGTCGCCTTGAAGGCGGTCTCGAAGGCCTGTTTGGCGCTGGTCGAGCCGGTTTCCTTCGATCCGCTGGAGACCGTGTTCCTGGTGCCCTTCTCCGAGGTGGGACCGGTGTTGAGGAAGGGGGTCTTGTGGCCGTTGGAAGATTCGTCGGCGAGGTTCGCCGTGACCTCGCCGGTCGCGGTGACCGTGCCTTCGACGGTGGCCCGGCCCGAGATCTCCCCGCCGATGTTGTCGGAGCTGCTGGTGCGCAGGGTGACGGTACGGTCCACCGTCATCGGGTCGGTGGTGCAGTTGACGACGGCGTTGCCCAGCGAGGTGACGGCGGTCGCGTACTCGCGGGTGCGGGCCGTGTCGATCTGGAAGGAGCAAGCGTTGCGCTTGCTTCCGCAGTACTCCAGGATCTCCTCGATCCGTGTCTGGCGGTCGTCCGCGGTACGCGCGTGAGCCGCGGGCAGCCTTCCCGGCCCCTGCCGGGTACTGCCGTCGGCGGCGGCCGGAGCCGGCGCTGAAGCGAGGCCGAGCGCGAGCACGGGCAGGAGCAGGGCACCACGGCCCAGGAAGTGCGTGGTCATCGGAAGTTCCCCTCCTCAGGGGCTGTGGGCCGCTCAGGATCCGAGGTGCGAGCAAAGCTGTGTGGCGGGGAACGGGGCCTGACCCTGTTCTGCGGCGCCGCCCGGCAGGGAACCCGGGAAGTTCGCGCAGGTGGTCGTGACGGCGGCGGTGCCGTTGTCGGCGGGTTCCGGCCGGAAGGCGGTGATGGTGTCCGCCATGCCCTTGATGCCGGCCTCCTCGCGCTCGCCCTTGCCGGCGAGCTCCTCCATGCACACGGCGTTGCCGGCCGGGCACTCGGCGATCTTGCTTCCGACGGCCTTGATGTCCTTGCCGGTCTGCTGCGCGGCCGCCTGGTTCGCATCCTGGCGCGCGGCGATCCGCTCGGCGGCCTCGGCGTTGACCTCGACGTCGCTCTTGCCCTTGGCGCCCGCCCGGTCGCACACCGAGGCGGGGACGGCGAAGGTGTCGGCCATGAAGGTGCTGTTGTTGACGGTGGACGGGCCGTCCACGACGACGTTGCGTGCACTGAGCCCGGTGCCGGTGGTGAGCGTGCCTGCGATCCGCTGCATGGCGGCGCTGGCGCCGAAGGCGAGGGCCTCGCCGGACCGGACGGTGGTGCTGTAGGTGGTCGTCTCGGTCTGCTCGGTGGTCCAGCTGCGCTGGTAGGAGAGCTTGAACGCGCCTTCGAAGGCCGCCTTGACGCCGAGTGACCCGCCGACCTTCCCGCTGCCGCTGACCCCGGCCTCGGCCCCTACCGTCGCATGGGGGCCCTGTTGCTTGTTCGGGGTGACGAACTCCCCCTTGCCCTTCGCGTCGACCCCGGCGCTCACTTCGCCCGAGGCGTTGATCTGGCCCTCGACGGCGAGCTTCCCCGTGATGTCGCCGCCGAGGTTGTCCGTGCTGCCCGTGCGAAGGACGATCTGCCGATCCACCCTGATCGGGTCCCGGGTGCAGTTGACGACGGCGTTGCCGAAGGATTTGACGGCGCTGTAGTACTCGCCGGACGCGGCGGCGTCGATCGTGAAGCGGCAGTCGTCGCGGTGCTTGGCGCAGTGCTCGCGGATACGGGCCGGCGAGGGCAGCGGCGTGTCCCCGTCGAAGGCCTGCACCGTGGGGAGCGGGGGTGCCTTCTTGGGCACCGGGGCGGCGCTCGCCGGAGCGGATAGGGACACGGGCGCGAGCATGAGCACGAGGAGTACGGCGAGTGCCGCTGCCCTCGGCATGGCGGTGCGCCGCGCGTGGATCTTCGTATCGGTCACGGGTTCATCAGCTCGCAGACACCGGTCATCGAAGGCGCCCCTCCGGAAGACGTGAGGCCTGCGGGCAGTTCGGCTGCAAAGGCGGCGCACGCCCCGTCCACTGCCGTCGCGGCGTTGTCGGCCGGTGCGGGCTTGAACTCGTCCAACCCCTTGCGGGCCTCGTCCAGGCCCTTGCGTTCCTCGGTCCCGGAACCGGCAAGGCCGGTCATGCACTCCTTCGAGCCCGGCCGGCACTCCTCGACCTGCTTCTTGGCCGCCGCGATGTCCTTTTCGGCCGTCTCCGTGTCCTTCTCGACGCCCTTGCGGTCGGCCTCGACATCGTCGCGTTCGGCCGGGGCGGCACCGCAGGGCTTCGGCTCGCCTCCGGGGCAGGGTGGATCCTCGTCGTCGGGGGCCGGCACCGACCGTGCGAGGGGGACGGGTGCCGGCGTGGCGTATGCCCACGGGGCGGGGCCGCAGACGGCAGCCGCGGTCAGGGCCGACACGAGGAGGAGCAGCGGACGGGACGGACGGATGCGGTGGCGCATGGCCTTCTCCGGGACGGCGAATGGGGGGTGGGCGCCACAGCTGGGCGCCTACGCTAAGTATCCGCCTCGATTACACATTGCGATCTCCGCCGGTCAGGTCACCGTCCGGGCTCACCACTTTGGCCGATCTTGACCTGAGCCCATCAGATTTTTCGGATCCACAGCCGCTTGGGTGAGCCGGACCACGACGGACACCGCCGTCCGGACCTCGACACGGCCGGACCGCCCGCACCCCGAAGGAACGACCGGGTAGCAGCACCGACCCCATGAGCGTGCACCGCACACCCCCGCGGCCGACGGCCGGACAGCCGCACCATCGCACTCCACGGTCCGCCACGCCGCCGGAGGTCGACTTCACCACAACAGGCCAGCGCCGCACCCCTTCCCCACAACCCGTGCGGCGGACGGGCACACGAGTGGGTTCGGCGATTCCAGCTCGCACACATCACCCAATTCGGACAATCTGCTCATATCTCCGACGCCCGTGACGGTGTCCCCCGGACATCGCCACGGGTGACGCACGCCCCCGGAGCAGCCCAAGTCCCGGAGTCCCTGGAGGCCGTGCCCGGAACGCGGCCCGGCCCCCGCCACAGCCTCCACCCTGCGCCTCACCGAAGGAGCCCCCATGGCCCGTCCACCCGGCCGCACCCTGCTCAACCGCACGCTCGCCGCGCTCGCCGTCACCGCCGCCATCGCCGCCCTGCCGGCCACCGCGACCACCGCCGGCGCCAACGAGGGCCAGCCGACCGTACTCGCCTGGGGAGCCGGGCGAACCGGCCAGCTCGGCAACGGCACCCTGGCCGACAGCCTCTCACCGGCCTCCGTGACCAGCCTCTTCCGGGGCGACGTGACGGAGATGTCCGCGGGGGGCACCTCCTCGTCGGACTCCTTCGTCCTTGCCCTCACCGACAAGACCGTCAAGGCCTGGGGACACAACTCCTCGGGCCAACTCGGCAACGGCGGGCGCTCCAACCAGACCGTGCCCCTCACCGTCCCGAGCCTCGACGGCATCAAGGCCGTCGCGGCCGGCGGCTCGCACGCCCTGGCGCTCGACGACCGCGGCCAGGTCTACTCCTGGGGCGACAACGCCTACGGGCAGCTCGGCAACAACCGCACCGGCGAAAGCCGCACGGTCCCCGACCGGGTCCAGGGCTCGTTCAAGGCCAAGCGGATCTCGGCGGGGTGCGACTTCAGCCTGGCCCTGCTGGAGAACGGCAAGGTCTACGCATGGGGGCGCGGCGTACACGGTCAACTCGGCAACGGCAGCCGCGCCCTGAGCTCCGTACCCCGCCAGGTCCAGGGCCTGGAGGACGTCATCGAGATCGATGCCGGCTGCCACCACGCGGTCGCGCTCACCTCCGACAACACTCTCAAGTCCTGGGGCTACAACCTGTACGGGCAGCTGGGCAATTCGAGCACCACCTCCTCCACCGTCCCCGTCGACGTCGACTGGCTGGAGGGCGTGACCGAGATCGAGGCCGGAGCCCACCACAACTACGCCCGCACCGGCGACAGCAGAGTCTTCGGCTGGGGCAGCAACCAGTACGGCCAACTCCTCGAGCCCGACGCGGCCTTCGAAGCCAACGTATCGCGGACCAACCGCACCTCCCCCGTCGAGATCCGCCGCCTGGAGGGCGTCCAGAGCCTGGCCGCGGGCGCACGCCACGGCATCGCGGTCACCGCCGGCAAGGTCTACACCTGGGGCGACAACGGCGAAGGCCAGCTCGGCAACGGCACCACCATCGCGCGCCACGAGCTGGTCACCGTCCTCAACGAAGGGTCCGCGATCACGAAGGTGACGGCATCACTCGGCGGCAACACCTCGTACACGTACTGACGTCAACCCTTCGAAAGGACCGGGCATGACCCTCCTGCGCACCACCCCGGCAGTCGCCCTCACCTCAGCTCTCGCCCTCACTGCCCTCACCGCACTCACCGCACTCACCGCCTCCGCCCTACCGGCTCACGCGGGGAGCAGCGACCCGTGGGTCCGCAGCTGGGGCGCGAACACCGTCGGCCAACTCGGCAACGGCAACGAGGTCCAGCAAACGACCCCCACCGCCGTCCAGGGCATCGCGCGCGCGGACGTACAGGAACTCTCCGCGGGCGGCACGGAGGCCGTCACCACTCCCGCCGCCCCCGCCACCACCTTCGCCATCGCACTGCTCAAGGACGGCACCGTACGGTCCTGGGGCTCGAACAAGGACGGCCAGCTCGGCAACGGCACCACCACGAACAACAACCGTCCCGCCGCTGTCGCCAAGCTCTCCGGCATCAGCCATGTCTCCGCTGGTCTCAACCACGCGCTGGCCGTGCAGGGTGGTCGCGTCCTGTCCTGGGGCGGCAACGGCTCGGGCCAGCTCGGCAACGGGACGACCAGTACGACACCGTCGACCGCCCCGGTGGCGGTTCAAAGCCTGAGCGGGATCGACAAGGTCGGCGCGGGCTGTGACTTCAGCGTCGCCCTGCACAAGAACGGCACGGTGTGGGCCTGGGGGTCGGGTACCGACGGCCGCCTCGGCAACGGCGCCACTGCCGCCAGCAATGTCCCCAAACAGGTCAAGGACCTGGCCGACGTGGAGTCCATCTCGGTGGGATGCAGGCATGTGCTGGCCAGAACGACGGACGGCACCGTCAAGGCCTGGGGTCACAACAACAAGGGCCAGCTGGGCAACGACACCATCGCCACCACCGGCACGGAGAACCACAGCAAGGTCCCCGTCGACGTCCAGTTCCTCGACTCCGTCGCGAAGGTGTCCGCGACCGCCTCCAGCAGCTTCGCCATCCTGAGCGACGCCAGCGTCAGCGCCTGGGGGGACAACGCCGGCTCCCTGCTCGGTGACCGCACCACCATCGACCGCACCACTCCCGTCCCCATCGAAACCCCTCTCGGTGTGAAGGACATCGCGGGCAGCGGAGAGCACACCCTGGCCGTGCTCGACAACGGCTCGGTGGTGGCCTGGGGTACCAACGCCGGCGGACAGCTGGGCAACGGCAGCACCACCTCCAGCGCCGAGCCCGTCCAAACCCTGCCCCCCGGCAGCGACGTCTCCCGTGTCGCGGCCGCCATCAACGCCAGGTCCAGCTTCGCGTACTGATCCCGCCGACTGACACGAAGACGGCCGAGGGCCGTTGCCCGGTCTTCCGCAACGGCCCCTCGGTCAGCGACCCGGCACCGACCTGTATCCGGTAGGGCCCGGGCGGGGCAGGAACGGTCCGGGGCAGCGGGTCCGCCCAGAACGAGGACCCCGTCCCCGGCTCGTTTGCGGCCACGAGCGGCCTGACGAACCGTTGGTCATACCTGGGAAACGGCGAGGGCCCGGAGAGGGTCGCGCGGAGCCTCCCTGCGCTCGCCTCGACGGGATGATCTCCGCGTGGGTTACGGCCTCTCCTGGGCTGGTCTCGGCTGGTCGGCCTGCTGCACGAAAGTGCAGGTCAGCGCACCCGGCCGCGTGCCTTCAGGGGGACGGGCGGGAGTTGCGGCGCGGGGATCGGGGGGCCGTCGTAGCCCTTTACCTCGCCGTAGCGGGTGCCCTCCATCCAGTCCTTGCGGAACTGGATGATCTCTTCGTTGCTACGCCCGATCCAGTTCCAGAACATTTATTCACTAGGACAAGTTTTCGCAGGTCAGAGGGGTACTGGATCGGTGACGGTCAGCAAATCGTCAGCATCGGTCCGAGGAGCGTCACACTGATGGCACCAACCACTCTGGCACACGGCATGGGCACCGTATTCAAGGAATGCGGTCACGGCCCGGCCTACTGGCCCCGCTGCCCCCATCCCTACAAGATCCGCTACCGCAACGCCATGGGCCGCCAGCAACAGGAATCAGGCTTCACCAGCCGGGAGGCGGCCATCACACGCCTGGTGGCTGTCTACAACGAACGCAAGACCACCCCGGCCAACCAGACCCGCACCGAGCGCATCGCCAAATACGGCCCCATGACCTTCCGCGACTACACCCGCGAGTGGAAGCAGGGCCAACGCCACCTCGCACCCGCCTCCCTCCTCCACCTCGACTCGCTCCTGGAGCACCACCTCTTCCCCACCCTGGGCAGCCGCCGCATGGACTCCTTCGACCACAAGGTCGTCGAGCACTTCATCCGCGCCATGGAACGAGCCGGCACCGGCCTGGCCACCCAGGCCAGCGCCTTCGACAAACTCAAGGCCATCCTCCTCGACGCCCACCGCCTCGGCATCTACCTCGACAGCCCCCTACTCGGCGTTCAAGCCCCCGTCTACGACCCCAAGCGCGCCGTCATCCCCTCCCCCACACAACTCCGCGTCCTACGCACCGTCGGCGACGACACCTTCCAACTACTCGTCGACCTCATGAGCGGCTGCGGCCTCCGTAACGGCGAGGCGGCGGCCGTCAACCTCAACAACATCGTTGCCGCCGACACCTACCGCGTCACCGAACAGGTCAACCGCACCACCAAGCAGTACGACCGCCTCAAGCACCGCAAGAAGGGCGAGTACCGCGACGTCCCCCTACCACCGAAGGTGAAGGAGGCCATCGAGCGATATACGGAGGCGCACGGAGCGGTCGACGGCTACCTCCTCCGCCACCCGCAGGACCGCTCACGCCCCTACGCCAGCTACCTGCTCAACAACCAGTGGCGCCGCATCAAACAGACCAAGAAGCTCGACATGCCCGATGGCATGGTCCTCTACGGCTTCCGCCACTTCTTCGCATCCAACTGCCTCGCCCACCGCATCCCCATCACCGACGTCGCCGAATGGATGGGCCACAAGAACCTCGAGATCACCTTCAAGACCTACCGCCACCTCATGCCCGGCACCATCGGTCAAGCAGCCACCATCCTCAACACCACCCTCGCCGCATGAACATCTCTCCAATAGGGGCGGCAGGAGGTACCCAGTTGGGGTGTCTCGACACACCACGTGCTGTGACAATAGGTGTCGTGTGTGACATGGCGCGCGTGCTGAGCCGTACACGGACGAACAGGGGTGGGAGCTGTTGAGAACGTGGTTCGAGCGAATGGCATCGATCCCAGGCTTGGCCTTCGTCGGCAGCCCTGGTGTCAAGAGGGATCAGCTGCCCGGCGCCTCCGTCCGACCGGATGAGTCGTACGGCACGCCTATGTGGCCGACCGCCGAGGGTAGTACCTCCGCGACCCCGGCCAGCCAGCACGTACCCTTCGACGCAAGGGGCGCGGAGCACCTCGCGAGTGTCTGGGAGGCCCTGGAGCTTCCGGGCTCGGCCATGGATTACCACTTCGTCCTTCAGAGTGCGGTCGACCGTCTGTGGAGCGACCGCCGTTCGTACCCTGCCGGCCTAGAAATGCTCGAGGTCTTCGCCAAGCTGGACCTGGAGTTGATGGAGGCCGCACCGCAGGCGGTGTCGTTCGACGAGAACATCCGTCCGGACACGTTCGTAAGGGTCACGTCCGTGCCGCGCTTGATCTCTCTTCTCGAGCGCGAAGGGGCCCTCGCGGAAGCGCTGGTGCTGGCTCGCAGGCTCACCAGCTTCAAGCAGGGCGAGGATGTGGTCGAGCGCCTATTAGAGAAGACCGACGCTCTGACTGCCGAGGGTGCCGCGGGCGGACTGCTATGAGCACTCGCCTTGACCAGCTGATCCCCTCTGCGTCCTTCCTGGAGGAGGCCTTCCTTCGATGGGTGCTCACTCCTGCCGTCGAACCGGGCATCGTGCCTCGGGTGCACAGCCAGCATCCGGTGACGGTCAACGAGCGCTCGTACCGACTGGACTACCTCATCGCGGGCAACTCACTCCAACTTGCCATTGAACTGGATGGTTTCGCCTTCCATAGTGACCGCGCCGCGTTCACATACGACAGGCTCCGCCAGAACGACCTGGCAGCCACCGGTTTGACCGTGCTGCGGTTCTCCTACGATGCCGTGCGCCTTGACACCCGTCGCTGCGTCGCACAGCTGCAGGCCATGCTCCACCGCGATGCAGGGCTCTCCCCCTTTGTCGTCGCGACGCCCCACGTCGAAGTGCCGGATATGGCGGGCGATCCGATGCGGTCCGCCGATCCTCCGCGATACGGCCCGGCAGCTTCTGGCACCGCCTACTTCGACGGAATCCGGGCCCTGGTGGACCGAGGGCCGCTGAGGGCGTGCCAGGACGAAGCGTTGGGTGCGCTGGCCAATTACTACGCCTCCGGTGGCCGCCACGCGGCAACCGTGATGGCTGTCGGAGCTGGCAAGACCGCGCTGTGCGTAGCTGCCGCGCTTTCCTTCACAAAACGCCGGGCTCTCGTGGTGACACCTGGCTCGGTAATCCGCGGCACCTTCGCCAAGGCCCTCGACCCCGGCGTTCCGGGGAACGTTCTGTACGGGCTGGCGGGCGGCCCCCTGCTGCCGGGGGCCCGCCCGCCGCACACCGTGGTGTTGGACGCGGACGACACGCAGATCAGCCAGGTGACCCGGGAACAGCTGCTGGCGGCCGACGTTCTGGTAACGAACTTCCATGCCCTGGGCACCGGTGACAAGCCCGGGGATCTACTGGCGAAACTGGCGCCGAACGAAATCGACTTCATCGTGGTGGACGAGGCGCACATCGCTGCCAGTGACTCCTACCAGCGGCTGTTCGATCACTTCCGTCATGCGCGGACGTTGCTCATGTCGGCTTGCTTCAAGCGCCTCGACGGCAAGCCCATCGACGCCGACGTCGTCTATCGATACAAGTTGGTGGACTCCGTCGCGGACGGATCCGCGAAGAATTTGCGGGTCCGCAGGTTCGCCCCGGATGCAGCGGCGACGGTGTACGAGGCTATTTGGCCGGACGGCCGGCGCGAGGAGATCGTGGGCCGGGAGGCGTTGCTCGCGGCGCTCGGGGACGAGCGGAAGATGGCACGGATCACCGCGCGGTCAGACGCATCGATCCACCAGGTGATGGCGGTGACGCGAGCATGTCTAGACGAGCAGGCCAAGCTGCTGGCTCCAGTCAAGCCTCGGGTTCTGTTCTCGGCGATGGGTGAGGCTCACGCCCACCAGATCGCTCGGATCGCCGAGGCACACGGCATACCCTGTGGGACTTTGCATCACAGCATGTCTGCGTCGGCGATTTCCGCGACCCGGCGTCGGTTCGAGTCAGATTCGGGTGACCTCCAGGGCATCGTCCAACTTCGGATGCTCGGCCAAGGCTACGACTTCCCGCCGATCACCGTGGTCGTGCCGGTGCGGCCTTACGGCAGCTTCGGTGAGTTCTACCAGTTCGTGGGGCGTGGTGTACGCGTCCTGCGACATGCGAGCGTCCCCACCGACGAGCAGTACATGGACGTGGTCTGCCACGCAGAATTGGGCCTAGAGGAACATCTGGAGGCCATGTGCGTGGACAACGACCTGGATCCCGCGGTGCTGCTCGACGCCCCGCTCATCGATGCCGCATCACTGTCGGATGGAACCGAAGGCAGCGATGGCGAAAGGGGTGATGAGTCTGCAGACACCGGACCGGCCGGGGTGGATGCGTTCGTGCTGTACGAACGGGGCCGCGTCGAGCAGCGTGTGGTGCACGACCTGGAACGGGTGGAGGCGAGACGAGCCGAGCGGGGGATGCAGCTGATGGCGCAGCGTTACGCCGTCTATGCGCAGAGTTCCACGACCCCCATGCCGTTCGAGCAGTTCGTCGAGTACGTGAGGAGGCTGACCGGTGGCCAGTGATCAACTGCGATGGTGGCAAGAGGCCATCGTCGTGAGCCCAGCCGAGGCCCTCGCTCTGGAGACTGCCGCGGGCCAGGACCAGCGGTTCGCCGAACTCGACGGGATGGCCGCGAGACTCCTGGAAGCCGCACTCAACGGGCAGCCGATCGTCAGAGTCACCCAGGCTAAGGGGCCTCAGACCTCCGACACCGTCGCCTTGGTGGGTCTCTCGCCGCACGAGGGCCTGATCTGCACGGACGTGTTTGGTGTCCAGGAGCAGCAGCGTCGGGGGGCCTGGTACCTACCGCAGAAGTTGTCTCTGAAGGCTGGTGTGGTGAACCTGCCGCATCTGATGCGACGGCGCGCGGCTCATGCGATGACGGTTACAGCGGACGACACTGCCAGGATCAGCGCCGTGGACAGCGCCGATCTGGTGTTGTTGTGGGCATTGTTGAACCCGTTGTTCGAAACGCTGATGGAGCCGGTCCGGATCCGGGCGGCAGGGCCGATCGGATCGGTTGAGGAACAGCGGCAGCTGTGGGGTGGGATCGAAAGCCGCTTCGCTCGCCTGGGTCTGGCTCCCGATGTCCTGGAGTGCTTCCGCTTCGGGGCCGGCTGGCACCGCCTGGACCGAGCTGGGCAACATCGCGCACGCCTTGATCTCTTGGACTCACTCGCCGCCAGCGACCTGTCGCAACTCGTCGCCCGTCATCGCATGACGCAGGTGCAGTCCCTCATGGAGGGCTTCGCCAAGAAGGCCAAGTCCGCCAAGGTCGGGACGGCCCTGGCGCGTCGCGTGCTGACGCGGGCCCTGCAGCCCGTCGTCTCCGGCTATTTCTCCGGCGACTGGCTCGCTGTGCTGGATTACCTGCAAGCGCCCCCTCATCCGGACGAGGAAGTCATTACCACGCTCCCCGAGCCTCGCCTGTACGTAGGCATGTCCTCCCAGGCGGCGGCCATGGCGACCGAGTCCGGGGTGGCCGAAGAAGAGATCCACGCAGTACTCGCCGCCTTCCTCGGGGGATCGTCTTCACTCTCCCCGATTGAAGAACGCAGTGACGCGCTGCGTGAGTGGTGGACGGCCTTCGACCAGGCTCACGCCATGCAAGCTCCGGGTATGCGCTCACTGTGGGGATTGGTCGACGAGGACCTCATGGCACTCTCTGGGAACGACCGTGGCCACACTGTCCAGTTGTACCGAGACATCCTGCCCACCGCTGTGAACGAGCGCGTAGGCCAGTTGTGGGACACGATGACGCTTCAGCGCCATTCCCGCAGCATCGTGAGCAATCCACGGCCACACCAGCTGATGGCCGACGCCTTCGGCCCTGCAGTGGACTTCTGGCACGGGGTTGCCCTCACTGCCTGGTTCGTCTGTGAGGGCCCCTACTCGCGCACCTCTTTGTCCGGCGTCGGTGACTACTACAGACGTTCCCTCACCGAACTCCAGAGGGTCGGCTGTCCAGTCGACCCCTCCCTGTTCGAAGAGCTGCGTACCGCAGAACAGCACCTGGGGCCGGAGGAGAGGATCACGAGGGACAGGGGGTTCTCGGACGGCACGCCCTTCGGTGACATCACCGTGTCCTCGGGCATCGGCTACTCCACTCGTCGTGAGGGCTTCGAGGGCGTGCGCGACATCGTGACACGGCACCGCCGAGCATGGGCTGAGAAACACCTCGACGACTACCTCCGGCAGCGCTGGCGCACCGAGCTGGAAGATGTGGCCGGTGCCCATCACAGGTTCGTCGCCGCCAAGGGCCGTCCGCCCACCCTGATCCAGTTCGCCCAGTTCGCCACCACTGCGGCGAATCGCTGGACCGGCGGTGACCTGGGTTCCGTGTACACGGCCATCGGGGAGCCGGCCGCAGCCGAGCAGCACCGGCCCACCCGTCTGTTGACCTGCGACGGTTATGACTTCGCCCGCAGGGTCTACGACGCGTTGGGCGGCAAGTCTCTCGACCACGACACCTGGATGAACGACCCGGATGAGTCGCGTCGGCAGTGGCAACTGAGCCGATTGGCCACGGAGAGCCTGCGCTATGTCCAGCTCCATGAGGCACTCGGTGAACCGCCCACCGCGAAGCAGTTCGGCGCACAGCGCATGACCTGGCCCTGGCCAGGAGAAGAATCCGAAGGCTGGCCGGTTCTCCAGAGCGCGATCAGTACACTCACAACCTCAACCCCTCCGGTGGTCGCAGATCAGACTGCGGGCAATCTCCGTGCAGGTCCAGTGCAACAACTGGCCAAGGGAGGCAACGCCCCACTGCAGACAGCTCCCGTCACCGTGCGCATCATCGCCACCGGAGCGCCCGTCGACGTATCTGCAGTGCTGCTCGCCGCCAACGGCAAAGTGCGCAACGACAACGATCTGGTCTTCTACAACCATCCTCAGCAGGACGGCGTCCGAGCCGACGGCGACACGGTCACGGCCGTCCTGGGCAGTGTCCCCGATGCCGTCAGGAGCATCGCCGTCGTCGTCAATATCGACCTCGAGGCCCAACCCACCGCCGTCTTCGACCAGCACACCACCTGGCGGGCCGAGGCTACCCAACTGTCAGGGAACCTCCTGTCGTTCGAGCCGGAGCCCTTCGCATCGGGCGAAACGGTCACCGTCGCGATGGAGCTCTACCGGCACTCCGACGGATGGAAGGCCCGCGCCGTCGGGCAGGGCTACGACACCGGACTGGCTGGCCTGGCCACCGACTACGGCATCGACGTCGAGTCCTGAGCTGCCCGCCGGCGCCACGTTCAGCGGCCGCCGCCGACGGGCTCCGGCCAGCCGAAGAGTCCGGTGGCGCCGCACACGCCAATCTCAGGCATGGGCGCTCCCTGCGCCCGGCGGGCTCCAGGTCCGGGGGGACCGGGTCACGCAGCGGCGGACTTGGGCGGGTAGTTGGGGGTGCGCCAGAACCGGTCGGCCATCCAGGCTTGTCGGTGTCGAGAATGAGCACCACAAACAAGCACGCGCTGTCCGCTCAATCGGTTCAGGCAGCGTGCGGCGGATCCGACGATGGCACACCGGGCCGTCGACGACTTTCGGCGTGCACTGCTCGCCAAGGACGAGAAGCTACTGGCAGCGGTGGGACGGCAGGACTTCAGGCTGGTGCACGGGCCCCGTTACCCGGCCTGCGGACGTTTCTCGATCGGATCTGGTCGGCGAGATCGCAGAACATCTCTCGCCATCTTCAGAAGACTCCAGCCGTGTGCAGATATGCGTGATCACAGGCCTATCGGAACTGGGTAAATCGATCCCGTCCGTCGCCAGCCTATTCGGACGGACCTCAAGTAGACGTCCGGGGCCGACGATTCAGCCACCATCCGGTGCCCGGAGCGGATGCCCTGAGGTCTCGGCGATGGCGTCCTGCGGGGGCACTGTGGCCCGAAGGCCGTGCCAAGTAGGATGAGCGCACACTGAGTGGTGCGCAGCGAGCAAGACAAACAGGTGCTGCTGTCTGCGGAATGAGGAGGGGCGGGGACAAGTTGATTTCCTCCATGCCTGCGGCAGTCGGCGTGCCTCTCATCAACTTCCGGGCGCACGAGCTCCGTACCGGCAGCGTGGACGGAGCCCGCGCCGAGTTCGAGAAGATGATCGCGGAGCTGGCCGGGGCCACGACTCCGAACGTCCGCAGAATCGAGGCCAATCCCGGGGACTGGGGCGTGGACGCGTTCGCCGGAGACCTCGGCGGTGCGATCGCCGTGTGGCAGTGCAAATACTTCATGCCTGTGACTACCACAAGCCACTCACAGCAGATCCGAGAGTCCTTCGCCCAGGCGCTGAAGGCGGCGCAAGCCAACGGTCACACGATTACGGAGTGGGTGCTGTGCATCCCTTCCTGCATGGACGGTCCCGCGGCGAAATGGTGGGACGGGTGGAAGAAGCGAACTGAGCAGGGCCACGGTGTCGTGCTTCGGTTGTGGGACGAAACGGAGCTGATGCGCAGGCTTCACAGTCCCGAGGGCGACCCGGTGCGTCGGGCTTACTTCGAGCCCAGGGGCACTTCCGTGGAGTTGGTGGACAAGGTGTCGAACGTGCGATCCGGGCTGTTCATAGGCCGGGCGGGTGAACTCCGCGCGCTGGACGCGGCGTTCTCCGAGGCGGGTCACGCCGTGGTCCACACGGTGCACGGTCTGGGCGGGGTCGGGAAATCGGCGCTTGCAGCGCACTGGGCAGCGGGCCGGCCCGAGGCAGTGCGGTGGTGGATCACCGCCGACAGTACGTCCGCTGTGGATGCCGGGTTGGCCGCGCTTGCACGGGCCCTTCACCCTAGGCTGACCAGCCAACCCGCCGAGGAACAGACCGAGACCGTAATGCGGTGGCTTGCCACGCACGACCAGTGGCTGCTGGTGCTCGACAATGTCGAGGACCCGGCCCATATCCGTCCACTGCTGGACCGGATCCCGGGTGGCCTGGTCCTGATCACCAGCCGTCGGGCGACCGGTTGGCACCACGATGCCACAAGCAGCCGACTCGGCACCCTCTCTCCGACCGACGCCGTAGAACTGTTCGCCCGGGTCCTCACCCACCACGGGCCACGGGAGACTGGCGGAGCGAACGCTCTGTGCGAGGAACTCGGATATCTAGCACTGGCCGTGGAGCAGGCCGCCGCGTACTGCGCCGAGACAGGCATCACCCCGCGCGACTACCTGGGCATGTTGGCTGAGCATCCTGCGACGGTGTTCGCCGCCGGCCCCGAGGGCAGCGAGTCCGACCGCACCGTAGCCCTAATCTGGCGCCTAACCCTCGACCGTCTGACCGACACCCCACTGGCTGGGGACATCCAACGCATCCTGGCCTGGTACTCCCCCGACCGCATTCCCCGCGACCTCCTCGACGCTCTCGCAGAGCCGCCGGAACGCGCGACCGCGATCGGCCGGCTCATCGCCTACAGCATGGTCGTCGACAACCACGACGGCACCCTGTCCGTCCACCGCCTCGTCCAGGCCCTTGCACGCACCGCAGACCCTCGCGACCCCCACCGCCGCACCGCCGCCATCAACCAAGCCCGCGGGCAAGCCACAACCCTCCTGGCAAATGCCTTCCCCACCGAACTCGACCAGCCCCGAAATTGGCCGCGCTTCCGAGCGCTCCTGCCTCACAGCGACACCCTCACCAGCCTGCACACCCCCGACCACGACACCGTTCACACCGCCCGTATCCTCAACTGCGCCGCAGTGTTCCGGCAGGCGCAGGGCTTACCGGCCGCAATCGTTCCCACCTTCGAGCGCGTGCTCGACATCCGCGAGCGGGTTCTCGGTAGTGACCATCCCCACACTCTGATCTCTCGCAACAATTTGGCATACGCATATCAAGAGGCAGGCCAGCCGGGCCGCGCGATTCCGTTGTACGAACGGACCTTGAGAGAGTTCGAGCGTGTGTTGGGCGACGAACACCCCGACACGATGATGACCAGCAACAACCTTGCGGGCGCGCACCAGAAAGCGGGCGACATACGCCGCGCGATCCAGCTCTTCGAGCGCACTCTGCAAGACCGGGAGCGGGTGCTGGGTAAGCGCGCCCCCGACACTCTGGTCTCGCGCAACAACCTGGCGGCCGCATACCAAGAGGCGGGCGACGTGAACCGGGCCATCCCGGTATTGGAGCGCTCATTGGAAGAGTGTGAGCGGGTCCTGGGCGACGACCACCCGACCACGCTGACCTTCAGTAACAACCTGGCCGCCGCCTACCAGGAGGCGGGCGACGCGGACCACTCGATCCTGCTGTACGAACGCACCCTAGAAATCTGCGAGCGGGTGCTGGGCAAAGACCACCCCACCACCATCATTTCCCGCGAGGACCTCGCTGCCGCCTACCGGGCTGCAGGTGACCTGGACCGCGCGATCACACTGCACAAGCGCACCCTGCACGGCCAGGAGCAGGAACTGGGCCAAGACCACCCCAACACCCTGGCCTCACGTAGCAACCTCGCGCTCCTATACGCGGCTGCGGGCGACCTGAATCGCGCGACCCGGCTGTACGAAGTCCTCCTGAAGGACTGCGAGCGGGTACTGAGGTCGGGGGATCCGGTGACCGCTCAAGTGCGAGCGAACCTGGAACGCGTGCGGTCCATGTAGTCATCGCACATCCTTCGCCAATCCACCTCGGGTGGTCCGACCGCCAGCAGCCATCAACCGGGACGGAGCGAGCCCACCCCCGCGAGGAGACGCGGGTCGCGATCCCTCGCCGCCACACCCCGCGCCAGCCGAACATCCGCGTATATGGACCATCCGCGACCGCATCGGCCGCCACTGGGTCGTCCACCCCTGGGCACTCGCGGACGACCGTCCGGGCGCTGGCAGGCAATCACCGGCGCTACAGACCCTCCCGCGGAACCGCACCCGGCGACGAAGAGACCCTTCGCCGAGGAGGACCTGGACGCCTCTGCCGCTACGGCGAGGGGGCTTCTTCACCAGCGACCCACGTCCGGGCGGGAGTCGACATCGGCTACCGGCCTTCGCACCTTCGATCACGTCGAAGGGAGCCTAACGACGGCCAGGGTGTGCGCCACCTCGATGCACCACTACGGCCCCCGCAGCCCAAAGTCTGCTCGACCTCCCGCAGCGGCTGACCGTCGACAACGCCCAAAACATTCGGATCCGCCTCGGTCAGCACGCTACTCTGTCGTTGTCTCATCTCCACAAAAAGCGGCCGCCGCGGACCGACGGGTGCCTACCGAATCTGGATCGATGATCTCGTCGTCCCATATGGCACCGCGGCCTGGCTTGCTGCAGGACCCGAAGGTGTGCCACGAACTGCGGATCACACAGAGATTCAGACGTATCTGAGTCGGCCCATCGACGTCACCCAGAGGTGAACCAGAGTCAGCATTCGTCCTGGCACACCCTGACGCGAACGGCCACACCTGAGAATCAGGCTGGAGGCGCCGACCGGCTTCTGGCTTCGTTGAAAGGTGTTGAGAACGCGCAGAGGTCCAGGCCTCGCCTCCTCTCGACGAGGCCCGGACTCGCATCCCGAATGCTCACATAGTCAACGCACACGACCCCGTGGTTTCAACTGAGTTGGGGGAATCTCGGGGGCCGGGATCGAGGGCCCGTCGTAGCCTTTGACCTCGCCGAATCGGGTTCCGTTCATCCAGTCCTCACGGGCCTGAACGACCTCTTCATGACTCCTGGCGACCCAGTTCCAGAACATCACGATCTCCTCCTCGAACGGTTCGCCGCCCAGGAGCATCAGGGCCGCGTCCGAGGTCGCGCGCAGGGGGAGTTCCGTGCGGCCGCAGCCGAGGTAGAGCATCGAGCCCGGGAGGACCGGGACGCCGTCCACGTGGGCCTCCCCCGCCATCGACAGCACCGCGTACTCGAAGTCCGGGTCGAGCGGGAGCCGGGTCTCCGTGCCCGCCGCGAGCGCCAGGTCAGCGCCGACGATCGGGCTGTACGCCGTGCCCGGCGAGGTCGCCGTGTCCAGGGTGCCCAGGATGACCGTCGCCGTCAGGCCCGGGGCGGTCACCTGCGGGAGCTCCGCGTGGTGCTGGAAATGGGGCTCCACATTGCGGTGCTCGTCCGGGAGGGCCACCCACAGCTGGGCCCCGTGCAGGATGCGGCCGTGCGAGCGCGGGCTCTCCTCCGAGTGGCTGATCCCGCGGCCGGAGGTCATCAGGCCGAGCTCGCGCGGCCGGATCGTCTCGAGGCTGCCCACGCTGTCCCGGTGCAGCACCTCGCCGTCGTGCAGCCAGCTCACCGTCTGGAGCCCGGAGTGGGGGTGCGGGGCGACCTGCATGCCGGGCTCGCCCGCGATGTCGTCCGGGCCGTAGTGGTCGACGAAGCACCAGGCGCCCACCATGCGGCGGCCCAGGTTCGGCAGGAGTCGGCGGACCTCGGTGGATTCCCCGAGCTTGACCGTGCGCGGGCTGAGGAGCTCGCGCACGGGTTCGGCCACGACGAAGCCGCGGCCGCCGCAGGCGGAGAGAGCGGGCTGGCGATCGAGATTGCTCATACCCCACAACTTAGTACCGACACCGGCGCCGCGTTCGGTGGAATGTCCGGCCGCCCTCACGTGTTGGGGCAGGCGGACACACCACCTGAACGGCGGAAGGGATCTCGATGAACGCGCCGACGACGTACTTCGAGCACGGCACGGCGGCCGAGCGCTGGGAGCGCGCCCGGCTCTTCTTCGACGCGAAGGAGTACACGACGGCCGCGAACATCCTGGAGGCGCTGGCCGGCGAGGCCCCCGAGCAGCTCGCGCCCCGGCTGCTGCTGGCCCGCGCCTACTACCACTCCGCCCGGCTCTCCCGCGCCGAGCACGAGCTCCGCGCCATCCTCGAGCGCTGGCCGGTGGAGGATTACGCGCAGCTGATGCTCGGCCGGACGCTGGAGCGCCAGGGCCGGGCCGAAGAAGCCCGCCCCCACCTGCGGATGGCCGCCGCGATGGCGGGCGAGTTCCCCGAGTAGCACCGCAGGTGGTGCCCCGAGTAGCCCACCGCCCGGCCCCGTGTGTGCGGGGCCGGGCCGCAGCCTCGGTTAGCCTGGGGTCACGATGAACCGTCTGACCACGCCTTTCGGCTCCTACGAGCTCACCCGCTTCCCCGAAGACCCGCGCGACCAGCTCCGCGCCTGGGACGCCGCCGACGAGTACCTGCTGCGCCACCTCGACTCCGGTACGGGGGAACACGGCCCGGTGGACCTGGCCGGCGCCGGGCAGATCACCATCCTCGGGGACCGCTGGGGGGCGCTCACGACGGCGCTGGCCGCGTACCACCCCACGCAGATCACCGACTCCTACCTCGCCCGGGCCGGCACCGCCGCGAACCTGGACCGCGCCGGGATCGGCACCGCCAAGTCCACGGTGCGGCTGCTGACCACGCAGGACGCGCCGCCCGAGCGGATCGACGTACTCCTCGTACGGGTGCCGAAGAGCCTGGCGCTGCTGGAGGACCAGCTGTACCGGCTGGCGCCGCACGTGCACGCCGGCACGGTCGTCGTGGGCACGGGCATGGTCAAGGAGATCCACACCTCCACGCTGAAGCTCTTCGAGAAGATCCTCGGCCCGACGAAGACCTCGCTCGCCGAGAAGAAGGCCCGACTGATCTTCTGCACGCCGAGCGCCACCTCGACGCGGGCCGTCGACCCGTGGCCGGTGACGTACACGCTGGACGAGGACGCGGGCTCGGGCGCCGGCCTGACCGCCGTCAACCACGCCGGGATCTTCTGTGCCGACCGGCTCGACGTCGGCACCCGCTTCTTCCTCCAGAGCATCCCGAACAACACGAACGGCGCCCGGGTCGTGGACCTGGGCTGCGGCAACGGCATCGTCGGCACGGCGGTCGCGGTCGCGGACCCGCGCGCCGAGATCGTGTTCACCGACGAGTCGTACCAGGCCGTCGCCTCGGCGAAGGCCACGTTCCGCGCCAACGTGCAGCACGAGCGCGAGCGGGCCGACTTCCTCGTCGGCGACGGCGTGGCCATGCTGGACCCGGGCTCGGTCGACCTGGTGCTGTGCAACCCGCCGTTCCACTCCCACCAGGCGACGACGGACGCCACGGCGCTGCGCATGTTCGCGCAGTCGCGCAAGGTGCTGCGCCCGGGCGGTGAGCTGTGGGTGGTCGCCAACCGCCACATGGGCTACCACACCCACCTGCGCCGCCTGTTCGGCAACAGCGAAGTCGCCGCGAGCGAACCGAAGTTCGTGGTGCTGCGGGCGGTCAAGCAGGAGGACCGGCCGCGCCCCATGTGACCTGCCGGTACACCCGCCGGTAGCTCCCCCGGTTCGCCCTACACTCGGCCGCGTGAGCAGCCAGGTACGAGAAGACGACGGTACGGACGGCAGCGCGGGCGGCGCCACCACCGCCGAGCGCTACCGCCGCGAGGACCTGGCCCGCGCGGCCGGCGTCAAGGTGCGCAACCTGCGCTACTACCAGGAGCGCGGGCTGCTCCCGCCGCCGCGCCGCGAGGGCCGCATCGCCTGGTACTCCGCGGACCACCTGACCCGGCTGCGCCTGATCAGCGATCTCCTCGGGCGCGGGTACACCGTCAACGGGATCGCCGAGCTGCTGCACGCCTGGGAGGCGGGCGGGGGCCTGTCCCAACTCCTGGGCCTGGAGCGGGCGATGACCCGCGACTGGGTCCACGAGGAGCCGGTCACCATGACCCTGGCCGAGCTGCGCGGGCTCTTCGGCCCGACGGGGACGGCCGAGGACACCCGGCGGGCCGCGGAGCTGGGGTACGTACGCATCGAGGGCGACCGGGTCACGCACCGGAGCCGGCGCCTGCTGGAGGCCACGCTCACGCTCGTGCGGCAGGGCGTGCCGCTCGCGGAGATCCTCGACGCGGGGGACTTCGTACAGACGCAGGCGGCCGCGCTCGCCGACCGGTTCGTCGGACTGTTCCGGCGGCATGTGATCGGACCGGACGGGCTGGAGCGACTTTCGGCCACCCAACTGGATCACATCTCGGACGCGGTGGCGGCGCTGCGTCCGGTGGCGGGCGAGGTCGTGGCGTCGGAGTTCGCCCGGGCGATGGCCCGGCGGGTGGAGGCGGAGGTCGCCCAACTGCTCCGGAAGGACGCGTAAAGCCGCGTAATACCGCATGAGGGCGCGTAAGGCCGCACCGGAAGGCAGTGACCGATCGGTAGGAGTCGGCCGAAAAGGCACGGCCGAGCAACCTTGCCAACCCCCATTGGCACTCTTACATTCAACTCGTCGGTAACAACGATGCACAGCCGAAATAAGGGACGATCTCATGGCAGATTCCCCCAACTTATCGGATTCCTCCGCCCCGCCCGGCAGAGACGACGAGGGAGGCGGCCGCGTCCGCTGGCGCCGCTTCGCCGTCCTGACCGTCCCCGCCATCGCCGTGACCGCGGGCCTCGGCATCGCCCTCGCGCAAGGCGCCCTCGCCGCCTCCTTCGCCGTATCGGGCCAGCAGTTCAAGGTGTCGGCGACGAGCCTGGAGGGCGAGGGCTTCGCCCAGTACGGCAGCATCGACGTCAACGCCCGCGAGGAGCTCATCCCGGTGGCGGTCACCGCCATCAAGGAGGCCAAGCTCCACAGCCTCTGCCAGTCGGTCGTGACCACGCTGCCGGTCGTCGGCGACATCTCGCTCAACCTCACCGCGGGCAAGAAGGCCCCCGTCGAGGCCAGCAACCTGTTCGTCGACGCCACCCAGCTCTCCGGCGACGCCGTGTTCAGCAACATCGAGATCGGCCGCGACGCCTCCACCCTCGACAAGGGGCCGGCGGAGGCCGTGGGCATGCAGGACCTGTTCGCCCAGCAGGCGGACACCGTCAGCATCACAGGTCTGCAGCAGACGGCCTGGGCCACGAACGCGGGCACCTTCAAGCTCTCCGGGCTCAGCATGAACATCAGCAAGGGCAAGAAGGAATGCTTCTGAGCCTCCGGCGGCGGTGGCGGCAGTGGCGTCGGGGCAGGCCGTTCTGGGGAGGGCTGTTCGCCGTCCTCGCCGGGGCGGAGATCTGCGCCCTGCCGCTCGCACCGTTGAAGGTGATGCTCCAGCAGGGCATCGCGGGCATTCCGTCCGTCCTGATGGGCATCGTCATGATCGTGCTCGGCCTCACCGCCTGGTTCTCGCCCGCACAGCGCAACCTCGCCGGTGTCCTCACCACGCTCATCGCCACCGCCGCGCTGGTCATGTCGAACCTCGGCGGGTTCCTGATCGGCACCCTGCTCGGGATCCTCGGCGGCGGGCTGATGTTCGCCTGGCAGCCGAACGCCACCGCCCCGCGCCCCTCCCCCGAGCCGCCGGACTCCGTACCGCCGCAGTCCCCCGCCCCAACCGGCACCACCGCGCACCCCGATCCCCAAGGAGCACAGCCATGAGCCGCACGCGTACCGCGCTCGCCCTCGGGTTGGCCGCCGCCGGAGCGCTGTCGGTGGCCTCGGTCACCGCCACCGCCGCGCCCTCGCCGCTGGCCGGATCGACCACCGTCACCCCGGCCGGGCACTCGTTCAAAGCCGCCCTCAGCGGCAAGGCCACCCTCAAGGCCGGTTCGGTGACGGTGACTTGTACGGTCTCCGTCTCCACCGGCACCGTCCCGGCCGCCCCCGGGAACCAGAACCCCGCAGGTCCCGTCTCGTCGCCGATCACGCCGCCTACGTACAGCTCGTGCACCTCCAGCATCCCGGGCGTGACCCCGACGGTCACCACCAGCGGTTCCTGGTCGGTGTCGATGCAGAACGGCTCCCCGATCACCGCCACCATGACCGTCCCCGTCGGCGGGCTCGTCGTGCACACGACCGGCCTGGCCACCTGTACGGTCACCGCCGCCCCCACCGCCCCGGCGAACGTCGGCGGGACCTGGGTGAACGGCGCCCCGCCGAGCCTGACCTTCACCAACGCCTCCGTGCCGGTCACGGTCACCGGCGGGTTCGGCTGCCCGACCAGCGCTACCGCGTCCGTCTTCAACGCCGTGTACAAGGTCACCGACACGACCGACCCGGCGCAGCAGATCACCGTCGGCCCCTGAGGGACGGCGGCAACCCGCGCAGAAAGAGGCCCGCCGGCCCCGGAGCGATCCGGGACCGGCGGGCCTCAGCGGTGGTACGCGCGGGGCCTCAGCGGTGGTACGGGCGGGGCCTCCCCGCCCGTACGCGCGGGCCTCAGCGGTGCGCCGGGAACTCCACCACCTGCTGGTACGTGGGCCGGTTCTGCCAGTTGATCTGCGGGTGGCTCAGCCCGCCCACCGGACGCTGCACGATCGAGTCCGCGCACCACTGGTTCCCGGCCGCGCAGGTCCCGTCGGCCGGGTACACCGACGCCGGGGTCGCGGAGGCCGCCTGCTTGAGCGTGGCCGCCATCGCGTCGCGGCACGCGGACAGCGAGCCGCCTCCGCAGTACGCCTTGGCCAGCGGACCGGCGACCGGGCGCCCGAGCACCGTGCGCAGGTCCTTGTCCGCGTAGCTCCACCAGCCGTACTGGAACGCCGACCCGGCATGCGAACCGGTGGGCCCGTGCCCCGCGTTGGGCGCCTCGTCGACGGTCAGCGAGGCCCGCAGGGCGTCGTAGAGCGGCGCCCCGAGCCCCGGTTTGAACTCGGCCTCGATCAGCAGCGGCCACCAGGCGTCCATGATCCGGACGGCGTCGGCGTGAGCGTACGCCTTCGAGCCCTGAGCGGTCTCCTTGCGCTCGGTCCCTGCCGCCTGCCACGCCGCCAGCTTGTCGACGGCGGCGGCCACCGCCGGATCGGTGACCGGCTGGCTGCGTACCACCGCGAGCAGCTCGGGCAGCAGGTTCTCGGCCCGCAGGTCGGTGACGGCCGCGTCCGCCATGGCCTGGGTGAGCTTGGCCCGGGTGACCCCGCCCGCGGCGACGAGCGGTTTCACGCGCTGGTCGAGGAGGTCGCCGCGGTGCACGGAGCCCATGCCGAAGCCGGCCGCGCCGTACCCCTTGGCCTGCTTGTTGTTCCAACTGATGTAGTAGTCCTGCCCGATGGACTGCGGGTGCTCGGCGGGCGGCGTGTACGCGGCGGTGTTGGCCGCCGGGTCGAAGCCCTGCCACTCGTACTGCTGCTTCGCCGCGATCGGCAGCGCGGCGTCGACCCCGGCCGGCCGGACCGGGTTCGAACCGCTGTTGTAGTACGCCGCTTCGCGCGCGTCGGCGTAGAACCAGTTGAAGGCGTAGCCGATGTGCTGGGCGGCCTGCTGGAACGTGCGGGCGTCCGTCACGTACGAGGGGTCGTTGAGCATCTGGAAGCCGATGATCGAGTCGGCCTCGTGGCGGTACGTGGAGCGCAGCGCGGTGTAGGCCACGGGCTTGCCCGCGATGGTGGCGCGGTGGGTCACGATGCCGTAGTTCGTCCGCCAGACCTGCATCCGGTACGAGCCGTTCGGCGTCGGGTCGGCCACCGAGGACTTCCAGGTGTTGGTGCGCTCCAGCTTCTCCATGGGGGTGCAGGTGCCGCGGTAGAGGTACGAGGCGCTCGCGGTGGTCGGGGCCCCGCCGCCCGGCTCGCACAGCTCGACGGCGAAGGTGTCGGTGATGTCCTGCCCGGCGGAGGTGGCGCTCCAGGCGTAGTCCTGGCCCCGGCCGAGCTGGACGTACATGCTCACCCCGGCGAAGGAGGCGCCCCGGGCGCTGATGCCGGGGCCCTGGAGCTCCTGGAGCATGAGGAGTTGGGGTGCGAGGTAGCCGGTCTGCGGGCCGAAGACGGCGACGGGGTGGCCGCTCGCGGTCTTCGCCCCCGAGACGAGCAGGGCGTTGGACATGCTCTGCTTGACCGGCTTCGGCGGGTTCGCGGCGGCAGCGGTGGCCGCCGCGCCCGTGCGGTCGTAGACCAGCTGCTCGGCGGTGACCGAGCCCGGATCCGGGAGCGCGGCGCCCTGCGGGTTCGCGGGCTTCTGCGCGTACGGGAAGCTCGTGCCGTCGTGGACGGTGAGCACGGCCTCGGGGTCGTCGCGTTCGCGGAAGGACTCCCAGACCCGGGTGCCCTCCTCCAGGCCGTACTTCTGCTGCGCCGAGAGCAGGGAGAGCGCGGCCTGCACCTCGCCGCCGCCACCGCCGCCGAACAGCCCGCCGACGACGGAGGCGAGGGCGATCAGGTCGGTGGTCTTGAACGGCTGGATCTCGCCGGCGTTGGTGATGGAGTCGATGTGGCCGGTGAGGACGTACTCGCCGGGGAAGTAGCGGCCGTTCTTGGACTGCACGCGGTAGGCGTTGATGCCGTCGACGTACGCCTGCGCGTCCTCCATCGCGAGGCGGCCGCGGTCGCCCTCGGTGGTGCGGATCCGGTCCACCTGCGCCTGGAGGTCGGCCTCGGTGTACGGGGCCTGCGGCCAGAACTGCTGCTCCAGGCCCTGGTTGGCGAGGGCGCCGCCGGCGAACGGGGTCAGGTCGCCGCGGCCGACGTGGCGGAAGAGGTCCATCTGCCAGAGCCGGTCCTGGGCGGCGGCGAAGCCCGCGCCGAAGGAAGTGCCGTAGCGGGTGGTGCCCTTGATGTGGGGGACGCCGGTCTTCTTGTCGCGGGTGATGGTGACGTCGGAACGCGGGCTGGCGGTGGACTCGACCTGGTCGGCGGGGACCCCGAAGGACGCGTCGTTGAAGAAGTCGTTGACCTTGGCGTCGGTGAGCCCGGGATATCCGGCCACCAGCGAGTCGTAGCGGGCCAGTTGGTCGGAGGCGTGGGCGGGCATCGTGCCGAACGCCTTGTGCAGGAGGATCTGGGCGAGGGTCGCGTTGCCGTTCTGGCCGGGCGGCAGGATGTCCGCGCACTGGCCGCCGCAGTAGTCGGCGACGGGAAGCGGCACGGGATCGGCGGACGGCGCGGCGGTCGCGGCCGCGGTCGCGAGCGGGGAGAGCAGGGCGGCTCCGAGGGCGATCACCCCGGCGGCTACGGCAGTTCTCAGGCGGGCGGTGGGACGTCGCATACGTGCTCCTCCGTGGGGCAGGAAGCGGTCACGGGGGAGGGTACTGGCGGGGCCTACCGCTCAGTAAGATGAACGACCGTCACTTTTCAGGGGAGTTGACGTCCCCGACCGTGCGTCGGGCATAAATCCGTTGCCGGACGTGCGGGGTGTCGGACAGGCTCGCTGCCATGTCACCACAAGAGCGCCGTGTCGCCGACCTCTTCTCCGGCGGGCGGCTCATCGCCATCCCGCGCAAGGCCGCCCGCCGCGAGCAGCTGCTCGCCCCCTCACCGAGACCCTCTTCGCGGAGGGCCGCACGTACACCGAGCCCGAGGTGAACGACGCGCTGCGCACCGTGCACGAGGACTGCTCGGCGCTGCGGCGCTACCTGATCACCTCGGGCTTGCTGACCCGGACCCGCGACGGCAGCAGCTACCGGCGGGCCGACGTCGTGGACCCGGCTATCCCCGGTACGCCTCCAGCAGCCTGAGCCAGATCTCGCTGATCGTCGGGAACGCCGGGACCGCGTGCCACAGCCGGCCGATCGGGACCTCCCCCGCGACCGCGATCGTGGCCGCGTGCACCAGCTCGGCCGCGCCCGGGCCGACGAAGGTCGCCCCGAGGAGCACCTCCCGGTCCAGGTCGACGACCATCCGGGCCCGGCCCCGGTACCCGTCGGCGTACAGGCCTGCGCCGGAGACCTTGCCGAGGTCGTAGTCGACGGCGCGGACCCGGTGGCCCGCGCGCTCGGCCTCCGCGAGGGTGAGGCCCACGGCCGCCGCCTCCGGGTCGGTGAACACCGCCTGCGGCAGGGCCTGCGTATCGGCGGTCGCCGCGTGCGCGCCCCAGCGGCCGGTGTCGAGCGCGGGGCTGCCCGCCGCGCGGGCCGCGATGGCGGCCCCCGCGATGCGGCCCTGGTACTTGCCCTGGTGGGTCAGCAGCGCGCGGTGGTTGACATCGCCGACCGCGTACAGCCAGTCGTGGCCCTGGACGCGGCAGCTCTCGTCGACCGGGATCCAGTCGCCGGGCGTCAGCCCGACGGTCTCCAGCCCGATGTCCTCGGTGTGCGGCGAGCGGCCGGTCGCGATCAGCAGCTCGTCGCCCTCCAGGATCTCGCCGCCCTCCAGTACGACCTGGACGGGCCCGGTCGAGCCGTCCCGTACGACCGCCTCGACGGAGACGTCCGTACGGACCACCGCGCCGGCTTCGCGCAGCGCCTCGGCGACCAGCTCACCGGCGAAGGGCTCCATCCGCGGCAGCAGCCCGGAGCCGCGGACGAGGACCGTGACGTGGGAGCCGAGGGCCTGCCAGGCCGTGGCCATCTCGGCGGCCACCACCGAGCCGCCCACGATCAGCAGCCGGCCCGGCGCCTGCCGGGCGGAAGTGGCCTCCCGGCTGGTCCACGGCCGCGCCCCGGCGAGCCCGGGCACGTCCGGGATCACGGCGCGGGTGCCGGTGGCGACGACGACGGCGTGCCGGGCCGCGAGCACGTGGTGCTCGCCCTCGGGGCTGGTGACGGCGACCTTGCGGACCCCGTACAGGCGGCCGTGGCCCCGGTAGAGGTGGGCGCCGATCGAATCGATCCAGTCGACCTGGCCGTCGTCCTTCCAGCTGGAGGTCCAGTAGTCGCGGTGCGCGAACACGGCCTCCGTGTCCAGCGGCCCCTCCACGGCGCCCGCGAGCCCGGGCACCCGGCGGGCGTCGGCCCTGGCCAGCGCGGGACGCAGCAGCGCCTTGCTCGGGACGCAGGCCCAGTACGAGCATTCACCGCCGACGAGTTCGGCCTCCACCAGGGCGGTGGTCAGCCCGGCGGCGCGGGTCCGGTCCACGATGTTCTCGCCGGCCGGTCCCCCGCCGAGCACCACGACGTCGTACTCCACCGCTTCCGACACAGTCACCATCCGTGGTTCCAGGGGCGCTTGTTCCCTGTCACCTTACGTGCGGAGCGTGGGGCGGGCGGGAGACGCGCGGCGGCCGCGCGCAGACGCACCCCGACCGCCCGGCAGACACGCCGTACGCGGTCCCGCGGACGGTCGGCGGGTCGGAGCTCAGGCCTCCGACGTGCCGGGCTGCCCGTCCTGCTGCGACGCGGCGATCTTCGCGCGGACCTCGTCCATGTCCAGCGCCCGCGCCTGCCCGATCAGGTCCGTCAGCGCGGCCTCCGGCAGCGCGCCGGGCTGCGCGAAGATCGCCACCTGGTCCCGGACGATCATCAGCGTCGGGATCGAGGTGATCTGGAAGGCGGCGGCCAGCTCCTGCTGCGCCTCCGTGTCCACCTTGGCGAAGACCAGGTCGGAGTGGGCCTCCGAGGCCTTCTCGTAGACCGGGGCGAACTGGAGGCAGGGCCGGCACCAGCCCGCCCAGAAATCGATCAGCACGAACGGGTTCTCGCTGACCGTCTGGTCGAAGTTCTCCTTGGTGAGCTCGACAGTAGCCACGGTTCCAGACCTCCTGATTGCCTTGTATGCACCTTGAACGATCGGCTCGCCCCGTGCATTCCGCCACGGCGTACGTACGGCGCGATGCGCGGCGCACGTACGGGCCGCCGCACGGCGTCGGCGGCCCGCACGTACCTGCCGTCTCAGAAAGGGTGCCCCGCCGGAGCCGAGCGGACCGTCGTCCAGCGCAGCTCCGTGAAGGCGTCCAGGTTCGCCTCGCCGCCGAACCGGGCCCCGGTGCCGGAGGCGCCGACCCCGCCGAACGGGGCCACCGCCTCGTCGTTCACCGTCTGGTCGTTGACGTGCGCGATCCCGGTCGGGATCCGCCCGGCCAGCTCCATCCCGCGCGCCGCGTCGCGCGTCACGATCCCGAGGGAAAGGCCGTAGGGGCCGGCCGAAGCCAAGGCCACCGCCTCCTCCTCCGTCACGAAGGACCGTACGGGCGCCACCGGGCCGAAGACCTCCTCCGCGTAGGCGGGGGTGTCCTCGGCGACGCCCGCCAGCACGGTCGGCCGGTAGAAGAGTCCCTCGTGCGTGCCTCCGACGACGAGCTTCGCCCCCTGCTCCGTGCTCGCCGCGACCAGGGCGTGGACCCGCTCCAGCTGGCCGCGGTCGATCAGCGGCCCCAGGTGCACCCGCTCGCGGTACGGGTCCCCCACCGCCAGCGCCTCGGCCCGCGCGGCGAGCCGCTCGACGTACTCGTCGTACAGCGAGGCGTGGACGAGGTGCCGGCCGGCCGTCATGCAGATCTGGCCCTGGTGGAAGAACGAGCCCCAGGAGGCCTGCGCGACGGCGGCCTCGACATCGGCGTCCTTGAGTACGACCAGGGCCGAGTTCCCGCCCAACTCCAGGTGGGCCCGCTTGAGATGACGGCCCGCCAGCTCCCCGACGAGCCGCCCGGCGGCCGTGGACCCGGTGAACGACACCACCCGGACCAGCGGATCGGCGACCACCGCCGCCCCGGTCTCCGCGCCCCCGGGCAGTACGTGCAGCAGCCCGTCCGGCAGCCCGGCCGCCGCGAAGACGGCGGCGAGCGCGAGGCCGCCGCACACGGCGGTCCGCCGGTCCGGCTTGAGCAGCACGGCGTTGCCGAGGGCGAGGGCCGGGGCCACCGAGCGGATCGCCAGGATCAGCGGCGCGTTGAACGGGGCCACCACGCCCACCACCCCGGCCGGGACCCGGCGGGTGAAGGAGAGCCGCGGCGCCTCGCTCGGCAGCACCTGCCCGGCCGGGCGGGAGGCCAGCGCGGCCGCCTCGTAGCACTCCTGGGCGGCGACGTGCAGCTCGAAGTCGGCCTTGCCGGGTATGGAGCCGGACTCGCGCACCAGCCAGTCCCGCAGCTCGTCGGCGTGGGCGGCGAACAGGTCCCCGGCGCGGCGCAGGACGGCGGCCCGCTCCATGTGGGAGGCCCGCGCCCAGTCCTCCTGGGCGGCCCGGGCCCGCAGGGCGGACTCGGCGACATCGGCGGGCGCGGCCAGGGCGAGGGTGGCCAGGGTGCGGCCGGTGGCGGGTTCGACGACCGGGGCGGCGCCCCCGGTGAGGGTCGGTCCGTCCTGCCAGAGCGTCGGTTCGAGGAGCGGCATGGCGCGGGGCCTCCGGTGGGAATGGGGCGGGGCGGGGGGCGGCAGCACGCGCCATCGTGCCAGACCGGAGGCACCACATCTGTTCAGTTATTGGGCAGTTGACGGGCCACCGTGACCGGAAACGATCGACGGCCCCGCGGAGTGGGTGGGTTGGGTTCAGCGCTCCAGGACGAGCGCGATGCCCTGCCCGACCCCGATGCACAGCGTCGCCATGCCCGTACCCGAGCCGGCCGCGGCCAGCTGGTGCGCCACCGAACCGGCCAGCCGGGCCCCGGAGGCGCCGAGCGGGTGCCCGATGGCGATGGCGCCGCCGCGCGGGTTCAGCACCGCCGGGTCCAGCTCCGGCCAGGCCGCGAGGCAGCCCAACGCCTGCGCCGCGAAGGCCTCGTTGAGTTCGAGCACGCTCAGGTCGGTCAGGCTCCGGCCCGCCTTGGCGAGCGCGCGCTGCACGGCGTCGACCGGGCCCAGGCCGAAGAGCTGCGGCTCGATGCCCGTCACCGCGGAGGCGCTGATCCGGGCCAGCGGCTCCCGGCCGGTGGCGGCCAGCCCCTCCTCGTCGGTCAGCAGCAGCGCCGCGGCGCCGTCGTTGAGCGGGGAGGCGTTCGCGGCCGTGACCGTACCCGTGCCGTCCGTCCGGAAGGCGGGCTTCAGGCGGGCCAGCGACTCGAGGGTGGAGCCCTCCCGGATGCACTCGTCGCGTACGAGGTCCACTCCGGGGTACGCGACGACCTCGCCCCCGTACTGCCCGGCGGCCCAGGCCGCCGCCGCCTTGCGGTGGCTCTCCAGGGCGAAGAGGTCCTGGGCCTCGCGGGTGATGCCGTGCTTCTCCGCGATGAGTTCGGCGCCCTCGCCGAGCGAGCCCGTCCACTCCGCGGGCATGCGGGGGTTGGTCATCCGCCAGCCCAGGGTGGTGGACCACATCTGCTGGTGGCCGGCCGGGAAGGCGCGCTCGGGCTTCTGCACCACCCAGGGGGCGCGGCTCATCGATTCGACGCCGCCCGCGATGGCGACGGAGGCGTCGCCCAGGGCGATGGCCCGGGCGGCCTGGATCACCGCTTCGAGGCCCGAACCGCAGAGCCGGTTGACGGTGACCCCGGGGACGGACACCGGGAGCCCTGCGAGCAGGACGGCCATCCGGGCCACGTCCCGGTTGTCCTCGCCCGCGCCGTTGGCATCGCCGAAGACCACGTCGTCGATGCGGGCGGGGTCGAGGTCGGGCGTACGGTCCACCAGCGCGCGTACGACGTGCGCGGCGAGGTCGTCGGGGCGGACCCCGGCGTAGGCTCCGCCGAACTTGCCGATCGGGGTGCGGACGGCGTCGACGACGTAGACGTCGCGGACGCTGAGTCCGTCGCGGGCGGTGCGGATGCTCATGGGGGCTCTCCTGCGCGGATCCGTACGGGCGGCGCCGGGGCGGTGCCGGGGTCGGCACCCGGTGCGGTGCCGGGCGCGCCCGGTGGGGCGCGCCCGCAGTCTCCGTCCGCAGGTCACCGGCTGTCAACGGCCCTCTGCCGGCCAACGACCGACCGTCGCCGGGCGGGCCGGTCGTCAGGCGGGCCGGCCGTCGCGGGCCGGGGCCGGTCGTCAGCGGGGGCCGGCCGTCAGCCCGGGCCGGTCGTCAGGTCGACTCGCGCCGGATGGCCACGGCGGAGATCAGGTCGTGCCGCTGCGTGATCTCGCCGGGCTCGCGCACCGCCCGGTCCACCAGCTCGGCCAGGTGGTCCCCGGTCGGCAGCTCGATCTGCACCGTGCTCAGCCGGGGCCGCAGCAGCCTGCCGATGAGCAGGTCGTCGGCGCCGATGACCGCGACGTCCTCGGGGACCCGCAGCCCCTCGTCCAGCAGGGCGCGCATCAGCAGCATCGCGTACTCGTCGTTGTACGCGAACACCGCGTCCAGGCCGAGCGAGCGCCAGCGGGCGGCGAGCGCGGCGGCCGACTCCTCCGAGTAGGCCATCGCCAGCGGCTCGACCTCGGCGCCCGCCACCGAGCGGGCGCCCTCCAGCCGGGGGGTGGAGAAGAGCTCCATCCCCTCCTCCTCCGGTACGACCACGCCGATCCGCCGGTGGCCCCGCTCCACGAGGTGGGCGACGGCCCGGGCGCCGACCTCGCTCTGGTCCATGACCAGGGCGTGCGCCCCGGGGACCCCGACCGGGCCCATCGTTATCACCGCGCGGGCGCCGGCCCGTTTGAGCGTGGCCACGTTGTGGGCGGAGAGGGTGATCTCGCCGAGCGAGATCACCGCGACCGGGCGCAGCTCGGCCCAGGCACGGGCGGCCTCGTCGCCGCTGAGGCCGAGGCTGCCGTACTGGACCACCGTGTAGTCGAGGCGGCGCAGCGACCACTGGAGCTCGTTGAGGAAGGCGCTGTAGAGCGGTCCGATCGGCACGTGCGAGGTGGGCAGCAGCACGATGCGGGTATGGCCGGCGCGCAGGCTGCGGGCCGCGGCGTGCGGCACGTACCCGAGCTCCTCGGCGGCCCGGCGGACCTTGCGGCGGGTCGGCTCGCTGATGCGTACGGCTTCGGCGTTGTTGAGGACGTAGCTGACGGTCGCGCGCGACACGCCGGCGAGACGGGCCACGTCGGCGCTGGTCGGCACGGGGGCCGGCTGCGGCGGTTTCGATGACTGTGACATTGCCGTGGCATCTTTCCAGACCGATTGCGCCCGGGGGCTAGCGGATGGCCGGAAACGAATGCTACACAGTGGTTACACGATTCATTGACACGTGTAACCCGGGGTGTCACATCCCGTTCCCCGGGGGCGCCGCAGCACGTGTCCGACCGTGTCCCGCCGTGCCGCCGCCCTGTCGTGTTCCGACGCACCCCCGCCGCCGCGACAGGGCGGCGCGCACCCTCCCCGTGCCCCTCCCTGCACTGCTTCCCCACACCTCCCGACGCCCCCTCCCGTACCCCCCACCTCAGCTTCACCCCACCCTCATCCGCACGAAGAACCCGCCCAGGAGGGCACCGTGGCCCTTTCCTCCTCCGGCACCGGTACCACCGGAGCCACCCCCGACGACGCGTCCGCCGCACCCGCCACACCCGCCGCCACCAGCGCCCCGCGCACTCCGGGACGCGGCCTGTTCCCGTTGCTGCTCGTCGGGAACAGCGCGATGTACGCGCTCTACATCGGCGTCGCCGGCGTCCTGCTCGCCCTCCAGGTCGAGGACGTCGACCCGGCGAACAAGGTCTCCAACTTCGGCCTGATCGCGGGGGTCTCGGCGATCTTCGCCACGATCTTCAACCCCGTCGCCGGCGCCCTCTCCGACCGCAGCGGACGGCGCAATCCCTGGATCCTGGGCGGCGGACTCGCCGCCGTACCGGCGATGCTCCTGCTCGGCGCCGCCGACACGATCCTGCTGATCACGATCGCCTGGTGCCTCGGCCAGGCCGTCATGAACGTCTACCAGGCCGCCATCACCTCCGTGGTCCCCGACCGGGTCCCGAAGTCCGCCCGCGGCAAGGCCTCCGCGGCCGTCGGACTCGGCCTGCCCTTCGGCTCCACCCTCGGCGCGCTGATCGGCGCCGCGTTCTCGGAGGACTACCGCACCGGGTACCTCGTCTTCGGCGCGATCGTGGCGGGCGCCGCGGTCCTGTTCACGGCCTGCACCCGCGAGGAACGGCTCCCGGCGCGCGCCCCGCTGCCGGTCAGGGAGCAGCTCGCCGCGTTCACCGGCGCCCTGCGCGACCACGACTTCCGCTGGGCCTTCATCGGGCGGGCGCTGCTCGTGCTGGGGTACTTCGCGGTCAGCGGGTACCAGCTGTACATCCTCCAGGACCACACCGTGCTGCCCGACGGCATGAAGCCGGAGGCGGCGGTGGCGGTGCTGATGCCGCTGACGAGCGTCGCGATGGTGCTCTCCACGGTCCTCGGCGGGTACCTCTCCGACCGGCTCGACCGCCGCAAGCTGTTCGTCGGCGCCTCCGCCCTGCTGTCGGCCGTCGCGCTCGTGATCCCGGCCGTGTCGGACAGCTGGGCCGCCATGCTGGCCTTCGCGGCCGTCAACGGGCTCGCGTTCGGCTCGTACATGGCCGTGGACACGGCGCTCGTGACGATGGTGCTCCCGAAGGCGGAGGACGCGGCCCGCGACATGGGCGTGCTCAACATCGCGAACGCGGGGCCGCAGATCATCGCACCGTTCGTCGCCTCGGTGATCGTCTCGCTGAGCGGCGGCTACACCGCGCTGTTCGTCGCCGCGGCGGTCCTGGCGGTGGCGGGCGCGCTGGCGGTGAAGCCGATCCGCGGTGTGCGGTGAGGGCGGCGCACCGGCGCCGCGTTCGGTACCCGCGTTCCCGCCGACTCCTGTTCCTCTGTCACCACTGCTGATTCCCCTGTCACCACTGCTGATTCCTCTGCCACCACCGCCGAGAAAGGCATCACCGTGCAGCTGCACACCCACACCTGGGGCGAGGGCGACCGCGTCGCGCTCCTGATCCACGGCATGATGGCCGACCACCGGACCTGGCGCCGGGTGGGTCCCGCACTCGCCGAGCGCGGCTACCGCGTCATCGCCGTGGACCTGCGGGGCCACGGCGCCAGCGGGCGGGGCGAGTACCGCCCGGAGCTCTTCGCGCAGGACGTGGTCGAGACCCTACCCGCCGGCGCCGACCTCGCCATCGGCCACTCGCTGGGCGGGCTGACCCTCTCGCTGGCCGTGGACCGGCTGAAGCCGAAGCGGGCGGTGTTCTCCGACCCGGCCTGGTACCTGGCCGGCCCGGCCGAGGGGATGGGTCCGGAGCTGTTCGCTCAGTTCAAGTCCGCGCCCAAGGAGCAGATCCGGGCGATGAACCCGCGCTGGGAGGAGGCGGACATCGACGTGGAGCTCGAGACCCTGGCCGTCTGGGACGAGGCGACGGCGCTCGGCCTCTCCGCGCTGTTCGGTAAGGACGACCTGCTGCCGGCGGCGCCGGTGGTCCCCTCGCTCGTCCAGCTCGCCGACCCGAGCTTCCTCATCTCCCCGGAGCGGGCCGCGCTGCTGGAGGAGCGCGGTTTCGAGGTACGGACCGTCGCCGGCGCCGGACACACCATCCACCGGGACGACTTCGACGGGTTCATGGCCTCGCTGGAGGGCTGGATCCAGCCGCTCTAGCCACCCTAGGGCCCTCCCCGTTACCTTCGGTCCTACCGAGCGGTAACGGGGAGGTCCGATGTCGGTGCCGTCGTCAGCTACGAAGTCTTCAACTGTCCCTTCCGGCTCTTCCGGCTCTTCCGGCTCTTCTACCCCTTGCGCCCCTTCCGTCTCCGCCGGTCTGGTGGACACGGCGCGGGCGCTCGCCGAAGGGGCCGTCTCCGCCCGCCGGTTGGCCGAGGAGGCGCTGGAGCGGATCGCCGCCGCGCAGCCCGTCCTCAACGCCTTCCGGATCGTGCGCGCCGAGGCCGCCCTCGCCGAGGCGGACGCGGCGGACCGGCGCCTGGCCGCCGGTGAGCGGCTCCCGCTGCTCGGCGTACCGGTAGCCGTCAAGGACGACATGGACGTGGCCGGGGAGCCGACCGCGTTCGGGTGCGCCGGGGAGTTCCCGCCGAAGACCGCCGACAGCGAGGCCGTACGCAGGCTGCGCGCGGCCGGCGCGGTCGTCATCGGCAAGACCCAGACTCCGGAGCTGGGGCAGTGGCCGTTCACCGAGGGCCCTGCCTTCGGCGAGACCCGCAATCCGTGGAACCCGGCCTACACGCCCGGCGGTTCCTCCGGCGGCTCGGCGGCCGCCGTGGCCGCGGGGCTGGTCCCGGCGGCGCTGGGGTCCGACGGGGCCGGGTCCGTACGGATCCCCGCGGCCTGGACCCACCTGGTCGGCGTCAAGCCGCAGCGCGGACGCATCTCCACCTGGCCGGAGCCGGAGTCGTTCCACGGGCTGACCGTCAACGGAGTGCTGGCCCGCAGCGTCGGCGACGCGGCGCTCCTGCTCGACGCCGCGAGCGGCCCGCACGCCGGGGACCGGCACCACCCGGCCCCCGTCTCCGCGGTCGAGGCGACCCTTCGCACGCCACGCCGGCTGCGCATCGCCCTGTCGTTCGGGATGGCCTTCACGGCGACGCCGAAGTCCCTTGATCCGGAGGTCCGTTCGGCGGTGGAGCGGCTGGCGGGCCGGCTGGAGGCCCTGGGCCACGAGGTGGTCCCGGAGGATCCGCGCTACGGACAGATCGGCCTGACCTTCGTCCCCCGCGCGACCGGGGGCGTACGGGACTGGGCGTCCCGGGTGCCGGATCCCGGGCTGCTGGACCCGCGCACGCACGAGGCGATGCGCACGGGCCGGATCCTGGGCGGGCTGCCGCTGCGGGCGTCCCGCCGGGCGGAGACCCTGCTGCGGCGGCGGGTCGGGGAGATCTTCGGCCGGTTCGACGTGGTCCTGACCCCGACGACGGCCACTCCCCCGCTGCGGATCGGAGCCCTGGCGGGGCTCGGGGCGATGGCCACGGACCGGGCGATGATCGCGGCGTGCCCGTACGCATGGACGTGGAACGTCCTGGGCTGGCCGGGCGTGAACATCCCGGCGGGCTTCACCACCGAGGGCCTCCCCCTGGGGGCCCAGCTCCTGGGCCCGGCCGATTCGGAACCCCTCCTCCTCTCCCTGGCGGCCCAGGCGGAAGCAGCCGAAGCCTTGCCGAACCACTGGCCGACCGGGCCCGTCGGCGGCTGGTGAGCCGGCCGGACGGGCAGCCCCGCCCGGTCGGCGCCGCACCTACGCGCTGCGGCTCAGCGGGTGCGGCCGAAGAGCCGGCTCAGGAGGGACCGGGGCTTCGAGGCGTCCTGCGGCGCTGCGGCACGGGACTGCCGTGCTTCCAGTTCGGCCGTGATGGCGGCGCCGCGTTCCGCCTCGTCCTCCGGGGACCGGGCGTCGAACTCCACCGCCGCCGACAGCATCTTCCCGGCCAGGTCGAGGAAGGTCTTGTCCAGCCACGGGCAGGCGAGTACGAGTCGGCACAGCGAGGCCAGACTCGTGGCGTCGCGCTCCCGCCAGGCCTTGCCGACCGCCATCATGCGGTCGACGAGGCGTACCCCGACGTCCTCACGGGCTGACGGGTCCGACCAGGCCGTGGCGAGGAGCGCGAAGCCGGCCGCCTCGTTGGTCCAGTCCTCGGGGCCGAAGAGCAGGTCGAGGAGGAGGGCCCTGCGGCGGGAGTCCTCCCAGGGCTCGTCCGCCCGGTGGTGGGCCAGCCCCAGGCAGGCGAAGACCTGTACGGCACGGACCCACATCTCGGGCTGCCGGCCCAGCAGGTACGCCCCTTGCCCGTCCTCCCGGGGAAGCGGCGGGTGTACGCAGACGGCGAGCAGGTCCGCGGGGTCCAGACCCGAGAGCCGGACGGCGTGGTCGTACGCGGCGACCGGCGCCGGCCAGGCCAGGGCGGTGATTTCGCGTACGAGTTCCGCGGACGCGGCGGAGGGCGGATCGAGGGCGGGACGGGCGTCGAGCCCCTCGGGGCCGTCGAACCGCCACAGCGGTGTGCCGACCTCGTACTGCGGAACCCGGGGGTCGGGCGCGGCCACCGACTGGTAGTCGATCTTCGAGTTCGGGAAGCCCATGCGTACGGCGAGCCGTGTGCTGGGGGCTTCGAGAGCGGAGCTGAGCAGCTCGATCTCGTGGTCGCGGGCGCTCTCGGGGTTGGCGAGCATCTGGTGCAGCACGTTGACGCTCGCTTCCGACGCGGAGTGCACGTGCCCGAGCCACGGCTCGTCCTCGCACAGCTCCGCCAGGAGGGCGGCGGCGTAGCCGTGTTCGGGGTGGGAGCGCAGATGGTCGGAGAGGGCCAGCAGGTGCGCCGTACCTCCGTCGACGGCGTGGCGCAGGGCGAATGCCGCGGGCAGGGCCTTGGGGTGCTCCGGTTCGACGGCGAGGGCTCGGTCGAGCCAGGCGAGGCCCTCGGCGGGGCGGCCGCCGTGCCGGTGGAGCTCGGCCACGTCCACGTACAGGTCCACGTCCGAGGGGTCGCGGGCGATCTCCGCCTCCCAGACGGCCAGGGCCTCGTCCGGGCGTCCGGCGGCGCGCAGGGCGCCGCCGAGGACGACCGCCTGCCAGTGGCCGGGTTCGAGGCTGCGGGCGTGCTCTGCCCATGCGACGGCCTCGGCCGTGTCGCCGAAGCGGCGGGCCAGGGTGGAGGCCATGGTGTGCAGCAGCGAGTGCCCGGGATGGGCGGTCACACAGGCCCGGACCAGGGCGTAGAACGGCCCGACACCATCGCGGAGCTGCGGCGGCAGCGGCTCGGGCAGGGTACGGACGAGTACGGCGACGGCCTGCGTGACGGCGTCCGGCGGAACCCGGCCGGGCAGGGCGGGATCGGCCAGCCAGGCGACGTCGGCCCAGGGGCGCTCGGGATCGGCGCCGATCACGGAGGCGAGCGCCGGGAGGGCGGAGTCCCATTGGCCTGCGGCGGCGTGGAGCTGGGCGATGCAGGCGACCGTGCCGAGGTAGGGCTCGTCCGTGGAGAACAGCTCCAGCGCGGCGGCGTTGCCGCCGGCGGCCACGGCGAGCTCGGCGAGGGCCTCGTACGCGTCGGGAAGTTGGGGGGCGACGGTCAGGGCGTTCCCGAGATGCACCGCCGCGTGCCGCAGGTCGCCGCTGCCGATGGCGAGCCGCGCGACCGCGACCTCCCCCTCGGCTTCGAGCCGCTCGTCCATGTACCCGTCTCCCCCACCCTGGTAGTCGCCCCGACCGTATCCGCCACCCGGCCGCCCCCCTCCACGGGGTCACCCGAACCCCGAAAACCCCACCCATCACGAGCCCCGACCAGCTCGCCCGCGTCACCGGAATGCGGTCCCTGTCGATGCGCCTCAGCCAGATCGCGGGCCCACCGATCGGCGGCCTGGCCATGGGGCTCGGAGGCGTGGCGGCCGCCTTCACCGTCGCCGGCCTGTTCTTCGCGCTATCGCTGCCGCTCCTGCTGACGCTGCGGATACGGATGGGGGCCGTCGGAGGGCGTACCGAGGAGCAGTCGGCGCCCGGCACCGCACGGAAGGACCTGATCGACGGCCTGCGCTACATCCGCCGCCACCGCCTCATCGGCCCGCTCGTCGCCGCCGGCGCCATCTGCGAACTCGGCCTCACCGGCATCCTCGGCGTCGGCATGGTGCTCCTCAACGCCGAGCGCGGCTGGGGGCCTTCCGGCTACGGCTGGATCGTCAGCGGCTTCGGTGCGGGGGCCGCGACGAGCGCCGCGCTGCTCGCGATGGCCGGCTGGCTGCGCTACCCGTTGATCGGCGCGGCCATGGGGGCCTGGGGCGCGGCGCCGGTGTTCGCCGGCTGCGGCGCCTTCGCCGGCCTGGGCGGGATCGTCGTCCTGGCTTCCGACCCGGTCCGCCGCGCCGAGCTGCCCCGGCAGCAGCGGACCGGGCTCGCCGTATAGGAGGTCAGGCTGTGCGACCCGCCGCCGAGGCGAAGCCGAGCCAGGTGTGGCGGTTGCCCCACCAGCACCAGCCGACCTTCGGGGCGTTGCGCCGCTCGCGGCCGTCCCGCCCCGTGCCGTTGCTGATCCAGATCGCCGGGGTACGGGCGTCCAGGGCGCCGTTCGCCTTGCGCAGCCGGGAGCCGATGGTCATGAAGCAGCGGTTGCGTTCCAGGGCGGCCGGCTGCTGGAGCACCCAGTGGATGCCCTCGGTGAGCAGCAGCGGTGTGCGCTCCTCCTTCGTGAGGGCCGGCAGTGCCTCCTCCGGGCTCCAATTGGCCATGTGGTCGCCGCGATCGAGGCCGGTGACGACGTAGAGCGGGGCGTCGGGCAGCTCGACGGCGTTGAGCGGGGCGAAGCCGTCGACGTCGGGCATGTCGGTGACGACGAAGCCGGGCTTGCCGTCGCGGCGGAGCAGCGGCGCGAGGGCGGAGGCGGGGGCGCGGTCCGGATGGACGGCGAGCAGGGCGTCGTCGCCGTGCCCGCCGCCGGCGTCCTCCGCGGAAGCGAAGGCGCGCAGCTCATCGGCGGGAATCCCCGCGCGCTCGTGCACCCCGAGCTCGATCAGGCGCTCGGCCTGGGCGGCGAGCGGCGGGAGGGAGGGCATGGCGGGGCCGGACGAGGTCTCGGGTACGGGCACGGTACTCCTGGCGTTCGCGGTTCAGAGCAGCGGACCCCGGACCAACGAGGCGGCCCGGCGGAACGTTCCCGCTGTGCGCGAAGCCACCGAGCGGCGGACAAAAAAGAAAGGCAAGGAGGTTACCCACTCCTTGCCACTCTCAACATATAGCGCACTGGGGGGCTTGCCGCAAGGCCCCCGTCATGCCGCACAATCATCGGCCGAGGCCAGGACCTGCCGAAATCAGGGATTCGAGCAGTACACCTGCCTCTGTCAACGTACCTGGGGGTTTTGATGATTGACGTGATCGTGGTCGGCGGCGGACCGACCGGCCTGATGCTGGCCGGCGAGCTGCGGCTGCACGGGGTGCGGGTGCTCGTGCTGGAGAAGGAAGCGGAGCCGACCCGTCAGTCCCGCGCCCAAGGTCTGCACGTACGCAGCATCGAGGTGATGGACCAGCGCGGCCTGCTGGAGCGGTTCCTCCCGCTCGGCCGGCAGTTCACGGTCGGCGGCTTCTTCGCCGGCCTCGGTACCTCCTGGCCGGAGCAGCTGGACACGGCGCATTCGTACGTCCTCCACATCCCGCAGGAGATCACCGAACGGCTGCTGGCCGAGCACGCCATCGAGGCCGGCGTCGAGATCCGGCGCGGCTGTGAGCTGGTCGGGCTGAGCCAGGACGACGAAGGGGTGACCGTCGAGCTGGCCGACGCCACGCGGCTGCGCGCCCGCTACGTCGTCGGCTGCGACGGCGGTCGCAGTACGGTGCGCAAGCTGCTCGGCGTCGGCTTCCCCGGCGAGCCGTCCCGGGTCGAGACGCTGCTGGGCGTGATGGAGCTGGCCGAGCCGGCGGAGACGGTGGCCGCCGTGATCGCCGAAGTCCGCAAGACCCAGCTGCGGTTCGGCGCCATGCCCATGGGGGACGGGGTCTACCGCGTCGTCGTGCCCGCCGAGGGAGTGGCCGAGGACCGTGCCACCGCGCCGACCCTCGACGAGTTCAAGCAGCAGCTGCACGCCTTCGCCGGCACCGACTTCGGCGCGCACTCGCCGCGTTGGCTCTCCCGCTTCGGCGACGCCACCCGGCTGGCCGAGCGCTACCGGGTCGACCGCGTGCTGCTGGCCGGCGACGCGGCGCACATCCACCCGCCGACCGGCGGCCAGGGTCTCAACCTCGGCGTCCAGGACGCGTTCAACCTCGGCTGGAAACTGGCCGCCGAGGTCGCCGGCTGGGCACCGGAGGGCCTGTTGGACACCTACCACGCGGAACGGCACCCGGTGGCGGCCGCCGTGCTGGACAACACCCGCGCGCAGATCCAGCTGATGTCCACCGAGCCGGGCGCCCAGTCGGTGCGCCGGCTGCTGGCGGAACTGATGGACTTCGAGGAGGTGAACCGGTACCTCATCGAGAAGATCACCGCGATCTCGGTCCGCTACGACTTCGGCGAGGGCGACCAGAACGACCAGGGCGACCAGGGCGACCGGAGCGGCCAAGGTGACCAGGGTGACCAGGGCGACCAGAGCAACCAGCGCCACGAACTGCTCGGCCGGCGGATGCGGGACGTACAGCTGAAGCGGGGCCGCCTGTACGACCTGACGCACGGCGGCCGCGGCCTGCTGCTCGACCAGACCGGCCGGCTCTCGGTGGCGGGCTGGTCGGACCGGGTCGACCACGTCGTCGACGTCAGTGACGAACTGGACGTGCCGGCGGTGCTGCTGCGGCCGGACGGCCATGTGGCGTGGGTCGGTGAGGAGCAGCACGATCTGCTCGGTCACCTGCCCAAGTGGTTCGGCGCCGCCGCCGGCTGAGCACGCGGCCCATCCCCGCGATCACCGCCGCGATCACCGCCGCGATCACAACCGCGACCACCGCCGTGATCACCTCCGCGCGCTCCCCCGCCGGGGTGGTTCCCGGGGCCCAGTGGGCGCGGTGCGGCACGGCTCGCGGGGCGCGGGCGGGCTCCCGTACGAAGCTGTGCGCTGCTCCCTGCACCCCGCGAGGCCGGAGGTTCGTACGCCCATGACCCACGCACACCTGAGACCCGCGCGGCGGCGGCGCCGCGGGCCCGGCGGGACGACCGGGGTACTGGCCGCCGCGCTCGGCCTGGCGCTCGTCCTCGCGCTGCCCGGCTCCGCGCTGGCCGCGCCCGGCGACCTGGATCCGTCGTTCGGTCCCGACGGCCGGGTGGTCACCCCGTTCCCCGGGTACGCGGAAGGCCACGACATCGCGCGGCAGGCCGACGGCAAACTGGTCGTGGCGGGGCTGAGCGAGGGCGGCTTCGCGCTCGCCCGGTACAACGCCAACGGCAGCCTCGACTCCGGCTTCGCCGGAGACGGCACGGTGACCAGCGACTTCGGCGGCGGTGCCCATACGGCCAACGCGGTGGCGATCCAGCCCTCGGACGGGAAGATCGTCGTGGCGGGCACCACCGAGGTCGTCGCGGAGGAGGGCGGCGGCTGCTGCTTCTTCTCCGTGGCCCGCTACAACACGGACGGCAGTCCGGACGCGGGCTTCGGCGAGGGCGGCCTGGTACGGGTCGAGGAGTTCGGCGGATCCGCGGACGGCGCCGACGTGGCGGTGCAGCCCGACGGCAAGATCATCGCTGCGGGCAAGGGCGGCGGCGGAGGCTTCGCGCTGGTCCGCCTCGACACCGCCGGCCACCTGGACCCGAGCCTCGGCGGCGACGGCGCGGTCGTCGCCGGTTTCACACCCGCATCGCCCCAGGACGCCGGCGGCATCGCCCGCGGTATGGCCCTCCAGCCGGACGGCAAGATCGTCTCGGTCGGGTACGTGGGCAACACCGCCTTCGACATCGGCGTGGCCCGCTACCTGCCCAACGGCACCCTCGACCCCTCCTTCAGCGGTGACGGCATGGTGACCGCCGACTTCGGCGGCACCGAGTTCGGCAACGCCGTGGCGGTGCAGCCGGACGGCAGGATCGTCGCCGCCGGAACCGGCGGTGTCGGCGTCGCCCTGCTGCGCTACAACGCCGACGGCAGCCCCGACGCCGGCTTCGGCACCGGCGGGCGCACGTCGGTCCACTTCCCCGGGGACGGCGGCGGCGCGAACGCGCTGGCGCTCCAGCCCAACGGCAAGATCGTCATCGCGGGGCAGGCCGACGACCCGAACAGCCAGGAGGCCAACGACTTCGGCCTGGCCCGCTTCACCACCAACGGCACGGTGGACACCGGCTTCGGCGGCGACGGCTTCGTGGTCACGGGCTTCCAGGACTGGGACGGCGCCCGCGGGGTGCTCGTACAGCCGGACGGCAAGATCGTCGCGGCGGGCTTCGGTGCGGGCTTCGCCTTCGCCCTCGCCCGCTACCAGGGCGGCGACGGCACGACGCCGCCGCCCCCGCCGCCGAGCGCGGACCTGTCGGTGACGCAGACCGGTACGGCCACCGTGAGCATCGGCGACCGCGCCTCGTACACGGTGACGGTCTCCAACTCCGCGGCCTCCACCGCGACCGCGACCGGCGTCACGCTGTCGGACACGCTCTCCGGAGCCGGCGTGGGCCTCACCTCGGCCGCCGCCTCGCAGGGTACGTGTACGACCACGGCGACGGGGGCCACCTGCGCCCTCGGCTCCCTGGCCCCGGGCGCGAGCGCGACGGTCACGGTGACGGGCGAGCCGCGGAGCACCGGTACGGTCACGAACACGGCCGTCGCGAGCGCGACCCAGCAGGACCCGTCGACCTCCAACAACACGGCCACGACCACCACCGCGGCGAACAACGCCCGCGGCTGCACGATCATCGGCACCACTGGCGCGGACACGCTGACGGGCGGCTACTTCGCCGACGTGATCTGCGGCCTCGGCGGCAACGACACCGTCCGCGCGAGCTACGGGAACGACACCGTCCACGGCGGCTACGGCAACGACAACCTCGACGGCGGCTTCGGCGACGACACCCTGAACGGCGGCCCGGGCAACGACATCCTGACGGGCGACTACGGCAACGACCGCCTGACCACCACCGACGGCGTCTCCGCCAACGACACCGCCAACGGCGGCCCCGGCACCGACACCTGCACCACGGACCCGGGCGACACCCGCACCAGCTGCCCCTGACCCCCTCCCCGGAGAGCCGTCGTCGCCCCACACGCCGAAGACGGCTCTCCCCCACGTGACACGCCCCCGGACACCCCCCGGGTGACGGCAGGAGGGTGCGCCGCTGACACCGCGGGTATCGGTGAAAGCACTCAGGAAGGTGGTGCCTCATGCCGATGCCGAGCGTTCTGGCCTTCTTCGCCCATCCCGACGACGAAGCCCTCTTCGCGGGCGGTGTCCTCGCCCGGCACGCTGCGGCGGGCGCCCGGACCGCGGTGGTGACCGCGACATGGACGGCAGGTACTCGGCGCGCTGCCGAACTCGCCGATGCGCTGGAGATCCTCGGCGCCGGTGCGCCCCGGCTGCTGGGCTACGCCGACGCCCGCGTCCCGTCCTCGGCGCCCGGCCGGCCACGGTTCTGCGACGCACCTCTCGACGAGGCCGTGGGGGCCGTGGTCGCCCGGATCAGGGAGTTCCGACCGGAGGTCGTCATCACCAACGACGCGTACGGGGGTCTGACGGGGCATCCGGACCACATGCACGCGCACAGGCTCGCGGTCCTGGCCGTCCACGCGGCCGGCTTCGGCCGGCTCCACCCCGAGGCCGGAGATCCCTGGCAGCCGACCGCGCTCTGGCTCGCCACCCACCCGCACTCCGCCGCCCACGCCCTCGGCGGGCATCTCCTGCGACCCGGCAGAACCGTGGACGGCGCGTACTCCGTCCCGGACGGGTTGGTCACAGCCGTCGACGTGAGCCCATGGGCCGAGCAGAAGCTGGCCGCCATTGCCGCCCACCGCAGCGAGGCGGACCGGGGAGCCGCCCCCGGCCGCATCGCCGCCCTTGCGCCCGCGGTCCAGAGGCGAGTCACGGGCACCGAGTGGTACATCCGGCACCACCTCGCCCCCACAACGGGACCGGACCCGCTGCCGACGCGCTGACGACGCGGCGCCTTCGTGATTCCCGTGGCTCAGAACGTCCAGCGGGTGTGGGTGTAGACCCCGTCGTTGCGGCCGTAGCCGTAGGCCGTGGACGGGGGGACCGCGAACACCACCACGTCGCCCTTGCGGAACGCGTCCCCGATGCCGTGGAAGGTGCCCTCGGGGGAGGTGATGTGGGGGCCGTACTTCGTCTCGTACGCCGTGATCACCTCCTCCAGCCGCGCCGGATCGGCGATCTGCTCCGCCGTGCCCTCGACCACGAGGTCGAGCCCTTCGGTGAGGGAGTTGCCCCCGGTGGTCAGCGCGCAGTGACCGTCGTGGGCGAGGTTCTTCGTCTTCTGCTCGCTCGGGCCAGTCGAGAAGTACAGCACCCCGTCGTGCCAGGCGGCGATCACGGGAGTGACGTGCTGTCGTCCGTCGGCTCGCGCCGTGGACAGCCAGAAGATCTCGGCGGTCTCCAACTGCCGCTGGGCGTCGGCCCAGTCGGTGGCGGTCACGTCCTCGGCGCCCGGGCGGGGGTTGAGGGCGGAGCTGTAGCGGGGGTCGAGCTCGGTCGTGGGCTGCTTCGCGGGTCCGTGTGCGGGCATGGCGGACCTCCTTCCTCCGCTCCCCGTAACGACCGGCCGACCAGACGGAAACCCCCGCCGCGCCCGTTTCGCCCGTCTGCCTTCGGAGCGGGATCAGTCCGTGTGCCGGTACGCCGGGTAGGTCAGGTAACCCGCGTCGCCGCCCTGGTAGAACGTGGCCTCGTCCACCGGGGCTACGGGCAGCCCGAGGCGCAGCCGCTCGACCAGGTCGGGGTTGGCGATGCAGGCGCGCCACTACGAGGAGCAGGGGCTGGTCAGCAGTACGCGGATGAGCACGGCCCGGGCGCACCGGGAATCCCTGCGCGCAGCCTCGGCCGTGTCCGCCACAGCCTGCTGAAAGTCACCGGCTGAACCGCACCGCGACGGCCGCCCGAACCACTAACCTCAGCCGCATGACGGCACTTTCCCACCACAGCTCCGACCCCATCGAGCAGCCCGGGCGCGGCGGGGCCACCGCCACCACCGAGGCCGATCCGCACGCCATCGGGCCCGTGCGCACCGAGTACGCGCCCGACAAGGACGGCGATCCGGACCCCGGCGAGATCGTGTGGACCTGGGTCCCGTACGAGGAGAACGACGGCCGAGGCAAGGACCGTCCGGTGCTGGTCGTCGCCCGGGAGGCGGGCGGGCGGACGCTGCTCGCCGTACAGCTGTCCAGCAAGCGGCACGACAACGACCGGGAGTGGGTGCCGATCGGGACCGGGCCGTGGGACGGCGCCGGGCGGGAGTCCTGGGTGGACGTGGACCGGGTGCTGCGGGTGCACGAGGACGGCATGCGGCGCGAGGCGTGCGCCCTGGACCGGGGCAGGTTCCAGCTGGTCGTGAACCGGCTCCGCGAGCGCTACGGCTGGCGCTAGGGAGTATCCGCAAAGCCCTGCCCGGCCGGCCCGGGCCGCCCTACGCCCCGAATTCGGCGAAAGCCCGTTCGAACGCCTCCCGCGGTCCCGGATCGCGGTCCAGCACCCCGAACACCACCCGCTCGAAGACCCCCGCGAAACGCCCGGCCAGAAGGGCCCGGAAGGCCTCCGCGACCTGCGCCGGGTCGTTGCGGAAGACCCCGCACCCCCACGCCCCCAGCACCAGCCGCGGGTACCCGTGCAGTGCCGCCGTCTCCAGGACGCGCTCCGCGCGCCGCGCCAGGACCGCCGGGATCTCGGCGACGCGCTCCGGCTCCTGGCGGCGGATGGTGCCCGCGTTCGGTGCCGGGGAGGTCAGGAAACCGGCCCGGAAGGGGGTGTCCAGCAGCTCGCCCCGGTCGTCGCGGAAGACGGGCACCCCGGGCGAGTGAATCACCCGGTCGGTGTAGAAGGTGCTGCGCCCCGCGCGGTGGACCTCGTAGTACTCCGGGGCCTCCAGCAGGGTCTCGTACAGGGCCGAGGCGCGGCACAGCGCCTCCTCCTGGGCCTTGGCCCCGCGGACGTATCCGCCCCCGGGATTCCGGGCCGAGGCGAAGTTCAGGACGGCCACCGAGGCCCCGGAGACCGGCCCCGGACCGTCCTCGGCGAGCCTACGGGCTGCGACCGTGCTGCTCTCCCCCGTGACCTCGACGGCCGTCTCGTACCGTCCGGCGGGAAGTGTCTCGTCTGGAATGACCTGGTTTGGCCCATATATTCTGGTTCCGGCCCTGGACTCCGCCAGGGCGGCGGCGAGGGAGACCTGCCGCCCCGACCGCGTCCGGTACCGACCGGCCGCCACGATGGTCGCGTTCTCCCGCGCGATCTCACGCAATCTGCTGCTCACACCGCAATCATCGGCAGCAGGAACCACCCGCGGCCAGAGATTTTCCGCGCGGTGGCCCGCTCCCCCCTTTTCAGGCCGACAAGGACGGGTAGGTAGGCATGGTCAAGTCGCACCCGTGGACAGGAGACCCTGCCATGCCACAGGACTCGTACACACCACAGGACTCGTACGCACCACCAGACCCGCAGGCCCAGGGCGACCCACACGCTCTCGGCGAAACCGCCGCCGAGGACCTGGTCCACGGCATCTGTTTCAAGACGGGCCCGCCCCGCACCCTCGGTGCCGAGCTCGAATGGCTCGTACTGGACGCCGAGCGGCCCGGCGAGATACTGCCGCCCGACCGGCTGACCGCCGCGCACGACGCGGCCCGCGCCCTGCCCCTGCACTCCCGGCTCACCGTCGAGCCCGGCGGCCAGCTGGAGCTCAGCTCCGCGCCCGCCCCCTCCCTCTCCGGCTGCGTGGACGGCCTTCAGGCCGACCTCACCGCCGTACGGGCCGCCCTGCGGTCCCGGGGCCTGGCCCTGCGCGGCACCGGCCGCGATCCGCGCCGGCCCCTGCGCCGCCTGCTGTACAGCCCGCGCTACGACGCGATGGAGACCTACTTCGACCGCACCGGCCCGGCCGGGCGCGCCATGATGTGTTCCTCCGCCTCCGTACAGGTCTGCGTGGACGCCGGGTACGAGGAACCCGGCCCGCTCGGGTACGGCCGGCGCTGGCGGCTGGCGCACCTGCTGGGCGCCGTGTTCGTGGCGGCCTTCGCCAACTCCCCCGCGCACGAGGGCCCGTACGCCGGCTGGCGGTGCTCCCGCCAGGGGATCTGGCACGATCTCGACGCCCGGCGCTCGCTCGCCCCGCCGCTGGACGCCGAACCCCGCAGCGGCTGGACCCGGCACGCGCTGGACACCGAGGTGATGTGCGTACGGTCGGCCGGCGACGGCCCGTGGCCGGTCCCGCGCGGCATGACCTTCCGCGACTGGCTGCGCGCCGACGGGGCCGGGGCCGGGGCCGGCAGCAACGGCGCCCCGGGCCGGGACGGCCTGCGGCCGCCCACCGCCGAGGACCTGGAGTACCACCTGACCACGCTGTTCCCGCCGGTGCGCCCGCGCGGCCACCTGGAGTTCCGGATGATCGACGCCCAGCCCGGCGACGACGGCTGGCTGGTGCCGGTGGCCGTCGTCCACGCGCTGTTCGACGATCCGGAGGCCGCCGAGAGCGCGTACCGGGTGGCGAAGGCGCTGGCCGACACCCACGGGCCCCGGCCCGCGCCGCGCAACCCGCTGTGGCAGTCCGCCGCCCGGCACGGCCTGGCCGATCCGGAGCTGCGCTCGGCCGCCGCCACCTGCTTCCGGGCCGCCGCCGAGGCGCTGCCGCGGCTCGGCGCGAGCCGGCACGTCCAGGACGTGGTCGGCGCCTTCACCGAACGCTTCACACTGCGCGGCCGCTGCCCGGCCGACGACGGATACCTGCAGCTCACCGGGACGGGGGCCCGCTCATGACCGCATCGCCTTCAGCCGACCACACTCCGACGGACCTTGCGCCCACCCGCTGGACACCCGCAGACCTGCGCGAGCGGGCCTTCGCCGCCCTGACCGCGGCCCGCACCCGTACGGCCCTGCTCACCGACGCCGTCAGCGACCGCGACCTGACCGCCCAGCACTCCCCGCTGATGTCCCCGCTCGTCTGGGACCTGGCCCACATCGGGAACCAGGAGGAGCTCTGGCTGCTGCGCAACGTGGCCGGACACGACTCCCTGCACCCCGAGATCGACCCGCTCTACGACGCGTTCCGCCACCCCCGCTCCGAGCGGCGCAAACTGCCCCTGCTGGGGCCGGCGGAGGCCCGGAGCTACACGGCCGAGGTGCGCGGCCGGGTCTTCGACCTGCTGGAGCGCACCGCGCTGGAGGGATCCGCGCTGCTGGACGACGGTTTCGCGTTCGGGATGATCGCCCAGCACGAACAGCAGCACGACGAGACCATGCTGATCACCCATCAGCTGCGCCGGGGCGAGCCGGTGCTCACCGCCCCCGATCCGGATCCCCCACAGGGCCCGCCGCCCGCGGCCGCCGAAGTCCTGGTCCCCGGCGGTCCGTTCACGATGGGCACCTCGGCCGAGCCGTGGTCGCTGGACAACGAGCGGCCCGCGCACACCCGGGACACCGGGGCGTTCTGGATCGACACGGCGCCGGTGACCAACTCCGCGTACCAGGCGTTCATCGCCGACGGCGGCTACCGGGACGACCTCTGGTGGGCCCCAGAGGGCTGGGACCAGATACACCGGAACGGGATCGAGGCGCCGCTGTTCTGGCACCGGGAGGCCGGCCAGTGGCTGCGCCGCCGCTTCGGCGTCACCGAGCCGGTGCCCGCCGACGAGCCCGTACTGCACGTCAGCTGGTACGAGGCCGACGCGTACGCCCGCTGGGCGGGGCGCCGGCTGCCCACGGAGGCGGAATGGGAGAAGGCCGCCCGGCACGACCCGGCCACCGGCCGCTCCACCCGCTACCCGTGGGGCGATGAGGACCCGACCCCGGCGCACGCCAACCTCGGCCAGCGCCATCTGCGGCCGGCCCCGGCGGGCAGCTACCCGGCCGGGGCGTCCCCGCTCGGGGTGCGCCAGCTGATCGGCGACGTGTGGGAGTGGACGGCCTCCGATTTCCTGCCGTACCCGGGGTTCCGGGCCTTCCCGTACCGCGAGTACTCGGAGGTGTTCTTCGGACCGGAGCACAAGGTGCTGCGCGGCGGCTCGTTCGCCGTGGACCCGGTGGCCTGCCGGGGCACCTTCCGCAACTGGGACCTGCCGGTGCGCCGGCAGATCTTCTCCGGGTTCCGGACCGCGAGGGATGCCTGATGTGTCGTCACATCGCCTTCATCGGCCCCGAGATACCCCTGGCACGGCTGCTGACCGAGCCCGAGCACTGCCTCGTACGGCAGTCCTGGGAGCCGCGCCGGCAGAGCCACGGCACGGTCAATGCCGACGGCTTCGGGGTCGGCTGGTACGCCGAGGGCGACCCGGCCCCCGCGCGCTACCGGCGGGCCGGGCCGATCTGGGGGGACGCCAACTTCGCCGATCTGGCCCGGGTCGTCCGTACGCGGGCCGCGCTGGCCGCCGTACGGGACGCCACCGTGTTCGGGGCGGACGGGGAGGCCGCGGCGGCGCCCTTCGCCGCCGGGCCGTGGCTGTTCAGCCACAACGGCGCGCTGCGGGACTGGCCGGACGCGGCGGCGCCGCTCGCGGCCACCCTGCCGCCCGCGGAGCTGCTGTCCCTGGCCGCGAGCACCGACTCGGCGCTGGTCTGGGCGCTGGTGCTGCACCGGCTGCAGCGGGGGGACGACCTCGGCTCGGCGCTCGCCGAGCCCGTGCGGGAGCTCGCGGCGGCAGCGCCCGGCTCCCGGCTCAACCTGCTGCTGACCGACGGCACCGGCATCGCCGCTACGGCCTGGGGCGATTCGCTCTGGTACCTGGCCGACGCGGCGGCCGAGCGCACGGTGGTGGCGTCCGAGCCGTACGACGACGATTCCCGCTGGTGCGAAGTACCCGACCGGACCCTGCTGACCGCCCGTGGCACACGGGTCGACCTGACCCCGCTGAAGGAGACCTCCCCGTGAGCGACTTCCAGTTGACCCGCACCCTCGACGAGCACTCCGCGGACACCGCGCTGCGCGCGGACGTCCTGCACGGACTGACGGTGTCCCCCAAGGTGCTGCCGCCCAAGTGGTTCTACGACGCACGGGGCAGCGAACTCTTCGAGGAGATCACCCGGTTGCCCGAGTACTACCCGACGCGCGCGGAGCGGGAGATCCTGCTGGCGCGGGCCGGGGAGATCGCCTCGGCGAGCGGGGCGCGCACGCTGGTGGAGCTGGGCTCCGGTTCCTCGGAGAAGACCCGGCACCTGATCGAGGCGATGCCCGCGCTGGACACGTACATCCCGGTGGACGTGAGCGGGAGCGCCCTGGAGGGGGCGGCGCGGACGCTGCTGGCGGAGCACCCGGGGCTGCGGGTGCACGCGCTGGTGGCCGACTTCACGAAGCCGCTGCGGCTGCCGGACGCGCCCGGGCCCCGGCTGGTGGTGTTCCTCGGCGGCACGGTCGGCAACCTGCTGCCGCCGGAGCGCGCCGTGTTCCTGGCCTCCGTACGGGCGATGCTGTCGCCCGGGGACGCCCTGCTGATGGGGACGGACCTGGTGAAGGACGAGGCCGTGCTGGTGGCCGCGTACGACGACGCGCAGGGGGTGACGGCCGAGTTCAACAAGAACGTACTGGCCGTCGTCAACCGGGAGTTGGGCGCGGATTTCCACACCGGGGACTTCGCGCACGTCGCGGTGTGGAACCGGGAGCAGGAATGGATCGAGATGCGGCTGCGGGCCCGGTCGGAGCTGGTGGTGAAGGTCCGGGCGCTGGATCTGGTGGTGCCGTTCGCGGCGGGCGAGGAGATCCTGACGGAGGTCTCCGCGAAGTTCCGCCAGGAGGGCGTACGGAAGGAACTCGCCGCGGCCGGACTGGAGTTGACTCAGTGGTGGACGGACGTGGAGGGCCGCTTCGCCCTGTCCCTGTCGGTGGCCGACGGCGAGCCCGGCTGGGCCGGTACGCCCGCGAGCAGGGAGGAAGCGGGGAGTGAGGTGAGGGGTGCGACGGGCGTGGACGCGACGGTGACGGCCGCCTGAGCCGCGGCCGCGAGCTCCCGCCGGTCCGCGTACCGGCCCGGCGGGATCCGCGGCAGCAGCCGGACCTCGGCCCGCACCCCGCGGGCCCGCGCGATCCGCCACAGGGATGCGGTCAGCGGATCGTCCCCGACGAAGGCGGGGGCCCCGGCGAGGCTCCCGTCCGGCAGCCGGTACGCGAGCCGCACGGGCTGTACGGGCACCCGGGCGTCCAGGGCGGCCTGGAAGGCGGCCCGCCGGAAGGGCCCCTGGGCGCGCCCGCACCAGGTGCTGCCCTCGGGGAAGACGGTGACGCGGTCGCCGGCCAGCAGGGCGCGGCCGATGGTCTCGACGGTGCCGGGGAGGGCGCGGATCCGGTCCCGCTCGATGAACAGGGTTCCGTTCTGCCGGGAGAGCGGGCCGAGCACCGGCCAGTGGCCGATGTCGCTCTTGGCCAGCATCCGGCAGGGCATGGCGGCGGCGACGAGCGGGATGTCGAGCCAGGAAATGTGGTTGGCGACGATCAGGCGGCCGCCCCCCGGCCCGGGGCTTCCGTGCACGGTGATCCGTATGCCGAAGGCCCGGACCAGGGCGGTCGCCCAGGCCCGCACCAGCGCTTGGCGGGGGCGGGTGGGGAGCAGCCGGACGGGCTGGAAGCCCAGGATCCCGAGGAGGATCAGGGCGACGGCGGCGGTGAGCCGGAGCACCGCACGGGCGACGCTCGCCCGCTCCCCCTCGTGGCCGGCGCAGGCCTCGGGGGTGCAGGGCGAGGTGGGCAGCCAGACGCTCATGCGCCCGGGACGAGCGAGAGGAAGTGCTTGAGGTAGCGCGGGTTGGTGCGCCGCAGGGAGAGCAGGACGTACAGGTCGGCGCAGCCGAACTCGGCGTCGAGGGCGGGCTCGCCGCAGACCCAGGCGCCCAGGCGCAGGTAGCCGCGGAGCAGCGGGGGCAGCTCCACACGGGCCGGGAAGGTGATGCCCTCGGGGTTCCAGGGCAGGTGCGGGGTGACCCGGTACTCCTCGGGGGCGAGGTTGCGGGTGAGGACGCTCTCGCGGGTGGCGGCGGCCAGGACCCCGCCGTCGGCGAGCGGTATCGAGCAGCAGCCGGCGAGCCAGTTGTGGCCGGAGCGGTCCATGTAGCGGGCGAGGCCGGCCCAGATCAGCGCGATGACGGCGCCGTTGCGGTGGTCGGGGTGGACGCAGGAGCGGCCGACCTCGACGAGGTCCGGGCGGATCGGGGCGAGGGCCGAGAGGTCGAACTCGCCCTCGGAGTAGAGGCGGCCGGCGACGGCGGCGCGCTCCGGGGGCAGCAGCCGGTAGGTGCCGACGACCTGCTCGGTCTCCTCCTCGACGACGAGGAGGTGGTCGCAGTACGCGTCGAAGGCGTCGGAGTCGAGGCCCGGCTCGGGTCCGTCGAGGCGGGCGCCGAGCTCGCCGGCGAAGACCAGGTGGCGCAGGCGCTGGGCAGCGCGTACCTCGTCCTCGTCGCGGGCGAGGCGGACGGTGTAGTGGGGGGTGGCGGGGAGGGCCGCGGGTGCCGCGACGGGTGCGGCCGCGGGGACGGCCGCGGGGGTGAGGAGGGGGGGGACGGCCGGGGTCACGGTGGGGGGAAGGGTGGACGGGGACAGGGGGGCGATGGTCATGGCGGCTCCTGATCCGGGCACGGGAGCCAGGCCGGCAGGTGGTGCGGCCTGGCTCCTTTACTTCTTCCGTGACCGGCTGGATTCGACATGACCGCTCAGCGGCACTTGGATGTGCGAACGCTGAACTCGGCGGACGCGCCGGGACCCGGCGCTCGGTCAGCGGTCGGAGCTGAGGACCTTGCTGATCGTGTCGGAGGCCGCTTTGGCGGCCTGCTTCGTGTCCTGTCCGGTGAGTACCGCCGTCATGTAGGGCTTGATCGGGTTCTTGCCCTCGACCTCGGCCCAGCGGGCGGACTTCGGCGTGGCGCGCCCCTGGGCGGCTCCGGGCGCCATGCTCGCGGCGCCCTCGTTGCCGTCGACCACGTGCGCGAGGGTGGCCTTGTTCGGTACGTAGCTCATCGTGCGGGCGAGTTCGGTCTGCCAGGTCTCGCTGACCAGGGCGGTGATCACGTCGACGGCCTGGCGCCGGTGCTTCGTCCGCTCGGGGATGATCAGGTCCGATCCGCCGGTGAAGACGGCGCCGGGCTTGTCGGAGGTCTTGCCGGGGACCGGGAAGAAGCCGAGCTTGCCCTTGAGGGCCGGGTTGGCGGCCTCGATGGCGGCGGCCTGGCCGGGCGGGGCGATGATCTGGGCGACCTCGCCGCGGGCGAAGACCTCGGACTGCGGGGGCGTCTCCTCGTCGGCGTCCTTGGGGCCGTCGCCGAGGGCCTGGAGCTGCTTGTAGAACTCCATGCCGGCCAGGGCCTTGTCGTCGTCGAGGGTGCCGACCCACTCGCCGCCGGTCTCGACGGCGAGCTCGCCGCCCTCGTCCCAGATGAACCCGGAGAGGACGTACCAGTTCTGGCCGGGCAGGTAGATGCCCTGCCGGTCGCCCTTGTCGAGCTTCTGGGTGGCCTGGATCCACTCCTGCCGGTTCCTGGGCGGGGTCTTGATGCCGGCGTTCGCGAAGAGGTCCTTGTTGTAGATCACCACGCGGTTGGCGGCGTACCACGGGACGCCGTACTGGGCCCCGTCGATGCTCGCCGGGTCGGAGAGGCCCTTGAGCCAGTCCTTGCTGCCCCACTCGCGCAGGCCCTCGAGGGTGAGTTCGGACAGGCCGCCGGTCTCGATGTACTGGGCGACCTGGGTGTTGCCGACCTCGATGACGTCGGCGCTCTCGCCGCTCTTGCCCGCGAGGACGGCGTTGACCTTCTCGCCGATGCCCGTCCACTCCTGGATCTTGACGTCCAGGTCGACGCCGGGGTGCTCCTTCTCGAACGAGGTGGTGAACTTCGCGATGAAGTCCTCCGAGGCGCTGCCCTTCATCAGCCAGAGGGTCACCTTCTGCGCCCCTCCGGCCGATCCCGCCAGCTGGCTGCAGCCGGTGAGGGCGGTCGCGGCCGCGAGGGCCGTGCACACGGCGAGGAAGCGCATCTTCACGAAGGTCACCTTCTGGAGTCCGGTCTCGGAGATGGCTTGAAATTGGCATAGACCAATGGGTGGGTCAAGGCCCTGCCGCTCGGGACTGTTCACGCAAAGTTCGCGGAGACGGACTTACTGGGGCACCGTGGAACGAGGCAAAAGCCCCCACCGTCGGGAGAACCCATGTCGAACCACACCTACCGCGTGACCGAGATCGTCGGCACCTCCCCCGAGAGCATCGATCAGGCCATCCGCAACGGCATCACCCGGGCCGGCCAGACGCTGCGCAACCTGGACTGGTTCGAGGTCACGCAGGTGCGGGGGCACATCGAGAACGGCGCGGTGGCGCATTACCAGGTGGGGCTCAAGGTCGGGTTCCGTCTCGACGGCGAGGACTGATCCGGGGCGGCCACGGACCGGTTCCGGGTCAGGTACGGCTCAGGTGCGGCCCTCGCCCTCCTGTGCCGACTTGAGCTCCGGCGCGTCCGCCGCCCAGTCCGCCAGGACCACCTTGAAGCCCGCGGCGCGCGCCGCCTGGCAGACGAGCTCGTCGTCGTCCACGAGCATCCGCACCTCCCGGCCCCGGGCGATCCGCCGCAGCACCTCCAGCTTGGTGGTCCGCGCCGGCCTGCGGTCCTGGTTCCCGCGCATCCACAGCCGCCCCTCGGGCAGTCCGTGCCGGGTCAGCCACTCCTCCGTGTCGGCGCGGCACCGCTCCGGGCGCCCGGTCAGGTACACGACCTCGCAGTCGGCCGCCTGCTCCACCGCCAGCGCCACCCCGCGCGCCAGCGGCGGGTCGGCCGGGGCCGCGCCGAAGAAGCCGTCCCAGTCCCGGGGCCGGCCCTCCAGGAAGTGCTGGCGGTGGTCGGTGTCGGCCAGGGTGTTGTCGATGTCGAAGACGGCCAGCGGCCGGCGGTCGTTGCTGTCACTCATACGGGTCAGACTAGGCAGGGAATCCTTTCGGCGCGTGTGCGTTACAGCCTTGTGTGATCCGCAAACTCTCCATCCTCGACCGGTCCCGCACCCGCGAGGGGCACCCGGCCCCGCAGGCCCTTCGCGACACCGTGGAGCTCGCCCGCGCGGCGGAGCGGCTCGGATACCACCGCTTCTGGGTGTCCGAGCACCACAGCGTCCCCGGAGTCGCGGGCTCCGCGCCCGCCGTGCTGGCCGCGGCCGTCGCCGCGGTCACCCGGCGGATCCGGGTCGGCACGGGCGGGGTGATGCTGCCCAACCACCAACCGCTGGTGGTCGCGGAGCAGTTCGGGGTCCTGGAGTCGCTGTTCCCCGGCCGGATCGACATGGGGCTCGGCCGCTCGGTCGGCTTCACCGGCGGGATCCGGCGGGCGCTGGGCCGCGACACCGGGGACGCCGACCGCTTCGAGGAGCAGCTGGCGGAGCTGCTGGGCTGGCTGGACGGCAGCCAGCGGGCGCACCCCGAGGTGCACGCCCGCCCGGCGGAGGGGCTGTCGATACCGGCCTACGTGCTGGCCACCGGCGAGGGCGCCGGGATCGCGGCCCGGGCCGGGCTGCCGCTGGTGGTGGGCGACCTGCGGGCCCGGGGCCGGGTCACGGAGGTCATCGACCGCTACCGCGCGCAGTTCCGCCCCTCGGCCGCCGGCTCGGAGCCGTACGTCGTGGTCTCCGGGACGGTGGCCGTGGCGCGGACCCCGGAGGCCGCCCGGCGCATCCTGGTCCCGGAGGCCTGGTCCCTCGCGTACTCCCGGACCCGCGGCAGCTTCCCTCCGCTGCGCCCGGCGGAGGAGGTCGAGGCGTTGGCCATGCCCCCGAAGGAGCGGGAGTTGTACGAGGGCGGGCTCGCCGGGCACGTCCACGGCACCGAGGAGCAGGTGGCGGCGCAGCTGGCCGAGGTGGCCGACCTGACGGGCGCGGACGAGCTGCTGGTCACCACCTCCACGTACGACCGCACGGCGCTGCTGGAGTCCTTCGAGCGGCTGGCCCGGGTGGCCGGGCTGGCGGGGTCGGCGGAGGCGGCCGGACCGACCGGGCCCGCCGGGCCACCCGGGCTCTGACCGCGCGCAGCCCCCGGAAGCGGCCCGTAAACTGGGGCGAATGCACCACTCCCCCTCGCCCGAGACCCACCACGACCCCTTCGTACGGGTAAGGGGTGCCCGGGAGCACAATCTGCGCGGCGTCGACGTGGACATCCCGCGCGACGCCCTGACCGTGTTCACCGGGGTCTCCGGCTCCGGGAAGAGCTCCCTGGCCTTCGGCACGCTCTACGCCGAGGCCCAGCGCCGGTACTTCGAGTCGGTGGCCCCGTACGCCCGCCGCCTCATCCACCAGATCGGCGCCCCGAAGGTGGACTCCGTCACCGGACTGCCGCCCGCGGTCTCGCTGGAGCAGCGGCGCTCCTCCCCCGGCTCGCGGTCCTCGGTCGGGACGGTGACCCTGCTGTCCAACTCCCTGCGGATGCTGTACTCGCGCGCCGGGACCTATCCGCCGGGCGCCGAGCGGCTCGACTCGGACGCCTTCTCCCCCAACACCGCCGCCGGGGCCTGCCCTTCCTGCCACGGACTCGGCAGCATCCACCGCACCAGCGAGGAACTCCTGGTGCCGGATCCGGAGCTGTCGATCCGTCAGGGCGCCATCGCCGCCTGGCCCGGGGCCTGGCAGGGCAAGAACCTCCGGGACGTCCTGGAGGTGCTCGGGTACGACGTGGACGCGCCCTGGCGGGAGTTGGCGGCCGAGGACCGCGAGTGGATCCTGTTCACCGAGGAGCAGCCGGTGGTCACGGTGCATCCGGTGCGGGACGCGGACCGGATCCAACGGCCCTACCAGGGCACCTATATGAGCGCCCACCGCTATGTGATGCGGACCTTCTCCGACAGCAAGAGCGCCACGCTGCGGGCCCGCGCGGAGCGCTTCCTGACCGATTCCCCGTGCCCGGTGTGCGAGGGCCGGCGGCTGGGACCCGCGGCGCTGGCCGTGACGTTCGCGGGCCGGACGATCGCGGAGCTGGCGGCGCTGCCGCTGACCGCCCTGGACGCCGTACTGGCCTCCGTACCGGACTCCGTACGGGAGGGCGCGCCCGCGGGCGGGGAGGCGGCGCGGGTGCTCGCCGAGGATCTGCGGTCCCGGATCGGGCCGGTCGTGGAGCTCGGGCTCGGCTATCTGAGCCTGGACCGCACGGCGCCGACCCTGTCGGCGGGCGAGTTGCAGCGGCTGAGGCTGGCGACGCAGCTGCGGTCGGGGCTGTTCGGGGTGGTGTACGTGCTGGACGAGCCGTCGGCCGGGCTGCATCCGGCCGACACCGAGGCGCTGCTCGGCGTACTGGACCGGCTCAAGGCCGCGGGGAACACGGTGTTCGTGGTCGAGCACCACCTCGACGTGGTGCGGCACGCGGACTGGCTGGTGGACGTGGGTCCGCTGGCCGGGGAGCACGGCGGGCGGGTGCTGTACAGCGGGCCGCCGCAGGGGCTCGCGGGTGTGGCGGAGTCGGCGACGGCGCGGCACCTGTTCGGGTCGGACGAGGCGGAGGCGGTGACGAAGACGGAGGCGGAGGCGGAGGCGGAAGCGGAGCCGGGACTGCGGCCGGCGCGGGCGGCGCGCGGTTCGGTCCGGCTCAGCGCCGTCGAGCGGCACAACCTGCGGGGCGTGGACGCCGAGTTCCCGCTCGGGGTGTTCACCGCGGTCACCGGCGTGTCGGGGTCGGGCAAGTCCACGCTGGTGGGCCAGGTGCTCGCCCGGGAGGTCGGGGAGCGGATCGCGGACCCGGGGTTCCCGGTGCGGCGGCTGGTGGAGGTGGACCAGAAGCCGATCGGCCGGACCCCGCGGTCCAACCTGGCCACGTACACGGGACTGTTCGACGTGGTGCGCAAGCTGTTCACGCAGGCTCCGCAGGCGCGGGCGCGCGGCTGGAAGGCGGGCCGGTTCTCCTTCAACGTGCCGGGCGGCCGGTGCGAGACCTGCCAGGGCGAGGGGTTCGTCTCGGTGGAGCTGCTGTTCCTGCCGAGTACGTACGCCCCGTGCCCGGAGTGCGCCGGGGCCCGGTACAACACCGAGACCCTGGACGTGCGGTACGAGGGGCTGAACATCGCGGAAGTGCTGGGCCTGACGGTGGAGTCCGCGGCGTCCTTCTTCGCGCGGGTCCCGGCGGCGGCGCGCAGCCTGCGGGCACTGGAGGACATCGGGCTCGGCTATCTGCGGCTGGGCCAGCCGGCCACGGAGCTGTCGGGCGGCGAGGCGCAGCGGATCAAGCTGGCGACGGAGCTCCAGCGCCTGCGCCGCGACCACACCCTGTACGTGCTGGACGAGCCGACGACCGGGCTGCATCCGGCGGACGTACGGGTGCTGCTGCGGCAGTTGCACGGGCTGGTGGACGCCGGGCACTCGGTGGTGGTCGTGGAGCACGACATGGAGGTGGTGGCGGGCGCGGACTGGGTGATCGACCTGGGTCCGGGCGGCGGCACGGACGGCGGCAGGATCGTCGCGGCGGGCACGCCGGCGGAGGTCGCCGCCGCGGGCGCGGGCCGTACGGCGGGCTACCTCGCGCGGGCGCTGGGCCGGACGTAGGTTTCAACGAAGTCCGCTGCCAAGCGAGTTGGCGTACTGGCATGCTGAGCCTGAGCCGGATCGAGGGGGCGGTCCTGCCGGGGCCAGGGGGTTCTGCGGGCCCCGCGGTCCGCGAAGACCTGCGTCTCAGGAGGAGCCAGTGGGTTTGGGTGGGCTGCGGGCGGGGGACCCGGAGCGGATCGGCGGCTTCACGCTCGTCGGCCGGCTGGGTGCGGGCGGCATGGGTGTCGTCTACCTGGCACAGGGTGCCGACGGCCGGCTCGTCGCCCTCAAGCGGCTGCGCGAGGAGTTCGCTTCGGACTCCGAGTTCCGGGCACGGTTCCGGCGTGAGGCCGCGGCGCTGCTGCGCGTCCAGGGCGCCTGCACGGCCCGGGTGCTGGCGGTCGAGACCGAGGCGAGCAGTCCGTTCGTCGTCATGGAGTACGTACAGGGCCCGACGCTGGCGGAACACGTCGGCGAACACGGGCCGTTGCGCGGTGACATGGCGCACGGCTTCGCCGTCGGGCTCGCCGAGGCGCTCGTGGCGATCCACGGGGCCGGCCTCGTCCATCGCGATCTCAAGCCCGGCAACGTGCTGCTGTCGAACCAGGGACCGAAGGTCATCGATTTCGGCATCGCGCAGGCCGCCGACGCCACGGCGCTGACCCGCCCCGGTGTGGTGGTCGGGACCGTGGGCTACATGGCGCCGGAACAGGCGCGCGGGCAGGCGGGGCCTCCGGCCGACGTGTTCGCGTGGGCGCTGACCGTCGCCTACGCCGCCACCGGACGCCACCCGTTCGGCACCGGACCGTCCGAGGCGGTGCTGTACCGGGTCCTGCACGAGGAACCCGACCTCGACGGTGTTCCCGCGCACCTCAGGACACTGCTGGCGCCGGCCCTGGACAGGGCGCCCGAGCGGCGTCCCACCCCCCGGCACCTGCTCGCCGGACTGACCGGTGCCACGGATCCCGGGACGGTCGCCGACGCCGAGGCCGTCAGCACGCTGCTCGCCACCGCGTGGCGGATGCCGGCAACCGGGGCGCCGCCGGCCTCCGTGCCGAGGCGGCGCACCGCGCTGGTCGCCGCGGCGGCGGCGGTGCTCCTGCTCTCGACCGCCGGGATCGTCTGGGGGGTACTGCCCGGTGGCGCAGACTCGACGGCCTCCGGCACGACCGCGCCCGCGGGCCGGCCGGCGAGCGCGGCGCCCTCCTCGTCCCCGACGGTCTCGGCGCCGCGCACGGCCCCCGGTCCGACCGGATCGGCTCCCCGGCCGACCGGCCCCCGGACGACGGCGCCGGCGCCGGCCACCCCGGCCTTGATCCCCTCGCCACCACCCCCGTCCTCGCCCCCCGCATCCACGGGCCCGCTCACCAACACCCACAGCGGGCTGTGCATCGACACCAACGGACCGCAGCGGCCCGGCCTCGAAGTCGTGCTCCGCGCGTGCGGTAACTACAGCGGCCAGATCTGGGCCCATGACGAGACGAGCCTGCACCTCACGAACCCGCCCAGCGGCCTGTGCCTGGACACGAACGGCCCCCCGGCCACGGGCGTCATGGCCGTGCTCAATCCGTGCGGCTACTACAGCGGCCAGCAATGGCACTACGACGCCGGAGCCGGCCGGTTCGTCAACCCGGCGAGCGGCCTGTGCCTGGACACGAACGGCCCCCCGGCCCTCAACCTCTACCTGGTGCTCAACCCCTGCGGAAACCACACCGGCCAGTCCTGGCGCAGGTGAGAGCGGCCCGGCGGCAGGCGGCCTACGCGTCGCCCGGGAGCAGGTGCTGCGCGAGTTCGCGGAAGCTCCACCGGCCCTGGCGGCGGGTGAACATCCACACCAGGTCGTAGCGGTCGGGCCAGACGGCGGGGACGCCGAGGACCTGGTGGGCGCCGAGGGCGTGGATCAGGCGGGGCATGCCGGTGTGCTCCCAGCAGACGAGTACGGGCATCGGGGCGGCCAGCGCGGCGCGCGCCAGGGCCTCCTCGGCACCGACGGCGAACTCTGTGCGCAGGGGCGCGCGGAGGGCGGCGGTCAGCGGCTCGACCGTCTGGCGGCAGCGGGCGGGGGGCTTCCCTCCGGGTCCGGACGGGCCGCCGGCCGCGAAGACGACGGCGGGGCGCGGCAGCGTCGATCCGCCGGCCGGCGGGAACAGGCTGTGCAGTTCCTCGGCCCGGCGGCGGCCGCGCCCGGCGAGGGATCCGGGGTCCTCGTTGCCGTCCTCGTCCTCGCCCAGGTCCCCCGCGTACGGCTTCTCCGCGTGCCGGACCAGCATGACCAGGGCGTCCTTCGGCGCGGCTTTCGGGCCGTGGGCGGCGGTGGACGGATCCTCCGCCGAGCAGCCGGCCATCGCGAGCGGGGCGAGGGCGGCGGCCGCCAGGAGGGTGCGGCGGCGCGGTCCGGACCCGGCGGGGGCTTCTGGCATGGGGCCCACTGTCCCCCACCGGCCGGACGCCTCCGTGGCGCGGCGCGGCGTACCGCCGGCACGAGCGCCCGGTCGGCCGATCGGATCAGCCGATCGGCCGAGGCCTCTCGTACGACCCGTACGTCTCGTACGGCCCGCACGTCTCGTGAGGCCCGCACCTCTCGTACGGCCCGCACCTCTCGTACGGCGACGGCACCGGGAAGTACGCCTCCAGGAAGGCGGTGACCGCGCGCTGCTGCTCCTGTGGCGACAGCCCGGGTCGGGTGTCGTCGTCGGCGAGGCAGAACGCGTCGGCCCAGCGGTCGGCCGCCAGGCCGGGCAGCCGGTCGATCTCCTCGGCCCGGCCGGTGCTGACGTACGCGTGGTGCAGTTCGCCCTCCACGGCACGGCCGTCGGCGAGGGCCAGGTGGGAGGCGAGGGTGACCGGGGCGAGGTCGTCGGCGCTGCGGAAGACCGAGCGGCTGGTGGTGGTCAGCCGGCCGGGCAGCCGCGCCTCGACGTGGGCGAAGAGGGAGCGGCTGAGCGGGTACGGGGTGTGGGCCAGGATGTGCGGGTAGGTGCGGCCGACGGCCCGTTCCACCGCATGGCGGGTGGCCTTCTGGGAGGCGGTGAAGACGTCGTCGTCGACGCCGGGGGCGCTGGGGGCCACGGCCCGCTGGTCGTGGAAGACCTTGGGCAGGCCGGAGGAGAGGAAATAGTTCTGGGGGCGCTGCGGGCGGCCGAGGAAGATGTCGTCGTTGAAGTAGAGGAAGTGCTCGGCGAGGCCCGGGATGCGGTGGAGCTGGCTCTCGATGGCGTGGGAGTTGAAGACGGGGAGGCCGGCGGGGTCGGCGAACAGCTCGCGGTGGTCGACGACGGTGACCTGCGGGTGGTCGGTGGCCAGCCAGGACGGGATCTGGTCGTCGGTGACGATGAAGACGCGGCGGATCCAGGGGGCGTGGGCGGCGATGGAGCGCAGGCAGTAGCGCAGCTCCCCGCGGTCGCGGTAGCGGTTCTCGGCGTGGTCGACGGGGGCCCGCTCGGCGCCGCCGGATCCCGTGGCGGCCCTGGCGGCGCGGTCGCGGCGGCGGCGCCAGGCGGGGTCGGCGGCGTCGACCCAGGTGATCACGGCGTCGACGGGGAAGTCGATGTCGTCGGGGAAGCGGCCGGCGAAGGCGTCGACGACGGGGTGGTCGCGGTCGCCGACGCGGGTGGTGGACGTGGCTTCGAGGGTGGGCACCCACCAGCCGTACGGGGTCTCGCGCAGCCCGGCGATCGCGCCGATGCCCGACTCGGCGGCTTCCCAGAACTCCAGGTCACAGCCGGTTTCGGGGCCGTAGGCCACGGTCCGGCCGGAGGTGACGACCGGCTGGAAGAGCCGGATGCCCTTGATCTTCGGGGGGTCGGTTTCGGCGGGCGAGCCCTCGTGGGCCACGACCGCTTCGGGGAGTGCTTCGGCGAGGACCTCTCCGGCTTCGCTGCCGTCACCGAGGAGCCGGGCGTACACCGGGAGCCCGGCGAAGGCCGCCGCGCATGCCTTCAGGGCGGCCGCGCGGTCGCCCGGGGCGATGGCCACCCGGTGCCGGAGCTCCCCGTCGGGGACCAGCCCGTACGGGACGGCGGCCGTTTCGAGTGCCTCGGCGACCGCGTTCAGGTTGGCGTTCCGGGCGTCGGCGGGCAGCAGGTCGTCGCGGACCCGGGAGAGCCGGCCGCGGTGGCGGACCAGGCCCGGCAGCTTCCCCAGCAGCTCGTCCTCACGGGCCCGGCCGGGCGGGGGCGGCGCCGGGCTCCCGCTCCCGGTGCTCTCCCGCACGGCGGCGTCGGGCTGCTTCGGTACGCCGCCGGGCCGGCGCAGCGTCCGTACGATCCGGCGCAGGCCGACGGGAAGGGGGAGACGGGAACGGCCCTGCATATACGACCTCGCGAGACGGCGCCGGTGTGCGGCACCCGAGGATGCGGACGGCACCCGGCGTGAGGGGGTGCGGCGCCGTCCGGCAGGCAGGGGCGGATGCCTCGTTCACCTCCACCTTTCCCTTCGTTCATTTTTCACGCAAGTACCAGGAGTCCCTTGTTCCCGTCTCACAGCGACTTCTCAGAATCCCCTCTCACGCTCCGTGCTTGCGGACCGCCCGCAGCCATTCGCGGTTCATGGCGGCGATGGACGGCAGCGGGATGCCCTTGGGGCAGGCCGTGGCGCATTCGCCGGTGAGGGTGCAGCCGCCGAAGCCCTCGTCGTCCATCCGGGCCACCATGTCGAGGACGCGGGTCTCGCGCTCCGGCGAGCCCTGCGGCAGCACGTTCAGGTGGTTGACCTTGGCGGAGGTGAAGAGCATCGCGGAACCGTTGGGGCAGGCCGCCACGCAGGCCCCGCAGCCGATGCACTCGGCGTGCTCGAAGGCGGAGTCGGCGTCGGCCTTGGGCACGGCGGTGGCGTGCGCCTCGGGGGCGGAACCGGTGGGGGCGGTGATGTAGCCGCCGGCCTGGATGATCCGGTCGAAGGCGCCGCGGTCCACGACGAGGTCCTTGACCACCGGGAAGGCGGCGGCGCGCCAGGGCTCGACGTCGATGGTGTCGCCGTCGGCGAAGGAGCGCATGTGCAGCTGGCAGGTGGTGGTGCGCTCGGGGCCGTGGGCGTCGCCGTTGATCACGAGGCTGCACGCGCCGCATATGCCCTCGCGGCAGTCGTGGTCGAAGGCGACCGGGTCCTCGCCGCGCAGGATGAGGTCCTCGTTGAGGGTGTCGAGCATCTCCAGGAACGACATGTCGCGGGAGATGCCGTCGACCTCGTACGTGACCATGGCGCCGGGGGTGTCGGGGTTCTGCTGGCGCCAGACGCGCAGGTTGAGCCTCATGCGTAGCTCCGCTGGGTGGGGTGGACGTACTCGAAGACGAGGTCTTCCTTGTGCAGGACGGGGGCCGCGCCGGTGCCCTGGTACTCCCAGGCGGCGGCGTAGCCGAACTCCTCGTCGCGGCGGGCGGCCTCGCCGTCCGGGGTCTGGGACTCCTCGCGGAAGTGGCCGCCGCAGGACTCGGCGCGGTGGAGGGCGTCGAGGCACATCAGCTCGGCGAGCTCGAGGTAGTCGACGATGCGGTTGGCCTTCTCCAGCGACTGGTTGAACTCGTCGCCGCTGCCGGGGACCTTGATGCGCTGCCAGAACTCCTCGCGGATCTCCGGGATCCGGGCGAGGGCCTTGCGCAGCCCCTCCTCGGTGCGGGACATGCCGCAGTACTCCCACATGAGCTCGCCGATCTCGCGGTGGAAGGAGTCCGGGGTGCGGTCGCCGTCCACGGCGAGCAGCTTGGCGAGGCAGTCGCGGACCTCCCGTACGGCGGCCGCGGCCTCGGGGTGGCCGTCGTCGACGGCGTCCTGGTGCGGATGGCGGGCCAGGTAGTCGTTGATGGTGGAGGGCAGCACGAAGTAGCCGTCGCCGAGGCCCTGCATGAGGGCGGAGGCGCCGAGGCGGTTGGCGCCGTGGTCGGAGAAGTTGGCCTCGCCGATCGCGAAGAGGCCGGGGACGGTGGTCTGGAGGTCGTAGTCGACCCACAGGCCGCCCATCGTGTAGTGCACGGCGGGGTAGATCCGCATGGGGACCTCGTACGGGTTCTCCGCGGTGATCCGCTCGTACATGTCGAAGAGGTTGCCGTACTTCTCGGCGACCTTGTCCCGGCCCATGCGGCGGATGGCGTCGGCGAAGTCGAGGTAGACGCCCTGGCCGCCGGGGCCGACGCCGCGGCCCTCGTCGCAGACGTTCTTGGCGGCGCGCGAGGCGATGTCGCGGGGCACGAGGTTGCCGAAGGAGGGGTAGATCCGCTCCAGGTAGTAGTCGCGCTCCGCCTCGGGGATCTGGGCTGCGGGGCGGGTGTCGCCCTGGGCCTTGGGGACCCAGATGCGGCCGTCGTTGCGCAGGGACTCGCTCATCAGGGTGAGCTTGGACTGGTGGTCGCCGGTGCGCGGGATGCAGGTGGGGTGGATCTGGGTGAAGCAGGGGTTGGCGAAGTACGCGCCGCGCCGGTGCGCCCGCCAGACGGCGGTCGCGTTGGAGTTCATGGCGTTGGTGGAGAGGTAGAAGACGTTGCCGTAGCCGCCGGAGGCGAGGACGACGGCGTCGGCGTAGTGGGTGGAGATCCTGCCGGTGATCAGGTCGCGGGCGACGATGCCGCGGGCCACGCCGTCGACGGTGATCAGGTCGAGCATCTCGGTGCGGGCGTGCATCTCCACGTTGCCGGCGGCGATCTGCCGGGACAGCGCCTGGTAGGCGCCGAGGAGGAGCTGCTGGCCCGTCTGGCCGCGGGCGTAGAAGGTGCGGGAGACCTGGACGCCGCCGAAGGAGCGGGTGTCGAGGAGGCCGCCGTACTCGCGGGCGAAGGGGACGCCCTGGGCCACGCACTGGTCGATGATCTCGACGGAGATCTGGGCGAGGCGGTGGACGTTGGACTCGCGGGCGCGGAAGTCGCCGCCCTTGACGGTGTCGTAGAAGAGGCGGTGCACCGAGTCGCCGTCGTTGCGGTAGTTCTTGGCGGCGTTGATGCCGCCCTGCGCGGCGATGGAGTGGGCCCGGCGCGGGGAGTCGGAGAAGCAGAACTGGACGACGTGGTAGCCCTGTTCGGCCAGGGTGGCGCCGGCCGCCCCGCCGGCCAGGCCGGTGCCGACGACGATGACGGTGTGCTTGCGGCGGTTGGCCGGGTTGACGAGCTTGGCCTCGAAGCGGCGGCGGTCCCAGCGTTCGGCGATGGGGCCTTCGGGGGCCTTGGTGTCGGCGATCGGCTCGCCGGTGGCGTAGTGGGCGTAGTCGTTGCTCATGTCAGCTCACCACTCCGGTCATGACGGCGACGGGGACGGAAACGAAGCCCGCGAAGAGGACGAGGGCGAGGGCGTCGGCGAGGAACTTCAGCGCCCGGTCGCGGCGGGCGTTGCCCGCGCCGAGGGTCTGGGCGGCGCTCCAGAAGCCGTGCCGGACGTGCAGGGCGAGGGCGGACATCGCCACGATGTAGATCGTGTTGCCGTACCAGGTGGAGAAGGTGGCGAGGACGTTCTCGTAGGGGTGGCCGGCCCACGCGCGCTCGTTGACGGTGAGCGTGGTGAGGTCGAGCAGGTGCCAGACGATGAACAGGGCGAGGATGACGCCGCCCCAGCGCATGGTGCGGGTGGCGTAGCTCGCGCGGCGGCGCTTGTGGGCGTACTTGACCGGGCGGGCCTTGATGTCCCTTCGGCTGAGCTGGTACGCGGACACGCCGTGGCCGACGACCGCGGCGAGGAGCACGACGCGCACGATCCACAGGGCCCACTCGTGGTGGAGGAAGGGCGAGCCGAGGGTGCGCAGCCAGTGGGCGTAGCCGTTGAACTCGGCGGACCCGAAGAAGATCTTGAGGTTGCCGAGCATGTGGACGACCAGGTATCCGAGCATGATCAGCCCGGACACCGCCATCACGGACTTCTTGCCGACGGTGGAGTCCCAGAGCGTGCGCGTGGTGGACGGCCGTCGGCCCGTCCGCGTTGCCAGAGCCATGCCACCGACGGTAAGGACCAAAGTCCCGAGAGGTCCAAGACATGATGGCGCTGATCTCCATAGGGAATGCCTATGTACGGCGTACGCTGGGGCGATGCAGTTCCAGCAGCTCCTGTACTTCGTGGCCGTCGCCGAAACCCGTCACTTCACCCGGGCCGCGGAGCGGGTGCACGTCGCCCAGCCGTCGCTCTCGCAGCAGATCAAGGCGCTCGAACGGGAGCTGGGGGCGGAGCTGTTCAGCCGGGCGCGGGGGAACATCGCGCTGACCGACGCGGGCGAGGCGCTGCTGCCGCTGGCCCGGCGGATCCTGGCGGACGCGGACACGGCGCGGCTGGAGGTGCAGGAGCTGGCGCAGCTGCGGCGGGGGCGGGTCCGGCTGGGGGCGACGCCGAGCGTGTGCACGGGGCTGCTGCCCGGTGTGCTGCGCGCCTTCCACACCGCGCATCCGGGGATCGAGCTGCTGATCGAGGAGAGCGGTTCGCTGGACCTCGTACGGGAACTCGCGCGCGGGGCCCTGGACCTGGCGCTCATCGCGCTGCCGCTCCCGCCCTCGGCTCCGGCGCTGACCACGGTGGAGCTGCTGACGGAGGACCTGGTGGTGGTCTCCTCGGCAGAGCTGCCGGCGCCGGCGGGCGGCGGGCCGCTCACGGTGTCCGCGCTGCGCGACGAGCCGATGGTGATGTTCCGCCACGGCTACGACCTGCGGGACCTGACGGTGGCCGCCTGCCGGGCGGAGGGCTTCGAGCCGGTGTTCACGGTGGAGGGCGGGGAGATGGACGCGGTGCTGGGCTTCGTGCGCGCGGGACTCGGGGTGGCGGTGGTCCCGGCGATGGTCGTCGACCACGGCGGCCCGGGGCTGCGCGCCACCCCGCTGGCGGGCTCCCCGCTGCGCCGCACCATCGCCCTGGCGCACCGCACCGACGTCGCTCCCCCGCGCGCGGCCCGCGAGCTGAAGCGCATCCTGCTGGGCTGAGCGCCGCGCCGCGCCTCCTCCGGGGCGGCGGGGCCGTCAGGCCCCGGCTATGGGGAGGGCCTTGTCGAGCCCGTCGGCCAGCATCGCGAAGGCCTGGTCGGCTTCGGCCACGGCCGCAGGGTAGGCCTCGTCGGCGCTCTGGCCGGCGGCCATGCGGAGGTGGTTCTCCCGGCCGAGCTCATGGCGGACCGCCACCAGGTGCATCGCGGCCAGGCGGGCGGCGAACGGCCGGACCGACTCCGATTCGAGTACGGCGGCGAGCAGCTCCACCTCGCGGTCGCTGTAGTGGGACATCCGGCTCTCCAGGCTGGCGGTGGAGTAGAGCAGCCGCTGGAACGCGACCACCTCGGGGTGGTCGCAGAGCCCGGTGATCGGGTCCCGATCGGCGAGGGCCGCCAGGAAGTGCGCGCGCACCGCGGCCACCGGCGTCCGGCCGGCGGGCCGGTCGCGCACGATGCGCGCCGCCTCGTCCTGGTGGTCGGCGAACCGGTCGAGCACCAGATCCTCCTTGCTCGGGAAGTACCGGAACAGGGTGGGCTTGGAGACCTCGGCCGCGGCGGCGACATCGGCCACCGACACGGCATCGAAGCCCCGCTCCAGGAAGAGTTCCAGCGCCGTGTCCGCCAGCTGGCGACGCGTACGGAGCTTCTTGTTCTCGCGCAGACCCGTCGTCTTCTCCATACCGCGAGCGTAGCACAGAACCATGACTCAGTTAATTTCTTAACCGGGTTGCTTTTTCTGGCGGGAGCCGCTTTCCTTGAGACATCGACGAGACGGACATCGACCTGAGAGGACGTCCGATGACTGACGTACTGATCGTGGGCTCCGGCCCCACGGGACTGACCCTGGCCTGCGACCTCGCCCTGCGCGGAGCCGCCGTCCGCGTCATCGACCAGCGCACCGCGCCGCACCACGAGTCCCGGGGCAAGGGGCTCAATCCGAGCAGTCTGGAGATCTTCGAGGAGCTCGGCGTGGCCGAGTCCCTGACCGGCATCGGCACCGAGGCGGTGGTCCTGCGCAAGTACTTCGACGGAGCACATGTCAACGACACCGCCGTGGCCGGCACCGGCCTGCTGATCGGGCAGTGGCAGATCGAGGCGGCACTGCGCGAGCGGCTCGCCGGCCTGGGCGTGGCCATCGAGTACGGAGCCGGGCTCGCCGCAATCACCCAGGACGCGGCCGGGGTCCGGGCGGAGCTGACGGACGGCACCGTGATCGAGGCCCGCTACCTGGCCGGGTGCGACGGCGGGCGCAGCACCACCCGCAAGCTCCTCGGCATCCCCTTCGAGGGGAACACGGAGGAGGAGCCCGCGATGGTCATCGGGGACGTCCGGGCCCCCGGGCTCAGCCGGGACTTCTGGCACCAGTGGTTCACTTCGGAAGGCGGCGGGATCATGCTCTGCCCGATGCCCGGGACGGACTCATTCCAGTTGCAGGCCTCACCCGAGCAGGACGAGCACGGCGAACTGGTGCCGCCGTCGCTGGAAAGCTTCCAGCGGCTGTTCGACCGGCATGCCCGGATACCGGGGATCCGGCTCACGGATCCCACCTGGTTCTCCACCTGGCGGGTCAACGTGCGCGTGGCCACCCGGATGCGCGAGGGCCGGGTCTTCCTCGCCGGGGACTCCGCGCACGTCCACCCCATAGCCGGCGGGCTGGGCATGAACACCGGCATCGGCGACGCGGCCGCCCTGGGCCGGACCTTGGCCGCCGCCCTCACCGGGGAGGGCGGGGAGGAGGTGCTCGACGTGTACGAGGCCGAGCGGCTGCCGGTGGCCACCGAGGTCGTGGCCGACACGGCGCGGCGGTACGAGCGGGTCGTGGAGGCCGTCCGGACGCCCGGCCGGGGGATCGAGGCCGGCCTGGACTGACCGGGCGGGCGTCAGGAGGGCGTGGGCACGGCGTCCGACAGCGAGAGGGTGTGGATGCGGTCGGGGGCGCCGGGGCGGGCGTAGTACCAGCCCTGGGCGGTGTCGCAGCCGAGGTCGCGGAGCTGGGCGGCCTGGGCTCCGGTCTCCACGCCCTCGACCGTGACGGCGAGTTCGAGGCTGTGGGCCAGGGCCACGATGCCTTCCACGATCTTGACGTCGACCGGGTTGGCGGGCTGCTGCTGCATCCCCTTGGTGAAGGAGCGGTCCAGCTTCAGGACGCTGACCGGGAGGCGGCGCAGGTTCGCCAGGTTCGAGTAGCCCGTGCCGAAGTCGTCGAGCGCGATGTCCACGCCGAGGGCCGCGAGCCTTCGCAGGGGTTCCAGGAGTTCGTCGTCGGCGCCGATCAGGGCCGATTCGGTGACCTCCAGGCACAGGGCGCCCGGGGCGAGGCCGGAGTTCTCCAGCACCGCGACGGTGTCGGCGACCAGGCCGGGGTGGTGCAGCTGGGTCGGCGAGAGGTTGACGTTGATCCGCAGGGCCGAGCCGCCGTGCTGGCGCTGCCAGTTGCGGGCCTGGCGAACGGCCTCCTCCAGGACCCAGCGGCCGAGCGGCACGATCAGCCCGGTCCGTTCGGCGAGCGGGATGAAGCGGTCCGGGCCGAGTACCCCGTACTGCGGGTGCGACCAGCGGACGAGGGCCTCGGCGCCGTGGACGCTGCCGTCGTGCAGGTGGACCAGCGGCTGGTACTCGATGAAGAACTCGCCGCGTTCCAGCGCCGCCGGGAGGGCGTTGGTCAGTCCGTGCCGGGTGATGGCGCGGGCGTCGGCCTCGGCGTCGGCGAACTCGAAGCGGTTGCCGCCGGCCGCCTTGGCCCGGTACATGGTGATGTCGGCGCTGCGCAGCACCTCGGCCGCGGTGCGCTCGCGGGCCGGGCCCTCCACGATGCCGATGCTGCCGCGGACCGACAGCTCGCGGCCCTCGATCCGGATGGGAACCGAAAGGGCGGACAGGATCCGGACGGCGAGTTCGGTCACCTTCTCCTCGGTGTCCGAGCCGGTGGTCAGCGCCACGAACTCGTCGCCGCCGAGGCGTGCGACGACCTCGCCGGGACCCGTCGCACAGCTCTGCAGCCGGTCGGCCACCTCCACCAGGAGCCGGTCGCCCGCGGAGTGGCCGAGGCTGTCGTTGACCGCCTTGAACCCGTCGAGGTCCAGGTAGCAGAGGCCGAAGCGGCTGCCGCCGGCCCCGCTCAGCGCCTTCTCCAGGCGTTCGAAGAACAGCGTCCGGTTCGGCAGCCCGGTCAGGGCGTCGTGGGTGGCCTCGTAGCGCAGGCGCAGGTTCAGCAGCCGGCGCTCGGTGGTGTCCTCCATCAGCGCCAGCTGGTACTGGGGAACGCCCTCGGCGTCGCGCAGCAGCGACACCGTCAGGTTGGTCCACAGCACGGTCCCGTCGTGCCGGTAGTACGGCTTCTCCACGCGGTAGCTCTCGCGTTCGCCGCGTACGAGTTCGCCGTACATCCGCCAGACGTGCGGGGCGTCGTCGGGATGGCCCCACTCGCTGACGTTGCGGCCCCGCATGTGCCCGCCCATCCCGCCGAACATCTGGAGCAGCGCGTCGTTGACCTCGAGGATGTTCCCTTCGAGGTCGGCGATGCCGATGCCGACGGCCGCGCCCTCGAAGACCGCCTTGAAGCGCTCCTCGCTCGCGTGCAGGGCCTGCTGGGCGTCGATGCGGGCGGTCAGTGCGGAGCGGGCGATGGCCTCCTGCTCCTTGAGCGTGCGTTCGCGCAGGGCGCGGGCGAATCCGGCCGCGATCCCGTGCTGGAGCCGGGCGCAGCGCGAGCGGTACTCCTCGGTGCCCTCCACGCCGACGCCGTCGGGGCCGCAGTAGAGCACGAGGTACGACTCGACCACGCCGAGCGTGCCGGCCAGTGCCTCCGGGTCGGTGCAGTGCACGGCGACGAGTTCGGCCCCCACCCGCTGGGCGACGCCCGCGTCGAAGGGCCGGGCGTGCAGGGCTTCGGCGAGGGTCCGGGCGAGCGGTATGAGGTGCTGTTCGAACTCGACGCGGGTCAGCGAGGTCGCGGTGACGGGGAAGATCGCCCGTCCCCAGATGGTCGCGAAGCGCCCGATCCGGTCCTCCAGCCCGCTCCGCAGCGCGGCCGGGCCCGTGCCCGCCGACAGGCCCGCCGGAGCCGGCGGGCCTGTGGGCGGGGCGGTGGGCTCCGCTGCCTGCGCGGGCCCCTCGTTCTTCGGGGTCGGTGTGCCGGAGGGCACCGCGGCCGTGGATCTCACGCCTTGCGTCCCACTCCGCCGAAGCCCGAGAACGCGTACGGGTCCTCGGGCGTCTCGCCGCCCTCCGGGTCCTCGGTGCCCTCGGGCTGCCACAGCGGCATGGACACGACGCCGGGTTCGATGAGCTCGAAGCCGTCGAAGAAGCGGCCGATCTGCTCGCCGCTGCGCATCACGAGCGGGTTGCGGATGTCCCGGTAGACGCCGACCGTCCCGGCCGCGACCTCCTGGGAGAGCGGGATCCCCTCGTAAGAGGCGTGCGTGAGCACCAGGAGGCTGCCGGGGGCCAGCGCGTCGCGCAGCTCGGCGACGGCGGCGTACGGGTCGTCCGAGTCCTCCAGGAAATGCAGGACGGCGACGAGCAGCAGGGCGACGGGGCGCTCGAGGTCGAGCAGCTGCGAGACCTCGGGGGCGGCGAGGATGTCCTGCGGCTTGCGCAGGTCGGCGGCGACGATGCCGGTGCTCTCCTCGCCGGCGAGGACGGCCCGGCTGTGCGCGACGGCCACCGGGTCGTGGTCCACGTAGACCACGCGGGCGTCGGGGCTGGCGGCCTGGGCGATCTCGTGGACGTTGCCGAAAGTGGGGATGCCGGATCCGATGTCGAGGAACTGGGTGACGCCCTGGGCCACGGCGTAGCGGACGGCACGGCGCATGAACGCCCGGTTGGCCTGCATGATCTTGGGCAGGCCCGGCAGGAACTCCATGGCGCGGCGGGCGGCCTGGCGGTCGACCTCGAAGTTGTGGGAGCCGCCCAGGTAGTAGTCGTAGATGCGGGACACGCTCGGCACCGATATGTCGATACCTGGCGGGGCCCAGGCGGGGCGCTCCATCGGGGTCTCCAAGCCGTAGTCCTGCGCGGTCGTCCGGGATCGGACGCCTGTCCGAGCCGAATGTACTGATCATTGCCCAACGGAGCGAGCAAAAGCGGAAATTGGTGATCCGTTCTTCATCACACACCAAAGGCCTCCACGGCCTCTCCCGCAGCGAATGACCGAAACCGACAAGTCGCTTTTGGGAATGCGCAGGTAGATGATCGGAATTCTTCATTCCGTGGCTCAAACCTCTACGGTCTTCGCACCACCCGTTCAGGCGAACCACGGCCGAGCTCCGCGTGCGCGAGCGCACGTGAGCCCATGCTCCCCGGGTGAACAGAGCCTCTGCCAGACGCCTGCTGGCGGTCCCGGTCCTGCTGTGGGCGGCGCTGTCCGCCACGCCGGCCGTGGCTGATAGCTGCGCCTACGCGACGATCGACGCCGGGGACGGCGCGAGTGCCGTCGGGCTGATCGCGACCGCCGGAACCGGCGCGGCCGCGAGCGCGCGGGGTGGCGGACATCACGGCGAAGGCCCTCCCGACGGCCGGGGCAACGGCCACGGAAGCGGCCACGGCTCGGAGCGCGGGAACGGCCCCGGAGGCCACCACGGCCACGGTGGCCACGGCGGGCACGGTGGCCACGGTGGCCACCACTGCCCGCCGCCTCCCCCGCCGTGCCCGCCGAAGCCGACCCCCACCCCGACGCCGACCC
>NZ_JOCX01000021.1 GCF_000717915.1 Streptomyces sp. NRRL S-244
TGTTGAGTTCTCAAGGAACGGACGCTTCCTTTGTACTCACCCTCTCGGGCTTTCCTCCGGGCTTTCGTTCTTCGTTCTTGCGTTTCCGACTCTATCAGATCCTTTCGGGCCTGACCCCCAGTCAGCGGGGTTTGTCTTCCGGGCTGTTGGGCCCTTCCGACTCCCAGAACTCTAGTGGATTTCCCGGCCGATTCATAATCGGCCTTCGGAAATCAATTCGGGCATGCCGAATTCGTTCCCGGTGGGAGATCGTGCTGAGTTGGGTGCCGCAACGAGGCGGCGGGATGTGCCGTCGCCAAAACCTTCCGGCTCTGGGACAACTCGAAGAACCTTACGGATCCACGGGGTCGGTGTCAACCCCACAGCTCAGGGGCCGGTCAGCCCCGTGACTGGAGGTCCTCCACGCGGTCCAGGAGCCGGGTGAGCATGTCGCCCAGCACTCCCCGTTCCGACGTGGAGAGGTCCTGGAGGAGGTCCTCCTCGAAGACCGTGGCCGCCCTCATGGCGTCGAGCCACTTGCTGCGGCCTTCGTCCGTGAGCTCCACGATCACGCGGACCCGGTTGGACTCGTCCCGCTCGCGCGTCACCAGCCCCTCCGCCGTCATGCGGTCGATCCGGTGGGTCATCGCCGCCGGCGTGAGGCCCAGCTGCTTCGCGAGTTCGCTCGGGCCCATCCGGTACGGGGCTCCGGAGATGACGAGGGCCTTGAGGACCTCCCACTCCGCGTTGCTGATGCCCAGAGCGGCGGTCTGGCGTCCGTACGCGACGTTCATGCGGCGGTTCAGCCGGCTCAGGGCCGAGACCACCTTCTCGACCTGCGGATCGAGGTCCTGGAACTCGCGCTGATAGACGGCGATCTGCTCGTCGAGGCTCGGCTCATGGACGGGCGCGGTGCCGTCGGGGGTGTCACCCATGGTCGAAGTATCGCACGAGCCCGTTGGCGTCTAACTCCTTCGATGTGTAGAGTTAAGGATCGAAGTTTAGGTATGAAGTCTTCGGGCTTCAGTTCTCGAAGGCAGGTGAGAAGTGACCAAGGTGATGGGCGCTGCGATGCGGCGGATCCAGGCCGGCAACGCGTTGACCGCGTTCGGCATCGGTTTCACGGTTCCGTTCCTCTACATCTACGTGGCGCAGGTGCGCGGTCTGGGCTCCATGGCGGCCACGAGCGCGTTCGTGGCCTTCGCCGTCAGTGCCCTGGTCGCGCTGCCCCTCACCGGTCGGGTCATCGACCGCCGAGGTCCCGTCCCCGTGGTCATCGGTGCGGCCGTCGCCGCCTCCGCCGGCGCCCTGTCGCTCGGGCTGTCCACCGGGATCGTGCCGATCCTGCTGTCCGCCCTGGCGCTCGGCGCCGGGCAGGCCGTCATGCAGCCCGCGCTGGCCACGATGATCGTGTGGTGCTCGACGCCGGGCACCCGGACGCGTGCCTTCGCGCTCCAGTTCTTCATGCAGAACCTGGGTCTGGGCATCGGCGGCCTCATCGGCGGCCAGATCGTCGACGAGAGCCGGCCCGCCAGCTTCACCCTGCTGTTCGGCATCGAGGCCGTGATGTTCCTGGTCCTGGCCGGGGTCATCCTCACCGTACGGATGCCGCACGCGCCGAGCATCAAGGACGCCGTGCCGCGGGACGAGTCCCGGTCGGGCGGTGCGTGGAAGCGGCTGCTCGAGCACAAGGCCATGGTCAAGCTGCTGGTCCTGGGCTTCGTGATCTTCTTCGCCTGCTACGGGCAGTTCGAGTCCGGTCTCGCCGCCTTCGGCACCGAGGCCGCCGGGATCTCCCCGTCCACCCTCGGCTTCGCGCTGGCCGCCAACACCGGCGCGATCGTCGTGGCGCAGTTCGTCGTGCTGAAGCTGGTCGAGAAGCGCCGCCGGTCCCGTGTGATCGCGCTGGTCGGCCTGATCTGGACCGTGGCGTGGGTCATCGCCGGGTTCTCGGGGCTGGGGCACGGCAGCGCGATGATGGCCGCCGCCGCGTTCATCACCACGTACGCGCTCTTCGGCATCGGCGAGGCGATGCTGTCGCCGACGCTGGCCCCGCTGGTGGCCGACCTGGCGCCGGAGGGTTCGGTGGGCCAGTACAACTCGGCCTTCGCGCTGGTCAAGCAGATGGCGCTGGCTCTCGGGCCGCTGGGCGTCCCGCTGGGTGCGGGTGTGCCGATGCTCTACATCGGGGTGTTCGTCGTGGTCTCGCTGGGCATCGCGTGGCTGGCGCTGCGGCTCGGCACGCAGCTGAGCGCGGTGCAGGACAAGCCGTCGCTGCTGAAGGGCGAGGCGGTGCCGGCGGTGGTCGTGCCGGCCGCCGAGCCCGAGCGCGTGCCCGCGTAGGAGAGTCGCGAGACACGAGATACGAGATACGGCAGAAGGCCCGGTCCCCGTGGACCGGGCCTTCTGCCGTACCCGCTACTTGTCCGGCAGCGCGAACTCGCACCAGACGGCCTTGCCGCCACCCGGGGTGCGGCGCGAGCCCCAGGAGGAGGCGATGGTCGCGATGATCGAGATGCCGCGGCCGGTCTCGTCGGCCGGTTCGGCGCGGCGGCGGCGCGGGAGGTGGTCGTCCCCGTCGGTGACCTCGATGATCAGGCGGCGGTCGGTGCGGCGCAGCCGCAGGCGCATGGGCGGGGTGCCGTGCTGGAGGGAGTTCGCGACGAGCTCGCTGGCGGCGAGGACGCCGAGGTCGCACAGCTCGACCGGGAAGCGCCAGGAGGCGAGGACTCCGGAGGCGAAGGCGCGGGCGCGCGGGGCGGCCTCGACTCCGCCGAGGAGTTCCAGGGCGGCGTTGTGGAAGAGCTCGGCGTCCGCGCCCGTGCGGGCGGGCTGCTGGAGGACCATGACGGCGACGTCGTCGTCGTGGTCGGCGTCGACGCCGAGGGCGCGCATCAGGCGGTCGCAGATGACGGCCGGGGTGCCCTGGGCGCCGGAGAGGGCACGTTCCAGGGCGGCGACGCCCTCGTCGATGTCCTCGCCGCGCCGTTCGACGAGGCCGTCCGTGTAGAGGACGGCGGTGGAGCCGGGGCCCAGCGCGATGGTGCCTGAGGTGTGCAGCCAGCCGCCGGTGCCGAGCGGCGGGCCGGTGGGGTCGGCCGCCCGGCGTACGGTGCCGTCCTCGTCTCGGACGAGGATCGGGAGGTGGCCCGCGGAGGCGTACGCGAGCAGGCCCTCGTTGGGGTCGTGGACGGCGTAGACGCAGGTGGCGATCTGGCTGGCGTCGATCTCGGCTGCGAGCCCGTCGAGGAGCTGGAGCACCTCGTGCGGGGGCAGGTCGAGGCGGGCGTAGGCGCGGACGGCGGTGCGCAGCTGGCCCATGACGGCGGCGGCGCGGACTCCCCGGCCCATGACGTCGCCGATGACGAGGGCGGTGCGGCCGGCGCCGAGGGTGATGACGTCGTACCAGTCGCCGCCGACGGCGGCCTCGGTGCCGCCGGGCTGGTAGGTGGCGGCGATGCGGAGGTCGTCGGGCTGTTCGAGTTCCTGCGGGAGGAGGGAGCGCTGGAGGGTGACGGCGGCCTCGCGCTGCCGGCGCTCGCTGGCGCGCAGCCGTTCGACGGCTTCGGCGTGGTCGCTGACGTCGGCGAGGTGGATCAGGACCCCGGTGTGGTGGGGGTCGGTGTCGCCTTCGGTGGTGGCCTTGGGGAAATCGACGGGGGTGCAGGTGACCGTGTACGAGCTGGTGCCGCCGGGCGCGGTGCGGTTCTTGGCGGTACGGGGCTTGCCGCTGCGCTGGACCTGGTCGAGGAGCGGGAGGAGGCCGAGCTCGCCGAGTTCGGGGAGGGCGTCGTGGGCGGGTGCGCCGGTGGGGCGGGGGCCGAATCCGGCGGTGTAGGCGTCGTTGACGTAGGCGACGCGGTGTTCGGGGCCGTGGACGAGGGCGACGAGGGCCGGGAGCCGGCCGAGGACCTCCCGTACGGAGAGCTCGTCGAGGGAGGGCACGGCGGCGAGGACGCCGCTGCCGGCGCCGCTGCCGCTGTCCGGGCCGGTGCCCGTCCCCGTGCCCGTCCCGGTGCCGGAGACCGTGGGGTCCGCGGGGCTGCCGTCCGGCGCCGTGGCCGGGCGGGCGGCGGCGCCGCGGGCTGCCGGGACGGCGCCCTCACCCCGCTTGGCCTGGGCGGCGGCGTGTTCGGACCGGGCGGCGGCGCGGCGCTGCGTTCCGGGAAAACGGGCGCTCCAGCGCGTGAAGTTCACTGCGTTCAAGCCTCGTGGTGTCGCAAGTGGTCGCTGTGCCGTGAATGTCACTGTGTGCAGGCGTGGGCCCACCTATGGTCACACGTCCAGTGTGGCCGACCGCACTGACAACGTCAGCCCTGACTGTCCTTCGGGGGGTTGGGGGCGGGTGGGGGCGGGGGAAATCTGTGGCCGTGTCCTGCGGCGAGTTCGAATTCTGCCCTGGGGTGTTCGAGGGATCCGAGGGAGACGATCTCACGCTTGAAGAGGCCCGAGAGGGTCCATTCGGCAAGCACGCGCATTTTGCGGTTGAAGGTGGGGATCCGGCTGAGGTGGTAGGTGCGGTGCATCAGCCAGGCGGGGTAGGCCTTGAGCTTGCGGCCGTAGATGTGGGCGACGCCCTTGTGGAGGCCGAGGGAGGCCACGGAGCCCGCGTACTTGTGCGCGTACTCGGTCAGGAGCTCGCCGCGCAGGGAGGCCACCAGGTTGTCGGCGAGGACCTTGGCCTGGCGGACGGCGTGCTGCGCGTTGGGGGCGCATTCGCGGCCGGCCTCTTCGGCGGTGATGTCGGGGACGGCGGCGGCGTCGCCGGCGGCCCACGCGTGTTCGACGCCGTCGACGGTGAGGAAGGCGGTGCAGGTGAGGCGGCCGCGTTCGGTGCGGGGGAGGTCGGAGGCGGCGAGGATCGGGTGCGGTTTGACGCCTGCGGTCCATACGACGGTGCGGGTGGGGAAGCGGGCGCCGTCGCTGAGGACGGCGACGCGGTTCTCGCAGGAATCGAGCCGGGTCTCCAGGCGTACGTCGATGCCCCGGCGGCGCAGTTCGCGGACCGTGTAGACGCCGAGTTCGGGGCCGACCTCGGGGAGGATGTGGTCGCTGGCTTCGACCAGCACCCATTTCATGTCCTCGGGCTTGATGTTGTGGTAGTACCGGGCCGCGTAGCGGGCCATGTCCTCCAGTTCACCGAGGGCCTCGACGCCCGCGTAGCCGCCGCCGACGAAGAGGAAGGTGAGGGCGGAGTCGCGGAGGGCGGGGTCGCGGGTGGAGGAGGCGATGTCCATCTGTTCGATGACGTGGTTGCGCAGGCCGATGGCCTCTTCCACGGTCTTGAATCCGATGGCGTAGTCGGCGAGTCCCGGGATGGGCAGGGTGCGGGACACGGATCCGGGGGCGAGGACGAGTTCGTCGTACTCGATCTCCAGCGCGCCGGTGCCCTCGTCCTCGGTGGCGAGGGTGGCGACGGTCGCGGTCCGCTTGGCGTGGTCGATGCGCTGGGCCTCGCCGATGACGACGCGGCACTTGTCGAGGATGCGGCGGAGCGGCACCACGACGTGGCGCGGGGAGATGGAGCCCGCGGCCGCCTCGGGGAGGAAGGGCTGGTACGTCATGTACGGCTCGGCGCTGACGACCGTGACCTCGGCTTCGCCGGCTCTGAGCTTTCGCTGGAGCCGGAGCGCCGTGTACATGCCGACGTAGCCGCCGCCGACGACGAGGATGCGCGTGCGGGGCGGGGTACCGGGGGCCGTGCCCCGGGAGTTAGCAGCCTTCACCACCCCATGACGCAACGTGGCCGGGAGTTTGTCCACAGGCCTGACACATTGTGTGACCGGAGGGGGTGCCGGTGCGGGGCTGTCGGGTGGCTTGAGTGGGGGTGGAGTTCCGCAGGTCAGGAGGTGCGGAAGGGGTGATTCCGGGGGCTTGGATCGGAAAAGTGGGGGTGAATGCTCCGATCGGGCGGTGGTCCGTCCGGGGCTGCCTCTTCTGAATTGACTCTGGCTCAACTATGTTCGTATCTCGTCGAGGAGTAAGACCGGGGCCCACATGACCGTGGCCCACCTCGACACGAAGGCGGGGAGTGTCTCCGGGGGGAGACAAATGATTACCGGGGGATACATATGCATATTTCCGATTTCCATGGTTCTGCGACCGCGCTCTCGAGTGAGAGCAGCGGCCGCGTGATGACAGGCGGCACGACGCACGGCGTGGGCCGCTCCACACCGCTGCGCGTCGACGCCCAGCGCAACCTCGAGCACGTGCTGCGCGCGGCCCGCGAGGTGTTCGGCGAGCTGGGCTACGGGGCTCCGATGGAGGACGTGGCGCGGCGCGCACGCGTCGGCGTCGGCACCGTGTACCGGCGCTTCCCGAGCAAGGACGTCCTGGTCCGCCGGATAGCCGAGGAGGAGACCGCCCGGCTGACCGAGCAGGCCCAGGCCGCGCTGGGCCAGGAGGAGGAGCCGTGGCAGGCGCTGTCGCGCTTCCTGCGCACCTCCGTGGCCTCGGGCGCCGGGCGGCTGCTGCCGCCGCAGGTGCTGCGGGTCGGGTCGGCGAGCGAGGACGGCGTGGAAGAGGCGGCGGCGCGGGTTCCGCACCAGCGCCAGGCCGGTGTGATCGGCGGGGCTCCCGAGCTGCGGGTCGTGGGCGCGCGGACTCCCGTCGAGGACGAGCCCTCGGAGGACGCGGGCGCGGGTGCGCTGCTCGAGGTGGTCGGCCAGCTGGTGGACCGTGCCCGGGAGGCGGGTGAGCTGCGCGGCGATGTCACGGTGGCCGATGTGCTGCTGGTGATAGCCACGGCCGCTCCGGCGCTGCCCGACGCGGCGCAGCAGGCGGCGGCTTCGTCCCGGCTGCTCGACATCCTGCTCGAAGGGCTGCGGTCCCGGACGGCCTGAGCCGTACGGGGCACGGGCCGCGGCGGACGCCCCTGCGGGGGCGCGCGCCGCGGCCCGTCCCACCCGACGACCGGTTCGCCGAGCGGTGCCCTGAACGGCCCGCCCGAGCGGCTGCCCGAGCGGCCGCTCGAACGGCCGCTCGAACCGCCGCCCGCTCGAAAGAGTGAGGATCGGTACGGGGTTTCACCGGATGCTGCCCGGACGAGTGGATGGCGGGAAGACGGGTCCGGCGCGCGCCCCCCGTGTGACACGCTTGAACGGTGTACCGGTTGAGTGTGGCGTGCGGGGGCTTCCGCGATGGGCGTTGACGGTCGGGAAGAGCCGCTCGGTGGTGCCGGCGGCGAGGTCGAGGCGGAGAGCCCGGCCGCACGCCAGGTCCCCGCACAGCGCGAGCCGCGCCGGGGGCGGCACGCGGCCTCGGGGTATTCCGGTGCCGATCTGCCTCCGTCCGACGGGGACCTGATCGCCCGCATGCGCGGGGGCGACGACGGTGCCTACGAGGAGCTGTTCCTCCGGCACGCGGATTCCGTACGGCGCTACGCGCGGACCTGCTGCCGCGATGCGCACACGGCCGACGACCTGACCGCCGAGGTGTTCGCGCGGACGCTGCAAGCGGTACGGGGCGGGGCCGGGCCGGACCAGTCGGTGCGGGCGTACCTGCTGACCACGGTGCGCCGGGTCGCGGCGGCCTGGGCGAAGACCTCCCGGCGGGAGCATCTCGTCGAGGACTTCGCGGTGTTCGCGGAGCAGGCGGCCGCGGGGACCGAGGTCGGCGGAGGCATGTCCGGCCTGTCCGGGGACGACACCCTCGAACTGGGCGCGGAAGTCCGGGCGATGCGCGAGGCGGAGCAGTCGCTGGCGATGCAGGCTTTCCGGAGTCTGCCCGAGCGGTGGCAGGCCGTGCTGTGGCACACCACCGTCGAGGATGCCTCGCCGAGTGCGATCGCCCCGCTGTTCGGGCTGAGCGCCAACGCGACGGCGGTGCTGGCCAGCCGGGCCCGGGAGGGGCTCAAGCAGGCCTATCTGCAGGCGCATGTGAGCTCGGCGCTGAGTGCGGGCGGGGACTGCGCGCGGTACGCGGACCGGCTGGGGGCGTACGCCCGCGGCGGTCTGCGGATGCGGGCGGAGCGGGGGCTGCGGGGACACCTGGAGGAGTGCGCGAAGTGCCGGCTGGCCGCCGGAGAGCTCAAGGACGTCAACGCGGGCATTCCCGCGCTGCTGCCCGTCGCGGTCATCGGGTGGTTCGCCGCCGGGTACGCGGCGAAGGCGGCCGGTGTGGTCGTGGGCGGGGCCGTCGCCGCGGGGGGCGCGGGGGCTGCCGCCGCGGCCGCGGGCGGATCGACGGCGGGGGCCGGGGCTGCCGGGGCCGGGGCCGGGGCTGCCAGTGGTGCCGGGGCTGCCGGTGGGACTGCGGGGGCCGGGGCTGCGGGTGGGGCTGCCGGTGCGGGTGGGGCCGGGTCCGGGGTCGGGGGTGCGGTGGCTTCCGAGGGGCTCGGGCTGCCGGTCAAGGCCGCCATCGCCGCCGGGATCGCGGTCGCCGCAGCCGCGGGGGTGGTGTTCGCGCTGGCCGGGGACGATCCCGAGCCGGGGGCCGCGGCGCAGCCCGCGCCGAGTGTGGCGGCGCCCGTCGTGCCGCTGGTTCCGGCTCCGCGTACACCCGCGCCGACGCGTGCGGAGCCGCCGGCCGCGCAGGGCTCCGTACCCTCCGAGCCGGGCAGGACCCCCGCCGCGCCGGCTCCCTCTCCCGCGAAGCCGAAGGCGCCGGCTCCGGCTCCGCCCGTGTCCCCGGCGCCGAGGCCCTCGCCGACTCCGTCCCCGACCCCGAGCCCGGCCAAGCCGTCCCCCTCGCCGTCGCCGTCTCCGTCCGTACCGAAGCCGGCTCAGGGGTTCCGGCTGGCGGGGCTCGGGCACGCGGCGTTCGGCGACCACAGCGGTCCCGAGTTGCAGACCGGGCGCAGCAGCTGGGTGTGGCAGCGGTGGGGGCTGCGGATCGCGGACCGGCGGTTCGCGCAGGGGATCACGGTGAACTCCCGTTCCTCGGTGGAGATCACCCTGAACCGGCAGTGCACCACGTTCTCGGCGCGGGCCGGGGTGGACGACCTGTCGTTGTTCACCGACGGCACGGTGCGGTTCTCCGTGTACGCCGACGGGCAGCGGCTGTGGCGGTCGGACGCGCTCGGGTTCGGGGATCCGGCCGCCGTCGTCGAGGTCTCGCTGGCCGGGCGCAAGACGCTGCGGCTGGTGGTGGAGCAGGCCGGGCAGGGCAGCCTGCCGACCCTGGCGAGCTGGGCGGACGCCGTGATCAGCTGCCGGTGACCTGGGTGGTCTCGGTGGCCTGGGTGGTCTCGGTGGTCTGGGTGACCGGGGTGACGAGGATTGCGGCCTCGGCCGGGGAGAGCTTCGCGCCCGCCGCCGCCTCCGCCGTGTAGCGGTCGGCGCCGAGCACTGCGCGCGCGGCGGCCGGGAGTGCGCCGACCGCGTTCTGTTCCGGGACCGAGCGCGGGTGGCCCGCACGCCAGGCGGTGGCGGCCGCAAGCACCCGTACGGCCTCCTCGGTACGCCCGGCGGCGAGCAGCATGACGGCCGCCGTGTCGCCGAGCGAGGCCAGGACCCGCTCGGCGCAGTGTGCGGCGATGGCGGCGGCCAGGCACGGCCCCAGCTTCGCGAGGCCGGCCTTCGGACCGTGCGCGCGGGCGGTGAGGACGGCGTCGATGTTGTCGAGCCCTGCGGCGAGCTGCGGGGGCGCGGAGATCCTTCCCGAGGCGGCGCGGGCGAGTTCGCACTCGGTACGGGCCCGGACGAGGTCCCCGCGGACGAGGGCGAGGAGGGCCGCGAGCATGCCGCTGTAGGCCTGGACGTCGTACACCCCACCGTGGTGCTCGACTTCGCGGGAGACCTCCGCCAGCAGTTGTTCGGCGCCGTCGAAGTCCCCTGAGCAGAAGGCGGACTCGGCGATCCGGGCGATGGCGAAGGGCACCTCGGTGTGGGCCCCGACCTCGCGGGCGAGGCGCAGGCAGTCCTCGTACTCGGCGCGGGCCCAGTCGTACCGGCCGCGGGAGAGCGCGACCTCGCCGGCGGCGCTCGCCACCTGGGCGCGGGTCCAGCGGTCGCCGACGCGGTGGGCGATCTCGTGCAGTTCGGCGAGGTCGGCGTCGACGGAAGGGAGGCCGCCGGTGAGGTCGATGGCCACGTGGGTGCGGAGCATGAGGGCGATGCCCAGTTCCCAGTCGCCGCCGTGGCGGCGGCAGTTGCCGACCGTCTCGTCGAGCCCGTCGCGGACGGCGAGGGGGTCGCCGGTGAGGAAGGTGGTCATCGGCCAGAGCATGCCGGGGAAGCGGGCGGTCTCGTGGCCGCCCTCCCGGAAGACCTGCTGGAGGTGGTCGGCGAGGGTGATGTTCTGCGGAGTGCGGAACTCCTCGGGTGCGTGGCCTTCGGCGAGGAGGAGGACGCGCAGCATCTGCGTGCGCATGAAGCGCCAGTACTCGGCGGTGCCCTCGGGCGGCTCGGCGGGGTGGGACTCCAGGACCCGCGCGGCCCATTCCGCGCCCTCGGTGCGGTAGCCGCGCAGCCACCAGAACCAGCCGAGGGCGAGGACGAGGCGTTGGCCGTTCTCGGCGGCGTCGGCGGTGTGGACCGTGTGGAGGAGGGCGGCGCGGAGGTTGTCGAGCTCGGTCTCGATGCGCCGGATCCAGGGCAGTTGGCCGGCGCCGCGCAGGAGGGGCTCGGCCTCCTCGGCGAGGGCCAGGAAGTGGGCGGCGTGGCGGTCGGCGGCGGCGCTGCGGTCGGCGGGGTGCGCGGCCGCGCGTTCGGCGGCGTACTCGCGGATGGTCTCCAGGAGGCGGTAGCGCATGCCGGTGTCGCCGTCGGGGGCCGGGGCCGGGGCCGGGGCGGCGATGACGAGGGACTTGTCGACGAGGGAGCCGAGGAGGTCCAGGACGTCGGGGGTGTCGGGGTCGGCGCAGACGGCTTCGGCGGCGGCGAGGTCGCAGCCGCCGGCGAAGACGGACAGGCGGCGCAGGACGGTGCGCTCCCTGTCGTCGAGGAGGTCCCAGGACCAGTCGACGACGGCGCGCAGGGTCTGCTGGCGGGGCAGGTGGGTACGGGCGCCGCCGGTCAGGAGCCGGAAGCGGTCGTCGAGGCGGTCGGCGATCTGGCGCGGGGTGAGCAGCCGAAGCCGGGCCGCGGCCAGCTCGATGGCGAGCGGCAGCCCGTCGAGGCGGGCGCAGATCTCGGCTACGGCGGCCGGGTCTTCGGCGGGGGTGAAGCCGGGGCGGACGGCGGCGGCGCGGTCGGCGAAGAGGCGGTGCGCGGGGTCGGGGGGCAGGGGGTCGACGGGGCGGACCGTTTCGCCGGGCACGCCGAGGGGTTCGCGGCTGGTGGCCAGGATCCGGACGCCGGGGCAGTGGGTGAGGAGGCGTTCGGCGAGTTCGGCGGCGGCGCCGATGACGTGCTCGCAGTTGTCGAGGACGAGGAGCAGGCGGCGGTTCGCGCAGTGCTCGACGAGCTGGGCGGCGGGGTCGTCGGCGGGGGCCTTGTCGCGGGCGACGAGGGTGCTCTCGCGCAGGCCGAGGGCGCTGAGGACGGCGCCGGGGACGGCTGCGGGGTGGTCGAGGCGGGCGAGTTCGACGAGCCAGCCGGGTTCGGGGTGGGCGGCCGCCGCGTGCTCGGCGAGCCGGGTCTTCCCGGACCCGCCGGGCCCGGTGAGGGTGACGAGCCGCAGCCGGCCCATGTCGCGGTGAAGCCCCACGAGCTCGGGCTCCCGCCCGACGAAGGAGGTGAGCCGAGGCCGCAGATTCCCTGCGGCATGCGGGGCGGGCGGGGCGGGTGCCGCAGGGGGCGCGGCGGGAGCGGGGTGCGCGGGTGCCCAGGGCACGGATGCCGCCGGCCGAAGATTCCCGACACGCTCGGCGGGCTGGGCGGGGGGCGCGGTGACGGCCGGGGGCGCGGTTGCTGGGTGCGCGGCTGCGAGGGGCGTGGGGTGCGCGGGCGCCGTCGGCTCCGCCGGGGGTATGGGGTCCGCGGGCGCCGTCGGCTCCGCCGGGGAAGCGGCGGGGGCGGGATGCGCGGCCGCAATCGGCTCCGCCGGGAAGGCAGGGGCCGCGGGCGACTCCGGGGAGGCGGCGGGGGCGGGATGCGCGGGCGCCATCGGCTCCGCCGGGGAAGCGGCGGGTGCGGGGTGCGCGGGCGCCATCGGCTCCGCCGGGGAGGCAGGCTGCGCGGGCGACTCCGGGGAGGCGGCGGGTGCGGGGTGCGCGGCCGCCATCGGCTCCGCCGGGGAAGCAGGGTGCGTCGGCGCCGAGGGCACGGATGCCTCTGGGGGCACGGCAGGGGCAGGGTGCGCGGGGGACGCGGCGGATGCAGGTTGCACGGGCGCCGCCACGGACCCGGGGGCTACGGGGTGCGCCTCGGATGCGGGCGTGCTTGCCGTCGGCGCCGCCAGGAACGCCGAGGGTGCGGCATGCGCCAGAGGCGCGGGCGCGGCTGGGGGCGCCGGCCGCACCGGGGGCGCGGGTTCGGACGGAAGCGCGGGTGCCACTGAAGGCGCGGGCACTGCTCGGGGCGCCACTGGCGCCTCCGGGAACGCAGGCGGTGCGGGGTACGCCGGGAGCGCCGGGTACGCCGGGGACGCGGGCGCTGCCGGGGGCACCGGGGACGCGGCGGACGCCGGGAACTCGGTTACCGCCGACTCCCCCGAGGACTCGGAAGCTGAGGGATGCCTCGCGGGCGAGCCCGGGGACGCGGCGGACGCCGGGAACTCGGTTACCGCCGGCTGCCCCGAGGACTCGGAAGCTGAGGGATGCGTCGCGGGCGCGGAGGAGCCCGGGGACGCGGCGGACGCCGGGAACTCGGTTACCGCCGGCTCCCCCGAGGACTCGGAAGCTGAGGGATGCGTCGCGGGCGCGGAGGAGCCCGGGGACGCGGCGGACGCCGGGAACTCGGTTACCGCCGACTCCCCCGAGGACTCGGAAGCTGAGGGATGCGTCGCGGGCGCGGAGGAGCCCGGGGACGCGGCGGACTCCGGGAACTCGGTTGCCGCCGGTTGCCCCGAGGACTCGGAAGCTGAGGGATGCGTCGCGGGCGCGGAGGAGCCCGGGGAGGTGGCGGGTGCGGGGAGCGCCGGTGGCGTGGGGGATGCAGGGGGCGCGGTTTCCAGCTGGGACGCAGAGGCTGGCGGGACTGCGGAGGTTGCCGGGGACGGGGTTGGCGCCGGGGGCCAGGGGGCTGCGGGAGGCGTCGCGGGCGCGGGCGCCTCTGCGGCCACCGGGGCTGCCAGGTGAGCCGTTGGCGTTTGGGACCCGGGGTGCACCGGGAGTGCGGGCGCCTCTGTGGCCACCGGGGCTGCCAGGTGAGCCGTTGGCGCAGGGTGCACCAAGGGGGCGGGAGCCGTTGGGGGTGCCAGGGACTCGGGAGTTGCCCGGTGTGCGGGTGGTGCTGGGGGTGTGGGGTGGAGGAGTTCCGTGTGGAGGGCGGTGAGTTCGGGGCCGGGGTTGGTGCCGAGGGCTTCGGCAAGGGTGCGGCGGGTGTCCTCGTACGCGACGAGGGCGTCGGCGGGGCGGCCGGATGCGCGGAGGGCGCGGAGCTGCTGGGCGCGCAGGAGCTCGTCGTACGGGTGCTGCCGGATCAGCGCCTCGATCTCCGGGAGGAGGGACGCCGGGTCGGCTGCCCCGCTGCGGAGTTCGGCGTCGATCCGGGCGCGGAGGGCGGCCGCACGGTGTGCTTCGGGGGTGGCGGCGTAGGCGCTGCGGGCGGGCTCGGCGAGGTCGGCGAGGGCGGGGCCGCGCCACAGGGCCAGTGCGGTGCGGAGGGTTCCGGCGGCGGTGGCGGGGTCGGCGGCCAGCTGCCCGGCGCCTTGGCGGGCGAGGCGGGTGAAGCGGTGGAGGTCGACGTCGTCGCGGTCGGCGACGGCGAGGCGGTAGCCGCCGGCGGGGTCGGCGGGGACGGTGTCCCGGCCGCCGAGGGCCCGGCGGAGCCGGGCGACGAGGGCCTGGAGGGCGGCGGGGGCGTCCTGGGGCGGGTCGTCGCCCCAGATGTCGTCGACGAGGTCGGCGACGGTTGCGGCGGCCGGGCCGCCGGCGCGGAGCGCGAGGGCGGCGAGGAGCGCGCGCAGGCGGGCGCCGCTGATGGGGAGGGGGGCGCCGGTCTCGTCGCGCGCCTCGGTGACGCCAAGGATGAGATACCGCACCGGGCAATTCTGCCTTGCCCCTGCCGGGGGTGCCGAAGGTTTTCGCGCGGGCCGCGGCTCAGGTGCCGGCGGAACTGCCGGTGGGGGCAGGTACCTCGCCGCTCCTGGGGACTCCGCCCCGGAGCGTCGACGGCGCTGGATGTGCTGAGGAGGCGGCCGTCGGCGAGCTGGGTGCTGCGCCGCTGCCGGGGACAGGCCCCCGCGCCTCAAGCACCCGCGGCGCTGGATGTGCCGGAGCCTGGTACCGAGCCACTGCTGGGTGCAGGCCCCGCAGCTCAAGCGCCGGCGGGCCGGATCGGCGGGCTGGTGGTGGGCAGGGGCCGTGCCGCCGCCCACGGACCCCGCGCCTCAAGCCTCGGCGAGGCCGGATGCGCCGGGGAGGCGGCCGTCGGTGGGTAGGTGGCACGCCGTACCTGGCGGCTCCGCGCCGCGCCTCAGGTGTCGGCGAGGCTGCATTGGATACGCCGGAGCCGCGGCCACGGTCAGGCGAGTGCCTGGTACGCCGCTGCGGGGCGTTGGTCCAGGCGGCAGCCGTGAGCAGGTGGCGCTCCAATCGTGGGGCACCGTACCGGGCCCCACGTCTCAAGCGCCGGAGAAGCCGGGTGTGTGCTCCGGGATGCCATGTGCCCTGTCCGGTAGGCCCGTTCAGGGGCTTGATGTGCGGCGAAGGTGCCGGATGTGCCGGGTAGTGGCTGCCGGGGCTTGGGTGTTGGGCCGCTGCCGGGTGCAGGCACCGACAGGGCCTGGATCGGCGGGCTGGTGGTGGGTAGGGGCCGCGCCGCCCTGGGCCCCGTGTCTCTCAGGATCGTGGGAATCGGGCTGGATTTGCCGGGGCGGCGGCCGTTCGTGAGTCGGTGCCGGGCCGCTGCCGGGGCGGGCCTCCGCGCTTCAAACGTCGGCGGGGTCCGACGCGGGCCCCCCGGTGGGTAGGTGCCGCGGGGGTGCTGGGGCTTGGGCGGCGGCCGGGGCTGGTCAGGACAGGGCCGGGCGGGGGGTGGGGACTCCCTCCGGGACTGCTCTGCGGCGGGGGGGCGACGTGCCCGTCCAGCACGTGCCCCGGCGGGACAGGAGGCGGCCCAGCCACAGTTCCATCGAGACGAGTTCCGCCAGGCCGTCCAGCGGGACCGGGTGGCCGTCCGCCGCGTCCAGCAGGGCCTGTTGGACGACCCGGGCCTCGATCAGGCCCGCGTCCGCCAGCAGGGGGGCGGTGAAGAGGGACAGCAGCGAGGGCAGCGCCGCCCTCAGGCCGACCCGGGTCGCCGTTTCGTTCGGGGTGTGGGTCGGGGCGCCCCAGCCCGGCGGGAGTTCGCGTACGCCCGCCGAGGAGAGGACGGTGCGCAGGATCGCCGCCCGGGCGCCGGGCTGGACCCGCAGGGATTCCGGGAGGGCGCGGGCCGCCCGTACGACCTGGTTGTCCAGGAACGGGGCGTGCAGGCGCTGGCTGCGGACCTCCACGGCCTGTTCGAAGACCCGGTGGTCCGCCGCGTGCCGGGTCAGCGCGGCGCGGGCCCGGGCCTCGCCGGGGCGCAGGGAGAGGGGAGGGCGGCCTGCGGCGGTTGCCAGGCGGATCGATACTTCCGCCAGGGCCTCCCCCGTCAGCCAGCCCGCCGCCGGGCCCGGGCGGGACCAGGTCAGGGCCGCCAGCGAGGCGTCCACCGGGTTCGACGCGCCGCCCGCGACGGCCCCTTCGCGCAGCCGGGCCGCCGCCGCCTCCATGCCCGCGCGGTACGGCGTACGGGCGAGCCGGCGGGCCGCCGAGTAGACGGAGAACGGGACCAGCAGGGACAGGGCCGAGTCGCCCGGCGCCGAGCGGGCCAGCGCGGCGACCGGGCGCAGCAGGTGGCGTCTGCGGCGGTCCATCAGGAGGTCGGCGAGCCGGGCCGGGTGCGCGTCGAGGACCTGGCGGGCGCCGTGCCCGACGAAGTGGTCCGCCGAGCCGGCCGCCAGCCGGCGCCGCTCGCGGGCGGCGGTGACCAGGGAGGGGCCGGGTTCGTCGGTGAGGGGGCCGTCGAGGTCGGCGTACGGGAGGGCCTCCTCGGCGGCGGCCACGACGACGTGGTGCAGCCGGGGGTTGGCGGCGATGGCCCGGGCGCGTTCGAGTTCGGCCTCGCGGCCCTGGGGGGTGGCCAGGTCGTTGAAGGTGACGGCCAGCAGCCGGCCGCCGGCCTGCCCGGACTGCCTCGTCACCGTGCCGGGCGCCCCGGGCAGGCCGGCGGCGAGCAGCGCGAGGGTCGCGGAAGCGCTGCCTCCGGAGAGGTCGGCGCCCACGCCGGGCGCGGGCGCGGGTGCGCCCCGGGCCGCGCGCCGGTCGGCGGGGCCCATTCCGGGCACCGGGCCGGGGTCGTGGGGCGGCGTGTCGGGGGCATGCCGCGGAGCCGTGAGCCGGGCGCGCACGGCATCCACCAATGCTTCGCGTACGCCCTCCACCGCCTGCTCGGGATCGGCCGTGGGCGCCGCCACCGCGAGGGAGGCCACCGGCTCGTACCCGGTGATCTCGCGCGAGCCCTCGCGCAGGATCAGCGCGTGCCCGGGCGGGATGCGCCGCACGCCGACGTACGGTGTGCCGTCGCCCAGTGCCTCCGGGCTGTCGGGGCAGGCCAGCAGGGCGGCGAGGTGGCCGATGTCGAGCTGCGCCTCGATGAGGTCGGCGAGGGGCAGCGCGGCGGTGGCGTACGCGGTCCCGCCCGCCCAGGGGGTGTAGAAGACGGGCCGGGCGCCCGCGAGGTCGCCGACGACCGTGATGCGGCGGCCGGTCTGGACGACGGCGGTGTAGCTGCCGGACCACTGGGTGAGGTGGCGCAGGGCTCCGCCGCGGGCGGCGAGGAGCGCGCTGCGCAGTTCGGCGTCGGTGGCGCCGCAGCAGCCGAGGACGGCGAGCCGGGTGAAGGGGTCGGCGGCGAGGGTGCGGATCTCGTCGGGGCGCCAGTCGCCGACGGCCCAGAGGGGGTCGGGGTCTCCCCAGAGCAGCTGGGCGCCGACCGGGACGACGGTGCGTTCGGCGGCGGGGTCGTCCGGATGGGCGGCGTCGGCGTCCGCGAGGCCCCCGGTCACCGGGCCGCCGCTCAGGTGGTCGCGTGGGCCGGATCCGCCCTGGCCGGACACGCGGCCGGCCGTGCCGAAGCTCGCGGCGATACTGCTCCACCCGACCAACCAGCGCACCGCCGCCTCCCCAGCCTGTGGGCAATTGACCGGGGCGGGAACGTCGTGGTCAGCGCTGAGGGCGCGGCCGACGGGACCCCGGGTGGCTCGGGGTCCATGCTGCCACGAGACAGGCGTGCGAGAGTGGCCGAGGAGGGCGCACATGCAAACGAACACGCCGCGGACACGCGGTATTTGGCGTTCCGTTCCCACCGCCCCATAGGTCGGTTTCGGCCATTCTTCGGCCGTACTGAAGCCGTACTGAAGCCGTACCGCGGCCGCATCGCGGCCACGCTGGCGCCGTGCCGCGGCCGCACCACGAGCACACTGCGGGCGCACCGGACCCGCACGTGGCGCCGCCGCACGCCCTTCGGGCGCCCGGCCGCACCGGCCCGCGGGCGCGGTCCGGGAGGCGGGAACCGCCCCCCGGACCGTTCCGCCACCCGCGGGGATTGAGGCGGCGGCATCCCCCGGCCCGCCGGATCCACGCAGCGGGCCGACCCACGCAGGGCACATCGAATCGCCGGGCCCGCTGACCGGCCAGAGCGCACGGGCGGGCGCACGGCCACACGCACGGAGCACGGGAGGGGGCGTACGCCCGCGGCGCGGGCCCCGCCCCGACTGTGCGGGCGGACAACAATCCCGCCATACGGAAGTCGGGGCCTTAACGCTTGGGAGGCGGGGAACTACGCTGGGTTTACGAAATGCCGGGCAACTATGCCCCGGCGGCGTATGCGTTGTGTGCGTTCCGCGTGTGACGAGGGGTGGCGCATGTCCAGGGAGCTCCGCGAGCCCAATGAGAAGCTCGGCGCCGTCCTCGCCCTCGCGGGCATCAGCAACGCCGGGCTGGCCCGGCGGGTCAACGACCTCGGCGCACAACGCGGCCTGACGCTTCGCTACGACAAGACGTCGGTGGCCCGGTGGGTGTCGAAGGGGATGGTGCCGCAGGGCGCGGCCCCGCATCTGATCGCCGCCGCCATCGGCGCGAAGCTGGGGCGGCCGGTGCCGCTGCACGAGATCGGCCTGGCGGACGCCGACCCCGCGCCCGAAGTCGGCCTGGCCTTCCCGCGGGACGTGGGCGAGGCGGTGCGCTCAGCCACCGATCTGTACCGGCTGGACCTCGCCGGCCGCAGGGGCGGTGCCGGCGGCGGTGGCGGGATCTGGCAGTCGCTGGCAGGCTCCTTCGCGGTGTCCGCGTACGCGACGCCCGCCTCGCGCTGGCTGATATCTCCGGCGGACGGTTCGGTGGCGCGCGAGCCCGCGGCCCCGCCCCGCGAGACCGTGGCGTCGCGCGAGCCGGCGGCGGGCACGGCGTCGCCCTCGCCGATGTCCTCGTCGCCTTCCTCTGCGTCTTCGTCTGCGTCTGCGTCTGCGTCTTCGCCGTCTTCTTCGTCAACGGGTTTGCCCGCGCAGTCTTCGGGTGAAACGCCGCACGCCCCGCCGCACGCCCCGGCCGGGCAGGCGGCCGTACCGGCGGCCGCACCCGCCTCCGCGCCCGCCGCGGTCGCGGGGCTGTACGACCCGGCGCCGCAGCGCGTGGGCCACAGCGACGTGACCAAGCTGCGCGAGGCGGCCGAGGACGCGCGCCGCTGGGACTCCAAGTACGGCGGCGGGGACTGGCGTTCGTCGATGGTGCCGGAATGCCTGCGCGTCGACGCGGCGCCGCTGCTGCTCGGCTCGTACAGCGACGACGTGGGCCGCGCGCTGTTCGGCGCGACCGCCGAACTGACCCGGCTGGCCGGGTGGATGGCCTTCGACACCGGCCAGCAGGAGGCGGCCCAGCGCTACTACATCCAGGCGCTGCGCCTGGCCCGCGCGGCCGCCGACGTACCGCTGGGCGGGTACGTACTGGCCTCCATGTCGCTCCAGGCGACGTACCGGGACTTCCCGGACGAGGGCGTCGACCTGGCGCAGGCGGCCGTGGAGCGCAACCGCGGCCTGGCCACGGCGCGCACCATGAGCTTCTTCCGGCTCGTCGAGGCGCGGGCGCACGCGAAGGCGGGCGATTCGGCGGCCGCCGGGGCGGCGCTGCGGGCGGCGGAGGGCTGGCTGGAACGGGCGCGCGAGGGCGACCCGGATCCGACCTGGCTGGGTTTCTACTCGTACGACCGGTTCGCGGCGGATGCGGCGGAGTGCTACCGGGACCTCAAGCTGCCGCGGCAGGTGCGGCGCTTCACCGAGCAGGCGCTGTCGCGCCCGACGGAGGAGTACGTGCGCTCGCACGGGCTGCGGCTGGTGGTGAGCGCGGTGGCGGAGCTGGAGTCGGGCAACCTGGACGCGGCCTGCGCGGCCGGCACCCGGGCGGTGGAGGTCGCGGGCCGCATCTCCTCTGCACGGACGACCGAGTACGTACGGGACCTGCTGCACCGGCTCGAACCGTACGGGGACGAGCCGCGCGTGGCGGAGCTGCGGGAGCGGGCACGGCCGCTGCTGGTGGCGCAGGCGTAGAGCCGCCGGCGTCGCAGGCGGAGACCCGCGTGGCCGCATTGTCAGTGGCGGGGTGCAGTATGCAGGGGTGGGAGGTGGCGGCTTGGGCGGCGGCATGGGCAGCGTGGGCAGCGCGGGCAGGGTCGACTGCGATGTGCTGGTGATCGGCGGTGGCATCGTCGGCCTGTCGACGGCGCATGCCCTGGCGCAGCTGGCTCCGGGGACGCGGGTGGTGGTGCTGGAGAAGGAGTCCGGCCCCGCCCGGCACCAGACGGGCCGCAACAGCGGGGTGATCCACAGCGGGATCTACTACCGGCCGGGATCGCTCAAGGCGCGCTTCGCGGTGCGCGGGGCCGCCGAGATGGTGAAGTTCTGCGCGGAGCACGGCATCGCCCACGAGGTCACCGGGAAGCTGATCGTCGCCACCGGGCGGGACGAGCTGCCGCGGCTGCACGCGCTCGTGCAGCGGGGCCGGGAGAACGGCATCCCGGTGCGCGAGCTGGGCCCGGCGCAGATCTCGGAGTACGAGCCGGAGGTGCAGGGCCTGGCGGCGATCCATGTCGGCACCACCGGGATCGTGGACTACGGGCAGGTGGCGCGGCAGCTCGCGGAGTCCTCCGGGGCGGAGATCGTCTACGGCGGGGCGGTGGACCTGATCTCGCGGCGCACGTCGGGGGTGGCGGTCCGCACCACGTCCGGGCTGGTGGTCCGCGCCCGTGTCCTCGTGAACTGCGCGGGCCTGCAGTGCGACCGGGTCGCGCGGCTGGCCGGGGACGACCCGGGCATGCGGATCGTGCCGTTCCGCGGGGAGTACTACGACCTGGAGCGGCCTTCGCTGGTCCGGGGGCTGGTCTACCCGGTCCCGGATCCCGCGTTCCCCTTCCTCGGCGTGCACCTGACGCGCGGGATCGGCGGCGGGGTCCACGTCGGGCCGAACGCGGTGCCGGCGCTGGCGCGCGAGGGGTACGGGTGGGGCGTGGTCCGGCCGCGGGACATCGCGGACGAGCTGGCCTGGCCGGGATCCTGGCGGATGGCCCGGCGGCACTGGCGGTACGGGGTCGGCGAGATCCACCGCTCGCTGTCGAAGCAGGCGTTCACGGAGGCGGTACGGCGGCTCCTGCCGGCGGTCTCGGCGGCGGACCTGGCCCCGGCCGGGTCCGGGGTCCGGGCGCAGGCCGTGCTGCGGGACGGGACGCTGGTGGACGACTTCCTGATCAAGGAGGGGCCGCGCACGGTGCACGTCCTGAACGCGCCGTCGCCGGCCGCGACGGCTTCGCTCCCGATCGGCCGTGAAATCGCCCGCCGGGCCTTGTCTTCCCTCCGTACGTCGTAGCCCGCCGGACCGGGGCCGGGGCCCGGACCGGGATCGGGGCCCGGGCCAGGGTCGGGCCCGGACCAGGGTCGGGCCCGGACCAGGGTCGGGCCCGGACCAGGGTCGGGCCCGGACCGGGATCGGGGTCGTAGAATCTGGGCATTGTGTCTGAGTCCCTCACCCCCCAGCCCAGCGCCCCGGAGACCGTGCCGGAGGCGAATTCCTACGTGCCCCCGAAGTGGCGGACCGAGCCGCGGTTTCCCGACGGGCCCGCCCCCGATCCGGCCGGTTCGCACCACGAGCGGCGGATCCGGAGCTTCCAGCCGCGGCGCAGCCGGGTCACCACCGGGCAGGGCGAGGCCCTGAAGCGGCTCTGGGGCACCTGGGGTCTCGACATCGACGGACACTCCGTCATCGATCTCGACCAGCTGTTCGGCGGGCGCGGGCTGCCCGTCGTCCTGGAGATCGGCTTCGGGATGGGCGAGGCCACCGCGCAGATGGCCGCCGCCGACCCCGCGACCGGGATCCTCGCCGCCGACGTGCACACCCCCGGCCAGGGGAACCTGCTCGCGCTCGCCGAGCGGAGCGGGCTCGACAACGTCCGCGTCGCCAACGGCGACGCCATCATCCTGCTCCGCGAGATGCTGGCGCCCGACTCCCTCGCCGGCCTGCGCGTGTACTTCCCGGACCCGTGGCCCAAGGCCCGCCACCACAAGCGGCGGCTGATCCAGCCCGAGTTCCTCGACCTGGCCGCGACCCGCCTTGCCCCCGGGGCCGTACTGCACTGCGCGACCGACTGGGAGCCGTACGCCGAGCAGATGCTCGAAGTGCTCACCGCACACCCGGAGTTCGAGAACACCCAGGCGGACGGCGGCTACGCGCCGCGGCCCGACTTCCGGCCGCTCACCCGCTTCGAGGGGCAGGGCCTCGACAAGGGCCACGTCGTGCACGATCTGCTCTTCGCCCGCCGGGGCAACGTTTCCCCGAACGAGTAGAGAAACCGGACACGTCACTCCTCGTGTCAAAGCGGCTCGCTAGAGTCATCGTGTGTTCCGAGCGCTCCCTGCTGTCCGCGGTGTCCGTGCGTGCGTGCTCGCCGTGCTGTCGCTGTCGGGGCTGGCGATCCTCGAACTCGTGCGGGAGCAGACCGGTACCGCGGGGTTCTTCGTCGGCCTCGGGCTGGCCGTGCTGCCGGTGCCGCCGCTCATGGCGGCCTTCCGGTGGCTCGGCCGGGCCGCGCCCCGCCCCTGGGCGCAGTTGCTGTCCTGCTTCGGCTGGGGCGCCTGCACCGCGGCCCTGATCGCGATACTGGCCAACAACTTCGCGACCGAGTGGATAACGGCGGCCACCGCCGATGCCTCGGCCGCCGACCGGCTCGGCTCGGTGGCGATCGCCCCGGTGGTCGAGGAGAGCGCCAAGGCGGCGGCCCTGCTGCTGGTGTTCGTGTTCCGACGACGCCAGTTCACCGGCCCCGCCGACGGGTTCGTGGTGGCCGGGTTCACCGCCACCGGCTTCGCGTGCACCGAGAACGTCCTCTACCTCGGCAACGCGTTCGGCGAGGACGTGGAGAGCGGCGCCGGCGCGCTGGACTCGGTGACGGCCGCGACCTTCTTCGTACGGATCGTGGTCTCGCCGTTCGCGCACCCGCTGTTCACGGTGCTCACCGGGCTCGGCTTCGGCGCGGCCGCGCTCGGCGCGGGCCGGGTGCGCCGGATCGGGCTGCCGCTGCTCGGGCTGCTGGCCGCGATGGGCCTGCACGCGCTGTGGAACAGCTCGTCGCGGTTCGGGGAGTACGGGTTCTACGTGGTCTACGGCTGCGTGATGGTCCCGGTGTTCGGACTGCTGCTGTGGCTGGCCGTGCGGATAAGGCGGCGCCGGCTGCGGGCCGTCGCCGGGGAGCTGGCGGTGTACGCGGCCGCGGGCTGGCTGCGCCCGGCCGAGGTGCCGGCGCTGGTGTCGATGCCGGCCCGGTCGCTGGCCCGGGCACTGGCCCGGTCCACCGGGGGCCGGGCGGCGGGCCGGGCCGTCGCCTTGTACGAGGCGGACGCGGCCGCGCTGGCCCTGCTGCGGCACCGGGCCCGGCACGGGGGACCCGCGGGGGTGCCCGATTTCGCCTGCCGGGAGCGGGAGTTGCTGCACCGGCTGTGGCTGCGCAAGGCGACGGCGGGGCCCGCGCTGGCCCGGGCCGCGGTCCTGGAGGAGCTCCTCCCGCCCCGCCCGCTCCCCCTCGCACCCCTGGAACCCCTGGAGCGGGTCTTCGTACCGCCGCCTTCTAGACGTTCAGGCCCCTGGACTCCAGCCACGCCAGGGGGTCGATCGTCGAGCCGCCCGTGCGTACTTCCAGGTGGAGATGGGGGCCGGTGACGTTGCCGGTGGCGCCGACGCGGCCGATGGTGTCGCCCGCGCCGACCGAGCCGGAGGTCACCGACATCGAGGACAGGTGGCAGTACCAGACCTCCGTACCGTCCTCGAGCTCCAGCACGATCCGGTACCCGTACGCCCCGGACCAGCCGGCCGAGGTGATCTTCCCGGCGCCGACGGCCTTGACGGGGGTGCCGGTCGGGGCGGCGAAGTCGAGGCCGGTGTGGTGGCCGGAGGACCACATGGAACCGGCGTCGCCGTAGTGCGAGGTGAGGGTGTAGGCGGAGGTGGGGAGGGAGTAGCTGCCGGCGGGCTTGGCGGTCCGCTCCTGCTCGGCCTTGGCGTCGGCGGCCTCCTGGGCCTCCTTGGCTTCCTTCGCCGCCTTCTCGGCGGCCAGGCGGGCGTCCTCCACCTCCTTCTGGGCGGCCTCCCGCTTGGCCTTGGCCTCCGCCGCGGCGGCCTCCTGCGCCTCGCGCTCGGCCTGCGCCCGGATCTGGGCCTCGGCGGCGGTCTCCTGGGACTCGGCCTGCTGGAGGATGCGGCCCACCAGGGTCGCGCCGGCGTCTGCGTGCTGAGCGGCCTGCTGCGCGATGATGCCGGTCGACTTCCCGGAGGCCCCGGAGTCCGCCGCCGCGCCTTCGGCCTCCGCGTGCCGCTGCCCGTCGCCCCCGCCGCCGCCCATGCCGAAGTCGGGCAACGAGGGCATGGAGATGGCGACTTGGGGCCGGTCCTGCGCGGTGGCGATCCCGCCGGCGCCGACGGCGGCGATGACGCCGACGCCGAGCACGGTGGAGCTGCGGGCAAGTCCCCCGCGCTGCTTGGCGACCCGGTGCTTGCCGCGGGGCGGGCGGGCCGAGTCCTCGGTGGGGTTCCACTCACCCCAGGCGCCCGCGGTGGGCTCTTCCTGGAGCTCTATGCCTTCGGGGGCAGGCGAGTTGGAGGCCACCGGGCCACACTCCTCAGGGGGACGCGCACGCGCACGGCGCCGTCTCTTGCGACGGCTGGGACGACCGCGCTGCGTTATCGAACGGTAATATACGGAGGGGAGTGATTCCAAGCTGTTGCGATGGATCGGTGGCACTAATCAGCCACCCCCTGCGCGGCCTTGGCCATGACTAAAGCCACTTAAGCGGATCAACTCGGGCAAAAATAAAGCAAGATCCACATCTCTCCAGCCACACCGACATCTTGACGGACCGTCATAAACCTTCCAGGGCGCATCTTTTCGCTCACGCACCGTCACGGAGCGACCACGGGGACGGTACGCCGCCGCTCCGGCTCACCCCCCGGCCGGCCCTCGGCCGGCCCCCGGCCGGCTCCCCCGTGCCGAGCGGGAGCGCGGGCTCCGCCGGGGCGAGGACCGCCAGACGCCCGTCGGCGTGCAGCAGCAGCTCGGGATGGCCGCGGTTGACCAGGCGCAGCACCTGCGCGCCCGTCGGGATCTCGCCGAGCACGCAGGTCGTGAACCCCTGCATCGCCCCTCAGGGCCGGCGGCAGTGGGGACCGTGCGTCGACCCGGCCCGGGCGGATCGGGTGAGGGCGGGAACGACGAAGGCCCGGTTCCCAAGAGAACCGGGCCTTCGTACTGAGTAGCGGGGACAGGATTTGAACCTGCGACCTCTGGGTTATGAGCCCAGCGAGCTACCGAGCTGCTCCACCCCGCGTCGGTAAACACAACTCTACGTCATCGCGGGGAGGGGCTGCGCCAATTAACCTTCCCGTCACCCCCAGGACCGACATATCCGCAGGTCAGAGCCGTACAGAAGGCCGGAAAGACGGCTTGCTTCAGCCCGTGGCCAGGCGGAGCAGGGCCAGGGACCCGATGCCGAAGGCGATGGTGAGGTAGAAGTTCCGGGTGCGCCAGGCCAGCAGCAGCGTCGGCACGGCCAGCCAGAGGCCGTGGTTGCCGGGCCCGAGGTCCAACGTGCCGGAAGGTGCGAACAGGGACGGGGCGAGCAGGGCGGCGATCACCGCGGGCGGCACCTGCCGCAGCCAGACCACGACGGGCCGGGGCAGGGCGGCCGCGGCGAGGAAGAGGGTGGGCACCAGGCGGGGGCCGAAGGTGACGGCCGCCATGCCGGCGATGGTCAGGGCGAGCGTGAGGTCGCTCATCGGCCCGGTGCTCCTTCCGTACCGAGGGCTTCGCTGTCGTCGGCGCGCCCCTGCCGGGGTGCGATGGCCAGGCCGAAGGTGGCCGCGACGGCCGCCGCGACGAGCACGGCCCAGTACTGGAGGCCGAGCAGGGTCAGGCCCACCGCCCCGCCTCCCGCGACGACGGCGACGGCGAGCCCGCGCCGGTCGGCGATGATCCCGGCCGCCAGCAGGGCCATGAACATGGCGGGCAGGGCGTAGTCGAGGCCCAGTGCCTCCACGTCGGTGACCAGGTCCCCGGCCAGCACGCCCGCGAGCGTGCCCGCCACCCAGGAGGCGTGCACGGCGGTGTTGAAGGTGAAGACCTCCGCCTTGGGGCGCTCAGCGCGGTCCGCGTACTGGGCGGAGTGCACCGCGAAGGCCTCGTCGGTGAGTTCGTACGCGAAGAGCGCCTGCTCGCGGCGGCGCCACCCGGCGAGCCGGGGCGCGATCGCGGCGGACAGCAGCAGGTGGCGCAGGTTGACCACGAAGGTGGTCAGGACGATGGCGTACGGGGCGGCTCCGACGGCCAGCAGCTGGAGGGCCGCGAACTGCGAGGAACCGCCGTACACGAAGGCCGACATGGCGACCATCGCCCACCAGGGCAGGCCCGCGGTGTGGCCCAGCACGCCGAACGCGAAGGCCACCGGCACGTATCCGAGCATCACGGGGACGGCCTGCCCGAAGCCCGCAGCCCAGGCTCCCCGGGGCGCGCGGGTCGCCCGGGGCGGGTGGGGCGCGTGGGGCGCACCGGCCGGCCCGGCCGGGGCGGGGGCGGCCGGTCGGACGGCCCCCGCCCCGGGCACCCCGGCCGCGGCGTGGTGCGCCGGGGCCGGGGGGTCGGTCGCTACAGATCGCACTCGAAGGTCCTCTCTCCCAGGGCCGGGCGGAAGCCCACGCCCGTCCAGAGGGCGGTCGCCGCCTCGTTCCCGTCGAGGACCGCGAGGAAGATCCGGTTGACCCCGCGGCGGCGGAAGGCCGCGAGGGTGTCGACCGCCAGCACCCGGGCCAGCCCCAGCCTGCGGTGGCCGGGGTCGACCACGGCGTGGCTGATGCTTCCCCGTACGCCGAACGAGCCGGCGAGCAGCGCCGCGACGACCCGGCCCGAGGGGGTGCGGATCACCCGGCAGAGGTCGGAGGAGTGGGCGAGGTGCCCGGAGAGCAGCCGCTCGTCCTCCCATTCGCAGTACGCGGCCTGCGGCGCGGCCCGCAGCAGTTCGATCACCTGCGGGATGTCGGCCGCCGTCATGGGCTCGGAGACCGCCGGTGGGACCAGGGCGACCGGGGCGACCGGAGCGGCCGGTGCGGGGGCGGACGTCCGGGGCTCGTACGGCCCGACCAGTACGTGCGGCTCGTCGAGCGCCAGAGCTGCGGCGCTCATCAGACCAGCGTCTCGTACGGGGAGCCGGGCAGGGAGAAGGAGATCGCGAGGACGTCGCGGTGGCCGCCCTTGTCCTCGGCCGCGCTGAGGCCGGTGACGTGGTGCTTCATGGCACGGTCCTCGAAGATCAGCGAGTCGAGCGGGGTGAGGAAGGTGCCCTTGGCGAGCGGCTCCTCGTCCCAGGTGAAGACGGTGCTGTGGCCGCCCTCCACGTCGACGCGGGAGATGAGGTGCAGGCCGGCCCACGGGTAGCCGTCGGAGTGGATGCCCTCCGGGACCAGCTCGTTGTACTGGCCCGGGTTGATCTCGATGCGGATCTGGTGGATCTGGCAGACCCAGGCGCGGTCGCGGTACTCGTCCTCGATCGGCAGGTTGTCGAAGTCGTAGCGGACCAGGGCCTGGAAGAGCGGGTTGCGGTACGTGGACTCCTCGACGTCGCCGAAGTGGCGCTCGATGCCGCCGACGAAGGCGTTCATCGCCTCGCTCTGGTAGTAGGCGACGTGGTCGAGCGGGGCGAGCTCGCCGGTGGCGGGTACGTACGTGAAGTCGCTGTAGCGGCGGGTGCGGACGGCGCGGTCGCCGCCGCCGAAGTGGGTGTCGGGGGTGAGCCGGCCCCAGGAGGCCTGGAGGCCGTCGAAGGCGGCGGCGAGCTCGGGGGACAGGGTCAGGTCGGCGGCCGACACGAGGGCGTAGCGCTGCTCGCGCAGGGCGTCGCGGAGGTCGGGGCCGACGGAGGTGATGGTGTCGGGGGCGGGCTTGTGGGCGACGGTGGTCACGGCGGTGTTCTCTCTGGAGGCGGTGGACGGAAGGAGACGCGGGGTCAGCGCAGGCCCAGCGATTCGTACGTGGCGTCCAGCTCGGTGACGTCGAGGCCGGCGGCCTCGCGGACGAGGCGGATGGCCCGGTAGATCTGGTTGATGTGCGCGATGTCGTGGCCGATGACCTTGCGGATCATGACCTCCATCGTTTCGCCGCCCTGCTCGCCGTGGCGGCCGGTGCGCTGCCAGTCCTCGGGCGGGAGCGCGGCGAGGAGGGCGACGTTGGAGGCGCGCAGGCCGGTCCAGGCGTCGAGCATCCGGCGGAACGGGAGCCGGGGCAGCGGGGCCCACAGCTGCTCGTCGTAGCCGGGGTAGACGGGGTTGTCCTCGGTGGCCACGAGGCGCCAGCGGAAGCCGTAGACGATGTCGACGTCGAAGAGGTGGCCGACGATGAAGGCGGCGGGCCACTCGCCCGGCTCGGGGACGGTCTCGGCGAGCTCGGTGGGCAGGTCGGCGAAGAGCCGCGCCGCCCAGACGGGGGTCTTGGCGAGCACGTCGAAGGCGTCGCGTTCGCCGGCGACTTCGAGGAGCGCGGAGACGTAGGCGGCCGGGTCCTCGGTGGCGGAGGGGATGTCGATCCGGTGGACGTCGGTGCCGGCTGCGGTGCGGGTGGTCATGCGGAGGTGCCTTTCGGGTGGGCTGGGCGGGTACGGATGCTGCGGGTGCGGATGCTGCGAGCGCGGAACCGCGGCTACGGATACCGCGGGTGCGGATGCTGCGAGCGCGGAACCGCGGCTACGAATGCGGCGGATCCGGATGCCGCGGATCCGGCGTTGGAAGTGGTCAGGCCGCCGGGGCCGGTTCAGGGGTTTCGGCGGGCTTCGGGGTGCTCACCTCCCCGCGGTTGCCCGGGTTGGCGCCCAGGATCAGGAGGGCGCCGACGCCGGCGACGGCCGCGCAGACCGTCCAGTGCAGCGGCGGCGAGATGCTGTAGAGGAGGCCGCCGACGGCCGGGCCGAGGGCGCCGCCGAGGGTGTGGGCGATGCCTTCCGCGCCCTGGTAACGGCCGCGCAGGTGGGCCGGTGAGAACTCGGCGGGGTACGCGTTGGCGATCGGCGTGTACACGGTCTCGGCGACCGTCCACACCACCACCGTCAGCGCCAGCAGCCAGACGGCCTGCATCGCGCCCGTGAGGGCCATGCCGATGCCCAGCAGGGCGAGTCCGGTGGCGATCACCCGGCGCGGGTTGCGGCGCTCGGTGTGCTTGGTGAGCGGGAGTTCGACGACCACGCAGAGCAGGGCGTTGAGGCCGAGCAGCAGGCCGTACACCTTGTTGTCGAACCCGGCGTCGGTCACGTGCAGCGGGAGGGTCGCGGTGGACTGCCCGTACACGAAGGTCGCGGCGACCATCGAGCCGAGGAAGAGCAGGTACGGGCGGTCGGAGAGCACCTCCCGGTAGCCCCCCTTGCCCTTGCCCTTGCCCTTGGCGGCCGCGTCCGGCGCGGGCGCTTCGACCGGCGGGCGCCCGCCCGGCAGCGTGCTCAGCGCGAGCACGCCGAAGGCGAAGGAGAACAGCGCGTCGCCGAGGAAGACGTACGTGTACGAGGCCCCGCTGAGCAGGCCGCCGACGAGCGGGCCGACCGCCATGCCGACGTTGATGGCGAGCCGCAGGACGGCGAAGGCCGTCACCCGCTGCTTCTCGGGGACCACGTCGACGAGCAGCGCGCCGGCCGCGGGCCGGTACAGCTGGGCGAAGACGCCGACGAGCCCGACCAGCGCGGTGGTCGCGAACAGCCCGTCCGTCAGCGGGACGAGGGCGGTGGCGGCGCTGCTGCCGAACATCGACACGGCGATGGCGGTGCGCCGGCCGAACCGGTCGGCGACCGTGCCGCCCACGGCGTTGCCGATGAAGGCGCCGACTCCGACGACGCCGAGGGCCACGCCGGCCTGGAATGCGGAGAACCCCTGGGCGACCAGGAAGAGCACCAGGAATACGTTCAGGAAATTGCCGAATTTGATGAGGAACATTCCGGAGAAGATCACCCAGGCGCTTCTGGGCAGGTCCTGCAATCGTCGGCGCAAGGGGGCCTCGCCGGCCATGGGGGCTCCTTCTCGATCGGGGGACGCATCGCCCTTCTCGATCGGGGATGCATCACGGATGCGGTGGCGTCCACCATGAAACCCGCCGGTCAAGGCCCTGCCCAGGGCTGAGGGCTGGCACAAAGGGGGCTGGCACATTCCTGCCTGGGCACCGGATGAGCCCGTTTCGAGATCGCCCATGAGCGGCTGCTGCGTCATTCGTGCCGGGCATGCTTGTGCCAGCCCGAATCCATTTCCCGGCCGGGAATTCTGCTGCAGTGTTCTGGCCATGACCGAACACATGCTTCTCGTCGTCGGCGGACGGATACAGACGCTGCGGAAGGCGGCGGCCCTCGGAATCCGCTTCGTGCTGATCCAGCACAAGGACCAGTTCGTGCCCGAGGCCGCCGAGCTGGCCGAGGCCGTCCTCATCGCCGACTACACCGACTGGGACGTCACCCGTCCGCTGGTGGAGGCCGCGCAGCAGGCGTACGGGTTCACCCGGGTCGCCTCGATCACCGAGCCGGGCCTGGTCCCGGCCGGCCGGATCAGCGACCACCTGGGGCTCGGCAACACCTCCGAGCAGGTCGCCGAGCTGCTGCGCGACAAGCACGCGATGCGCCGTCACCTGGCCGCGTCCCCCTCCCCGCAGGTGCGGGCCCTGTCGGTGGCCGCCTCCGAGGTCGACAGTGCGCAGGCGCTGACCGGCTTCGGCGCCGAGTACGGCTACCCGTTCGTGCTCAAGCCCGTGGACGCCACCGCCAGCCTGGGCGTCGTACGGATCGACGGGCCGGAGCAGGCCGCCGAGGCCTGGGCCGGGGTGGAGGCCCTGCGGGCCCGCACCGACCTCCAGTGGGGGGCGTTCTTCACCATCGGCCGGTTCATCGCCGAGCAGTACATCCCCGGCCCCGAGTACAGCGTCGAGAGCTTCTCGTTCGCCGGGCGGCACATCGTCCTCGCGGTGACCGAAAAGCTCACCTGCGGCGGGTTCATCGAGCTCGGCCACGCCCTGCCGGCCCGCCTCGACCCGGCGGACGAGCGGCGTGTCGAGGAGGCCGTCGCCCGCTTCCTCGACGCGATGGGCCTCACCGACGGGGCCGCCCACACCGAGCTGCGGCTGTCCCCGACGGGCCCGCAGATCATCGAGAGCCACAACCGCATGGGCGGCGACCGGATCTTCGACCTGCTGGACTCGGTCTACGGCATCGACCTCGAAGAGTGGATCGTGGCCTGGCAGTTCGGGCTGATCCCCGCCCTCACCGAGCGCCCCGTCCCCCGCCACGCGGCGGCCACCCGCTTCCTGTCCGCCGAGCCGGGCACGGTCGTGGAGATCCAGGGCGCGGACGATGCCAGGGCCCTGCCCGACGTCATCGACGTGGAGACCGCCGTGCTGCCCGGCGACACCGTCGGGGAGCTGCGCGGCAACTGGGACCGGGTCGGCCAGGTGCTGGTCACCGGGGCGGACACCGAGGCCGCCGTCGCCACCGCCGAGCGGCTCACCGAGAAGGTCACCGTCGTCACCACCCCCTCCCCCTCCCTCTCCCATGGAAAGACCGCGTCATGAAGATCCTGCTGATCATGCGGAACACGTACGCGTGGCACCGCGAGCACATCGAGACCCTGGAGCGGATGGGTCTGGAGATCCACCTGGCGACCCGGGTCGCGCAGGCCGCCGACGACGGCCGGTTCGCGAACGTCGTACCGATCCCGGAGGAGCTGGAGGGGGCGGAGCTCGCCGAGTTCTGCGCGACCGCGGCCCGCCGGCTGGGCATCGCCTCGGCGATCACCTTCTACGACAGCGACATCGCCGTCACCTCCCGGGTCAACCAGCTCCTCGGGTACGCCTGGCCGCGCCCCGAGGCCGACCTGATCTCCCGCGACAAGCAGCTCCAGCGCTCCTTCCTGGAGCGGCACGGCCTGCCGGGCCCGAAGTTCGCGGGCGTCACCGGGGTCGAGGCGGGTCTCGCCGCCGCGGAGGCCTTCACGTACCCGTTCATCGTCAAGCCGAGCGCGCTCGCCGCCAGCATCGGCGTCAGCCTGGTCCGCGACCGCGCCGAGCTGGAGCGGGCGCTGACCGACGTGGCCCGCCTCGCCGAGGAGTGGGGCGGCTACTTCCCCAGTGACGGCCCCGAGATCGCGCTGCTGGAGGAGTTCCTCCCGGGCAAGGAGGTCACCCTCGACGGGGTGGTCCTGGACGGCACGTTCCACCTGGTCGGTGTCACCAACAAGATGCAGATGCCGGGCCCGTACTTCGAGGAGGACTTCTACACCCTCCCGTTCCGCACCCCGGAGGAGGAGCCGGAGCTGGTCGCGGTCGCCGAAGGCATCGTGGCGGGCCTGGGCGTGCGGCACTGCCTGTTCAACGCCGAGTTCCGGCAGGACTCCGAGGGCCGCTACCGGGTCGTGGAGTTCGCCACCCGGATGAGCGGCGGCCAGAACTACCGCAACCTGCGCGAGGTCCACGGCATCGACGCGGTTCGCCTCTACGCCAAGGCCGTGCTCGCCGGGGACGACGCGTCCGCCCTCGGCGCGCTCCTGGACGGCGAGGTGCTCCGGGCCGCGGCCCCGCGCGCCGCCACCTGCATCAAGTTCGCGTACCGGACCGGGACCCTCGTCCGCAACAACCCCGGCGACGCGACGCACTCCCCGTACTTCCGCTCGTACATCCCCGCCTCGAAGCCGGGCGACCGGCTGCGCCGCGCCCCCGAGGGCTGGTACGAGATCGCCGGCTCGCTCGCGGTGGCCGCGCCCTACCGGAGCGCCGCCGACATCGACCGGGTGGAGCGGATCGCCGCCGACCTCGACGAGCGGCTCGACGTGGTCGTCGTACCGGCCGCCTGACCGCCCGCGCGGCCCCGACCCGGGGCGGTGTTTCACGTGAAACATCGCCCGCTGTTTCACGTGAAACATCGCCCGACGCCCGGGACTTCGCCCGGCCCTCTTCACTCCCACACTCCACCGACCGCGGAAAGAGCCCCACGTGCACGCCAACGACCCCGTGTTCCGGATGGGAATCACGGAGCCCACCGCCATCGACCCGTACAAGGCCCAGGAAGGGGAGGGAATCCTCGTCTGCAAGGCCCTGTTCACCGGACTCCTCGCCCTCGACGAGGACGGCGCGCCGATCCCGGCCACCGCCCGGTCCTGGGAGAGCGATCCGACCGCCACGACCTGGACCTTCACGCTGCGCGCCGGCACGGTGTTCAGCAACGGCGAGCCGGTCACCGCGCACAGCTTCGTACGCGGCTGGGCGCGGGCGCTGGACCCCGAGGCGAACACGGAGACCGCGTACCACCTGGCGGGCGTGCGCTCCTTCACCGCGGTGGACGACACGACACTGGTGGTCGAACTGTCCGAGCCGGACGTGCAGTTCGATCTGAAGACCCTCCAGCCGATCTTCAGCCCCGTGCCGGAGTGCGCCGGCCCGGCACTGAACCCGGAGTACAACGATCTCCCGGTCGGCAACGGCCCGTTCAAGATGGCCGGCCCCTGGGAGCACGGGGTGGCCATCCGGCTGGAGCGCAACGACCTGTGGGCGGGGCCCGCGCCCGAGGTGCGCGAGGTGCACATCGACATCCTCGATGCGGTCACCGGCCTGGACGACGAGTACGGGCGCTTCCTGGCCGGCACGTACGACTACGCCCGGATCCCCCCGGCGCGCACCGCCGAGGCGGACGCTCTCGACGGATTCCTGGAGCAGGAGGGCGCCGGCCTCTTCTACCTGATCCCGTTCTGCCACCAGGCGCCGATGGACTCGCTGGACGCCCGCCGGGCCCTGTCCGCGGCCATCGATCGCCAGGGGCTGATCGACACGTACTTCCAGGGGCGGCGCAGCGCGGCCCACTCCCTGCTCTCTCCCTGGTTCGGCAAGGCCCACACCCCACAGAGCGAACTGGCTCCTGACTCCGGCTGGTCGGTCTTCGACCCCGCGCGGGCCCGTGCGGCGGCCCTGCGGGCGGGCCTCGGGCCCGGCAGCCCCATCGAGTTCGCGTACAACACCGGCGCCGGGCACGACGACTGGGTCAAGGCGCTGGCCCGCGGCCTGGAGGAGGTCCTGGGCTGGCGGATCGAGCTGCTGCGCACCGACGCCCGCGGGCTGGTCGACCACCGCACCTCGATCGCGGCGGCCGGGTTCTGCCGGGCCGGGTGGGCCTGCGACTACCCGACCCCCGACAACATGCTCTTCCCGCTGCTGCACTCCTCGTGCACGGCGCCCGATGCCGAGGGCACGGCCCACGGCGACAACGAAGGCCGCTACGTGAACGCGGAGTTCGACGCCCTCGTGGCACACGCCCGCGCTTCGACCGACCCCGCCGAGCGCGCCGACGCCTGGCGCCGCGCGGACCGTACCGCGATGGCGGACCTGGCGCTGATCCCGCTCTGGTACCGGACCGACCAGCGGGTCCACGCCGCGGACCGGATCACCGGCCTGCGCATCGACTTCGACGGAAACCCCACCCTCACCACTGTCAAGGCAAGGAAGACCACCCGATGAGTGCGAGCACGACTCCCGTCCACGACATCCTCGGCATCGGCTTCGGCCCGGCGAACCTGGCCCTCGCGATCGCCTTGGAGGAGCGCGAATCGCCGCTGACGGCCTGCTTCCTGGAGGCCCGCCCGAGCCCCGAGTGGCAGCCCGGGATGCTGCTGGACGGCTCCGACATCCAGAACCACCCGAGCCGCGACCTGGTGACCCTGCGCAACCCGCGCAGCCGCTACACCTTCCTGAACTACCTGCACGAGCAGGGCCGGCTGCTGCGCCACCTCAACCTCCCCTCGGAGTTCCCGCTCCGCAAGGAGTACGCGGGCTACATCCGCTGGGCCGCCGGGTTCTTCTCGCACCTGGTCGACTGCAACCAGCGGGCCGCCCGCGTCGAGATCGTCGAGGAGTTCGGCGAGCGCCTCTACGAGGTCACCACCATGTCGGGCAGCCGCTACCTCGGCCGCACGCTGGTGATGGGCCCGGGCCGCACCCCGTACGTCCCGGCCCCGTACGACACGCTGCGCACCCCGCGCGTCTTCCACCTGACCCAGTACCTGCCGAAGCTGGCGGAGCTGACCGGCGCGGGGCGGACCCCCGAGTCGGTGGCCGTCATCGGCGGCAGCCAGAGCGCCGTCGAGCTCGCCCTGGACCTGCACCGCCGGTTCCCGCGCACCAAGGTGACCACGTACACGCGCTCGCACTCGCTGCGCCTGAAGGACACCAGCCCCTTCAGCGAGGAGGGCTACTTCCCCGAGTTCACCGAGTACTACTTCCGGGCCTCCCGCGAGGGCAAGAAGGCCCTGGACGCGTATATGCACGGCACGAACTACTCCTCCGCCGACGGCGACGTGCTGCGCGATCTCTACATGACGATCTACGAGCAGGAGCTCGACGGCGATCAGAAGGTGTTCGTCCGCGGCAACCACGAGGCCGTGGGCGTGGCCCCGGCGGGCGAGGACCGGGTCGCGCTGGACTTCCTGGAGCGCACCACCGGCGAGCGGATCGGCGAGACCGTGGACTTCGCGGTCCTCGCCACCGGCTTCCGCAACATGGGCCCCGGCCCGCACGAGGAGCTGTGCCCGCCGCTGATGGCCCCGCTCGCGGAGCTCTTCGCCACCGAGCCGGACGGCCGCCTGCGGGTGTCCGCCGACTACGCGCTCGAACCGGTCGCCGACGGCACCCCGCCGCTCTTCCTGAACGGCCTGTGCGAGTCCAGCCACGGCATCGGCGACGCGGGCTCCTTCAGCCTCCTGTCGCTGCGCGCCGCGACCCTCACCGACGCCCTGACCGCCCGCCTGACCGGCGCCGCCACCACCGCCGCCGACCGCAGCGCCGTACTCGCCGCCGCCTGACCGGAAAGGTCCCCGTTCCCCATGACTGCCACCATCGACACCCCGGTCGCGGCCCCGCGGGTCTACACCGCCCCCGTGATCACCGGCCCGCTGCCCGGTCCGCGCAGCGCCGAGCTGCTGGACCGCCAGGCCGGCCGCGAGTCCAACTCCCGTTCCTACCCGCGCAAGCTGCCGATGGCGATCCGCCGCGGCAAGGGCTCGTACGTGGAGGACCTCGACGGGAACGTCTTCCTCGACTTCCTCAGCGGCGCCGGGGTGCTCTCCCTGGGCCACAACCATCCCGAGCCGCTCGCGGCCGCCCACCGCCAGCTCGACGAGTTCGTGCACGGGCTGGACTTCCCCACCCCGGTCAAGGACGAGTTCACCGACCTGACCATCGGCATGCTGCCGGAGCCGATGCGCGAGCGCACCCGGATCCACTTCTGCGGGCCGACCGGCGCCAACGCCGTCGACGCCGCCCTCAAGCTGTGCAAGACCGCCACCGGCCGCGAGGAGATCATCACCTTCCAGGGCGGTTTCCACGGGGCGACCCTGGCCGCGCTGAGCGTCACCGGGCTCGTCGAGCAGAAGGAGCCGGTCCGCGGCCGGATGCCGGGCGTGCACTTCTTCCCGTACTCCAACTGCCACAACTGCCCGCTCGGTCTGAAGCGGGACGACTGCCAGGTCAACTGCGCCGCGTTCCTGGAGAAGGCGCTGACCGACGTCAACGGCGGGATCACCCTGCCCGCCGCCGTGATCATGGAGCTGGTGCAGGGCGAGGGCGGGGTGATCCCCGCCGAGGTCGAGTTCGTCCAGCGGATCCGCGAGGTCACCCGGCGGCTCGGCATCCCGCTCATCGTCGACGAGGTGCAGAGCGGCTGCGGCCGCACCGGCACCTGGTTCGCCTTCGAGCAGTACGGCATCGAGCCCGATGTCGTGTGCGCCTCCAAGGCCCTGTCGGGCATGGGCCTGCCGGCCTCCGTGATCCTCTACGACGAGAAGCTGGACGTCTGGAAGCCCGGCGCCCACTCCGGCACGTTCCGCGGCAACCAGCCCGCGTTCGCCGCCGGGGTCGCCACCATGAAGGTCGTCCGCCGCGAGCGCGTCCTGGAGAACGTCCGGGCCCGCGCCGACCAGCTGATGGTCCACCTCCAGGGCCTGCGCGAGCTCACCCCGTACGTGGCCGACGTGCGCGGCCTCGGCCTGATGACCGGCGTCGAGCTGACCGACCCGCAGACCGGGCTGCCCGCCGACGAGCTGGCGAAGCAGGTCCAGTGGGAGGCCGTCAGCCGCGGTCTGATCATCGAGCTCGGCGGCCGCGACGACTGCGTCGTGCGCATGCTGCCGCCGCTGAACTGCTCGGCCCGCGAGATCGACCAGGCCGGCCGGATCATCCGCGCATCCCTGACCGCGGCCCTGGCCGCGCTCGGCCTGACGACGGCGGGTGCCCGATGACCACGCACGACACCACCGTCCAGGACCTGGTGGTGGCCGGGTTCGGCCCCTCCGGGATCGCCCTGGCCGCCGCCGTCGAGGACCACGACGACGCCACCGGCGCCGCCCCCCTGGCCGCGCGCTACCTGGAGAAGGCCGCCGACTCCGCGTGGCAGCCCAACCTGGTCCTGCCCGGCACCGACATCCAGCACCACTTCCTGCGCGACTTCGCCACCCCGCGCGACGCCCGCTCCCGCTTCACCTTCCCCCACTACCTCCAGCAGAGCGGCCGCTTCTACCCGTTCACGCTGATGGGCGGTTACGTCAGCCGCCTGGAGTGGTCGGACTACGTGCAGTGGGCCGCCCGCCAGGTCCGCGGCGCCGTCGACCACCACCGCGAGGTGCTGAGCGTCGAGCCCGTCACCGGCGCCGACGGCCGCGTCCGCACCGCCCGCGTGCTCTCCCGGGACCCCCGCGACGGCTCCCTGCACACCGTGGAGGGCCGCAACATCGCGCTCGCCACCGGCCACGAGGCGTACGTACCGGAGCTGCTGCGCCCGCACCTGGGCGAGCGGGTCTTCCACGCCTCGAAGCTGCTGCCGGCACTGGCCGCCCTGGGCGAGCGCCCGCTGCGCAGCATCGCCGTCATCGGAGCCGGGCAGACCGCCGGCGAGATCGTCCTGCACCTGGCGGCGCAGTACCCGGACGCACAGATCCACTCGGTCGTACGGCACGCGGGCTTCCGGATGTACGAGCTCGGCCACTTCAGCAACGAGGTGTACTTCCCCGACGAGACCGACTACTTCTACGGGCTCGAAGGCGAGCAGCGCGAACGCGCCCTGGACCAGGCCCGGGCCACCAACTACGCGGCCGTGGACCCCGACGTTTCCACCGCCCTCTACCAGGCCGTCTACCAGGACCGGTTCACCGGCCGGCAGCGCCTGCACATGCACAAGCGCACCGAGGTCACCGCCGTCGACGAGACCCCTGACGGCCGGGTGCTGCTGCGCACCGCGGAGGTCTTCACCGGCGAGAGCGGCCTGATCGAGGCCGACGCCGTGATCGTCTGCACCGGCTACCGCGAGGCCGCCCTGCCCCGGCAGCTCGCCGCCTTCGTCCCCCACCTGCGCCTGGACGCGCAGGGCCGCCCCGAGGTCACCCGCGCCTACCGCGCCCGTACCACCGACGACTGCGAGGTGGGGATCTACCTCGACGGACTCACCGAGTGGCGGCACGGCATCGGCAGCGCCACCTCCTTCAGCCAGATGGCCGCCAAGGCCGACACCATCCACCGCGACCTGCGCGCCCGCCTGCGCCGGCCCGTCGCCGCCTGATTGGACCCGTACGCGATGCACATCTTCACCGCCCACGAGGACGACATGGTCTTCGAGGAGCCGTACAACGTCAGCGGCCGGCGGATCTTCCCCTGGCCCGAGGCCGTCGAGGAGCCCAGCTGGGGCGGCGCCTGGGTCGACGTGGCGCCCGGCGCCACCTCCACCCCGCACGACCACGACGAGAACGAGATGTTCTTCATCGTCGAGGGCAGCGGGGTCATGCGGATCGGCGCCGAGACCCGCCGGGTCCGCGCCGGCGAGACCGTGTTCATCACCCCGCTCCAGGACCACGACCTGACCAACGACGGCGACGTCCGGCTGCGCTTCGTCACCATCTGGTGGGGCGGCTCGGACGCCGTGGCCCGGGACCGAGCCAAGTGGGCCGCCGAATTCGGCATCACGGACCCGGGCGCTACGGCGAAGGACCGGAGCGTGGGCGCATGAGTCCCATCGTCCACGCGCACGCCGACGCCATCGTCGTCGGCGGCGGGGTGATCGGCGCGGCCATCGCGCACCAGCTCGCCCTCGCCGGCATCGGCCGGATCGTCCTGTGCGACCAGGGCCGGGTCAACGCCCAGGGCGCCACGTCCCGCTCCGGCGGGCTGCTGCGGCTGCACCACACGGCCGTCGCCGACACCCGGCTCGCCGCCCGCAGCCTGCCCGTCTTCGAGCAGTGGTCGGACGTCATCGGCGGCGACTGCGGCTACCGCCGCACCGGCTTCGTCATGATCGTCGGCGAGAACCACGCCGAGGACCTGCGCCACAACGCCGCCGCCTCCGCGGACGCCGCCGGATACCGCCGCGTCGAGGTCATCGACGCCGCCGAGCTGAAGGAGATCTACCCCGGCCTGCGGACCGAGGGCGTCGCCCTCGCCGCGTACGAGCCCGAGGGCGGCTACGCCGACCCGATGGCCGCCTCCGCCTCGCTGCTCACCGCCGCCTACCGGCTCGGCGTGTCCCCCTCCGAGGGCATCCGGGCCATGAAGGTACTGGAGACCGCGGGCACCGTCACCGGCGTCCTCACCTCCATCGGCCGCATCGACGCCCCGCTGGTCGTCCTCGCCGGCGGCGCCTGGGGCTCCGCCCCTGCCGAGCACCTCGGCATCCACATCCCCGTCACCGCGCGCCGGATCGGGCTGGCCCAGGCCGAGCTCCCGGGGGCCGGGCGGCGCGGGTCGGCGGCCTCCGTACCGACCTGCATCGACGACACCACCGGCAGCTACTTCCGGCCCGACGGCCTCAACCGCTTCTACTTCGGCGTCCCCAGCAAGCCCGACACCGAACTGGGCCGCGACGTGGAGCCGCTGACCGAGGCCGAGCTGGAGTCCGCGATCGCCGCGATCGCCGGCCGCGTCCCGGCCGCCGCCACCGCCCCGCTCGCGGGTACCCGCTCCGGGCTCGACGGCTACACCCCCGACAAGCGCCCGGTCGTCGGCGCGGCCGGCCCCGACGGGCTGTACCTGGCCCTCGGGTTCAGCGGCGGCGGCTTCAAGCTGGCGCCCGCCGTCGCCGAGCTCGCCGCCAAGGAGATCGTCGAGGGCGGGGCCGTCCCCGGCAAGGCCGTCCAGGAGCTGCTGGAGCCGTACCGGCCGCAGCGCTTCCTCGCGGGCCGCCCGATCCGTCCGGAGGCGCCGTATGACCACATGTGAGACCGGCCCGGAGGCCGACGTACGGCGTCCGCTGCGCGAGGTGCTGCGCGAGGACGTGCGGACCGTCCTCGCCAAGGACCCGGCCGCCACCTCCCGCGCCGAGGTGCTGCTCTACCCGCACATCCACGCCCTGTGGACCTACCGCGTCGCGCACCGGCTCTGGGGCCGCGGCCACCGCGTCGGCGCCCGCGCCCTGTCCCTGCTGGCCCGCGCCGTCTCCGGCATCGAGATCCACCCCGGGGCGCGGATCGGCCGCCGCTTCTTCATCGACCACGGCACCGCCGTCGTCATCGGCGAGACCGTCCGGATCGGCGACGACGTGATGCTCTACCACCAGGTCACGCTCGGCTCGGTCGGCTGGTGGAAGGACCTGCGCCGCCCCTCCGGATCCCGCCGCCACCCCGTCGTCGGCGACCGCGTCGTCATCGGCACCGGGGCCAGCGTCCTGGGCCCGGTCACCATCGGCGCCGACTCCCGGATCGGCGCGCACTCGGTCGTCCTCGACGACCTGCCGCCGCGCAGCCGCGTCGTCGCCGCCGCCTCCGCCGCCCTGCCGCCGCTCGACACCGCGGCCCCCCTCGACTCCTCCGCCCTGACCGTCCCCGAAGGAACCCACGCATCATGACCTCGTACGTCGTCACCAGCGCCCCGCCGAACCCGAACGGCGACCTCCACCTCGGCCACCTCTCCGGCCCCTTCCTCGGCGCCGACGTCCTGACCCGCCACCTTCGCCAGCGCGGCCACGACGTGCGCTACGTGGGCTACTCCGACGAGCACTCCTGCTACGTACCGCGCCGGGCCGCCGAGATCGGCTCCACCGCGTACCCGACCGCGAAGCTCTTCGGCGACCGCATGGAGGAGACCCTCTCGCTGGGCGCCATGCACCACGACTGGTTCACCCGCCCGCTCACCGACTCCACGCACACCGAGTTCGTGCAGCGTTTCTTCCTCGAACTGTGGGATTCCGGCGCCCTGGAGGTGCAGGAGCTGCCCGTCTTCCACTGCGCGCCCTGCGAGCGGTACCTGTACGAGGCCGAGGTGCGCGGCGAGTGCCAGTTCTGCGCCGAGCCCTCCGACGGCGTGTACTGCGAGGCCTGCGGACTGCCCCAGGACCCGGCCGGGCTCGCCGCCCCCCGGTGCACCGCCTGCCGGAGCACCCCCGAGACCACGACCATGCGCCGCATCGTCTTCCCGCTGGAGCGCTACCGCGAGCGCCTCCGCGCGTACTACGCCGACGCGCAGGCCAAGGCGGAGTGGCGGCCCCGGCTGATCTCCTACCTGGACGGCCTGTTCGAGCGGGACCTGCCCGACACGGCGATCAGCCGCGAGGCGGACTACGGCATCCCGGTGCCGCTGCCCGGCTGGGAGGGCCACATCCTCGACACCTGGTTCAGCGGCATCTGGGGCTACGCGGCGGGCACCGCGCGGGTCGCCGAGGCGAACGGCGACCGCTCGCAGTGGGAGCGGCTGTGGACCGACCCCGAGACCCGGATCGTCAACTTCATCGGCTTCGACTGCTCGTTCTCGCACGCCGTGCTGTGGCCGGCGCTGCTGCTCGCCCAGGGTGAACTGACCCTGCCCGCACAGGTGGTCATCAACGAGTTCTACCGGCTGGAGGGCGACAAGTTCTCCACCAGCCGCGGCCACGCGATCTGGGGCGGCGAGTTCCTGCGCCGCGTCAACGCCGACGCGCTCCGCTTCCACCTGTGCCTGACCGGCCCGGAGCGGGCACAGAACAACTTCTCCATGAAGGAGTTCGCGGACACCCTCAGCACCGTCCTCGCCGGCGGTCTGGAGCGGTGGACCGACACCGTACTGGACCTGCTCGCCCAGGACTTCGACTCCGTCGTGCCGGCCGCCGGGCCCGCCGACGGCCCGCTGGCCGCCGAACGCGCGGCGCTGCCCGGGCAGATCGCCGCCGCCCTCGGCGCCGAGGCCTTCTCCCCGCAGCGCGCCGCCGACGTCCTGGCCACCGTGATCGAGCGGGCCGACGCCGACCTGCGGCAGCTGGCCCTGCTGCGGGCCGCCGGGCCGCGCGCCGAGTACGCCGGGCGGCTCGCGGCGCACGTGGAGCTGCTGGCCGCGGTCGCGGTCACCGCGGCGCCGCTGATGCCGGGCTGGTCCGCGTTCCTCGCCGGGCACCTGGGCCTGCCGGTGGACCTCGGCACCCGGATGCCCGTGTGGGACGGCGTGGAGGGGCGGCTGCTGGCGCAGGGCGCGGCGCTGTCGGCCGCCATCCCGCTGTTCTTCCACGAGCTGTCGTGACGCGTACGGACACCTGGTCCGGCGGGGCCTCGCAGGCGCTGGGCGCGGTCCTCGGGGCCGGGGCCCTGCTGCTCCCGGCCGCTCTCGCCCCGCAGCCCGGCCCGTGGGCCGGGATCGCGGTGGCGGGGGTGCTGGCCGGCTGGTGCCTGCTGGTCGCCGCCGCCGGCGGTACGGAGGGTTGCGGGCCCGTGGCCTTCGTACGGGACCGGCTCGGCCCGGGGCCGGCCCGCGCGGCCACCGCGCTCTACTTCGGCGGTTTCGCCACCGGGCAGGCCGGAGTCGCGCTGGGGGCCGCCGAGTTCGTGTCGCTCGGGGACTCCGGCTGGCGGGCGTACGCGGTCGCCGCCGGGGTGCTGGGCAGCGCCGCCGCGTACGCCTGGCGGGTCCCGCGGGGGCCGTCCCCGGCGGGGCGCCGGCTCCGGCTGGCCGCGGTGCTGGCGCTGGCCGTCTCCTGGCGGGCCTTCGGCGGGCCGCTGCCGGGGCCGGGAAGCGGGGGCTGGGCCGAGGGCTGGACCGGGACCTCGACCGGGAGCTGGACCGGGGCCGCGCTGCTGGTGGCCGTGCCCCTGCTCTTCGGCTGGGTCGGCCTCGAAGGGGCGGTCCCCGCCCTGCCGCGGCGGCGGGCCCTGGGCGGAACCCTGCTCGGCATCGCGCTCGCGGCCGCGCTGTACGCCGTACTGCTGGGCCCGCCGGCCGGCGCCGCACAGGCGCCGCCCCCGGCCGCGGCGGCCGTCGAGGCCGCACTCGGGATCGGCTCCGCCGCGCTCTGCTGGGCGTACTGCCGCACCAACCTCCACGCCACCGCCACCCGTTGGACCGAGCTGACCGGCCGGTCCCGGCGCGGCGGGCTCGTGGCCGCGGGCCTGATCGCCCTCGCGGTGCTCGCCCTCGGGCGGGCCGCCCGCTGGGACCTGCCCGTCCTGCTCATCGGCCCCGGTGCAGCCACCGCGGCCCTGTACACCCTCATCGCCGTGGCGGCCGTACGCCGCCCCCGTCCTCAGGAGCCCACCGACCATGACCGCTCAGACCGTTTCCGTGTCCTCGAAGGTGCTGCGCGTTCCGCCGGCTGACCCGGCCACCGCCGCGGCCCACTTCCACCGCCGCTTCACCTTCGAGGCCGACGTCGCCGACGTGCACGCGGACGCGGAGTCCGGCGCCGGGGGCTTCGTCCTCGTCGACAGCCGCGGCGCCGAGGCCTGGGCGCAGGGCCACATCCCGGGCGCCGTGCACCTGCCCACCGACGAGATCGGGGCGCGGGCCGCCGAACTGGTCGCGCCCGGCAGCGTGGTGGTCACCTACTGCTGGGGCCCGGGCTGCAACGGCGCGACCCGGGCGGCGTACGCCTTCGCGAGCGCCGGGTACCAGGTCAAGGAGATGCTCGGCGGCTTCGAGTACTGGTCCCGCGAGGGCTTCCCGGTCGAGGACTCCGCCGGCACCCGCCAGTCGCCGCCGGACCCGCTGACGGCCCCGGTCGGGGAGGGCGCGGCCTGCGGCTGCTGAACCGCGGTCAGAGCAGCCCCTCCTCCACGGCCCGCTGCCCGAGCTGGAAGCGGCTCTGCGCGTCCAGCTTCTCCATCAGCTCCGAGATGAGCCGCCGCTCGCTGCGCAGGGAGATCCCGAGCCGGCGCGCGGCGGCCTCGTCCGTATAGCCCTGGGCCAGCAGGCGCAGCAGCTCGCGCGGCTGCGATCCGGGGTCTTCGAGGCTTCGCCGGGGCGGCTCGCCGAACGGGGTGGCCGTCTCCCACACCGAGTCGAACAGCGCGCAGAAGGCGGCGACGGCACCGGGCTCGCGCAGGAGTACCGCGCCCTGCGCGCTGTCCGCCGGGTCGATCGGCATCAGCGCGAACTCCCGGTCGGCGATGACCATGCGCATCGGCAGCGAGGGAGCCGTCCGCACCTCGCCGCCCCGCTCGGTCAGCCAGCGGGCGTGCTCCAGGCTGCCGGCGTCGTTGCGGATGGCGTCCTGGTAGACGGTCCGGATCTTCACGCCGCGCGCGATGAGGTCCTCGGTGATCGGCTCGCTGGCCTTGAACTGCGCGGCGGGGACCGGCCCTCCGGGGTGGAAGCTGATCGACTCGCGGCGGGTGCGGGCGGACATCTCGCTGAGCTTGGCTCGGACCGCCTCGACGCCGAGGAACCGCTCGGCCTCGTGCGCGGGCTGGGCCGGGTGCAGTTCGGCGTACTGCGACAGCAGCGCGCTCGCGGCGGCCTGGCTCTCGGCGAGGGCGCGGTGGCGCTGGGCGATCTCCGCCTGCTGATGGGCGAGCAGCGAATCGAGCGCGGCCTTCGGGTTCACCGCCCGCAGCCGCCCGTCGGTCCGCCAGGACGGCGCGAGGAGGGAGAGCCGCGTCAGCTCCTCCAGGTCCGCGCGTACGTCGTCCTCGGACCGCGAGAGGTCGGCGGCGACATCGGCGACGGCGGTGTCCGGCCGTCTGAGGACGAGGCGGTAGAGCGCGTCGGAACGTTCGGTCAGCCCAAGAGAAACCAACAAGAGGAGCCCCCCAGCTCGCGGTTCGGAGCGGCAGCACAACCGTGAACCTGAACCGACAACGCTGGCGGTCTGCGGCCCCTCCGATGGGCCGATCTTGCATCCTGGATTGTCCATACCAGCCAGCGACCGCACAAACACCGTCCATCACGCGGACACGGCGAGCGGGCTGGCACGGATATGTCAGATCGCTTTGTGCCAGCTCAAACCGGGGACACGGCCCTGCCCGGCTCGGCACGATGGCGGCACGCCGGAACGAGAGATCCGGCCAACCACCTCCCGCCCCGTCCGCATCCGCATCCGCACCGGCCCGACAAGAGGCACCGTCACCATGCGTCGCAAGTTCGTCACTCTGATCACCGTCACCGCGGCCGCCCTGATCGCCGTGATCGCCACCGGCACCGCCGGCCAGGCCCAGGACCTCGCGTCCCCGCCCAAGGACCCGGGCTGGTCGCTGGCGGCCCCCCAAGACCCTGGCTGGTCCTGACGAAAAAGCCCGAAGCGCCCCGCCGGCCAAAGCCGGACGGGGCTTTCTGGTTGTGCTCGGAGTCGACGGATGCTCTATGTTGCACAGGCAAAACTCGGGGGAGGCGACGGGCGACACATGGCACGGGACTACGACAGTCAGCTGTTGGAGTCTGTGGCGGTACGACGCCACAGACTGCGTGACGCCCTGCTGTTCGGCACACAGAGGGTGCGGCGGACCGCGGACGAGCGGCTCGGCAAGGTGTTCGCGGGCATCGCCATCGCGGCCGTACTGTGCGCGGGTTGCGTCGGGTGGTCCTTCATCCAGGCCACGCTGGCGAAGCAGAAGGCCGAGCAGCAGAAGCAGCAACAGCAGCAACAGGGACTCTTCCCACCTGCCACGATGCCGTCCAAGTCGCCCGGCACGGGCAAGGAATCCGGCCCGGCCAAGTCACCCGGCCCCTCCACACCGCCCGGCCCGTCCACGTCGGCCGGCCCCTCGAAGGGGCCGAAGTCGAAGGCCCCGCAGGCCTCGAAGTCGCCCAAGCCGACCAAGTCCACGTCGCCGAGCGCGCCGACCACGCCATAGGGACCCGGACTTGAAGCGAGGAGTCCGGAACGCCGCGATGATAGGTTCCTGCAAGTGGTGAGCACAGCAAAGACTTCCCGGGCGCAACTGAGCCGGGTGACCCTGGTCGGGGAGCGGCGCCGGGCCGACATGGTCCTGCCCTCCGACACGCCGATCGGGCGGCTGCTCCCGGACATCCTGCAGCTGCTCGACGACCGCGCCGCCTCGCGGCCCCTGACCCGTCAGCTGATGACCTCGGACGGCTCCGCGCTTCCCCAGGACAGCACGCTGGCCGCGGCCGGGATAGCCGACGGCGCCGTCCTGCGGCTCGTCAGGACCCACTCCGCGCCGCCCGCCCCCGTCGTCCACGACGTCACCGACCTGGTGGCCGACGACCTCGACCTGCAGGCCTGGCGCTGGCGTCCGGCCGCCCGCAGGGGCAGCGCGGGCGTCGCGACCGTCGCCTTCGCGGTGACCGCCGCGCTGCTCGCCCGGCGCGAGTTCGCACTCGGCACCCTGGCCGGCGCCCTGCTGCTGGTCACACTCGTACTGCTGGCGGCCGGTGCGCTCGTGGCCCGGGTCGGGCAGGGCAACCGCGGCCTGGCCACCGCGCTGCTGCTCGCCTCCGGCAGCCTCGGCATCCTCACCGCGTGGACCGCCGCCGACGCTTACCACTGGTCGGGGGTCGTGCGGCTCGCGGCCGTTGCCGGCGCGCTGGTCGTGACACTCGTCCTGCTCGGCTACTGCTCCCCGCTCGGCCGCGGCGGTCTCATCGGGGCCGGGGCCGTCGCCGTGATCACCGCCGGCTGGGAAGTCGCCGCCGTGCTCCAGGCCGAGCCGACCCGGCTCGGCGCCCTCATGGCCCTCGTCTCGGTGGTGCTCCTGGGCCTGCTGCCACGGCTCGCCCTGATGGCGTCCGGGCTCACCGCGCTGGACGACCGCCGCTCCGGCGGAGCCTCGGTCAGCCGGCACGACGTGGGCAACGCGCTCGCCGCCACGCACCGCGGGCTCGCGCTGGCGACGATCACCACCGCGCTGTCCGCGGCGGCCGCGGGCTGGCTGCTGACGACGGCCGCGAACCCGACCGTGTGGACCGTGGCCCTGCCGTCGCTCGTCGCCGTCGTCCTCCTGTCGAGGGCCCGGGCCTTCCCGCTGGTCGCCGAGGTCGTCGCGCTGCTCGCCGCATCGGCCGTGCTCCTGGTGCGCCTCGTCGTGCTGTGGATCGGGCACGACGGCGGTGCCGGGGCGCTGGCCGTGCTGTGCGTGGCCGCGCTGCTGCCGCTGGCCGCGCTCGCGGTGCAGCCCCCCGAGCATGTCCAGGTACGGCTGCGGCGCATGGCCGACCTCGTCGAATCCGTCGGCATGGTGGGGCTGTTCCCGCTGGCCATCGGGGTGTTCGGCGTCTACGGGCAGTTGCTCGACAAGTTCTGAGTCAACGCGCAGGCGCTCCGGGCGGGGCAGCAGGTCGTCAGTAGTAGAGGGGCAGGGGCAGAGGGACATGCCGAACGGAGACAACTGGCAGGGCGATGTCCTGCGCGACCTCAGGGGCGGCGCCGAGCCGCCCGCGCGGGACGCAGCCGTACCCGCCGGCCAGGCTCCGGGCCAGGGCTTCCCGCCGTCCGGCGGCGAAGTCCCGGTGCCCGCCGCAGGCCCCGGCGGACCGCCGCAGGGCACAGCCGTACCCGCCGGGCCGGCGGCAGGCTCCGCACCCGGTCATCCGTACCAGGGCCAGGTACCGCCGCAGCACTCCGGCGGCGGGCAGCCCGTGCGGCATCCGCAGGCCGCCGTACGGTCGACCCCCGACGCCCGGCCGGCGGTCGACCGGAGCCTGGCCGCTGTGGGTCGTAAGCCCCGCAGCGGTGAGCCGTTCGCCGCCCGCGCGGCCCGCGCGCTGTGGCGAATCGTTTCCTCATCCGCGTCCCGCGAGGTCTCCGAGGCCACCCGGACCGCGGAAGTGCTCCAGCAGCCCGTGACGACCGGCCGCCAGATCGCCGTCACCTCCATCCGCGGCGGCGCCGGCAAGTCGACCATCGCGGCCCTGCTCGGCACCACGTACGCGCACTACCGCCAGGACCCCGTCCTCTTCGTCGAGGCCGACCCGGCCCTCGGCTCGCTGCCCGTCCGGCTCGGCGCCGAAGGCCTGCGCTGGACCACCGGTGACGTCGCGGACATCGTCGCACCGCAGATGTCGCTGCTCGACGTGACCGGCTACCTCGTCCAGCTCCACGACAACGCCTGGCTGCTGCCCGGCAGCCGGGGCCAGATCGGCGCCATGCTCGACACCCGCGCGTACGAGCGGGCCATGGTCGCGCTGCGCCGCTACTTCGGTGTGACGGTCGTCGACTGCGAGACGCTGCCCGCCGAGGTCGCCCGGGTCGCGCTCTCCGCCGCCCAGGCCCGCGTGCTGGCCACTCCCGCCACCCTCGCCGGTGTGGCCAGCACCCACGCGGTCCTCCAGTGGATGCAGAGCCTGCCCGCGCACGTGATCGGAAGTACGGTCGTCGTCCTCACCGAGCAGGCACCGCACCCGGGAATCGACCTCGACGAGGCGGTGCGCACGCTCCGGTCCACCGGGACGAACGTCCACGTCCTGCCGTACGACCGCCATCTGGCGGACGGCGGCACCATCCGGACCGACCTGCTCGCCCACGCGACGAGGACGGCCGCCACCCGGATCTCCGCGGACGTCTTCCAGCTCTCCCAGAAGCGCCACTGATGAGTACCCGACTGATCCACCGACCGGCCAGAACCGTCAGGCCCCCCGCCGCCCCCGAGGCACGCCTCATCGAGGCCCCGCCCAACCTCCCCGAGGGCAAGGCGGGCAACATCGCGATGTCCCTGCTGCCGGTGGCCGGCGTGATGTCGTCCGTCGTGATGATGACCGTCGTCCGCAACAGCCAGTTCGCCGCACTGGGCGCGCTGATCCTCGTCGTCACCGTCGTCGGTTCCCTCGGGCTCGTCCTCTCACAGCGCGGCAAGGCCCAGCGCACCCGTCGTGTCCAGCGGGAGGCCTACCTCGCCTACCTGGAGGACCTGCGCGAGGAGCTCGCCGCCGAGGAGCGCGAGCGGGCCCGGCACGCGGACGTGCTCAACCCGCCTCCGTACGCGCTCTACGACATCGTCCGCGACCCGGCCCGGCTGTGGGAGCGGCGCCGCGTCGATGCCGATTTCCTGCGGGTGCGCGTCGGCACCGGCGAAATGCCCGTACGGGATCTCAAGATCGGCCAGCAGGGCTCCTCCGTGCTGACCCCGCCGGACCGCTTCATGCTCAACGAGGCGTCGTCCCTGACCGCCCGCTTCCGTACCGGCACCGAACTCCCGCTCACCGTGCCGCTCGACCGCATCGGCGACATCAGTGTCGTCGGACCCCGCGAGGACTGCCTGCGGGTCGCCCGCGCCCTGCTCGTGCAGACCGCCGCCATGCACGCGCCCGACGACGTGGCCATCGCCCTCGCCGTGCCGGGCGAGCGGCTCGCCGACTGGGAGTGGGCGAAGTGGATGCCGCACCTGCTCGACACCGAGCAGCTCGACGGCCCCGTCGCCGCCCGGCGCATCGCCCCGTCCCCGGAGCAGCTCGCCCACAGGCTGGGCGCCGAACTGCGCCGCCGCGCCTCCTACGCGGCCGAGGTGCGCCGCGGCCTGTCCGGCAAGGACGCCCTGTCCATGACGTCACGCCTGCTCGTCGTCGCCGACGGGCACGGCGAGGACGCCGTCGAACTGCCGCGCCCCGACGACGCGGTCGGCCTGCGCGAGATGGGCGTCACCGTCCTGCACCTCCTCGAACAGCGGATCCAGGAGCCCGGCCACGTCGGCGTACGGATCACCGTCGAGGGCTCCGAGGTGATCATCGAGGACCTGCGCGAGGCCGAGCCGATCAGCGCCCACGGCACCGTCGACGAGGCCGGCATCCCCTTCGCCGAGGGCCTGGCCCGGATGCTCGCCCCGCTGCGGCTGTCCGCCGAGTCCCTCATCGACGCCCCGCTCTCCGGGCCGGTCGACTTCGCGGACCTGCTCGGCATCGACGACGTGGCCCGGCTCGACCTGCAGAGCATGTGGGCGCCGCGCGGCGAACGTGCGTACCTGCGCGTCCCGATCGGCATCAGCGACTCCCGCGAGCCGGTCCTGCTCGACCTGAAGGAGTCCTCCGAGCTCGGAATGGGCCCGCACGGCCTGTGCGTCGGCGCCACCGGATCCGGCAAGTCGGAGCTCCTGCGCACCCTCGTGCTCGCCCTCGTGGCGACGCACCCGCCGGAGGACCTGGCCCTCGTCCTCGTCGACTACAAGGGCGGTGCGACCTTCGCGCCGTTCGCGGACCTGCCGCACGTCGCCGGTGTCATCACCAACCTGGAGAACCAGGCCGGTCTCGTCGAACGCGTCCACGCCTCCCTCGCGGGCGAGGTCAAGCGCCGCCAGCAGGTCCTCAAGGACGCGGGCAACGTCGCCGACATCGGTGACTACGCGGCGCTGCGCGCCGACCGGCGGCCCGATCTGGAGCCGCTGCCGCATCTGTTCGTCGTCATCGACGAGTTCGGCGAGCTCCTCACCGCCAAGCCCGACTTCATCGACCTGTTCCTGTCGATCGGGCGGATCGGCCGCTCCATCGGCGTGCACCTGCTGCTGTCCAGCCAGCGCATCGAGGGCGGCAAGCTCAAGGGCCTGGACACCTACCTCTCCTACCGGCTGGGTCTGCGTACCTTCTCCGCCGACGAGTCCCGTACCGTCCTGGACACCACGGACGCCTTCCACCTGCCGCCGCTTCCCGGCTTCGGCTTCCTCAAGGTCGACACCAGCCACTACGAGCGCTTCAAGGCGAGCTACGTCTCCGGCGCCTACCGCGGCCCGGTCCAGCGCGTCGAGGACGAGGACAGCGGACCGCTCGCCCTGGAGTACGAGGCCTTCAACACCCTGTCCAAGCCGGACGGCCAGACCCCTCAGGAGAGCGCCGCGCGCCGCCGCGAGACCGGGCCGACCGAGCTGGGCGTCATCGTGGGGCAGTTGGAGCACGCCGCGCCGCCGGTCCGCCGGATCTGGCTGCCGCCGCTGCCCGATGCGATCCCGCTCGACGCCGTCGCCGGCCCGCTCGACGTCGGACCGCGCGGAATGCAGCTGGCCAAGCGGCGCGGCCGGCTGATGGTGCCGCTGGGCCTGCTCGACGACCCGACGAAGCAGTGGCAGGGCGAGTGGTACCTCGACCTCACCGTGGCGGGCGGCCACGCCGCCGTCATCGGCGGCCCGCAGTCCGGCAAGACGACCCTGCTGCGCACCCTGGTCCTCTCGCTCGCCCTGACCCACACCCCGCAGGAAGTCGGCGTCTACGGTCTCGACCTGGTCGGCGGCGGCCTGCAGGCCCTGGCCGGGCTGCCGCACGTCGGCGGCATCGCCGGCCGTGCGGACCGCGAACGCGCGGCCCGCACCGTGGAAGAGGTGCGGAACATGCTCGCCGCCCGCGAGGAGCTGTTCCGCGACCACGGCATCGACTCCGTCGAGCAGCTGCGCACCCTGCACGCGGCGGGCAGGCTGCCCCAGCTGGCGTCCGCCGAGATCGTCCTCGTGATCGACGGCTTCGGCGCGCTGCGCGACGACTTCGAGGAACTCGACGACGCCGTCGTGGACATCCTCAAGCGCGGCAGCGGATACGGCATCCACGTCGTCGCGGCCATGCTCCGCTGGAACGACGTCCGCATCGCCACCCAGTCGAACTTCGGCACCCGGGTCGAGCTGCGCCTCAACGACCCCGGCGAATCCAGCATCGAACGAAAGCTCGCCGAGACCCTGTCGGCCGACGAGCCGGGCCGCGTCCTGACCGACGGCAAGCTCTTCGCGCAGGTCGCCCTGCCCCGTACGGACGGGCTGGCCGACACCTCCGAGCTCGGCGCGGTCCTGGAGCGCGCCGCCCGAACGGTGCGCGCCACCTGGAGCGGGGAGACCGCCCAGCCGGTCCGGGTACTGCCGCACGTCCTGGAGCCGCACCTGCTGCCCGGGCCGGTCGCCGAGCCCCGGCGGGTGCCGATCGGCCTGGACCAGACGGCTCTGGCCCCCGTCATGCTCGATCTGTTCGCCCACGACCAGCACCTGCTGATCATGGGCGACAGCGAGTGCGGCAAGACGAACCTGCTGAAGACGATCGCCGGCGGCCTCATCGAGAGGTACGGCGAGGACGAGCTGGTCTTCGCGATCATGGACCCTCGGCGCAGCCTGCGCGGCGTGGTGCCGGAGGAGTTCAACGGCGGCTACGCGTACAACACCAAGATGTGCGCCGGACTGGCCGCGGGCATCGCCACCGAGCTGGAACGGCGGCTGCCCGACGACAGCGCCTCGCTGGAGGACCTGGAGCCCGGCAGCTGGGGCGGCGGGCCGCGCATCGTGGTCCTCGTCGACGACTACGACGTGCTCACCACCGCCGGGCAGTCGCCGCTCGCCGCGTTCGTTCCGTACATCCCTTCGGCGGTCGACATCGGCCTGCACTTCGTCCTGACCCGCCGCGTCGCCGGTGCCTCGCGCGGCATGTACGAGCCCCTGGTGCAGGGCCTGCGCGAGTCGGGGGCCTCGGCGGTGGTGATGGCGGGGGACCGCGGCGAGGGCCAGCTGTTCCCCGGTGTGTACGCCTCCCAGCACCCGGCCGGGCGTGGCGTGCTGATCCGCAGGGGTCAGTCGAACCGCCTGATCCAGACCGTGCACACCCCCGAATGACGACACCGTGAAGGACCGTACGACCACATGACCAAGGACGTCATAGCCCTCACCCAGCGGATGCCCGACGCCTGGGCCGTGATCGTGGGTCTGCTCTCCGGGGGGCCCGACAAGCTGGTGAACGCGACGGGCGAAGGGGCGGTCGTACAGCTCTGCGACGAGCAGGGCCGCCCGCTCGTCTCGGTCGAGGCGCCGCTGCTGGTCCAGGTCGCCGGCGAGGCCGAGCGGCTGCTCGGGGCCACCGCGCCACCGGTCCCCTTCTGGTGGACCGAGGCCCGTGCCACCACCGGTGTCCCCGAAGCCGAACGGCTCGCGGGGACCTTCGCGGCCCGTCTCGCATTGCTGTCCGGCGGGACCGCCTGGCCGCCGGAGGCCACGCGCTCGCTGGGTGTGGTGGAGACGGACGGGGTCAGCGTCGCGCCCACCCCCGCCGCAGCGCAGCCCGCCGTCGACGTGCTGACCGACAAGGTCGCCGTCGTCATCATGGACCGCCCGGTCGTCGCCATGACGGCCTGGCTCTCCGACGCCTTCCGGGCCGCCGCCGCGGCCGAGCGCGGGCTGCAGATCGTCACCCCGCCCGGTACGAGGCTCTCCCCGGCGGTGCTCGGCGCCATGCCGGGCTGGCCCTCGCGGTGGATCGTCCAGGACGAGCGGGACGGCTATTACGACGGCCTGTCCGGCGCGGTGCTGCGGTGGCAGGAGGGCATGTTCGCCACGGTGGTGCCCGCGGACGCCACCGAGGAAGACCCGCGCACCCCGGTGGCGGCCTCGTACCGGCAGGTCGTGAACACGGGCGAGCGGCAGCTGGCCGTCACCTTCCGTACGGTCCACCCGGCGGACGACCGGCTGGTCCTCGGCGGGGCCCTGGAGACGGTGTGGCGCGAGCTGACCGGCGAGCCGCCGGCCGGATGGGGGACCGCAGAACCCGCCAACCTCCCCTGGTCGCCGGGGCGTCTGACCGATGTGGCCTTCGCGCGGGCCCCCGAGCCGACGTGGTTCGTGGTGGTCGGCGGTCCGGAGCGCCCCGGTCTGGCCACCGTGCGGGTCAGCCGTACGAAGGCGGGGGTCGAGGAGACCGTGACGCTGGCCTTCGGCTACGGCGCGGACGAGGACCCGCCGCTGGACCGCATACGGGGGACGGCCGAGGCGCTCGTCACCCGCCACCGCCTCCAGTCCATGCTCGTACAACTCCGCAAGGCGGAACGCGGCCTGACGGTTCCCCCGCGTTTCGAGGGGCCGGGCGTGCCGCTGGCGTTCGTGCTCGGCGCGGAGGAGGTGCGGGCCATGCCGGACGACCGCGCGCGGAGGACGCCGCTGTCGCAGCCGCCCGTCGCACTGGGGCCGAAGGCCCGTCCCGCGTACTACTACCCGCTGCCCGGGGACCCGTCGGACCTGTCGGGATGGGCCGACTTCGAGCGGCTGATGCGGCACTTGAAGGGCGCGTGAGGGGACCGGCCGATGTCATGTGTTCGTCACAGCTTGCCGGTTGCGCGTTGCACGAGCGACGCAACTTGATAGAAACGGGCATACTTTTGGTGGTTCGAGTGTGCGGGGGAGCGAGATGAAGTTCGACATGGGGGCGCAGGTTCTGACGAGCCTGATGTCCAAGTCACGTAATTCGAGTACGGACCTGGGGACGCTGATCCAGCAGCTGATCAACGCAGCTCAGCCGCTCGAAGGCAAGTTCAACGGCCAGGGCAAGGTCGCCTTCGACTCGTTCAAGGAGCGGGCGGACGGCATCACCAAGGAGCTGAACGCCTCGCTGTCCGCCATCCTCGGCGGTCAGTCGGGGATGGAGCAGGCCTTCGCCTCGGGCGACCAGGAGCACGGCGAGAACGCCAAGACACAGATGGCATCCGCAAACTTCGACGCCGCGCGCTTCCGGGGCCGCTGACGCGTACCGCAGGGCCAGTTCAGTATTTTCGATCTCACGGGGAGCGTGATGATGATGGCCAGTGGCCAGGACCGCCGTTCGTACGACTTGGGTGCGTCGACCGAGGCGCAGGGCAACATCAAGGTCGTGATCGACCAGCTGGAGCAGGTCATCGCCGCGCGTGACGCGCAGGTGGCCGCGGCCATGACGAACTTCGAGGCGGACGGCGTCTCGGACGAGTACCACGGCAAGGAACTGCGCTGGAAGAACGCCTCGGAAGAGGTGAAGAACATCATCCGGCTGCTGCAGTCGACGATGGACAAGAACGACGGCACGGCGCGGCAGACGCTGTCGCGCGCCAAGACCGCAGTCAACAACATCGGCTGAACAGACGGCGGAACGGGCGGCTGAGATGAACAGCCGCCGACGTAGGACATCGGGGCACGGGGGACACTGATGACCGGGTGGGACATCAAGCCGCAGGGCGTACAAGGACAGTTGAAGACGGTCGGCGGTAACGCCAGCGAGCTGGAGACGGCGTTGAACGCCCTGATCTCCGCCATGTCGCAGGCGGCCCAGGCCGCGGGGACGGCCGTGCCCGGCTCGGCATCGGGAATGACTCCGCGGGGTCCCTTGGCCCCCGGCGCGGCCCCGGCCCCCGGCCAGGCCTTCATGGTGTCGCCCAAGGCCACGGGCCCCGTGGCAGCCGCTCTGGGGCTGTACTTGCAGGAGCGCCAGACGGAACTGACGTCGATGGCGAACCGGATCGAGGCCTGCGTCCTGGGCGCGGTCACGGCGACGAACGAGTACCTCGAAGGGGACCTGGAGCACGCCAAGGCGGCCCAGGACGCCGCCAGGGCCGTCAACCTGCAGGCTCTGCGCGAACAGCCGGGAGGCGCGAAGTGAGCGGGCATGCGCCGGTCGACCCGGCGGAGGTGCCCGTCTTCACGGGCGACCTGGGAGAGCTGGACAAGCAGGTGAAAGCGATCTCGTCGGGCGGGGCCACGGTCTCGACCAAGGCGAGCGACGTCCACACCAGCTTCGGCGGTCTCCAGGCCTTCTACCAGGCACCTGAGGCGGACCAGCTCTTCGCGACGACCAAGCCCGTCCAGGACCTGGGACTGAAACTCAGCTCGGACATGTGCACGATCGCGGGGGCGCTGGGTACCTACGCGCGTGATGCCGAGCCGTTGGTGAACCGGCTGAACACGCTGAAGATCGAAGCAGAATCGTTTCGCTCGAGGGTGTCGGACGACGAGAAGTGGTTCGAGGACGGCGATCTGATCGACCAGAACCTCGAACGCCGCAACGCGATCGCCGAGGTATGGGCCCACTTCCAGGACGTCGAGAGCGCCTGTTACGCCAAGATCGCCGCTCTCGTCGGCAAGCCGGGCCTGAAGAAGGACGACGGGTCCCACGGCGAGGGCATGTACGGCTACGACGCCGAAGCCCTCAAGCAGTCCAAGTCCCTGCCGTGGGGTGACGCGGTGGAGGAGTCCGTTCCCGCCTGGCAGATCTGGGAACACGCCTGGGACTTCGGCACGGGCTTCATCGTCGACGGCATAGGCGGCACCCTCGCGGGACTCGGCGGCCTGGTCGGCCTCGACGGCTGGGACACGTTCAAGGCCTCCTGGACGGGACTGGCCAAACTCAGCACCGCTACGGCGATCACCTCGATCCCGGGTGTGGGTCCCCTCTTCTTCGCCGTCCCGGACGACAAGATGCCCTCGTGGCTGCGTGAATCCCGTACGGCGATGAAGGAGACCGGCAAGGCGCTGCTGGCCTGGGACCAGTGGGGCTCGAACCCTTCCCGCGCGGCGGGTGCGGTCACCTTCAACGTGGTCACCACGGTCTGCACGGGCGGTACCGGCGGTGCGGTGTCCGGCGCGGGCAAGGCGGGCGCGATCGCCAAGGCCCTGTCGTTCGCCGGCAAGGCGGGCAGGGCCGTCGACCCGATGACCTACGTCTTCAAGGGCGCGGGCGCCGGCGTGTCGAAGATCGGCGACGTGATGGCCGGCCTGAGGGGCATGGGCAAGTTCGAAACCCCGAAGATCAACGTGGACGGCGCCACAGCCCTGCCGGAAGGCACGCTCCACCTCCCGGACGGCTCGATCCACCTCCCGGCCGGCTCCGCCGTCCCCGACGGCGCGATCAAGCTCCCGGACGGCAACATCAAGCTCCCCGAGGGCACCACCACCCTCCCACCGGGCACGGTCAAGCTCCCGGTCGACGGCCCGCCCAAGTTCATGGACCCGAACTACAACATCTACAACCACAAGGGCGAGATCATCCAGCACGCGGAAGACGTCCCGAAGGGCAAGCCCGCCGCGGGCTCGGACATCCCGCGCGTCGACGCCCCGAAGGTGGACTCCCCGGCGACGGCCAAGATCCCGGAACGCGAGCTGGCCGGCGCCGTCGCCCGCGGCGGCGACGGCATCCGCCTCGGCTCCGACATCTCCGACCCGGTCCACGCCGCCGACCACACCCCGAACCACACCCCGGGCGGCACGGCCCCCCACGGCCCCACCAACAACCTGGACAACACCCCTCCCACCGCCGGCCACGGCCCGGGCGGGAGCCACCCGGACACCCCGTCCACGGCAACCCACGTCGAAGGCCCCTCCGGATCAGGCCACGCCGACGGCCCGAGCTCGGGTGACGGCGGCCACCACGAAGGCCCATCCACCGGCGGCGGTCACGGTGAGACGGGACCCGGTGCACCCGGCTCCGGCGGACACGGGCCCGGCGACGGGCCGGGAGGCGGCTCCGAGATGCCCGACCGGGAGCCTCCGGTCATTCTTGAGGGCGACCGGATCTCTCAGCAGCCCAGCGGAAAGATGCCCGCAGAACAGGAAGCGGCCGTCACGGGCGCGTTGAGCGAGGCGAGGGTCCCGTCAGTGGACCAGGCGCGCATGCTGACCCAGCTGAAGAAGTCGGAATACGGCGCGGCCGTGGCCGACTACATAGCGAGCGGACGATTCGCAGACATCCCCAATTACAAGGAACTAATTTTCCAAGTCAAGCAGAGCGACATGATGCCGGCCGTGCACCAGGCAATGGACCATGCCGCTGAGCTTCAGGCCAAGGGAATCTCCGGCATCGAGTTCGAGGTGAAGATCCCCAGCGAGAAACTCGACTTGGACGTGCTGACCCGTGTCGACGGGAAGATCGAGTACGGCGCTCAGCTCAAGGACGTACAGAGCGCCAACGGGATCAAGTCCGCAGTGAAAAAGATCGCCGAGAAGCAGCTCGCAGGCTCCGGGGTGGACGTCAAGGCCGCAATCCTCGACGTGAACGACTTCAAGGGTGCGGTGACGGAACGCGACCTTCAGGCCGTACAGCGGGCAGCAGATCGAACCAATGCAACCTTCGAGCTACGATTCAACGACGGATCCATCACCGTTTTCCCAACCAACTCCGTCAGGCCATAAGGAAACTAAATGTCGACTCTGATGCGCGCGCCGAGAGAATGCGGCTCGTGGTTCTGGGACCTGGACGAGGTGGCGGAGCCCGGCCTGGACGCGGCGCTCGCGACCGCGGCACGCATGTCCGCCGTTCTGGGAAAGCACGGCCTGCTGGAGCCGACTGCCCTCGAATGGAGCTGGTTCGAGGTCGGCAAGGGCGGCCTCGGCATCACGTCCCGACTCAGTCTCGTAGGCCGCTCCCTCAATGACACCGCGCTGGCGGATAACGTACGGGCCTGCAGGCCGGCCGGCCATCCGGCTGCCGAGATCGGGGGGATCCTCGTTCTCGGGTCCGGTGTCTGGCTGGACACCGACGCAGAGCGCCGAGACGAGTACCGCCTGATCGAGCTCCTGGTGTCGCCCGACGAAATCGGTCCTTCGGCCGAGCTGTCCGTCTACCACGACGTGTGGGGACCGTGCGACTTCCGAGGGCTGCCCCACCCGGCCGTCGAGGCCCGGAACGCACCGCGCCTCACGGCGGCCCTGCGGGACCTCGACGCGCTGCTCGGCATCGAGGCCGAGCCCGGTGAGGCCACGTACTTCGGCCGCGCCGAAGGCTACGGCCTCAAGGCTCCGGACCTCATCGACGGACGCGGCCCGGACCTCACCGACTTGATGTAGAGAGCCGCACTCGCTCTTTGCCCTCCACACCTTCCACGGTCACGGTTTTGGAAACCGCGCGCGACGACCGCTGACTACGGCCCGTCATGCGGCGATCGTTCCAGAGCTTCACCGGGACATCCACGGCACGAAGCGCCCCGCCCGAGCGGTCGGGTGGGGCGCTTCGTGAGCTGTAGGCCAACACTGACCTGCCGGAGACACGAAACGGCTCGGACATCTCCGACCCGCTCCACGCCGCCGACCACGCCCCGACGGGCCACCCGGACCTGGCCCCGGGCGGCCGGGCCGTTCCCCCGGCGACGCGGGCGGGAGCTGGCGCCCGGTCCAGCCGGCAGCGACGAGGGGACGGCAGCAATCCTGCAGGAGTTGCGGTCGAAGGGAATCGCGAAGTGACCGACCGGGCACCGTCCGCCATGCTGGAGCGCCTGCGCGCGGTGGAATGGACGGGTGACTGGGACGACGCCGTCGCCCACGTCAGGTCTCGTCGTGTGTTGATGCGTGAGTATCTCCGGCGGGCGGGCATGTGGGCGCAGGCGTACTCGGCCGAGAGCGCGTGGCCCTTCTTTGACGCCGCCGACTACGTGGATCCGGACTTCACGCTTTCCCCGGAAATCGCAAAGGAGCTCCGGGAATTCCTGGGGCAGATGACCCGAGACGACTCCATCAAGCGCACCTGCGCGGGCGCGGTCCGCATGGCCGGGCTCAGTGCGCAGAATCCGTCGGCCGGCGGGGACCTGCCCGAACTCTACGAGCCCCTCGTCCTGTTCTACGAGCGGGGCGGCGAATTCCTCCGTGACAACGCCGGTTTCCTCGACCTGACCGGTGTCCTGCTACGTCCCGGAACTCTCCGGGGCCATCTGGGCACCCCGCACCTGAGCTCCCTCGGGGGCGCGATGCTCGACGCGTTGGACGCGGCGGGGCGCATCACGTATTACATGGCTGCCGACCGGCGGGGCCCGCTACTGCGGCAGCGCGTCGTACGCGGTGACCAGAGCAACGAGGCGTTCAGCCGGGACAGCCTGCGCTGGGCGCCGACGGGCGCTCTTCCCACGGCCGCGGAGAAGACCGCGGATTTCGGCCTGGTCTGGCTGGATGAGATGGAGGCTGCGGACTTCATCGCGACGGCCCTGGCCACACCTGGCCTGTAGTGCGCCCGCAGAAGCACGGAGCGCAGTGGAATGTTGCGCACGACGCCGGCGCGCCCCGTGGGTACCCCGCTACGTGATCGAGGCGACGTGTGATTTCCGGGGCGAGCCCCACCCGGCCGTCCATGCCGGCAACGCGCCGCGGCTCGCGTCAGCCCTGCAGGAGCTCGATCACGTGCTCGGAGTCGAGGCGGAGCCCGGCGAGCCGACGTACTACGGTCGAGCAGGGGGCCACGGGCTGAAGGCTCCCGACGTCATCGACGGGCGGGGACCGGACCTCACCGATGCGGTATTCGCAAGATGGAGAACAGGGCAGTGATCCGCACCAAGTACTACGTCGAGGACGCCTTCGGGGTGCCGTCCTTCTCCGGGCCTGACGAGCTGATGTTCCTGGGAGAGTGGGTGACGGCCGACATCCAGCTCTCGCCGCTGTCCGTCCTGGAGGCGATCGACCTGGTGGCCGAGGCCAAGGCCAACCCTGGCTTCGCGCCGGAGGACTTGGACGGGAACGCGCACACCGTCACCATCAGCCCGCAGGGCGTCAGGGTGGAGAACTATTTCGTCGAGCACGTTCAGGGTGAGTACACCCTCGACGACGCGTTCCGCGTGCTGGTCGACTTCTGGGACTACTGCTGCCTGGCGAATCCCCAAAAGGCCGACTCGCGCCGCCATGAGTACGCCGACGAGCACGGTCGCGACCCGCTGGCCGGAATCCGCGGCTTCCTCGGGGCGTGAGCGCCTCCGCTGTGCCGCAGCAGCTCCTGGGTGGGCGAGTTCACCACGTGACGTGCCAACGGATGTCCTACCTCGCCGATTACCTGGGAAGCCGTGGTCGACACGGTCCGGCTGGGGCGGCCGTGTGCGCCACCGTGTGCGCGGACGAGGGAGCCGTGGCGTGCCGGGGCGGCCGGACCCGGCAGGCGGGCTGTGGGCGTCCGTGAGCGCGGCCCTCGGACGGGCTGGAGCCTGGCCGGGGTGTGACGGGGGCAGCGTGCGGTCATGGACGGGAGGTCAAACGACTGAGCGCCCCACCTGGCCGAAGCCGGGTGGGGCGCTCAGTGGCAGGTCAGAGGGGTCAACCCCCGCCTGCGAGCTGTAGGCCATGTCGGACTCGAACCGACAACCAACGGATTAAAAGTCCGCTGCTCTGCCAATTGAGCTAATGGCCCGCGCGTGCTCACCCCAGAGCATAGCGGGAGACCAACGGTCAGCCGATCGAGTATCGGCTGACCGGGCCCGGCGTCGGTCGCAAAACGCGGACAGGGCCCCCACGACGGTGTCGTGGGGGCCCTGTCAGTCAGTCAGATCAGCCGTTGCGCTTCCAGCGGGGCTTGTCGTCGCGGCGGCCGCCGAAGGAGCCGGTCGAGCCGGAGCCGGAGGGGCGGTTGTCGTCGCGGCGGCCGTACGGGCGGTCGCCGCCGCCGGAGCGGAAGCCACCGGAGGGACGGTCGTCGCGGCGGAAGCCGCCACGGTCGCCACCGCGGTCGTCACGGTTGAAGCCGCCCGACGGACGGTCGTCGACGGACGGTCGTCGCGACGGAAGCCGCCACCACGGACCGCGGTCGCCACCACGGTCGTCGCGACGGTTGTCGCGGCGCTCGTAGTTGCCGCGGTCGTCGCGGGCCTGGAAGGACGGGCGCTCCTCGACGGCCGGCGTGGCCGCGACGGCTGCCGCGACCTCGGCCTCGGCGGCCTCGACCACCTCGGCGACAGCGGCCTCCGGGTCCTCGCCGCGCTCACGGGCGGAGCGGGCGACCAGGCGGTCGGCCTCCTCGCGCAGCTCGGCGGCACGGCGCGTCAGACGCTCCAGCTGCTTGGTGAGGTCGGCGACCTCGCGCTCGGCCTGCTTGGCGGCGTTGTTCGCGGAGTCGGCCTGGACCTCGGTGAGCGAACGCGCACCGGTGATCTCGGCGACCTCGGGGTCGAAGGCGCCGGCGCCCTGGACGATGTGGCGCGAGGCGTCGACGCCCGCGTCCTCCATCAGGCGGAAGATCTGGCGGCGCTGGTGCGGCAGGGCCAGGGAGACCACGACGCCCGACTTGCCGGCACGGGCGGTACGGCCCGAGCGGTGCAGGTAGTCCTTGTGGTCGCCGGCCGGGTCCACGTTCAGGACCAGGTCGATGCCGTCGACGTGGATGCCGCGGGCGGCGACGTCGGTCGCGACGAGCGCGTTGACGTAGCCGTCCTTGAAGTCCGCGAGGACGCGGGTACGGGCGCCCTGCGTCATGCCGCCGTGCAGCGCGTCGGCCTTCACGCCGGCCTCGACGAGCTGCTCGGCGATGCGGTCGGCGCCCAGCTGGGTGCGGACGAAGATGATGGTGCGGCCCTTGCGGGCGGCGATGGCGGCCGTGACCGGCGCCTTGTCCTTCGGCTTCACGACCAAGACGTGGTGCGTCATGGTCGTGACGTTGCCCTGCGCGCTGTCGACCTCGTGCGTGACGGGGTTGGACAGGTAGCGCTTGACCAGGGTGCCGATCTCGTTCTCCATGGTGGCGGAGAAGAGCATGCGCTGGCCGCCGCCGGGGATCTGGTCGAGCAGCTCGGTGACCTCGGGCAGGAAGCCCAGGTCGGCCATCTGGTCGGCCTCGTCGAGGACGGCCACCTCGACGTTCTCCAGGGAGCAGGCGCCGCGGTTGATGATGTCGCGCAGACGGCCCGGGGTGGCGACGAGGACGTCGACGCCGCGCTCCAGGGCGTAGATCTGGTTGCCCATCGAGGTACCGCCGCAGACGACCTTCATCTTCAGGCCGAGCACGTCGCCGTACGGCTGGAGGGCGTCCGCGACCTGCATCGCGAGCTCACGCGTCGGCGTGAGGATGATCGCGCGGGGCTTCTTCTTCTCGGTGTGGCCACCGGCCAGGCGGGCCAGGGTGGGCAGACCGAAGGAGAGGGTCTTGCCGGAGCCGGTGCGGCCGCGGCCGAGGATGTCCTTGCCGGCCAGGGCGTCCGGGATGGTCGCGGCCTGGATCGGGAAGGGGGCGGTGACACCGTTCTGCGCGAGCTTGCGCACGACGCCCTCGGGCAGACCGAGGTCGCCGAAGGTGATGGTGGGCTCGGCGTCGGCGTCGTCCGCCTCGGCGTCGATGGACTGGTCGGTCGTCACGTCGGCCTCAAGGGCCTCGATGATCTCGTCCGCCTCAGCGGCCTCGATCGCCTCGGTGACCACAAGGGCCTCGACGGCGTCGACGATCTCGTTCGAGTCGTTCTCGGGCATGACGGCACGGTCAGAACTGGAAATGGACATGCGAAATGCGAAACCTTCCGGAGTCTCGGCACGCGCCCAAACTCCGTGAATCGCAAATCGACCGCCTCAATGCGGTCAGCCACGGCTAGGGAGAGTACGCGCCACACGGCGCTCTTCGGATTCGGCGCCGGGCAATGGGATCAAACGATCTATAACCATACGCACCCTCCCCCGGGTCTGGCAAGTCGCTCCGGCCAGACCCGCTCTGACCTGCGACGATCCACCCGATCCGGAAGGCCGGCACCCGACCGGCACCCGGCCGGCACCACCCCCCGGGGCCGTCAGCCGCCCCTACGTGGCCGACGGGCTGGGCTCCGGAGCCGGGGGCGTCGGGGCCGGCGGAGTGGGCGAAGTCACGGGCGGCGCCGGGGTCTGCGACTGGACCGGCGGCGGCGGTGTGACCTGCGCCCCACCGGAACCACCACTTCCAGATCCGCCCGAGGTCGGCTGCTGCCCCTGCCCGCCGGGCCCGCCGCCCGGACCGGCCGACGGCGAGGGGGCCCCGGGCCGGCCGGCGGGCGCGCCCGGGCTGGGGGAGGCCCCGGTGGCACCGGACGCCTTGCCGTCCTCGGCCGGCTTCCCGTCCTCACCCGTCGCACCCGGCTTCGAGCCGTGGCCGTTGCCGTGGACCCCCGACCCCTTGCCGGAAGCGGAACCTCCGGCCGCCTCCGCGGCCGCCTTGCGGTCCGCCGACGAGGAGGGCCCGGGCTTCGCGCCGGCCTCGCCGACGCTCATGCAGCCCGCCGTGGCCGCGACCGCGAGCACGGCGGCGGCCAGCCGGAGGGAAGCGGACAACTGGCGCACGGGGCACCTCCTGGGGGTCCCCCGGCGGCAGCCGGGGTGGGCGGTCAGGGTCCGCGGTGAGCGGGTCAATGTGCCCAACTCCCTTTGCCCCGTAAGGGACACGCCCTTGGGGACACCGCCTGTCCGCAATCCGCCGGCCACGCCCGCGCACCACGCGCCGCCGGCAGGCCGGACCGCTCAGGCGAACAACTGCCGCGCCACCTGCGACCCCAGTGTCACCGCGCCCAGCCCCGCCAGCACCGAGGCCGCCACGTTCGCCGCCGCCAGGAACCGCCGGCCGCGCTCGTAGAGCCGCAGCGTCTCGTACGAGAACGTCGAGTACGTGCTCAGCGCCCCGCAAAGCCCCGGCCCGAGCAGCAGGTTCAGCCGCTCGGAGGCCGCGCCGGCCAGCACCGCCCCGGCCAGCGCCCCGAGCACCAGGCACGCCCCCGCGTTCACCACGAAGGTCCCCCACGGGAACAGCGAATCGTGCCGCGCCTGCACCGCACGGTCCGTCAGATAGCGCAGCGGCGCCCCCACGACCGCCCCCGCCACCACCAGCAGCCAGTTCACGCCGGCCTCCGCGGGCCGCCCCGTACGGGAAGACCGGTCGCGAGTCGGGTCACCGCGGCCCCCGCCCACACGGCGCCCAGCGCCGCCACCACCGTGAGCCCGGCGTACGCCAGCGCGCGCCCGGCCTCCCCGGCGTCCAGCAGCCGCGAGAAGTCCAGCGCGTACGTGGAGAACGTGGTGAACCCGCCGAGCACCCCGACCCCGGCGAACGGCCGGACCAGCGGATGCGGGGCCGTCCGGCCGCCCTCACTGATCAGCACCATCAGCACCCCGATCAGTGCGCAGCCGGTCACATTGGTCCAGAGGGTCGTCCACGGGAAGGCCCCGGGCCCGGCGGCCGGCCACAGCAGCGAGGCCCCGTACCGCGCCGAGGCCCCGAGCGCGCCGCCCGCCGCGATCGCCGAGAGCACCGGGCCGGGCCGTTCGGCGCGCTGCCCGGGCACATGGAGGTCGACATCCGGATCGATCGCCTCCGACCCCAAGCCCCAATTCGAGTCCGAGCCCAAGCCCGGGTCCGAGCCCGAGCCCGGGCCCGCGCCCGCACCTCCGCGCCGCTGCTCCGCCCCGGTCACCCGTAGCCCAGCGCGTGCAGCCGCTCGTCGTCGATCCCGAAGTGATGGGCGATCTCGTGGACCACGGTGACCTCCGTCTCCGCGATCACGCTCTCCCGGTCCTCGCACATCCGCAACGTGGGGTTCCGGTAGATCGTGATCCGGTCCGGCAGCACCCCGGCGTACCACTCGCCCCGGTCCGTCAGCGGGGTTCCCTCGTACAGACCCAGCAGCTCGGGATCGTCCGCCGGCGGTTCGTCCTCGACGAACACCGCCACGTTGTCCATCAGCCGCGTCAGCTCCGGCGGGATGCGGTCCAGGGCCTCTGCGACGAGCTCTTCGAACTCCTCGCGCGTCATCTCCAGCACCGGGCCATTGTCCCTCCGGTGGGGGCGCCTTCCACATGCGGGGGAGAAACCGTTTTGGCGATAGCCCCCCGGATCCCATATGCTTCTCACGTCCCCGACGCGCTGGAAAGCGCCCAGGCGGGCCTTTAGCCCTCATCGTCTAGTGGCCCAGGACGCCGCCCTTTCAAGGCGGTAGCACGGGTTCGAATCCCGTTGGGGGTACGCATTACCGTGTGCAAGACTTGGTCTCGCACACTGCAAGGTCCTGTGGAGCAGTTGGTTAGCTCGCCACCCTGTCAAGGTGGAGGTCGCGGGTTCAAGTCCCGTCAGGATCGCTGAGGCCGGAAACGGTCTCGTGGCTGGGTAGCTCAGTTGGTACGAGCGATCGCCTGAAAAGCGATAGGTCGCCGGTTCGACCCCGGCCCCAGCCACCACTAGAAGGCCCCGTCCATCGGACGGGGCCTTCTGCGTTACTCGGCCCCTCCCTCCGGACCTCCCTCCGGACCTCCCTCCGGACCGCCCTCCGGACCGGTACGACGGCGCCACTGCGTCACGCCGACCGCCGCCGCGCCCGCCGCCACCAGCCCGAGCAGCGCCCAGTCCGGAACCGCGTCCGCGAACGACCTGACCCGCTGCTCCACCGCGTACGAGTCGTCCACGTCGAGCAGCCCCGGCAGCGCGCTCGCCCCGTCGTACGCGAGGAACAGCGCGCCGAGGGCGATGAAGAACAGCCCCGACAGCAGCGAGGTGGTGTGCAGCTCGAAGCGGCCCACCCGGACGGCCCGCCCGCGCAGCCAGCGCCGCCGGCCCAGGTCGAACCGCTCCCACAGCAGCGCCAGCAGGAACAGCGGTACGGCCATCCCCAGCGCGTATACCGCCAGCAGCAGGCCGCCGTAGACCGGGCTGCCGCTGACCGCCGCCACCGTCAGGACGCTGCCGAGGATCGGACCGGCGCAGAACCCGGCCAGCCCGTAGACCGCGCCCAGCGCGTACACCGACAGGGCGGTGGTCGGCCGGATCCGCCCCGACAGCTCCGAGATCCGCTTCGAGGCGAAGCCCAGGCCCAGGATCTGCGCGACCCCGAGCGCGATGATCAGCCAGCCGCCGGCCAGGACGAGCCCGTCGCGGTTGCTGTGGAAGAACCGCCCGGCGTACGAGCCGGCCGCGCCCAGCGGTACGAGTGTGCTCGCGAGGCCCGCGTAGAAGATCCCGGTCCGCGCCAGCAGCCGCGAGGCGGAGTCGATCGAGTACGCGAAGAACGCGGGGAGCAGCAGCGCGCTGCACGGGCTGAGCAGCGCGAGCAGCCCGCCCAGCAGCGCGGCCAGGTACCCGATGTCGCCGACGCCGGTCACCGCGCGCCCTGGCCGTCGGCCTGCGGCTCGGCCTGCGCCTTGGCCTGCGCCTTGGCCTTGGCGATCGCCGCGGCGAAGGCGTCGAGCGGCTGGGCGCCCGCGATCGGCTGCCCGTTGACCAGGAAGGACGGGGTGGAGGTGACGCCGATGCGGTAGCCCTCCTCCTGGTCCTTCTGCAGGGCGGCCGTGGCGGCCTCGCCGGCCATGTCCCGCTGGAACCGCTCCAGGTCCGGGACCCCGGCCTCGCGGGCCAGCTCCAGCAGCCGCGCCTGGCCGAAGCCCTTCTCCTTGGCTCCGTCGGCGTAAGCGGCCGCGTGGAACTGCGCGAACCGGTCCTGCTGCCCGGCGGCCCAGGCGGCCTTGGCGGCGGCCTCGGAGTCGGCGCCGAAGATCGGGAAGTTGCGCCACTCGATGCGCAGGGTGCCGTCCTCGACGTACTTCTTCACCAGTGCGGGTTCGGTGTCGCGGGCGAATTTGCCGCAGTAGCCGCACTTGAAGTCGGAGTACTCGATCAGCACGACGGGTGCGTCCGCCCGGCCGGCGGCCAGCTTGTCGCCGGACTCGCGCCGGGCCAGCTTCGCCAGCTCGGCGTGGACGTCCGAGCCCTTGGGCGCGGCCGCGGCGGAGGAGGAGGTCCGGGCGGACCTGTCCTCGGGCGCGGTGGCCTGCCAGGACACGATCCCGAGGGTGACGGCGGCGACCGCGACCCCTGCGGAGATCAGCAGCCGCTTGCGCGCGGAAGCGGAAGAAGAAGAGGACGAAGAAGAGGACGAGGAAGAAGAACGCGGACGGGAAGAGGACATACGGGTGCTCCAGAGCTGCGGGTGGTGAATCGGACCGGCGGGAGGGCCGGTCCTCTACACCCGCATCACGGACAGCTCCACCGGACCCGGAGCCGGCTGGTCCGGCCCCCGTACGAGCACCCGCACCGGCGGCGCCCGGTCAGCCCAGGCCTGTTCCACCGCGGGCCGCCCCACCGGGGCGTGCGCGTGCTCCCCGGCGCCCCGCGGCGGCACGCCCGGGGCCTGCCCGTGGTCCCGGGTCCCGGGATCACACGAGGGCCCCCGCCCGGCGGCGGCCGCGGCGTGCACGGGAGCAGCAGTGGCGCCGGACACCGAAGCGGACACCCCACCCGAAACCGCACCCGAAACCGGAACAGAAACCGGAACAGATGCGAAACCCGGAACCGGAAGCGCCGCCGCGGGCACCGCACACCCCACCAGCACCGCGAGCACGGCGGCGAGCAGCCACCACACACCACGGGCGCGGGACATGGCGGGCCTCTCACTCGGTCAGCGGATCGGTTCAGGTGATCTCGTCCCGAAATGGTACGGGGAGGGTGCACAAATGCGTTCGCCACCCGGCGCCTGCGGGTGAGATCCTCGATCAGGTATGTCTACTTCCTTCGCCGCCCTGCAGACGCTTCTCGGTGAGATCTCCCTCCGTGACGCGCACCGCCTCGGCCGCCGCCTCGAAGGCGCCCGCCGCATCCGAAAGCCCGAGGCCAAGCAGGCCGTGCTCGACGAGATCGCCGCGGAGGCCGAGAAGGCCGCCGCGCGACTGGCCGGCCGTGCCTCGCGGATGCCGGAGGTCACGTATCCCGAGAACCTGCCCGTCAGCCAGAAGAAGGACGAGATCGCCGAGGCGATACGCGACCACCAGGTCGTGATCGTCGCCGGTGAGACCGGTTCCGGCAAGACCACGCAGATCCCCAAGATCTGCATGGAGCTGGGCCGCGGTGTCCGGGGCATGATCGGGCACACCCAGCCCCGCCGGATCGCCGCCCGCACGGTCGCCGAGCGGATCGCCGAGGAACTGAAGTCCGAGATCGGTCAGACCGTCGGCTGGAAGGTCCGGTTCACCGACCAGGTGGACCAGGACGCGACCTTCGTGAAGCTGATGACCGACGGCATCCTGCTCGCCGAGATCCAGACGGACCGCGAGCTGCGCGCGTACGACACGATCATCATCGACGAGGCCCACGAACGCAGCCTCAACATCGACTTCCTGCTGGGCTACCTGGCCACGCTGCTGCCCAAGCGCCCCGACCTCAAGGTGATCATCACCTCGGCGACGATCGACCCGGAGCGGTTCTCCCGGCACTTCGGCGATGCCCCGATCGTCGAGGTCAGCGGCCGTACGTACCCGGTCGAGGTGCGCTATCGGCCGCTCCTCGAAGAGGATGGCGAGGACAGCGACCGGGACCAGATCACCGCGATCTGCGAGGCCGTCGACGAGCTCCAGTCGGAGGGCCCCGGCGACGTCCTGGTCTTCCTCTCCGGCGAGCGCGAGATCCGCGACACGGCGGACGCCCTGAACAAGCGGAATCTCCGCTTCACTGAAGTCCTCCCCCTCTACGCGCGCCTCTCGCACGCCGAGCAGCACCGGGTGTTCCAGCAGCACACCGGCCGCAGGATCGTTCTCGCGACCAACGTCGCCGAGACCTCCCTCACCGTTCCCGGCATCAAGTACGTGATCGACCCGGGCACCGCCCGGATCTCCCGCTACAGCCACCGCACCAAGGTCCAGCGCCTGCCCATCGAGCGGATCTCCCAGGCCAGCGCCAACCAGCGCAAGGGCCGCTGCGGCCGTACCAGCGACGGCATCTGCATCCGCCTGTACTCCGAGGACGACTTCCTCTCCCGTCCCGAGTTCACGGACGCCGAGATCCTGCGCACGAACCTGGCGTCCGTCATCCTCCAGATGACCGCGGCCGGCCTCGGCGAGATCGAGAAGTTCCCCTTCATCGACCCGCCGGACCACCGCAACATCCGCGACGGCGTCCAGCTGCTCCAGGAGCTCGGGGCGCTCGACCCGAACGAGAAGGACCACAAGAAGCGGCTCACCCAGATGGGCCGCCAGCTCTCCCAGCTCCCCGTGGACCCTCGCCTGGCCCGCATGGTCGTCGAGGCGGACAAGAACAACTGCGTCCGCGAGGTCATGGTCATCGCGGCGGCCCTGTCCATCCAGGACCCGCGCGAGCGGCCCTCGGACAAGCAGACGCAGGCCGACCAGAACCACGCCCGCTTCAAGGACGAGACCAGCGACTTCCTCTCGTTCCTCAACATGTGGCGCTACGTCCGCGAGCAGCAGAAGGAGCGCGGCTCGTCCTCGTTCCGCCGGATGTGCAAGCAGGAGTACCTGAACTTCCTGCGGATCCGCGAGTGGCAGGACATCTACTCGCAGCTGCGTACGGTCGCCAAGGGCATGGGCATCCACGTCAACGAGGGCGACGCCCCCGAGACGAGCGTGCACATCTCGCTGCTGGCCGGCCTGCTCTCGCACATCGGCCTCAAGGACACCGACAAGAACGAGTACCTGGGGGCCCGGTCCGCCAAGTTCGCGATCTTCCCGGGCTCGGCGCTCTTCAAGAAGCAGCCGAAGTTCCTGATGTCGGCGGAGCTGGTGGAGACCTCGCGGCTGTGGGCCCGGGTCAACGCCAAGGTGGAGCCGGAGTGGGTCGAGCCGCTCGCCCAGCACCTGATCAAGCGCACGTACAGCGAGCCGCACTGGGAGAAGGACCAGGCGGCCGTCATGGCGTACGAGAAGGTCACGCTGTACGGCGTGCCGATCGTCGCCCAGCGGAAGATCAACTACGGCCGGATCGACGCCGAGGTCTCGCGCGAGCTGTTCATCCGCAACGCACTGGTCGAGGGCGACTGGCGCACGCACCACAAGTTCTACGCCGACAACCGCAAGCTCCTCACCGAGGTCGAGGAGCTGGAGAACCGGGCGCGGCGCCGCGACATCGTGGTCGACGACGAGACCCTCTTCGACTTCTACGACCAGCGGATCCCCGAGCACGTGGTCTCCGGGGCGCACTTCGACTCGTGGTGGAAGCACAAGAAGCGGGACGAGCCCGAACTCCTCGACTTCGAGCGCGAGATGCTGCTCACCGAGAAGGCGGCCGGAGTCACCAAGGCCGACTACCCGGACTCCTGGCGCCAGGGGCAGCTCAAGTTCCGGGTGACCTACCAGTTCGAGCCCGGCGCGGACGCGGACGGCGTGACCGTCCACATCCCGCTCCAGGTGCTGAACCAGGTCACCGACGAGGGCTTCGACTGGCAGATCCCGGGCCTGCGGGAAGAGGTCGTCACCGAGCTGATCCGGTCGCTGCCGAAGCCGATCCGCCGGCACTACGTGCCCGCACCGAACTTCGCGACCCGCTTCCTGGACACGGCCGTACCCCTCCAGGAGCCGCTGCCGGTGACGCTGGCGCGCGAGCTCCAGCGGATGGTCGGGGTCCCGGTCACCGCCGAGGACTTCGACCTCGGCCGGATCCCGGACCACCTGAAGATCACGTTCCGGATCGTCGACGAGCGCCGCAAGAACCTCGCCGAGGACAAGGACCTGGAGGCCCTGCGGCTGAAGCTGAAGCCGAAGGCCCGCCAGGCCCTCTCCAAGGCCGCCGCGGCCACCGCCGAGCGCGCGGGCGGGGAGTCGCTGGAGCGCACCGGGCTGACCGACTGGACGATCGGCACGCTGACCAAGGTCTTCGAGACCCGGCGGGCCGGCCAGCCGGTGAAGGCGTACCCGGCGCTGGTGGACGAGGGCACCAGCGTGTCCGTACGGCTCTTCGACACGGAGGCCGAGCAGCAGCAGGCGATGTGGCTGGGCACGCGGCGGCTCATCCTGCTGAACATCCCGGTGAACCCGGCGAAGTTCGCCTCGGACCACCTGACCAACCAGCAGAAGCTGGCCCTGTCCCGCAATCCGCACGGCTCCATCCAGGCGCTGTTCGACGACTGCGCGACCGCCGCGACCGACAAGCTGATCGCCGACCACGGCGGCCCGGCATGGGACGAGGCGGCCTTCCGCACGCTCTACGAGGCCGTCCGCGCCGACCTGGTGGACACGACCGTGCGGACGGTGGCCCAGGTGCAGCAGGTGCTGGCCGCCTGGCAGGCCTGTGAGCGCCGTCTGAAGGCCACGAACAGCCTGGCCCTGGTGGCGAACGTGCAGGACGTCAGGACGCAGCTGGCGGCCCTCGTACCGGCGGGCTTCGTGACCCTGACGGGCCTGCGCCGGCTGCCGGACCTGATGCGCTACCTGGTGGCGGTGGACCGGCGGCTCCAGCAGATGCCGACGGGCGCCCAGCGCGACACCACGCGCATGCAGAAGGTCCACGAGATGCAGGACGAGTACGCGTGGCTGCTGGAGCAGCTGCCGAAGGGCCGGCCGGTGCCGTCCGCGGTCACCGACATCCGCTGGATGATCGAGGAACTCCGGGTCAGCTACTTCGCGCACGCGCTCGGGACGGCGTATCCGATCTCCGACAAGCGGATCGTGAAGGCGGTGGACGCGGCCGCCCCGGGCCCGGCCCGCTGATCGGGTTCGACTGCACCCCCTGAGCTGGGGTACAGTCTGATTCGCAGCCGCCGAGCGGCCGCAAATCAAGGACCTGTGGAGCAGTTGGTTAGCTCGCCACCCTGTCAAGGTGGAGGTCGCGGGTTCAAGTCCCGTCAGGTTCGCAAGAAGAGCAGGGCCCGCATCCCCAAGGGATGCGGGCCCTGCTTCGTTTGGTCCCGCGTTCGCCCCCCGGGAGCCTCCGGAGCCCCTGGAGCCTCCGGAGCCCCGGGAACCCCTGCCCCTCCCCTGGATGCCTGCGGGGGAAAATCGCCCGTCCGCATGAGGCGCTCTGCGACGCACGTCCCCTTACGGGTGCATTGCGGGTCGCACAAGAGTCACTGCCTGTGACGGGAGTCACCACATGAGTTTTTGAGACGCACACATTTATCGCACCCATACGCGTGCTCGATTTAATATGTGCAATGGCACCCATCCTGCCGGCCTCCCGAGCGCGCCCGATTCGACCCCTCCCCGGGCATAAAAAAGGATCGCGCTGGACCCGGCGGAGTCCAGCGCGATCCGACGACAAGAACCTGTTGGGGCAGGTCCAAGCGTTTGAAGCCCTGTGGGTTTCATCGGATTGGGGGACCCGATTCAAGCCCGGTAAAGCGGGGTGCTTGCGCGACCTCAGGCCTCGCTGCGCTGCTGCGGAATTCCCGCGAGCAGTGCGCGAACCTCGGCCTCGCGGTAACGGCGGTGTCCACCCAGGGTGCGGATGGACGTGAGCTTGCCAGCCTTGGCCCAGCGGGTGACCGTCTTCGGGTCCACGCGGAACATCGTGGCAACCTCAGCCGGGGTCAGCAGCGGCTCGGCATCAGGGGTGCGAGCGGTCATGAGCGGCCTCCTCGGGAGAACCGAACCATCTCGGTTCTTTCCTCTAAATTCTGCACCTTGGCCCGCGTTGCCCGAAATGGACATACGCGGGCCGAGTCGGTTATAGGACGAACGGCTTGTCCTCGGCACTACAACTACACCATCCGTCCAGCCTCGACGGCCAAACCGATGGAATTGCCCTCCGAGGTGTTCATCAGCGGCGGAAGCCGATGGACCGCCCCATAACGGACAGTCACCCCACTGTGACGATCAGTCACAGAGCGATCAGGAGTCATCAGGACCCCCCGTAGAGTGCAATGCCGAGCATTCCGCCCAAAGTTGGGTGGAAGGAACCCTCCCCGGACTCCTTGTCCTATTTTGGCACGAGGGTAGGGGAAGGGCGCAAGGGTGTAGATAGTGCGGTCCGTCACGCTTGAGCCAATGGCCCGTATCGGGACGTAGGTCCTGGAACTAAGGCCCGAATGTGTCGCGATCAAGAACCTGGGGGACCGCTCCGGGGGTCAGTTCGCGAACAGTCTCTCCCGGACCTCCCGCCAGCGCTCCGCCAGCTCCGCGTACGCCTCCGCCGCCGCTGCCTCGTCCCCGGCCCGCAGCGCCGCGATCCCCGCCGCCACGTCCCGGGCCGAGCGGTCGGTGCGCAGCCGGTCCGCCGGCAGCGCGTGGACCAGCCCCGCGTAGTCCAGCTCGACCATCGAGCGCGGATGGAACTCCTCCAGCCAGCTGCCGACGTCCACCAGCCCCTCCGCGAGCCCCGCGTACCCCTCGGCCGCCCGCAGGATCCGCAGCGCCCGCGCGAGCCGCCGCCGGGCCTGCACCATCGGCGTCCGGTAGCGCATCCGCTCGCCCGGCAGGTACTCCCGCTCGTCGTCGGCCACCAGCACGAACCAGCGCAGCGGCACCTGCCACACCGCGGTACGGATCCACGGGCGCGCGTCCGGATTCCGCTCGCGCCAGCGCTCGTACTCCTCGGCCGCCCGTCGCCGCGCCCCCGGCGGGAGCGCCGCGTCCAGCACCGGCTGCGGGAACTGGCCGGCCAGCTCCTGGAGCGCCAGCCAGCCGCGCAGTCTGGTCCGCCACGGGCAGACCAGCAGCACCCCGTCCACCTCCGCCGTGAAGGCGTCCGCGCTCTCGTGCGCCGGCACCCCGACCACCGGGACCCGGACCAAGTCGGAGAGGGAGCGACGCAGTTCGTCCTGGGCCGTCGCCACCACGCCGCGCCGCGCGTACGAGGCCCAGTGGGTGCGCTCCGGCTCCGCGAAGGCCGCCAGGGGCTCGTAGACGCGCAGGTAGGAGGCGTACGGGACGGTCGGCGCCGAGCGCGCCGCGGGCAGCTTGGGGTCGGGGGATTCGCTCACGCTCTCGTACTCCCCCGCCCCGCCGGGAGCTACGCGCCGGGCGCGCCGCGGGAGGCTGTCGCAGCACGGGAGTGTTCCGATCTCCGGACAGGTCGCCTGCGCACGGCCCACAGGTCTTACTCTGCTCCCAGCGCGCCCTCCCCCACCCGCAGGGCGGGCGTCATTCCGCCGCATCTCTTCCATGGGAGTCACCACCGTGACCGAAATGACCGACGGCGTCCTGCACACCCTGTTCCGCACGGAACAGGGCGGCCACGAGCAAGTCGTGCTGTGCCAGGACCGAGCCTCCGGCCTGAAGGCCGTCATCGCGATCCACTCCACCGCCCTGGGCCCCGCCCTCGGCGGTACGCGCTTCCACGCGTACGCCTCGGACGAGGAGGCCGTCCTCGACGCGCTGAACCTCTCGCGCGGCATGTCGTACAAGAACGCCCTCGCCGGTCTCGACCTCGGCGGCGGCAAGGCCGTCATCATCGGCGACCCCGACGTACTGAAGTCCGAAGAACTGCTGCTGGCCTACGGCCGGTTCGTGGAGTCCCTCGGCGGCCGCTACGTCACGGCCTGCGACGTCGGCACGTACGTGGCGGACATGGACGTCGTGGCCCGCGAGACCCGCTGGGCGACCGGCCGCTCCCCCGAGAACGGCGGCGCCGGCGACTCCTCGGTCCTCACCGCCTTCGGCGTCTTCCAGGGCATGCGGGCCAGCGCCCAGCACCTGTGGGGCGACCCGACCCTGCGCGGCCGCAAGGTCGGCGTGGCGGGCGTCGGCAAGGTCGGCCACCACCTGGTCGAGCACCTGCTGGCGGACGGCGCCGAGGTCGTCATCACGGACGTGCGGGAAGAGTCCGTGCAGCGGATCCTCGACAAGCACCCGGGCAAGGTCACCGCGGTCGCCGACACGGAGGCGCTGATCCGCCTGGAGGGCCTGGACATCTACGCCCCCTGCGCGCTCGGCGGGGCCCTGAACGACGACACGCTGAGCGTCCTGACGGCGAAGGTCGTCTGCGGCGCCGCGAACAACCAGCTCGCCCACCCGGGCGTGGAGAAGGACCTCGCGGACCGCGGGATCCTCTACGCGCCCGACTACGTGGTGAACGCGGGCGGGGTCATCCAGGTCGCCGACGAGCTCCACGGCTTCGACTTCGACCGCTGCAAGGCGAAGGCCACGAAGATCTTCGACACCACGCTGGAGATCTTCGCTCGTGCGAAGGCGGACGGGATCCCGCCGGCCGCTGCGGCCGACCGGATCGCCGAGCAGCGGATGGCGGACGCCCGCGCGGCGAAGGCCGCGAAGGGCTCGTACCCGGCTGTCGACCCGTCATAACGGCCCCTGACGTGCACCCGCCGGGGTTGCGGCGAGACGGAACTCACTGCACTTCGGCGGGTCGCCCGCCAGGAAAGGGTTAAAATCGCAGCTGACCAGCGAGGACGGGGCGCCTCATTGGTCCTGCACCGGGGCACGTCATGCGGGCGGCGTACCGTATGGCCGCGGAAGCAGGTACCGTTAAACCCCTACGGACGGTCTCTCCACGGAGAGCCCGCTCCGAACCATGAACGCGTGTCAGACTCTGGGGCCGTCGAGCCCCGTCACCGAGGGGGTCGAGCCATGGGGCGCGGCCGGGCCAAGGCCAAGCAGACAAAGGTCGCCCGCCAGCTGAAGTACAACAGCGGCGGGACTGACCTCTCGCGTCTGGCCAATGAGCTGGGCGCATCGCCGACGGAACCGCTGCTGCCTGTCAGCGAGCCGGTCGAAGTCGATGACGATCTGGACGACGACGACCCGTACGCCAAGTACGCGGATCTGTACAACAGCGATGATGACGACGACGAGGACGAAGAGTCCGGTCCGTCGCCGCAGCGTCGCGGCGCTTGACGCTCTCGCGCGTCTCTTTCGCGTCTGCACGAATAGCCGTAAAGGCAAAAACACCGAACCCGGTCCAGGGCAATCGCCCCGGACCGGGTTCAGTGCTGCTCAGCTCGCGTAGGAACCGGTGAGGGTCGCACCCTCGGTACGGTCGCCCCGGTCCAGGATCTCGCCGGCGACCCAGGCGTCCACGCCCCGGTCGGCCAGCGCGGTCAGCGCCACGTCCACCGACTCCTGCGGGACCACGGCCATCATGCCGACGCCCATGTTCAGGGTCTTCTCCAGCTCCAGCTGCTCCACCTGACCGGCCTTTCCGACCAGGTCGAAGATCGCGCCGGGGGCCCAGGTCGTACGGTCGACCGTGGCGTGCAGGTGGTCCGGGATGACCCGGGCCAGGTTGGCCGCGAGACCGCCGCCGGTGATGTGCGAGTACGCGTGGACCTCGGCCGTACGGGTGAGGGCCATGCAGTCCAGCGAGTAGATCTTGGTCGGCTCCAGCAGCTCCTCGCCGAGGGTCCGGCCGAGCTCCTCCACGTGCTGGTCGAGCGACATGCCGGCGCGGTCGAAGAGGACGTGCCGGACCAGCGAGTACCCGTTCGAGTGAAGGCCGGACGATGCCATCGCGATGACGGCGTCACCCGTACGGATGCGATCCGCGCCGAGCAGGCGGTCGTACTCGACGACACCGGTTCCGGCGCCCGCCACGTCGAAGTCGTCCGGGCCCAGCAGACCCGGGTGCTCGGCGGTTTCGCCGCCCACCAGGGCGCAGCCGGCGAGGACGCAGCCCTCGGCGATGCCCTTCACGATCGCCGCGACACGCTCCGGGTGGACCTTGCCCACGCAGATGTAGTCGGTCATGAAGAGCGGCTCGGCGCCGCAGACGACGATGTCGTCCATGACCATCGCGACGAGGTCGTGGCCGATGGTGTCGTACACGCCCAGCTGGCGGGCGATGTCCACCTTCGTGCCGACCCCGTCGGTCGCGGAGGCCAGCAGCGGGCGCTCGTAGCGCTTGAGGGCGGAGGCGTCGAAGAGGCCGGCGAATCCGCCGAGGCCGCCGAGGACCTCGGGGCGCTGCGTCTTCTTCACCCACTCCTTCATGAGCTCGACGGCGCGGTCCCCGGCTTCGATGTCGACGCCCGCGGCTGCGTAGCTGGCACCGGTGGTCTTCTCTGTCATGACAGGAGAGAGCTTTCGTGTCGTTACTGCGGGTGGTGCCGGGCCCTGGGAGAAGCACTCGTAAAGACAGGGCCCGGCGCAGGTGGAGCCGGGGTCGCGGGTCGCGGCGCTACGGGCGCCGGAGCGCGTCGGCGGCGTCGGTGCCGCCGGCCAGCTCGCTCTCCAGAAGCTGCTTGCCCAGGAGCTGCGGGTCGGGCAGCTCCATGGGGTACTCGCCGTCGAAGCAGGCACGGCAGAGGTTGGGCTTCTGGATGGTCGTCGCCTCGATCATCGAGTCGAGCGAGATGTACGAGAGCGAGTCCGCGCCGAGCGACGTGGCGATCTCGTCGACCGTCATGCCGTTGGCGATCAGCTCGGCCCTGGTGGCGAAGTCGATGCCGAAGAAGCACGGCCACTTCACCGGCGGCGAGGAGATCCGGATGTGGACCTCGGCCGCGCCGGCCTCGCGGAGCATCTTGACCAGGGCGCGCTGGGTGTTGCCGCGGACGATCGAGTCGTCGACGACCACCAGGCGCTTGCCCCGGATGACTTCCTTGAGGGGGTTGAGCTTCAGGCGGATGCCCAGCTGGCGGATCGTCTGCGAGGGCTGGATGAAGGTCCGGCCGACGTAGGCGTTCTTGACCAGGCCGGAGCCGTACGGGATCCCGCTGGCCTCGGCGTAGCCGACGGCGGCGGGCGTGCCGGATTCCGGCGTCGCTATCACCAGGTCGGCGTCGACGGGGGCTTCCTTGGCCAGGCGCCGGCCCATCTCGACACGCGAGAGGTAGACGTTCCGGCCGGCGATGTCGGTGTCCGGGCGCGCCAGGTAGACGTACTCGAAGACACAGCCCTTGGGCTTCGCTTCCGCGAATCGGGAGGTGCGCAGGCCGTTCTCGTCGATCGCGATGAGCTCGCCCGGCTCGACCTCGCGGACGAAGCTGGCTCCGCAGATGTCGAGGGCAGCGGTCTCGCTCGCGACCACCCAGCCGCGCTCAAGGCGGCCGAGGACCAGCGGGCGGATGCCCTGCGGGTCACGGGCGGTGTAGAGGGTTCCCTCGTCCATGAACACGAGCGAGAACGCACCCTTGACCTTCGGGAGGACCTTGGTGGCCGACTCCTCGATGGTCAGGGGCTTGCCGTCGTCGTCCGTCTGGCCGGCCAGCAGGGCGGTGACCAGGTCGGTGTCGTTGGTGGCCGCCACCTGGGTGGCGCGGCCGTCCTGACGGGGGAGGTCGGCGACCATCTCGGCGAGCTCGGCGGTGTTCACCAGGTTGCCGTTGTGACCCAGGGCAATGGAGCCGTGGGCGGTCGCGCGGAAAGTGGGCTGCGCGTTCTCCCAGACGGAGGCTCCGGTGGTCGAGTAGCGGGCGTGACCGACCGCGATATGACCCTGGAGCGAGCCGAGAGAGGTTTCGTCGAAGACTTGGGAAACGAGGCCCATGTCCTTGAAGACGAGGATCTGGGAACCGTTGCTCACAGCGATTCCCGCGGACTCTTGTCCACGGTGCTGCAGCGCATACAGTCCGAAGTAGGTGAGCTTGGCGACCTCTTCACCCGGAGCCCAGACACCGAAGACGCCGCAAGCGTCCTGGGGGCCCTTTTCGCCGGGGAGCAGGTCGTGGTTGAGTCGTCCATCACCACGAGGCACGCTTCCGAGTGTAGGCGAGATCGACCACTGGTCCGAATTGGGGATGGCCGGGAAATCTCACAGCACAGAGGGTGACTGTGTGACTCTGTCTCGCTATTCGGAGCTTTGTTGACATCTACGAAGGTATTCGTACAGGCTCTCGCCCCATGCAGCCTCTCGGTGACCACTCCGTCACCCTCGTCGAGCGCCGCCACGTAGACCTGGTCCGTGTCGCGAGCGCCATCTGTCGCTGTTCTGCGTAGCCACAACTCTCCGTCTTCTTTTTCCCTTTCGCTCCGCCCAGCCCCGCCCTGCCGTGCCGCGCGCCGTCCCGCGCCCGCCCGGGGCGGGGCCGCCGAGCCGTGTCTTGGAGTTCCTGTGTCTTCGTACGACAACCACCTGTCCCGCCGGGCGTTCGGAAGCGCCGTCGGAGTGAGTGCGGCGGCCGCCGCGGTGGGGCTCGGGGCCGGCCCGGCCGCCGCCTCCGACGCCTCCGGGACCGGCCCCGAGGAGCGCCCGTTCCAGGCCGCCCGCGGCCGGCGTTCGCGGCGCCCGAACGTCCTGTTCATCCTCGGCGACGACCTGGGCTGGGCCGACCTCTCCTCGTACGGCTCCCCGCACATCAAGACCCCGAACCTGGACCGGCTGGCCCGCCAGGGGGTCCGCTTCACCGACGCCTACTCCGGCTCCGCCACCTGCTCGCCGACCCGGTTCAGCCTGTACACGGGCCGCTACCCGGGCCGGACCGAGGGCGGGCTCGCCGAGCCCATCGCCGACAAGAGCGCCGGCCTGGAGCCCACCCACCCCACGCTGGCCTCACTGCTGCGCGCCTCCGGCTACGCGACCGCGCTGATCGGCAAGTGGCACTGCGGCTACCTGCCCGACTACAGCCCGACCAAGTCGGGCTGGGACGAGTTCTTCGGGAACTTCGGCGGGGCCCTGGAGTACTACTCCAAGCTGGGCCTGGGCGGCGAGTACGACCTCTACGAGGGCGACGCCACCTACAAGGACCTGCGCTACTACACGCGGATCATCACCGAGCGCGCCGCCGAGTACGTCTCCCGCGACCACGGCGGCAAGCCCTGGCTGCTGAACCTCAACTTCACCACCCCGCACTGGCCGTGGATCGCCGACGGGGACACCGAGGCGAGCGCCGAGGTCGAACGCCGGATCAAGGCGGGCGACGCCCGGGCACTGTGGCACCAGGACGGCGGCTCCGTGGACAAGTACCGGCAGATGGTGGAGGACCTCGACCGCTCGGTCGGCGAAGTGCTGAAGGCCCTCAAGCGCTCCGGTCAGGAGGAGGACACCCTGGTCTTCTTCTCCAGCGACAACGGCGGCGAGCGCTTCTCGTACAACTGGCCGCTCTCCGGCAACAAGGCCTCCCTCCAGGAGGGCGGGATCCGGGTGCCGAACATCGTGCGCTGGCCCGCCCGGATCGACGGCGGCCAGGTCAGCCGGGTCCCGGTCTTCACCCCGGACTGGACGGCGACCCTGCTGGAGCTGGCCGGGACCCGGCCGGACCCGGCCCATCCGCTGGACGGGGTGAGCCTGGCCGGATACCTGCTGCGCGGCGAGAAGACCGCGGAGCGGAACCTGTTCTGGCGGGTGCGCGGGGAGCGGGCCCTGCGCCGCGGGGACTGGAAGTACTACCGCGGCAAGACGGGCAAGGACCAGCTGTTCAACCTGGCCGGGGACGTCCGCGAACAGGCCGACAAGGCGGCCCTGGAGCCGGCCAGGCTGGCGGAGCTGCGCGCGGCCTGGGAGAAGGTGGACGCGGGGCTGCTGCCGTACCCGAACTGACCTGCGGATGCCGGGCGTCGGGCGTCGGGCGTCGGGCGTCGGGCGGGTCATTCCGCGGCCGAGGCGGCCGTCGCGGTCAGGCCCGTGCCGTCCGGCGCGGTGAGGGTGAGCGTCCCGCCCTTGATCCTCCAGGTGAGCGGGGAGGCGGCGAAGAGCTCGGTCAGCTTCCGCTCGACCTCGCCCGCCGGGCCCTCGCAGGCCATCCGGGTCGTGGTCAGCGGCCCGAAGGTGAGCTGGGCGCCGTCACCGGTGGCCTTGGCGCTGAACCGGTTGCAGCCGAGGCTGCCGCTCGCGGCCAGGTCGGCGCCGATGGTGAAGACGGCCTTGCCGGCCGCCCCGGCCGGCAAGGAGGCGGCGCTCTGGCCGCTGACCAGGGAGGTCACGGTCCACGTGGTGGTGGTGAGCGGGGCGTCCGGGGCCGGGGGTTCCGAGCTCATCGCGATCGTGCTCCCGTCGGCGGTCTTCAGGGTGAGCCGGTCCGGCTGCCGGTCGACCGTCAGCCGGCCGGTCAGGAGCTTGGCGAAGGCCGTCTCGAACTCCGTGTTCTCGCAGGCCATGGCGGTGGTGGAGCCCGGTTTCACGGTGATGGCGCTCGCGCCGTCGTGGGTGACCTCGGCGGTGAATCCGTTGCAGCCGTAGTTGCCGGTGGCCTGGTCGGGTCCGCCCGCCGGGAAGGTGACCCGGGCGACGGAGGGCGCAGTGAGGGTCTTCCCGCCCACGGTCAGGCTCTGTACGAACCAGGTCCCGGCCGAGCCGTGTCCCGGGAGGGTGCCGCGCGTACCGCCGCCGTCACTGCAGGCGGTGGCGGCGGCCAGGGTCAGGAGGGCGACGAGGGCAGCGGGGAGGTGCCGTAGCGTACGCATGCCCCTGGGACGGATCCCGCGCGGACGCGGTTCCACGCCGGAGCGGATCCCGCGCGGAGGCGGTTCCACGGCGGGCCGGCTCAGCTCATGACCGGGAGCAGCGCCGACAGGTCGGCCCGCTCGCCACTGGCCCTGACCTGCGCGTTCTCCACGGCCGCGGCCCAGTCCGTACGCCCGGTGGCCAGCCGGATCCAGGTCAGCGGGTCCGTCTCCACCACGTTCGGCGGGGTGCCGCGGGTGTGCCGCGGCCCCTCGATGCACTGGACCACCGCGAACGGCGGGATCCGTACCTCCACCGAGCCGCCCGGGGCCTTCAGCGCGAGGGCGTCGGCGAGCAGCCGGGTGCAGGCCGCCAGGGCCTGCCGCTCGATCGGGATGTCCAGGCCCGCGGCCCGGTTGAGGTCGTCGGTGTGCACCACGAGCTCCACGGTCCGGGTGACCAGGAAATCGGCCAGGGTCATGTCCCCGATCCACAGGTCCAGCACCCTGCTGCCCGGGTTCGCGGCCAGCTCCTCGGCCATACGGGTGCCCGCGCGCTCGTACAGCTCGGGCAGCGGGGCGCCCTCCAGGGTCTCCTTGGCCGCCTCGGCGATCTTCCCCGCGAGCGAGGCGGTGGCGAAGGGCCATTCGACGGCCGTCAGCTCCGGTACGGCGGCCGGGGGCCGGGCCAGTCCGGCCGCCAGCGAGTGGGCGATCCACGCGAGGTGCGCCGCGAGTTCGGCGACGCTCCACGCGCCGACCCCGCTGGGCCGCGCCAGCTGCTCGTCGCCCAACTCCCGTACAGCGTCGGCCACATGCCCGAACTGTGCGGTGACGGCCGCACGGATCTTCGCGGCGTCGTAGGTGCGGGCCCTCTTCTTGGCGGGTGGCATGGCCCGACCCTATCCGCCGGGTCCGACAACGGCCCGGGCTCGCAACGCCCGAGCCCCCGCCCGGAAGACTCCGGACGGGGGCTCGGGAACGAGCGCGGGCGGGATCAGGCGAGCAGCGCCGGGATCGTTGCCTCGTGAGCGGTACGCAGCTCCGCGAGCGGAATCGCGAACTCGCCCTGGATCTCGATCTCCTCGCCGTCCACCACGCCGATACGGGTGGCGGGCAGCCCCCGCGCACCGCACATGTCGGTGAAGCGGAGCTCCTCGCTGCGCGGGACGGCCACGATGGCCCGGCCCGCCGACTCGGAGAACAGGAAGGTGAACGCGTCCAGGACCTCGGGCACCACGATCCGCGCACCGTTGCCGCCGCGCAGGCAGGACTCGGTGAGCGCCTGGATCACGCCGCCGTCGGAGAGGTCGTGCGCCGCGTCGACCATGCCGTCGCGGGACGCCGAGATCAGGATCTCGCCGAGCAGCTTCTCGCGGCCCAGGTCCACCTTGGGCGGCATGCCGCCGAGGTGGTCGTGGACGACCTGGGACCAGGCCGAGCCGCCGAACTCCTCGGCCGTGTCGCCGAGCAGGTACAGCAGCTGGCCGGCCTCCGCGAACGCCATCGGCGTACGCCGGTTGACGTCGTCGATCACACCGAGGACCGCCACGACCGGGGTCGGGTGGATCGCGATGTCACCGGTCTGGTTGTACAGCGAGACGTTGCCGCCGGTCACCGGGGTGCCCAGCTCCAGGCAGCCGTCCGCGAGACCGCGGGTGGCCTCGGCGAACTGCCACATGACGCCCGGGTCCTCGGGCGAGCCGAAGTTGAGGCAGTCGGAGATGGCGAGCGGCTTGGCGCCGGTCGCGGCGACGTTGCGGTACGCCTCCGCCAGCGCGAGCTGCGCACCCGTGTACGGGTCGAGCTTCGCGAAGCGGCCGTTGCCGTCGGTGGCCATGGCCACGCCGAGGTTGGACTCCTCGTCGATGCGGACCATGCCCGCGTCCTCGGGCTGCGAGAGCACCGTGTTGCCCTGGACGAAGCGGTCGTACTGGTCCGTGACCCAGGACTTCGAGGCCTGGTTCGGGGACGAGACCAGCGCCAGGACCTGCGCGCGGAGCTCCTCGGAGGTCTGCGGCCGGGGCAGCTTGCCCGCGTCGTCCGCCTGGAGGGCGTCCTGCCACTCGGGGCGCGCGTACGGGCGGTGGTAGACCGGGCCCTCGTGGGCGACGGTGCCCGGGGGCACGTCCACGATCTGCTCGCCGTGCCAGAAGATCTCCAGGCGCTCGCCGTCGGTCACCTCACCGATGACGGTGGCGATGACGTCCCACTTCTCGCAGATCTCCATGAAGCGGTCCACGTACTGCGGCTCGACGATCGCGCACATGCGCTCCTGCGACTCGCTCATGAGGATTTCCTCGGGCGAGAGCGTCGCGTCGCGCAGCGGGACGGTGTCGAGCTCGACGCGCATGCCGCCGCTGCCGGCGGAGGCCAGCTCGGACGTGGCGCAGGAGAGCCCGGCGCCGCCGAGGTCCTGGATGCCCGCGACCAGCTTCTCCTTGAAGATCTCCAGGGTGCACTCGATGAGGAGCTTCTCCTGGAAGGGGTCGCCGACCTGGACGGCGGGGCGCTTGGTGGGCTTGGTGTCGTCGAAGGTCTCGGACGCGAGGACCGAGACGCCGCCGATGCCGTCGCCGCCCGTGCGGGCGCCGTAGAGGATGACCTTGTTGCCGGGGCCGGAGGCCTTGGCGAGGTGGATGTCCTCGTGCTTCATCACGCCGATGCAGCCGGCGTTGACCAGCGGGTTGCCCTGGTAGCAGGCGTCGAAGACGACCTCGCCGCCGATGTTCGGCAGGCCCAGGCAGTTGCCGTAGCCGCCGATGCCCGCGACCACGCCCGGCAGGACGCGCTTGGTGTCGGGGTGGTCGGCCGCACCGAAGCGCAGCGGGTCGACGACCGCGACCGGGCGGGCGCCCATGGCGAGGATGTCGCGGACGATGCCGCCGACGCCGGTGGCCGCGCCCTGGTAGGGCTCGATGTAGCTCGGGTGGTTGTGCGACTCGACCTTGAAGGTGACCGCGTACCCCTGGCCGACGTCGACGACGCCGGCGTTCTCGCCGATGCCGACGAGCATCGCGTCGTTCTGCGGGACCTTCTCGCCGAACTGCTTCAGGTGGACCTTGCTGCTCTTGTACGAGCAGTGCTCGGACCACATGACCGAGTACATGGCGAGCTCGGCGCCGGTGGGCCGGCGGCCGAGGATCTCCCGGATGCGGGCGTACTCGTCCTCCTTGAGGCCGAGTTCCTTCCAGGGCTGGGAGGCGTCCGGCGTCTCGGTGGCGTTCTTGACGGTGTCGAGGCTCATGCGGAGACCAGCTTCTTCAGGACCGAGGTGAAGAACGGGAGGCCGTCGGTGCGGCCCGTCCCGATCAGCGGCTCGACCGCGTGCTCGGGGTGCGGCATGAGGCCGACCACGTTGCCCGCGGCGTTGGTGATGCCGGCGATGTCGCGCAGCGACCCGTTCGGGTTCACGTCGACGTACCGGAAGGCCACGCGGCCTTCGGCCTCGAGCTCGTCGAGGACGCGCTCGTCGGCGACGTACCGGCCGTCCATGTTCTTCAGCGGTACGGAGATCTCCTGGCCGGCGGTGTAGTCGCCGGTCCACGCGGTCTCCGCGTTCTCCACCCGCAGCTTCTGGTCGCGGCAGATGAAGTGCAGGTGGTTGTTGCGGAGCATCGCCCCCGGCAGCAGGTGGGCCTCGGTGAGGACCTGGAAGCCGTTGCAGATGCCGAGGACCGGCATGCCGGCCTTGGCCTGCTCGATGATGGTCTCCATCACCGGCGAGAACCGGGAGATGGCTCCGGCGCGCAGGTAGTCCCCGTAGGAGAAGCCGCCCGCGAGGACGACCGCGTCGACCTGGTGCAGGTCCTTGTCGCGGTGCCACAGCGAAACGGGCTCGGCCCCCGCGAGGCGGACGGCGCGCAGCGAGTCACGGTCGTCGAGCGTTCCGGGGAACGTGACGACTCCGATGCGAGTGGTCACCGTCAGGCCTCGACCTTCACGGTGAAGTCTTCGATGACGGTGTTGGCGAGGAACGTTTCGGCCATCTTGTGGATGCGGTCGAGGGCGGCCTGGTCGACCGGTCCCTCCACTTCCAGTTCGAAGCGCTTCCCCTGGCGGACGTCGGCGATGCCCTCGAATCCCAGGCGCGGCAGTGCACGCTGCACCGCCTGGCCCTGAGGGTCGAGGATCTCCGGCTTGAGCATGACGTCGACTACGACGCGTGCCACTGGCACTCCCGATGGGTGGTTGGTGCGAAGGCGGTTCCCTCAGCGTACCCGGCCGAAATTTCTACGCGGGTAGATATCTCCGGGCCGCGACCGGGGCCGCGATCACCCGCCCGTTTCGGCTTCACCAACGCTTCGCAAAATCCACCGGAAAACCACGCGCCCGGCATTGCGGCGGGACACGCGGAGATAATTAACTGGACTTCGCAATGCAATGGGAATCAAGGTACAAAGGATTCCACCGGGGCGGCGGCATTTTTCGCCGTACGACTCGGGACGGAATGATGCATTGCTCCGAAACATCCACACAGGCGACATCACCGCACGTCCAACGGGTGAGCGACGTCGCACGAAGGGACCGATATCCGTGGCGCAGCGCGTAGTAGTCACGATCTCCGACGACATCGACGGCGGAGAAGCGGCGGAAACGGTCACGTTCGGCCTGGACGGTAAGTCCTACGAGATCGACCTCAATCTGGCGAACGCAAAGAAACTGCGGAAGAGCCTCGAGCCCTTCGTCGCCGCCGGACGCCGGCAGGCCCGTTCCGGGAAGACGTACAAGCACACCTCGCTGGCCCCGGACCCGGCGGTCGTCCGCGCCTGGGCCCGGTCCAACAACCTCGACGTGCCGCCGCGCGGCCGCATCCCGAAGCGGGTGTACGCGGCGTACAACGAGGCTCACTGAGGCCTCGCCGGCCCCCGACCGGGCCCGCTAACCGGGCCCGCCGGGGGCCGATTTGCCATCCACCCCCTCCGGTCCGCTAGTGTGTGGATCACGCCGAGGGGCGAGGCCGCAGGTCAAAGCCCCGAAGGTCGTGCGGGTGTAGTTCAGTAGCAGAACATCCCCCTTCCAGGGGGAAGGCGCAGTGTGCGATCCCTGTCACCCGCTCTGCAACGCTTTACAGACCACTCCGGTGGATCGGGTAGAGTGATGCACGCATCGCGACGGCATTCATGCCGGAGCAGCATGCGGACGTAGCTCAGTTGGTAGAGCACCACCTTGCCAAGGTGGATGTCGCGCGTTCGAGTCGCGTCGTCCGCTCAGCGAGCAAAGGCCCTGATCAATGATCAGGGCCTTTGTCGTATGCGTTTACCGTGGACCTGGGGACGTCGGCAGGTGTCGGCTGGTGTCGACCAACGTCATCGGGGGGCTGGGACCGTGTCGAAGCTGACGGGGTGGTGGAGGAACCGCAGCAGTGCGGCCAAGGTCGAGCTCTACACCCGCTGGTCATTGCACTTCTTCGTGCTCCTCGAATCCTTCGCGGTGCTCTTCGGCCTCGCCCCCGAGGGCCTCGGCTCCGTCACCGGCGCCCTGCTCCCGCCCCTGTGCGCGCAGATCGCGCTGAGCGGAGTCGTGGCTTCCAGGGCGCTGGACTGGGTGCTCGGCCGGCGCGAACGGCCCGTACGCCTGGCGGTGGCCCTCGCCGTGCTGACCGCCGCGCTGGCGGTCGCCGTACTGGTCCTGCGCTCCGTCGGCGCCCTCTCCCACGAGGGCGTCGCCCCCTCCCTCGTGGTCAACACGGTCGCGTTCGCCTCGGGTTCGCTGACGCTGGCGCTGACAAGGGTCCGGCACATGCTCTGCCTCGCCCCCGCCGCGGGCGCCTCGGCGGCGGCCGTGGCCCTGGCGGTGGGGCACCCCGCCGGGGAGGCGGCCGGCTACGGGGTCGGCGTCCTGCTCACCTGTGGCCTGCTGGTCCTGGCCTGCGGCTTCTCCTCCTGGCTGCTGAAGACGGTGTACGAGCTCGACCGGGCCCGGGAACTCCAGGCGCAGCTCGCCGTCGCCCAGGAGCGGCTGCGCTTCGGACGGGACCTGCACGACGTGATGGGCCGCAATCTCGCGGTGATCGCGCTCAAGAGCGAGCTGGCCGTCCAGCTGGCCCGGCGCGAACGCCCGGAGGCCGTGGACCAGATGATCGAGGTCCAGCGCATCGCCGCCGAGTCCCAGCGCGAGGTGCGCGACGTCGTACGCGGCTATCGCGAGGCGGATCTCACCGTGGAGCTGGAGGGCGCCCACGGGGTGCTCAGCGCGGCCGGAATGGACTGCCGCGTCGAAGTGGAGGCGGGCGGTGCGCTCCGCCCCGAAGTGCAGTCGGCGCTGGGCTGGGTGGTCCGGGAGGCGACCACCAACGTCCTGCGGCACGGGGACGCCCGCAGCTGCGTGATCCGGCTCACGGCACTCGACGGGGGCGCGCTGACGTTGCTGGTGGAGAACGACGGGGCCCCCGAGGTGCCGGCCGGACCGCCGGGCTCCGGGCTCGCGGGCCTGCGGGAGCGGCTCGCGGCCCTGGAGGGCACCTTGGAGGCCGGCCCCGTCGGCGGCGGCCGGTTCCGGCTGCTGGCCCGGATCCCGGGCGGACGACTGCGAGGACTGGAGGCACGGGCATGAGCCCCGTACGCGTACTGCTGGCCGACGACGAGCACCTGATCCGCGGCGCGCTCGCCGCGCTGCTGGCCCTGGAGGACGACCTGCTGGTCGTCGCGGAGGCGGCCTCGGGGCCCGAGGCCCTCGCGATGGCGCGCGCCCACCGGCCGGACGTGGCCGTGCTGGACCTGCAGATGCCGGGGGCGGACGGTGTGAGTGTGGCCACATCGCTGCGGGCCGAACTCCCCCACTGCAAGACCATGATCGTGACCAGCCACGGCCGTCCCGGGCACCTGAAGAGGGCCCTCGCGGCGGGGGTGCGGGCCTTCGCGCCGAAGACGGTGTCGGCGCAGCGGCTGGCCGAGCTGATCCGCACGGTGCACGCCGGTGGCCGTTATGTGGACCCGGAGTTGGCGGCCGACGCGATCAGCGCGGGGGACTCCCCACTGACCGCGCGCGAGGCCGAGGTGCTGGAACTCGCGGGGGACGGGGCGCCGATCGCGGAGATCGCGGAGCGGGCCTCGCTCTCGCCCGGGACCGTACGGAACTACCTGTCGTCGGCGGCGACGAAGCTGGGCGCCGAGAACCGGCACACGGCAGTGCGTCTCGCACGCGAGAGAGGTTGGGTATAGTAGGTCTCGCGTTACGGCGCACCTGCGGACATAGCTCAGTTGGTAGAGCACCACCTTGCCAAGGTGGATGTCGCGCGTTCGAGTCGCGTTGTCCGCTCCATCGAAGAAGCCCCCGGTCCTGTGACCGGGGGCTTCTTCGCGTCCGGGGCCCTTTCGGGCCCCGGACACCAGGGGTTTCGGGCCTGAGGCCTCAGGCCTCAGGCCCAGGAGAGGCCGGTGAGCCGCTCGTACGCCTCGATGTACTTGGCGCTGGTCTGCTCGGCGACCTCCTGCGGGAGGGCCGGCGGCGGGAGTTCGCCCGTGCGGTCCCAGCCGGAGGCGGGGGAGGTGAGCCAGTTGCGGACGAACTGCTTGTCGTAGGAGGGCTGCGCGCGGCCCGGCTCCCACTGGTCGGCCGGCCAGAAGCGGGAGGAGTCCGGGGTCAGCACCTCGTCGCCGGCGACGAGGGTGCCCTCCTGGTCGAAGCCGAACTCGAACTTGGTGTCGGCCAGGATGATCCCGCGCTCGCGGGCGATGTCGCGGGCCCGGCCGTACACGGCCAGGGTGGTCTGGCGCAGCAGCGCCGCCGTCTCGGCGCCGGTGGTGCGCGCGACCTCCTCGTACGAGACGTTCTCGTCGTGCTCGCCGACCTCGGCCTTGGCGGCCGGCGTGAAGATCGGGGCGGGCAGCTCGGAGCCGTCCACGAGCCCCTCGGGGAGGGCGAGTCCGCAGACCGTACGGGTCTTCTCGTACTCGGCGAGGCCGGAGCCGGTGAGGTAGCCGCGGGCCACGCACTCGACCGGGACCATCTCCAGGCTCTTGCAGATCAGCGTGCGGCCGGCCCAGTCGGCGGGGGCGCCCTCGGGCAGGTCCGTGCCGATCACGTGGTTCGGGACGAGGTCCTTCAGCTGCTCGAACCACCAGAGGGAGAGCTGGGTCAGGACGCGGCCCTTGTCCGGGATCTCGGTGGGGAGCACCCAGTCGTACGCGGACATGCGGTCGCTGGCGACCATGACGAGGTTGCCGTCGCCGTCGCGGTAGAGGTCGCGCACCTTGCCGGTGTGGAGGTGGACGAGGCCGGGCACCTGAACCGGCTCGGGCTTTTCGACGAATCCGGACACGGGGTCTCCCTGTGGTTCTGTACGAGCGCAGCCCCATTCTCCCGCACGGTGGCCGGTGCCCGGTTCCGGGGGGTGCGCGGCGCGGCGCCCGACGGGCCCGTCGTGGTGCCCGGCCCGGCTCAGTCCCGTTTGCAGATCCGGTCGAGGAGGTTGGCGGTGGCCCGCTGGACCCGTTCGTCGACGTGGCCGGGGCGGTCGAGGGCCGGGGACCAGGCGAAGGTGCCCGACGCGAAGACCAGGGCGCCGCTCGGAGCCCGGTACAGGGAGGTTTCCTGGTGGCGCTTCGCGCCCTCGCTGTCGCGGTACGGGGAGTGCGCGAGCAGGATCCGGTCCTGGTGCTCGGGGAGCTGGGTGCGCGGGAAGTACCGGTCGGCCTCGCCCGCGACCAGGCCGGGGAGCTCGTCGTTCTCGACGGCGCCGGTGGAGTCCCAGAGCCAGTGCGTGGCGTTGCGCACGATCAGGGGCGCGGGCTCGGGGACCCGCCCCGCGTACTGGATGCCGAGCAGCTGCTGCTCCGGGCGGTCGACCTCGCGCCAGAGGCTGGGGCGGCCGGGGCCGCGGCGTTTTCGGCAGGTGAGGAGCCGGTCGTCGACCCCGGAGGGGGAGGGACCCAGCTCGACCTGCCAGTACATGGTGTTGGCGGAGAGGAAGACGAGCGAGGTGCCGTGGTCGCGGGCGCGCTCGACGGTGCGGCGCATCGGGGCCGACCAGTACTCGTCGTGGCCGGGGAAGACCAGGCCGCGGTAGCGGGTGGGGTCGACGCGGCCGGCGTGCAGATCGCGGGTGTCGGCGTAGGCGAGGTCGTAGCCGTAGCGCTCGGCCCAGCGGATGAAGTCGTAGGCGTGGCCCACGTGCAGGGGGAGGCCGGCCCCGGCGTAGGGCCGGTCGAAGGAGACGGTGATGGCCGCGTCCTGCTCGCCGAGCAGCCGGCCCGCTTCGTCCCAGGCGTGGTAGAGGCTCGCGCCGGTGTGCCCGTCCTCGGGGTAGAGGTTGTAGGCCTGCCACGTGATGTCGGGCAGCAGCAGGAGCAGATCGGCGGGGTGGTCGTCGCGGACGGTGAAGGGGATGTGGGACCGGTACCCGTCGGCGGTGGTGAGGACGGCGACGTACGCGCCGACGCTCCAGTAGGAGGGGACCTGCAGCCGCCAGGAGAGCCACCAGTGGTGGCAGGAGACGGTGCGGTCGGCGGTGAGGGGGGCCGGCTGGACGATGCCCGAGAGCCGGGGACTGGTGGTGATCTTGGAGGCGCCGTCGCCGCCGTAGTGGCCGATGCGGTAGACGTCGACGGAGAACTGCTGGGGCGGGTCCACGGTGATGTGGAAGTCGATGGCCTCGCCGGGTGCGACGGCCCCGGTGGAGGCGAAGCCCTTGATCTGCCGGTGCACGTCGTCGGCGGTGCGCGGGCCGCCGTTGCCGCGGGCACGGGGGATCTGGCCGGGGGCGAGCGCCGGGTCCACGTACCAGGGCACGACCTGGCCGGTGTCGTCGAAGTACAGCTCGCTGCCCCGGAACCACGGCAGCGGGCCCTGGCCGAAGGGATCGGTCACCGCGTGCGCGAGCGCACCTGATTCCCAACGCCGGATCTGGTCCGCACCACCCATACCGCTCCCCTCCCTCGCTCCCCCGAACGGTCTCTGAACACTCCGACACGGCACGGTTTCAGGACATCGAACCGCTACCGGTCCCAGCACATCACATAACGCACTCATTCCGTCACCGTTCGCCACATCCGGAGGCGCGGAGTGCAGGGTTCGCCGGGACGGGCGCGGGCGCGGGCCCAGCCGCGGGTCCGGCCGCCGGCGCTGTCGCGGGCTCAGCCGCCGGTGCTGTCGCGGCCCCGGTCGCGGCCGCCGGGCCGGTCAGACCAGGCGGACCGGCTTCTCCGGGCGGACGCCGAGCTCCGCGAGCCAGCCACGCAGGGGCTCCGGGTCCCCGTCCTCCACCAGGCTGAGCACCCGGGGGGCCAGGTCCGCGCGCCGCTCGCCGCGGACCAGGAGGACCGGGCCGTCCAGCCAGTCCAGCCCCGGCGCGGCGTCGGCCGAGTCGACGGCCGCGGCGCACACCATCGCCGTCACGTGGTCGGCGAGCAGGTCCCGCCCGCTGCGGGGCGGCTGGAGCGGGAACAGCGGCACGGCGTCCGCCCCGCGCGCCACCGCGGCGCCCCCGCCGTCCGCGCCCGCGCCGGTGTCAGTCCCTGCGGAACGTTCCTCCCTGGCCAGGTCACCGCTGAGCCGGCCGGCCAGCGCTTCCGCGGCCGCGCACTCCCCGGCGGCGTCCGTGAGGTGGCGCAGTACCCGGTCCAGCGTCGGCCCCGGGCCCGCGGGCACGGCGAGCGCGTCCAGCGCCGCATGGATCCGGGCCGCCTCCGCACGCCATTTGCGGTCCACGACCTCCTCCGGATACGCCGCCCAGTCCACCGGCGACCAGTCCGGACCGGCCTCGGCCGGACCGCCGTGGAACAGCCGGGCGGCGAGCAGCGAAGCCGCCTCGTCGATCACCCCGGGCCGCTCCAGCAGATCGCACGCGGGCCGCTCGCCGAGCCGCGAAGTGAAGCCCTCGGCCAGCCGGTCGCGCCGGGACAGCTCGGTCAGCGCGGAGACCACCCCGGCGTCGAGGTGCGCGGGCCAGCGGCCCATCCGCCACGCGGGCAGCGCGACCCGGGTCAGCAGCCGGTCCCAGCCCGCGTAGGCGAGGCCGACCTGCTCCTGGGCGACGATGCGCAGCCCGTAGTCCACACCCTGTGCGCGGTCCGAGGCGGCGGCCGCGACCCCGCGCTCCATCTCGGCGGCATCCGCCTGGCACAGCCTCAGCAGCAGCCGGGCCGGCCGGCCGATCCAGCCGAGGCCGGGCCTGCCGCCCACGTCCACCGCGGCGTCGAGCCCGCGTACGAAGCCCCGGGCATCGGCTATGTCCGGATGCGCGGAAGGACCCGTACCGGCGACGACCGGCGCCAGGACCGCCCGCAGTTCGGCGACCCGCATCCACCACAGGAACGGCGAGCCGATCACCAGCACGGGAGCCGCACCCGGCTCCGCCTCGCGCCCGCCCGATATGCCGCTGCGCCGGTGGGCCGCATGCGTACGGTCCTCCAGCCAGCTGTCGCAGTCCGGCGTCAGGGCTATCGCCGAGGGCGCCGGCACGTCCATCCGGTCGGCCAGGTCCCGCACCATCCGGTACAGGTCGGGCGCGGCGGACTCCGGCAGCGGCACCGTCGGCGTCACGGCCGGGCTCGCCCGCAGCACCACCGCGGCGAACACCCCGCCGACGAGCAGCACCAGTACGGCGAGCACGCACACGACGAGCGTCACCGCGGGCCAGGGGTCACCGGCCAGCCGGCCCGTCATCCGGGCGCTCAGCAGCACCACCGCGAGGGCGGCGGGCAGCACCCCGAGGGCCAGGGCCCGGCTGCGCACGCGCAGCACGGCCAGGGCCCGGGAACGCGCGGACGGCGCGCCCCCTTCCACGATCGAACCGGTTCCGGACACGGCCGGACCTCACCCCCTCTGCCCTGCGGCGGTTTTGCTCACTCCCCCACTGTGACACCCGCCACTGACATCGCAATGCCGGTGGGCCAAGTGCCGGAATGCTTGGCATCGCACCCTAGTTGGGGAGCGAGCGGCAGTCAGCCGGACCGGGCGACCATCACCCGATGGAATGGCTTTGGGTAAAGGTGGCTGCGTTCGAACGGGGCCGGATGCACTCGCACGCGGACACGCGCGCGGGCCCGGTGCGCACCTGAGTGCGTACCGGGCCCGCGGGCCGGTTGCCTTGCCGCTCGGCCTGCTCAGCGGCCTTCGGCCGCCTTGGCGGCGATGTCCGTACGGTGCTGCGAGCCGTCCAGCCGGATCCGCGCGACGGCCTTATACGCCTTCTCGCGGGCCTGTGCGAGATCGGAACCGGTCGCCGTCACCGACAGCACGCGGCCGCCCGCGCTGACGACCGCCTCGCCCTCGCGGCGGGTCCCGGCGTGCAGGACGTACGTGTCGGGACCGTCCTCGGCGGCCACCTCGGCCAGGCCCTCGATCGGGTCCCCGGTGCGCGGGGTCTCCGGGTAGTTGTGGGAGGCGATGACCACGGTGACGGCCGCGTCCGCGCTCCAGCGCAGCGGCGGCTCGGTGTCCAGGGTGCCGTTGGCGGCGTGCAGCAGCACGCCCGCGAGCGGGGTGCGCAGCCGGGCCAGGACCACCTGGGTCTCGGGGTCGCCGAAGCGGGCGTTGAACTCGATGACGCGGACGCCGCGCGAGGTGATGGCGAGGCCGGCGTACAGCAGCCCGGAGAAGGGGGTGCCGCGGTGGCGCAGCTCGTCCACGGTCGGCTGGAGGACGGTCTCCATGACCTCGTCGACCAGCTTCGGGTCGGCCCAGGGCAGTGGCGAGTACGCGCCCATGCCGCCGGTGTTGGGGCCCTCGTCGCCGTCGAGCGCGCGCTTGAAGTCCTGCGCGGGCTGGAGCGGCAGCACGGTGACGCCGTCGGTGATGGCGAAGAGGGAGACCTCGGGGCCGTCGAGGTACTCCTCGATGACGACGCGGTCGCAGCCGAGCGCGTGCGCGCGGGCGGCGGCCCGGTCCTCGGTGACCACGACGCCCTTGCCGGCGGCGAGGCCGTCGTCCTTGACGACGTACGGGGCGCCGAAGGCGTCGAGGGCCGTGTCCACCTCCTCCGGGGTGGTGCACACGTAGCTGCGGGCGGTCGGGACGTCGGCCGCGGCCATCACGTCCTTGGCGAACGCCTTGGAGCCCTCCAGCTGCGCCGCTTCCGCGGACGGGCCGAAGACGGGGATGCCGGCGGCGCGGACGGCGTCGGAGACGCCGGCGACCAGGGGCGCCTCCGGGCCGACGACGACCAGGTCGGCTTCGAGTTCGGTGGCGAGGCGGGCCACGGCCGCGCCGTCGAGGGCGTCGACCGGGCGCAGCTCCGCCACCTCGGCGATGCCGGCATTGCCGGGAGCGCAGTACAGCGCGTTGACGTCGGGGTCGAGGGACAGAGAGCGGCACAGGGCATGTTCGCGGGCGCCGCCGCCGATGACGAGGACCTTCACGCCATGCAGCCTAGCCCGCGCGGCGCGATGCCCTTCGTGCGGCCACCCAATGAGACGGCCCTACTCGTTTGTGTATTCCTCTATGACGGTGGCTCCGAGCTCGCGCACGATGAGGTCGTGTCCGGTCAGGGCGCTGTCGACCAGGTCCGGATCGTCCTCTTCCGGTACGTCGTCCTCGGGCGCGACCGGCGGCGGTGCCTGCCGTACGGGGGGCTGCGGCCCGGAACCGCCCTGCTGGGCCGGGGGCTGCGGCGGCTGGTACGGCTGCTGCTGCGGGGCGGGACCCGGCTGCTGGGCGGGGGCCGGCGCGGCGGGCGGCGGGTTGTAGGCGGGGGCGGCCGGGGCGGAGTACGAGGACGGGGCCGAGGCGGCTGCGGGCTGGCCGCCGCCCCCGCCCACCACGGCGTCGATCTTCCAGTTGACCTGGAACTGCTCGGCGAGGACCGCCTTGAGCACGTCCTCGCTGCCGCTGCTCGCGAAGTTGTCGCGGGCTCCGGGGTTGGGGAAGCCCAGCTGGAGCGTCGTCCCGTCGAAGCCGGTGACCTGGGCGTTCTGGCTGAGCAGGATCCAGGTGAAGCGGCGGCGGTTCTTGACGGCCTCGAGGATGCCGGGCCACATCGCCTGGACCTGCCCGGCGCCGGCGGCCATGCCGGGCGAGGGGGCGGCGGCGGGAGCGGCTGCGGCCGGGGCCGCGGGGGCCGGGGCGGCCGGAGCCGGGGCAGCGGCCGCGGGCTGGCCCGAACCGGGCGCGGCGGCGCTCGGCCAGGCACCGGCGGCGGGTGCGGAGGCGGAGGCGGGGGTGGGGGCTGGGGCGGCCGAAGCGGGGGCAGCGGCTCCGGGCCAGGCGCCGGGAGCGGCTCCGCCGCCGGGCTGCGCGGCCCCGGGCCACGCCCCGGGCGCGGCGGCGGGGGCCTGCGCGGGAGCGGGGGCCGGAGTCGGAGTCGGAGCGGGGGCCGGAGTCGGAGCGGGGGCCTGGACCGGAGCCGGGGCCGGAGCGGCCGCGGGAGCCGGCTCGGGAGCCCGTACGGCGGCAGCGGCGGCCCGCGCGGCGGCGACGGCCTCGCCGGGGCCGGCCGGGGCCATGCCGTGGGCCTCGGGCCCGGGCACGTAGCCCATGGCGGGCCCGCCGGCCGGGGCGCCGGCCATGCCCGCGGCACCGGCACCGGCACCGGCGGTGAACCCGCTCCGCTCCAGCCGGTCGAGCCGGGCCTGGAAGGACCGCTCGTCGTCGAAGGCGGCGGGCAGCAGCACCCGGGCGCAGATCAGCTCCAGCTGGAGCCGCGGCGAGGTCGCCCCGCGCATCTCGGTGAGCCCGGTGTTGACCAGGTCGGCGGCGCGGCTCAGCTCGGCGGCCCCGAACACCGACGCCTGGGCCTGCATCCGCTCGACGACATCGGCGGGGGCGTCGATGAGCCCCTTCTCCCCGGCGTCGGGCACGGCGGCCAGGATCACCAGGTCCCGCAGCCGCTCCAGCAGGTCGGCGACGAACCGGCGCGGGTCGTTGCCGCCCTCGACCACCCGGTCGACGACCTCGAAGGCGGCCGCCCCGTCCCCGGCGGCGAAGGCGTCGACGACGGAGTCGAGCAGCGACCCGTCGGTGTACCCGAGCAGAGAGGTGGCCATGGCATACGTCACACCCTCCTCACCGGCACCGGCGAGGAGCTGGTCCATGACGGACATGGAGTCACGCACGGATCCGGCGCCGGCCCGCACGACGAGCGGCAGCACGCCGTCCTCGACCTTGGCCCCCTCGCGCCCGCAGACCTCGCCCAGGTATTCGCGCAGCGTCCCGGGCGGCACGAGCCGGAACGGATAGTGGTGCGTACGGGACCGGATCGTCCCGATGACCTTCTCGGGCTCGGTCGTCGCGAAAATGAACTTGAGGTGCTCCGGCGGCTCCTCGACCACCTTCAGCAGGGCGTTGAAGCCCGCCGAGGTGACCATGTGGGCCTCGTCGATGATGTAGATCTTGTACCGGCTGGAGGCGGGCCCGAAGAAGGCCTTCTCCCGCAGGTCACGGGCGTCGTCCACGCCACCGTGCGAGGCGGCGTCGATCTCGATGACGTCGATCGATCCCGGCCCGTTGCGCGCCAGGTCCTTGCAGGACTGGCACTCGCCGCAGGGCTCGGGAGTGGGACCCTGCTCACAGTTCAGGCACCGCGCCAGGATGCGCGCACTGGTGGTCTTGCCACAGCCTCGTGGCCCACTGAACAGGTACGCGTGATTGACCCGGTTGTTCCGCAGGGCCTGCATCAGGGGGACAGTGACATGCTCCTGCCCGATGACCTCGGCGAACGACTCGGGGCGGTAGCGGCGGTACAGCGCAAGGGACGACACGTCTACGAGGTTATCCGGGCCCACCGACAAAGACGTCCCGCCGACGGCCCCGCAGGCCGCCCCGGAACGCAAAGCGCCCCCCACGCACCCGCCAGAGCCCACTTACCCTTGCTGCCTTCCGGCCCTGGGGGAGTTGGGTGAGATAGCGCCACGTGAGGGGCTGGGCCCCACCCTAGCGGATGAAAGCCCCCGGAATCGACCCTGCCCCCGCCCCGGATCCGACCGGCCGACCGCCCGGATCCTCCACCGGCGATCACGTTCGCGAGCACCCCTCAACGTCTTGTATTGTTTGCCGCGGAGGATTCGCCTAGTGGCCTAGGGCGCACGCTTGGAAAGCGTGTTGGGGGCAACCCCTCACGAGTTCGAATCTCGTATCCTCCGCACTCGCCCGCCAGGGCAAACGAAGGACCCGACCGCTCAGCGGCCGGGTCCTTCGTCGTTCCGTGATCGCAGTCCCGGGGTGGCTGCTGCGGCGGACCGCTCGACGTGTGTGATCCACGTCGCACGCCGCCTCCCGCGTCATCACGGCCGGAACATGACCCGGCCGCCGGACGCCCTCGGACTCACGTGATCATTCCGCGCACGCGTGTCGGAGCCCCGGGCCGGCGGCCCGGGGCTCCTGCACCGTTCGGGTCAGCGAAGTTCGAGCGTGCAGCACTTGACGCTGCCGCCGGCCTTGAGGAGTTCGGTGAGGTCGACTCCGATCGGCTCGAATCCGCGTTCCCTCAGGCGCTGCTTGAGGTGCACGGCGGCGTCCGGGAGAAGGACGTGGCGGCCGTCGGACAGCGCATTGAGGCCGAAGACCTCGGCGTCCTCGGCCGTCGCGAGGATGGCGTCGGGGAACAGCTCGCGCAGGACGCTCCGGCTGCCAGGGGTGAACGCCTCGGGGTAGTACATGATCTCGGTGTCGGAGAGCACGGCCAGTGCCGTGTCCAGGTGGTAGAAATCGGGGTTCACCAGCGTCAGCCCGATCACCGGAAGCCCGAAGAACTCCTGGGCCTCGGCGTGCGAGCGGGGGTCGGTCCGGAAGCCGGTGCCGGCCAGCACCATGCGCCCGACCAGCAGGTAGTCGCCTTCACCTTCGTTGATGTGTTCGGGCCAGTGGACGTCGCCGTAGCCGTGCTCAACGAACCAGGACAGGTATGCCGGGCCTTCCGCGGTGCGCTCCACGTGCCGGAACCTGGCCCCGAGCACGCGGCCGTCGATCACGGTTGCACCGTTCGCCGCGAACACCATGTCGGGGAGACCGGGAAGCGGATCGATCACCTCGACGGTGTGGCCCAGGCTCTCGTAGAGGTTCTTGAGTTCCGACCACTGGGCGAGGGCGAGCGAACCGTCCACCGGCTTGGCCGGGTCCATCCACGGGTTGATCGAGTACGTCACGTGGAAATGCTGGGGCGGGCACATCAGGAAGCGCCGGGGGGTGGCCGTCCGGGTCTGAGGCGTGTCGGTGGTCGGCAAAGGGGTCATCTCGCTCTTCGAAGTGGCGCGCCGGGCGCAGGGGCGCTGCTCCGCGGCAGGTGAGTGGGGTGCAGGGGGCGGAGAGACGCGGCCGGTCCGAGCTCCTTGCCGGAGAGGACGTGGTGCCCACTCGTCCGACGGCGAACCAGGCGGCGGCGGTCAGGGCCGCCGCCTCGTCCGGAGGGCGCGCGGTCGTCAGCCGTCCTCGCGCTGGTAGGTCGCCATGAGCCGGGTGTCGTACCCGAGGGCGGACTGCATCCTGTGCAGCTCCCTGCGCTTCGTGGTGGCCGGGATGACCGTGATGCGGTCGGCGAACCAGGCCAGGACCTCTTCCGACCGCTTGTGGAACTCCTCGAGCGTCCCGGTCGTGATCACGACCTCGCCGATGCGCTTGGTGGTGTCGGAGTTCGCGGGCAGCGAAGCCCCCACCAAGTGGCCGAGCAGCACGTACTCGACGTTGGGAAGGCTCATGACCTCGTCGTGCGACGGTACGCCGAAGAGCAGGCCCGGGGACGTCGTGATGTACGTACCGCCCACGATCCCGGGGCGCTCCCTGACCGTCACGTCCGGTGCTTCACCGAGCGCCAGCGACAGCGCGGCATCGCCGAGGTCGACGCCGAACTTGCACTCGACCTGCTCCTGCACGAAACCGCCTCGTCGCGCGGCACACTCGCTGAAGACCACCTCGCCCTCGTGGTGGAACAGCTCCATGTGGAAGATGCCGTCCGTCAGGTCGAGCGCCTCCAGCGCCGCGCGGACCACCGGCTCCGCCAGCCGGAACGCCCATTCCTCCGTCGCGGGGTCGAACCGGCGGTCCTGCATCGTCGCCTGCGACTCGACCACGCTCAGACAGGTGTGGGTGTACTCCGCGACGGACAGGAAGCGGACCTCTCCGTCGTGGATGACACCGTCGACCATCCACTCGTCACCCTGCTGGAACTCCTCCACCACGAAGGTGCGCGCGGAGCCCGCCTCCGACCGGAAACGGCGCACGGTCTTGTGCAGCTCGTCCGTACTGCGCACCGTGGCCGTCTGCCGTGTCGCGGCTCCGGTGACGGGCTTGATGACGCCCGCCTCGAAGGGCAGCTCGGGGAGCTCGTCGTCGTGGATGTCCTCCAGGACGAAGGACCGGGCGGTGGCGATGCCCCGGGCCCGCACGGCCTCCTTCTGGAGGAACTTGTCGCGGAAGCGGAGCGCCACGGCCGGCGGGATCCCCGGACAGCCGAGGGCCTGCGCGAGGACGGCGACGTTGATGAGCGCGTACTCGTTCGTGGTGGTCACGGAGGCGAAGCGTTCCTCGCCGAGGCCGGCCCGGGTGAGTGCGGTCAGCACCGCCTCGGCACTGCACTCGTCCTCCACGAAGACGGCAGTGACGCAGTCCGGGAGGTCCGGGATCCCGCTGTCCCTCCAGTACGGTCCGTAGACGACGACGGCGGGGATGCCGCGCCTGGCGCAGGCTCGCAGAACGTAGCGGTCGACCCCGACGAACAGGGGGCGTGGGCGCGAGGTCATGATGTCGAACCTTCCAGTGCGGCGTCGGCCGGAGACGGGCTCTGGTCAGGGCGGCGCCGGTTCGAGCTCCCCGTCGGAGCCTTCAGTCCCGGCGGGGAGGCAGTGCCCGCCATGAAGGCCCGGGGCGACTGAAGCCCGGCGACCCGGATGAGGAAGGGCCCGCGCCTCGGCGACGCCCGGGAATCCCCATTCCCGGGTAACCCTCGATTTCACCCTCAAGTCCCTGGCATTTATACGGCCATAGGTCTAATGGGTTGCTAGCTAACACCATGATCACAGCGCGAGCGCCACACATCCCCTGTGATGATCATCACAGGGGAGCGGGGTTGGAATCGACTCAACGAGCAGTGCAGTCTCATGATTTACCGCAGTCGGGCGGAGCGGGACGGTCCGGCTTTTATTTCTGCTTCCGGGTGCATTCCCGTGATGGTGTTGGCGCCGTGATACCGGCCGCAATGTTCTGATGTGTCGTCAATCATCCGCCCGTCGGAGCGAATTCATTGACCGATGGCTGCGGCGGTCGTGCGGCCTCCGAACTTTCCGCACCCGGTGGGCCGGCATCGTCCGAAGTGCCCCGGATTCCCGCCACGTTGAAGCCACGAAGAAGAAGGAAGCGTACCTGCCGTGACCGCACCGGACCCGTTCGCCACCGCCGCCACCGACAGCCGCGTCAACGGGATCGCCAACCACGCCCGCCAGTACGCCGCCACCGCCGGAGCCGAAGGCCACGATTGGAACGGCGCCGAGACCCTGCTGCTGACCACCATCGGCCGCCGCAGCGGTCTGCCGCGCCGCACCGTCGTCATCTACGGCCGCCACCAGGACGCCTACGTCGTCGTCGCCTCCAATCTCGGCGCCGACAACCACCCGGACTGGTACCTCAACCTCCAGCAGCACGACACGGCCCTCATCCAGGTCCGCGACCAGCAGTTCACCGTGCAGGCCCACACCGCCACCGGCGAGGAGCACGCGCTCCTGTGGAAGCTGATGACCGGCGTGTGGCCCGCGTACGACACGTACCAGCAGTCGACCCAGCGCCCGATCCCGACCGTCATCCTCCGGCCGCAGTCCTGACCTCGCCCCGTGTGCACAGCCACCCGAACCCCTCCAGGCCGGCTCACATGACGTTCACCCCCTCCACGCCGGTGCTCGACGTCGAGGCTGCCGTGCTGTCCGCCGCCGAGCACGCCCCCCATACCGACAGGGCGGGCCGGCTGCCCGACGCCGTCGCCGAGGCCCTCACCGGAACCGGGCTGCTCGCCCACTTCGTGCCCCGAGCCTTCGGCGGCGCCGCGGGACGGTTCGAGGACTGCCTGCCCGCGCTGCTCCGCCTGGCCGAGGCCGACCCGTCCGCCGGATGGTGCGCCGCGGTCATGACCTCCATGAGCCGGAATGCCGCCTACCTGCCCTCCGCCGGGCAGAAGGCCGTGTGGGCGCACGGCCCCCACGTGCCCATCGCCGGCACCCTGCAGCCGGCCGGAACCGCCACGCCCGCCCCTGGCGGGTGGGCGCTGTCCGGACGGTGGTCCAACTGCAGCGGGGTCCACCATGCCCGGTGGGCCCTGCTGTCCGCCGTGCCCGAGGGCGCCCCCGGCCCGCGGTTCCTGCTCGTGCCCCGCTCGGCGTGGAGCACCGAGCCGACCTGGAGCGGCGCGGTCGGCCTACGCGGAACCGGCAGCGACACCCTTGTCCTCGACACTGAGGTGTTCGTCCCCGAGGACCACTCCTTCAGCCGCGAGCAGCTGTTCACGGCCGCGGACCCGCCCGCGGACGGGGAGTGCTACCGCGTACCGCACGAGGCGATCAGCGGCCTCTTCTTCGCCGTTCCGCTGCTCGGTGCCGCGCGCGCGGCGCTGGACGCCTGGACCGCCGCCGCGAGCCGGCACCCGTCGGCGGGCTCACTGCGCGACGGCGATGCGGCGCTGGCGACCGCCTCCGGGAAGATCGACGCCGCGGACCTCCTGCTGCGCCGGGCGGCCCGTACCTGCGACGAGCCCGACGCGCTCACCGCGCTGCTCGCCGCCCGCTGCCGCCGCGACCACGCCACCGCCGCCGGGCTCCTGAACGAAGCCGTCCAAGCCCTCTTCCAGAGCGCGGGGGTACGGGCCACCAGCGGCACCGGCGCGCTGTCGCGGCTGTGGCGGGACGCCAGCATGGCGGCGCTCCATCCCGCCCTCGCCGTCCCGCCGGCCGCCCAGGTGTACGCCACGCGCCTGCTGCGGCGCGCCGAGTAGACGGCGGACGGCCCCGCGCCTTCGGCACTGAGGCCGAGGGCGCGGGGCCGTCTGGTCGTCCGGTCGTCCGGTCGTCCGGCTTACTCTCCGGCGTCGATGGCGGGCCGGCGCACCTCGATCTCGGCGCCGGTCTGCTTGAACGACTCCGCCGACACCGGGGCCAGCACCGCGTCCCGGTGGAAGTCCCGCAGGTTCGTCGACCCGCAGCTGATCATGGTGGAGATCAGCTTCGCCCGGGTGCGCTCCACGTTGTCGTACAGGCTGCCCGCGTAGGGGACGTAGCCGTCGACGCCCTCTTCGAAGACCATCTGGCCGCGCTGGCCGTAGCGGGCCGCGTTCTGCGCGCGCCGCGAGCCCTCGCCCCAGTACTCCTTGTACCACTGGCCGCCGATCTGCAGCTTGCGCGACGGGCTCTCGTCGAGCCGGGCGAAGTAGCGGCCGAGCATGATGAAGTCCGCCCCCATCGCCAGGGCCATCGCCATGTGCGAGTCGTTGAGCAGACCGCCGTCGCAGCACAGCGGCACGTACACGCCGGTCTCCTGGGCGTAGGCGTCGCGCGCCTCGACCACGGCGAGCAGCGCGGAGGCCTGACCGCGGCCGATGCCCTTCTGCTCCCGCGTGGTGCAGATGGCGCCACCGCCGATCCCCACCTTCACGAACGCCGCGCCCGCGTCGGCCAGGTAACGGAACGCCCGGCCGTCGACGACGTTGCCCGCACCGACGAAAGCATCGTCCCCGTACGTTTCCCGGGCGAATTCGAGGGTCTTCGCCTGGTACACGGAATAGCCGTCAGAGGAGTCCAGGCACAGCACGTCCGCGCCGGCCTCCACCAGGGCGGGAATGCGGTCCTTGTAGTCACGCGAATTGATGCCGGCACCCACGCGCAGACGCTTTTCGCCGTCCACCGTCGCACGGTGGTACGTCTTGTGGGCCTGGTAGTCCCGCTTGAGGACCAGGGAGGCGACCCGGCCGTCCTCGATCACCGGCAGCACGTCCAGGTGATGCTGCCAGACGAGCTCGTTGGCCTCGGACAGCGAGACGGAGGCGGGAGCGGTGACCAGGTTGTCGCGGCTCCGCATGCGCTTGCCGGCGCTCTCCGAGTCCCCGTGGCGCTCCAGGTGGAAGTCGTCGAGGCTGATGATGCCGAGGAACTCGCCGTCCGCTTCACCGCTCTGCGTGACCACGGCCACGCCCTGCTCCGTCTCCGAGAGCCGGCGGGCGACCTCGCCGAGAGGAGTCCCCGGCGCCACGGTGACCTCGCTGGTGCGGAAGCCGGCCTTGTGCCGCTTGACCGCCAGCACGTCCGCGGCCTGGTCCTCGATCTGCTGGTTCTGGTGGATGAACGACAGCCCGCCGACCTGGGCCAGGGCCACCGCCAGCGTCGGCGACGACACCGCCTGCATGACGGCGCTCACCATGGGCGTGGCGATCCGAACGGCCGACTCCTCGCCGACCCGGTGACGCACCAGCGGCGCCCCGAGATCCACATTGTCCGGCGTGCAGTCCTCTGTGGTCAGGCCGGGGATGAGGAGGTATTCACTCAGCGTACGAGAGATCTCGGGGAGGATTTTCACGTCGTCTCCAGAAAAGAGCCTGCAATCCACGATCGGTGCAATTGGCGAGGCTCGTGCGGGCAGTGCAGATTGTCGCCACCCGGTAGCGCACAGTCGGAAGAATTCGCTCTCCGGAAATCCTGAGAGCGGGCACACCCGGCGTAACAAGTGCTCGCGCGCGGCCGAATCGAAAGCGAGGTATCCACAGACCCAACCTGCACGGTGCTGCACAGGCGCTGACTTCCATTACGCCATACGAGATGGTACCGCACCGCACACGTTCGCCCGCTGGGCGGCGAATTGCCCCGCACCCGGACCTCCCGCGGCAGGCACCGGCCGCCGCGTCGGCGCGGACCGTCGGAACGGTACGGCGCCGGCGGCCGACGGCTCAGGAGGCGACGGAATCCTCTGCCCGCGACAGCACGTGGGAGAGCGCCTGGTCGAGGTCCTTGATGATGTCCGCGACGTCGTTGCTGTAGCCGAGGGCCAGCCGCACCGTTCCGCGCGGGACCCCGATGCTCACCAGCTCGTCTTCGGAGTACTCGAAGTAGGTGAAGAACGTGCTCTGTTCGACGAGCGTGTGCGGAGCGCCGAAGTTCGAGGCCATGAAGGGCACGCGCAGGCGGTCGACGACCTCCGCGGTCTGCTCCTCGCTCATCCTGAGCTCGAAGGTGATGACCCCGCCGAAGCCGTTCAGGTACTGCTGCGCCAGCTTGAAATGCGGGTGCGACTCGAGGCCGTTGTAGTAGACACGGTCGACGGCCGGGTGCCCCTCCAGGAAGCGCGCGACCTCCAGGCCCATGGCATTGACCCGCTCCATGCGCAGTTGCAGCGTGTAGAGGCTGCGGCGCAGCAGGAAGGCCGTGTTGCCGTCGATGATCGGTCCGGTCGTGTCCCGGTACCAGCGCAGCTTCTCCATCAGCTCCTCGCGGCCCGAGGCCACCCCGGCCACGATGTCTCCGTGCCCGCTGAGGTACTTGGTGGCACTGAACAGCACCAGGTCCACGCCCCACTGCAGCGCGTAGTAGTTCGGCGGCGGCGAGAACGAGCTGTCCAGGGTGAGGATCACGTCCGGCCCGACGGCCGCCCGCACCCGGGCCACGTCGATCAGGTACATGTGCGGCGAGGACGGCATCTCCAGGTGCACGAGCTTGATCCGGCCGCGCAGCGCCGCGACGTTCTCGATGAACGCCTCCGGGTCCCGGATGGAGAACTCGTGCACCACGACGCCGAACTTCGGCAGGATGTGGTGGAAGACGTTGCGCACCTGCCGGTACGACTCGGACGGCAGCACCACCTCGTCGCCCGCCTCGAGCAGCGCGAGGAACGCGGTGACGTGCGCGGCCATGCCGGAGGCGAAGACCAGGGAGCTCTCGGCGCCGCTGAGCTCGCTCAGCTTGTCCTCCACCTCGATCCAGGTGGGGTTGGAGTAGCGGCCGTAGCGTCCCGCGGGCACGGACCCGTCGTGCAGGCCGTCCTTCACGTGGTCCGCGTTGTTGAAGTAGTAGGAGGCGCTCTGGTACGTCGGCGACTCGATGCTGTTGGTGTACGCATCCTGGGGACGCTGTTTGGTCATCGTGGCTCCTTGCTGGCACGACTGGTGCAGTGGCTGCCGCCACGGCGGCCGGGGGCCGCCGTGGCGGGTTGGCGATCAGCCGATGTCGAGGCGCATCAGGTCCTCGACCGTCTCGCGGCGCACGATCTCGCGCGCTCGGCCCTCGGCCACAGCGATCACGGGCGGTCTCGGGATCTGGTTGTAGTTGTGCGCGAGGCTGCGGCAGTACGCGCCGGTGCCCGGCACCGCGAGCAGGTCGCCGGCCCGGACGTCGGACGGCAGGTGGTCCTCGCGCACCACCACGTCCCCGGCGTCGCAGTGCTTGCCGACGACGCGGACCAGTGCGGGGGGCGCGTCCGAGATGCGCCCCGCGAGCTGGACGGAGTACGTGGCGTCGTAGAGCGCGGTGCGCACGTTGTCGCTCATGCCACCGTCGACCGCGACGAAGGTACGGATGCCCTCACGATGCTTGACGGCGCCGACGCGGTAGAGCGTCACCCCCGCGGGGCCGGCGATGGCGCGGCCCGGCTCGATCGCCAGGCGGGGCACCGGAACCCCGAGTGCGGCGCACTCCTTTTCCACGACGGTCCGCAGGATGTCGGCCATCGCCTTGGCCGGCGTGGGGGCGTCGTGCTCGGTGTAGGCGATGCCGAACCCGCCGCCGAGATCCAGCTCGGGCAGCTCGATGCCGTCCCGGGCGAGCTTGGCCCGCAGCTCGACGAGCCGCTTGGCGGCCGCCTCGAAGCCGGCCGTGCCGAGGATCTGCGAGCCGATGTGGCTGTGCAGGCCGCGCAGTTCGAGCAGCCCGCTGTCGGCCACCCGGCGCACCGCCTTTTCGGCCTCTCCGCTGACCAGCGAGAAGCCGAACTTCTGGTCCTCGTGCGCGGTGGCGATGTGCGCGTGGGTGTCGGCCTGCACGCCCACCGTGACCCGCAGCAGCACGCCCGGCCTGCTGCCGGGAAAGCGGGGCACCAGTGCCTCGAGCCGGTCGAGCTCCTCGACGGAGTCGACCACGATGCGCCCGACTCCGTACGTGAGGGCCGCGACCAGATCCGCCTCGGACTTGTTGTTGCCGTGGAGCAGGATGCGCTCGGCCGGGAAGTCCACGGCCTTGGCGTAGGCGAGTTCGCCCTCCGTGCAGACGTCCAGGCTGAGGCCGGTTTCCTCGACGATGCGCGCGCTGGTGCGGGTGAGGAACGCCTTGCTCGCGTAGTAGACGTCGAAGTCGTGGAACGCCTGACGGAAGGTGGTGCAGCGCTCCCGGAAGTCGGCCTCGTCGAAGATGTACGCGGGTGTTCCGTACTGCTCGGCGAGTTCCGTCATCGGTACGCCGCCGATGCTCAGCACCCCGTCCGGGCCCTGTTCGGCCGTCGTGGGCCAGATGCCGGGGCGCAGGGCGCGGACCTCGGGTGTGGTGGTCACGACCCCTCCCCGTCACGCCGGGAGTTGACGGCCTGGGTGAGTTCACCGGCGCTGAGCATGCTGACGTGGTCTCCTGCGATCGTGGTGACGGTCACGGTGGCGCCGAGCGGACGCCAGCCCTCGGGGGCCTTCTCGTGGCCCGCCGTGACGACCTCGGGCAGGCACATCGTCAGCCGCGGCACCTGCCCGGTGGGCCGCCACGCGTTCATCGCGGCGTGGAAGCTCAGCCGCATCCGCAGCTTTCCGAGCAGCGGGTGGTCGGGTACACCCGGACCGGCGGGACCGAGCAGATCGACGAGCGCCGCGGCACGCTCCGGGATCGGCAGCTCCCGGGTCGCGGCGAGCGCCTCGGCGATCGCGGGCTTCGTCTGGTGCGGGAGCTCGACGTGCGCGTGGTCGACCAGGGCGGCGTCCGGGTTCGCCGGCGGATCGGCGGGCGTCGGGTCCATGACGATCAGGTCGTCGATGCGGTCGCCGTCGCCGTCCGCGTGCGCCTGGCGGGCGATCTCGTAGATCAGCGGCGCGCCCATGCACCAACCGGCCAGGGTGTACGTGCCGGAGGGCTTCGCCGCCCGGATCTGGTCCAGGTAACGGCGGGCGAGCGCGCTCATCGTCGTGCTCTCGCAGGTGTGGTCGTGCGGCAGGCCGTAGCAGTCCCAGCCGCGGCCGAGCACACCGGCCATCGGCGCATACCAGTCGATCCGCCCGTCGACCGGGTGGATCATGAACAGCGTGCGCGCGGGGTGGTCCACCGGCGCGGTGGTCAGCGGGACCATCCGGGCGGCGTTCTCCACCTCGGCAGCGAAGCGGTCGGCGACCTGCTCCGCCTCCTCGGCGGACAGCAGCGCCGGATCGACGGAGAGGTGGCAGACCACGGTGCCGTCCGTGGCCGGGGCGACCGTCACGTCGAGCGGTGTCGGCAGCACGTTGGCGGCGGAGATGGTCGCCGCCTCCGGAGCCGCGACCGGCCTCAGCACACGGTCACCGGCAGGCAGTTGGTGCCCGCCGAGGTAGTTGAACGTGATCTGCGGCGAGGCGACGGAGCTCAGCTGCCGGCCGAGCGGCGAGTCCGGGTGCAGGTAACGCCCCCGGCCGAAGCCGGTACCGGCGTCCGGGACCGCGGCGAGCTGCCGGTCGACGGCGGCCGCGGCGTCGACGAGGCGAGCCGGATCCGCGTCGAGGTCGGTGAGCAGCGCCGGGTAGAGCGAGGTCAGCCAGCCGACCACGTTCTCGAGGCGGCCGTCGTCGGCCTGGGTCCGGCCGTGACCTTCCAGCCACACGTACAGGTCCGAACCGTCGCCGTGCGGGGCCAGCGCGCGGTGCAGCGCTGCCAGCAGGACGGCCTGGGCGCTGATGTCGTGCAGTCGGCGGGTCTCCTGACCCAGGTACGTGGCGACCCGCTGCGACAGGCGGGAGCTCACCCGGATCCGGTCCCCGGCCGCGGACGTCTGCGCGGCGGTTCCGGCACCGGAGAGGACCGGCTTCTGCGCCTTGGCGAGCGTCTCCCAGTGCGTGTCCGGGGCGGGTGCCTCGGCGGCCCGGTCGGGGATGCCCGGTGCCGCGCCGTCGGGCAGCTCCCGGCCGTCGAGCAGGGCCCGGTGGGCCCACGCGATGTCGTCGGTGAGGATCTGCCAGGACACCACGTCGACGATCAGGTGATGCGCGATCAGGTACACCCGGATGCGGGAGCTGCCCGGGACGCGCACCAGTGCGAAGTCGGCCAGCCTGCCGCCCTCGATGTCGATCTGACGGTGCAGACCGCGCAGCAGGGCGTCGAGCCGCTGCTCGAGCGGCTGCTCGCCGTCCGGCACCGTGTGCTCGCTCAGCAGGTCACCGGCCGGCTCCTCGTCGAGGACGGCACTCCAGGTGTCCCCGTCGCGGGTGAACCGGGTACGGAACGCGTCGTGCCGGCGGATCACCCAGTCCAGCGCCGCGCGCAGGGTCTCCGGGTCGCCGTCGTCTGCCAGCTCGAACAGGCGCGCCTGGTGGAAGTGGTCCGGGTCGGCGAACCGCTGGTCGAAGAACCAGGCCTGGATCGCCGTGAGCGGCAGCCCGGTCCCGCCCGGCCTGCGTTCGGTCACCGCGACGACGTCGCTGTCGGGGCGGTGGGTGATCAGGTGGTCCAGGGCACGGACGGTCGTTGCGGTCAACAGGTCCGCGACGCTGACGTCCACCCCGAGGGCACGTGTCCGAGCGGCGGCCCGGATGGCCTGCAGGGAGTCGCCGCCGCTGGCGAAGAAGTCGTCGTCGAGGCCGATGCGCGGCTGCTGGAGCGTGTCCCGCCACACCTGCAGCAGCAGCTGCTGGCGGGGCGTCTCGGGCTCGGCCGCCGGACCCGTACCGGTCTGCTCCGGCGGTTCCGGCAGCTGCGACGCCTGGATCTTCCCGGTGGACGTACGGGGAAGCCGGTCCATGATCACGAACCCGGTCGGGAGCATGTACGAGGGCAGCCGCTGTGCCGCCCACTCCCGCATGTGCTCCGGACGGACGGCGCTGTCGGCCGGGGCGGCGACGTACGCGACCAGTCGCGCCGTGTCACCGGATCCCCGCAGGAGCACCGCGGCGTCGGCGACGTCCGGGTGCTTCAGCAGACAGGCGGTGACCTCCCCGAGTTCCACCCGGAACCCGCGGACCTTCACCTGGTCGTCGAGACGTCCGAGGATGTCGAAGCTCCCGGCCCGGAGCCGGACCCGGTCCCCGGTCCGGTACAGGCGCTGCCCTGCGAGCGGTCCGCCCGCCTGGACCGGGAACCGCTCGGCGGTCAGCTCGGGGCGGCGGTGGTAGCCGAGAGCCACCCCGGGGCCGCCGATGTACAGCTCGCCGGCCGCGCCGGCGGGCAGCAGCCGCCCGTCCGGGTCCAGCACCACCATGCGGTAGTTGGCCAGCGGGCCACCGACGCTCACTCGCGTCCCCGCACCCGGGGGTGCCGGGTGCAGGCGCTGCGCGGAGCACCAGACGGTGCCCTCGGTGGGGCCGTACTCGTTGTCCAGGGCCGCGCCGGGCACGCGCACGGCGTGCTCGCGGATGTCATCCGGGCTGCACGCCTCGCCACCGATGGCCACGACCCGCAGCTTGGGGGTCCATCCGACCGGGAGCGTCCGCACCAGCTGCCGGTAGAACGACGCGGTGAAGTTGACGTGCGTGACCTCGCACCGCTCGACAAGAGAACGGATGCGGTCGGGGTCCCGGGCGTCGTCGGCGGTGTCCGGGACCACGATGGTGCCGCCCGACCACAGCGTCCACAGCATCATGTGCGGTGCGACGTCGAAGATCACCGGCAGCGTGACCAGGGTCTTGACCGGCAGGCCGGACTCCCGGCCCGCCGCCTCCAGGTACCTGGTGCGGCCGTGCACCGCGGCGCATGCGTTGGCGTGGCTGGTCAGCACCGCCTTCGGGGTTCCGGTGGAGCCCGAGGTGTAGACGAGGTACGCGCCGTCGGCCGGACCGATGTCCGCGTCGGCCGGGGCGCCGGTGTCCGGTGCCGTGCCGACGGGCAGGTCGTCGGCGTACACCACGGGCACGCCCACGGGTGCCCCGGACGGCGCCGCACCGGCCAGGGAGGCGCGGTCGGCGACGATGACGCCCGGGGCGGCGTCCTCGTACATCGCGGCGGTGCGGGCCGAGGGCTGCGCCGGGTCGATGCACACGTAGAGCGCGCCGGACCGCAACACGGCCAGGATCGCCGCGACCAGGCCGATGCCGGCGGGGCAGGTGATCGCGACGACGGCGCCGGCCCGCAGGCCCGCGTCGGCAAGCCGCCGCTGGAGGTCCCGGGCGTGCAGATCGAGTTGACGGTACGTCCACGAGGACCCGGCCTGCTCGACCGCGACCGCGTCCGGGTGCGCGGCCACCGCGGCCGCGAAGCCGGCGTGCAGTGTGCCGTGCGGAACCTGGTCGGCCGATCCGGTGCTCATGGCCAGGACCCGTGCCGTCTCGTCGGCACCCAGCAGGTCCAGTTCGCGGACCGGCTCGTCGGCCGCGCGCGACAGCAGGCTCAGGACCGTTTCGAAGCCGCCGAGGAGTTCTTCGGCGGAGTCCGCGTCGAACAGGTCGGTGTCGTACTCCCACAGGATGGTCATCCCACCCTGTCCGCTCCCGTCCGGGTGGCGGGGGTCGGGGACGCACACCACGTTGATGTCGCCCTTGGCGGACGCGTTGTGCTCGATGACCAGGCTCGCCTGCACCGACCCCATCCGCAGATACGGCCGCGGCGTGTCGTGGAACGCGAACATGAGGTTGAACAGCGGGTTCCGGCCCGGGTCGCGCGGCAGGTCCAGGCGCGCCAGCAGGTCGAGCAACGGCAGTTCCTGATGGTCCTGCGCGCCGAGCACGACGTCCATCGTCGCGCGCAGCAGCTCGCTCAGCGCGCCGGCCGGGTTGATGCGCACCCGCAGCGGAAGTGCGTTGACGAACATCCCGAGCAGCAGGTCGGTGCCGGGCTGGCGGCGGTTGACCAGCGCCGACCCGAGAACGATGTCCTCCTCGCCGGTGTGCTGCCACACCTGCAGCGCGAACGCCGACAGGAACACCGCGAAACGGCTCACCCCGTGCCGGGTGGCCAGGTCGTCGAGGCCGTGCATGACCTCGGCCGGGATGTGGGCACTGAGCCGGCCGCCGCGGTACGACCGGGCCACCGGCCGGGGCCGGTCCGCCGCGAACGTCGCGCCGTCGCGGGGGCAGTCGGACAGTTCGTCACACCAGTACGCGACCTGACCGGCGTAGTCGCCGCTCTCCCGCCAGGCGTGATGCCAGGCCGCGAAGTCGCGGTACTGCACCGGCAGCGCCGGAAGGTCCGGCAGGCGGCCGTCGGCGATCGCGTCGTACGCGTCGCGGAGTTCGGCCAGGAACAGCTGGGCGGACCAGCCGTCGTGCGCGAAGTGGTGTTCGACCTGTAGCAGCCGCCACTCGTCGGGGGCGAGGCGGAACAGGTGCCAGCGGACCAGCGGCAGGGTGGCCACGTCGAAGCCGACGGCGACCTCGGCACCTATCCGGGCGTCGAGTTCCGCGGCGCGGTCCTGCTCGGGCAGGCCGGTGAGATCGACGACCTCGACCTTCGCCTGCCAGGGTTCGTGGACGACCTGGACCGGCCCGTTGGTGCCGTCGTGGAAGGTGGAGCGCAGGATCTCGTGCCGGGTCACGATGTGCGACAGCGCCCGCTGCAGCGCGGTGATGTCCACCGGGCCGTGCATCCGCAGGGAGAACTGGGTGTTGTACGCGAGCGCGTCGGGGGTCAGCTGGGTCAGGACCCAGATCTGCTCCTGCTGACCGCTGAGCGGGAACCCCGCCGCACCGTCCGGCCCGGTCTCCGTGGGGGCCGTGCCGGACTGGATCCGCGGACGGTCGGACGGGGCGCCGGCCCGGACGAGGGCGGCGATGTCCGTGATGGTCGGGGTCGCGAACAGGGCGCTGACCGGAAGGTCGACGGCGTGGTCGGCGGCGACGACGGCGGCGAGCCGGATCAGCGCCAGGGAGTTGGCGCCCAGCATCAGCAGCGACCGGTCCACCGGTACGTCCGTCAGGCCGAGGATGGTGGCGGCCGCGTTCGCCAGGCTCTCTTCGAGGGCGTCCGCGGGCTGGGCGCCGGCCGCGGACGGCTCGGGCAGCCGTGCCTGGTCGATCTTCCCGGCCGCGGTCCGGGGCAGTTCGTGGATCACGACGTACGCGGAGGGGACGAGGTACGCCGGAACCCGGGCGCGCAGATGGCGGTCGCAGTCGGCGATGAACGACGCCTCGCCCGTGCGGTCTGCGTCGGGCCCGGCAGCCGACGGCTCACGGTCCGCGTCCGGGACCGGAACCAGGTAGGCGACGAGAGAGGTCGACCCGGATTCCGAGGCGACGGCACGTCCGGTGACGTGCGTCGTGAGGATGCGGGGGTGCTCCATCAGGACGGACTCGACGTGGCCCGGTTCCACGCGGTGCCCGCCGACCTGCACCTGACGGTCGGCGCGCTCCAGGAACACGAAGTCGCCCGAGGCGTCCTGCTGGACGAGGTCACCGGTCCGGTACGCCCGCTCGCCGTCGACGGTCACGAACCGCTCGGCGGTCAGTTCCGGACGGTTGAGGTAGCCGAGCGCGAGGTTGGCGCCGGTGATGACCAGTTCGCCGGTTCCGGTGGTGGGCCGGCCGTCGGCGTCGAGGAGGAGGTAGCCGGTGTTGCGCACCGGCCGACCGATGGCCATCGGCGTCCGCTGTCCGGTCTCGGCGTCGTAGACCCGGCCGTAGCTGGAGACGACGCATGCTTCCGTCGGACCGAACTCGTTGAACAGGCTGGTGTCCGGCAGCAGGCGGGCGTGCCGCTCGATCACGGCGGGGCTCCACCGCTCGCTGCCGATTCCGACGGCCTTGAGGCTGGTGGGGGGCCGGCTCGCGGCACGGTCCAGGAAGACGCTGTACAGCGACGCCGGGTAGATCAGCTGCGTGACGCCGTGCTCGTGCACCAGGTCGACGGTGCGGGCGACGTCGGTGAGCCCGGCCGGGTCGATGATCAGGGTGCCGCCGGTCAGCAGCGTCCAGAACAGGACACCGGTGGTGAGGTCGAACGCCGGCGAGTGCAGCAGCAGTACCCGGCCCGCCTCGCCGAACCGGTCGGCGCGCGCTGCCGTGGAGTTCAGCAGCGCGGAGTGGGGGACCAGCACGCCCTTCGGCGCGCCGGTCGACCCCGACGTGTAGATGACGTACGCAGGCTGAGAGGGGTCCACCGCCCCGTCCGCGACCGGAGCCGTCGGCTCGTGCGCGGCCAGGTCCTGGTACGGCCGCACCGGCGCGGTCGTGTGTTCCCGCAGCCGGGCGGCCCGGTCGGCGGTGGTGATGACCAGCGCCGGCCGGGCCTCGGTGAACACGTCGCGCAGGAAGGCGTCCGGCGCGTCCGGGTCGAGCGGCAGGTACACAGCCCCGGCGGCGAGCACGCCCAGCACGGTGGCGACGAACTCGGGCGAGCGCTCGATGACCACGGCCACGACCGGGGCGGGGCCCGATGAGGCAACACCCGGCTGGGCAGGACACGCGGCACGCACGCCGGCGGCGACGGCGTGTGCCTGCTCGGCCAGGTCCTGGTAGGTCAGCGCCCCGGACGCGGTGACGACCGCGTCCGAGGTCCGGTGTTCCCGGTAGGCAGTCTCCAGCGCCGCGGCGAGGGTCGGCCCGGCGAGAGCGGCCGGGGGATGCAGGGTCACGATGAGTCTCCCGATGAAAGAGCTTGACGGGCGGCACTCACCTTGGCCTCGAGGCCTTCCCGCACCGCCGGGCTGAGCCGGGGGCCGATGTGCCGCTGGTACGCCAGGAGGTAGCTGAGCCGGTCGGCCGGCGGGGTGCCGGGCTGATCGGCGAACAGCAGGTCGTGGGGGGTCATGGCGCGGACGGCGTACATCGGCTCCGGGCACTGCATCACCGGGAACGCCCGGTTGTGCACACCGCCGACGGTGCTGTCCGCGTGGAACTCCCCCAGCATCAGGCCGCGTTCGACCGCCTCGGGCCGCAGGAGGCCGTGGCCGCCGTCGATGAAGCCGGCCGCCCGCTCGCTCGGCAGGCCGGGAAAGAACCCGAGCAGCGCGGTGGTCGACCGGTGCGGCCCGGCGGCAACCTCCTCGAACAGGTCGAGCAGCAGCCGCCCGGCATCGGCGGCATCAGCGGGTGTCGTCCCGTGCACCGTCAGCGCGACCAGCCACACCGTGTTGGCGCGGATGGCGGGCTCGAGCCGCGGACAGACCGCCCCGGGCCGGCCCAGGTCGGGGTCCGGCTGGGTGACGAAGTCCGCCATCCAGCGCATTCCGGCCTGGTACTGCGGGTAGCGGTCGAAGGCCGCGGCGGCGTCGGCCGCCCGGGTCAGCGACCCGGGCACGACCGACGGAGCCGCGACCGCGACCATGGGCTGGGCCGTGTTCACCGGGCTTCGTGCGGGGGCACGTCGTTGTCGGCCTTCGGCTCGACCAGCGGCACGCCCGCCAGTGCGTACGAGGTGAAGCCGTCCGGGCCGACAGGGACGTCACCGACGGTCGACGTCCGGTGCATGATGCGGACGTGGCCCTCCTCGGTGAGGTGGTCGATGTCGGCGGCGGCCAGGTGCGCGGTGGTCCGGTTGTCCCACACCGCGAACGAACCCGGCTCCCAGGCGAACCGGCAGGTGTATTGCGGCCGGGTCAGCTCCTCGAACAGCAGCTCCAGGAGCTTGCGGCTCTCGACCGGGTTCATCCCCAGGATGCGAGCGGTACGCGACGGGTTGACGAACAGGGCCTTCTCGCCGGTCTCGGGGTGCACGCGCACGACCGGGTGCACTGCTTCCCGCTCGTTCCCGATCATGTCGAGGGCCTTCTTCTCGACCGGGTTGCGCGGGTCCAGCTGCTGGGCGGGCCAGAAGGTGTGCAGTGCCTGGAGCCCGTCGATCATCTTCCGGATCGGCTCCGACAGGCCCTCGTAGGCGGCCACCAGGTTCGTCCAGTGCGTGTCGCCGCCGAACGGCGGGACCTCGTCGGCGCGCAGGAACGCGATCGCCGGCGGGTTCACCACCTGCGAGGCGTCGACGTGCCAGCCGCTGATGCTGGTCACCCACTTGCTGCGGAACACCGCCTCGTAGTCGGCGCCCACCAGCTTCTTGTCGAGCTGCGGAGAGATCGTCAGGATCTGCGGGAACGGGTTGAGTTCCTCGGTGTCCTGGATCCGGGCGCGTACGGCGAGCGGGCCGAACCGCCCCGCGAACGCGACGTGCGAGGCGTGGTCCAGGTGCTGGCCGCGGAAGAACAGGGCCTTGTGCTTGTGGAGGGCCTGGCGCAGCTCCTCGACGGTGGTCTCGTCGAGGTCGGCCTTCAGGTCGATGCCGTCGACGTACGCGCCGATGTAGCCCGCGGCCGGGCGCACGTTCAGCTTGGTTGCGGTTGGCGTTTGCGACATGGTTCACCCTTGTCGTTCGTGTCGCGCTCGGTGGTGCGACGGATCACAATTCGTGGTGGTGCAGGCGTGGTTGAACGGCCGGCGGTGAGTACGGGTGGCTCGCGGCTCCGGACACGGCGAGGCCTGCGTGCTCGACGGCCGTGACGCTCGGCGGCAGGGCCGCCCGGTCACGATGCGCCGCGTGCCTGGGGAGCCGGTCTCCGTCCGTACCGGTGCGCCCGGTCGTCCGGCTTCCGCACAGCGGCCGGGGATCTCCCGGGGCGGGCACCCGACCGGGCCGGGTGCCTCAGGGCCGGTGTCAGCCGGCTCTTCGTGGGCTGGGCGGCAGGTGAGCGCCACCTGCCGTCATCACTCGACCTCCGCCCAGACGTCCCGGGCGGCTTGCACGGCTGCGTTGTAGGACAGGTTCACCGAGTCGGCGACCGTCCGGATCTGGCACAGCGCGCCCCGGTAGTCCACGGGCGGGAAGACTTCTTCACCGATCTGCGCGCCGGGCAGGACCTGTGCGACGAACGGCGCGCGGACTGCCTCCTCGACGCCGTGCAGGGCGGTGAGCTTGCCGCGCAGCGTCGGGTAGACGGTCATGGTGGTGGACGCCCGGCCGTTCTGGTTCAGCGACGGCAGCTCGGTGCCGAGCGCCGAGGCGGCGAGGATCTTGGGGAGCGGGCTGTCCAGGCAGTCGTTCATCATCAGCGGGATCCCGGCGCCGGGGGGCCGGATGTTGATCTCGATGATCACGACGTCGTCGTCGCCCATCACGGCGAACTCGGTGTGGAGCATTCCCTGCCGGATGTCCAGGGCTGCCACGCACGTCTCGACGGTCTGCCGCATGCGGGCCTCGACCGACTCCGGGACCTGCACGGGGAAGCTGTAGGAAATCTCGCAGAAGGCCGGGTTGGGGCCGATCTGGCGGTCCGTGACCCCCAGGTGGTGGCAGCGGCCGTCCGTGATCAGGGTTTCCAGGCTGTAGAGGGGGCCGCGGACGTACTCCTCGGCCAGCAGCCCGCCACCGAAGAACGGGACGTCTTCGCTCAGCTCGGCGAAGGCGGTGACGGCCTCTTCCGCGTTGCGGACCAGCGTGACGTTGAAGCTGCCGGCCCCGCGGCTGTTCTTGAGCACCACCGGGACGTCCAACTGCTCGACGAAGTCGACCAGTTCCTCCGGGCTCTCGGGGGCGCACCAGCGCAGGTTCGGGACACCGACCTCGCTGTAGAAGCGGCGCGCCGAGCGCTTGTCGCGGATGGTGCGGACCGCGTCCGGGCTGGGGTACGGAACCCCGAGCTGCTCGGCCAGGACCGCGGCGAACTCCACGCTCCGGTCCAGCAGGCAGACGACACCGGTCGGACCGCCCGCTTCGCGGATCCGGTCGACGAGGTCGGAGGGAACGTCGGCGGTCATGGTGGAAGGTACGAGGAAGACCCGTCCCCGGCGTTCGAGCTCCTCGACGACCTCACCGCAGAATCTTGCCTTCGCGGCCTCGAGAGGCTGGTCGGTGATGTAGGCGGTGTCGATGCCGTTCTCGACCGCCCACTTCACGTGGGACATTCCGGTGCCAGTCCGTATGGACTCGATGAAAAGAAGCATTGGAACATCCCCCGATGTTGTTGAGCAGGATCGATTCTGCCTGTCGAGCGGTCGCCTCTTGGAGTGGCGCGGTGGCGCCTCAGCCGTCGATGGTGGCGACGCACTGCCGTGGTTCGGCGCTCGTCCGGTGGGGCCCGGTGACCGACACCCGTCGCGGACGGAAGTCGTGGCAGCGAGGGCCCCCTTGGGCGAACATACGGGGGACCCTACGATAATTTGTATGATCATAAAAGATCTTGACGTCACCCCGGTCGACGACGTAATGAAGGGGTGAAGCGGAACTTCCGCCTCTTACGCAGCCCAACCAGCTGCCAGACCGGTCGAAAACGAGCGGATGCGCGTTCGACGGGCGTGTGTACAGTTACCCTGCCTCAGGCCGGAGTTGGGTGTCGTACCCCCCGGTTCCCGCCTTGTGGAGTTGCGGGCGCAAAGCGGCCACTCTTCACGATGATGGCGAGCCGAGGCGCAACTGGCGTCTCGCTGTGAACAGTTGACGTGACGTCTGAACCGGGGTGCCCCAATGCGAGTTCCTGCTCACGCCTCGCCCGTGCTCTGGTGCGCGAAATGAGGTTCGCCGACAAGTTCGGCGCCCTCGCCGAGCACAACTTCCGCCTGTTGTGGATCGGCCGTACGACATCGGCACTGGGCGACGCGCTGATGCCGGTGACACTGGCGTTCGCGGTTCTGTCGACCGGCGGCAGCGCGGCCGACATCGGTCTCGTCATCGCCGCCATCATGGTCGCCCGCATGCTGCTGCTGCTGGTCGGCGGCGCACTGGCCGACCGGCTGCCGAGGCGTTTGCTGATTGGCGGCAGTGACGCCTTCTTGTGCGCGGTGCAGGTGGCCGCCGGCGTCCTGCTGTTGACCGGGCACGGCAGCGTGACCCTGCTGTTGTGCACGGGGGTCTGTTACGGCGCCGCCTCGGCCGTCACCCAGCCGGCCATCACCGGCCTGGTGCCTCAGACCATCAGCAAGGAAAGGCTCCAACAAGCCAACGGCCTGATGGAGCTGACACGCAGCGCGGCACAGGTGGTGGGACCGGGCCTGGCCGGTACGGTCGTGGCGATCGCCTCTCCCGGCTGGGTGTACCTGCTCGACGCGGCGACCTTCATGGTCAGCGCCGTCACCCTGGTGCTCCTGCCGCTCGCACCGCCGGCGCAGCGCCGCGACCGTACCCACATCTTCGCGGAGATCGCCGCCGGATGGAGCGAGGTCGTCCGCAGGCCCTGGTACTGGGTGACCCTGTGCGGCCACGCCATCTGGAACGTCGGCTCCAGCGCGTTCGTCGTCCTGGGGCCGGTCATCGTCGCCCGTCAGGCGGGCGGCGCCGCCAACTGGGGCCTGGTGAGCGCGAGCATGGCCACCGGTGCCCTCATCGGTGCCGCCGTCAGCATGCGGTACCGCCCGCGCAGGCCCCTCGTCACCGCGCACGTCGTGCTGCTGCTGACCGTGCTGCAACTCGCCTCGCTGACCGGGCCGTCCCCCACGGTCGTGATCATGGGGGCCGCCCTGATGAGCGCGGCCGGGGTGGCCCTCCTGAACAGCCTGTGGTCGACCGCGGTCCAGAAGCTGATCCCCGAGGAGGTGCTGTCCCGTGTGTCTTCGTACGACTGGCTCATCTCCTTCACGGTGGCGCCTCTCGGATACGCGGCAGCGGGCCCGCTCGCCGATGCGATCGGGGTGACCAGGACGCTGGAGCTCGCGATCGCGTTCGTCGTGGCCGGTGTGGCGGCCGTGCTGCTGGTACCGCGCGCCCGTCAGCTCCGGCAGACCCGCGAGGGCGAACTGTACGGCTGGCCGGACCTGGACGACCGCGAACCCGACCGGTCGTCGCCCCTGGCAGCCGCCGGAGAACCGCGGTGACCGGCCGGGAACACGACACCGCCTGCGGCACCCGGCCACGGCCCTTCCCGACGCACGGTCGCGGGCCATTCCATTCGGTTTGAGGAGAGAACCATGCCGTTGTCGCTGAGCGGTACCAAGATGGCCGGACTCTCCGGCCTGCGCAGCATCATGGAAGACGTCGCCGCGAGCACGGCCGGGGGTTCGGCCGACGAATGGCTCAACCTGAGCGTGGGCAACCCCGCCCCCGTCCCCGCGGCGCGTGACATGTGGCGGGCCGCCCTGACGGAATCGGCCGCCGAGGACTTCGACGAGGCCGGCTGCCGCTACGGCCCCTCCCGCGGCAGCCACGCCCTCGTCGAGGCCGTCGCCCACTACTTCCACCAGAAGTACGGTTGGCAGCTCGGCCCCGAGAACATCGTCGTCGGCCCCGGCAGCCAGATGGTCTGCTTCGCCGCGGCCGCCCTCTTCGCCGGCCCGGGCGTGCACGGCGACCGCCGGGTCGTGCTCCCCATGGTGCCCGACTACACCGGCTACCAGGGACTGTGCATGCACGACGACGGCATCGCCGGCGTCGCCCCGCTGATCCACCGTGAGGAAGGGCACCGCTTCCGCTACGCCCTCGACATCGAAGCACTGCGGCGTCGCACGGACATCGGCATGATGCTGGTCTCCAGTCCGGGCAATCCCACCGGGCGCGCTCTGACCCGCACCGACCTGGAGGCGCTGACGGCGCTCGCGGCCGAGCGTGAGGTGCCCCTGTTCGTCGACAACGCCTACGGCGCGCCCTTCCCCCGGATCGCGGAGGTGCACACCGAGCCGGTGCTGAACGACAGCGTCGTCAACTGCTTCTCCGCGTCGAAGGCCGGACTGCCCGGCGAACGGATCGGTTTCGCGATCGGCCACCCGAAGTACATCGGGCCACTCGCCTCGTTCATGTCCAACTCCGTCCTGCACGCGCCCCAGCTCGCCCAGCACGCCCTCGCCCGGGTGATGGCCGACGGGCGTCTGGACGCCACCACCGGCACCGCGATCACGCCGTACTACCGCGAGAAGAAGCGCTTCGTCGAGGAACTGCTCGGCGAACTGCTGCCGGCGGACGTGGACTGGCGCATGCACTCCGGGGACGGCGGCATGTTCTGCTGGCTGTGGGTGGACCACCCGTGGTTCGACGACACCACGCTGTACCGCCGGCTCAAGGAGCGGAAGGTCTTCGTCGTACCGGGGCGGCACTTCTTCGTGGACCCGCTGCGCGCCCCCGGCCTCGCCGAGCATGCGACCAAGTGCTTCCGCCTGAGCCTCAGCGCCGACGAGAAGGTGATCACCGAGGGCGTCCACCGGCTCGCCGACGTGCTGCGCGAGATGCGGGACGGGGTGGCCTGACCGGGCGGCCGGGCCGGCGCGCGCACGACCCCGCGCGTTCGGTCCGCAGCGAGAACGCCTGCGCCCGTGAGTTGCCGGCTCTGTCAGCGGACAGACCGGAGAAAGAGGAGCACTCCATGACCATGTCCACCGGGACGGCGCCGGCCTCCGTGGGACCGGCGGAATTCCGGGACGCCATGGCGCACCTGGCTGCCCCGGTCGCCGTGATCACGACACTCGACGCGGCCGGACGCCGCTGGGGCTTCACCGCGAGCGCCGTGACCTCCGTCTCCATGGAGCCACCGCTGCTGCTGGTCGGCATCGGCCGTGAGTCCAGCTGCCACCGGGCGCTGACCACCGCCGACGAGTTCGCGGTCAACCTCCTCGGCGAGGAACACCGCGCCACCGCCCGGGTCTTCTCCACCCGCGACACCGACCGCTTCGCCGCCGCCGGGGGCTTCGAACCGTGGCCGGGCGCCGGTCTCCCGTACCTGCCCGGCGCGACCGCCGCGTTCCGCTGCCGGCGCGCCGGTGTGGTTCCGGCCGGCGACCACGACCTCGTCCTCGGCGAACTCCTGGAGATCCACACCGGCACGTCCGCCGCGCCGCTCGTCTGGTACCAGCGCGACTTCCACACGCCGCGGCGCTGACGCGCCGGGGCCGTGGGGCGGCTGCCGTGAACGGGACGGCGTACGAGGCACGCCGTCCCGTTGCGCTCCCACGGCACCGCTGCGGCGCTACTGCCCGTCCGGCCCGGCGAGCGGGTCGAGCCCGAGGTGGTCGCGCAGGGTGGTACCGGTGTACTCGGTGCGGAACAGCCCCCGCTTCCGCAGCTCCGGAACCACGCCGTCCACGATCAGCTCCAGGCCCTCCGGCAGGTAGGACGGAAGCATCATGAAGCCGTCCGCGCCGCCTTCCGCCACCCACTTCGCGAAGCGATCGGCGATCTGCTCCGGGGTGCCCACCATCACGAGGTGCCCCTGGGACACCACCTCGGCCTCGATCAGCCGGTTGATGCTGTACTTCTCGTCCACGGCCAGCTGCCGGAAGACCTCGTACCTGCTCCTGCGCTCCTGGACCGTCTCGACGGCGGGCAGGAGTTCCTCCGGGACGGGCTTCGACGGGTCGAGTCCGGAGAGGTCGACGCCGCCCAGCTGCTTGGACAGCCACGCCAATCCGATGTCCATCCGGATGAGGTGGCGAAGCTCGTCCTCCATCCGCAGCGCCTCGGCCTCGGTGCTGCCCAGGAGCGGGTGGACGCCCGGAAGGACCTTCACCTTCTCGGGGTCGCGGCCCGCGGCGCGGACCCTGGCCTTCATGTCGCCGTAGAAGTCCTGGCAGCCGGCCAGCGTCTGCTGGGCGGTGAAGACCACCTCGGCGTGACGTGCGGCGAACGACCGGCCGGTGCCCGACGAACCGGCCTGGACGAGCACGGGCCGCCCCTGGGGGCTCCGGGAGACGTTCAGCGGTCCTTCGACCTGGAAGTGCTTGCCCACGTGGTTGACCTTGTGGACCTTCGCGGCGTCGGCGTACACCCCGTTCGCGCGGTCCAGGACGATCGCGTCGGGCTCCCAGCTGTTCCACAGCGCGGTCACCGCCTCGACGTACTCGTCCGCTCGCTCGTAGCGGTCCGAGTGCTGCGGCAGCGGCTGGCCGCCGAAGTTCACCTCGCCGTGCCCGGAGGTGACGATGTTCCACGCGGCGCGGCCGGCACTGATGTGGTCGAGGGTCGCGAACTGGCGGGCGACGTTGTACGGCTCGCTGAAGGTCGTCGACACGCTGCCCACCAGGCCGATCCGGCTGGTGCGCGCTGCGAGGGCGGAGAGCATGGTCAGCGGTTCTATGTGCGGGAAGCAGCCGCTCGCCAAGTGGGTGCTGTTCAGGGACAGTCCGTCGGCCATGAGCAGGGCGTCGAGCGTGCCGCGCTCGGCCAGTGCCGCGATGTCACTGTAGTACTCCAGCGAGGTGGCCCCTTCGGCACGGCTGTTCGGACGGCGCCACGCGCCCTGGTGGTGTCCGACCCCGCCGATCAGGGAAAAGAGGTGCATCGACTCTCCTGGTGATCAGTTTGACGGGGGCCCAATCTACGGCAGCGCACAGCACTTGACGGTGCTGCACGGCAGCCCGTGCGCCCCTCCCCCTCGTGGCGTGAAGTCCGTGATTGCAGGGGGAGTTGGCGCTGGGTGAAGTGACCGGGACCGACCCGGCCGCGCCGGTGGGCCGACCGCGCCGTCAGCCGATCTGCTCGGCCGCCCACTGGGCCCACTCGCGGCGCATGGCGTTGAAGCGCAGGCCGTACTCCAGGGCGATCTTGCCGTGGACCGACAGGGTGTCGTCGCCCCAGTCGATGGATTCGTCGAGCCGGCGCAGGTCCTCGTACTCCTGCTCGGACAGCTCCGCCAGCTCGGTCAGGTAGCCCCGCGCCTGCTCGGGGGTGAGCACGCCGAGGAAGAAGACCCTCAGCAGGATGTCGCTGCGGGTGTTGCGCTGGGGCTTGGTCTCCGTCAGCCAGTGGCGCAGTTCGGCCAGGCCCTCGTCGGTGAGGGTGTACTCCTTGCGCCCGCGCGGGCCTTCCGCCGAGACGCTGATCATTCCGGCGTCGGCGAGCTTGGCCAGCTCTGTGTACATCTGGCTCTGGGTGGCGGGCCATACGTTGGCCAGCGAGGTCTCGAAGCGCTTGAGCAGGTCGTAACCGCTGGCCGGGCGCTCTGACAGGAGTCCGAGGAGGGCGTGTCGAAGGCTCATGCCCCTCACCTTACATTCCATCCTTGACATGTCAGTATTGGAACATCTACTTTCGACATGTCAGAACAGGAACGTCAGCAGCCAAGCCCGGGGGTCTCCGATGTCGTACGTACGCACCTTCCTTCCCTGGATCGTCTTCGCCGTGTTTCCGTCCGCCCAGTGGCAGTGGGGCGCGCTCGCCGGTCTCGTGGCGGCCGTCGCGGTGGCCGTCCAGCAGCGCCTGGCCGGCGCCGGGTTCGACGCGCTGATCATCGAACTCGGCTCGGCGGTCTTCTTCGCGGCCCTGACGGTCGTCGCCTTCGCCGACCCGCACTCGGGCGTGCACGACTACTCGGCGGCCCTCTCCTCGGCCACCCTGGCCCTCATCGCCGGGGGTTCGCTGCTCGTGGGCAGGCCGTTCACCCTGGGCATCGCGAAGCGCACCACCCCGCGCGAGGTCTGGGGCCTGCGGCCGTTCATCCGGACCAACGTCGTCATCACCGCCGTGTGGACCGCGGCCTTCGCGGTCACCGCCGGCGCGCTCACGGCTCTCGCCCACGCCGGCCACGGCCACTCGACGTCCGCCACGCTCGTCCAGGCCGCCGGGTTCGTCGTCCCGATGCTCTTCACCGTCCGCTACGTCGCCGCCGTCCAGGCCAAGGCCAAGGACCAGGCCGCCGGGCAGCGGTAGGGTGCGGGCGTGTCCTCGTACTCCATCGGGCAGGCCGCCGGGCTGCTGGGCGTGAGCGCCGAAACCGTCCGCCGCTGGGCCGACGGGGGGCGGCTGGCCGTGCGCCGCTCGGCCGACGGGACGCGCTCCTTCGACGGGGTGACGCTCGCCGCCTTCGCCAAGGCGCGGGCCGGCGAGCCGCGGCCGCAGCCGCCGGCGGGCAACGGAACGGCCACCTCCGTACGGAACTCCTTCGTCGGGATCGTCACCGCGGTGCGGCTCGACGACGTGGCCGCCCAGGTGGAGATCCAGTCGGGCCCGCACCGGGTGGTGTCCGTGGTGACGCGGGAGTCGGTCGAGGAGCTCGGGATCGCGGTCGGGGTCTGCGTCACCGCCCGCGTGAAGTCCACCGAGGTGTACGTCGACGTCCCGTGAGCCGGAGCCCTGAGACGGAGCCCTGAGCCGGAGCCCTGAGCCGGAGTCCCGAGCCCGAGCCGTGAACCGCTACGTGCAGCGCAGCGCCGCGTAGAGGTCCAGCTTGTGGTCCAGGCGGGACAGGTCCCGGCCCGTCAGGGACTCCACCCGCTCGATCCGGTAGTGCACCGTGTTGACGTGCAGGTGCAGGGCCTCCGCCGTGCGCGTCCAGGAGCAGTTGTTGGCCAGGAACACCTCCAGCGTCTCGCGCAGCATCCCGTCCCCGAGCGCCCCGAGCGTCCGCGTCGCGTAGACCGACCGGACCTCCTGCGGAACCCCCGACAACAGGGCCGACAGGCTGTCCAGTTGTTCCACCGCGCGCACCGGAACGGTCTCGTCCGTCGCCGTCAGGGCGAAGCGGGCCTGGTGCATCGACGCGCGTAGCGCCTCTGCTCCCGAAGCCGGCGCACCCGCGCCGAGCCGGAGATCGGCTTCCGGGCCTCCGCACGCCTGGACCAGCGGCCAGACCGGGCGGAGCCGGCCCGGTACGTCGACCGCCGCGTCCTGGTCCTCGTACAGGACCGCGACCGAGCGCCCCACCGCGTACGGGACGTCCTCCAGGTGGGCCAGCGCCTCGGCCAGGGCGTCGCCGTCCGTCGCCGTGAGCACCCGGTACGGGCCCCCCGCCGGGAGCCCGGCCGCGGCCAGCGCCTCCTCCAGGGCTCCCGGGTCCGTGGCCGGCTCCTCCGCCTCCAGCAGTACGGCCAGCTCCCGGCTGGCGGCGGCGCGCACCGCGTCGGCCCGCCGGGCCCGGCCGTCGCGGTACTGGGCGAACACCTCGGCGATCTCGTGGAGCACGCGCGGGGGCGCGGCGTCCGCGTCCGGCACGTGCAGCAGCCAGGCGTCGTACGGGGTGCTCTCGGACTCGATGCGCAGCGAGAGCCCCTCGCGCGGCGCGCCGCCGCCCGCCCGCTGGGCCGGGATCGCGGGCGCGGACGGGGTGCGGGCGACGGTGCGGCCGCTCGCGGTCAGCAGGTAGCAGGCGACCTTGCCCAGGTGCGCGCAGGCCCGGTCCAGCAGTTCGGCCGGTCCTGCGCCGCCTTCGAGGAGGCGGCTGAGCTCGGCGCGCACGTTCTCGGGGAGCGCGAAGAGCCGGTTCGGGCGGCGGCTCAGGTCGCCCCACTGGCGCAGGTAGACCGCCTCGGTGACCGCGCGGAAGCTGGTCTGCGCGGGCACGGCCACGAGCGGCACGCGGTGGGCCCGGCAGGCGGCCACCAGTTCGTCGGGGACCCGGCCGTGGGTCTCCTCGCCGGCGAGGAGGGCGGTGGCCCCGGCCTCGGCGAGCGCGGAGACGAATCGATCCGCCTTCACCAGGTCGCCGTCGGTCCACCACACCAGGCCGCTGAGCACGAGCTCGCCGGGGCCCAGGAAGCGGCGCGGGTCCTCCAGGTCGGTGGCGGTGACCCCGCTGACCTCCTGGCCGAGAAGGGCGTCCTCGCCCCAGAGCAGGGTGAGGCCGAGGTTGTCGGACTGAAGCAGGTCGAGGACGTGCATGCGGGGCTCCTTGCGGTGGGTGGCAACCCACATTCGCGAGGCGAATACGAGAAACACCATCGTAAATGCAAGGGCAAGAGCACAGTCAGCCTCTTGGTTGATCCTCCAGGACCAACCGTCCGAAGTCCAGAGGTTTCCGTGCTCGGCCACAGTCGTCCCGGCCCCGCCCCCGTTGCTTCACTGACTGGAAACGCTCGGTTTCCCGGGTGTCCCGAGTGGAGGGGGTGGCACCTTGGATCTCAACACCGTGCTCGACGTGCGCGACGCACGCCGCCGCGAGCCCTGGCGCCCCGGCGACGCCTGGCTCGGCGGCGGCACGTACCTCTTCTCCGAGCCCCAGCCCCACATCCGCCGCCTGATCGACCTCTCGCGCATGGGCTGGCCGCCCCTGTCCTGGCAGCCCGACGGCGCCCTCGACATCGCCGCCACGTGCACCATCACCGAGCTGTCCCGGTTCGGCCGCTCCCTGACGCCGGCCACCGCGCCCGCCGCACCGCTGATCGAGCAGTGCTGCCGGGCCTTCCTCGCCAGCTTCAAGATCTGGAACATGGCCACCGTCGGCGGGAACCTCTGCAACGGCCTCCCGGCCGGCCCGGTCATCTCCCTGGCCGCCGGCCTCGACGCCACCGTCCTCCTCCAGGGCCAGGACGGCGCCACCCGCCGCTTGCCCGTCCCCGACTTCATCCGCGGTGCCGGGGTCAAGGACCTGCGCGAGGGCGAGCTGCTGCGCTCCGTCCGCGTCCCGGCCCGCTCGCTGACCTGCCGCACGGCCTTCCGCCAGGCCTCCCTCTACGGACTCGGCCGCTCCGGCGCCCTCGTCATCGGCACCCGCGACCCGCAGGACGGCTCCTTCGCCCTCACGGTCACCGCCGCCACCACCCGCCCCTTCCGTTTCTGGTTCGCGCTGCCGCCGACCGCCGCCGAGCTGCGCGAGGCGATCGACACCGCCGTCCGGCCGGACGAGTGGTTCGACGACATCCACGGCCTGCCCGACTGGCGGCGCCACATGGCCCTGCGCCAGGCCGAGGAGATCCGCCGCGAACTCACGTCGGCGTCGCTGGAGCTGGAGCTGGAGGAGGTTTCCCGATGAGCTACGAGATCGAGATCAACAAGGAGCGCTTCGACACCGAACCCCGCGCCGGCCAGTGCCTGCGCACGTACCTGCGCGAGCGCGGCTGGTTCGGCGTGAAGAAGGGCTGCGACCAGGGCGACTGCGGCGCCTGCACCGTCCACGTCGACGGCCGGCCCGTGCACAGCTGCCTCTACCCGGCCGTCCGCGCCGAGGGCCGCTCCGTCACCACGGTCGAGGGCCTCGCCAAGCCGGGCGGCGAACTCCACCCGGCGCAGCAGCAGTTCCTCGACGCCCAGGGCTTCCAGTGCGGGTTCTGCACGGCCGGTTTCCTGATGACCACCGCCGCCCTCCAGGCCGAGCAGGGCACCGACCACGACGACGGCAAGCTGGAGGACCTTCCGCGGGCCTTCAAGGGCAACATCTGCCGCTGTACGGGCTACCGCGCCATCGAGGACGCCGTACGCGGGGTGAAGCACACCGAAACCCCGGAACAGGGCAAGGCCGTCGGCAGGAGCCTCGGCGCCCCCGCCGGGCCCCTCGTCGTGACCGGAACCGCCCGCTACACCTTCGACGTCGAGGTGCCCGGGCTGCTCCACATGAAGCTGCTGCGCTCCCCGCACCCGCACGCCCGCATCGTCGACATCGACACCACCGACGCCCTCCAGGTCCCGGGCGTGCACGCCGTCCTCACCCACCACGACGCCCCCGACCGGCTGTACTCGTCCGCCCGCCACGAGCACCCGACCGAGGACCCGATGGACACCCGCGTCCTGGACGACGTGGTCCGCTTCGTCGGCCAGCGCGTGGCGGCCGTCGTCGCCGACAGCGAGCAGGCCGCCGAGGAGGGCTGCCGCCGCGTGGTCGTCACGTACGAGGAGCTCCCGTACGTGATCGACCCGGAGGAGGCGATGCTCCCGGGCGCCCCCGTCATCCACCCCAAGGGCCCCGAGTCGGGGATCTTCCGCGCAGAGAACAACGTGTGCGGCGAGGTCCACAACACCCTCGGCGACATGGAGAAGGGGTACGCGGAGGCGGACGTCGTCTACGAGGAGACGTATCTGACCCAGCGCGTGCAGCACGCCAGCCTGGAGACGCACGGCAGCGTGGCGTACTTCGAGCCCAAGGAGGAGGGCGACGGCGAGCGGATCACCGTCCGCTCGTCCACCCAGGCCCCGTTCCTGACCCGGCGGGCGCTGTGCGCCCTGTACGACCTCGGTGAGGACGAGGTCCGCGTCGTCGCGGGCCGCGTGGGCGGCGGGTTCGGTGGCAAGCAGGAGATGCTCACCGAGGACATCGTGGTCCTCGCCGCCCTGAAGCTGCGGCGCCCGGTGAAACTCGAATTCACCCGGGCCGAGCAGTTCTACGGTGCCACCACCCGCCACCCCTTCAAGATCACCATCAAGATCGGCGCCAAGGCCGACGGCACCCTCACCGCGCTGCGCATCCGCGTGCTCTCCAACACCGGCGCCTACGGCAACCACGGCCCGGCGGTCATGTTCCACAGCGTCGGCGAGTCCTTCGCCGTCTACAAGGCGCCGAACAAGGAGGTGGAGGCGTACTCGGTCTACACCAACGGCGTACCGGCGGGCGCCTTCCGCGGCTACGGCCTCGGCCAGGTCCTGTTCGCCCTCGAATCGGCGATGGACGAGCTCGCCGTCAAGCTCGGTATGGACCCGCTCGTCCTGCGCGAGAAGAACGTCATCGGCGCCGGCGACCACATGGTGACCCCGATCGGCCACGAGGAGGACCTCTTCATCGCCTCGTACGGGATGAAGCAGTGCATGGACGTCGTGCGCAAGGCCATCGCCGAGGACCGCAGCCACGAGGACGTGCCGGAGGGCTGGCTCACCGGCACCGGATCGGCCGTCGCCATGATCGCGACCGGTCCGCCGGGCGGCCACTTCGCCGACGCCCGGGTCAGCCTGCTGCGCGACGGCACGTACGACATCGCGGTGGGCACGGCGGAGTTCGGCAACGGCACCACCACCGTCCACAAGCAGATCACCGCGGGCGCGCTGAACACGACGGTGGACCGGATCGCGGTCCGCCAGTCCGACACGGACGTGGTCCGCCACGACACCGGCGCGTTCGGCTCGGCCGGCACGGTGGTGGCGGGCAAGGCGGTGATGCTGGCGGCCAATTCGCTCGCGGAGCGCCTCCAGACCTTCGCGGCCCGGCACACCGGCGTGGCCCGGCACCTGTGCAAGCTGTCGGCCGAGTCCTTCGACTGCGCGGGCCGGATCGTCACGCTCAAGGAGCTGTACGAGGCCGCGTACGACAAGGGCAAGCTCGACGAGATGGCCGCGGACGGCCACTGGGGCGGCTCCCCCCGCTCGGTGGCCTTCAACGCGCAGTGGTTCCGCCTCGCCGTGGACCCGGACACGGGAGAGATGAAGATCCTGCGGTCGGTCCACGCGGCCGACGCGGGCAAGGTCATGAACCCGATGCAGTGCCGCGGCCAGGTGGAGGGCGGCGTGGCCCAGGCGCTGGGCGCGACGCTGTTCGAGACCGTACGGGTGGACGAGCGCGGGGAGGTGACCACGGCGGCGTTCCGCCGCTACCGGCTCCCGCAGTACGCGGACGTCCCCCGTACGGAGGTGCACTTCATGGAGACCTCGGACGCGATCGGCCCGCTGGGCGCGAAGTCGATGAGCGAGAGCCCCTTCAACCCGGTGGCCCCGGCGTTCGCGAACGCGCTGCGGGACGCGACCGGCGTGCGGTTCACGGAGATGCCGGTGACACGCGACATCGTCTGGCGGAAGGTGAACCAGAGGTTGCAGGACCTGCAAGGGCAGAACACACGATGAAGCCACATCTGCGGGTTGCATCAAGCCATCAACCTTGCAGATGAGGTTCCGGAATGACCGGCCCCGGGCAGAATCCGCACATGGCCAAACTCATGCTGCACGGAGATCTGGACCACCCGGCGACCCTGAGCGTCGCGGACCTGCGGGACTGGGTACAGCACCGGGCCGAGGTCACCTTCGACTGCGCGACGAACGGTCCGCAGCACCATGTGTTCGAAGGCGCGCTCCTGCGCGACGTGGTCGCGGGCGCCGGGCCGTCCTTCGACGCGCGCCGGCGCAAGGACCGCAGCCGCTTCCTGCTGGCGGTCAGCGGCGGGGACGGGCACCACACCGTCCTGTCCTGGGCCGAGCTCGACGCGGACTTCGGCGACAGCCCGGTGCTGCTGGCGACCCGCCTCGACGGGGAGGACCTCGACGAGGCGGGCGCGCAGCTGGTGGTCCCGTCGGACCGGTGCGGGGCGCGCTACGTCAGCGCCGTCACGCACGTGTGGTTCGGCTCGCTGTCGCCGCCGAACCTCGGGCTCTAGGCCACTGGCATCGGCTCAGGCGGTCGCGAGCGAGATCTCGGTGGACTTGATCAGCGCGACGACGGAGGACCCGGCGGCCAGGCCGAGCTCCTCCACGGCGTCCTTGGTGATCGCGGCGGTCAGCCCGCCGCCGTTCACGTCCACCTTGACGGAGGCCATGGCGCCACCGGTGGCGACGTCGGAGACGGTGCCGGCCAGCTGATTGCGGATGCTGATGCCGTCGACGGCGCCGGTGGCCAGCGCGACCTCGGTGGCCTTGACCAGCGCCTTGACCGAGGACCCCTCGGCGATGCCGAGGTCCTTGACGGCGTCGGTGGTGATGGCCGCGGTGATGTCCTGGCCGCCTTCCAGACGGACCTTGACCGTGGCCATGGCCTCCCCGGTGGTGACGGCGGTGACGGTACCGGCGATCTGGTTGCGGATGCTCAGGCTCATGGGGCTGCTCGACCTCTTCGGTAGTGACCTCGCACGATCCGGGGGAACCGCACAAGATCGACCGTAATCACCCCTGCCCCGACCTGCATTCGAGCCATCGCATCCGCCAGCCGGAACCACCCGTGCGGCTCGCCCCTGCGGTTTTCAGGCGTGCTGGGGCACCTCGGGCTTCAGCATCCCGCGCAGCGCGTCGCGGAACTCCTGAGTGTCCTCTTCACCGTGCACGGCGACGCCGTGCTGGACGGCCGCCCCCATGACTTCGTCTTCCTCACCCGTGATCGTCAAGGTGCACCCGATCTCGCTGGGGTACTCCCTGCAGTCCATGACCTTGCGCATGACGCGCCTCCTGGTATGGCGAAGGTTCACTCCCCACGATCCTCCGAATGCCCCCGGGAGGGAAGCCGGGCCCCGGGCCGTGCCCGGGCGGGGGCGAGCGGTCGGGCCCAAGCCCTCATGAGTACGGTCAGGACCAGGGACCACCAGGGGATGGGCCGGCGCATCGGTCTTCTTCCCGGAGAAGCGGATGATGCGACAAATTACTGAAATGGGACACTCCCCCCGGGCATGTCGTACGGGGCGTGTCGCCACGGTCGTCTTCGCGGCGCTGCTGGCGCTGTCCGTGGGGTGTTCGAACATCATGGAACTCCCCTACACGCCGGAGCGGATGGATCCCGACCCGGCGCGCACGAAGACGAGGGAGGTCTCCGGCCGACTGCTGGAGATGGCCGGGATAACGGGCAAGGTCACGGAGACCGGCATGAGCGCCTTGGTCTGCGACGAGTACGGCGACGACCTGTTCGCCCTGCAGCACCACTGGTCGGTGAACGGCCTGACCAGCGACCAGGTCGACACCGGCGTGCTGAACCTGCGGAAGGCGCTGGGCGAGAACGGCTGGAAGATCCGTGAGGGCCGTCCCGAGATCTCTGCCTCGAACGAGAAGGAACTCTTCGCGGTGACGGTCACCGCCGACAAGACCGCGTTGGGGCAGGAGCCGATGCTCAACTTCTCCGTCAGCTCACCCTGCTACCGCGCGGCCTCCCACGCCGCCGCCAACAAGGCGTGACGGGGCGACTGGACCCCGCGCGCGTAGGAGACGAATCCGGCCCAGGCCTGCGGCGCGAGCGCGAGCTGGGGCCCGTCGAGGACCTTGGAGTCCCGCACAGCCCTGCCCCTCCAGCCTCCCCGGAGCAGCACTCACTCACACGGGTGAACCGCCCCAACTCGGCTGGATTTCAGGCGGGTTGCCTGGCATATGGTCGCCGCGACAACTCCAGACACAGGACGGCCCCCGCCGGGACTCGCAATCCCGACGAGGGCCTGACCACGAGAAGGATCCAACTTCCCGATGGCTTTCCAGCACTCTAACGCGCCCTCGCACAGCACGTACGGCGTTCAACACGCCAACGTCCGGCAGACCCGCAATTTCACCGTCGTGAGCAACGACCTGATCCGGCACCCCGCAACCCCGACAACCCGGCCCGTCGGCAGCTCGCCGAGGAGGTCCTGGCGGAGCTCCGCCGGGTCGATCCGCGCCTGCTCCTCGGCGCCCGGGACGTCCAACGCCTCGCGGGCGGCGTCGAGGCCTGGCTGGAGCGCGGGGCCGACCCACCACGCGGTGACCAGCGCCTTGGCGGCGAACCTCCCGGACCGCCCCCGCAACCCGGCGGGCCTGATCGCCCACCGCCTGGCGACCCAGCTCCCGCCCCTCCTCGCCCCCATCCGGGGCGGCCCGGCGTTCGTCCCGCCGGACCCCTTCCAGACCTGCGAAAAATGCGACCGCGCCTTCCGCGCCCCAACCCCCGGCACCTGCAAGGGCTGCACCCCCACATGACCGCGCAAGGGGGGCGGGGCCGACCGGCTCTGGCCGGTGACCCCGCCGTGCCCGGAGGGGGCGGTTACGCGTCCGTCATCTGCGGCATTTCGCCCGTCGTCTTCGACATGTCGATGACGGCGAACGCCGCGCCCTGCTGGTCCGCCACCGCCGCGAAGCGGCCGAAGGGGCTGTCCATCGGGCCGAAGTGGAGCTTGCCGCCGTGCTTCTTGGCCTTGGCCACGGCCTCGTCGCAGTCCGGGACCGAGAAGTAGACCTGGATGTACGGGGGGATCTCGGGCGGGAACTCGTCGCCCATGCTCATCCGGCCGAGGACCGGGTTCTCGCTGCCGGCGACGCTGAAGATCTTGAAGTCCATCCCGGCCGCCTCCGGGTCGTCGCCGGGCTCCATCTTCTGGGCGGAGTACGGGAAGACCTTCGGGAGGAACCCGTCCGCCTTGGCCGGGTCGCGGGTGAAGACCTCGGCCCAGGCGTACGCGCCCGGCTCGCCGATCTTCTCGAAGCCCTTGTGCTCGCCCGGCTGCCAGACGCCGAAGACGGCGCCGCTCGGCTCCTTGGCGATCGCCATCGTGCCGAAGGTGCCGACCTGCATCGGCTCCATCATCAGCTCGCCGCCGGCCGACTTGATCTTCTCGGCGGTGGCCGCCGCGTCGGGCGAGGCGAAGTACAGACACCACTGCGACGGGGCCTCGGCACCCGGCATCGGCGGGACCACGGCCGCCACGGCCTTGCCGTCGGAGTACGCCTGCGTGTAGTTGCCGTACTCACTGGACGCCTCGCCGAAGGTCCAGCCCAGCACGTCGGAGTAGAAGGTCTTGGCGCCCTCCACGTCCTTGAACATCGCGTCCACCCAGCACGGAGCGCCTTCCGGGAACTCAGCCATGATCGATCGACTCCTGTGTCGTTTCGTCGGTTTTGCGCGGTTCTCACGCTAGGCCCGCGGTGCGCCGACCGCGCGGCGAAGGCGGCCGCGCGGGAGGCTGGATCCATGGACATCACGATGCGGCTGGCCCAGCAGCCGGAGGCCGACGAGCTCCTCGGCCGCAGCCCGCTCGCCGCCCTCGTCGGCATGCTGCTCGACCAGCAGGTGCCGATGGAGTGGGCGTTCTCGGGCCCGTACACGATCGCCCGGCGGATGGGGGCGGACGACTTGGACGCCCATGCCATCGCCGCTGCCGACCCCGAGGCCTTCGCCGCACTGCTCTCCGAGAAGCCGGCCGTGCACCGCTACCCCGGGTCGATGGCGAAGCGGGTGCAGCAGCTGTGCGCGTACCTGGTGGAGCACTACGACGGGGACGCGGAGGCCATCTGGCGCGACGTACGGACCGGGGAAGAGCTGCTGAAGCGGCTCAAGGAGCTGCCCGGGTTCGGCGAGCAGAAGGCCCAGATCTTCCTGGCGCTGCTGGGCAAGCAGCTCGGCGTACGGCCCAAGGGCTGGCGCGAGGCGGCCGGCGGCTACGGCCCGGCGAACGTCTACCGCTCGGCGGCGGACATCACCGGGCCGGAGTCCCTGGCGAAGGTGCGGGCGCACAAACAGGAGATGAAGGCCGCCGCCAAAGCCGCCAAGGCGGAGAAGGGCGGCTAGAGCGCCGTCGGCGCAGCGGCCGGGGCCGGGCGCTTGCGGAGGGCCGACGCGTAGACCTCGTCCGCGTCGAGGCGGCGCAGCTCCTCCGAGATCAGCTCGGCCTTGCTGCGGATCTTCAGGGCCACCGTGCGGTCGGGGCTGCCCGGCAGCATCAGCGTGGCCAGCGCCCCGTCGGGGCGGTCCACCGTGATCTCGCCCGCCGCGGTCGCCAGCCGGACCCGGGTGATCACGGGCCCGTCCGTCGTGACCCGCTCCACCGGCACCCCGAGCCGGTCCCCCAGCCAGCGCGCCAGCAGCTCGGCGCTCGGGTTGTCGGCCTCGCTCTCCACCGCCGCGCCCGTCACCGGCAGCGGCTTCTGGTCCATCGCGGCGGCCAGCAGCGCCCGCCACGGCGTCAGCCGGGTCCACGCGAGGTCGGTGTCCCCGGGGGCGTACGTGGCGGCCTGCCGGTCCAGTACCGCCACCGGGTCGGCGACGGCCTCCGCGTCCGTGATCCTGCGCTGCGCGAGCGCGCCGAGGGGGTCCCGCGCCGGGTCGGCGGGGGCGTCGGCCGGCCACCACACCACCACCGGCGCGTCCGGCACCAGCAGCGGGAGGACCACGGAGCCCGCCTGCTCGGTGAGGGCCCCGTGCAGGCGCAGCAGCACGATCTCCCCGGTCCCGGCGTCCGATCCGACCCGCAGCTCGGCGTCCAGCCGGGTCTGGCGGAGCCTGTGCGATCCGCGCGAGGTGCGCTTGATCACCACGATGATGCGGCAGGGGTGTTCGCGCGAGGCCTCCGAGGCCGCGCGGACGGCGTCGTACGCGTTCTCCTCGTCGGTGGCGATGACGAGCGTCAGCACCAGGCCCATCGTGGGGCTCCCGATGGCCCGTCGGGCATCGAGCAGGGCCCGGTCGATCTTGCTGGACGTGGTGTCGGTGAGTTCGGTCCGCATGGGTCGAAGTCTGTCAGCGCCGGAGCCCGCGGCGGCACCCCGGCGGCGGATCCGGCCGCCGGAATCCGTCACGTACGCCGGGCAGTGCTCCCGGAACCCCGCCGGCCACCCTCACCTGCGCCGCTTCGCCGTCCCGAAGAGCGACCGCGAGATCTCCCGCCCCAACTGGGTCCCGATCGACCGGGCCAGCGAGCGGAACAGCCCGCTCCCCACCACCTGCTGGGCGAGCGACGGATCCGGCTTCGGGGCGCTGCGCGCCGCTTTCGCGGCCTCCTTGGCCTGCTTCTCGGCCTCCGCCCCGGCCGCGGCCGCCTCCGCCGCCGCCTCGGCCGCAGCCTGCTCGGCGCTGATCTTCTCGTACGCCGACTCGCGGTCGACCGGCTCCGCGTACCGCGAATAGAGGAGCGAGGACTTCACCGCCGCGTCGAGGGCGGCCGCGTCGATCGGGCCCATCAGCGACTGCGGGGCGCGCAGCCGGGTGGCCGCCACCGGGGTCGGGGCGCCCTTCTCGCTGAGTACGGTGATCACCGCCTCGCCCGTGCCGAGCTGGGTCAGCAGCTCCTCCAGGTCGTACGCGGAGTTCGGGAAGGTCTTCACGGTGGCCTTCAGCGCCTTCGCGTCGTCCGGGGTGAAGGCGCGCAGCGCGTGCTGCACCCGGTTGCCGAGCTGCGCGAGCACGTCCGCCGGCACGTCCTTGGGGGTCTGCGTCACGAAGAAGACGCCGATGCCCTTCGAGCGGATCAGCCGCACGGTCTGGGTGATGGACTCCAGGAAGGCCTTCGACGCGCCGTTGAACAGCAGGTGGGCCTCGTCGAAGAAGAAGACGAGCTTCGGCCGCTCCAGGTCCCCGACTTCCGGCAGGTCGCCGTAGAGGTCGGCCAGCAGCCACATCAGGAAGGTGGAGAAGAGCTGCGGCTTGTCCTGGACCGCCGGGAGTTCCAGTACGGAGACCAGTCCGCGCCCGTCGGCAGCCGTCCGCAGGAATTCGCCGGTGTCGAATTCCGGCTCGCCGAAGAACTCCGAGGCGCCCTGCTGCTCGAAGGCGGTCAGGGCGCGCAGGATCACCCCCGCTGTCACCGTGGACAGTCCGCCGATGCCCTTGAGTTCGGCTTTCCCCTGGTCGGAGACGAGGAAGGCGACGACCGCCCGCAGGTCCTTGAGGTCGATCAGCTCCAGTCCCTTGGTGTCGGCGTAGTGGAAGATCAGGCCGAGCGACTGCTCCTGGGTCTGGTTGAGCTGGAGCACCTTCGACATCAGCACCGGGCCGAAAGCCGTCACGGTGGCCCGTACCGGAATGCCCGGTCCGATCCCGCCCAGCGAATAGAACTCGCTCGGGAATCCGGTCCCCTCCCACTGCTGGGCGACTTCCTTCGCCCGTTCCCCGGTCTTCTCGTTGGCCGTGCCCGGCACCGAAATCCCCGATACGTCCCCCTTGATGTCGGCGAGGAACACCGGGACGCCGCCCGCCGACAGCTGCTCGGCGATGAGCTGGAGGGTCTTCGTCTTGCCGGTGCCCGTCGCGCCCGCGACCAGGCCGTGGCGGTTGAGCATCGACAGCGGGATGCGGATCTGCCGCTCCGGGAGACAGGCACCGTCCCAGAGCAGGGCACCCAGTTCGAGCGCGGGTCCGGTGAAGGCGTACCCGGCGGCGATCTGGTCGGCCGGGGACGCGGGGTCGGTGCTCTCGCTCATACATCACTCCCGAAATAGCCCTGCATGTAACTTTTGCACCGGCTTGGCAAGGCTGCGCCCGCAGGCACCGGCCCGGTAGGCTTTCCGTGTGATCTTCAAGCGCATCGGAAACGGGCGGCCGTACCCCGACCACGGCAGGGAAACCACCCGGCAGTGGGCGGATGTCGCCCCGCGCCCGGTCCGGCTCGACCAGTTGGTGACGACCAAGGGGCAGCTGGACCTCGAAACGCTGCTCGCCGAGGACTCGACGTTCTACGGGGACCTCTTCGCCCACGTCGTGAAGTGGCAGGGCGACCTGTACCTGGAGGACGGGCTGCACCGCGCCGTGCGCGCGGCCCTGCAGCAGCGCCAGGTGCTGCACGCGCGCGTCCTCGAAATGGACTACTGAGCCGGAACACGCCGTAGGCGAGCCCGAGAAACGCTCCCGCCCAGGCGCCGCTTGGGGTTCCGGTTCGTCAGAATTGCGCCTTTCGGGTCGGTCTTGCCCTATCAACAGATCATTCGGTGGGCATCGCAGTCAGGCGGTACTACGCTGCGCCCATGAGCATGCTCACTCCCCCCGGCATGGGCGGAAAGTACCGCGTCACGGGAGCGGCCTACCCCCGCATGAGGCGACCGCGGCGACGCCGCCGCATCGTCTTCACCGTGCTCGGAGCAGTCCTCGGTCTGGCCCTGCTCGGCTACGGATCCGTGCAGCTCATGAACGTGTTCCGCGGCGAGGGCGGCACCGGCAAACACCAGAGCGCCGCGGGCAAGGACTGCGCCACCCCGAAGCCCAGGGCGGGCGCCGCGGCGGCCGCCAGCCCCGCCGTCGCCAAGCCGGCCGTGGCCCTGCCCAAGCCCGGCGAGATCACGGTCAACGTCTACAACGCGACCCCGCGCGCCGGGCTCGCCAAGGCGGTCGGCGACGAGCTGAAGAAACGCGGCTTCACGGTCGGCAAGGTCGGCAACGCGCCCGCCGACTTCGACAAGAAGGTCCCCGGGACGGGGATACTGCTCGGCTCGCCCACGACCGACAAGGCTGCCTTCTCCGTACTGGGCACCCAGCTCGAAGGCGATACGCAGCAGACCGACGCCCGCGAGGGCGCGGACATCGACCTGATCCTCGGCGACGCCTTCAAGGAGCTCAGTCCGAAGGAGGCGGCGGACAAGGAGCTGTACCTGCTGGCCAACCCGCAGCCCGCGCCCGCCAAGACCTGCTGAAGCTGAAGCGGAACCTGAACCTGCACGCGAAACAGCCGGCCGCCCCGGAGAGAGGCGGCCGGCTGTTCGGCATCAGTGCCGGTGTCGGTGCCGGTGTCTGTGCCGGGTCCTACTCGGCCGAGCCGTACATGCGGTCGCCCGCGTCGCCCAGGCCCGGAACGATGTAGCCGTGCTCGTTGAGCCGCTCGTCCACCGCGGCCGTCACGACCGTCACCGGGGTACCCGCGAGATCGCGCTCCATGACCTCGACGCCCTCGGGCGCGGCCAGCAGCACCACGGCGGTGACGTCGTCGGCCCCGCGCTTGATCAGTTCCTGGATCGCCGCGACGAGCGTGCCGCCGGTGGCGAGCATCGGGTCGACGACGTAGACCTGCCGCCCGGAGAGGTCCTCCGGCATGCGCGTCGCGTACGTGGAGGCCTCCAGGGTCTCCTCGTTGCGGACCATGCCCATGAAGCCCACCTCGGCCGTCGGCAGCAGCCGCATCATGCCGTCCAGCATGCCGAGGCCGGCGCGCAGGATCGGCACGACCAGCGGGCGCGGGTGCGAGAGCTTCACGCCGGTGGTCGGGCCGACGGGCGTGACGATGTCGGCCTGCTCGGTGCGCACGTCGCGGGTGGCCTCGTACGCGAGGAGGGTCACCAGCTCGTCGGCGAGCCGACGGAAGGTGGGGGAGTCGGTGCGCTTGTCGCGCAGGGTGGTCAGTTTGTGCGCCACCAAGGGGTGATCGACGACCTGCAAACGCACAACATCCTCCAAGGCTCAGCTGCCGGGTTTCGACCTGCGACCTGCAAAAACGGCCGCACTTTTTCGCGACCCACGGTCAAAAGGCTACGCGGTGTACGCACCCCCGTGCGTCCGAACCGGCAGCCGCGCCCACGGATCCGCTGCGGATCCGCTCCGGATGCCCTGCGCTGCCCTCCGGTTGCCGTCCGGTTGCCGTCCGCTTGCCCTGCGGATGCGACCCGCCCGGGCGCCCAGCACGCTGGACGGATGAGCAACGCACCGGTGGTCGCGGCGGTCGACGGATCCGAGCACAGCCTCAGAGCGCTGGAATGGGCGCGGACCGAGGCGCTCCGGCACGGCACCGCGCTCGTGGTCGCGCACGTGCTGCCCGACAGCGCCCAGCTGTACGCGGCGCGCCGCTCCTCCCTCGCCGACCCTTCGCAGCCGGAGCAGTACGCCGACCCCGTCGGCGAGCGCGTACGGGACATCCTCGCCGGGGCCGGCGAGCTGCCGGCCGAGGTGCGGTACGAGTCGTTGGAGGGCTCGGTGCCGGAGGCCCTGCGGGTGTCGGGGGAGGGGGCCCGGATGCTGGTGATGGGCTCCCGGGGCCACGGCGGCTTCGCGGCCCTGCTCCTCGGCTCGAACAGCCGCGCCGTGGCCTCCTCGGCGGCGTGCCCGGTGGTGGTGGTCCCGCACGCGGCGCGCAGCGCCGGGGCCGAGGACGGCGCTGGGGCCGGTGCAGAGACCGATGCCGAGGCCGGGGCCGGGGACGATGCAGAGGCCGGGGCCGGGGCCGGGCCGTCCTCGGGGCGGGTGGTGCTCGGCCTGCACGCCGCGGAGACGGCGGACGACGTGGTGGCCTTCGCGTTCGCGGAGGCGGCCGCACGGGGGACCACCGTCCAGGTGGTCTCGGCGTACGCGATCCCGCCGGCGCCGACCATGATGGTGGACAGCCCCTTCCAGGTGATCCCGCCGGAAGGGCTGGCCGACGACGGGAACGCGGTGCCGGCGGAGCGGGAGATGCTGCGCTCCCAGACGGAGCGGCTCGCGCCGTTCCGGGCCCGGTGGCCGCAGGTGCCGGTGGAGCAGGCGGCGGCCCCGGGCGACGCGGCGGAGCGCCTGGTGACGGCCTCCCGGTCGGCGGCCCTGGTGGTGGTCGGCCGCCACCACCCGCGGCGCAGCCTCGGGTCCCTGATGATCGGCTCGGTGGCCCACGCGCTGCTCCACCACGCGCACGGCCCGGTGGCGGTGGTCCCGACGCTGTCGGACGACGCGTAGCACCCTTCTGAGCTGCGAAGGGGTGGCATCAATCGCTCCATCCGGGGGAAGGTGGGGTGCGGGGGGTCTGCTTCGCGCCGGCGGAGGAGGACGACCGGACCAGCCGGGGTGGTGGCGGATGCCCGACACGCAGCCGAGTCGAGAGAACGACGCGCCGCAGCAGCCGGAGACGGCGGCGCAGCGCAGAGCGCGCCGCGCGCAGTTCCTGCGCGACCTGATGGAGGCGCGGGCCCTGCGCGACCGCGTCCAGCCCCGCCGCGCCCGCGCGGCCCGCATGCGCCAGCAAATGCGCATGCGCACGTTCCGCTGGTGACCGCTGGTGACCGCCGGCGACCGCGGGCGACCGCCGCCGGCCGCCACCGACCGCCGCCGACCGCCCGCGGTACCGGCACCGGACGGCGCCGCGCCGGGGAGCCGGCCGGGATCCCGTGCGTGCCGCGAGGCCGTCGCAGCGCGCCGTGGCGGCCCCCGTACAACCCGCGGAGCGCACGGCGCGGAACGACGCAAGCGCCGAAGACCTCTCGCAAAGCCGCGCTTTCTGCCACGATGCCGATTGGGCGGGGCACGAAACGGCGAGCAGGACAGCCGTTCCAACCCTCCCCACCTCCGGCCGGGGGGACCTCCAACCGGCACGCCTATGACCAGTGGGAGAGTCACGGTGTATTTCGCCGCACTGCTCGCGCGCACCGAAGACGGGTGGGAAGCGAGCGACATGGAACTCGACGACGTCGAGTCCCTCAGTGATCTGATCGATCTCGCCCGTGCCGCCGCTGTCGACGACGACACGGTGGTCGCCCTCATCGAGCAGGAGGACGCCTGGTTCGGCGTCGTCCGCGTGGACGGCGAGGAGGACCCGCGGTACTACGTGTCGAACGCCTCCGCGGCCTCCCGCAGCTCCTACGGCTCGATGCTGACCGACGAGCTGCTGGGCAGCGACGAGGAGGACGACGAACTCGACGAACTGGACCTGGACGGCACCGAGGACGGCGAGGAGGACACGATCTCCGCGTTCACCGGTGCCGACGACGAGGACGAGGAGGACTCGCCCGGCGCGGAACCGGTACCCGCCGGCCCGCTCGGCGACCCCCGGCTGCTGGACGACCTCGGCGTCAGCAACAAACAACTGATGACCCTCGACGGGGACGCCCTCTCGGAGATCGCCGAGTCCCTCGGCGCCACCGAGGTGCTGGAGGCCGTCCGCTAGTGATCACCACGCACCACCCCTTGCACGGCCCCGATCCCGTACGGGACCCGTGGCGGGACTCCATGCGCCTGGCGCTCCAGGAGGCCGCCCGGGCGGTGCCGGCCGGCGACGTGCCGGTCGGCGCCGTCGTGCTGGGCCCGGACGGGGAGCTCCTCGCCGCCGGGTACAACGAGCGCGAGGCCACCGGCGACCCCACGGCGCACGCCGAGGTGCTGGCGCTGCGCCGGGCGGCCGCCCGGCTCGGGGAATGGCGGCTTCCGGGGTGCACCCTCGTGGTGACCCTGGAGCCGTGCGTGATGTGCGCGGGCGCGCTCGTGCAGTCGCGGGTGGCCCGGGTCGTCTACGGCGCCGACGACGAGAAGGCGGGGGCCGCGGGGTCGCTCTGGGACCTCGTACGGGACCGCAGGCTCAACCACCGCCCGGAGGTGGTCCGCGGCGTGCTCGCGCAGGAGTGCGCGCGGCAGCTGACGGACTTCTTCCGCGACCGCTGAGGGGGCTCGGCGGTATCGATTTCATTTGATGCCGGTCCTTAGGCTAGGATCCATCTCGGTAGTGTGTCCGAGTGGCCGAAGGAGCTCGCCTCGAAAGCGAGTATGGGGCAACCCATCGGGGGTTCAAATCCCTCCACTACCGCTTCGTTCGATGGCCCCGCCCCGCAAGGGACGGGGCCATCGGCGTTTTCCCGGCAGATATCGGCACACCTCGACGCGTCCCGACGCGTCCCGACGCGTCTTTACGGATGACGTCCGCGTGACCGGGTGCCCCGCTCGGCCGTTGTCACGGCATGACCAAGACCCAGCGCATGCTCGCCGCCTTCGCCCTCGCGGGGGCCGCCGCGGGCCTCGCCGCTCCCGCCGCCTCCGCCGCCCCCGCGGCCCCGATCACCCTCCCGGACCTGCCGCAGGCGGCCCCGGGCATGCCGCAGGGGGCCACGCCCGGCTCCGTCCAGGAGATCGGCGGGAAGCTCAACGAGCTGGACAAGCTCGGCCGGCTGACGGAGCTGCCGAACGACCTGGCACCCGTGATCGCCCCCGTGGAGCCCGTCCTGGGCCTGCTCGGCGCCGTCCAGTAGCCGGAAACCCGAAGAAGGCCCCGACCGGGGTCGGGGCCTTCGACGTACGGGCGGGGGAAGTGGCATCGGGGGGACAAGCCACTTCCCCCGACGAGGACGGAACCTGCCAGTCCGAACCGCAGTCAGGGGGAAGCGTGCGGCTCGGACCCCACAGTGAGGTCCTGTCCCTCGCCCACCGATTTCCTGCCAGAACCGGTGGGCTCGTCTTCAATACTGCGCCACCGCCGCCCTCCCGCGCTGCGGCAAAGGACCCGGACCACCGGGTCATTGGTCCATAAAGGCCGGGTGAGTGTCCGAAGACGAACGGTTAGACTCACCCGACTTGGCAGGACCGGTTGGGGAGGCCGACACCGCTGATGGACACCAAAAAGATGATCACGGGCGGGCTCGTCGTGTTCGTGCTCTTCGTGATCATCACCCAGCCGGTGAAGGCGGCCGACATCGTCAAAATAGGCTTCCAGGGGATATCGGACGCGGCCCACGGCATCGGCGCGTTCATGACCGAATTGGTGCGCTGAACCCGTACGCTGACGCGGCCTTCCGAATGACCGGCCCCCCACTCCGACGGGTGGGGGGCTTTCGCGTTCCCGCGCCGCCGCAATACCCTCACCCAAAACACCCCATTATGCCCAACTTGCCCTCAACACGGCGATATACGGTGCTTGCACACAGTGCACATGTCTTGTGATGCTATGACCGCTTTTGACGGATGAGTTGACATGAAGGGGTGGCGTGACCGTGCCGGCCAGTACAGCGCCTCAGGTGCCACCCCAGCAGGAGCCTCCCGAGGAGCCTCCAGCGCCCCCGAGACCGCAGAGCCGGGGCGCGGACACCCGCGCCCTCACCCAGGTCCTGTTCGGGCAGCTGAAGGGCCTTCAGCCGGGTACGAGCGAGCACCACCGGGTGCGCGGGGCCCTCATCGAGGCGAACCTTCCGCTCGTCCGGTACGCGGCCGCCCGCTTCCGCAGCCGCAACGAACCGATGGAGGACGTGGTCCAGGTCGGCACGATCGGCCTCATCAACGCGATCGACCGGTTCGACCCGGACCGCGGGGTGCAGTTCCCGACGTTCGCCATGCCCACCGTCGTGGGCGAGATCAAACGGTACTTCCGCGACAACGTCCGCACCGTCCACGTGCCGCGCCGGCTCCACGAGCTGTGGGTCCAGGTGAACGCGGCGACCGAGGACCTCACCACCCTGCACGGGCGCATGCCCACCACGCCCGAGATCGCCGAGCGGCTGCGGATCACCGAGGACGAGGTGCTGTCCTGCATCGAGGCCGGCCGCAGCTACCACGCCACCTCACTGGAGGCCGCCCAGGAGGGCGACGGGCTGCCGGGGCTGCTGGACCGCCTCGGCTACGAGGACCCGGAGCTGGCCGGGGTCGAGCACCGCGACCTCGTCCGCCACCTCCTCGTACAGCTGCCCGAACGTGAACAAAGGATCCTGCTGCTGCGGTACTACAACAATCTGACGCAGTCCCAGATCAGCGCGGAGCTCGGTGTGTCCCAGATGCACGTTTCGCGACTGCTCGCCCGCAGCTTCGCCCGGCTCCGGTCCGCAAACAGGATCGAGGCGTAGCTGGAACGGGTGGAGCTCGCTCCGCCGTTTCCCCACAGAATGGGCTCATTCCCCTCTGTCGCTGGAGATATATGTCGACTTGGCGCTACAGCGTGTTGCCGACATGTGACATTCTGCTGGAACCGCGTTTGCCGCAGCCCCGCCTCCGGTATTCAGGTGGAGGCTGCGTTCCTCCGACGGACGCGCCGTACGCGACCGTCCGCGACCTCAAGGGGGTGGCATGTCCGTAGACCAGGGCAGCTCCAAGGTGCTCACGCTCGTCAAGAGCGAAGCGCCGGCAGCACTCGCAGCGCCTGTGGCGCCTGCAGCGCCTGTCCGCTCGGAAGCCATCGACACCCGCACCCTCTCCCGCTCCCTCTTCCAGCGACTTGCCGCCCTGGCCGCGGACAGCCCCGAACGGGCGTACGTACGCGACACCCTGATCGAGCTGAACCTGCCGCTGGTGCGGTACGCGGCCGCCCGCTTCCGCAGCCGCAACGAGCCGATGGAAGACATCGTCCAGGTCGGCACGATCGGCCTGATCAAGGCGATCGACCGGTTCGACTGCGAACGCGGCGTGGAGTTCCCGACGTTCGCGATGCCGACCGTCGTGGGCGAGATCAAACGATTCTTTAGGGACACCTCCTGGTCCGTGCGCGTCCCGCGCCGCCTCCAGGAGCTGCGCCTCGCCCTCACCAAGGCCAGCGACGAGCTCGCCCAGAAGCTCGACCGCTCGCCGACGGTGCCGGAACTGGCCGCCGTACTCGGGGTGTCGGAGGAGGACGTCGTCGACGGCCTCGCCGTGGGGAACGCGTACACCGCCTCCTCGCTCGACTCGCCCTCTCCCGAGGACGAGGGCGGCGAGGGCTCGCTCGCGGACCGGCTCGGGTACGAGGACACCGCGCTGGAGGGCGTCGAGTACCGCGAGTCGCTGAAGCCGCTGCTCGCCAAACTCCCGCCCCGGGAACGGCAGATCATCATGCTGCGGTTCTTCGCGAACATGACGCAGTCGCAGATCGGCGAGGAGGTCGGCATCTCCCAGATGCACGTCTCCCGGCTGCTGACGCGCACGCTGGCACAGCTGCGGGTGGGCCTGATCGGGGAGTAGCCGCGGACGAGGGGTTCACAGCTGACGCAGAGTCAGTAAAACTACGGCGATGCGAGTGGACCGCCGAACGCTCACCCTCATCACCCTGTGCTGCTCTCTGGCCGCCGCATGCCTGACGGGATGCGGCGGCCCGGCACGTGACGGCTACGCGGCCGCGGGCGCCGTGCCCCCGGGCCCGGAGCGGCGCGCGGGCGACAACGTACCGCCGCAGTCACCGGTGGAGCTCCGGCAGCTGAGCGACGGCCCCCCTCCCTCGACGAGGAGTACGTCGCCCGGTACCCCGGATCCGACAAGCCCTGCGGCCTCCGCCCAAGGCGGAACAACGACCACCCCGCCCGGGACCGCCCAGCCGCCCCAGCCCCCGCCGGCGCAGGGCCCGCCGCCGCCCGCCCCGCAGGCCCCGTCGGCCCCTCCGGCCTCTGGGGCCCCACAGTCCCCCGGATCCACCCCGGGGACGACACCCCCGGCCACTGCGGCGCAGCTGACTCTGGGCCCGCCCGTCCGCGGCCAGGCGGCGGACCGCTGGTGCGAGAAGGTCACGGTGGCGTTCACCAACACGGGAACGAAACCGGCCACTTCCGGCACGGTCACGTTCTCGACGCACATCATCGGCGCGCTCGGCATCGACTGGGCCACGATCACCACGACCCAGCCCCTGCCCGCCCCCATCCCCGGGGGCACGGCGAAGACGCAGACCTACACGGTCTGCGTCGAGTCCTGGCGGGTCCCCCTGGGCATGCACATGGAGACGCAGAAGGCGACGGCCACCTGGAGCTGAGGGCGCCGGGGCGAATCCGGCCCGCCGGGAGGCCGCCCCGGCCCCGCATGCCCCGCCGGCCCCGCCTGCACCGCCTGCACCGCCTGCACCGGCGCGGCAAGGCGCGCCACGGCGCGGCCGGCTACAGCGCCAGCCAGGCCACCACCCCGATCAGCACCAGGGCGGCGATCCCCACCCCGAGCCACAGTCCGGTCTTCGACCCCGAGCCCTGCGCGGCCTGCCGCCGCCGAGACCCCTGCACCGCGGGCCCCTGCCCGGCCGGCGCGGCCTCTTCGACGAACGCCCGGAACATCTGAGTGCTGCCCGCGGGGTCGTAGTTGCCCTCGGGTCCCTGTGAGTTGTGGTTCGCAGCCATGCCTCAGGACCCTAGCGGGTTTTCCGATTCCTTTACCGCCCCCACCCCCCTATTCATTTGCCTGTAGCAACCAATCGCTTCTATGGTTGCCCTAAGCAACAACATCGGGACACGAGGAAAGGGAGGGGGGAGCCCCATGACCACCGAAACACAGACGCTGCAAGCGCCACCCGCACCACTCGCATCAGCTGCGTCACCCGCACCAGCGGCGCCGTACGCGGCGCGCACCCCCACCAGCCGCTACGAAGAACTGGCCCGCCAGCTCACCGGCATCGGCGCCGTCAAGCGCGACCTGGCCCGCCGGCTCCCCCCGGACTGCCCGCCCGGCTCCGCCGCCGTCCTCACCCTGCTCGACCGCCACGGCGAAATGCGGCTCAGCCGCCTCGCCGACCTCATGGCCATCGACATCTCGGTGACCAGCCGCCACGTCGCCCACGTCGCCGACCGCGGGTGGATCACCCGCGACATCGACCCCGGCGACGGCCGCTGCCGCATCCTGCGGCTCACCCCGGCCGGCCACGCCCTCCTCGCCGAGCTCGGCGCCCGCTATACCGACGCGCTGGAAAAGGCCCTGGCCGACTGGTCCCCCGACGACATCGACGTACTCAACACCTTGCTGACCCGGCTCCGATCGAGCTTCTAGACAAAGGAACCACATGGCGACCACCGCACCCACCGGTGTGCAGGGAGGCAGCCGGTCGGAGACCACGTCCGACCCCGCGTCCACCCCCGGCTCCGGCTCCGGCACCTCCGCCCCCATGACCCACCCGCAGATCATGAAGGCGCTGTCCGGGCTGATGCTCGGCATGTTCGTGGCGATCCTGTCGTCCACGATCGTCTCGAACGCCCTGCCCCAGATCATCAGCGACCTCGGCGGCACGCAGTCCTCGTACACCTGGGTCGTCACGGCCGCCCTGCTGTCGATGACCGCGGCGACCCCGCTCTGGGGCAAGCTGTCCGACCTCTTCAGCAAGAAGCTGCTGGTCCAGATATCCCTGGTGATCTACGTCCTCGGCTCCGTGGTCGCGGGCCTGTCCCAGAACACCGGCATGCTGATCGCCTGCCGCGTCGTCCAGGGCATCGGCGTCGGCGGCCTCTCCGCCCTCGCCCAGATCGTCATGGCCGCGATGATCTCGCCGCGCGAGCGCGGCCGGTACAGCGGCTACCTCGGCGCGGTCTTCGCCGTCGCCACCGTCGGCGGCCCGCTGCTCGGCGGTGTCATCACCGACACCTCGTGGCTCGGCTGGCGCTGGTGCTTCTACGTCGGCGTGCCGTTCGCGGTCATCGCCCTGATCGTCCTCCAGCGGACCCTGCACCTGCCGGTCGTCCGCCGCGACGTCAAGGTCGACTGGCTCGGCGCCTTCCTGATCAGCGGGGCCGTGTCCCTGCTCCTGATCTGGGTCACGCAGGCCGGCGACTCGTACGACTGGATCTCCTGGACCACCGTGGCGATGACCGGCGGCGCCGTCGTACTCGGCCTGCTCTTCATCCTCGTCGAGTCCAGGGCGAGCGACCCGATCATCCCGCTGCGCCTGTTCCGCAACAAGACCATCACCCTCGCCTCGGCCGCCTCGCTGTTCGTCGGCATCGCGATGTTCTCGGGCACGGTCTTTTTCAGCCAGTTCTTCCAGTTGGCCCGCAACGAGTCCCCCACGATGTCCGGAATCCTCACGATTCCGATGATCGGCGGGCTCTTCGTCTCCTCCACGGTTTCCGGTCAGGTGATCACCAAGACCGGCAAGTGGAAGGCCTGGCTCGTCTCCGGCGGCGTCCTCCTGTCGGCCGGCCTCGGACTGCTGGGCACCCTGCGGTACGACACCCCGTACTGGCACATCGCGATCTACATGGCGCTGACCGGCCTCGGTCTCGGCATGATGATGCAGAACCTCGTCCTCGCCACGCAGAACCAGGTGGCCCCCGAGGACCTGGGCTCGGCCAGCTCGGTCGTGACCTTCTTCCGCTCGCTCGGCGGCGCCGTGGGCGTCTCGGCGCTCGGCGCGGTCATGGCCAACCGGGTCACCCACTACGTCAAGGACGGGCTGGCCGCACTCGGCCCGAAGGCGGCGGCGATGGGCCACGGCGGCACCGCCGGCGGCGGGATCCCCGACCTCGACAAGCTGCCCGCGCCGTTCCGCACGGTCGTCGAGTCCGCGTACGGGCACGGCGTCGGTGACGTCTTCCTCTACGCGGCGCCGTTCGCGCTGCTCGCGCTCGTCCTGGTGGTGTTCATCAAGGAGGTCGCGCTGAAGTCCAAGGCGGCCGCCCACGCCCCGACGGCGTCGGCATCCGTGGCGACGCCGTCGGCATCCGTGGCGACCGCCTCGGCCGAATAGCGCCGGCTCCGGCCGAAGAGCGCCGGCTCCGGCCGAAGAGCGAGACCGAGCAGTACCCGCAGACCCCCGTCGGGCCGCCCCTCCCCTGGGAGCGGCTCCGGCGGGGGTTTTCTACGCCCCCGGCCGGGCGGGCCGGGCCGGGGCGGCGGCGGCCTGGGCCTCGATGCCCGCGATCAGGACGTCGAGCGCGAGGACGAAGTCCCCGTCGGGCGCCCGCCGGGCGGCGCCCCCGCAGCCGTGCAGGAACTGCGACACGGCCAGGTGCGCGCCGGTCCGGCAGCCGCCCGCCAGACCCGTGGCGTCGAGCACCCTCTGCAAGGCGGAGTCGAAGGCCCGCGCGTGCGGGCCGATGTTCGGGTACGCGGCGGTCAGCGGCGCCACCCACGGGTGCTCCGCCAGCAGCCGCCGGTAGCCGCAGGCCAGCGACCGCAGCCGGCCGGCCCAGCCCTCGCGCACCGGAGCGACCGGCCCCCCGGCCGGGGCGGTGCGGGGCAGCGGGAGCTCGCCCAGGGCCCGGTCCAGGGCGAGTTCGAGCAGATCGTGCTTGGTGTCGACGTACCAGTACAGGGACATCGCGGTGACCCCGAGCCCCGCCGCGAGCCGCCGCATCGAGAACCGGGCCAGCCCCTCGGCGTCGAGCAGCCGGACGGTGGCTCCGGTGATCCGGTCCCGGTCGAGGCCGGAGGGCGCCTCGCTGCGGCGCCTGGCGGGTGCGGTGTGCCCGGGGGCCAGCCACACGCTGGTCCGGGTATCGCCGGGATCGGCCGCGGTCACCATGGAGGCACCCTCCTCACAACAGCTGGATCAGCCCGGAATGCCCGGTCCGCCCACTTGATGCTAGAGGGTGCCTCTCGCGATTCGGCAGGTTCAGGACGGGGCGGACGTGCCGTTCAGGGGGGCGGTCAGGTCGTAGAGGGTGGCGCCACCGACCGTCGTGGACCGGTAGTTGGCCTGGACCCAGCTCGTGATGGCGCTGCTGGTGCCGCCACCCGGGCCACCGCCCTGGCCGCCGCGCGCGGCCTGTCCGGTCTGCCCCTCGCCGTCGGCGCGGGCGCCCTCGCCGATGAAGTAGTGGATCTTGCCGGAGCGCACGTACTCCTGGAAACGGGCCAGCGTCGGGGACGGGTCGCTGCCGTTGAACCCGCCGATCGGCATCACCGGCTCGCCCGAGGCCAGCTGGTAGCTCGCCGCGTTCTGCGCGCCGACGGCGGCTGCCGCCCAGGTGTACTTCCCCGCGTCCTTGCGCAGGGCCGCCGTGGCCTCCGTACTGGCCTTCGTACCGCCCAGCAGGCCGCCGAAGCCACCGCCGCCGGGGCCGCCCGCGGCGTTCTCCGTCCCGCGCCCGCCGGCGGCCCCCTGGCCGCCCGGGATGCCCTGACCGCCCGGGAATCCCTGACCGCCTTGACCGCCCTGGCCGCCGGGGAACTGCCGGGGCCCGCCCTGCGGACCGCCGCCCTGCTGCCCCTGCTGCGGGCCGCCCTGTCGCGCACCCTGCTGGGCCATGCCCGGCGGGAGTTCACCGCCGGGCAAGCGCATGCCCATGCCCATGCCGCCCCGGCCGCCCGAGACCGCGGGCCCGGCCGTCACGATCGACCCGCCGCGCGTGGAGTCCACCGTCGTCAGGCAGTACGCGAGCGGACCGGCCAGCGCGGCCGCCAGCCCCAGCCCCGCCGCGCCCAGCGCGAACCGGCGGCCGAACCGCCGGCCGAGCCGGGCGCCGAGCAGCAGCCCGGCGGCGGCGAGGAGGCCGGCCACGAGAACGGTCCAGCGCAGCCACGGCAGGTATCCGGTGGAGCGGCCGAGCAGGACGTACGACCACCACGCGGTCAGCGCGAGGGTGCCGGACAGGGTGAGCGCGGCGGCCTTGCTGCCCCGCTCCTCCCACAGCATGGCCGCGCCCATGCCGACCAGCGCGGCCACGAACGGCGCCAGCGCCACGGTGTAGTACTCGTGGAAGATGCCCTGCATGTAGCTGAAGACGAGCGCCGTGATCAGCAGGGCGCCGCCCCACACCAGGAACGCCGCCCGGGCCATGCCCTCCAGGGAGTCGGCCGCCTGGCGGGCCCGCCAGGTGATCACGAGTCCGGCGACGAGCATGACGAGGGCGGCCGGGAGCAGCCAGGAAATCTGTCCGCCGATGTTGGCCGAGAACAGCCGGTCGATGCCGGTCTCTCCCCAGCCCCCGCCGCCACCGCCGCCACCGGGGCGGGCACCGCCGCCGCCGACGCTGCCGGTCTCGTTGCCGTTGATCCGGCCGAGGCCGTTGTAGCCGAGGGTGAGCTCCAGGAAGGAGTTGTTCTGCGAGCCGCCGATGTACGGGCGGGAGGACACGGGCCAGAGTTCCACGATCGCCACCCACCAGCCGCCGGCCACGACCATGGCGGCTCCGGCGAGCAGCAGTTGACCGAGTCGGCGGCGCAGCCGGGTCGGCGCGCAGACCGCGTACACGAGGGCGAGCGGCGGCAGGATGACGAAGGCCTGGAGGGTCTTGGTCAGGAAGGCGAAGCCGACCGCGACGCCCGCCCAGACGAGCCACTTGGTGTGGGCGCCGTCGAGGGCGCGCAGGACGCAGTACACGGTGACGGTCAGCAGCAGGGTGAGCAGCGCGTCCGGGTTGTTGAAGCGGAACATCAGCGCGGCGACCGGGGTGAGCGCGAAAACCGTGCCGCTGAGCAGTGCGGCCGCGGGCCCGAAGTGGCGGCGCACGGCGGCGTAGAGCACGGCGGTGGTGCCGACGCCCATCAGGGCCTGCGGGACGAGGATCTGCCAGCCGCCGAGCCCGAACAGCCGGACGGACAGGGCCATGGGCCACAGGGCGGCCGGGGGCTTGTCGACGGTGATGGAGTTCCCGGCGTCGGAGGAGCCGAAGAAGAAGGCCTTCCAGCTCTCGCTGCCCGCCTGGACGGCGGCGGAGTAGAAGGAGTTGGCGTAGCCGTTGGCTCCCAGGTTCCACAGCAGCAGGACGGCGGTGGCCAGCAGGAGCGCCGCGTACGCGGGCCGCTCCCAGCGGGGGCGCCCTGCGGTGGCGGTGGCGGTCTGCGCGGTCGGGGCCCGTTCGGGGAACGGGGAGTCCATGGGTGGTACGGCGGTGGTCATCGGGTGTCGTCCTTCGCGGGAGTGGCTCGCCGCTCGGGGAAGACCCAGGCGCGGAAGAGCAGGAACCTCAGCACGGTCGCGGCGAGGTTGGCCGTGATCAGCACGGCCAGTTCGGTGCTGTGGGAGGGATCGGCGGTGGCGGCGCCGAGGGCGGCGAGCGATCCGCTGGTCAGGGCCAGTCCGACGCCGAACACGACGAGGCCCTGGGCCTGGTGGCGCACGGCCCGGTCGCGGCCGCGGACCCCGAAGGTGAGCCGGCGGTTGGCGGCCGTGTTGGCGACGGCGGAGACCAGCAGGGCGCCGGCATTGGCGAGCTGCGGTCCGGCGCCGAGCCGGAAGAGGGAGTACAGGGCGAGGTAGGCGAGCGTGGACAGCACCCCGATGACGCAGAAGCCGAGGAGCTGGCGGGCCAGCCCGCGCGGCACTCCGGGCAGGGCGCTGCGGTCGCGCGGGTCGTCGCCGAAGGGGCGGGCGAGCCGGTCGAGCGGCAGCGCGCCGACGGCCAGGGCCCGGCCCACCCGCCACATGCCCTTGAGGTCCTCGGTGGCGGTGCTGACGATGTGGACGGTGGAGTCCGGGTCGTCCACCCAGTCCACCGGGACCTCGTGGATCCGCAGCCCGGCCCGCTCGGCGAGCACCAGCAGCTCGGTGTCGAAGAACCAGCCCGAGTCCTCCACCAGCGGCAGCAGCCGCTCCGCGACCTCCCGCCGGATGGCCTTGAACCCGCACTGGGCATCGCTGAAGCGGGCTGCGAGGGAGGAGCGCAGGAGCAGGTTGTAGGCGCGGGAGACGAACTCCCGCTTGGCTCCGCGCACCACGCGCGAGGAGCGGGCGAGGCGGGTGCCGATGGCGAGGTCGGAGTGCCCGGAGATGAGCGGGGCGACCAGCGGCAGCAGCGCGTTGAGGTCGGTGGACAGGTCCACGTCCATGTACGCGAGGACGGGCGCCTCGGAGCGGGACCAGACGGTCCGCAGGGCGCGGCCGCGGCCTTTCTCCTCCAGCCGGGTGCTGCGTACGCCGTCGACGGCGTCGGCGAGGGCGGCCGCGACCTCGGGGGTGCGGTCGGTGCTCGCGTTGTCGGCGATCGTGATGCGGAACGGGTACGGGAACGTGCGGGTGAGGTGGTCGTGGAGTCGGCGCACGCACGGGCCGAGGTCCTTCTCCTCGTTGAAGACCGGGATCACCACGTCGAGTACGGGCTCGCCGGGCACGGGCGCGAGGTGCGCCCGTGCCGGAAGGGCGCCGGAGGAGGTGTCGGTTCGCATGGACCGACTCTCTCCGGCCGGGCTGTCACCGCTGTGTGGTGAGCCTGTGCCCCGTCTGTGAGTCCGTCGGTGAGCCCGTCGGTGAGCCCGTGTGCGAGTCCGCCCGTGAGCCCCTCCGGGGGGCCGGCCGGGGGGCCGGCCGGGGAGCCGGCCGGGGGCCCGTCTTCGGGGTCTGGTCCGGGGCGAGCGGGAGCAGTACCTCGAAGCGGGTGCGCCCCGGCTCGCTCCGTACGTCCACCACTCCGCCGTGCGCCGTCACGACGGCCTCGACGATGGCCAGCCCCAGGCCGGTGGAGCCCGCGGCCCGGGAGCGGGAGGCGTCGCCGCGGGCGAACCGTTCGAAGACGTGGGGGAGCAGCGCGGGCGGGATACCGGGCCCGTCGTCCTCGATCCGCAGCCGGACGGCGGATGTTTCACGTGAAACATGGGCGGTGACGGTGGTGCCGGGCGGGGTGTGCGTGCGGGCGTTGGCGAGCAGGTTGACCAGGACCTGCTGGATCCGGGCCGGGTCGGCGCGGACGGGCGCGGGCTCGTCGGGCAGCTCGAGGCGCCAGTGGTGCTCGGGTCCGGCGGCCCGGGCGTCGCTGACGGCGTCGACGACGAGCGGGGCCAGGTCGGTGTCGGCCGAGCTGAGCGGGCGGCCGGCGTCGAGCCGGGCGAGCAGCAGCAGGTCCTCGACGAGTCCGGTCATCCGGGTCGCCTCGGACTCGATGCGGCCCAGGGCGTGCCGGGTGTCGGGACCGGGCTCCTCCCGTCCCCGGCGGGTCAGTTCGGCGTACCCGCGGATGGAGGCGAGGGGGGTCCGCAGCTCGTGGCTGGCGTCCGCGACGAACTGCCGTACCCGGGTTTCGCTCTGCTGGCGGGCCGTGAGGGCGGAGGAGACGTGCCCCAGCATCCGGTTGAGGGCGGCGCCGACCTGGCCCACCTCGGTACGGGGGTCGGCCTCGGCCTCCGGGACCCGCTCGTGGAGGGCGGGTTCGCCGCTGTGCAGGGGGAGTTCGGAGACGCGGGTCGCGGTGGCCGCCACCCGGCGCAGCGGGCGCAGGGCGACCCCGACCAGGGCCTGTCCGGCGAGGGAGGCCGCGATCAGCCCGGCGAGGGTGACGAAGACCTCCACGGCGATCAGCGTGCTCACGGTGGAGTCGACCTCGGCGAGCGGGAAGCCGAGGACGAGGCTCCCGTCCGGAGCGGTGAGCACCCGGTAGGCACCGAGGTCCGGCAGGTCCAGGTTCACGGGGTCGGGCATGCGGTGCGCGGCCGCCTTGCCGGCGGCGCGGGCCAGGGCCGCGGTCTGGGCCTCGGTCAGGCGCTGGATGTGGTCGTACCCGGGCCCGCCGACGGCGGCGCTGCGCGCCGTGCTGGCGACCGTGCCGTCGGCGAGGAGCCGGATCCCGGCGGCGCCCAGCGGGGATCCGGGGGCCAGGACGAACTTGTCGTCCTTGTCACGGACCCCCTTCTCCCCGAGGGGCTTGCGGGTGCCCATCTCGACGGAGACCCTCAGCTGGTCGTCGAGCTTGTCGACCAGGTACGAGCGCAGCGCGAGGGTGGTGACGGCCCCGATGGCCGTGCCCACCACGGCGATCAGCGCCACCGCCGAGACGACGAGCCGGGCCCGCAGGGACCAGGAGCGGACCGGGCGGAAGAGGCGGGGCGGGCGGAAGGCGCGAAGCGGCCGCGGCAGGCGGAGGGCCACTACTCGGCCGGCTTGATCAGGTAGCCGGCGCCGCGCCGGGTGTGGATCATCGACGGGAGGCCGGGGCCGCTCTCCAGCTTGCGCCGCAGGTAGGAGATGTACAGCTCGACGACATTGGCCTGGCCGCCGAAGTCGTACGACCACACCCGGTCCAGGATCTGCGCCTTGCTCAGCACGCGCCGCGGGTTGCGCATCAGGTAGCGCAGCAGCTCGAACTCCGTGGCGGTCAGGTGGATCTCCCGGCCGCCCCGGGACACCTCGTGGCTGTCCTCGTCGAGCCGCAGATCGCCGACGGCCAGGACGGAGCCCCCGCGGGCGGCCTGCGCCGCGCCCGAGCGGCGGACCAGGCCGCGCAGCCGGGCCACGACCTCCTCCAGGCTGAACGGCTTGGTGACGTAGTCGTCGCCGCCCGCCGTCAGACCCGCGATGCGGTCCTCGACGGAGTCCTTGGCGGTCAGGAAGAGCACCGGGAGCTGCGGGATCTCCCGGCGCAGCTGTCCGAGGACGGCGAGTCCGTCCATGTCGGGCAGCATGATGTCGAGGACCACGACGTCCGGCCGGAACTCCCGCGCGGCCCGGACCGCGCCGGCCCCGTCGCCCGCGCTGCGGACTTCGCAGCCCTCGTAGCGCAGGGCCATGGAGAGCAGCTCCGAGAGCGAGGCCTCGTCGTCGACGACGAGCACCCGGCAGGGGCCGCCGTCCGGCCGGACGAGGGCCGTCGGGTTGCTGGTGGACGTGGACGCATGGGAGGTGGTCGTCGCAGTCATGCGACCACGCTGGCCGCGGCCTCTGAGAGCGTTCTTGTCCCTACCTGTGAATTCCCTGAGAAACCCCGGGCGCCGCCCGGCCGGCCCCTCAGACCAGATGGAAGAGCCGGGCCCCGTTGTCGTGGCAGACCGCGCGCAGCCAGTCGTCGCCGAGGCCGAGCCGTTCCAGGGCCTCCAGCTGGTGCTCGTACGGGTAGGGGATGTTCGGGAAATCGGTGCCGAGCAGGATCCGGTCGCCGAGGTCCGCGAGCCGCCCGAGCTCTGGCTGCGGGAAGCCGCGGAACCGCTCGGAGAAGTCGGTGAAGGCCATGGTGGTGTCGAGGCGCACCGCGGGGTACCGGTCGGCGAGGTCCAGGAAATCGGCGTACTCGGGCATGCCCATGTGCGCGACGATCAAAGGCAGCCGGGGGTGGCGGGACAGCAGCCGGGCGACCGGCTCGGGTCCCGTGTGCTTGGCCGGGACCGGCCCCGAACCGCAGTGGATCACGGTGGGGATGCCCGCCTCGGCGAGCAGCCCCCAGACCGGGTCGAGCCGCTCGTCGTTCGGGTCGTACCCGCCGACCTGGAGGTGTGCCTTGAAGACCCGGGCCCCGGCTTCGACGGCCTGCCGGACGTACGCCTCGGCCCCGTCCTCCGGGAAGAAGGTCGCGGTGTGCAGGCAGTCGGGGGTCCGGGCGGCGAAGTCGGCCGCCCAGGAGTTGAGCCAGGCGGCCATCGCCGGCTTGTGCGGGTAGAGCATGGACGTGAAGGCCCGGACCCCGAACTCCCGCAGGAGCGCGACCCGCTGCTCCTCCTCGTGCCGGTAGGTGATGGGCCACTCGACGCCGTTGAGCGGTCCGAACGCGTCGAAGTAGTCCCACACCTTCGCCAGGACCCGCTCGGGCATGAAGTGCGTGTGGACGTCCACCAGTCCGGGCAGCCCGAGCCGCTCCCGGAAGGCGCGGACCGCGTCAGCCGTTGCGGGCAAAGCCGTGGCTCCGCTCGACGGTCGCGACGTGCAGGGTGTAGCTCTCGTACCAGTCGGCGCGGCCCTTCTTCATGGCCGCCTGGTGCTCCAGGTCCTGCCGCCACGCGGCGAGGGACTCGTGGTCGCGGAAATAGGCGACGGTGATACCGAGGCCGCCGGGGGTGCGGGCGGACTCGTAGCCGAGGAAGCCCGGGTTCGCGGCCACGATCTCGTTCATCCGGTCGAGGACCTCCGGGTATCCGGTGTCGTCAGGGGTGCGGACATTGCTGAAAACCGCCATCACGTACGGCGGTTCGAAAGCGGGTACGGGCTGGATGCTCATGCCCACCACCTTCCGCAGCAGCCCCCCGGCATGTCCACAGGAACGGGGCCCGGGAGCCCAAAGGGATCCAAGTTTTGACCTTGGCCGCCCTGCCGGTGCCCGGCAGGGACTCGGCGCTCAGAACAGCCCGTCCTGCCCGCCGGGCGCGGCGAGCGGCGGCAGTTCGGCGACCGGCACGGCGGTCGTCTCGTCCGCGGCGGGGGCGGTGAGCTCCCAGCCGGCGAGCAGCCGGGTGTCCACCACGAGCCCGTCCTCGAAGTGCAGATCGGGACCGGCCGCGCCGGCGAGCCGGCCCACGACGCTCCCACCGGGGACCATCGCGGTGACCACCCGCGCGGGGGCGGGCAGCCCGTCGAGTCCGAACGGCCCGGCATGATCGGCGGTTTCGCACTCCAGCCGCTCCAGCGACTCCGGCCACCCCGGCAGGGCCGCGGCCCGCGCGTGCAGCTCGGCGACCTCCCGGGCCCGGTCGGCCGCCGCCGGCAGGTGCCCCCGTACGGCGCGCTTGCGGGCGTACGCGATCCGGTCCGGCACCCCGAGGGCGGCCCGCAGCAGCTCCTCGGTGCGGCGGGTGGCCATCAGCGGCCCCCGCCCCAGCCAGGTCCAGGTCACCGCCCCCTGCTCCAGCAGCCGGGCCGGGCCGCGCTCCTCGGCGGTGATGCCGACCTTGACCATCTCGGGCCCGAACCAGGCCAGGTAGACGCGATAGGTGCGCGGATCGGCGGCGTTGGTGTCTGCCGCCACCGAGAACGACCGGTCCAGGCGGGCGCATTCGGGGCACTGGGCGTTCGCGGCCCGGCCGGGCACGGTGGCCCCCATGGGGCACGGGGTCCGCTTCCCGGCCCGCCACACACCGAGGCAGTGCCGCTCCCCGCGGGCCGTGAACGCCAGCCGCTGCCCGTACGCGAGCGGGCTGCTGCGCTCACCGCGCCCCTCGGCGCACCACCCGATGGCGGGGAGGCCGTCCTTCCACCGGATCCCGGTGCACCACCAGGTCACAGCGGGAGGGGCCGCTCGAAGAAGGTCTCCAGCACGACGGTGGCGTGCGTACCGCTGACGCCGTCGATGGCGTAGAGGCGGCGCAGGACGTCCTGGAGCTGCCCGGTCGTGGCCGTGCGCACCTTCACCAGGACCGAGGCGCTCCCCGCGATGATGTGCGCCTCCTGGATCTCGGCGATCGCCTCGAAGGCCGCCTTCGAATCCCCCATCCAGGCGTTGGAGTCGACCATCACGTACGCGAGCACCCCGCTCCCGACGGCCGCGGGATCCACCTCGACCGTCGTGCGCCGGATGACCCCGCGCTCGCGCAGCTTGCGTACGCGCTCGTGGGTGGCCCCGGCCGACAGCCCCACGGCGGCGCCGAGGGCGGCGTACGACTGGCCCGCGTCCTGCTGCAGGCGCAGGACGAGCGCCCGGTCGATGTCGTCCACGCGATCTTCCTCCCACATCCCCTGGAATCCGTTGCGCCGACGGTACAGGATCCTGCAATGCCACCAGAAGACCGAACAATATTCAGCCGTCGCCCTCACACGGCGCTCTGGCATGAACGGCACCCTGGCGTGGACCGCGTCCCGCGACCCGGCTACCGGGCGACGAACTGCGTCAGGATGGCCTGCACCTCGTAGATGTCCACACCCTTGGTGAACGTCTTCTCGATCGGCGCCGCGCTCCCGGAGAGCCAGATCTTGAGCTCGGCGTCGAGATCGAAATGCCCGGCGGTCTCCACGGAGAAGTGCGTGATGCTCCGGTACGGGATGGAGTGGTACTCCACCTTCTTCCCCGTCAGCCCCTGCTTGTCGACGAGCACGAGCCGCCGGTCGGTGAACAGGATCGTGTCGCGTATCAGCAGGTACGCGGCGTGCACCTGCTCCCCCTGCCCGAGCAGCCGCGCGTAGTCCCGCTGCGCCGACACCGGATCGACCGTGTGCGCGTTCCCGAACAGCCCCATGACAGTCCCCCTCTCGCGGCCCGACCCGTTCCGAACCGTCTCCAAGGACCGTATCCACCCCCGGGCCGCCGCTCATCCCCCACAGGACCGACCCGCTGCTCGTCCCCGAACAGCCCCATGACAGTCCCCCTCTCGCGGCCCCACCCGTTCCCAACCGTCCCCAAGGACCGTATCCACC
>NZ_JOCX01000022.1 GCF_000717915.1 Streptomyces sp. NRRL S-244
CCCCCACGCCGACCCCCACGCCGACGCCGAGTCCGACTCCCACGCCGACGGCCGGCGCGCGGCCGGCCCCGACGCCCACCCCGAGCCCCACGGTCACGCGCAAGGCGTCCCCGTCCGCCTCCCCGTCCCCCACCGGGACCAAGGCTCCGTAGCAGACGGTTCTCATCTGCGCCGCGCGTTGCTACGGTGCGGGCTCCGACCTGACGTTCCATCAGATTCCGGAGGCCCCGGCATGCGTGCATTCGTCGCCGCCGCCATCGGGCTTGCCGCCGCGCTGGCCCTCGTGTTCGCCATCACGGCGTTCGGGGCGCCCGAAGGCAAGACCTCGCCCAAGCCCCTGCTCACCACCGCGCCCAGCGCGCCCGGACAGTAGAGGAGGCCCGGCCTTGAGACGTACCGCCAGCCTCGTCCTGCTCGCCTTCGCCGTGTTCCTCGCCGCCCTCGCACCGCTGCTGCGCTGGTACGCGTACCCCAGGCTCGCCAAGATCCCGCCGAGCCAGTACCAGGAGATGGTGCTGGAGGCGAAGGACGCGACCCTCCTCGACTACACCGCCGGCATGCAGCCCAAGAAGGTCGACAAGGTCACCATCGTCCAGACCCTGAAGGGCAACGTCGAGGCGTCGAAGGAGATCGAGGCGAGCGCCGGCAAGGACGTCGTCGTCTGGGACACCCTCACGTACATCATGGGCCCGGACGGGAAGATGGTCTCCCAGATCCCCGAGCGCTACGTCTTCGACGCCCACAGTCAGGACCCGGTGCACGCCACCGGCGAGATGGTCGACGGCGACCCGGTCAAACGCCAGGGCATCGAGTTCAAGTGGCCGTTCTTCACCGAGCCGCGCGACTACCTCTACTTCGACGCGCAGACCCGCACCGCCTCGCCCATCCACTACGTCGGTCCGCGCACGTACCGCGGGATGGACGTCTACTACTACGAGCAGACCCTGCCGTGGACCAAGGTCGCCCTGCCGAAGAAGATGCCGATCGAGGGCATCGACCCGAAGACCTTCGAGCAGAGCACCGGCACCAGCCTCTGGTACCAGGCCAAGGCGATGTTCTGGGTCGACCCCGTGACCGGGGCGCCCGTCAACGCCGAGCAGGTCATCGAGCAGGAGATGCGCGGCGGCATCGCGGCCGGCGCGCCCGACGGCAGGCTCACCGTCTTCGCCGGGCACGTGAAGATGCGCGAGGACTACGCCGCGTACACCGTCGACCTGGTCAAGTCGAACCGTACGAAGGTCCTCGCCCTGCACACGTACGCCCCCGTCGGCCTGGCGGCCGGCGCCCTCGTCCTGCTCGGGCTGGCGCTGTGGCTGGAGGCCCGCGGCCGCCGCGGCGAGGCGGAGGACGGGGAGGGGCTCACCACGAGGCTCACTGCTGTCGCCTGAGCCGGGCGCTGGTGTGCCGGGTGGGCTCGGCGGTCGCCGGATCCTCCGGCCAGGGGTGCTTGGGGTAGCGGCCGCGGAGCTCGGCGCGCACGGCGCGGTAGCCGCCCTGCCAGAAGGAGGCCAGGTCGGCGGTGACGGCGGCGGGCCGTCCGGCCGGGGACAGCAGGTGCACGAGTACGGGCACCCCGGCCACCTTCGGGGTCTCGGCCAGCCCGAACAGCTCCTGGAGCTTCACGGCGAGGACCGGCTGCCCGTGCCCCTGCTCGGCGGAGTAGTCCACCCGGATCCGGGAGCCGCTGGGCACCTCGATCCGCTCCGGGGCCAGCTCGTCGAGGCGGGCGGCCTCGCCGGTGGCCCAGGGCAGCAGCCGGTTCAGCGCCTGCCCGGCGTCGATCCGCCCGAGATCGGCGCGGCGGCGGGCCCGGGACAGCTCGGGCTCCAGCCAGTCGTCGGCGCGCTCCAGCAGGGCGTCGTCGTCCTCTACGTCGGGCCAGCCGCCCCCGAGCGTGCGGTGCAGGAAGCCGAGCCGGGCCCGGAGCGCCTGCGCGTCCGCGGACCAGCGCAGCAGGCCGAGGCCCTCGCTGCGCAGGCCGTCGAGGAGGGCGGCCCGGACGAGGTCCGGGTCGGGGTTCTTCAGCGGGCGCACGGTCAGCCCGATCGCCCCGAGCCGCTCGGCGGCGCGGGCGACGAGGTCGCCGTCCTCCCAGCGGACCTCCTCGCCGGAGGTGAGCAGGTGCCGGGCCGCGGCACGGGCGGTGTCCTCGTCGACGACGGCGGCCAGCCGGACCCGGGCGGAGGCGGAATGCGGCCCCCGGTCGGCGACGGCCACCGCCAGCCAGGGCGCGCTGCGCAGCGCGGACCCGTCGGCGAGCTCGGCTCCCGTGCCGTTGGCCATGAGGAAGGCCCCCTGGCCCTTGGCCTTGGCGACGCGCTCGGGGAACGCGAGGGCCGCGACGAGCCCGGCGGCGGCGTCGTCGGAGAGCGCTTCCTCCCCCACCCCGCCCCTTCCCGAAACCGGGCTCTGCCCGGACCCGGCCCTCGAACGCCGGGCGGGCTGCACCGCGGGCGCAGCCCCCGAAGGGGTCCGGGGCGAAGCCCCGGTTCCGGCGGCACCCGCGGCCCGCTCCAGCCGCTTGGCCTCCGACCGCCAGCGCGCGGCGTACGCGTCGCCGCCCGCGCGGGCCCGGCGCCAGGCGGCGGCGAGGTCGTCCCCGTACTCCCGCGGCGGCTCCTCGCTCAGCAGGGCGACGATCTCCGCCGCCCGGCGGGGCCCCAGCGCGGCGGAGCCGTCCAGCAGGGCGCGGGCCATGCGCGGGTGCAGCCCGAGCCGGGCCATCCGCTGCCCGCGCGCGGTGACCGGGCCCGCCGGGTCCACCGCGCCCACCGCGACCAGCACCTCCCGCGCCGCGGCCATCGCCCCGGCCGGCGGCGGGTCCAGCAGCGCCAGCCCGGACGCGTCCGGATCGCCCCAGCACGCCGCCTGGAGTGCGAACTGCGCCAGGTCCGCGATCCGGATCTCGGGGGAGGGGAACGCCGACAGGCGGCCGTCCTCCGCCTGCGACCAGCAGCGGTACACCGCCCCGGGTGCCTCGCGCCCCGCCCGGCCCGCCCGCTGGCGCCCGGCCGCGCGCGACGCCCGTACGGTCGCCAGCGCGCCCAGCCCCCGCGCGTGGTCCACCCGGGGTTCGCGGGCCAGTCCGGAGTCCACGACCACCCGTACGCCCGGCACGGTCAGGCTGGACTCCGCCACCGCGGTGGACAGGATCACCCGGCGGTGCGGCACCACGGACAACGCCGCCTCCTGCACCGCCGCCGGGGCGCGCCCGTGGAGCTGGAGCACCTCCGCCTCCACCGCGCCCAGCTGCCCCGCGACCCGGGCGATCTCCCCGACGCCGGGCAGGAAGCACAGCACGTCGCCGGAGCGTTCCGCCAGCGCCCGCCGCACCACCGAGGCCACGTGCGCCAGCTGCGCCGGGTCCACCCGCATGCCGTGCGGGGGCCGCACCGGCCGGGCCGACGGGGCCCACACCGTCTCCACCGGGTACGACACGCCCGCGGCCTCCACCACCGGCGCGTGCCCCAGCAGCCGGGCCCAGCCGGCCGCGTCGGTCGTCGCGGAGGCCGCGACCAGGCGCAGCTCCGGGCGCAGGGTCTCCCGTACGTCCAGCAGGAAGGCGGCGACCGTGTCGGCGTCGAGGTGCCGCTCGTGGCACTCGTCCAAGACCACCACGTCCGTCCCGCCGAGCTCCTGGTCCCGCTGGAGCCGCTGGAGCAGGACGCCGGTGGTCACGACCTCGACCACCGTGCCCGGTCCCACCACCCGCTCGCCGCGCACCGTGAAGCCCACCGAGCCGCCGACCGGCTCGCCCAGCAGCCAGGCCATCCGCCGCGCCGCCGCCCGGGCGGCGATCCGCCGGGGCTCGGCGACGATCACCTTGCGGCGCGGTCCGCCTCCCCCCGGCCCCACCAGTCCCGCCAGCACCAGTGGCACCAGCGTGGTCTTGCCGGTGCCGGGCGGCGCGCAGAGCACCGCCGTGCCGTGGGCGTCCAGCGCGGAGACCAGGGCGGGCAGGGCCTCCCGTACGGGAAGGGCGTCGAGGTCGGCCTGACGGATCAAGAGGTCAGTCCCTCTCGCAGACGAAGATCGCGGTGCCGGGGATCAGGTTGCCGCGCAGCGGGGACCAGCCGCCCCACTCCTGGGTGTTCCAGGCGGGCCACTCCGGCTCCACGAGGTCGACCAGGCGGAACCCGCCCGCCACCACGTCCCGGACCCGGTCGCCGATGGTGCGGTGGTGCTCCACGTAGACGGCGCGGCCCCGCTCGTCCTGCTCGACGTACGGGGTCCGGTCGAAGTAGGAGGCGGCGATCGAGAGCCCCTCCGGGCCGGGCTCGTCGGGGAAGGCCCAGCGGATGGGGTGGGTGACGGAGAAGACCCAGCGGCCGCCGGGGCGCAGCACGCGGTGCACCTCGCGCATGACGTTGACGGGGTCGGCGACGAAGGGGACGGCCCCGTACGCGGAACAGGCCAGGTCGAAGGAGCCGTCGCGGAAGGGCAGCCGGCCGGCGTCCGCCTCCACCAGGGGGACGTCGTCGCCGATGCGCAGGGCGTGCTGGAGCTGGCGGTGGGAGAGGTCGAGGGCGACGGGGCGGGCGCCCTGGGCGGCCAGCCAGCGCGAGCACTGGGCGGCGCCGGCGCCGATCTCCAGGACGTCCTTGTCCTTCAGGGAGTCCGCGGGGCCGAGCAGCGCGGCATCCGCCTCGTCGAGGCCCTCCGGCCCCCAGACGAAGCGGTCGTCGCCGAGGAAGGCCCCGTGCTCGTTCTGGTACTCGTCGGCGTTGCGGTCCCACCAGCCCCGGCTGGCCCGGCTGCTCTCCGTGTCGTCGGCCTCACGCCGGGTGGCCTCCGCGTCGTCGCCGGCGTCCTCGCCGCCGCCGTGGCCGGGGCCGTCGGCTTCGTACGCTTCTTCGGGGGCGTAGTCCTCTTGGTTCATGGGGCCCGTCGTCGTAGTCTGCGGAAAGAGTCGGAAAGAGTCGTAACAAGGCAGGGAAGGGCCATCGGCGCCCGCCCGCCCACGAATTGTGCCGGTTATGCGGTGATCCGCCCGGGGTGTGCGCCTTCGCGCATTGACCCTGTCCGGCTGCCCCCGTATGCTACAAGTTGCGCTGCGAGCCTGTGCTCCTCAGACCTAGCAGGCTGCGCTTGCATCTGTTGATGACCCCTCGGTTCTCGAGGCCCGGTCCGCTTCACGGCGGAGCATGGGCTTCCTTGGCTGTCCGGCTTCTTCGGCAGATGCCGATAAGGGCTCCCGGCGTAGCAGTACCTACGACTTTCTGTCCGTAACCGGAGCCCTTTCCCACATGACGAGCAGCACCGAGACCACCTCTACCACCCCGCAGGTAGCGGTCAACGACATCGGTAACGAGGAAGCCTTCCTCGCCGCGATCGACGAGACGATCAAGTACTTCAACGACGGCGACATCGTCGACGGCGTCATCGTGAAGGTCGACCGGGACGAGGTCCTGCTCGACATCGGTTACAAGACCGAAGGCGTGATCCCGAGCCGTGAGCTCTCGATCAAGCACGACGTCGACCCGAACGAGGTCGTCAAGGTCGGCGACGAGATCGAGGCCCTGGTTCTCCAGAAGGAGGACAAGGAAGGCCGCCTGATCCTGTCCAAGAAGCGCGCCCAGTACGAGCGCGCCTGGGGCACGATCGAGAAGATCAAGGAAGAAGACGGCATCGTCACCGGTACCGTCATCGAGGTCGTCAAGGGTGGTCTCATCCTCGACATCGGCCTCCGCGGCTTCCTGCCGGCCTCCCTCGTCGAGATGCGCCGCGTCCGCGACCTCCAGCCCTACGTGGGCAAGGAGCTCGAGGCGAAGATCATCGAGCTGGACAAGAACCGCAACAACGTGGTCCTGTCCCGCCGCGCCTGGCTGGAGCAGACCCAGTCCGAGGTTCGCCAGACGTTCCTCACCACCCTGCAGAAGGGTCAGGTCCGCTCCGGCGTCGTTTCCTCGATCGTCAACTTCGGTGCCTTCGTGGACCTGGGTGGCGTCGACGGTCTCGTCCACGTCTCCGAGCTGTCCTGGAAGCACATCGACCACCCGTCCGAGGTTGTCGAGGTCGGCCAGGAAGTCACCGTCGAGGTCCTCGACGTCGACATGGACCGCGAGCGTGTCTCCCTGTCGCTGAAGGCGACGCAGGAGGACCCGTGGCAGCAGTTCGCCCGTACGCACCAGATCGGTCAGGTCGTCCCGGGTAAGGTCACCAAGCTGGTTCCGTTCGGTGCGTTCGTCCGCGTGGACGAGGGCATCGAGGGTCTGGTCCACATCTCCGAGCTGGCCGAGCGCCACGTGGAGATCCCGGAGCAGGTCGTCCAGGTCAACGACGAGATCTTCGTCAAGGTCATCGACATCGACCTCGAGCGTCGCCGGATCTCGCTGTCCCTGAAGCAGGCCAACGAGTCCTTCGGTGCCGACCCGGCGTCGGTCGAGTTCGACCCGACCCTGTACGGCATGGCCGCGTCCTACGACGACCAGGGCAACTACATCTACCCCGAGGGCTTCGACCCCGAGACCAACGACTGGCTCGAGGGCTTCGACACCCAGCGCGAGACGTGGGAGCGCCAGTACGCCGAGGCGCAGGTCCGCTTCGAGCAGCACCAGGCCCAGGTCATCAAGAGCCGCGAGGCCGACGAGGCCGCTGCTGCCGAGGGCGCTGCCGCCCCGGCCGCCAGTGGCAACGCCGGTGCGGGCATCTCGGGTGGTTCCTACTCCTCGGAGTCGGACGAGACCTCGGGCGCCCTGGCCTCCGACGAGGCCCTGGCCGCGCTCCGCGAGAAGCTGGCCGGCGGCCAGAGCTGATCGCAGCGCATCGCACCTCGGTGTGAGCTGGAGCTGAGCCGAGCTGAGCTGTAGCCGAGCTGAACGACAAGGCCCGTCCCCTCAGGGGGGCGGGCCTTGTTGCATTCCTGTGAAAGGGGCCAACTGGGGAATGGAGCAGCCGCCTTGGACGTTGTGCGCAACGTAGGCGGCGAGGAGGAGTGGTGACGGTGCTTGATCCACAGGGTTTGTACGAATGGGATGCCAAGGGCCTGGCGGTGGCGGATCTGGCGCTGGCCCAGGACTCGGCCGGGCTGGTCATGCTCTACCACTTCGAGGGGTACATCGACGCAGGTGAGGCCGGGGAGCAGATCGTCGAGCGGCTGCTCGACACGCTGCCCCACCAGGTCGTGGCCCGGTTCGACGCCGACCGCCTGGTCGACTACCGCGCCCGGCGCCCGCTGCTGACGTTCCAGCGCGACCACTGGACCGAGTTCGAGGAGCCGCGCCTCGAGGTGCGCCTCGTCCAGGACGCCACGGGCGCCCCGTTCCTGCTGCTCTCCGGCCCCGAGCCGGACGTGGAGTGGGAGCGCTTCGCCGTCGCCGTCCGGCAGATCATCGAGCGCCTCGGCGTGCGGCTCTCGGTCAACTTCCACGGCATCCCCATGGGCGTCCCGCACACCCGGCCCGTCGGGATCACCCCGCACGGCAACCGGACCGACCTCATGCCGGGCCACCGCAGCCCGTTCGACGAGGCGCAGGTGCCGGGCAGCGCGGAGTCCCTGGTGGAGTTCCGCCTCGGCCAGGCCGGGCACGACGTGCTGGGCGTCGCCGCGCACGTACCGCACTACGTGGCGCGCTCCGCGTACCCGGACGCCGCGCTGACGGCGCTGGAAGCGATCACGGCGGCGACCGGGCTGGTCCTGCCGGCGGTGGCGCACGCGCTGCGCACCGAGGCGCACCGGACGCAGACCGAGATCGACCGGCAGATCCGCGAGGGCGACGAGGAGCTGGTCTCCCTGGTGCAGGGGCTGGAGCACCAGTACGACGCGGCGGCCGGCGCCGAGACGCGGGGCAACATGATCGCGGAGCCGCAGGAGATCCCGTCGGCGGACGAGATCGGCCGCGAGTTCGAGCGGTTCCTGGCGGAGCGCGAGGGCGAGGGCTGAGGCCTCGTCCCGGTCGGCCGGGGCGGGGGCCGTATGGGGGGCCGTACGGGGGCCGGGGCGCGGGGTCTAGTCTGCTGGGCATGTTGAAGGTTGGCCTGACAGGCGGAATCGGTGCCGGCAAGAGCGAGGTCTCGCGGCTGCTGGCGGGGTACGGGGCGGTCGTCGTGGACGCCGACCGCATCGCGCGGGAGGTCGTGGAGCCGGGTACGCCGGGGCTCGCGGCCGTCGTGGCGGCTTTCGGGGAGTCCGTGCTGACCGGCGAGGGGACGCTGGACCGGCCGAAGCTGGGCTCGATCGTGTTCGCCGACCCGGCGAAGCTGCAGACCCTCAATGCGATCGTGCACCCGCTGGTCGGGGCCCGGTCGGCCGAACTGGAGGCCGCTGCCGGGCCCGACGCGATCGTGGTGCACGACGTACCGCTGCTCGCGGAGAACGGCCTGGCGCCGCTGTACGACCTGGTGGTCGTGGTGGACGCGGCCCCCGAGACACAGCTGGCCCGGCTGACCGCGCTGCGCGGGATGGCCGAGGCGGAGGCGCGGGCCCGGATGGCCGCGCAGGCCACGCGGGAGCAGCGGCTGGCGGTGGCCACGCTCGTGATCGACAACGACGGGCCGCTGGAGGCGCTGGAGCCGCAGGTGCGCAAGGTGTGGGCCGAGCTCAGAGAGCGGGAGGCGGCGGCGGGCGCTGCCGGTGCCTGACGTGCGCATGGAATAGCGGGCGGGGCGCGGGGCGTTGAACGCGGCCGCAGAGGGAAGGAACAGACCGTGTCCGATACCACGCCGCCGTCCATACCGGCGCAGCCGCCTTCGCCGTCCGGCTCATCGCCCGAGACGCACGTCATCGACTACCGGGCCGCCGAGCAGCTGCTGGCCGCGCGTGATCCGCGGGGCGCCGTGAAGCTGCTCGACTCGGTCATCGCCGCGCACCCGGAGAACACGGCGGCCCGGCTGCTGCGGGCCCGTGCGTTCTTCGCCGCCGCCCAATTGCGTCCGGCGGCGCTGGAGTTCGAGCTGGTGCTGGAGCGGGAGCCGGACAACGCCTTCGCGCACTTCGCCCTGGCCCGTACCCACGAGCGCTCCGGCCGCCCCGAACAGGCGCGCAAGCACTTCCGCCTGGCGGCCGCCCTGGACCCCCGGCCCGACTACCTGGCGGCGGCCCGCTTCGAGGAGTGAGGAGGAGCGGGCCGGCCGCGTCACCGCTGGTGCGGGGGCTCGTACGGGGGGACGTCCGGGCCCGGCTGGTAGTGCGGGCCCTGGTGGATGTGGTGGAGCACCACGGCCAGGTCGACGAGCGCGAGTACGGCGACGACCCCGCAGGCGGCCGCCCACCCGGGACGGTCGACCAGCGAGAAGGCGGCGGTCCCGGCGGCGGCCCAGACGAACCCCCACAGACTCAGCCAGAACCGCAGCCGCAGCGGACTGCGGGCGGTCACCGGCTCGTTTCCGGAACGCATGGCCATCGCCTCAGCACCATGGTAGGTCAGGTCAGGTCATGTAATTGAATGTAATTGAATGTCATCGCAAGTCATGGATTGAGCCGGTTCACGGCGGTCGTGGTCGTCCGCTTGAAGGCGGGGACGGGGGCGTCGCTCAGGTTGCCCATCTGGCCCCACTGGACGACGGTCACGGTGGAACCGTCGCGTCCGATGCCGAAGAGGTGCACGCCGGGTTCGGAGTCCGGGACCGAGGTGTGCACGCCGTAGACGTGGGCGCCCTCCTCGACGGGGAGGGCCCCGTAGTCCTTCGAGCCGGCCGTCCCGTCCGGGTGCTCCCGCAGCCAGTCGGCGGCGCAGGCGGCGACCTGCCGCTCCAGGTTCCGGGCCAGCCGGGCGGCCGCCGAGTCGGAGGAGGCCCGTACGGAGACCTGCACGGCGCCGGTGTCGAGGTCGGTCCCGAAGTGCCGGTGCCAGCTCCCGGCCGCCGGAAGCGCCCCGTCCAGGCAGAACGGCGCCGTTTCGGGCAGCCCCCCGGTGACCTTCCCGGCATGCCAGGGCGAGGTGGGATGCGGCGGCAGATCGGCGGCGCCGAGGAATCCCGGGGCGGTGAGCGCGAGCGCGATGACGGCGGCGAGGCCCTGAAGCATGGCGGTTTCTCCCCATGTGGCGGGTAGTGCGGTGCTGTGAGCCGTCCCCACCCCATGCCACCCCAAAACGCCTTTTCCGGCCGTACGGCCCGCCCCGCGCCGGCCGGCCCCGCCCAGTGGGTCGGGAGTCGGCGTCTGCCCAGCTCAGCGGCATTGTCAGTGGCCGCACCTAGACTCGACGGCAGGCGGGATCCGTCTGACGTGACCGCAGTGAGGGGAGAGGGGGCGACACCGTGACACCGCAGCCGCACCAGCCCGCGCAGGCCGCCGGGCTCCTGCGCCACGCCGCCGTCTTCCTCCCCGCTGCCGTCCCCCGCGAGGCCCGCATCGCCTTCTGGGCCCCCGACGGGGACGCCCTCCCCGAGCTCCCGGGCGGGACCCCGGCCCCGCTCGCCGTCGTGCGCCCCCACGGCCAGGGGATCCGCACCCGTACCGTCCCCTCCCTCACCCTCTCCGTCACCGACGCCCTCCCGCTCCTCGCCCGCGCCCCCCGCAGCCCCGCCGCGCACCCCGCCACCCGCGCCTGGGGCACCGCCGCCCTCCACGCCCTCGCGCTCGTCGCCCGCGGCCGCCTCCTCCCCGGCGTCACCCCCGACGGGGTCGACGCCTGGCGGGCCGGCCCGCTCGACGCCGAGGACGTGGGCCACCTGCGCGCGGTGGCCGCTGCCCTCCCGTACGAGGGGCACGCCACCCCCCTGACCGGCCGCCGCCCCCTCCAGCTGGCCGAACCGGAGGCGCTGGTCCGGGCGTTCCTCGATGCCGTCGCCGACAGCCTGCCCCGTACCCCGGCCGCGCCGCTGGCCGCCGGGCGGCCCTTCGCCGCACAGGAGCCCCAGCGGGTCCCGGGGATACAGGACTGGGCCGCGCAGGTCGCGGCCGGCGCCGATGCCGGCGTGGGGATCTCGCTGCGGCTCGACCTGTCCTCGTTCCGCCTCTTCGACCCGTCGCAGGACACGGAGGACACGGCGGGCGCGGCGGGCACTGGGGGCACGACGGGCACGGAGGACGCGGACACCCGTCGCGCCGGAGCCGCCGTCGTCCAGGTGCACAGCCTCGCCGACCCCACCCTCGTCACCGACGCCGGGCTGCTGTGGGCCGGTGCGGCCGCCGCCGGGTTCGGGCCGCGCGCCCGGATCGACGCCGTACTGGCGCTGCGCCGGGCCGCCCGGGTCTGGCCGCCGCTGCTGCGGCTGCTGGACCAGCCGGTCCCCGATGTCCTCGCCCTGTCCGACCCGGAGCTCGAAGACCTCCTCGGCAGGGCCGCGATCCGGCTGGCGGCCGCCGGGGTCCTGGTCCACTGGCCGCGCGAGCTGGCCCGTACGCTGTCCGCGACCGCGGTCGTACGGTCCACCGCGCCCGGCTCCGCCACCGACGGCACCGCCTTCTTCGACGCGAACCACCTCTTCGCCTTCTCCTGGGAGCTCGCGCTGGGCGGCGACCGGCTCACCCCGGGGGAGATGGACGCGCTGGCGCAGGCGCACCGGCCCGTGGTGCGGCTGCGGGACCAGTGGGTGCGGGTCGATCCCGAGCTGGTGCGCAAGGCGCGCAAGCGGGAGCTGGGCCTGCTGGACCCGGTGGATGCGCTGGCCGCCGTACTGACGGGGACGGCCGAGGTGGACGGGGAGCCGGTGGCGGCGGTTCCGGTGGGCGCGCTGGCCGCCCTGCGGCAGCGGCTGACCGGCGAGCTGGCCCCGCTGCCGCAGCCCGTCGGGCTGAAGGCCACCCTGCGCGACTACCAGGCCCGCGGCCTGGCCTGGCTGGACCTCATGACCTCGCTCGGCCTCGGCGGCTGCCTCGCCGACGACATGGGCCTGGGCAAGACGGTCACGCTGATCGCGCTGCACCTGCACCGGGACCGCCCCGAGCCGACGCTCGTCGTCTGCCCCGCGTCGCTGCTGGGCAACTGGCAGCGGGAGATCGAGAAGTTCGCGCCCGGGGTCGCCGTGCGCCGCTTCCACGGCGGCAGCCGCAGCCTCGACGGGCTGGCGGGCGGATTCGTGCTCACCACGTACGGGACGATGCGCGCGAGTGCGCCCCGGCTGGCCGAGCAGCGCTGGGGCATGGTCGTCGCCGACGAGGCGCAGCACGTGAAGAACCCGCATTCGGCGACCGCGAAGGCGCTGCGCACGATCCCGGCGCCGGCCCGGGTGGCGCTGACCGGCACCCCGGTCGAGAACAACCTCTCCGAGCTGTGGGCGCTGCTCGACTGGACCACGCCCGGGCTGCTGGGCCCGCTGACGGCGTTCCGGGCCCGGCACGCCCGCCCGGTGGAGCACCAGCAGGAGGAGGACGGGGGCAACGAGGCGGCGGTGGCCCGGCTGGCCGCGCTCGTACGGCCGTTCCTGCTGCGGCGCAAGAAGTCCGACCCGGGGATCGCCCCCGAGCTGCCGCCGAAGACGGAGACCGATCATCCGGTCTCCCTCACGCGCGAGCAGGCCTCGCTCTACCAGGCCGCGGTGGACGAGGCGATGGCCGTGATCGAGGCGAGCGAGGGCATCGAGCGGCGCGGCATGATCATGAAACTGCTGGCCTCGCTCAAGCAGATCTGCAACCACCCCGCGCAGTACCTGAAGGAGGAGCAGCCCCGGATCCCGCACCGTTCGGGCAAGCTGGCCCTGCTGGACGAGCTGCTGGACACGATCCTCGCGGAGGACGGCTCGGTGCTGGTCTTCACCCAGTACGTGACGATGGCCCGGATCATCGAGCGGCACCTGGCGGCCCGGGGGATCTCCCACCAGCTCCTGCACGGCGGGACGCCGGTGGCGCGCCGCGAGGAGCTCGTGGACCGCTTCCAGTCCGGCGAAGTCCCGGTCTTCCTGCTCTCGTTGAAGGCGGCGGGCACCGGGCTGAACCTCACGCGGGCCGGCCATGTGATCCACTTCGACCGCTGGTGGAACCCGGCGGTGGAGGAGCAGGCCACCGACCGCGCGTACCGGATCGGCCAGACGCAGCCCGTCCAGGTCCACCGGATCATCGCCGAGGGCACCGTGGAGGACCGGATCGCCGAGATGCTGGAGGCCAAGCGGGCCCTGGCCGATGCCGTGCTCGGCTCGGGTGAGTCGGCGCTCACGGAGCTGACCGACCGCGAGCTGGCCGACCTCGTCTCCCTGCGGAGGCCCGCATGACCACGGTGAGGAGGCCGGCATGATCACGGTGAGGAGACCGGCATGATCACCGCACGGGACGACCGGCGGCGCACCTTCGAGACCGTGCCCGCCGGGGCGGAAGCCGTCAGCTGGTGGGGCCGGGCCTGGGTGGCGGCGCTCGAAGCGGCGTCCGGCGACCCGGCCCGCCTGGCCCGGGGCCGGGCGTACGCGGCCGAGGGCCATGTCGACGCGGTCACGGTCACCCCGGGCCGGATCGTGGCCTACGTACGGGGCAGCCGGGCCCGCCCGTACCGCACCGAACTGGCCCTGAGCCCCTTCCCGGACGCCGAGTGGAGCGAACTCCTGGAGACGGTGGCCGCGGACCCCACGGCCCTCGCCGGCCTGCTGGAGCGGGAGGTTCCGCAGTCTCTGGCGGGGACGGTCCTGCCCGGCGCGGGTGAGCTCGCTCCGCGCTGCTCCTGCCCGGACACCGCTCGTCCGCCCTGCAAGCACGCCGCGGCCCTCTGCTACCGGGCGGCCCGCCTCCTCGACGAGGACCCGTTCGTCCTGCTGCTCCTGCGCGGCCGGGGCGAGCGGGAGCTCCTCGACGAGCTGACCCGCCGCAACGCGGCCCACGCCGCCCGCGAACAGCCCGACACCGCGCCGGACTTCCCCGGGGTCCCGGCCCGCGCCGCGCTGGCCCGCACCAGCCTGCCTCCGCTGCCGGCCCCGCTTCCCGCCCCCGCGGCGGTGGGGCTCCCGCCCGCGTACCCGGCGGACCCGGCGGCCCCGGACCCGCTGGCCCTGGACCAGCTCGCCACGGACGCCGCCGCCCGCGCCTTCGCCCTGCTCACCACCGCCGAGGACCCGATCGCCGGGCTCACGCTCTGGCAGGACGCCGTCCGCCTGGCCTCCGCGCACCACACGGCCGGCCTCACCGGCGCGGCCCGCACCCTCTACCGGGACCTGGCCCGCGCCACCGGCCGCACCACCACCGACCTGGCCCGCGCCGCCGCGGCCTGGCGCCAGGGCGGCCGGCCCGCGCTCGCCGCCCTCGAAGAGCCCTGGGACCCCCCGGCCGGCCCCTTCGACCGGGCCCGCCCGGCCCTCCTCGCCGCCTCCCGGGGTGCCTTCCGCCCCGAGCGCAACCGCCTCACCGCGCACACCCGCCAGCTCCGCCTGGGCCGCGACGGCCTCTGGTACGCCTACGAGTCCCGCCCGGACACCGAGGACTGGTGGCCCACGGGCACCCCCTCCCCGGACCCCCTCACCGCCCTGCGCCACTGACCTCCGCCGCCCAGCGCGTCAACGTGGTGAAGTCGCGGTCGCGCAGGCCGTGGCGGGCCTGGATGGTGAGGAGGAGGGCCGGGGCGGGGTGGTGGGCCGCGATCCAGGCGCGGTCCTGCGGGGTGATCATGTCGTCGACCCAGGCGAAGGGGCGGCCCGCTGCCCAGTCGAGGAGCGGGCGGGTCTTCCAGAAGAGACCGTCGGGGTCGGAGGCGAAGAGTTCCGGCCATTCGATGACGGGAAGATCTCCCGGTAGTCCGATGTGCGGGGCGATCATCGTGTTGGCCTGGTGCATCCAGGCGGTGGCCCACGTGAGTTCGAACGGCAGGGCCAGCAGGCGGGGCCCGTGCGCCGGGTGCAGGCGGACCCGCAGCCCGCGCCGGGCGCTGCGGGATTCGGGGTCCCGGTGGGACATCCAGTCCGCCGGACGCATCCGGTGACTCGTGTATCCGCGGAGCCCGGCGAGGCGGGACCGGAACGGGTTGAGGGGGCCGTCCACGTCGAGGAGCAGGAGCGGGCGTTCGGTCATGAAGTAGGCATTACCCAGTACACGATGGAGTGAAATGCGTACCGGCTCTATAACCCGAACGGGTTTACCGCGTTGTTTCCGGTGCGGGTGCAGTGCCCGTGAACTCCTCCGGAAGGCAGGGAAACTGATGCGGCACAGTCGTCGGAATGGCTTGATCGCGGCGGTGGTTGCGGGAGGCGGACTGGCGGTCGCGGGTGTCGGCGGATTCGCCTACGCCGATGCGGACGCGGGAGGGACGGCCGAGCGTTCGCCGGGGCTGCTGTCCGGGAATCTGGTGCAACTGCCGGTGCACACCCCGGTGAACGTCTGCGGGAACACCGTGAGCGTGGTCGGCCTGCTCAACTCGGCCGCGGGCAACCGCTGTGCCAACGCGGGGGGCGGCAACGGGAATCCAGGGTCGGCGTCCTCGCATCCTTCGAAACCGGGGGTCGTGGCCGGTGCGGGGTCCCACACGGGCGGGGGAGCGCATGCCGACGGGCGAGGAAAGGATTCGCCGGGGCTGCTGTCGGGCAACGGGATCCAGCTTCCGGTCGACGTCCCGGTCAACATCAGCGGCAACTCGGTGAACGTCGTCGGGCTCGGCAACGGCTCCACCGGCAACACCTCCGTCAACGGCGACCAGCCCAGCGGCGGCAAGCCGCCGCAGCCGCCCGTCGTCGAGCAGCCCGTGACCCCGCCCGTCACCCCGCCCGCGCCGCCGCAGCACGGCCCGGCGCTCGCCCACACCGGGGCCGACGGAGTCGGCTACCTGCTCCCCGGCGGCGGGGCGCTGCTGCTGGGCGGGGTGCTGCTCTACCGCCGCTTCCGCCTCGGCTAGGGGATGTCCCGGCCGCGGGCTACGCCTCTCGGGCCGAGGCCGAGGCCGGCGGGGGCGATGGTGACGGCGGCGGGGGCGTGCGCCAGGCGTCCAGGATCGCGTCGATCCGCGGTGCCAGCCGGGCCCGGGCCGCGAACCGCGGGACGCCCGCCATCAGCAGGGCGTCGTACTCGGTGTCGGTGTGCCGCACCGCCGCCCGGACCGCCACCGACACCGCCTGCTCGTCGAGGGCCCGGCCGGCCGCCGTACGGCCCACCCGTCCGCTGCCGCGCAGCGAGGCATGGGTGGCTATCGCCACCGCCCGATCGGCCGGGCACCCCGGGAACAGCCGCACGATCTCGGCGGCGAAGGCCGCCGTGAACCGGGTGTCCTGGACGGCGCGGCGCAGCCGGTCGCGCTCCCGGCGGCGGGCCCGCGCCTCGGCGTCCGCGAGGCAGGCGCGCTCGGCGCGGGCCAGGGCGGGGTCCTCGACCAGGAGCCCCTGGCGCTCGTAGCGGCGACGGCGCTTGTTGAAGCGGACTACGACGGCCGAGAGCGAACTCGCCTCACGGGCCCGCCGGGTGAGGGCGGCGTCCCCGCGCGGCAGGTAGACCAGGTGCCCGAGGTCGGCGCAGTCCAGGCAGCGGGGCACGCCGGCCTCGCGGACGAGATGCCGGAGCGGCCCCTGGCGGCACTCCGCGCAGTGGATCTGCTTCAGCGACTCGAACACCACGAGGCTCATGACGATGTGATACCGCTGTCCGGTCCGCTTATCACCTTGCTGGAAATGGCGGTTGAGGTTTCGCCAACTTTCGCTGTTGTCCGGATGTCCCTCTACCGTGGGGCGTTGGGGCTGCGGTATGGCCGTGATGCCCATGGGGGAGGAGTGCATACATGGGTGGATGGCAGCCGACGGCGCGGCTCATACGATCCGTGGAGGGCGGCGCGGAGGGCCTCGCGGGCCGGGAGGTCGTCATAGAGCCCGGCGGGTGCACCGGCTGGCACTTCCACCGCGTTCCGCTGATCGCGCTCGTCAAGTCCGGGACGCTGACCCGGATCCTGCACGACAACTCGGTCGTCGTGCACCGCCCCGGCACCAGCTTCGTCGAACCGCCCGGCGCCGAACACCTCCACCTGGGCCGCAACCTGGGCACCGTACCGGTCGTGCTGTACGTGACCTGCACGCTCGCCGAGGACGAGGCCTTCTCCATACCCGCGGACGCCCCGCCCGGCGCCGAACCGTGCGCCTGCCCGGGCCGCCTTCCGTGACCCGGCCCGCAGCGGACCCTCTCGCTCAGACCAGGCGGCGTATCTCCCCACGCACCCGGTAGAACCCGCCCGAGGCCGCGTGCAGCCCGTCGACCACGTACCGGGCACCCGGCTCCCGGATCCCGCGCGGGAACTGCACGTTCCACGAGGGCTCGAATCCGCCCGACACCACCTGCACCCGCATCCGGCCGCCCTGCTGCACGCACTCCACCACCACACCGCCCGCCGGGGCCGCCGCCACCGAGACGGTCGCGACCGCCGAAGCGGAGGCCGCCGGGGTGAACACCGGCAGCGCGGCAGCCGACTTCACGTCCACGGCCGTCGGGACCGAGCCCCGCTGGGCCGCGAGGATCGCCGCCTCGCTGGCGTCCATGCAGATCAGGGACCCGTCCGTGGTGACCAGGTACAGCCGCTCGTCCAGATACTGCATGGACAGGGCCGAACCAGCGCCGGTGCCCAGCTTCCACAGCCGCTGCCCGTCGGCGTCGAAGCAGTACACCGAGGAGGCATAGTCGGCGGCGAACACATGCCGGCCGTCCGGCGAGGTCGCGCACGCGTACACGGCGGCATCGCACTGGTACGAGGCCTCCACGGCGCCCGTCGCCTTCGCCAGCCGCTGCACGGTGTGGCGCCCGGTGGCGGCATAGACCGTGCGGTCCTCCTGCCAGCCGAACAGCACCGAGCCCTTGGTCGGCGTGTGCCACAACTGCGCCCCGCCGTCGGCCGCGTACGCCGTCACACCCGTGCTGTGCCCGTGGTAGACCGAGCGCTCATCCGCCCGGACCATCCACGCGTTCGACCCCGGCGAGCGCCGCGACCACTGGAATTCGTCCTCGTGGTCGATGACCGTCAGCCCGCCGCTGCGGTCGGACACGCTCAGCACGCCCTCGTGGATGTCGAGCCAGAAGATGTCCACGTCCGCCGCGATGTCGTAGGCGCCGAAGGGCACCTTCGACGACAGGTCGTACACCGTGCCGTCGTCACAGCCCGCGTATATCCAGAACTCGTCCGCCACCAGGCATTTCACACCGTCCGGCAGCGAGTACCGGGCCAGCACCTCGCCCCCGTGGCTCAGCGTGTAGACGTCCCCCGCCTGGTTCCCCACCCAGCAGCGGTCCTCGTCCACATGGATCCCGAACGCCGAGGAGCCCGTACGGAACCGCCACAGCACCGGGGCCACCGCACGCGCCGTCGACGGCGCCGACGTGACCTGCCGGCGCGACACCGCCCGGGCCGCGCGCGCTCCCGCCACCGCCGGCGCGTACCCCTTGCGGACCTTCTCGCCGATCTTCTTGGCGGCCGCCGCCCGGGCCTTCTCGACGGTCGGGAACGAGGAGCTCTGCAGCTGGCCGTCCGCGCCGATGCGCCCGTACCGCACCGAGACGGCCGTGCCGTCCACGGTCACCTCGTAGAACTTGTGCGCCCCGCCGCCCTCTTGCGACAGCTCCAGATACGTCGTCTCGCGAGCCATGACAGACCCCTCCCCAAGGCCGGGCCAACGGCTCTTTCCCGCCGGTGATCCCTCGTGAAAAACGCTACGGCCCACCACTGACAATGGGCCCGTGCAGCTGGAAGCGATCACATGGCAGCGGATGGCCGAGCGGCTCGCCGGCCACCTCGACGAACACAAGTCGCCGGCAGAGCGGGGAACGTGGCAGCGGGTGGGCGTCGACGGCGCGCCCGCCGCCGGCACCGGCGTACTCGCCGGCCACCTTGCCGACGCGCTGCGCCTGCGCGGCCGCCCGGTCCTGGTCGTCCCGGCCGGGGGGTTCCTGCGCCCGGCCTCCCTCCGCTTCGAGTTCGGCCGCGAGGACGTGGACTCCTACCTCGGCGGCTGGTACGACACCGCCGCCCTGTGGCGCGAGGTGTTCGGCCCGACCGACCCCGGAGGCACCGGCCGCGTGCTGCCCGACCTCTGGGACCCGGCGACCGACCGGGCGACCCGCAGCCCGTACACCGAACTCCCGCCGGGCGGCGTCGTGATCGTGCACGGCCCGCTGCTGCTGGGCCACTGGTTCCCCTTCGACCTCAGCGTGCACATCCGGCTCTCCCCGGGGGCGCTGGCCCGCCGCACCGAGGAGTCCGCCCGCTGGACCCTGCCCGCCTTCGCCCGGTACGAGGCGGAGACCGACCCCGCGGCCCGGGCCGACGCGGTGGTCCGGGCCGACGATCCCCGCCACCCCGCCTGGACCGGTCTCACCGGCCCCACCGGCTGACCTCCGCGCCCCCGTCCCGTCACGGACGTACGGGATCCGCAACAACGCCATCGCGGGCCGGTGACGAACGAGATCCGGCCATCGCCCCCGGCCGCAGCCGCGCACTACGTTGACGGCACGCTTCGACGGCGGCCACCCCGGTGGCGCCTTGGCAGAGGGAGACGGCAATGGGCGGACGTGGTACGGCGGTTCGGGGTCCGAGACGGCTGCGGCGGCACGCGGCCGCCGCGCTGGTGCTCTGCGGAGCCCTGACCCTGACGGCCTGCAATGGCGACGGCGACGGTGGTGACGCGGGCGCCGCCGGTACCGGCCCCGGCGCGAGCCAGGCGAGCCCGGCGGCCACGGCCTCCTCCTCCGCCGCGCCCGGCGGAGCGGCACCGTCCACCTCCGCGGCGCCCTCGAAGAAGCCGGCCCCCACCGCGACCCCTCCGGCCAAGCCGAAGCCGCCCGCACCCGGACCCGCCTGCGCCTCCAAGGACGCGGTCTCGCCGGACGAGATCGCCGTTTACCGCTACACCCCCGAGGGCGGCCAATACAGCCTGATCGTCAAGCACGGCCACTGGGGCTGCCCCGTCGCGGGCGGTGCCACCCCCTTCGTGACCGTCGGCGAGGAGACCTACATTCCGATTGCCGAGGACGCCAAGATCGGCGCCCACGCCCCGATCCTCTCCGGCTCCACGAACAAGCCGATCAGCACGCACGAGCTCACCTCGTGGCTGGAAACCCACCCGAACAAGGGCCTGGTGTTCCACTACAACGTGAACAAGGCGGGCGTGATCGACACCCTCGGCCAGGAGGAGTACATCTCGTAGCTCCCCGTACGCGGCGCCGGCGACCGGCGGGCACCCCCTACGGGCGCCCGCCCAGCCGGGTCACCGCCCGGGCGGCCGCGCGGCACCCGGCGCGGGCCGCGTCCGCCGGGGCCGCGCCCGCGAGCCGCGCCGCCAGGAACCCGCCGGTGAACGCGTCCCCTGCGCCCGTCGAGTCCACCGCCTCGGCCGACTCCGCGGACACCTCGGCGGTCACCCGGCCCCCCTCCGCCACCAGCGCCCCGCCCGCACCCCGGGTGACCACCACCAGCGGCACCCGCCGGCTCAGTTCCGCCGCCGCCCGGGCCGCCCCGGCCGGCTCCGGCAGCCCGGCCAGCAGCCGCGCCTCGTCCTCGTTGGGCAGCAGTACGCCGATCCCCGCCACGGCATCGAGGAAGCGCTCCGGACCCAGCCCGGCCAGGAACCCCGCCGAGGCCGGGTCCACGCTCACCGGCACCCCCCGGGCCCGGGCCGCCCGCAGCGCGACCAGGGCCAGCTCGCGGCTGCTGTCGGCGAAGAAGAGGTAGCCGGACAGGTGCAGATGGGCGGCCCCGTCCAGCAGGGCCGGAGCCCAGTCCTCCGGGGTGAGCCGCAGCGCGGCGCCGCTGTCGGTGAGGAAGGTGCGCTCGGCGTCCTCGCCGACCAGCGCCACGACCGTCCCGGTGGGCTCGGCCGGATCGATCACCAGCCGCGGCCGCACCCCCGAGTCCCGCAGGCACTGCTCGTGCCACCGGGCCGATTCGGTGCCTACCCGCGCCAGGAGGCGTACCTCCGACACCCCCGAGTGGGCGGCCCAGCAGGCCGCGTTGGCCCCGGCGCCGCCCGGCAGGGTCCGGATCCGCGCGGCCGTGTCCGTGGCCGGAGTCAGCGGCTCCGGATGCACCGCCACGATGTCCGTCACCACGTCCCCGACGACCAGCAGCGCCCCGGGCGGCGCGTCCGTGGCGGACTCCGCCGCGCTGCTGGCGGCGGATGCGGCGGATGCGGGCCCCGTCACGGACGCGCCGCCCAGGCCCCCGCGATCCTGGCCCCGAGCGCCACGTTGCCCCGTACCGCCGCCAGGTTGGCCTCCAGCGAGGCCCCGCCCGTCGCCCGTACCAGGAACCCCAGCAGGAACGGGGTCACCGCCTGCCCCATGATCCCGCGCGCGTGGCACTCCTCCAGGGCCTCGGCCAGGACCCGGTCGTGCAGCGCCGGATCCAACTGCTCCGCCTCCGCCACCGGATTGGCCACCAACAGCGCCGATTCCGGGCCGCCGAGCGCATCCTGAGCAGCCATCACCGCCGCCACCTCCTCCGGGCGGTGGACGGTCCAGTCGACCGGCTCGCCGGAACTGGCCAGGTAGAACCCGGGGAAACGTTCCGTCCCGTACCCCACCACCCCCACCCCGAGCGTCTCCAGCCGCTGGAGCGTGGCCGGCACGTCCAGGATCGACTTCACCCCCGCACACACCACCGTGATCCGGGTCCGCGCCAGCAGTGCCAGGTCCGCCGACTCGTCCTGCGTCTGCGCGTACTCGCGGTGTACGCCGCCCAGCCCGCCCGTGGCGAACACCCGCAGCCCGGCCCGCGCGGCCAGGAACGCCGTCGCGGACACGGTCGTCGCACCGGTCGCGCCCGTGGCGAGCGCGGGCGCCAGATCCCGGTGGCCGAGCTTGCGCACCCCCTCGCCGCCGGCGATCCGCTCCAGCTGCGCCTTGTCGAGACCGGCGTACGCCACGCCGTCGACGACGGCGATCGTGGCCGGAACCGCACCCTCGGCGCGCACCAGCGCCTCAAGTTCCGCGCCCACGGCGAGATTGCGGGGGCGGGGCAGGCCGTGCGCGATGATCGTCGACTCCAGGGCCACGACGGGACGGCGCCGGTCGAGCGCCTCGCGGACCTCTTCGGACAGGACGGGGACCTCGGGTGATGTGTGCATGTCCCATCCATGGCACGCGATCCCCGCCCCCAAACGCCCGCCCGCCCACCGCTGCCGAACGTGTCCGAGTAGCGTTCCCGCATGAACTCCGGGGACACGCGCGCCTTCTACGACGAACTCGCCGACCGGTACGACCTCCTGTACGCGGACTGGGACGCGGGCATCACCCGCCAGGGCCGGGCACTGAACGCCCTGCTCACCACCTTCCTGGGCCCCGGCCCACACCGTGTGCTCGACAACGCCTGCGGGATCGGCACGCAGTCGCTCGGACTGGCCGCTTCGGGCCACCGGGTCACCGGGACCGACCTGAGCCCGCCCTCGGCCGCCCGGGCGGGCCGCGAGGCGGCAGCGCGCGGGCTCGCCCTGTCCACCGCCGCCGCGGACATGCGGGCCCTGCCCTTCCGGGACGGCTCGTTCGACGCGGTCGTGTGCGCGGACAACGCCCTGCCGCACCTCCTGACGGCCGACGACGTGGGCGCCGCCCTGGCCGAAACCCTGCGGGTGCTGCGCCCGGGCGGCCTGCTGCTGCTCTCGACCCGCCCGTACGGCGAACTGCGGCGGACCCGGCCGCAGAGCGACGCCCCGCACGTGCGGACCGGCCCGGACGGGCGGACCATCAGCTTCCAGCTGTGGGAGTGGCACGAGGACGGGGAGCGGTACGACCTGGAGCTGTTCCAGCTGCTGCCGTCCGGCGCGCCCGGCCGGGAGACGTGGGCCACCCGGACGTCCAAGGCCACCTACTGGGCGCTGCCCGAGGAGGAGACGGCGTTCCACGCGCGCCGGGCCGGGTTCGCCGACACGGTGTGGCACCCGGCCCAGGCCACCGGATTCCACCAGCCGGTGCTCAGCGCCCGGCGGCCGTGAGGGCGCGGACCGGCTGGACAGGTTGACCTGTCCGGCGGGCGGAGCATGGACGTTGTGGTCAGCGCGACGCGCCGGACGGGCGGATTAGGGTGACTCGGCATGAGCACCAGTGAGCACGGTCCCGCCTCGTTCGCCGTATCCGTACCGGACGCGGAACTGGAGGTCGAGGACCTCGATCCCGGTCAGATCCTCTCCGGCGAGCCCGTCGTGACGGGCAAGGTGCTGTGGGAGTCCTCCGACGGCACGCAGGTCCGCGGCATCTGGCAGATCACCCCCGGCGTGGTCACCGACACCGAGGCCGACGAGCTGTTCGTCGTGGTCAGCGGCCGCGCCACCATCGAGGTCGAGGGCGGCGAGACCCTGGAGGTGGGCCCCGGCTCCGCCTGCGTGCTCAGGGAGGGCGACAAGACCACCTGGACCGTGCACGAGACGCTGCGCAAGGCGTACCACATCAGTTACTAGCGGCCGGTGCGGCGGGAGGGGCGGCGGGGTGCCGGCGCGCGGTGAACAGGGCCAGCGCCGCCATCGGCAGCAGCAGGGCCGCGCCGATCGCGTTCAGCCAGCCGTAGCCCGCGTGGGACATGACCAGCCCGGCGGCCGCGCCGCCCACGCCCGCGCAGGTGTTCATCGTGAGGTCGCTCAGGCCCTGTACGGCGGCCCGCGCGGCCTGCGGGACCGAGTCGGTGAGCAGGGCCGAGCCGGAGACCATGCCGGCGGACCAGCCGAGACCCAGCAGGAACAGGCCGATCGCGCTCTGCGCGTGGCTCGGCCCGGCGGTGCCGGCGAGCACGGCGGCCACCGACAGCAGACCGGCCGCCAGGCCGATCACGGCCAGCCGCCCGACCCGGTCCGCGAGCCAGCCCATGACCGGGGAGAAGGCGAACATGCCGGCGATGTGACCGCTGATCACCAGGCCGACGAGCTCCAGCGTGGCGCCGTGGTGGCCCAGGTCGACCGGGGTCATCACCATGATCGAGACCATGGCGGTGTGTGACACCGCGACGGTGACCAGGGCCAGCCGCGCCCGCGGGGAGGCCTTGACGGCCGCGAACCCGGCGCGCAGCGAGCGGCCGCCCCGGGCCTGCTCCGCGGGCGAGGCCAGCGCCCGGGCGGCCAGCAGCGGGTCCGGCCGCAGGAACAGGGCGATCATCGCGCCGGTGAGGACGAAGACGGCGCCGGCCCAGACGAAGGGGCCCGCCGTCTCGGGTATGGAGGTACCGGCGAAGCTGCGGCCGGCCGGGGCGGAGAGGTTGGGGCCGAGCACCGCGCCGAGGGTCGACGCCCAGACGACGACGGCGACGGCCCGGGCCCGGCGGTCCGGGGCGGCGAGGTCGGCAGCCGCGAAGCGGGCCTGGAGGTTGGCGGAGGAGGCGGCTCCGAAGGCGGCCATGCCGAGCATCAGCAGCGGGAAGTTCTTGATCGCCGCGGCGAGGACCACCAGGCCCGCGCCGACGGCGCCGATCCCGTACCCGAGGACCAGCCCCGGTCGCCGGCCGCGCGCGGTCATCAGGGCGGCGAGCGGGAGCGAGACCGCCGCGGTGCCGATCACGGCGGCGGTGGAGGCGAAGCCGGACAGCGATTCGGTGCCGCTGACCTGCGTCGCGAGGACCGGGGCCAGGGCGATGCTGATCGGCACGCCGACGCCGCCCAGCATCTGGCTCGCGATCAGCACGCCGGAGACGCGGCGCTGGAGCCGGGGCAGGTCGGCCGGGGTCACGGGCGGGGTGGTGGGGAGGTCGGTGCCGGGTATCGCGGTCATGCCGTACACCCCCGTCGCGGCGGCGCAGGGCGGTGTACGGGCGCAGGGCGGCCGGAGGCATTGGCAGCGGCAGTAGTCACCGCGGCAGTTTCCCACCCCTTACGGCCGGACGGAACGGGGGACGCACCCCTCAGAACAGGGGCTGGGGCAGGACGCCCTCCAGGGCCAGCAGGGTGCGCTTGGTCTCCACCCCGCCGCCGAAGCCCCCGATTCCGCCGTCGTTCTCCACGACCCGGTGGCAGGCCACCACCAGCGGCAGCGGGTTCGACCCCATGGCGTTGCCCACGGCCTGGGCCGCGCCCGGCTGGCCGGCCCGGGCCGCGAGCTCCCCGTACCCGACGACCGCCCCGTACGGCACCGAGCGGTCCAGCTCCTGGAGCACCTGCCGGTTGAAGCCGGAGCTGAGCCGCCAGTCCAGCGGCAGCTCGAAGCGTTTGAGCGTGCCCCCGAAGTACGCCTTCAGCTGGCGTATCGGCTCGGCCAGCAGCACTTCCCGGCCCGGTGCCGGGTGCCAGGCGTCGGCGCCGAGCCGGGAGACGAGGGAGCCGATCATCTGGTCGACCCGGTCCGGCCCGGCATGGAACTCGACCCGGACCAGACCCTCCGGGGTCGCGGCCAGGAGCAGGGGGCCGATGTCGCTGGGGACGACGGTCCATTCGAGGTGCGGCCCGCGGGGCCGCTCGGTGCTGTCCACCCCTCCACGGTACGGGCAGGGTCGGACACCCCTAGTACGCGAAGGATCCGAGCACCGCCTGGTACACGACGTCCGGGGCGTTGGTGATGATCCCGTCCACGCCCATCCCCTGCACCTTCCGGGCCGTCGCCGCGTCGTCGACGATCCAGGTGTCCACCTCCATCGCCTTGCCGTGGGCTCCCAGCAGGCCGTGCACCGCCGCCACCCAGTCGGCCGAGATCGTGGTGTGCCACGGGTTGATCCGGTCCGTGAACTGGGCGTACTTCGGCAGGTCGGCGACGGTCGGGGTGCCCAGGAAGGCCGTCACGAGGTCCGGGCGCATGTCGTGCACGAGGCGTACGGAGTCGGCACTGAAGCTCTGTACGACCAAGCGGCGCTGCACGTGGTCCGTGTCGAGCCAGCCGGTCTCGTCCAGCACCTGGAGGGTCTGCTTCTCGATGCCGGGGTAGAGCTCGGGCTTCTTGACCTCCAGCAGCAGCCGCTGCCGGTTGCGCTGTACCCGGTCGAGGTACTCGCGCAGGGTCGGCACGCGCTCGCCCGCGAACTCCTCGCCGAACCAGCTGCCCGCGTCGAGCGTGGCGATCTCCGCCGCCGTGAAGTCCTTGACCTTCCAGGGCCCCCGGTCCGGGAACGCCTGCTCGACGTCGGTGGTCCGGGCCAGGGTGTCGTCGTGGACCACGACCAGCTCGCCGTCCTTGGTGCGCTGGACGTCGTTCTCGACCCAGTCGAAGCCCAGCCGCATCGCGAGGTCGATCGCCGCGAGCGTGTTCTCGGGGGCGTACGCCGAAGCCCCCCGGTGGGCGTACACGACCGGGCCCAGCAGCCCCGGGGCGCCGGCGGGGCCCGCGGAGCCGAAGGGGGAGGAGGGGGAGGGGGCGGAGGGGCCGGTGGCGGCGGACGAGGCCGTTCCGCCCAGCAGGGTCAGGGTGAAGCCCAGGAATGCGGCGGCGGCCGCGGCGGCGGGTCGGACGTACATGTGCGTTCTCCTCGTTTCGGGAGCCCTGTTCCTGCGTCAGACGCGTGCGGACTGGCAGACGTTGCGGTGATGCACTACACGGGGGACCTCTACGGCGATCATGCGGTTGAAGATCACCGGGCCGCCACCGAACTACGACAAACGGACCAGAAAGGAGGACTTCCGCCCCGTCCGCCGGACACGCCGGGCCGGAGCTGCCGGACCACCGCGGACCGCCGCGGACCCGCGCGGCTGCGTGAGTGTCAGTGGGGGGTCGTACGGTGGACTCATGCGGCCCGTATCGAAGATCGAACGCACGGTGGCGCCTTTCGAGGTCGTCAGCCCCTACCAGCCCAGCGGCGACCAGCCGGCGGCCATCGCCGAGCTGGAAAAGCGCATCCGTGCAGGTGAGAAGGATGTCGTCCTGCTGGGTGCGACCGGCACCGGCAAGTCGGCGACCACCGCCTGGATGATCGAGAAGCTCCAGCGCCCGACCCTGGTGATGGCGCCGAACAAGACGCTCGCCGCCCAGCTGGCGAACGAGTTCCGCGAGCTCCTGCCGAACAACGCCGTCGAGTACTTCGTCTCGTACTACGACTACTACCAGCCCGAGGCGTACGTACCGCAGTCGGACACCTACATCGAGAAGGACTCCTCGATCAACGAGGAGGTGGAGCGGCTGCGCCACTCCGCGACCAACTCGCTCCTCACCCGGCGCGATGTGATCGTCGTCGCCTCCGTGTCCTGCATCTACGGCCTCGGCACCCCGCAGGAGTACGTCGACCGGATGGTCCCCCTCAAGGTCGGCGAGGAGATGGACCGGGACCAGCTGCTGCGCCGCTTCGTCGACATCCAGTACACGCGCAACGACGTGGCCTTCACCCGCGGCACCTTCCGCGTGCGCGGCGACACCATCGAGATCTTCCCGGTCTACGAGGAACTGGCCGTCCGCATCGAGATGTTCGGCGACGAGATCGAGGCCCTCTCCACGCTGCACCCGCTGACCGGCGAGGTCATCAGCGAGGACCGCGAGCTGTACGTCTTCCCCGCCAGCCACTACGTCGCCGGCCCCGAGCGCATGGAGAAGGCGGTCCGCGGGATCGAGGCGGAGCTGGCCGAGCGCCTCGCCGAGCTGGAGAAGCAGGGCAAGATGCTGGAGGCCCAGCGGCTGCGCATGCGCACCACGTACGACCTGGAGATGATGCGCCAGATCGGGTCCTGCTCCGGCATCGAGAACTACTCGCTGCACATGGACGACCGCGAGCGCGGCTCCGCGCCCAACACCCTCATCGACTACTTCCCCGAGGACTTCCTCCTCGTCATCGACGAGTCGCACGTCACCGTGCCGCAGATCGGCGCGATGTACGAGGGCGACGCCTCGCGCAAGCGGACCCTGGTCGACCACGGCTTCCGGCTGCCCTCCGCGCTCGACAACCGGCCGCTGAAGTGGGAGGAGTTCCAGGAGCGGATCGGCCAGACGGTCTACCTGTCGGCGACCCCCGGCAAGTACGAGCTCTCCCGCGGCGACGGATTCGTCGAGCAGATCATCCGCCCCACCGGCCTCATCGACCCCGAGGTCGTGGTCAAGCCCACCGAGGGGCAGATCGACGACCTGGTCCACGAGATCCGGCAGCGGGTGGAGAAGGACGAGCGCGTCCTGGTCACCACCCTCACCAAGAAGATGGCCGAGGACCTCACGGACTACTTCCTGGAGCTCGGCATCCAGGTGCGCTACCTGCACAGCGACGTCGACACGCTGCGCCGCATCGAGCTGCTGCGCGAGCTGCGCGCCGGCGAGTACGACGTCCTGGTCGGCATCAACCTGCTGCGCGAGGGCCTCGACCTGCCCGAGGTCTCGCTGGTGGCGATCCTCGACGCCGACAAGCAGGGCTTCCTGCGCTCCGGGACCTCCCTGATCCAGACCATCGGCCGCGCGGCGCGCAACGTCTCGGGCCAGGTCCACATGTACGCGGACAGCATCACCCCGGCCATGGCCCAGGCGATCGACGAGACCAACCGGCGCCGGGAGAAGCAGGTCGCGTACAACACGGCGAACGGGATCGACCCGCAGCCGCTGCGCAAGAAGATCAACGACATCGTCGCCACCATCGCCCGCGAGGAGCTGGACACCGAACAGCTGCTCGGCACCGGGTACCGCCAGGGGAAGGACGGCAAGGGCGCCAAGGCTCCCGTGCCCGCGCTCGGCGTGGTCAAGGCGGGCCAGGTCACCGTGGGCGGCAAGGCGGTCAAGGGCGCCAAGGCGGCCAAGGCCGCTAAGGACGCCGCCGTGCTGACGGACCGTCCGGCCGAGGAACTGGCGGCGCTCATCGAGCAGATGACCGAGCGGATGCGCGGAGCGGCCGCCGAGCTCCAGTTCGAGGTCGCGGCCCGGATCCGCGACGAGGTGGGCGAGCTGAAGAAGGAGCTGCGACAGATGAGGGAAGCGGGCCTCGCCTGACCCGGAGCCGGTCAGTAGGGTTGGCGGCAGCCGCAGGTACACATGCGCACCCACATCGGGGGCGGGCTAGGGAGAGGGGACAGCGCGTGACGGTCAACATGACCAAGGGTCAGGCCATCAGTCTGCAGAAGCAGGACGGGGGCACGCTGACCGCGGTCCGGATGGGCCTCGGCTGGCAGGCCGCCAAGCGCCGCGGACTGTTCGGCTCGCGGACCCGGGAGATCGACCTGGACGCGTCGGCGGTGCTCTTCGCCGACAAGCAGCCGGTGGACGTGGTGTTCTTCCGCCACCTGCAGAGCGACGACGGCTCGGTCCGGCACACCGGTGACAACCTCGTCGGCGGCGCCGGCCAGGGCGGGGACGACGAGTCGATCCTCGTCGACCTCCAGCGCGTGCCGGTGCACATCGACCAGATCGTCTTCACGGTGAACTCGTTCACCGGCCAGACGTTCCAGGAGGTGCAGAACGCGTTCTGCCGCATCGTCGACGAGACCAACGGCCAGGAGCTGGCGCGCTACACGCTGGACGGCGGCGGTCAGTACACCGCGCAGATCATGGCGAAGGTGTCGCGCGTCGGCAGCGGCTGGCAGATGACGGCCCTCGGCAACCCGGCCAACGGCCGGACCTTCCAGGACCTGATGCCGTCGATCCTGCCGCACCTGTAAGCGGCGCCGGAACAGAACACGGGGGAGGGCTGCACGATGACGGCCGAACTGGTCCGGGGGCAGAACCACCCCCTGTCCCGGACGCGGGTGGAGATCAGGGTCTCGGCGGGCACGCCCGTGCTGGCCCTGGCCTCGGCCTGCGATGACGCCGGCCGGCTGGCCGGCCCCGAGTCGGTGGCCCACCCCGGCGCCCGGAGCCTGCCCGGACTGGAGGTGCCGGGGGCTGTGGCGGGCGAGCACCGCTTCGCCGTCGACCTCGACGCCGTCGCGCCCGCCGTGCACCGGCTCGGGGTGGTCCTCGTCCTGCCGCCCGGCGGCCCGGCGCGGTTCGGCGCGGCCCCCGCGTCGTACGTGGCCGTGGCCGACCCGGAGGGCGCCGAACTCGCCGGGTACACGCTGACCGGGCTGGACGCCGAGACCGCCGTCCTGGCCCTGGAGCTCTACCGGCGCCAGGGCGCCTGGAAGGTCCGCGCGGTGGGCCAGGGGTATGCCGACGGGCTCGGCGCGCTGCTGGCCGACGCCGGGCTGGGCGCACCGGCCGCCGTCGCCCTGGCCGTCGCCGTCGTGGGAGCGGCCGCGCGGGACGAGGCCACGCGCGCGACCGCGCCCGTGCCCACCGGCGCCGTCCCCGGGGTCCCGCTCGGCCTTCCGCAGCCGCAGGACGGGCCCGCCCCGGCGGCTCCCGGGCAGCCGGAGCCGGTCCCGGTCTCCGGAGCCCCGTACGCCGGTACGCCGGGCCCCGCGTCCGGGGACGCCGGCGACGGCCCGCCGACCCTGAACGAACCCGCACTCGACGCACCGACACTCAACGCACCGACACTCGACGCACCGACACTCGACGCACCGACACTCAACTACGTGCACCCGCGGCGGCGGCGCAGCACCACCGAGCCGCCCGAACCGGCGCCGCGGCCCGCCGAGCCCGCGCAGCCCGGCCGGCCCCCCGCCCCGGTCGCGGGCGACGCGAGCGGCTGGTCCCTGGAGGAACGGCTCTACAACCAGGTCTGGGGCATGTTCGAGGACCTGGCCCGGTCGGTGGCCGCCTACCGCAGCGCCTGCGACTTCGCCGAGTCCCGGATGGACCGCGAGCTCGACGAGGCGCTGTCCGACCCCCGCCACCGCCTCGCGGGCTCCGGCAACGCCGCCCGCGACGCGGCCCGCGCCCGCCACGACGAGCTCGTCGCCCAGGCCAAGGCCGTGCTCGACCGGGACCTCGCCCAGCTGATCGCCGAGTCCGAGGTGGTCGAGCCCGCGCTGCCGGCCCCGTACGCCCGCTGGGCCAACCCCGTCTGGCACGGGCACGGGGTTCCCGAGGAGCCCCCGATGGCCCTGCGCCTCGGCGACCTGCACCTGCCCGAGCGGCCCGACCTGCGCATCCCCATGCTGGTGCGGGCCCCGCTGGAGCGCGGGCTGTGGATCGACAACGGCCGCACCGGCTCCGAGGCCGCGATGACCATGGACACCGACCGGCTGCGCCGGGCCGCCATGGACATGGCCGTCGCCCACGCGGTCCGGCTGCTCGCGGTCCACCCCGGCGACCGGTTCTCCGTGCACGTCATCGACGCGGCCGGGGCGGGGGCCGCCTCCCTGGCGCCGCTCGTCGCGGCCGGGGTGCTGGCCGGGCCGCCCGCCGCCGGGGCCTCCGGGGTCACCCGGACCCTGGAGGCGCTGACCCGCCGGGTGGACCTCGTACAGATGGCCGTGCGGGCCGGAGCCCCCGAGGACCTGCCGCCCGATGTGGACCTCGCCGACCAGCTGCTGATCGTGCACGACTTCCCGCACGGGTTCGACGACCGGGCCGTCACCCGCCTGCGCTACCTGGCCGACGAGGGTCCGGCGGTCGGCGTGCACCTGCTGATGGTGGCGGACCGGGACGAGGCCTCGGCGTACGGGCCGCTGCTGGATCCGCTGTGGCGCTCGCTGATGCGGCTCTCGCCGGTGCCGGACAACCACCTCGCCGATCCGTGGGTCGGCCACGCCTGGACCTTCGAGCCGGACCTGCCGCCGGCGGGCAGCCGGGTCCTGGACCGGACCCTGGAACGGATCGCCGCCACCCGGCGCGATGCCCGCCCATGACCGTCCCTTGGTCTTCTCTTTACCTTTCCCCGGTCTGACGGGTACCCTGGGCACGCGGAGGGGAGTATTCCTGCTTTCCTGCTACGGCGTACCCGTCAATACGGACCAGTCGGTCCCGGGGCGCCGGCCCACGGCCTCCAGGCCGCCCGGGTGGAAGAGACCTCCGGCAGCGATGACGCTGACATGTGTGCTGAGCCATCTGCCGGAGGCGAATAAGCAGTGGATGTTTCGTGGACCCTCTGGGTGCTGACCATTCTCGGTCTGTGCATCCTGATCGGCGCCGATTTCTTCATCGGCCGTAAACCGCACGACGTATCGATCAAGGAAGCGGGCATCTGGACGGTCGTCTGGATCGTGCTCGCCGCGCTCTTCGGCCTCGGCCTGTGGTTCTTCGGCAACGGCCAGGCCTCGCAGGAGTTCTTCGCGGGCTTCATCACCGAGAAGTCCCTGAGCGTGGACAACCTCTTCGTCTTCGTCCTGATCATGGCGAAGTTCGCGGTGCCCTCCCACCTCCAGCAGCGCGTCCTGCTGGTCGGCGTGCTGATCGCCCTGGTGCTGCGCGCGATCTTCATCGCCGCCGGCGCGGCGATCATCGCCAGCTTCTCGTGGGTCTTCTACATCTTCGGCGCCTTCCTGATCTACACCGCCTGGAAGCTGATCCAGGAGGCGCGCAAGGACGAGGACGAGGAGGAGTTCGAGGAGAACCGCCTCCTCAAGTCCGTCGAGAAGAAGTTCGGCGTCGCCGACAAGTACCACGGCACCAAGCTGTTCATCGAGAACAACGGCAAGCGCGTCCTGACCCCGTTGATGGTCGTCATGCTCGCCATCGGCACCACCGACGTGCTGTTCGCCCTGGACTCGATCCCCGCGATCTTCGGCCTCACCCAGGACCCGTACATCGTGTTCACGGCCAACGCCTTCGCCCTCATGGGCCTGCGCCAGCTGTACTTCCTCATCGGCGGCCTGCTCAAGAAGCTGGTCCACCTCAGCTACGGCCTGTCGATCATCCTCGGCTTCATCGGCGTCAAGCTGGTGCTGCACGCCCTGCACGAGTCCGGGCTGGACGTCCCCGTCGTCTCGATCCCCGTCTCCCTGGGCGTCATCTGCGGTGTCCTCGTGATCACCACGATCACCAGCCTGATCGCCTCGAAGAAGCAGGCGGCCGCCGAGGCCGCCGCCCGCCCGGAGAGCATCGACGCGTAGGGACCAGCGTGACCGGCGGCCCCCGGGGGCTACGCGGGGGCGGCCGCTTCGGCCGCCCCCGTTCCCTTGTCCGCGCCCGCCCGCGCCCGTACGACCGCCGGGTTCGTCTCCGGCAGCAGCGCGAAGCAGACCAGGCTGAGCAGGGCGATCCCGCTCAGGTACACGGCCACGCCCCAGGGCGGACCGGAGCCGCCCGCCAGCGCCGTCGCCACGATCGGGGTCAGCGCCCCGCCCAGCACCCCGCCCAGGTTGTAGCCCACGGCCGCGCCCGTGCAGCGGATCCGCGGGGCGTACAGCTCCGGCACGTACGCGCCCACCACGGCGAACATCGTCACCATGCCCAGCAGCCCGCCGAGGCAGCCCAGCGTCATCAGCAGCGGGTCCGCCGTCCGCAGCAGCGCGACGAACGGGAACATCCACACCAGGCACATCGCGCTGCCGATCAGGCAGAGCGGACGCCGGCCGTACCGGTCGCCGAGCACCGCCACCAGCGGGGTCAGCAGGGCCTTCAGCGCGACGGCCGCCATGATGCAGGCCAGCATCACCGTGCGGTCGACCCTGAGGTGCTCGGTGGCGTACGCGAGGGACCAGGTGGTGACCGCGTAGAAGACCGCGTACCCGACGGACAGGGCCCCGCCGGTCAGCAGGACCAGCCGCCAGTGCCCGCGTACGACCTCGGACAGCGGGGCGTCGGAGCGCCGGCCGGTCTCCGCCAGGGCGCGGAACTGCGGGGTCTCCTCCACGGAGCGGCGCAGCCACAGCCCGGCGAGGGCCAGTACGCCCGCCGCCCAGAACGGCACGCGCCAGCCCCAGGACGTGAACTGCGCGTCGGTCAGCGTCGCGGACAGGGTGAGGATCATGCCGTTGGCCAGCAGGAAGCCCACCGGCGGGCCGACCTGCGGGAAGCTCGCCCACAGCCCGCGCCGCTGCTCGGGGGCGTGCTCGGCGGTCAGCAGGACCGCGCCGCCCCATTCGCCGCCGAGCCCGAGGCCCTGGAGGAAGCGCAGCACGAGCAGGAGCAGGGGCGCCGCCATGCCGATCGTCGCGTACGTGGGCACGCAGCCGACGGCGACCGTGGCGAGGCCGGTGAGGAGCAGGGAGCCCAGCAGGACCGGGCGCCGGCCGTACCGGTCGCCGATGTGGCCGAAGAGCACCGAGCCCAGGGGGCGGGCGAGGAAGCCGATGCCGAAGGTGCCGAAGGCGGCGAGGGTCCCGGCGAGCGGGGAGAAGGACGGGAAGAACAGCGGGCCGAGCACGAGGGCGGCGGCCGTGCCGTAGACGAAGAAGTCGTAGAACTCGATGGCGGTGCCGGCGAGCGAGGCCGTCGCCAGCCGCAGCATCGAGGGCGGGCGGTGGACCGCGCGGCGGGGGAGGGCGGGGGAGGGGTCTTGTTGCATGGTGCAGCAACTACCCCGCCCCACACCCCCAGGACGTGCGTTCGGTCATCTTCGACCGGAAGGAGTGCTTCCTGTCGCGGTGTTGACCGGGACCGCTCTGACCGGCGGCGGACCGTACGTCTGCTACCAGCCGCGCTCGCGCCATTCGGCCAGGTGCGGCCGCTCGGCGCCGAGCGTGGTGTCGTTGCCGTGTCCCGGGTAGACCCAGGTCTCGTCCGACAGCTGCTCGAAGAGCTTGTGCTGGACGTCGTCGATCAGCTGGACGAAGGCCTTCGGGTCGCCCCACGTGTTGCCGACGCCGCCGGGGAAGAGGCAGTCGCCGGTGAACACGTGCGCGTGCCCGTGCGGGTCGTCGTAGATCAGGGCGATCGAGCCGGGGGTGTGGCCGACCAGGTGGCGGGCGGTCAGCGTGACCCGACCGACCGTGACCGTGTCCCCGTCCGCCACCGGTACGTCGGTCGGCACCGGGATGCCCTCGGCGTCGTGGACGCCCGCGTACGTACGGGCGCCGGTCGCCTCGACGACCTCCGCGAGCGCGCCCCAGTGGTCGCCGTGCCGGTGGGTGGTGACGACGGAGGCGATGCCGTCGTCACCGATCAGGTTCAGCAGGGTCTCCGGCTCGGCGGCCGCGTCGATCAGCAGCTGCTCGTCGGTGGCCCGGCAGCGCAGCAGGTACGCGTTGTTGTTCATGGGGCCCACCGCGACCTTGGAAATCATCAGGTCCGGAAGTTCGTGCACGTCGGCCGGACCGCCGACCTTGACTGCTCCGCTGTACGTCATGTCCTGATCCTAGAGCGGGGGGAGGGCCGGGAGGGGGCCGCCGACGACAGTGAGGTGTGCGCCCCGGTCCCCGCGGCCGGCGAGCCAGCCGAGGAGCTCGGCTCCGGTGCCGAGCACGGTGACCGGGCCGCCCTCGGTGCCGCCGGTGTGCCAGGTGGAGTCGGCATGGGCGTGGGCGTCGCCGTCGCCGTCGCCTTCGAGCCGGAGCGTCACCGGGGGCACCTCCGGGCGTCCGGACCAGCGGTCGGCGAGGAAGGCGATCTCGCGGGCGGTGAACTCCTGCGGGAGGTCGGAGAGCTCGTAGCCGATGTTCAGGTCGACGTGGTGCAGCTCCACCTCGACGAGGCGGCGGAACGGCACGTTCGAAGCCAGGTCGGTGACCCCGTTGCGCAGCTCGACGGTGCGCGACCAGTCCTGGTCCCGCTCGGTCTGCGCCAGGAAGCCGGCGTGGGTCGCGCGCACGTCGGCGAGCTGGACCTCCAGCGGGCGCGGGGCGTCGCGCTCGATGTCGGAGTCGCGGGCCTCGGCGCTCTCGTACATCGGGCGGCCGGCGAAGACGTTGACGAGGGCGTCCGCGTTGCGCGCCAGGTGGGCCAGCACGTGGCCTCGGGTCCAGCCCGGCAGATGTGACTCTTCGGCCAGGGCCGCGTTGTCCAGTTTCGCGAGAGCGGTCAGCATTCGGTCCGTGGCTTCACGTACAGATTGCAGGTCGTGCACATGATCAGTCATGGATCCGAGCCTAGTGCCGCGGACCCCCGGCCACACGAACGGGTGAACCCGTCTGCCGAGTGCCGTAAATCGAATGCGCGTGCTATACGCTCGAAGTCCAAGCTCTTTTCCATCGCAGAGGCGCCCGCCCAGCCACCCGTACGCTGGACAGTCGGGGGCCCCGTGCCCCCGCTCTCTCAAGAAAGGTGCGGACCGGCGTGACCGACCGTCTCATCGTTCGTGGCGCTCGCGAGCACAACCTCAAGAACGTCTCGCTCGACCTGCCCCGCGACTCACTCATCGTCTTCACCGGACTCTCCGGTTCGGGCAAGTCCTCCCTGGCCTTCGACACGATCTTCGCCGAGGGTCAGCGCCGCTACGTCGAGTCGCTCTCGTCGTACGCCCGCCAGTTCCTGGGGCAGATGGACAAGCCCGACGTGGACTTCATCGAGGGGCTCTCGCCGGCCGTCTCGATCGACCAGAAGTCGACCTCGCGCAACCCGCGTTCGACGGTCGGCACCATCACCGAGGTCTACGACTACCTCCGCCTGCTCTTCGCGCGCATCGGCAAGCCCCACTGCCCCGAGTGCCGCCGCCCCATCTCTCGCCAGTCGCCGCAGGCGATCGTCGACAAGGTGCTCGCCCTCCCCGAGGGCAGCCGCTTCCAGGTGCTCTCGCCGCTGGTGCGCGAGCGCAAGGGCGAGTTCGTCGACCTCTTCTCCGACCTCCAGACCAAGGGCTACAGCCGGGCGCGGGTGGACGGGGAGACCATCCAGCTCTCCGAGCCGCCCACGCTGAAGAAGCAGGAGAAGCACACCATCGAGGTGGTCATCGACCGCCTCACCGTCAAGGAGAGCGCCAAGCGCCGGCTCACCGACTCCGTGGAGACCGCCCTCGGCCTCTCCGGCGGCATGGTGATCCTGGACTTCGTCGACCTCGCCGAGGACGACCCCGAGCGTGAGCGGATGTACTCCGAGCACCTCTACTGCCCGTACGACGACCTGTCCTTCGAGGAGCTGGAGCCGCGCTCCTTCTCCTTCAACTCTCCCTTCGGCGCCTGCCCCGAGTGCACCGGCATCGGTACGCGCATGGAGGTGGACCCCGAGCTGATCGTCCCCGACGAGGACAAGTCCCTCGACGAGGGCGCGGTCTCGCCGTGGTCCCTGGGCCACACCAAGGACTACTTCCAGCGGCTGATCGGCGCGCTCGCCGGGGAGCTGGGCTTCCGTACGGACATCCCGTGGGCCGGGCTGCCGCAGCGGGCGAAGAAGGCCCTGCTGTACGGGCACAAGACGCAGATCGAGGTCCGCTACCGCAACCGGTACGGGCGCGAGCGGGCGTACACGACGGCCTTCGAGGGCGCCGTGCCGTTCGTCAAGCGCCGGCACGCCGAGTCCGAGAGCGACGCCAGCCGCGAGCGCTTCGAGGGCTACATGCGCGAGGTGCCCTGTCCGACCTGTGAGGGCACGCGGCTCAAGCCGATCGTGCTCGCGGTGACGGTGATGGAGAAGTCCATCGCCGAGGTCGCCGCGATGTCGATCAGCGAGTGCGCGGACTTCCTGGGGCGGATGCGGCTCGACGCCCGCGACAAGAAGATCGCCGAGCGGGTCCTGAAGGAGGTCAACGAGCGGCTGCGCTTCCTCGTCGACGTCGGCCTGGACTACCTCTCGCTGAACCGCGCCGCCGGCACCCTGTCGGGCGGCGAGGCCCAGCGCATCCGGCTGGCCACGCAGATCGGCTCCGGTCTCGTGGGCGTGCTGTACGTACTGGACGAGCCCTCCATCGGCCTGCACCAGCGGGACAACCACCGGCTGATCGAGACGCTGGTGCGGCTGCGGGACATGGGCAACACGCTCATCGTCGTCGAGCACGACGAGGACACCATCAAGGTGGCCGACTGGGTCGTGGACATCGGCCCGGGCGCCGGTGAGCACGGCGGCAAGGTCGTGCACAGCGGCTCGCTGAAGGAGCTGCTGAAGAACCCCGAGTCGATGACGGGCCAGTACCTGTCCGGCAAGCGCTCGATCGCGATCCCGGACGTCCGCCGGCCCGTGAACGGGGACCGGAAGCTGACCGTCCACGGCGCCAAGGAGAACAACCTGCGGGACATCGACGTGTCCTTCCCGCTGGGCGTGCTCACGGCGGTCACGGGCGTGTCGGGATCGGGCAAGTCGACGCTGGTCAACGACATCCTGTACACGCACCTGGCGCGCGAGCTGAACGGCGCCCGGTCGGTGCCGGGACGGCACACGCGGGTGGACGGGGACGACCTCGTCGACAAGGTCGTGCATGTCGACCAGTCGCCGATCGGCCGGACCCCGCGGTCCAACCCGGCGACGTACACGGGCGTCTTCGACCACGTGCGCAAGCTCTTCGCGGAGACGATGGAGGCGAAGGTGCGCGGCTACCTGCCGGGCCGCTTCTCCTTCAACGTGAAGGGCGGCCGGTGCGAGAACTGCTCCGGCGACGGCACGATCAAGATCGAGATGAACTTCCTGCCGGACGTGTACGTCCCGTGCGAGGTCTGCCACGGCGACCGGTACAACCGGGAGACGCTGGAGGTCCACTACAAGGGCAAGTCGATCGCCGAAGTCCTGAACATGCCGATCGAGGAGGCGCTGGACTTCTTCGAGGCGGTGCCGACGATCGCGCGGCACCTGAAGACGCTCAACGAGGTGGGGCTGGGGTACGTCCGCCTCGGCCAGTCGGCGCCGACGCTCTCGGGTGGTGAGGCGCAGCGCGTGAAGCTGGCCTCGGAGCTGCAGAAGCGGTCGACGGGCCGGACGGTGTACGTGCTGGACGAGCCGACGACGGGTCTGCACTTCGAGGACATCTCGAAGCTGATCAAGGTGCTGTCGGGGCTGGTGGACAAGGGGAACTCGGTGATCGTCATCGAGCACAACCTGGACGTCGTCAAGACCGCGGACTGGGTCATCGACATGGGCCCGGAGGGCGGCTACGGGGGCGGCCTGGTGGTGGCCGAGGGCACGCCGGAGCAGATCGCCTCGGTGGGCGCGAGCCACACCGGCAAGTTCCTGCGGGACATCCTGGGGGCGGAGCGGGTCTCCGATGCGGCGTCGCTCGTGGCCCCGCCGAAGAAGGCCGCCGCGAAGCGGACCGCGGCCAAGAAGGCGGCGGCTCCGGCGAAGAAGGCCGCGGCCCCGGCCAAGAAGGCGACGACCCGGGCCCGCAAGGCCTGACCGCTGCGCGGTGCGTCGACGGAGGGGACCCGGCCGCCGGCCGGGTCCCCTCCGCGTTCCTGCGGGGCTCCTCCCCACCCGCCCTTCCGCCGATGCCCGGGCGGCTCCACCCCCGTGGGGGCCGCCCGGGCAAGGACTCGGCGGGGTGGGTCGGTCAGGCCGCCACGCCCACCGCGCGGCCCGCGGTCGACGGGTCCGTCAGCGACACCAGCAGGGCGTCCGCCACGTCCGCGCGGGAGATCGTGCGCGCGTCCGGGACGTTGGCGCCGATGACCCGGCGGTAGCTGCCGGTGTGCGGCTTGTTCAGGAGGCGGGGCGGGCGGATCACCGTCCACTCGGTGCCGCTCGCGCGGATCGTCGCCTCCATGACCGCCAGGTCCGCGTACAGATCGCGCAGGGCCCGGCGCAGCAGGGGAAGGAAGATCCTCCGGGCCACGAACCCGTCGGTGGCGACGTCCGGGCCGACCGGGGCCGCGCTCACCGCCGCCAGGCGGCTCACGCCCGCCCGGTCCATCGCCGAGACGATGGCCCGCAGCGCCGGCCCGGTGACCGGCGTGAGCCGGGCCTGCTTGTTGCTCGCCGCGCCCAGTGCGGAGATCACCGCCGACCGGCCCGTGAGGACCGGGACCAGGGCGTCCTCGTCCGTCAGATCGCGCACCACGGCCACCTCCAGGCGCTCGTGGGCCGGAACGTCCAGCCGGGCGGGGTCGCGGACCACCGCCGTGACCTCGTGGCCCGCGTCGAGGGCCTGCCGTACGACCTCGCGGCCGACGCCGCCCGTGGCTCCGAACACCGTCAGTTTCATCGCCGGCTCCCGTTCAGGGCGTCCAAGGGTGGGTGAGCATTTACTCACCCCTTCTTCCGCTAGGGTGAGTGAATGCTCACCCCGAAGTCAAGCCGGCCCACTCCCGAGCGGCTCCTCGACGCCGCCGAGAAGCTCATGCGCACGATCGGCCTCGCCAACACCACCACCAAGGCCATCGCCCGCGAGGCCGGCTGCTCCGAGGCGGCGCTCTACAAGCACTACGCGAACAAGGAAGAGCTCTTCGTGCGCGTCCTCATGGAGCGCACCCCCAACGCCGGGCCGCTCATGGCCGAGCTCGACCGCGACCACGCCGAGCGCTCCGTCGAGGAGGGGCTCGCCGCGATCGCCCGCCACGCCTCGCTCTTCTACGCCGACGCCATGCCCATGGCCGCCTCGCTCTTCGCCGAGCCCGCCCTGCTGACCCGGCACCGCGAGGGCGTCCAGGAGATCGGCACCGGCCCCCACGTCGTACGCGACGCCCTCGCCGGACGGCTGCGCCGCGAGCTGGAGCGGGGGCGGCTGCGCCCCGACGCCGATCCGGAGGCGGCCGCGGCGCTGCTGCTCGGGGCCTGCTTCCAGCGGGCGTTCTTCCTGCACTTCTCCGGCCCCGAAGTGGTGCGACCGGTCGAGGAGTTCGCCCCCGCCGTGGCCGGGACCCTGTGGGCCGCTATCCGCTGAGCTCCGCCGCGTACGGCGGCTCCGCGCCCGCCCGGGTGCAGGTCAGCGCCGCCGCGTGGGCCGCGTAGGACAGGACGCCCGGCCAGTCCACCGGGTCCCCGGCCGGGAGGGCCGCCAGGCGGTGCAGCAGGGCCGCGTTGACGGTGTCGCCCGCCCCGATCGTGTCCGCCACCGCGACCCGCCGGGCCGGTACCTCGTACTGCGCACCCTCCCGGGTCCGGACCGCAAGCCCCTGCGCACCCCGGGTGAGCACCACCGCCGAAGGACCGGCCGCCAGCCAGTCGCCGATCCGCCCGCCCAGCCACCGGGCGTCCTCCTCCGACAGCTTGAGGACCGAGACGTACGGCAGCCAGCCCAGGAACCGGGCCCGGTACGCCGCCGGATCCGCGATCAGCGCCGGGCGGATGTTGGGGTCCAGCAGGGTCAGCAGCCCGCGCCCGGACTCCCGGCGCAGCAGGGCCTCGTACGCGCTCGCGCCCGGCTCCAGCGCGAGGGAGCAGGTGCCGAGCGCCAGAGCCCGGGTGCCCGCGGGGAGGGCCCGGGGCAGGGTGAACAGCCGGTCGGCCGTGCCTTCCACGTAGAAGCCGTACGCCGCCGAGCCGTCCGGGGCGATCGAGGGCACGGCGAGGGTGGTGGGCTCCGGCCCGCGCTGCACCAGCGAGAGGTCCACCCCGGCCGCGCGCAGCCCGGCCAGCAGGCTCTCGCCGAAGCCGTCCGCCGAGACCCGGGAGCAGAAGGCGGCCTGCGCACCGAGCCGGCCCAGCGCCAGCGCGGTGTTGTACGGCCCCCCGCCCGGCCGCGGCACCAGCGCACCCGGCGGCTGCGCCACGGGCACGAGGTCGATCAGGGCTTCTCCACCGACGACGATCACGCGGGGGAAGGTATCCCATCGGGCGGCGGAACCGGGCGGCGGTATCGTCGGGGGGCCCAGCTGAACCAGCTGAACGAGCTGAAGCCATCAGCACCGCCAGAACCACCGGCATCACCCCCCAGGCCAGGAGAACCGCATGTCCGCGTCGCAGCCCGCCGCCCGCCGTACCGTCCTCAAGGGCGCCGCCGCGATCGTCGGGGCCGTCGGCGGCGGGGCGGCGCTCGCGGCCTGCTCCACCGAGGGCAACAGCGGCTCCGGCTCCCCGGCGGTCCCGGCCGCCCCGGTGGAACTCGGCGCCGCGTCCGAGGTCCCGGTCGGCGGGTCGAAGCTGTTCCGGGAGAAGAAGCTGGTCGTCAGCTGCCCGGCGGAGGGCCAGTACAAGGCGTTCAGCGCCCAGTGCACGCACGCGGGCTGCGTCCTGGACAAGATCGACGACGGCGAGGGCAACTGCCCCTGCCACGGCAGCCGCTTCGACGTGACGACCGGCAAGGTGCTGCGCGGCCCGGCCACCGACCCGCTGCCCGCCGTCCCGGTCAAGGCCGAGGGCGGCAAGCTCATCGCGGGCTGATCCGCCGGCTGATCCGCCGGCTTATCCGCCGGCCCCCCGGGCCTACGCCCAGTCCCAGGCGATGCCCAGCAGCCCGCGCCGCACCTCCGGCTCCACCAGGTGCACGGCACGGTGGCGCCCGCTCGGCGTCAGGTCCGCCAGTGCGCTGCGCGGCGCCCCCGGTCCGGAGCGGCTGAACCGCCGGCAGCGCACCGGCAGCGCCGCCTCGTCGAAGCGGACCTGGAGCACGTACTGCCCGCCGCTGTAGCTGAACCCGCGCACGTACTCGGTGCAGCGGCCGCCGGTCCCGTCCTCGAAGCCGTAGCCGAAGACGTACGTGTCCCCGGCGCGCAGCCGGGCGTCGAAGAGCAGCTCGGCGACCAGCACCTCGGCCTGCGGGTGCCAGCGGACGCGTCCGGTCCGGCAGTTCTCGTCCGCCCGTACGCGGACCCTGGCCGGATCGCAGCCGGGATCCCCGTGGTGGACGGCGAGGTACCGGTCGACCCCGTCGCGGTGGGCCCGTACGACGTGCTGCGACTCGCGGCCCAGCAGCTCGCCGCCCGCCCCGATCCGCACCCGCTCGTGGTGGCCGACCGTGTGCAGGCCGCCGTCGGCGGGCAGCTCCATACCGGCCAGCAGCCCCTCCACGGCCGCGCCGACGCTGACCAGGGCCCGGTACGAGCGGGCCGGCGGGCGGACCGCCTCGGGCCCGGCGCCCTCGGGGGCGGCCAGCAGCCGCAGCAACGTCCCCTCGGGCAGTTCCAGGATCTGCTCCAGGGCCCGTACGGCCTTCAGGGACTCGGGGCGCCGCGGCCGCCGGGCGCCCTGCTGCCAGTAGCTGAGGCTGGTCACGCCGAGCTTGATGCCGCGGGCCGCGAGCCGGTGCTGGACGCGGTGCAGGGGGAGGCCGCGGGCGCTGAGCGCGGCGCGCAGGGCGAGGTGGAAGGGGCCGGCCCGCAGCAGGTGCCCCAGCTCCTGCGCACTCGCCCCCGCGCTCGCCCCCGCGCTCGTTCCTGCGCTCACCCCCGCGCTCGTCCCAGCATTCTCCCCGGTCGACCGCATGACGGCTCCTCCTGTGAACATTCACGCGCGGTGGGGCGGGAGAGCTCGCCGGTGACACCCGGGGTCCAGGTGAAAGGACGGCAGTCGTTCACACTGCGGTCTCGCCGTTCACACTGCAATGTCACGGCGTATTGAAGCCTGTTGACCTGATCGCGACAACACCCTGATGCTCCTCGGAAGCGTCCGGACGCGCTCCTCCAACCCCCACCCTCCCCGGCCCCACCGGGGAGATCCCCACACGGGAGGAACGCGATGCGCAACCGAATCCGGCGGCGGCTTTCCCTGGCCGCCGTCCTCACCGCCGTGCTCTTCACCCTGCCCACCGCCGCCGCCGCCACCGCTGCCCCCACGAGCGATGCCGGCACCGAGTCCGCCCTCGCGTACAAGCGCCTGGACATCACGATGCAGGCCCAACAGAAGACCAACTGGTGCTGGGCCGCGAGCGGCAACACCATCGCGACCTGGTTCGGCCGGAACTACACGCAGAACCAGTTCTGCAACGCCGCCTTCAACCGCCAGCAGGGCTACGACTGCCCCAACAACCAGGCCACCCTCGGCAACGTCCAGACCGCCCTGAACTGGGCCGGCATCAACTCCGGCTCGTACGTGACCGGCTGGCTCCGCTACACCACCGTGCAGAGCGAGATCGACGCCAACCGGCCGGTCGAGACCCGGATCCAGTGGTCCAACGGCGGCGGCCACATGCACGTCATCTACGGCTACGACACCGCCAACAGCTGGGTCTACTGGGGCGATCCGTGGCCGTCCAGCGACCGCTACAACTGGGCCTCGCACGCCTGGTACGTGGACAACAGCACCTTCTCCTGGACCCACTCGCTCTACCGGATCGGGGCGTGAGCGCCATGTCCAAGCGTGTTTCCGCCGCGGTCCTCGCCGCGACCGCCGTCGTCCTCGTCGGCGTGGCGGCCCCACAGGCCGCGGCGGCGCCCGTGCCGCAGCCCCGGTCCGTCACCGCGGAGACGAAGGCCGCGGCGGCGCAGGCGGCCGCCGCCCCCGACACCCTGGCCACGCTGTCCCGCTTCTTCGCCCGGGAGGGCAAGGTCGCGCCGGACGCGGCCCGGCCGCGGATCGAGGGCGAGGCGATACCCGTCAGCCACCTGTCCCCGGACTTCGTCGCGGGCAAGGCCGGGGCGAGCGTGGCCCGGCTGGAGTTCCTCGCCAGCAGAGCGGTCTCCTCGGACGGGCAGCAGGCCACGCTGTGGACCGCACGGACCGAGGCGGGATGGCAGGTCGTGAACATCGCCACCGGCGACGACGAGTTCCGCTACGCGCAGCTCGGCGCCGCGAAACTGCCGGGCGGCACGGTGTTCCGGGAACCGCAGATCGACGCGTGGTACGTGGCCCAGGGGGGCAGGGTGCTGCCGCTGGACGAGGACGCCGAGCGCGCCGTCGGCGCGGGAGGCACCAGCCTCGCCGCGTACCGGTCGAGGGTGACGCGGGCGTACGGGGACAAACTGCCGGGGTCGGCGTACGCGAAGGGCGGCGAGGCCGGCGGGTACGCGGCGGGAGCCGCCGATGCCGATGCGGGTACGCCGGTGGCCGCCGGGGCCGCAGGAGCGCTCGCGCTGGGCGCGGCCGGATGCGTGGCCGTGCTGCGGCTGCGCCGGCGCACCGCCGCGCGGGCCTGACCCCTGGGACCCCCGCAGGGTCCGGCCGTCCCCCCGGACGCCGGGCCCTGCGGGCCGCGATGCCGATCCCCGCCCCTTCCGCCCTTCCCGCCTTCTCCGGGCGCCGCCCGGACCCCTGCCCCCGGGCGCCGGCGGGGCTGGGGCGGGCCCGGTGTACGGGGGTTGTCGGTGGGCGGAAGTAGGGTGGTTGGCATGGCCGACCCTTCCAGCTACCGTCCCGCGCCGGGGCAGATTCCCGACTCCCCGGGGGTCTACCGATTCCGCGACGAGCACCGCCGGGTGATCTACGTCGGGAAGGCCAAGAGCCTGCGCCAGCGGCTGGCCAGCTACTTCCAGGACCTCGCCGGACTGCATCCGCGTACCGCGACGATGGTGACCACCGCCGCCTCCGTCGAGTGGACCGTCGTCTCCACCGAGGTCGAGGCGCTCCAGCTCGAATACTCCTGGATCAAGGAGTACGACCCCCGGTTCAACGTCAAGTACCGGGACGACAAGAGCTATCCCTCCCTCGCGGTGACGATGAACGAGGATTATCCGCGGGTCCAGGTCATGCGGGGGCCCAAGAAGAAGGGCGTGCGGTACTTCGGGCCCTATGGGCACGCCTGGGCGATTCGCGAGACCGTCGACCTCATGCTGCGGGTGTTCCCCGTGCGGACCTGCTCCGCCGGGGTGTTCAAGCGGTCCGCGCAGATCGGGCGGCCCTGTCTGCTCGGCTACATCGGCAAGTGCTCCGCGCCCTGCGTCGGCCGGGTCACCCCCGAGGAGCACCGCGAACTCGCCGAGGACTTCTGCGATTTCATGGCCGGCCGGACCGGTACGTACCTGTCCCGGCTGGAGCGGCAGATGCACGAGGCCGCCGAGGAGATGGAGTACGAGAAGGCCGCCCGGCTGCGCGACGACATAGGAGCGCTGCGCCGGGCCATGGAGAAGAACGCCGTGGTCCTCGCCGATGCCACGGACGCCGACCTGATCGCCGTGGCCGAGGACGAGCTCGAAGCGGCCGTGCAGATCTTCCACGTACGCGGCGGGCGCGTGCGCGGGCAGCGCGGCTGGGTCACCGACAAGGTCGAGGCCGTGGACACCGCCGGACTCGTCGAGCACGCCCTCCAGCAGCTCTACGGGGAGGAGAGCGGCGAGGCCGTCCCCAAGGAGGTACTGGTTCCGGCCCTGCCCGAGGACGCCCCCGCCCTCGCCGAGTGGCTCGCCGGGCGGCGCGGCTCCCTGGTCAGCCTGCGCATCCCGCAGCGCGGGGACAAGAAGGCCCTGATGGAGACCGTCCACCGCAACGCGCAGCAGTCCCTGGCCCTGCACAAGACCAAGCGTGCCAGCGACCTCACCACCCGATCCCGGGCCCTGGAGGAGATCGCCGAGGCCCTTGAGCTGGACAGTGCGCCGCTGCGCATCGAGTGCTTCGACATCTCGCACCTCCAGGGCGACGACGTGGTGGCCTCGATGGTCGTCTTCGAGGACGGGCTGGCGCGCAAGAGCGAGTACCGGCGCTTCCAGATCAAGTCGTTCGAGGGCCAGGACGACGTCCGGTCCATGCACGAGGTGGTCTCGCGGCGCTTCCGCCGCTACCTCCAGGAGAAGCTGAAGACCGGCGAGTGGTCCCCGGAGGACGGGGAGGAGGGGGAGAACCCCCTGGAGAGCCCCCCGGAGAGCCCCCTGGAGAACTCCCTCGCCGAGGACGACGGGCGCCCGAAGCGCTTCGCGTACCCGCCGCAGCTCGTCGTGGTAGACGGCGGGCAGCCGCAGGTGGCCGCCGCCAAGCGGGCCCTGGACGAGCTCGGCATCGACGACGTGGCCGTCTGCGGGCTGGCGAAGCGGCTGGAGGAGGTCTGGCTGCCCGGCGAGGACGACCCGGTCGTGCTGCCCCGCACCAGCGAGGGGCTCTACCTGCTCCAGCGCGTGCGTGACGAAGCCCACCGGTTCGCGATCCAGTACCAGCGGAACAAGCGCGGGAAACGGCTCAAGGCGGGCCCGCTCGACGAGGTGCCCGGTCTCGGCGAAAGCCGCAGGCAGGCCCTGGTCAAGCACTTCGGTTCGGTGAAAAAGCTGAGACAGGCGACAATCGACCAGATCTGCGAGGTCCCGGGCATAGGACGCAAGACGGCCGAGACCGTGGCCGCGGCGCTCGCGCGGTCGGTTCCCGCCGGTCCTGCCGTCAACACGGCGACAGGAGAGATCATTGAGGATGAGACCCCGCCCCCGCGGGTGGGGGCACCTCCCAGCGGCAGCTGGGGGACATCGTCCGAACGGGGGACCGAGCAATGACCGAGCGCGAGACCGACCAGACGAACGGCCGGACGGCCGACCAGACGACCGACGACATGACCGATGACACGACCGAGCACGACCGAGACGGAGCACAGGTGAGTACGGGCACGACAGTGGAGCCCGGAGATACCGCCGAGGCGGCCATCCCCGAGCTGGTGATCATCTCCGGCATGTCCGGGGCCGGCCGCAGTACGGCGGCCAAGTGTCTGGAGGACCTCGGCTGGTTCGTCGTCGACAACCTCCCGCCCGCACTGATCCCCACCATGGTGGAGCTCGGCGCCCGCTCGCAGGGCAACGTGGCGCGCATCGCCGTCGTCGTCGACGTCCGCGGCCGCCAGTTCTTCGACGCCCTGCGCGAGTCGCTCTCCGACCTCGACAGCAAGGGCGTCACCCGGCGCATCGTCTTCCTGGAGTCCTCCGACGACGCGCTGGTCCGCCGCTTCGAGTCGGTCCGCCGCCCGCACCCCCTCCAGGGCGACGGCCGCATCACCGACGGCATCGCCGCCGAGCGCGACCTGCTGCGCGAGCTGCGCGGCGACGCCGACCTGGTCATCGACACCTCCAGCCTGAACGTGCACGAGCTGCGCGCGAAGATGGACGCCCAGTTCGCGGGCGACGAGGAGCCCGAGCTGCGGGCGACCGTCATGTCCTTCGGCTACAAGTACGGCCTCCCCGTCGACGCCGACCTCGTCGTCGACTGCCGCTTCATCCCGAACCCGCACTGGGTGCCCGAGCTGCGGCCCTTCACCGGCCTCAACCCGGAGGTGTCGGGCTACGTGTTCAGCCAGCCCGGCGCCAAGGAGTTCCTCGACCGCTACACCGAGCTGCTCCAGCTCATCGCCACCGGCTACCGCCGGGAGGGCAAGCGGTACGTGACCATCGCGGTCGGCTGCACCGGCGGCAAGCACCGCAGCGTGGCCATGTCCGAGAAGCTCGCTGCCCGCCTCGCCTCCGAGGGAGTCGAGACCGTCGTAGTCCACCGGGACATGGGGCGCGAGTGACCGGACGTACGCTGCGGCTGCGCCGCCTGCGCCGCCTCACCTCGGGGCGGGGCGAGGACGGCGCGGACCGCACCGGGCTGCGCCGCGGCGCAGCCCCCAAGGTGGTCGCGCCCAAGGTCGTCGCCCTCGGCGGCGGCATGGGCCTGTCGGCCTCCCTGGCAGCGCTGCGCCGGATCACCGGTGAACTCACCGCCGTCGTCACCGTCGCCGACGACGGCGGTTCCAGCGGCCGGCTCCGGGAGGAGCTCGGCGTGCTGCCGCCCGGGGACCTGCGCAAGGCGCTGGCCGCGCTGTGCGGCGACGACGACTGGGGCCAGACCTGGGCCCGCGTCATCCAGCACCGCTTCCAGTCGGCCGGCGCCCTGCACGAGCACGCGGTCGGCAACCTGCTGATCGTCGCCCTGTGGGAACAGCTCGGCGACCCCGTCCAGGCCCTCGACCTGGTCGGGAAGCTGCTGGGGGCACAGGGCCGGGTGCTGCCGATGTCGGCGGTGCCGCTGGAGCTGCAGGCGCTGGTCCGCGGCCACGATCCGGCCCGCCCGGGCGAGGTCGACACCGTCCGGGGGCAGGCCACGGTGGCCACGACCCCCGGTGAGGTGCTCTCCGTACAGGTCGTGCCCGGGGATCCGCCGGCCGTGCCGGAGGCGGTCGCGGCGGTCCTGGACGCGGACTGGGTGGTGCTCGGTCCGGGGTCCTGGTTCTCGTCCGTGATCCCGCACCTGCTGGTGCCGGAACTGCTCGACGCGCTGATCGAGACCAAGGCCCGCAGGGTCCTCTCGCTGAACCTCGCGCCGCAGCCCGGTGAAACAGAGGGCTTCTCTCCGCAGCGTCATTTGGAGGTTTTGGCCCGACACGCCCCTAAACTCGCCCTGGACGTGGTGCTGGCCGACGAGGCCGCCGTGCCCGACCGCGAGTCCCTCGCCGATGCCGCAAAACGGTTCGGTGCCGCGGTCGAGCTGGCGCCGGTGGCCAGGGAAGACGGCTCTCCGAAGCACGACCCGGAGCTGCTCGCCGCCGCGTACGACCGTATTTTTCGGATGCATGGAAGGATCGGCCCATGGCGATGACGCCAGCGGTGAAGGATGAGATCTCCCGGCTCCCCGTCACCCGGACCTGCTGCAGGAAGGCGGAGGTCTCGGCGATTCTTCGGTTCGCGGGCGGGCTGCACCTGGTGAGCGGGCGGATCGTCATCGAGGCGGAGCTGGACACCGGGATCGCTGCCCGGCGCCTGCGCAAGGACATCCTGGAGATCTTCGGCCATTCCTCGGACCTGGTCGTGATGGCCCCCGGCGGACTGCGCCGCGGCAGCCGGTACGTCGTCCGGGTCGTGGCCGGCGGTGACCAGCTGGCGCGCCAGACGGGTCTCGTGGACGGCCGCGGCCGCCCCATCCGGGGCCTTCCGCCGCAGGTGGTCTCCGGGGCCACCTGTGACGCGGAGGCGGCCTGGCGCGGTGCCTTCCTGGCCCACGGCTCCCTCACCGAGCCGGGCCGGTCCTCCTCCCTGGAGGTGACCTGCCCCGGTCCGGAGGCGGCCCTGGCCCTGGTGGGCGCCGCCCGCCGGCTCTCCATCGCCGCCAAGGCGCGCGAGGTGCGCGGGGTCGACCGGGTCGTCGTCCGCGACGGCGACGCGATCGGCGCCCTGCTGACCCGGCTCGGCGCGCACGAGTCGGTGCTGGCCTGGGAGGAGCGGCGGATGCGGCGCGAGGTGCGCGCCACCGCCAACCGCCTCGCCAACTTCGACGACGCCAACCTGCGCCGCTCGGCGCGGGCCGCGGTGGCCGCCGGGGCCCGGGTCCAGCGTGCGCTGGAGATCCTCGGCGAGGAGGTCCCCGAGCACCTCGCGGCGGCCGGCCGGCTGCGCATGGAGCACAAGCAGGCCTCCCTGGAGGAACTGGGCGCGCTCGCCGACCCGCCGCTGACGAAGGACGCGGTCGCGGGCCGGATCCGCCGCCTGCTGGCGATGGCCGACAAGCGGGCGCAGGACCTGGGCATCCCGGGCACCGAGTCGAACCTGAGCGAGGACCTGGCCGACAACATGGCGGGCTAGCCGCGCCGCGCCGAGACGCCTGCCGGTACGCCCGGCCGTCGCCTCGTACTCCGTACGCCTCGCGCCGTACGTCTCAAAGGGGCCCGCACGTCACACGTGCGGGCCCCTTTGAGACACGCCCCATTGACATGGGCATCGCTTGATCGTGAGCCTGTCGTCCGAACGCTTTCGTGGCAGACGACGCCCAGGGGGGCACATGAGGCACCGCGCGAGATCGATCCTCGCCGCAAGCGCACTCGTCTTGGGAACCACACTGGCCGCCCTTCCGGCGGCCCACGCCCGGCCCGCGGCAGACGCCTCACCCGGCGCCGACGAGGTCCGGGTCTACGACGCGGACGTCACCAAGGAGCAGGTGCCGCTGCTCCTCGCCGCGGGCCAGGACGCCCACGAGCTCACCGAACGCGCCCCGGAGAGCGGGACCGCCAGGGTCGAGCTGTTCCTCACCGGCGGCCAGGCCAAGGAGCTCGCCGGCCTCGGCATCAAGCTCGCCGAGCACCAGGTCCCGGCGAACGCGGCCCGTTCCGAGGCCGTCGGCGACGGGGTCTTCCGCCCGTACGGCGGCAAGGGCGGGCTCCAGGAGGAGATCCTCAAGACGGCCCAGGCCAACCCCGGCCTCGCCAAGGTGGTCTCCATCGGAAAGACCGTCCAGGGCAAGGACATCCTGGCCCTGAAGGTCACCAAGAACGCCCGCACCACCAAGGACGGCGGCAAGCCGTCCGTGCTCTACATGTCCAACCAGCACGCCCGTGAGTGGATCACCCCCGAGATGACCCGGCGGCTGATGCACCACACCCTCGACAACTACGGCAAGGACCAGCGGATCACCAGGCTGGTGGACTCCACCGAGCTGTGGTTCCTGCTGTCCGCCAACCCGGACGGGTACGACTACACGCACTCCCCGGACGGCGACCGGCTGTGGCGCAAGAACCTGCGCGACAACAACGGCGACGGCAAGATCACCACCGGCGACGGCGTCGACCTCAACCGGAACTTCGCCTACAAGTGGGGCTACGACAACGAGGGTTCCTCGCCGAACCAGTCGAGCGAGACCTACCGCGGCACCAAGCCCTCCTCCGAGCCGGAGACCGTCGCCCTCGACAAGTTCGAGAAGCGCATCGGCTTCAAGTACGCCATCAACTACCACTCCGCCGCCGAGCTGCTGCTCTACGGCGTGGGCTGGCAGGTGGCCACCCCGACCCCGGACGACGTCGCCTACAAGGCGCTCGCCGGCACTCCGGAGAACTCCGCGATCCCGGGCTACTACCCGCAGGTCTCCTCCGAGCTCTACACCACCAACGGCGAGGCCGACGGCCACGCCGCCAACGTCAACGGCGTCATGATGTTCACGCCGGAGATGACCACCTGCCAGACGGCCTCCGCGAGCGACCCGAACGACCGGTGGAAGCCCGAGGACTGCCGGTCCGGCTTCAACTTCCCGGACGACGAGAAGCTCATCCAGGCGGAGTTCGCGAAGAACGTCCCCTTCGCCCTCGCCGTCGGCGAGAGCGCCGCCCACCCGGACCAGCCGAAGTCCTCCGTCGGCCTGAGCGCCGCGGACTTCACCCTCGACCCCTTCACCACCTCCTACGTGGCCAAGGGCGAGGACCAGACGGTCGCCGTCACCGCCCGCAAGGCGCTGAAGGACAAGCAGCTCAAGTTCCGCATCAACGGCGGCCGTACGCACGACGACGGACTGCGGGCCTGGAAGGGCGGCGACGTCTACGGCGGCGACGACAACAACTGGTTCGACGAGTACCGGGCCAAGGTCGACGGCGCCAAGCCGGGTGACAAGGTCGAGGTCTGGTTCACCGGCCGCGACGGCTCCGGCCGGCAGGTCTCCAGCGAGCACTTCACGTACACGGTGGCCGAGCGGCCGCGCGCCGACGTGCTGGTGATCGCCGAGGAGGGGGCCAAGGCCCAGCACGCGCAGGAGTACGTCGACGCCCTGCGCGCCAACGGGAAGTCCGCCGCGGTCTGGGACGTGGCCGCGCAGGGCGCCCCGCACCACCTCGGCGTGCTCTCCCACTTCCGTACGGCCGTCCACTACACCGGCGCCAAGACCCCCGGCGGCGACACCCAGCTCGCCGTGCGGGACTTCCTCAACGAGGGCGGCAAGCTGATCGAGGCCGGCGAGCTCGCGGGCGGCAACGCCCAGGTCGGCCGCGCCGTGACGGACGACTTCAGCCAGTACTACCTCGGCGCCTACAGCCGTACGAGTGCCGGCGGCGCGAAGGGCTTCACCGGTACGGGTGCCCTCTCCGGCGCCAAGGGCGGCCTGGGCGACGCGGCGGGCAACCCGTTCAACGCCCCCGGCTCCTACGCGGTCACCTCCGACTCCCTGCCCGCGGCGCAGTTCCCGCAGTTCAAGAGCGCGCAGGCGGGCCAGTACGCCGGGGTCGTGAACCCGTACGCCCCCTACTCCGGGGCGGGGATGGCCGCGGCCACCCACGAGGACGACGAGTGGAAGCGGCTGACCCGCACGGTCGACCTGACCAAGGTCACCGCCGCCGACAAGCCGCAGCTCAAGATGGCGCTCAACTGGAACACCGAGAAGGGCTACGACCACGCGATCCTGGAGGCCCACACCACCGGCGCCGAGGACTGGACCACGCTGCCCGAGGCGGGCGGCCTGACCGGCACGGCCGTCCCGGCGGAGTGCGAGGCCGGGTTCTACGTCAACGGCCACCCGTTCCTGAAGCACTACCTCACCCTGGACAGCGCCGGCTGCACCGCCGCCGGCACCAGCGGCTCGTGGAACAGCTTCACCGGATCCTCCGACGGGTGGAAGCAAGTCGCCTTCGACCTGAGCGCGTACGCGGGCAAGACCGTCGAGGTCTCCCTCTCGTACGTCTCGGACGGCGGCGCCGGCGGCCGCGGCCTCTTCGCGGACGACGCGCGCGTCTCCGTCGGCGGAGCCGACCAGGCCGTGGAGGGGTTCGAGACCTCTCTGGGTGCCTGGACCGCCCAGGGCGCACCTGCCGGAAGTCCCGTCGTCGCGGGCGATTGGGCCCGGTCCGGCGAGCTGTTCAAGTCGTACGCCTCGGTCACTACGCGTAACACGGTGCTCCTCGGCTTCGGTCTCGAACACCTGCCGGCGGCGGCGGACCGAGCCGTACTCGTCGGTAAGGCGCTCAGGTCGCTGCACCGCTGATCATTCGAGCCCCCGTCGCTCACCCTGAGTGACGGGGGCCAAGGTCCCCGGGGTCCCGTGCCGAGCGCACGGTACGGGCCCCGGCGGCTCTCTCCCATGTGGCATGGGGAGTGTCAGGTCCCGGCCGATGTCACTCAAAAGCTCACGGAGAGGTAGGGTCGTAAGCGGTCGGGGACATCCCATACAGCTCGCCGGCGGGACAGGCCGGCGCACCAACGAGGAGATCGGTTCGTGACGATCCGCGTAGGCATCAACGGTTTTGGCCGCATTGGCCGCAACTACTTCCGGGCGCTCCTTGAGCAGGGAGCGGACATCGAGATCGTCGGTGTCAACGACCTGACTGACAACGCGACCCTGGTGCACCTTCTCAAGTACGACACCATTCTGGGCCGCCTCAAGGCCGAGGTCTCCCACACCGACGACACCATCACCGTCGGCGGCAACACCTTCAAGACGTTTGCCGAGCGCGACCCCGCGAACCTGCCCTGGGGCGAGCTCGGTGCCGACATCGTCATCGAGTCGACCGGCATCTTCACGAAGAAGGCCGATGCCGCCAAGCACATCGCCGCGGGCGCGAAGAAGGTCCTCATCTCGGCTCCGGCCAAGGACGAGGACATCACCATCGTGATGGGCGTCAACCAGGACAAGTACGACGCGGCCAACCACCACGTCATCTCCAACGCCTCCTGCACCACCAACTGCGTGGCGCCGATGGCCAAGGTTCTCGACGAGAACTTCGGCATCGTCAAGGGCATGATGACCACGGTCCACGCGTACACGAACGACCAGCGCATCCTGGACTTCCCGCACTCGGACCTGCGCCGCGCCCGCGCCGCCGCCGAGAACATCATCCCGACCTCGACGGGTGCCGCCAAGGCCACCGCTCTGGTCCTCCCGCAGCTCAAGGGCAAGCTGGACGGCATCGCCATGCGCGTCCCGGTCCCGACCGGCTCGGTCACCGACCTCGTCCTGGAGCTCTCCCGCGAGACCACCAAGGAAGAGATCAACGCCGCCTTCCAGAAGGCCGCCGAGGGCCAGCTCAAGGGCATCCTCGACTACACCGAGGACGCGATCGTCTCCTCCGACATCGTGAACTGGCCGGCTTCCTGCACCTTCGACTCCTCCCTGACCATGGTTCAGGACGGTACGCAGGTCAAGGTCGTCGGCTGGTACGACAACGAGTGGGGCTACTCCAACCGCCTCGTCGACCTGACCGTCTTCGTCGGCGGTCAGCTCTAAGTCTCAGGTAGCAGGGCCAGGGAACAAGATGTGAGGACAGGGTCCGGTCAGCGCGATGGAGCGCTGCACGGGCCCTGTCGTCTGCCTCCACCGATCGGCCCCGCACCGGCAGAACCCGTGTATGGGGATAAGGAGTAGAAACACATGAAGACGATCGACGAACTGCTCGCCGACGGCGTGTCCGGCAAGCGGGTCTTCGTCCGCGCCGACCTCAACGTGCCGCTCGAGGGCGACAAGATCACCGACGACGGCCGCATCCGCGCCGTGCAGCCGACCATCGCGAAGCTCGCCGAAGCCGGCGCCCGCGTGATCGTCGCCTCGCACCTGGGCCGCCCCAAGGGCGCCCCGGAGCCGGCCTTCTCGCTCGCTCCGGCCGCCAAGCGACTCGGTGAACTGCTCGGTGCGGACGTCGCGTTCGCCACCGACACCGTCGGTGATTCCGCCAAGGAGACCGTCGCGGCCCTCGCCGACGGCCAGGTCGCGGTCATCGAGAACCTGCGCTTCAACGCCGGTGAGACCTCGAAGGACGACGCCGAGCGCGGCGCCTTCGCGGACCAGCTCGCCGAGCTCGCCGACGTCTACGTCGGCGACGGCTTCGGCGCCGTCCACCGCAAGCACGCCTCGGTCTTCGACCTGCCGGCGCGCCTCCCGCACGCGGCCGGCTACCTGATCGCCACCGAGGTCGGCGTCCTGAAGAAGCTGACCGCCGAGGTCAAGCGCCCGTACGTGGTCGTCCTCGGCGGCGCCAAGGTCTCCGACAAGCTGGTCGTCATCGACCAGCTGCTCGGCAAGGCCGACCGCATCCTCATCGGCGGCGGCATGGCGTACACCTTCCTCTACGCCAAGGGCCACGAGGTCGGCATCTCCCTGCTCCAGAAGGACCAGGTGGACGTCGTCAAGGAGTACATGGCACGCGCCGAGAAGCTGGGCGTCGAGCTGGTCCTCCCCGTCGACATCCTGGCCTCGGCGGACTTCCCCGACCTCAAGGGCAAGACCCCGGCCGACTTCATCACCGTCGACGCGGACAAGATCCCCGCCGACAAGGAGGGTCTGGACATCGGTCCCAAGACCCGTGAGCTGTACGCGTCGAAGATCGCCGACGCGGAGACCGTCTTCTGGAACGGTCCCGTGGGCGTCTTCGAGCACCCCGACTACGCCGGAGGCACCCGCGCCATCGCGCAGGCCCTCGTCGACAGCAGCGCGTTCACCGTGGTCGGCGGTGGCGACTCCGCCGCGGCCGTGCGCACGCTCGGCTTCGACGAGAACGCTTTCGGTCACATCTCGACCGGTGGCGGCGCCTCCCTCGAATACCTCGAGGGCAAGACGCTCCCCGGCCTCGCCGCACTGGAGGTCTGAACCCGTATGACCACGCGTACCCCGCTGATGGCGGGCAACTGGAAGATGAACCTCAACCACCTCGAGGCCATCGCCCACGTCCAGAAGCTCGCCTTCGCGCTCGCCGACAAGGACTACGACGCCGTCGAGGTCGCGGTCCTGCCGCCCTTCGTCGACCTGCGCTCGGTCCAGACCCTGGTCGACGGCGACAAGCTGAAGATCAAGTACGGCGCCCAGGACATCTCGGCGCACGACTCCGGTGCCTACACCGGCGAGATCTCCGGCTCGATGCTCGCGAAGCTGAAGTGCACGTACGTGGCCGTCGGCCACAGCGAGCGCCGCCAGTACCACGGCGAGGGCGACGAGCTCTGCAACGCCAAGGTCAAGGCCGCCTACCAGCACGGGATCACCCCGATCCTGTGCGTCGGCGAGGGCCTGGACGTCCGCAAGGCGGGCCAGCAGGTCCCGTACACGCTGGCGCAGGTCGACGGCGGCCTCAAGGACATCCCGGCCGAGCAGGTCGAGTCCATCGTGATCGCGTACGAGCCCGTCTGGGCGATCGGGACCGGCGAGGTCGCCACCCCCGAGGACGCGCAGGAGGTCTGCGGGGCGATCCGCACCCGCCTCGCCGAGCTGTACTCCCAGGAGCTGGCCGACAAGGTCCGCATCCAGTACGGCGGCTCCGTGAAGTCCGGCAACATCGCGGCGATCATGGCCCAGCCCGACGTCGACGGCGCCCTGATCGGCGGCGCGGCGCTGGACGCGGAGGAATTCGTGAAGATCGTCCGCTTCCGCGACCAGTGACCTGCGTGATCGTCGCAGTGAGTATGCGGTAGGACGGATCCGTCGTACCCTTGCGGGGGCCAGGAGGCTGAACCACCAGCCACTGGCCCCCGCGCACGTCAAAGCAGAGCCGGAAAGCCAGAAAGCCAGAAAGTAGGAATCAGCCGTGATTATGGGGTTCTCGATCGCCCTGATCGTCTTCAGCGCCCTGCTGATGCTGCTCGTGCTGATGCACAAGGGCAAGGGCGGCGGCCTTTCCGACATGTTCGGCGGCGGCATGCAGTCGTCCGTCGGCGGCTCCTCGGTCGCGGAGCGCAACCTGGACCGCATCACCGTCGTGGTGGGTCTGCTCTGGTTCGCCTGCATCATGGCGCTCGGGATTCTGCTGAAGTAGCGAAGCCGACGGTTCTGGCCATTCCACCGGACCGGTCGGCTCCACCCCGCCTATCATGAGGACGGCGTCCACGGCCTGGAGTGAGTAACTCCATGTGATGGACGTGCGTTGGGCCTTACGTAGACTGGGGCGCCCGCAGCGGAATCCACTCACGCTTCGCGGCACCATCACGCAGGGAGTTACGACCGTGGCAAGTGGCAACGCGATCCGTGGCAGTCGGGTCGGAGCGGGGCCGATGGGTGAGGCCGAGCGCGGCGAGTCCGCGCCCCGCCTGCGCATCTCCTTCTGGTGCTCGAACGGGCACGAGACGCAGCCGAGCTTCGCCAGCGACGCGCAGGTGCCGGACACCTGGGACTGCCCGCGCTGCGGGTTCCCGGCCGGCCAGGACCGGGACAATCCGCCCGCGCCGCCGCGCACCGAGCCCTACAAGACGCACCTGGCGTACGTACGGGAGCGGCGGTCGGACGCCGACGGCGAGGCGATCCTCGCCGAGGCGCTCGCCAAGCTCCGCGGCGAGATCTGACGAACGCAAGAGTGACGGTGTGACACCGGGCCCGGCCCGCAGGAGTCTTCTCCAGCGGGCCGGGCCCCTTTGCGTACCCCGCGCCGAAGGCGCTGTCCGGCACACCCCCCTTTGATCCCTTAAGTTGGTGATCGGCGGGGCACGACAGGACGGAAGAAACGGGTTGATGTCCGAGATGAACGCAGACAGCCGTACCAGGCTTAACCGGACGCCCGAGTGGCTGGCACTCGGCAAGCACCGCGAAGAGCTGGGGCAGACGCACCTGCGCGAGCTGTTCGCGGCGGATGCGAACCGGGGAACGGGCTACACGCTGCGGGTCGGGGACCTGTACGTCGACTACTCGAAGCACCTGGTGACCGACCAGACGCTGGACCTGCTGCGCGAACTGGCGGCCGCGACGGGCGTGGCCGAGCTGCGCGAGGCGATGTTCCGCGGGGAGAAGATCAACACGACCGAGGACCGGGCGGTCCTGCACACCGCTCTGCGTGCGCCGAAGGACGCGGTGGTCGAGGTGGACGGCGAGAACGTCGTCCCCCAGGTGCACGCCGTCCTCGACAAGATGGCGGCCTTCTCCGGCCAGGTCAGGTCGGGGGAGTGGACCGGCTTCACCGGCAAGCGCATCAAGAACGTGGTCAACATCGGCATCGGCGGCTCCGACCTGGGCCCGGCGATGGCGTACGAGGCGCTGCGCGCGTTCACCGACCGGGCGCTGACCGTGCGGTTCGTGTCCAACGTGGACGGCGCCGACCTGCACGAGGCCGTACGGGACCTGGACCCGACCGAGACGCTGTTCATCATCGCCTCCAAGACCTTCACCACCATCGAGACCATCACCAACGCCGAGTCGGCGCGGGAGTGGCTGCTGGCGGGTCTCGGCGGTGACACGGCGGCCGTGGCACGGCACTTCGTGGCGCTGTCGACCAACGAGGAGAAGGTCACCGCGTTCGGCATCGATCCGGCCAACATGTTCGGGTTCTGGGACTGGGTCGGCGGGCGCTACTCCTTCGACTCCGCGATCGGGCTCTCGCTGATGATCGCGATCGGGCCGGACGCCTTCCGGGAGATGCTGGGCGGCTTCCGGACGGTGGACGAGCACTTCCGCACGGCCCCGCCGGAGCAGAACGTACCGCTCCTGATGGGCCTGTTGGGGATCTGGTACGGGGCGTTCTTCGACGCGCAGTCGCACGCGGTCCTGCCGTACAGCCACTACCTCTCCCGCTTCACCGCCTACCTCCAGCAGCTGGACATGGAGTCCAACGGCAAGTCCGTGGACCGGGACGGCAATCCGGTGGACTGGCAGACCGGTCCGGTGGTGTGGGGCACGCCCGGCACCAACGGGCAGCACGCGTACTACCAGTTGATCCACCAGGGCACGAAGGTGATCCCGGCGGACTTCATCGGCTTCGCCCGGCCGGTCGGCGAACTGCCGCCGACCCTCGCGGGCCAGCACGACCTGCTGATGGCGAACTTCTTCGCGCAGACGCAGGCGCTGGCCTTCGGCAAGACGGCGGAGGAGGTCCGCGCCGAGGGCGTGGCGGAGCCCCTGGTCCCGCACAAGACCTTCAACGGGAACCACCCGACCACGACGATCCTGGCGCAGGACCTCACCCCGGCGGTGCTGGGCCAGCTGATCGCCCTGTACGAGCACAAGGTGTTCGTCCAGGGCGCGGTGTGGAACATCGACTCCTTCGACCAGTGGGGCGTGGAGCTCGGCAAGGTCCTCGCCAAGCGGGTCGAGCCGGCGCTGACGGACGGCGCCGAGGTGCCGGGGCTGGACGCCTCGTCGAAGGCCCTCGTGGCCACCTACCGGGAGCTGCGCGGCCGCGGCTGAGCCGGACGGCTCCGGATGTGCGGAAGGGCCCGCTCCCGGTTCCGGGGGCGGGCCCTTCGGCCGTTCGCGTACGGGGCCGGGTCAGGAGGCGGCCGGCGGGTACAGGCCCGCCGGGAGCTTCGCCGCGGCCGCGCGGTCCAGCAGCCACAGGGTGCGGGAGCGGCCGTACGCCTGCGCGGCGGGGGCCTGGACGGCGCCCGCACCGCCGAGGGCGATGGCCACCGCCCCGGCCTTGTCCTCGCCCGCCGCCAGCAGCCAGACCTCGCGGGCCGCCCGGATGGCCGGGAGGGTCAGGGAGATCCGGGTGGGCGGCGGTTTGGGCGCGCCGTGCACGCCGACGACCGTGCGGTCGGTCTCGCGGGAGGCGGGGTGCTCGGGGAAGAGCGAGGCGATGTGGGTGTCCGGGCCGACGCCCAGCATCAGGACGTCGAAGGTGGGGACCGGCCCGTGGTCCTCGGGCCCGGCGGCCTTCGCCAGCTCGGCCGCGTAGGCGGCGGCCGCGGCGTCCACGTCCGCCCCGTACGGGCCGTCGGAGGCGGGCATCGCGTGCACGCGCGCCGGGTCGACCGGGACGGAGTCCAGGAGGGCCTCACGGGCCTGGGTGTGGTTGCGCTCGGGGTCGTCGGCGGGGACGTAGCGCTCGTCGCCCCACCAGAGGTCGATCCGCGACCAGTCGACGGCGTCCCGGGCCGGGGCCGCGGCCAGCGCGGCGAGGAGGCCGTTGCCGTTGCGGCCGCCGGTGAGGACGACGGAGGCGCTGCCGCGGGCGGCCTGCGCGTCGACGATCTTGGTGATGAGCCGGGCCGCCGCGGCCTGGGCCATCAGCTCCTTGTCCCGGTGGACGACGACCTGGGGAGTCGTCATACCCATTGCTGCCGCCTTGTCGATCGTGGGTGCGGGTTCCGGTGCGCGGGGCGGGGAGGGACCCCGCCCCGCGCACCGGGTACTGCCTACTTGGCCGAGGCCTTCTTCGCGGGCTTCGCCGCGGGCTTCGCGGCCGGGGCCCCGGCCTTGGCCGGTGCGGCCTCGCCCGGTGCGGCCTCGCCCGGTGCGGCCTCAGCCGGTGCGGCCTCAGCCTTGCCCGGAGCGGCGACCGCAGGCGCCGCCGCGGCCAGCTTGGCCACGCCGAACTTCAGCGCCGCCTCGTACGTGTTGTCCGGGTCCAGCCGACGCAGCTCCTCCGCCAGGAGCTCGGCCGTGTCCCGGCGCTTGAGCGCCACCGCACGGTCGGGCTGCCCCGGCATGCACAGCGTCGCCAGAGAGCCGTCCGCCCGGTCCAGGACGATGTCCCCGTCCTTGGTCTCCAGCCGGACCGAGGTCAGGCCAGGACCGGCCGAGGTCGTACGCCGGACGGGCACCTGGAGGCGGTCCGCCAGCCACATGGCCAGCAGCTCGCAGCTCGGGTTCTCGTCCTCGCCCTCGACGACCACCGAAGCGACCTTGACGGACTGCTGGTCCAGCGCGGCGGCCAGCATCGAGCGCCACGGCGTGATCCGGGTCCAGGACAGGTCCGTGTCACCCGGGGCGTAGGCCGCGGCCCGCTGCCCGAGCCCCTGCTCCGGGTTCTCGCAGGCGTACGTGTCCGAGATCCGGCGCTGCCCGAGCGCACCCAGCGGATCGCCCGCCAGGTCCGACGGGGCACCGTCCGGCCACCAGACCACGACGGGCGCGTCCGGCAGGAGGAGCGGGAGAACCACGGACTGGGCGTGGTCGACCAGTTCACCGTGAAGGCGGAGCACCACCGTCTCACCGGTGCCGGCGTCCGCCCCGACGCGGACTTCCGCGTCGAGACGGGCGTCGCGGCGGCTGCGCGGCGAGCGGCTGACCCGCTTGATGACGACGACGATCCGCGAAGGGTGTTCGTGGGACGCGTCGTTCGCCGACTTGAGCGCGTCGTACGCGTTCTCTTCGTCGGTCACGATCACCAGCGTGAGGACCATGCCGATGGCCGGCGTGCCGATGTCCCGGCGCGCCTGCACCAACGCGGCGTTGATCTTGCTGGAGGTGGTCTCCGTGAGGTCGATCTTCATGGCCGGCGCCAGCTCCGTCCGTCTCGTGCGAGCATCTCGTCCGCCTCGACCGGGCCCCAGGTTCCCGCCGGGTACTGCGCGGGCTTGCCGTGCTTGTCCCAGTACTCCTCGATCGGGTCGAGGATGTTCCAGGACAGCTCGACCTCCTGGTGGCGCGGGAAGAGGTTCGCGTCACCCAGCAGGACGTCGAGGATCAGCCGCTCGTACGCCTCGGGGCTCGACTCCGTGAAGGACTCGCCGTACGCGAAGTCCATCGTCACGTCCCGGACCTCCATGGAGGTGCCCGGAACCTTGGAGCCGAAGCGCACCGTCACGCCCTCGTCCGGCTGGACCCGGATGACCAGGGCGTTCTGCCCCAGCTCCTCGGTCGCGCCCGACTCGAACGGCAGGTACGGGGCCCGCTTGAAGACGACCGCGATCTCGGTCACCCGGCGGCCCAGGCGCTTGCCGGTCCGCAGGTAGAACGGGACGCCCGCCCAGCGGCGGTTGTTGATCTCCAGGCGGATGGCCGCGTAGGTGTCGGTCTTCGACTTGGGGTCGATGCCGTCCTCTTCGAGGTACCCGACGACCTTCTCGCCGCCCTGCCACGCCGCCGAGTACTGGCCGCGCACGGTGTGCTTGCCCAGGTCCTCGGGGAGCTCGACGGCCGTGAGGACCTTGAGCTTCTCCGCCACCAGCGCCTTGGGGTGGAAGGAGCCGGGCTCCTCCATCGCGGTCAGCGCGAGCAGCTGCAGCAGGTGGTTCTGGATGACGTCGCGGGCCGCGCCGATGCCGTCGTAGTACCCGGCCCGGCCGCCGATGCCGATGTCCTCGGCCATGGTGATCTGCACGTGGTCGACGTACGACCGGTTCCAGATCGGCTCGAACATCGTGTTGGCGAAGCGGAGCGCCAGGATGTTCTGGACGGTCTCCTTGCCGAGGTAGTGGTCGATCCGGAAGACCTCGTCCCGCGGGAAGACCTCGTGGACGACCTTGTTGAGCTCCTCGGCGCTCTTCAGGTCGTGCCCGAAGGGCTTCTCGATGACGGCACGCCGCCAGGAGCCCTCCTTCTGGGCCAGCCCGTGGTTCTTGAGCTGCTGGACCACCTTGGGGAAGAACTTCGGCGGCACGGACAGGTAGAAGGCGAAGTTGCCGCCCGTGCCCTGCGCCTTGTCCAGGTCGTCGATCGTGGACTTCAGGGTCTCGAACGCCGCGTCGTCGTCGAAATCGCCCTGCACGAAGCGGCAGCCCTGCACCAGCTGCTGCCAGACCTCCTCCCGGAAGGGGGTGCGCGAGTGCTGCTTGACGGCCTCGTACACCTCCTGGGCGAAGTCCTCGTGCTCCCATTCACGGCGGGCGAAGCCGATCAGCGAGAAGCCCGGCGGCAGCAGCCCCCGGTTCGCCAGGTCGTAGATGGCGGGCATCAGCTTCTTGCGCGACAGGTCACCCGTAACGCCGAAAATGACCAGGCCGGACGGCCCCGCGATGCGCGGGAGCCGCCGGTCCTGTGCGTCACGAAGCGGGTTCGCTCCGTTCACAGACAAAGTGTTCAGGCCTCCGTGGGGGCAAGGCGCTCGAGCTCCGCCTCGGTGGACTTCAGCAGGTCGTTCCAGGACGCCTCGAACTTCTCGACGCCCTCGTCTTCGAGCAGCTGCACCACATCGTCGTACGAGATGCCCAGCTTCGCGACCGCGTCGAGCTCGGCGCGGGACTGGTCGTACGTGGCGCGCACGGTGTCACCCGTGATCTCACCGTGGTCGGCCGTGGCCTCCAGGGTGGCCTCCGGCATGGTGTTCACCGTGTTCGGGGCGACCAGGTCGACCACGTACAGGGTGTCCTTGTACGCCGGGTCCTTGACGCCCGTCGAGGCCCACAGCGCACGCTGCTTGTTGGCGCCGACGCGCTCCAGGGCGTTCCACCGGTCGGAGGCGAACAGCTCTTCGTAGGCCTCGTAGGCCAGACGGGCGTTGGCGAGGGCCGCCTTGCCCTTCAGGGCCTTCGCCTCGTCGGTGCCGACGGCGTCCAGGCGCTTGTCGATCTCGCTGTCCACGCGGGACACGAAGAAGGAGGCGACCGAGTGGATCAGGGAGAGGTCCAGGCCCGCGGCCTTGGCCTTCTCCAGACCCGCCAGGTACGCGTCCATGACCTCGCGGTAGCGCTCCAGCGAGAAGATCAGCGTGACGTTGACGCTGATGCCCTTGCCGATGACCTCGGTGATCGCCGGCAGGCCGGCCTTGGTCGCCGGGATCTTGATCAGCGTGTTCGGGCGGTCCACCAGCCAGGCGAGCTGCTTGGCCTCGGCGATCGTCGCCGTGGTGTTGTGGGCCAGCCGCGGGTCGACCTCGATGGAGACCCGGCCGTCCTGGCCGTCGGTGCGGTCGTAGACCGGGCGCAGGATGTCGGCGGCGTCGCGGACGTCCGCCGTCGTGATCATGCGGATGGCCTCGTCGACGGTGACCTTGCGGGCGGCGAGGTCGGCGAGCTGCTGCTCGTAGCCGTCACCGCTGCTGATCGCCTTCTGGAAGATCGACGGGTTGGTGGTGACACCGACCACGTGCGACTGGTCGATGAGCTCGGCCAGGTTGCCGGACGTGATGCGCTTGCGGGACAGGTCGTCCAGCCAGATCGCCACGCCCTCGTCGGAGAGGCGCTTGAGTGCGTCTGTCATGGGAATTGCATCTCCTACTGGTCTTGTACGGGCGTCAGCGCGCGGCGGCGGCGATGGAGGCCTTGGCGGCGGCGGTCACGGCCTCGGGGGTGAAGCCGAACTCGCGGAAGAGCACCTTGGCGTCGGCGGAGGCGCCGAAGTGCTCCAGCGAGACGATCTGCCCGGCGTCGCCGACGTAGCGGTGCCAGGTCAGGCCGACCCCGGCCTCGACCGCGACGCGCGCCTTGACGGACGGCGGCAGGACGCTGTCCTTGTACGCCTGGTCCTGCTCCTCGAACCACTCGACGGACGGCATCGAGACGACGCGGGCCGGGATGCCCTCGGCCTGCAGCGCCTCGCGCGCGGCGACGGCGAGCTGGACCTCGGAGCCGGTGCCGATGAGGACGACCTGCGCCGCTGCGCTCTGCCCCTCGGGGCCCGTCGCCTCGAAGAGCACGTACCCGCCCTTGGCGGCGTCCTCGTTGCGCTCGTACGTCGGCACGCCCTGGCGGGTCAGCGCCAGACCGTGCGGGGCGCCCTTGCCGAACACCTTGGTGTGGCGGCGCAGGATCTCGCGCCAGGCGATGACGGTCTCGTTCGCGTCGGCCGGGCGGACCACGTTCAGGCCCGGGATGGCGCGCAGCGAGGCGAGGTGCTCGATCGGCTGGTGCGTCGGGCCGTCCTCGCCGAGACCGATGGAGTCGTGCGTCCACACGTACGTCACCGGCACGTGCATCAGCGCGGACAGGCGGACGGCGTTGCGCATGTAGTCGGAGAACACCAGGAAGGTGCCGCCGTAGATGCGGGTGTGGCCGTGCAGCGCGATGCCGTTCATGGTCGCGGCCATGGCGTGCTCGCGGATGCCGAAGTGGACGGTGCGGCCGTACGGGTCGGCCTCCGGCAGCGGGTTGCCCTTCGGGAGGAAGGACGAGTGCTTGTCGATCGTGGTGTTGTTGGAGCCGGCCAGGTCGGCCGAACCGCCCCACAGCTCCGGGATGACCGAACCGAGCGCCTCGAGGACCTTGCCGGAGGCCGCGCGGGTGGCGACGCCCTTGCCGGCCTCGAAGGCGGGGAGCTCGTCCTCCCAGCCGGCGGGCAGCTCGTTGGCGTTGATGCGGTCGAACTCGGCGGCGCGCTGCGGGTTCGCGGTGCGCCAGGCGGAGAAGTCCTTCTCCCAGGCGGCCTTGGCCTCGCGGCCGCGGTCCAGCGCCTTGCGGGTGTGCGCGAGGACCTCGGCGGAGACGTCGAAGCTCTTCTCCGGGTCGAAGCCGAGGACGCGCTTGGTGGCGGCGACCTCGTCGTCACCGAGGGCCGAGCCGTGCGAGGCCTCGGTGCCCTGGGCGTGCGGGGCCGGCCAGGCGATGATCGAGCGCATCGCGATGAAGGACGGGCGTCCGGTCTCGGCCTTGGCCGCGGCCAGGGCCTCGAACAGCGCCTTCGGGTCGAGGTCGCCGTTCGGCTGCTGGGCGACGCGCTGGACGTGCCAGCCGTACGCCTCGTAGCGCTTGAGGGTGTCCTCGGAGACGGCCGTCTCCGTGTCGCCCTCGATGGAGATGTGGTTGTCGTCCCACAGCAGCACCAGGTTGCCGAGCTTCTGGTGGCCGGCCAGGGCGGACGCCTCGTGGGAGATGCCCTCCTGGAGGCAGCCGTCGCCCGCGATCGCGTAGACCATGTGGTCGAACGGGGAGCCGCCCTGGGCGGCCTCCGGGTCGAACAGGCCGCGCTCGTAGCGGGCGGCCATGGCCATGCCCACCGCGTTGGCGATGCCCTGGCCCAGCGGGCCGGTGGTGGTCTCGACGCCGGCCGTGTGGCCGTACTCCGGGTGGCCGGGGGTCTTGGAGCCCCAGGTGCGGAAGGCCTCGAGGTCGGCGAGCTCCAGGCCGAAGCCGCCGAGGTAGAGCTGGGTGTAAAGAGTGAGGGACGAGTGCCCCGCGGAAAGCACGAAACGGTCGCGGCCCACCCACTCGGGGTCCGCCGGGTCGTGCCGCATCACCTTCTGGAAGAGGGTGTACGCGGCGGGGGCCAGGCTCATCGCCGTACCGGGGTGGCCGTTACCCACCTTCTGGACGGCGTCGGCGGCCAGGATGCGGGCGGTGTCGACGGCCCGCTGGTCGAGATCGGTCCAGTCGAGCTCTGTGGTCGTCGGCTTGGTGCTCACCGTGGGTCAGGGCTCCTCTCCACATGTCTGTTACCCGGTGACGAACGGTGCACCGGCGCGATTCCGAGCCTACCCCCGTGACGGCGTGCAGCTATTCGAGTGCCCGCAGTCCGTCATGACGTCGGCGGCTCCGATCGGACCAACACGAGGCGACCCCCGCGCGGGGCGACGTAAGTGCAACGTCTAGAGTGGCGTGGTACGTGCGAGCCTTCAGCGGACCTTTATGTCCGGAGCTTGCTGGTTTCTCTGTCAGGGGTGTGCGTGACGGCCGTCGAATCCCGTCCAGCGGGGGTGCTCGGGACGAGCCCCGGTCACCGGCCGTTCGGGGCCCGGGTCATGGCTTTCGTGGCTTTGACCAAGCCGCGGATCATCGAACTTCTGCTGATCACCACAGTGCCGGTGATGTTCCTCGCCGAACAGGGCGTGCCGTCACTGTGGCTGGTCCTCGCCACCTGCTTCGGCGGGTACTTGTCCGCGGGCGGCGCCAACGCGCTGAACATGTACATCGACCGCGACATCGACGCGCTGATGGACCGCACCGCGCAGCGGCCGCTGGTCACCGGCATGGTGAGCCCGCGCGAGTGCCTGGCCTTCGGCATCACGCTCGCGGTGGTCTCCACCCTGTTCTTCGGGCTGCTCGTCAACTGGCTGTCGGCGGCGCTCGCCCTCGGGGCGCTCCTCTTCTACGTCGTCGTCTACACGATGCTGCTGAAGCGGCGCACCGCGCAGAACATCGTCTGGGGCGGCATCGCGGGCTGCATGCCGGTGCTCATCGGCTGGTCCGCCGTCAAGAACGAGGTCTCCTGGGCCGCCGTCATCCTCTTCCTCGTCATCTTCTTCTGGACGCCGCCGCACTACTGGCCGCTGTCCATGAAGGTGAAGGAGGACTACGCGCGCGTCGGCGTGCCGATGCTGCCGGTCGTGGCGGGCAACAGGGCCGTGGCGCGCCAGATCGTCATCTACAGCTGGGTGATGGTGGCGGTCTCGCTGCTGCTGACCCCGCTGGGGTACACCGGCTGGTTCTACACCGCGGTCGCGCTGGCGGCCGGCGGCTGGTGGCTGTGGGAGGCGCACGCGCTGCACGCGCGGGCCAAGTCGGGCGTGACGGGCGCGAAGCTCAAGGAGATGCGCCTGTTCCACTGGTCGATCACGTACGTGTCGCTGCTGTTCGTGGCGGTGGCCGTGGATCCCTTCCTCCGCTGACGCTTCCTCCGTTCATTACCCGCCGGTAGCATGCTGTCCATGGCAGACACCACGGCGGACACCGCAGACAAGAAGCAGGACCGGAAGGCCGCGAAGCTGGCCCGGCAGATCGGCGCGTTCGCCCGGCACCACGGCGGCGCCGAGGGCCATCTCGCGCACATCGGCCAGGCCGGCACCCGGATCGTCCTCGTCGGCACGGACGGCGGCTGGGGCGACCTGGTGGCCCCGACCTACGAGGTGGCCCGGCTGGCCACCGAGAAGGCCGGCCTGACCCTCCACGAGGAGTTCGACGGCGAGTTCGCCGCGCGTGTCAAGACCGGTCCGTACGAGTGGTCGCGGATGGCCGGCATCCAGCTCGGCGGGGCGGCGAACCCGGCGGCCTGATCGCGGCGGCTGATCCCAGAGGTGGCCGCTCGGTCAACAGCGCGAGCAACACCTCACACCCCGCTCACCCGTTAGGACGTGTGGAAGCCCCTTCCTCACGTCCGCAACGGGATGCCCGGATGATCGAAACGCCGCCCCTGGTGGACCAGTACTGCCACGGAGTGCTCCGCACGGAGCTGGGCCTCGGCACCTTCGAGGCCCAGCTGATCCGCTCGGCCGGCCCGCCCGCCGCCGGGACCACCTTCTTCGACACCCAGACCGGTTTCGCGGTGCGCCGCTGGTGCCCGCCGCTGCTCGGGCTGGAGCCGCACTGCGCCCCCGCCCGGTACCTGGCCCGGCGGCGCGAGCTCGGTGTGGTCGAGTCCGGACGCAGGCTGCTGCGTGGCTCGGGCGTCGCCGCCTATCTGGTCGACACGGGAGTGCCCGGCGACCTCACCGTCCCCAAGGAGCTGGCGCTCGCGGGGGACGCCGACGCCTTCGAGGTCGTACGGCTGGAGCTGCTGGCCGAACAGGCCGCCGACACCTCCGGCACGGTCGCGGCCTTCCTCGCCAACCTCGCCGGCGCCGTCCACCACGCCGCCGCGGCGGCGGTGGCCTTCACCTGCGGTGCGGACGCGGGGTACCCCGCCGTGCTCGGGCGGGACCCCGAGCCGCCCGGTCCGGGGGAGGTGCGCGGGGCGGCCGGCCGGTGGCTGGCCCGGCGCCCCAGGGGCGGGGCCGTACGGGATCCCGTACTCCTGCGCCACCTGCTGTGGAGCGCGGTGGCGACGGGGCTGCCGCTCCAGCTGCACACCGGGGCGGGCGCGGGGGAGCCGGGGCAGCGGCCGGAGCAGGCCGATCCGGCGCTGCTGACGGAGTTCGTACGGGCCACGGCGGGGCTCGGGACCCGGCTGGTGCTGCTCGGCGGATACCCGTACCACCGGCACGCCGCCCAGCTGGCGGCGGCCTTCCCGCACGTCCATGCCGATCTGGGCGCGGCGCTCGGGCAGAGCGGGGCGCGGGCGGCGGGGGTGCTCGCCGAGGTGCTGGAGCTGGCCCCCTTCGGGAAGCTGCTGTTCTCCAGCGGCGGGCGCCGGCTGCCCGAGCTGCACGCGGTGGGCGCCCTGGTGTTCCGGGAGGCGCTGGGCCGGGTGCTGGGCGGCTGGGTCGGCGAGGGCGCCTGGTCCTGGCGGGACGCGGAACGGGTGGCGGCCATGGTCGCGGCGGGCAATGCCCGCCGCGTCTACCGGCTGGACGAGCGCGGGTGAGCGGCGCGGCGGCGGGGGCCGAGCGGCCCGGGGCGGTGCCGAGCGGCGCGGGGGCGGGGCCGAGCCTCGCGGGGCCGGGGCCGAGCGGCGCCCGGCCCCGGCGGCTCAGACGGCGGAGAGCTGCGGGTCGGCCTGCGCCGGGATCTCCGCCTGCGCCGCGGGCCGCTCCCGCAGGCTGAGCGCCACGCGGAGCACGGCGATCCACACCAGGCAGGAGCCGAGCATGTGGGCGGCGACCAGGGCCTCGGGCACGTGGGTGAAGTACTGGACGTAGCCGATGCCGCCCTGCGCGATCAGCACGATCAGCAGGTCGCGGGCGCGGGCCCGGGTGTCGTCCGGCGCGTCGACCACGCGCAGCACCAGCCACATGGCCACGGCGAGCGCGCACACCACCCAGGCGGAGACCGCGTGGACGTGGGCGGTGGCCGCCCAGTCGAACGGCATCCGCTTGATCTCGCTGCGGTCGCCCGCGTGCGGACCGGAACCGGTGACCACGGTGCCCGCCGCGATCAGCACCAGGGTGGTCGCGATCAGGGCCCAGGAGAGCTTGCGCACCGGACCGGGGACGCGCGGCCGGGGAGCGCTGTCGCCCTCGCGGGTGCGCTGCCAGGTGACCGTGGTGACCGTGATCAGCGAGGTGGCGAGCAGGAAGTGCCCGGCCACGCTGTACGGGTTGAGCCCCGTCAGGACGGTGATGCCGCCGAGGACCGCGTTGCCCATCACGATGAAGAACTGGAGCCAGCCGAGCTTCGTCAGCGAACGGCGCCACGGCTTGGCCGCGCGGGCCGCAACGATGCACCAGCCAACGGCCGCGCAGAGCACGTACGTCAGCATGCGGTTGCCGAACTCGATGGCCCCGTGGAAACCCTGCGCCTGGGTCACGATCAGGCTGTCGTCCGTGCACTTGGGCCAGGTGTCACAGCCGAGGCCGGATCCGGTCAGCCGTACCGCGCCGCCGGTGACGACGATGAGCACGCTCATGACGAGCGCGGCGAGCGCGGCCTGCCGGACGATCCGGGGTGCCGGGGTCCAGCGGTTGGCGATGTAAGCGAGAGGGGTCAACACGGCCCTTATCGTACGCGGAGCCTTGTGCAAACTTTCACGAGGGGGTGCCCGCAGGTCCGCCCGGCGTCGGGTCCGGCCCGACGGCCCTGCGGAACCGGGCTCCCGCGGGGTCGCCTTCCTCGTGCCACCAGACGCGGACGCGCCAAGGGACGCCGTCGCCGGGGTAGTCGGGGGACGCCGCGAACCCGCGTATCAATTCGGAGCCTATGTCCTCTGCTGTCCTGTTTCTTACTTCTGTTCCGCTGTGCCACGGATGTTCCTGTACGTTCCACAGTCCGTCAGGACCGCGCACCTCGAAGCGCCACACCGCGAGCCAGGGCGTGACCTCCAGCATCGTGCGTACCTGTTCGGCGCCGAGGTGCAGCCGGGCGGCGATCTCGGGCTCGGCCACGCCCTGGATCCGGGCCGCCACCACGGCCTGGGGCAGCAGGGGTTCGGGCAGCAGGCCCTGCGCGCGCAGACGCACCAGGGAGTCGAAGGACAGGAAGCGCAGCCGCAGTTCGAGCTGGCGGCCGATGTGGTCGAGGGCCTCCTCGGCCTCCTGGGCCTCCTCCGCACCGGGGGCCGCGAGCAGCAGTTGGCGGAAACCGCCCTCCGCGTCCACCGCCCAGGCCACCGCCTCCTCGGCGGAGCCCAGCTCCGCGAGACGGTCCCCGAGGAACACCTTGGCCTGCGCGAGACCGCGCCGGTTGACCGGATCCTGTTGGTCCAGGCCCGCCCACACCTCGACCGCGGCCCGGGTCAGGTCGAGGGCGCGCTCGCCCGCCGCCCGCTCCATCGCGCTCGGGCCGGAATCGGCCTCGGGGCCCAGCGGATGGCGGGGCAGCCGTGCCTCGTCGCTCAGCGGCCAGGACAGCCAGACCCCCTGGTTGATCAGGCCCCGGGCGTACCAGCGGGCGTACTCCGGGGCGTGCCCGGCCGCCTGCTGCGCATGGCGCAGCCCCTCCTCCACGGCGGAGAGGGCCCCGGCCCGGTCACCGCCGGCGAACCGGCGGGCCGCCAGGTCGCCCAGGCGCAGACCGAGCCGCGCCGCGCACTGCGGATCGGTCCGCGCCGGTTCGCGCAGCGCGCCGATCAGCTCCGTCAGCAGTGCCTCGGCCTCGGCCGGCGCCGCCCGTGCGGCCCCCGACCGGATCTGCGCCCATTGCGCGTCCAGCCGTAGAACGTCTTCCCGCTGCGCCATGTCCGCCCCCCGGCGTCCTGGTGTGCACCGCCCCCGCGGGGCGGCGCCCATCCTCCTGCCAGGCCAACGTCCGGGGGAACGGATTCACTCCCAGCGGAACAGCTTCGCGGCGGCGCCGAGTCCGAGAACGGCCCAGACGCCGAGCACGGCCACGTCCCCCCACGGCAGCCCGGCGCCGTTCCGGAGCACCTCGCGCAGCCCGTCGGACAGCGCCGAGATCGGCAGCAGTCCCAGTACGGACTGCACGGCTCCGGGGAACTTCTCCATCGGCACGATCACCCCGCCGCCGACCAGCAGCAGCAGGAACACCAGATTGGCGGCGGCCAGCGTGGCCTCGGCCTTGAGGGTGCCCGCCATCAGCAGCCCGAGCCCGGAGAAGGCGGCGGTGCCCAGCAGGACGAGCGCGGCGACCGCGAGCGGGTTGCCGTGCGGGGACCAGCCCAGCGCGAAGGCGATCGCCGTCAGCAGCGCGATCTGGAGCACCTCGGTGACCAGCACGGACAGCGTCTTGGCGGCCATCAGCGCCCAGCGCGGCAGCGGCGAGGCGCCGAGCCGCTTGAGCACGCCGTAGCGGCGGTCGAAGCCGGTGGCGATGGCCTGCCCGGTGAAGGCGGTGGACATCACGGCCAGTGCCAGGATGCCGGGCGCGAGGAAGTCCACGGACTTGCCCGCACCCGTGTCGACGATGTCGACGGCGGAGAACAGCACCAGCAGCAGCGCCGGGATGATCACGGTCAGCAGCAGCTGCTCCCCGTTGCGCAGCAGCATCCGGGTCTCCAGCGCCGTCTGCGCCAGGATCATGCGGGACACGGGCGCGGCCCCCGGGGCGGGGGTGAACGTACCGGCGCTCATGCGCGCAGCTCCTTACCGGTCAGCTCCAGAAAGACGTCCTCGAGGCTGTGCCGCTCCACCGAGAGGCTGCTCGGCATCACCCCGTGCTGGGCGCACCAGGAGGCGACGGTGGCCAGCAGCTGCGGGTCCACGGCTCCGGTGACCCGGTAGACGCCCGCGGTGAGCTCGGCGGCCTCGGTGCCGTCGGGCAGCGCCTTGAGCAGCGAGCCGAGGTCGAGGGCGGGCCGGCCGGTGAAGCGCAGGGTGTTCTCGGCGCCGCCGCGGCACAGCTGCTCGGGGCTGCCGTGAGCGATGACCCGGCCGGCGTCGACGATGGCGACCTCGTCCGCGAGCTGCTCGGCCTCGTCCATGTGGTGGGTGGTCAGGACGACGCAGACCCCGTCGGCGCGCAGTTCCCGTACGAGGTCCCAGGTCGCCCGGCGGGCCTGCGGGTCGAGCCCCGCGGTCGGCTCGTCCAGGAAGACCAGCTCGGGGCGGCCGACCACGGCCATGGCCAGGGCCAGACGCTGCTGCTGGCCGCCGGAGAGGCGGCGGTAGGCGGTGCGGCCGCAGCCGCCCAGCCCGAGCCGCTCGACCAGGACGTCCACGTCGAGCGGGCGGGCGTACAGCTTGGCCATGTGGCGCAGCATCTCGACGGCGCGGGCGCCGGAGTAGACCCCGCCGGACTGGAGCATCACGCCGATCCGCGGGCGCAGGGCGCCGGCCTGGGCGACCGGGTCGAGGCCGAGGACGCGGACGCTGCCGGCGTCGGGGCGGCGGTAGCCCTCGCAGGTCTCCACGGTGGTGGTCTTGCCCGCGCCGTTGGGGCCGAGGACTGCGGTGACCGAGGCCTTGCGGACGGTGAGGTCGAGACCGTCCACCGCTGTTTTGGGCCCGTACCGCTTCACCAGTCCGCGGATCTCCACGGCGGGGTCATTGCTCATGCGGGTGAGTCTACGGAGCCGGGAAGGGGGTCCTCGGCCCCGGGGTGAAGCGTTGTCGGGCTCCGCATTCGTGACTTTTTCAGTCGTGCGGTCCTGTACGGGTCAGCCGGTTTCAGTGACTTTTTCGCCAACGTGATGTCCACCGTTTCCGGAACCGCCGTCTGCGGGGGATTGCTGGTGGGAGCCGTGTACCGGTGTACCGGAGGGGCTCAGCGGGATCGCGGATCATTCCCTTCCGTTTAACTCTGCGTAGACAAATTAGGTAACCCTTAGTGATAGAGGCCACCAGGAGTGGCCCCGGTCACGGCTTGTCGGGGCTCGACTAATTACGCAACAATGGCGTTGTGAAATACGGCGAACGGATGATCGAGACCCCCCAGGGGGAACTCGCTACCGGGGAGCGGTCAACCCGCAACCGGGTCGCGCGCTCCATCCTGGACCACGGTCCCTCGACCGTCGCCGACCTCGCAGCGCGTCTCGGCCTCACCCAGGCCGCCGTCCGCCGCCACCTCGACACGCTCGTCGCCGACGACGTGGTCGAGCCCCGTGAGCAGCGCGTCTACGGTGCACGCACCCGGGGCCGGCCCGCCAAGGTCTTCGCGCTGACCGACTGCGGCCGCGACGCGTTCGACCAGTCCTACGACTCGCTCGCCGCGGACGCACTGCGCTGGATCGCGCAGGCCGCCGGCGGGGGCGAGCAGGGAGAGGCGGCCGTCGCCGCCTTCGCCAGGGCGCGCATGGACGCACAGGCCGAGACCTACCGGGAAAGCCTGGACGCCGCCGCCCCCGCGGAACGCACCGAGGCCCTTGCCAAGGCGTTGACCGCGGACGGGTACGCTGCTACGGCCAAGAGCGCTCCCGGTCCGCACAGCGGTGAACAGCTCTGCCAGCACCACTGCCCGGTCGCCCACGTCGCCGAGCAGTTCCCGCAGCTCTGCGAGGCGGAGACCGAGGTCTTCTCCCGCCTGCTCGGGACGCATGTGCAGCGCCTCGCCACGATCGCCCACGGCGACGGGGTGTGCACCACCTTCATCCCGCGAGGCGCGGGCACCACACAGAACGACACATCAGCATCTGCCAGCACGGCCGGGAGGAACCCCGCATGACCACGGAGACTGCTCACCCTGAGCTTGAGGGTCTGGGCAACTACGAGTACGGCTGGGCCGACTCCGACGCGGCCGGCTCGGCTGCCAAGCGAGGCCTGTCGGAGGACGTCGTCCGCGACATCTCGTCGAAGAAGAACGAGCCCGAGTGGATGCTGAAGCTCCGCCTCAAGGGCCTGAAGCTCTTCGACAAGAAGCCCATGCCGACCTGGGGCTCCGACCTCTCCGGCATCGACTTCGACAACATCAAGTACTTCGTGCGCTCCACCGAGAAGCAGGCCGCTTCGTGGGAGGACCTGCCCGAGGACATCAAGAACACGTACGACAAGCTCGGCATCCCGGAGGCGGAGAAGCAGCGCCTCGTCGCCGGTGTCGCGGCCCAGTACGAGTCCGAGGTCGTCTACCACCAGATCCGCGAGGACCTGGAGGAGCAGGGCGTCATCTTCCTCGACACGGACACCGCGCTCAAGGAGCACCCGGAGCTCTTCCAGGAGTACTTCGGCACGGTCATCCCGGTCGGCGACAACAAGTTCGCGTCGCTGAACACCGCCGTGTGGTCGGGCGGCTCGTTCATCTACGTGCCCAAGGGCGTCAAGGTCGACATCCCGCTCCAGGCCTACTTCCGCATCAACACGGAGAACATGGGCCAGTTCGAGCGGACGCTGATCATCGTCGACGAGGACGCGTACGTCCACTACGTCGAGGGCTGCACCGCCCCGATCTACTCCTCGGACTCGCTGCACAGCGCCGTGGTCGAGATCATCGTGAAGAAGGGCGGCCGCTGCCGCTACACGACGATCCAGAACTGGTCGAACAACGTCTACAACCTGGTCACCAAGCGCGCCGTGGCGTACGAGGGCGCGACCATGGAGTGGATCGACGGCAACATCGGTTCCAAGGTCACCATGAAGTACCCGGCCGTCTACCTGATGGGCGAGCACGCCAAGGGCGAGACCCTGTCGATCGCCTTCGCGGGCGAGGGCCAGCACCAGGACGCCGGCTCCAAGATGGTCCACATGGCGCCGAACACCTCCTCGAACATCGTCTCCAAGTCGGTGGCCCGAGGCGGCGGCCGCACCTCGTACCGCGGCCTGGTCGAGATCGGCGAGGGCGCCCACGGCTCCAAGTCGAACGTGCTCTGCGACGCGCTCCTGGTCGACACGATCTCCCGCTCGGACACGTACCCGTACGTGGACGTCCGCGAGGACGACGTCTCCATGGGCCACGAGGCCACCGTCTCCAAGGTCTCCGAGGACCAGCTCTTCTACCTGATGAGCCGCGGTCTGACGGAGTTCGAGGCCATGGCCATGATCGTGCGCGGCTTCGTCGAGCCCATCGCGCGCGAGCTGCCCATGGAGTACGCGCTGGAGCTCAACCGGCTGATCGAGCTGCAGATGGAGGGCTCGGTCGGTTAATCCCCGACCCGCCCACCACCAGCTCCACGGTCCGCGCCCCCGGCGGGCCGAGGATCGTAACGACGTAGGAAGAGAGCAAGACGACAGCCATGGCTGAGGCTCAGAACATTCCGGCGGGTTCGACCACCGCCGGCGCGATCGCGGTGGCCGCCGAGTCCACCGTCGCCACCCGGATGAGCGCACCCCCGTCCTTCGACGTGGCGGACTTCCCGGTCCCCCACGGCCGCGAGGAGGAGTGGCGGTTCACCCCGCTGGCGCGCCTGCGTGGTCTGCACGACGGCACCGCGGTCGCCAACGGCACCATGAAGGCCCAGATCGACGCGCCCGAAGGCGTCACCGTCGAGTCGGTGGAGCGCGACGACGCGCGCATCGGCAAGGCCGGCACCCCGGTGGACCGGATCGCCGCCCAGGCGTTCACGTCCTTCGCCAAGGCCACGGTCGTCACCGTGCCCAAGGAGGCCGTCCTGACCGAGCCGGTGCGCGTCTCGCTGCACGGCGAGGGCGGCACGACCTTCGGGCACACCGTGTTCGACGTCCAGGCCTTCGCCGAGGCCGTCATCGTCATCGACCACACCGGTGACGGCGTGCGCGCCGCCAACGTCGACTTCCTCGTCGGCGACGGCGCCAAGCTCACCGTCGTCTCCGTGCAGGACTGGGACGACACCGCCGTCCACTGCTCCCAGCACAACACGCTGATCGGCCGCGACGCGACCTTCAAGTCGATCGTGGTCACCTTCGGCGGCGACGTCGTACGCCTGCACCCGCGGATCAGCTACGCGGGCCCCGGCGGCGAGGCCGAGCTCCTCGGCCTGTACTTCACGGACGCCGACCAGCACCAGGAGCACCGCCTCCTGGTCACGCACGACGCCCCGCACTGCAAGTCGCACGTGGTCTACAAGGGCGCGCTGCAGGGCGAGGGCGCCCACGCCGTCTGGATCGGCGACGTCCTCATCGAGAAGAGCGCCGAGGGCACCGACACCTACGAGATGAACCGCAACCTCGTCCTGACGGACGGCGCGCGGGTCGACTCGGTGCCGAACCTGGAGATCGAGACCGGCGAGATCGTCGGCGCCGGCCACGCCTCCGCGACCGGCCGCTTCGACGACGAGCAGCTCTTCTACCTCCAGGCCCGCGGCATCCCGGCCGACGAGGCCCGGCGCCTGGTCGTGCGCGGCTTCTTCGCCGAGCTCGTCCAGCAGATCGGTGTCCCGGACATCGAGGAGCGCCTGCTCGCCAAGATCGAGACCGAGCTCGAGGCGTCCGTCTGATGACCTACGTCAAGGCCTGTGCGCTGAGCGAGCTGGAGGAGAACACCCCGAAGCGGGTGGAACTCGACGGCACGCCGGTGTCCATCGTCTCCACCGAGGGGGAGGTGTTCGCGATCAACGACATCTGCTCGCACGCGAACGTCTCGCTCTCGGAGGGCGAGGTCGAGGACTGCATGATCGAGTGCTGGCTGCACGGGTCCTCGTTCGACCTGCGCACCGGCAAGCCGTCCGGTCTGCCCGCGACCCGCCCGGTTCCCGTATACCCCGTAAAGATCGACGGGGGCGACGTGCTCGTCTCCCTCACCCAGGAGTCCTGAGGTATCCATGGCAACGCTTGAAATCCACGACCTGCACGTCTCCGTCGAGACCGGTGACTCGGCGAGTGGCGCCCGCGAGATCCTCAAGGGTGTCGACCTCACCGTCAAGGCCGGCGAGACGCACGCCATCATGGGTCCGAACGGCTCCGGCAAGTCCACGCTGGCGTACTCCCTCGCCGGTCACCCGAAGTACACCATCACCAGTGGCACCGTGACCCTCGACGGCGAAGACGTCCTGGAGATGTCCGTCGACGAGCGCGCCCGCGCCGGCGTCTTCCTCGCCATGCAGTACCCGGTCGAGGTCCCCGGCGTCTCGGTCTCCAACTTCCTGCGTACGTCGGCCACCGCCATCCGCGGCGAGGCCCCGAAGCTGCGCACCTGGGTGAAGGAGGTCAAGTCCGCGATGGAGCAGCTCCAGATGGACCCGGCCTTCGCCGAGCGCAACGTCAACGAGGGCTTCTCCGGCGGTGAGAAGAAGCGCCACGAGATCCTCCAGCTGGAGCTCCTCAAGCCGAAGATCGCGATCCTCGACGAGACCGACTCCGGCCTCGACGTCGACGCCCTGCGCATCGTCTCCGAGGGCGTCAACCGCGTCCGCGAGACCGGTGAGGTCGGCACCCTGCTGATCACCCACTACACGCGCATCCTGCGCTACATCAAGCCCGACTTCGTGCACGTGTTCGCGAACGGCCGCATCGCCGAGTCCGGTGGCGCCGAGCTGGCGGACCAGCTGGAGGCCGAGGGCTACGACAAGTACGTGAAGGGTGGCGCGACCGCGTGACACAGCTGCCTGGCCTCCTCGACATCGAGGCGATCCGCAAGGACTTCCCCCTTCTGGATCGTGTGGTCCACGACGGGAAGAAGATCGTTTACCTGGACAACGCGGCGACTTCGCAGAAGCCGCGCCAGGTGCTCGACGCGCTGAACGAGTACTACGAGCAGCACAACGCCAACGTCCACCGCGGCGTGCACGTGCTCGCCGAGGAGGCCACGGCGCTGTACGAGGGCGCCCGCGACAAGGTCGCCGCCTTCATCAACGCGCCGAGCCGCGATGAGGTGATCTTCACCAAGAACGCCTCGGAGTCGCTCAACCTGGTCGCGAACATGCTCGGCTGGGCGGACGAGCCCTACCGGGTCGACCGCGAGACCGAGATCGCCATCACGGAGATGGAGCACCACTCCAACATCGTCCCGTGGCAGCTGCTCTCGCAGCGCACCGGCGCGAAGCTGAAGTGGTTCGGTCTCACCGACGACGGCCGGCTCGACCTGTCCGACATCGAAGAGGTCATCACGGAGAAGACGAAGATCGTCTCCTTCACGCTGGTCTCCAACATCATGGGCACGATCAACCCGGTCGAGGCGATCGTCCGGCGCGCGCAGGAGGTCGGCGCGCTGGTGCTGATCGACGCCTCGCAGGCCGCTCCGCACATGCCGCTGGACGTCCAGGCGCTCGGCGCCGACTTCGTGGCCTTCACCGGCCACAAGATGTGCGGCCCGACCGGCATCGGCGTGCTCTGGGGCCGCCAGGAGCTCCTGGAGGACCTGCCCCCGTTCCTCGGCGGCGGCGAGATGATCGAGACCGTGTCGATGCACGCCTCGACGTACGCCCCGGCGCCCCACAAGTTCGAGGCGGGTACGCCCCCGATCGCCCAGGCCGTGGGCCTCGGCGCGGCCGTGGACTACCTCACCGCGATCGGCATGGACAAGATCGCCGCGCACGAGCACGCGATCACCGAGTACGCGGTGAAGCGCCTCCTGGAGGTCCCCGACCTGCGGATCATCGGCCCCACCACGGCCGAGGACCGCGGCGCCGCGATCTCCTTCACGCTCGGTGACATCCACCCCCACGACGTGGGCCAGGTCCTGGACGAGCAGGGCATCGCGGTCCGCGTGGGACACCACTGCGCGCGCCCGGTCTGCCTGCGCTACGGAATTCCCGCGACCACGCGAGCGTCTTTCTACCTGTACTCCTCTCCGGCCGATGTCGACGCGCTGATCGACGGGCTGGAGCACGTACGGAACTTCTTCGGCTGACGAGGGCGACGAGGACGACGCAGTGAAGCTGGATTCGATGTACCAGGAACTGATCCTGGACCACTACAAGCACCCGCACGGGCGTGGCCTGCGCGACGGCGACGCCGAGGTGCACCACGTCAACCCGACGTGCGGCGACGAGATCACGCTGCGCGTGAAGTACGACGGCGAGACGCTCACCGACGTCTCGTACGAGGGCCAGGGCTGCTCCATCAGCCAGGCCAGCGCGTCCGTGCTGAACGAGCTGCTCGTCGGCAAGGAGCTGGCCGAGGCGCAGAAGATCCAGGGCGTGTTCCTGGAGATGATGCAGTCGAAGGGCAAGATCGAGCCCGACGAGGCCATGGAGGAGGTGCTGGAGGACGCGGTCGCGTTCGTCGGCGTCTCCAAGTACCCGGCTCGCGTGAAGTGTGCTCTGCTGAGCTGGATGGCCTGGAAGGACGCGACCGCCCAGGCACTGGGCGACGCCGCGGAGAGGAAGACGGCATGACCGAGAACGCGACGCCCGCCGAGGCGTCGATCAAGCCCGCCACCGAGGAAGAGGTCCGCGAGGCCCTCTACGACGTCGTCGACCCCGAGCTGGGCATCGACGTCGTCAACCTGGGCCTGATCTACGGCATCCACATCGACGACGCGAACATCGCCACCCTCGACATGACGCTGACCTCGGCGGCCTGCCCGCTGACGGACGTCATCGAGGACCAGGCGAAGTCGGCGACGGACGGCATCGTGAGCGAGCTCCGGATCAACTGGGTCTGGATGCCGCCGTGGGGCCCGGACAAGATCACGGACGACGGCCGCGAGCAGCTGCGCGCGCTCGGCTTCAACGTCTGAGCCACCCGTTCCACGAAGGGCCCCCGGCACCGCGCCGGGGGCCCTTCGCGTGCTCCGGGCGCTGGGCGCCGGGGCCGGGCCGGGGTCCCTCGGGCCGCTTCCGGGAGGCGCTCCGTGTTCGTCCGGCGGACGATTGACGTGCACCGGGAGTTGGCCGCGGTGGCCGAACCTGCTCGACGGCCGTCACGGCGTGACGCGGTTCGCGCCCGGCTCGACCCATGGGGACGGGACACCGATGAAGAAGCAGCTTGGTATCGCAGGGATCGCGGCGCTGGTCGTCGCCGGGACGGTCACGGTGGCGCCGGCCCAGGCGGTGACGTACGGGACGCCGACCATCAGCCTGTCCGCGGCGTACCTGTCCGGCGCCGTCGGCGCGGTCGGGGACCCGGTGGTCGACGTGACCGTGGGGCAGAGCGGCGCCGACGTGTCCGCGCTGACGGTCAGCGCGTCCGCGTCGAGCAAGGCCTCGGTCGCCGGGACCGGCGACGTGACCGTCACCGGGACCGGGGCGGTGCGCCGGCTGGCCGTCGCCGCGCGCGGCCGCGGCTACACGAACCTCACCGTCAAGGTGACGGGGCTGGGCGGCAAGAGCGCCACCAAGACCCTGTCGTACGCCGCCTCCTCCGCCGTGCAGAACCCGGCCGACGCCCGCTACTTCACCGGCGCCTCCGACTCCTCGGCCGCCGTGGACGTCGGCGGCGGCTACACCGTCGTCGCCGACGACGAGAGCAACGTACTGCGCCTGTACGACCGTTCCCGCTCGGCGGCCCCGGTCCGGACCTGGGACTTCAGCTCGCAGCTCGGCGTCACCAAGGAGGTGGACATCGAGGGGGCGACCCTGATCGGGAACACGATCTACTGGACGGGCTCGCTCGGCAACAACAAGGACGGCGAGTACAAGGCGCCCCGGAACACGGTGTTCACCACCACCGTCAGCGGCTCCGGACCGGGTACGCAGCTCGCGTACGGGCGCTCGTACAAGAAGCTCCGCGACGACCTGGTGGCCTGGGACACGGCGAACGGGAACCGCTACGGTTTCGCGGCCGGCACGGCCGACGGCGAGGCGCCCAAGCAGATCGACGGCTTCAACGTGGAGGGGCTGGAGTTCGCGCCGGGCTCGGCCACCACCGCCTACCTGGGCTTCCGGGCCCCGCTGGCCCCGGCGGTGGCGGGCGGCAAGGCGCTGATCGTGCCGGTGACCAACTTCGACAAGGTGCTCTCCAGCGGCTCCAAGGCCACCTTCGGGGCGGGCATCGAGCTCGACCTCGGCGGCCTCGCCGTCCGCGACATCCGCAAGAACGCGGCGAACCAGTACCTGATCCTGGCCGGCTCCTGGGCCGCGGACGACAACTCGGACCCGTACGCGCTCTACCAGTGGGACGGCGTCGCCGGCCACGCCCCGGTCAAGCGGGCCGACCTGCCGACGACGGACCCGGGCGGCTGGGAGGCCATCGTGGACGTACCGGACCTGTCGGTGCCGGGTGCGCGGGTCCAGCTGATCACGGACAGCGGCTCGGCCGACCTGTACGGGGACGGCACCGAGGCCAAGGACCTGACGCACGCGGAATGGAAGAAGTCCCGCGCGGCCTGGTTCACGCTGAACTGACCCCCGAGCCCGTGCCGGCGCCGGTGCCCGTGCCGGCGCCGGTGCCCGTGCCGGCGCCGGTGCCGGCGTCGCGGACGGCGGTCAGCGCCGCCGCGACGCCGGCCTCGATGTCCTGGATCGGGTAGAACACCTCGCGCACCACGCGCCCCCGGTCCACCACCAGCGTCAACCGCTTCAGCCGGCTCACCCCCGCGGCCCGGAACGTCGGCAGCCGCAGCGCCGCCGTCAGTGACAGCTCCGCGTCCGAGAGCAGCGGGAACCGCAGCCCCTCCGCCTCCGCGAACTCCCGCTGCTCGTCCGGCCGCTGGGTCGACACCCCGTGCACCGTCGCCCCGGCCGCCGTGAACTCCGCCAGCTGGTCCCGGTACGTGCACGACTCGAACGTGCAGCCCCTGGCCCCCGGGATCCCCGCCCATCCCGGCGGGTAGGACTCGGCCCGGGCGTACGCGCCGGGGAAGCAGTACAGGACCGTGAACGGCGTGTCCGCCACCGGATCCCGGAGCTCCCCGAACCGGTCCGGCAGCACCAGCTCCGGCAGCCGCGTGCCGCGCAGCGCGTGCACCCGTTCCGCCTCCCGCGAGGACTCCTGCGTCGTCGCCGTCATTTCGCCTTCCCCCAGGACCCAGGTGTCTCCCCAGTCCTGGAGGGCCACCAGGACCGGCAGCAGCCCCCGCCCGCGCGGGGTCAGCCGGTATTCGTGCCGCACCGGGCGTTCCTGGTACGGCTCGCGCGTCAGCACCCCGGCTTCGACCAGCAGTTTCAGCCGCTCGGTCAGTACCTTCCGGGACACTCCCAGCTCGCGCTGGAACGCGTCGAAGCGGTGCACGCCGCGCGCGGCGTCGCGCACGATCAGCAGCGTCCACCAGTCGCCCACCACGTCGAGGGCCTGGGCGATGGCGCAGTCCGCGTCGTCGAGGTGCGTGCGCTGGGCCATGGGCACTCCTTTGTCCGTTGACCCAAGGCTGTCATGCTGACATAGTCCGTTCCCAAAGGGAACTCACTGCGATCCGGGGGCGGACATGGGAATGGCGCAGGGCTTCAAGGACGTGCCCAGAGTGGTGTGGCTGCTGGCGGCCGGGGTGTTCGTCAACGCCGTCGTCAGCTTCACCTTCGTCTTCGTCTTCCTGTACCTGACCGGCCCGCGCGGCCTCGGCGCCGCCCAGGCGGGCCTGGTCACCGGCATCGGCGGCATCGGCCTCGTCGCCGGGAACTTCACCGGCGGCTGGTACGGGGACCGCTTCGGCCACCGCCGCGTGCTGCTCGCCGCCTCCACCGCCGGCGGCCTCGCCCTGATGTCCTTCCCGCTGCTGTCCACCGCCGGGCTCTACGCGGCCCTGCCGCTGGCCCAGTACGCCTCCGGCGTGGTCCGGGCCGCCAACTCCGCGCTGGTCGCCGTCACCGTCCCCGAGGGGGCCCGCCGGCAGGCCTTCGCCGTCGTCCGCTGCGTCTCCAACGGCGGCTTCACCCTCGGCCCGCCCCTCGGAGCCCTGCTCGCGACCGGGCTCTCGTACGACTGGCTCTTCGTCGCCGACGGCCTCGGGACCCTCTTCTTCGCCCTCTGGACCGCGCGGGTCGTCCCGGCCCGCGGGGCCTCCCGCAGCGCCTCCCGTCCTGCCGCCGCGGCCCCGGACGGGGGTCTGGGCCGCGGCGTGTGGGAGGAGCTGCGGGCCCGGCCCGCCGTACTCGTCCTGCTCGGCGCGATCCTGGTGACCGACCTCGTCTACCGCCAGCAGTACTCGGCCTTCCCCGTCTACCTCGCCGACCACGGCCTCGACATCCGCGCCTTCGGCCTGGTCATCGCCCTCAACGGGGGCGTCATCCTGCTGCTGGAGCTCCCGGCCGCCGTCGCGCTGCGCGCCCGGCCGCCGCTGCCCGTCATCGGCACCGGGATCGTGCTCGTCGGGGCCGGGTACGCGGCGCTGCTGGCCGGGGCGGGGGTCGCCGGCGCCGTGGTGATGATGGTGCTGCTCAGCCTCGGCGAGATCCTGTACAAGACCACCGCGACCGCGTACGTCGCCGACCAGGCGCCCGAGCACGCCATCGGGCGGTTCCAGAGCCTGTACGCGGGGGTCTCGGTCAGCGGCGTCGTCCTCGGGCCACCGCTGGGCGGAGCCCTGTACGCGGCCGCCCCCGGGCTGCTGTGGCCGCTGTGCGCGGCGCTGGCGGCGGGCGCGGGCGGGGCGGTGCTGTACGTGTCACGGCGCGAGGCGCGGCGCGCCGAGCCGGTCGGGGCGCAACACGCGGCGCGACCGGCACATGAGACCGGTTCGCAACCTCGGGCCGTCGCCGGTTAGGTTTCGGACATGACTGCTACGCGTACCACCGGCGCCGTCGCCGCCGGACTTGCCACCATCGCCTCCGACGGCACCGTCCTCGACACCTGGTTCCCCGCCCCCGAGCTGGTCGCCGAGCCCGGCCCGGCCGGCACCGAGCGCCTCACCGCCGACCAGGCCGTGCAGCTCCTGGGGGCCGCCGCGGCCAAGGCGATCCGCCTGGACGCCGTCCGCGACGTCGAGGTCGTAGCCGTCCGTACCGTGATCTCCTCCCTGGAGGACAAGCCGCTGGACGCGCACGACGCGTACCTGCGCCTGCACCTGCTCAGCCACCGCCTGGTCAAGCCGCACGGCCAGAGCCTGGACGGCGTCTTCGGGCTGCTGGCCAACGTCGCCTGGACCTCGCTGGGCCCGGTCGCCGTGGAGCAGGTGGAGGCCGTACGGCTGAACGCGCGCGCCGAGGGCCTGTACCTCCAGGTCACCTCGATCGACAAGTTCCCGCGGATGACGGACTACGTCGCCCCCAAGGGCGTGCGCATCGCCGACGCGGACCGGGTCCGCCTGGGCGCGCACCTCGCCGAGGGCACCACCGTCATGCACGAGGGCTTCGTCAACTTCAACGCCGGCACCCTCGGCACCTCCATGATCGAGGGCCGCATCTCGGCGGGCGTCGTGGTCGGCGACGGCTCCGACATCGGTGGCGGCGCCTCCACGATGGGCACCCTCTCGGGCGGCGGCAAGCAGATCATCTCGATCGGCGAGCGCTGCCTGATCGGCGCCGAGGCGGGCGTGGGCATCGCGCTGGGCGACGAGTGCATCGTCGAGGCCGGCCTGTACGTGACCGCGGGCACCCGCGTCACCCTCCCGGACGGCCAGATCGTCAAGGCCCTGGAGCTCTCGGGCGCCAGCAACATCCTCTTCCGCCGCAACTCGGTCACGGGCACGGTCGAGGCCCGCCCGAACAACGCGGTCTGGGGCGGCCTGAACGAGGTCCTCCACTCCCACAACTGACGCCCCCGGGCCCCCGGCGGCCCCGGAACGGCCACGACGCCCTCATCACCCCGGCACGGGGCGGTGAGGGCGTCGTGCGCGTTCCGGACCTGGCCGACGGCCGGAACATCCTCCCGCCCCGAGCGCGGGAGGACGTGGGGTTCAGCGGAGGGCGATGCCGCGGATCAGGCCGGCGAAGGCCTCTTCCTCCGCCTCGGTCAGCTCGACCGACTCCATCGGGTGCGTGGCGGCGCTGCGCTGGGCCGGGATGGCCGGGACCGCCGCGATGCCCTCGTGGCCCTCGTACGCGCCTGGCTCCGGGTGGTGGAAGCGGGCGTCCCGCAGCATGTGCCCGAAGCCGAGCACCCACACGAGGGCGGCCACGAGCAGGACGGCCAGGCCGATTTCCTGGGCGAGGGAGATGGAGGGGAACACGCGGTCCTCCGGGGGATACGGGGGGACATGGGCGAGCGTGGGGCCACTCAACACCACAACCCGGGTCGAATGGGTGGTGATGTGGCGAGCGTCACGCCAGGGGCGAAAGTCCTGACTTACCTCGAACAATCCCCAACCGTCCCCCTGAGCGCCCCGCCGGTCCGCGCGGACCGGAGATCACGGCCCGAAGCGTGGCAGGGCCCCGGACGGGACGGCGTCCGGGGGCCCTGCCGGTCAGGGGCGCACCGCGGTTACGGGCGGAAGCGCAGCACCTGCGGGTCGTGGTCGCTGTTCTGCGCCGAGAACTCCGCGTTGATGTGCACGCTGTCGTACGTGAAGTTCTTGACCGCCGGGCTGGTCAGGATCTGGTCCAGCACCTGCGCGTTGCCCTGGTACACGTACGAGTAGCGCTCCGCCTTCGGCAGCGACTTGATCGCCGAGTACAGCGCCCCGCCGTCCTCCAGCGCCTGCGCGGTCGCCGAGAACTCGAAGTCGTTGATGTCGCCGACGGCGAGGACGCTCGCGTGCTTGTCGGCGGCCAGGAGCTGCTTGACGAAGCCGTTCACGGCCTGCGCCTGGAGCAGCCGCTTGGCCTCCGAGGAGCGCACCGGCGGCTGGTGGACCGAGGTCAGGCCCTCGTCGCCGCCCTTGGAGCCGAAGTGGTTGGCGATGACGAAGACCGTCTTGCCCTTGAAGACGAACTCGCCGGCCAGCGGCTTGCGGCTGTCGGCCCACGCCGGGTTCGCGGGGTCGATCCGGCCGGGGGAGTGGGTCAGGGCGGCCTTGCCGTCCACCTGCGTCACACCGGTCGGGGTCACCGAGTCGCCCGCCGCGCGGTCCGTGAAGGAGACGCGGGCCGGGTTGAACAGGAACACCTGGCGGATGTTGCCGCCGGGCTCGCCACCGTCCTTGTTGTTCTCCGGGTTGATGGTGCGCCACTGGTACGCCGGGCCGCCGGCCGCCGCGATCGCCGCCGTGAACTTCGTCAGCGTCTGCTCCGCGGACACCGTGCCGTCGTTCTTGGCGCCGTTGTCGTCCTGGATCTCCTCCAGGGCCAGGATGTCGGGCGAGGCGAGGTTCGCGACGACGGCCTTGGCCAGGTTGTCGAACTTCTCCTGGGGGTCGCTCGGGTCGAGGTTCTCCACGTTGTACGTGGCCACCGCGAGCTCGTTCGCCGCCTGCGCCTTGGTCTTCTCGGGGGCGAGGGTGCCCGCCTTGACCGTGCCGAGGGTGCGGGCCACCAGGGTGTAGCCGCCGAACTGGTTGAAGTCCAGCGGGCCCTCGGTGGTGCCGGTCAGCTTGTCGCCGACGTTGGCCACCGGGAAGGGCTGCTGCGCGAGGGGCGCCAGCTGCTGGATCTGGAGCCGGCCGGTGTTCTGGGACTCGTACGAGCCGTAGAGCGTGCCGCCGCGCTTGGCGGTGTTCTCCCAGCCCTTCACCGTGACCCACAGCTCCGCGTGCGGGTCGGTGGCGCCGACCACCCGCGAGGTGCCGATCTTCACGTTCATGCCCTCGAGGGACTCGTAGAAGTCCAGGGCGTAGCGCGAGGGCTCCAGGGCCAGGCCGTTGATGCTGCCGGCGGCGGCCGGGTCGCCGGCCGGGGCGTACTCGGCGGGCACGTTGTACTCGTTGATCGCGGTGGCCTCGGGCAGCGCGTTGCCCGAGGAGACCACGGTCACGGCCGGCTTGGAGATCTGGGTGACCGACTGGTTGCCGGAGGAGACGCCGCCGGGGATGTACTCGCCGACCAGGCCGGAGACCTTGACCGCGTCGCCGACGGCGACGGTCGGGGCGGAGCTGGTGAAGACGAAGACGCCCTCGCTGGTCGCGTCGTTGTCGTCGGCGTCCGGGTCCTGCATCCAGAAGCCGCGCGAGCCGTACGTGCGCACGCCCGTCACGATGCCGGTGACATCGGCGACCTGCTTGCCGTTGAGCGGCGATATGCGGGTGGTGCCCTGGATGTCGTGGATGCGTATCGGCTCGGCGGACACGGCGCCTTCGGCCGCGTCGGCGGTGCCCGCCAGCAGGCCGGTGGCCAGGGCGGTGGCGACGAGTGCCGAGACGGCGGCGGAACGGGGATGCGAGGAGCGCATGGTCAAGAACTCCGGTGTGTGGAAGACGAAAGCGAGAGGGTGTTGCGTGCGTTTGGCGGGATATACGCGGACGCCGTGCGGCCGGACCGCAGGCGATCCGCGGGAATCCCGGAGGTTCCCCATAGATCTACGCGCGTCAATTTCCTGTGTGACCAGGGAAGTTGTCAAGGCCTCCAGGGGATACGGCAGCTGACTGTGGGATGAACCAAAGGAGATGGCCCCCCGGGCGCGCCCGATATGCGTCTACGCTGGTGCGCCGGACGGCCGTCCCGCGACGGCCGGACCAGCGCCCCGGGGCAGCCGCACCACCGTCCCGCGGGGCCGTGCCCCATCGCCCCACCGCGTTCGCGAGGAGACCGCCCCATGTCCGCAGAGCCGCACCCCACGCTGCCGCCGGTACGGCTGCCCTCCGATGCGGAACTGGCCCGCGACGCCCTCGTCGCCCCGCTGTTCGCCCGCGCCGTACGGCTGGCCCGCTGGGCGGGACCGCACACCCGCGTGGACGCCGGCGGTGAACTCGCCGCCGCGCAGCTGCCCGAGGCCGCCGCCGCGCTGGGCTTCGACCCCGCCGACGAGGAAGGCCCGGTGCTCGCGAGCCAGGCCTGGCGGGTGGCCGTGGACACCGGCCTCGTCGACGTGGCCGATCCGGACGACGTCGAGGACGGGGACGGGGACGGGGACGAGGAGTCCGGTACCGCCGTACCCGGCGAGGACCTGGCCCTGGTGACCGGCGGCGCACCCGGCGAGGTGCTCGGCCTGTGGCTGGCGGCGCTGGACACCGTGCTCGCGGACGCGGCCGTGCCCGATCTGGACGACCTCGTCGACGCGTTGGACGCGGGCGGCGAGATCGACTTCGACCGGCTGGACTGGAACCCGAGCCGCGAGGCGGACTTCCTCGACGGGGTCCTCGCCAACCTCTACCTGCTCACCGTCTCCGAACACGGGGCCTCGGACGGGCCGATTCCGCTGCCGGTGCTCGCCGCCTCGATGGTCATCCCCGAAGACATGGGCGAGCCGACCGACGCCGTGCTCGAGCAGGTCTCGGACGCGATGATGCGCCTCGACGACCAGTTCCGGCAGCTGGAGCCGATCGGGCTCGTCGAGTTCCGGCCCGTGGACGAGGCGCTGATGGCGGAGGCGGACGACGAGGAGTTCGCCGCGGCCGGTTCTTCGGCCGGTTCCTCGGCCGGTTCGGCCCCCGGTTCGGACGCGGGCGAGGCCGACGACGAGGACGTCTCCCGGTACGGGCTGGTACGGCTGACCCCGCTCGGCCTGTACGGCATCCGCGCCCGCATGCTGGAGGCCGGGGTCACCGTCCCCGCCGTCGGCGAACTGGCCGACAAGGGCGCGGACGCCCTGCTCGACGCGGTCTCCGGATACCCCGAGGGCGCGGCCCAGGCCGAGATCGAGCAGTGGCTCGCCGGCCGCGAACTGCCCGACGCCGTAGCCGAACTGCTGGCCGCCGCCCGGGGCGCCGACGAGGGCGGTCCGCTGCGCCGACTGCGCTGCCAGCAGGCCCTCGCCCCGGCCGGTCCGGAAGCCGAGCAGGCGGTCCGCGCGGTGCTGGACGACCCGGAGCTCGGCGGGCTCGCCCGGGTCTGGCTCTCCGAGCGCGGGGTGGCCGACGTACCGGCGCCGGACGGGACCATGGTGTTCTGGCTGACCGTGGACACGATCGCGGCGCAGCTCGCGGCGGACGGGGACACGGAGGAACTGCCGCTGCTGATGCGGTCGCTGACCGAGCACCACGCGGGGTTCTTCGACCAGGTCTGGCGGGTGGACCACCCGGCGACGGCGTACGTGCTGGAGGCGATGGGCCGGATGCACCCGGACAAGAAGGCCGCCAAGGAGGCCCGCAAGGCGGCGTTCAAGGCCCGATCGCGCCAGACCTGACGACGCGGGCGGAGGGGGGCGGACGGGGGCCGGACGGGGGCCGGACGGGGGCGGCCGCCGGGACCGTCAGGGATCCGGCCCCCCTTCGCGGGTAGTTCAGCCGCTGTTCACGTGCGGACGGGAGCCTGTGCGCCGACGACCGCACGACAGGCGCACCACCTCCCCACCCCTGGAGACCCGATGCCGCTCAGCCGTAGAGACTTCACCGCCCGCACCGTCATCGCCGGCGCGGGAGTCGCGCTCACCGGGACGGTCGGCGCACTCGCCACCGCCCCGGGAGCGCTGGCGGCCGACGACAGCACCCGGCGCGACGAGCACGGCCGGCCCTGCGAGCCCGGCTACGGCCCGCTCCTCGCGGACCCGGCCGGACTGCTCGCCCTCCCCGCCGGATTCAGCTACCGCGTGATCACCCACAGCGGGGTCACCACCCTCGACTCGGGCGAGTCCACCCCGTCCAACCACGACGGCACGGCCGCCTTCGAGGGCCACCGCGGGGTCACCCTCCTCGTCAACAACCACGAGCTCAAGGGCAAGCGGGCGGACTGGGCGCACCCCGTCCCGCTCACCGAGGGCCTCGTCTACGACCCGGCCGCGGCCGGCGGCTGCACGGTCGTCGAGGTCCGGCGCGGCGGCGAGGTCGCCGAATGGGTGGGCATCGCCGGTACGTCCACCAACTGCGCGGGCGGGGCCACCCCCTGGGACACCTGGCTGACCTGCGAGGAGACCGAGGACCTCGCCGGCAAGAACGGTATGACCAAGGACCACGGCTACGTCTTCGAGGTCGACCCGCACGACCGCCGCGCCAACCGCGACCCGAAGCCGGTCAAGGCCTTCGGCCGGTACGCGCACGAGGCCGTGGTCATCGACCCGCGCCACGGCCACGCGTACCTGACCGAGGACGCCTCCGGCCCCAACGGGCTGCTCTACCGCTGGACCCCGCCGAGCGGCTTCCGCCACGGGCGCGGCAAGCTCCGTACCCTCGCGGCCGACGCCGGCGTGCTCGCCGCCGCCAAGTGCTTCGACAGCGCGGGCCGGTTCGTCGACGACCTCTCGCGCGCGACGAAGACCGGCACCGTCTACGGGGTCGACTGGGTGACCGTGCCGGACCGCGACGCGCGGACGGTGCCCGTGCGCAAGCAGTTCGGGGAGGGCGCGGTGACCCGCGCCCGCAAGCTGGAGGGCATGTGGTGGGCCGACGGGGGCACGTACTTCGTCTCCTCGTACGCCCGTGAGGAGAGCCCGGGCGCGGCCCACGACGGCCAGGTGTGGTTCTACGACCCGAAGCGGCGCACGATCCGGCTGACGGTGGTGCTCGGGGTGAACGCCGACCCGGCCCAGGACGGCTCCTTCGACGGCCCCGACAACATCACGGTCTCCCCCTACGGCGGCCTGGTCATCGCGGAGGACGGCAGCGGCCTGCAGCACCTGTTCGGCGCGACCGAGTCGGGGCGTACGTACCCGCTGGCGCGCAACGAGCTGAACATGGGGACGGCGGAGGAGCCGGAGTACTCCGAGTTCACCGGTGTCTGCTTCTCCCCGGACGGGCGCACGCTGTTCGCCAACATCCAGGACCCGGGCATCATGCTGGCCATCACCGGGCCTTGGCGCCGCGCGCACTGACGCCCGGTTTCACGATCGACGGCTGCGCCGCCGCCCTCACTGGGCGGCGGCGACCTCGGCGACATCGGTGCGGCTGGCGGCGGCCCATTCCTCCAGGAGGAACTCATACGCCTCGGAGGGCCACTCGTCGTCCACCCGGGTCTCGACGAGGTGCCGTATCGCCTCGTTCGCCTCTGCGGCGGACGGGCGGGCGGGACCCGCGGGCCGGAGTGTGCTGTACATGCTTTCAAGGCTACGGGCGGGCACTGACAGTCACCCACCGATTAAGGGTGGAATCCATCACCTCGACCCTCCGGCCGACGGTCACGGTCGCTCCATGTGCCCGCCCACCTGCTCAGAGTGTCTGCGAGCCGGGCTTGACCATCCCGCGCACTGTGCGGGACTTCACAAACTCTCCGATGGCCGTCATCTCCCATTCGCCCGAGAACTGGCGAATCAGTTTGGCCATCATGACCCCGGTCTGCGGTTCGGCACCGGTGAGGTCGAAGCGCACCAGCTCCTCCCCGCTCGCCGCGTCGATCAGGCGGCAGTAGGCCTTGGCGACCTCGGTGAACTTCTGGCCGGAGAAGGAGTTGACGGTGAAGACCAGGCCCGTGGCCTCGGCGGGCAGCCGCCCGAGGTCCACGACGATCACCTCGTCGTCCCCGGCGCCCTCGCCGGTGAGGTTGTCGCCCGAGTGCTTGATGGCGCCGCCCAGGATGGACAGCTTGCCGAAGTAGCAGCTGTCGATGTGGTTGCGCTGCGGGCCGTAGGCGATCACGGAGGCGTCGAGGTCGATGTCCCGGCCGCGGAACGCCGGCTCCCAGCCCAGGCCCATCTTCACCTGGGAGAGCAGCGGGCGGCCGTTCTTGACGAGGGACACGGTCTGGTTCTTCTGGAGGCTGACCCGGCCCTTGTCGAGGTTGATCTTCCCGGTGCCGGGCGCGGCGGCCGGGGCGGCTGCCGGGGCGGCGGTGGGGGCGGTCGGCGGGGCCGCGGGGAACGACGGGGTCGTCGGGGCGCTCGGCGTTCTCGGAGCGCTCGGCGTACTCGGCCAGGACGAAGGGGAAGGCGCGGCCGGGGCCTGCGGGGCGGCCGCGGGCGGCGGGGTGGGCTCCTCGTCCACGGAGACCCCGAAGTCCGTCGCGATCCCGGCGAGGCCGTTCGCGTACCCCTGGCCGACCGCGCGCACCTTCCACACGCCGCCGCGCTGGTAGACCTCGACGACCACGAGCGCGGTCTCGGCGCCCAGCTGCGGCGGGGTGAAGGAGGCGATCACCGCGCCGGTCTCGGCGTGCCGCACGGTGGCGGTGGGCTCGATGCCCTGGAACGTCTGACCGGCGGCGTCGGGGCTGGCCGTGACCACGATCCGCTCGATGCCCGGCGGCAGGGCGCCCGTGTCCACGGTGATCGAGTCCGGCGCCGCCCCGCCGCCGGACCGGTAGCTGACACCGGGCCCGGACGGCTGGTTGTAGAAGATGAAGTCGGCGTCGGAACGCACCTTGCCGTCCGCCGCGAGGAGCAGCCCCGACACGTCGAGCCGCACCGGGGCAGCCACGTCCACCGTCACACGGACGGTGTTGAGCGGCAGGTTGGAACCTGGGGTCATAGCGGTCATGCCCGGAGAACGACCGGAGGTGCTTTGCCGTTCCCTTACCCTCGCGGCAGATTTCAGCGCCGGTTGCGGGGGTGGTTCTTCGCCGCCCGCTCGTTGCCGAACTTGTACGCGCCCGTCCAGCGGGCCATCACGAGCTGCGCGTCGCCGGACTCCACCTCGGCGAGGAACTTCTCGGCCCGGCCGCCGCGCAGGGTGCCCGCTGCCCGCCCCCGGTGCGTGATGACCACGCTCCCGTCGGCGCGCTGTTCGTACGTGAATCCGTGAGGTCTCGGCATGTCCGGCAGCCTGCCCCGGGCGGCCGGGGCGGGCAACGGATTTACGGGGCGGGGGGCGTGACCCGGCGCGGCAGGCCCAGCGGGTTCGCCTCGCGCAGCTCCGCCGGAAGCAGCGGGTCCGGCACCGACTGGTAGACCACCGGCCGCAGCCAGCGCTCGACGGCCGTGCCGCCGACCGAGGTCGAGTGCGAGGTCGCCGCCGGGTACGGGCCGCCGTGGTGCTGGGCCGGGGCCACCGCGACCCCGGTCGGCCAGCCGTTGACCAGGATCCGCCCGGCCAGCGCCGTGACCTGCGCGATCAGCTCCGCCGCCGGGCCCGGGCCGCCGTCGGCCTCGGCCGCCGAGAGCTGGAGCGTGGCGCTCAGGTTCCCGGGGAGCCGGCCGAGCACCGACCCGGCTTCGCCCTGGTCCGCGTACCGTACGACCACGGTCACCGGTCCGAAGCACTCCTCCAGCAGCACCTCGTACGCGCCGCCCTCCAGCAGGCTCCCGGCCGGCACGGTCAGGTACCCCGCGCCGACGGTGTGCTCGCCGCCGGAGCCGGGGGTGACGGGCGCGGAGACGCCGGGCAGCGCGGCCCGCTCGCGTACGCCGGAGATGAAGTTCTCCCGCATCCGGTGGTCGAGCAGGACACCCGGCTCGGTCTCGCCGAGCGCCTTCGTCAGCGCGCCGGTGAGCCGGTCGCCGTCCGCGCCCTCGGGGACCAGGACCAGGCCCGGCTTGACGCAGAACTGGCCGACCCCGAGGGTGACCGAGCCCGCGAGTCCGGCGGCGATCTCCTCGGCGCGCTCGGCGGCGGCCGCGGGCGTGACCACGACGGGGTTGAGGGAGCCGAGTTCGCCGTGGAACGGGATGGGCACGGGCCGGGCGGCGGCCGCGTCGAACAGCGCCCGGCCGCCCCGGATGGAACCGGTGAATCCGGCGGCGGAGACGAGCGGGTGGCGGATCAGCTCCAGGCCCGCGTCGAACCCGTGGACGACGGCGACCACTTCGGCGGGCAGCCCGGCCGCCACGGCCGCCCGGCGCAGCAGCGAGGCGCACAGCTCGGAGGTGGCGGGGTGGTCGGGGTGCGCCTTGACGACCACCGGGCAGCCGGCGGCCAGCGCGCTCGCGGTGTCCCCGCCGGGGACGGAGAACGCGAGGGGGAAGTTGGAGGCGGCGTAGACCGCGACCACGCCCAGCGGCACCTTGTAGCGGCGCAGCTCGGGGCGCGGCGGGACGGCGCCGGGATCGGGGCGGTCGATGCGGATGTCGAGGTACGCGCCCTCGTCCACGGCGTCGGCGAAGGCCCGCAGCTGGCCGGTGGTACGGGCGAGTTCGCCGGTGAGCCGGCCGGGCCCGAGGGCGGTCTCGGCGTCGGCGGCCTCGATCACGTGGGCCGCGGCCTCGTCGAGCAGCCCGGCGGCCGCGCGCAGGAAGGCCGCGCGGGCGGTGCGGTCGGCGAGGGCGGCGCGGGCCGCGTGGGCGGCGCGTACGGCCTCGTCCACCTCGCCGGACGTGGCTTCGACGGCAACTTGTTCGCGCTGCTTCCCGGTGCGGGGGTCCACACTCCAGACTGGTGTTGCTGCCATGGCGCACTGCCTCCTGGATCTCGCTGACCCGCGCGGTGGCGTTCAGTATTCTGAACGCCGTTCCGATGGATGGATGATCACATCCGTTCCGGACTCTATTTCCGGGTCTTCCGCGTTGACAAGGGACAAGAGGGGCAAGAAGGCGAATGACCACTGGTGAACCGGGCGGATCCGGCGCGCGATCGGAGGGGTCCGAGGGGTCTGAGGGGGCCGAGGGGTCCGAGGGGGCTGAAGAGTCCCAGGGTCCGGGAGCGCCGGCGGCCGTCAAATCGGCCGTCCGTACGGTCCTGTTGCTGGAGCACTTCGCGGCGCGGCCCGGACTGCACAGCCTGGCCGACATCCAGCACGACCTCTCGCTGCCCAAGTCCAGCCTCTACATGCTGCTGCGCACCCTGGTGAACCTGGGGTGGGTGGAGACGGACGCGACGGGCACGCGGTACGGCATCGGCGTACGGGCCCTGCTGGTCGGCAGCTCGTACATCGACGGGGACGAGGTCGTCGCCGCGGCCCGCCCGACCCTGGACCGGCTCTCGGACGACACGACCGAGACCATCCACCTGGCCCGGAGGGACGGCACGAGCGTGGTCTACCTGGCCACCCGCCCGTCCCAGCACTACCTGCGGCCGTTCACGCGGGTCGGCCGGCGGCTGCCCGTGCACTCGACCGCGCTGGGCAAGGCGCTGCTGGCGACCCACTCCGACGAGGAGGTGCGGGCGCTGCTGCCGCGGCGGCTGGAGGCGGTCACCGAGCACACGATCACCGACCGGGAGCGGCTCGTGGAGGAGCTGGCGCTGGTACGGGAGCAGGGTTACGCGGTGGACCGGGAGGAGAACACGCTCGGGCTGCGCTGCTTCGGGGTCGCGGTGCCGTACCGGACGCCGGCCCGGGACGCGGTGAGCTGCTCGGTGCCGGTGGCCCGGCTGACGGCGGACCACGAACAGCGGATCAAGGCGTCGCTGTTCGAGGCGCGGGACCGGCTGTCGGTGGCGACCCGGCGCATGTGAGGCGGCGGACGGGGAGGTTCCTCCCCCGGGCGGGGGAGGCGGATCCCCTTTGCGGGGGAGGTGGCGGGGCGGCGGAGACGGGACCGTTGAGGCATGACCACGCAAGCGGTGAACACGGACGAGACGGCGGGCACGAACGAGACGGCGGGCACGGACGCGGCGCAGTCGACGGGCGCCGGCCCGGGCACCGGGCGCAGGATCCTGGGGGCGGCGGCTCTGGCCGCCACCGTGCCGTACCTGTGCCTCAAGGGCGCCTGGGTGGCGGGGAGCCGCATCGGGATACCGGACGGCAGCGTGCTGCTGGGACCCGGGATGTTCTTCAAGGTGGCGAACGCCGTCACGCTGGTCATGGACGCGGCCGTCATCGTGCTCGTGCTGGTGTTCACCCGGCCCTGGGGCAGACGGGTGCCGTCATGGCTGCTGACCCTTCCGGTGTTCCTCGCCACCGGACTGCTCGTGCCGATCGTCGTGGCCTTCCCCGGCCAACTCCTCGTGAGGGCGGTGGGGCTGGGGCCGGACGCGGCCGCGCAGGCGGCCAGGGAGCCCTTCCTCGACCCCTGGGTGTTCAACGTCGTGTACGGGGGTTTCATCGTGCAGGCCATGGCCCTGGCCGCGCTGTTCGTCCCTTACGCGCGGCAGCGCTGGGGCGGTCTGTGGCAGGGCGTCCAGGGGGAGCGGCTCCCGTCACCCACGGGGGTGGTGGCGGGAGCCGCGGCGGCGCTGGCCGTGGTCGTGGCAGTGGTGGAGTTCACCTGGGCCTTCGGGGGTACGGCCGGGCTCAGCCCGTCGCAGATCGCGCAGTTCAACCCCGAAACGGGCGTGGTGTTCGCCACCTACGGGATGTGCACGCTGGTCGCCGGGGCGGGAGCCGTGAACCTGGCCCGGGGCGGGGCCCGGCCGGCCCGGTGGGCGCTGGCCGTCGCGTGGACCGGGGCGGCGGCCGCGGCGAGTTGGGGGCTGTGGCTCCTGATCTCCTGCGCGGGCACCGTCGATCCCGCGAAGGCGGTCACCACCGGGATGGTCCTGACCTACGCTGGTCAAATGATCACCGGCCTGCTCGCCGCAGCCGTCCTGGTCCGGTTCCTCGCCTCACGCCGCCGCCCTGCGTGACAGGGAGCGGCGCGAGCGTGGAGAGGGCGGAGAGGGCCGAGGGG
>NZ_JOCX01000023.1 GCF_000717915.1 Streptomyces sp. NRRL S-244
CTCCCTCCCCCATCCCTCCCCCTCTCCCTCCCGGAAGCCCAACTTCCGCTAAATGCAGGGAAATTGCCCGCGCCCACACGTGACGTGCCCATGTCGCAAACCTGTAACCTTGCGCCCGCCGCCACGCAATCTGGCGCCGCCACCATGGCCGCGCCCCTCCGGGGCTGACCGGCCACAAACCCCCCGCATTCAGGGAGCCCTCTCATGGCCCTCAAGACCCTCATATCCGGTGTCTACGCGCGTCGAATTGGCGTGCTCGCGTCAGCGGCGACCCTCGCCGCCCTCACCTCCCTCGTGAACGCGCCCGTCGCCCAGGCCGCCCCGCCCACCCCCATCAGCGCCGCGGCCGCCCGCTCCTACCTCGCCACGGTCACGCCGAAGACGGAGGGGTCCCTCAGCGGATACAGCCGCAGCCTCTTCCCGCACTGGAGCACCGTCTCCGGCAGCTGCAACACCCGCGAGACCGTCCTGAAGCGCGACGGCGTCGGCGTCGTCACCGACTCCTCGTGTGCCGCCGTGAGCGGCAGCTGGTACTCCGAGTACGACGGCGCCACCTGGACCAACGCCGCCGACCTCGACATCGACCACGTCGTCCCGCTCGCCGAGGCCTGGCGCTCCGGGGCCAGCTCATGGGCCACGTCCAAGCGCCAGCAGTTCGCCAACGACCTCACCCGCCCTCAGCTCATCGCGGTCACGGACAACGTCAACCAGGCCAAGGGCGACCTCGACCCGGGCAAGTGGCTGCCGTCGCGGACCGCCTACCGCTGCACGTACGCGCGGATGTGGGTCGAAGTGAAGCAGTACTGGGGTCTCAGCATGGACTCCGGCGAGAAGTCGGCCCTGGTGGGCATCCTCAACGGCTGCTGACACCCGCCCCACCGGTTCACCTGGCCACTCCCCCGACCGTTCACCCGGCCTCTCCCCCGCCAGGGGGAGGCCACGCCCCCCTTCCCCGTCGTACCGTGATCGAAGGGGCTACGGAGGAGGGGGAGTTGCATGGCCGGATTGCGTCTGGGGCCGCTGCTTCGCTACGTCGACTGGGACACGGGCGGTTCGGCCACGATATGGGTCGAGGCCGACCGCCCGTGTACCGCCGAAGTACGGTGCGCAGACGGGGCCGGCGGCAGCGTGCGCACCTTCCAGATCGCGGGGCACCACTATGCGCTGGTGCCGGTGACCGGCCTGGCCCCGGGCAGCACGACGGCGTACGAGGTACTGCTCGACGGCATGCGCGTCTGGCCGCTGCCCGAGACCGCCTTCCCGCCGAGCACGATCACCACGCCCGCCGTGACCGCAGCCGGTCGGCCGGCCCCGGGACTGCGGCTGACGTTCGGGTCGTGCCGGCAGGCCGCGCCGCCGGCCGGGCGGCACGGGCCGCACGGTCCGGACGCCCTCGACACGCTCGCGGCGCGGCTGGCCGCCGATCCGGATGAGGTGCGGCCGGATGTGCTCCTCCTGCTGGGCGACCAGGTGTACGCGGACCAGCTGTCGCGGGAGACCAGACGGTGGCTCGCGGCCCGGCGGGATCTGCGGGAGGCTCCCGGCGCCCAGGTCGCGGACTACGAGGAGTACACGCGGCTCTATTACGAGTCCTGGCTCGACCCGGAGATCCGCTGGCTGCTGTCCACGGTCCCCAGCCTCCAGATATTCGACGACCACGACGTCGTGGACGACTGGAACACGAGCGCGGCGTGGCTGGCGGAGATGCGGGCGACGCCGTGGTGGCAGGAGCGCGTGCTCAGCGGGCTGATGTCGTACTGGGTGTACCAGCACCTGGGCAATCTCTCGCCGGCCGAGCTCGCGGCCGACCCGCTGTACGGGGCGGTACGCGAGACCCCGGACGGTACGGATGCCCTGCGGGCCTTCGCCGCCGCGGCCGACGCCGATCCGGGCTCGGTGCGCTGGAGCTATCGGCGCGACTTCGGCCGGTCGCGGCTGCTGGTGGTGGACACGCGGGCGGCGCGGGTGCTCGCCGAGGACGGGCGGGCGATGCTCGACCCCGCGGAGCAGCAGTGGCTCCGCGACAACGCCCTCGCGGGGCACGGCGGTTACGACCACCTCCTCATCGGGTCGTCGCTGCCGTGGCTGATGCCGCCGCTGATCCATGACGCGGAGACGTGGAATGCCGCGCTGTGCCGTGGCGAGCGGGGGGCGCGGTGGGCGCGGGTCGGGGAGGATCTGCGGCGGCGCAGCGATCTGGAGCACTGGGCGGCGTTCCCGGCTTCGTTCGCGGCGTTGAGCGATCTGATCGAGGAGGTGGGGACGGGGCCGCGGGCGCCGGCGACGGTGTGCGTGCTGTCCGGGGATGTGCATCACGCGTATGTGGCCGAGCCTCGAATACCCAGTACGGCGCGGGTGTTCCAGTTGACGTGCTCGCCGGTGCACAACTCGATCCACACGGCGGTGAAGTGGGGCTTCCGGCTGGGCTGGTCGCGGACGGGGCGGTGGCTGGGGCGGGGGTTCTCGCGGCACGGGCGGACGGGTCGGCCGCCGCTGAGCTGGCGGCGTACGGGCGGGCCGTGGTTCGGGAACCAGCTGATGACGCTGGCGCTGGCGGGCCGTTCGGCCCGGCTTCGGCTGGACCAGGCGCACACGGCCCGGAAGGGACAGACAGGCGACGCGGGCCAGAGGGTCGCCCGGCTGGTGACGGTCCTGGACCGGGAGCTGACGTCGGCGGACTGAGCACGGCGGTTTGGGCGCATTGGACTGAGCGCGGCGGACCAAGCGAGCGGACGAAATACGAGGGGCCGGGCGCAACAGCAGGAGGGGGCCGGGCGCAACAGGAGGGGGCCGGACGGCTGGAAAGGAGCCGACGGCCCGAGCTGACAGACTGTGGGCCCGGGCAGCCCCCGGGCATACGGCGCAACAACGCCAGGCGTACGCTGTATGGCTGTCAAGCCGCCCCTGCCGCTCCCCCGCGACGTCGCGGCGCTTCATGCCGCAGCACGTCAACCGGACTGGGGAGTCCCGCCTTGTTTGAGACTCTGGGGTCGCTGACCGCGAGCCCATGGATCTACGCCGTGGTGGCGGTGTCCGTCGTGCTCGACGTCTTCCTGCCGGTGCTGCCGAGCGGGGTTCTGGTGATCACGGCCGCGGCGGCCGCGGCGGCCGCCGGTGCGGCCGGTCCGGTGCCGGTGGCGGTTCCGGCTCAGGTGCCGGACATCCTCGCGCTGCTGGTGATCGCCACGACCTCGTCGGTACTGGGTGACATGGCCGCGTTCCGGCTGGCCCGGCACGGCGGGGCCCGGCTGGACCGCGCGATCGCCCGGTCCCGTCGGCTGACCCGCGCCCACGAACGCCTGGGTACGGCCCTGGCCCGCGGCGGCGGCGCCCTGGTGGTGATCGCCCGCTTCGCCCCGGCCGGCCGTTCGGTGGTCTCCCTGGGCGCGGGCAAGACCCACCGCAAGGTGATGGAGTTCCTGCCCTGGTCGGTGCTGGCGGGCATGGCCTGGGCCGGGTACAGCGTGGCCCTGGGGTACTTCGGCACCCAGTGGCTCGGCGCGACCTGGCTCGGTACGGCTGTCTCCGTGATCGCCCTCTTCGCCGCGGGCGCCCTGGCGGCGTTCGTCATCCGCCGCCCCGCCCCGACGGCGGCGCCGGCGGCGTAGCGGCCGCCCAGATCCCTCGGGTGGAGCAGCGGCTCACCCGTTCACCCGGCCCCGATCGCCGCCCCGGGCCCGGGCTCCTAGCGTCCACAGCACGGCGCGCAACCGAATCCGCGTCACATCCGTGCCCTGGCCGCGCCATTTCGAGGAGCCCGAGGAGTTTTCTCCATGCCCGCCACGCCGCTCGCCCAGCCGTCGAACCGCCGCCTCCTGGCAAGGGTCGCGGCCGCGACCCTCGTCCTCGCCGCGGCGACTTCGCTCACCGTCTCCCACGCCGCCTCGCCCTCCGCCGGCGTCTCCCCCACCGCCGTCGCGCCCGGGGGCCGGGTCAGCCTGAACGTCACCGGCTGCGGGACCAAGACCGGCACGGCATCGTCCAGCGCCTTCGGCGACGTACGCCTGACCCCCGGCAACCTGGAGGCCACCAACCTCTTCGGCAGCGCCACCGTCTTCAGCAACGCCAACTCCGGGGCGCACACCGTCACCTTCGAATGCGGCGGCTCGGGCGGCCCGCGGGTCACGGTCTCCCTCCAGGTCACCCCCGGCGCGGCTCGCGGCGGGCTGGGCGGCAGCGTCGGCGCGATGAGCCCCGGCCAGATCGCCCTGGGCGGCTCACTGGCGGCAGGCGCACTGGGCACCGGCATCTGGATCCTCCGCCGCCGCTCCCGCCTGACCTGAGCCGCAGGGCACCTAGGCGGTGGCGGAGACCGCGCCTCTGACCTGCAAACCTTCCAGCAGGTCCCGCGTCGCCTCGGCGATCGCCTCGACGGCGGCCTCGAAGACCTCCTGATTGTGCGCGGCGGGCGCCCGGAACCCGGAGACCTTCCGTACGTACTGCAGCGCGGCGGCGCGGATCTCCTCCTCCGTGGCTTTCTCGGGGATGGCGGGCGGGCGCAGGGTCTTAATGGAACGGCACATACACCCACTATCCCGCTACTGGGGCAGCTCGGCGCCGGACAGTTTCATGATCAGACCCGCCTGCAGCCGCGCCCGCAGCACCGGATCCGCGACCTCCGCCAGCAGCTCGGCGGCCTGCTGCATGGCGGCGGCGGCCCGCCGGTCCTCGCGCAGGGAGGCGGTCTGGTCGGCCATGTGCCGCAGGGCGATGTCGGCCCGCCGGTGGAAGAGCTGCCCGACGAGCGTGATGACGAGTCCCACCGAGCTGGTGACCACCCCGAGGTACAGCTCCCCGCTGGTCTCGGCCTTCCACACCGCGAGCGCCACCCCGAGCAGCAGGATGGCGGCCCCGGCCCCGGCGAACCGCTGGCTGGTGACGAAGCTGCTGCGCGCCTGAGTCAGCCCGTACGCGTAGTACTCGACCAGCACGGACGTGAACTCGGCGTCCCCGCGCCCCTCCCGCCGGGCCGCCGGCAGCCCCCCGACATCGGCGTACTTCGGATCCCCCGCAACGCGCTCGGGCTCCGCCACCCGGGCCAGCAACCGAGCCCGCTCGGCATCCCGCCGCCGCTCGAACCCCTCCCTGGCCACCCGGTCCAGCACGACGTACGCCACGCCGCCGGCCACGACCGCCAGCAGCCCGACACCCCCCACCACCCACTCACCCATCCCCCGATGCAACAACGAACTGCACCACCACGACAAGCAGTTGCACCCAATCCAGCACAACGCAGCGACGGGGCGAGGCACGGGCACCTACGACAAAGGCCCCCAACCGGGATCGGTTGGGGGCCTTCGTACTGGTGGGCGTGGACGGTTTCGAACCACCGGCATCTGCTTTGTAAGCTCGCCCGGCCCCCGCCCCGCGCCAACAAAGCCCAGACCACAACACGTCTGCACGGGCGCTCTGAGTCGCCAGCGTGCACCCACGTTGATGTCAGCTACGGATGTCAGGGACCAGCCTCCGACCAGGTCACTTCTTCCGCCGCAGCTTCCGCATCTTCGCTTCGGCTTCCTTCTTCTTCCGCTGGGCCACTCCGTAGTTCGACCAGCTGCCCTGATGCAACTGGCACCGAGAACTGTTCATGATCGCGGGCTTGGTGCACGGACGCCCCTTGGCCGTCTGCGCCCCGCACCTGGGCTGAGTCATCGGGTTTCCCCCCTACTTCCAGCACGGATGACGGACCCAGGAATGCTCTCGCCACCGCAAGCCTCTCGGAAGGGCGCAAACAACGCGGACCGAGGCACAGCCGGCACGCGGATAGTGGGGCGCCTTACATCCCCCGGACCGCTGCGCCAGAGCTCGCGGTATGCCGAGGCGCCCACTTGGCTGTCCCCAGGTGGTCAAGCTCCGTCCCATGCTGGATGGTCGGTAGCGATGACGGAGAACGGGAGAGGGACATGCCTCGGTCTGTCCGGCGAACCTGGCGGATTACAACGCCTTCGTCTGGCACGGAACGGATGTCTGCATGGGCAGCAGTAGCCGGCGCCACCGTTGCGGTGATAGCCACTGCTATATCTCTCTTCTCGACGCTTGTCGCCGTCCATACATCACAAGGAATTGCCGATGCGCAGCAGCAGAATGCGGCGCGCACCGAGATATCTAACTATGTAGTACAGATGAGCGAAATGGACCGCACGGGCGGATCCGGCCGCCGAAACGAGATCGTCACACTCGCCAGGCAGGTGGACGCCCTGATCTCACAGTATGGACAGAAGAGACTGAACATCAGTGCATCGACATATAGAGCCATTGGCCTTTTCCTGGCACTTTCGACCACAGACCTTGAACTTGCGGCTCGCATGGCCAACCGGGCATTGGAACTCGCTGCCCACACGACGCCTGACGGCGCTGGGATCCCACAAATGGACGATCCGCTCGAAACGCTCCAAGCCCATCGCGTACTCGGCGACATAGCAGCCCAAAACCTTAATTTCGACGCGATGACGAAAGAGTACAAGGCGGCGCTGGAAATATCCGAGACAGAAGGGAAACGTAACCGATACATAGCCATCGAGGCCCGCCAGTACACCCGCACATACTGGGCCCTAAGTGCAATGATGCTGGTCGACGACTTGCCGAATCCCACAAATGCGGAATGTTTCGAGGTACGGCACCGCGTAGATATGGCGCGCGCGGATTTTCGCACGCTAAACAAAAATCCCGAGATTATGCGCCGGGCAAAAAGGATAGAAGAAAACGTATGTGTTGCGAGGGTTGACCTTTCGGATCTCAAGAAGGATTGACCTACACCTCTTTCCTATCCGCAACTGCGGAAACGACCTCGGAAGCGGTGCACCCTCTTCACGGAGCGGGCGGGGTTAGCGGGCGATCGGTACCTCGTACACGATCGCGCACAGGGCGACGGGGATGACGATGTCGGCCGTCTCCACTGGTAGCCCTTGGTCGCTGTAGTACGTACGCCGGATGTGGGTGACCAGAGCGGCCTTCTGGATGCCGAGAAGCGATGCCTCTTCGGCGCTGACATGCCGCGGCTCCGGCTGCTCCACGGCATGGCTGACGGTAATCCCGATCACGGCCATCCGATTCACGACGCCGACACCCGCGTGCGGCCCGCCCTCCGGCGACACGACGAGCGTGCCGGCGGTGAGTTCGTACGGCTCCCAGCTCGTCGACAACTGCACCGGCTGCCCGTCGGCGAGGAACTCGTAGACGGTGCGCACGCACGGCTCGCCTTCGGCGATGCCCAGTCGCCCCGCGATCTCCGCCGGGGCCGGCACCTTCGCCTCGGTCCGGCTCTCCCAGTTCCCGTGCTTGCCCAGCGCCCACTTGTCCGCGCGGAACGGCGAGCCGTCCGGCTGCTCCCTCGCTGAGGACCGGACCACGCGTACACGCTGCCGAGGCTCGGCCACGTACATCCCGGACCCGCACACCCCTCCGGCACGCATCCTCGCCCGACGTGACAGCAGCACGCTTGACAGAGCTCAGCCCACCGCTGACCGAAGTCCAGGAGCGGCTGAGTGCCCGCCTCCCGACCTGGAAGAAGCAGCAGTCCTCCGGATCAGTACGTCCTTGGCGGTCTCGCACTCACCCGCGTGCCGACCGACGCCACTGGCCGCGTGGTCGAACCAGCCCTCTTGGTCCTTCCCGGCGGCAGAGCGGACGCACTCTTCACCACCCGCTTCATGATCGAGGAGAGGAGCTCGAAGGAATGACGGCGAGCCACAAACTGCGTCTCCTCCCGTGTCGGGCCCCCATCCCGTCCGCCGTCGGCCCACACGTATGTGCCGTGTCTGCTCGGCTTGTCCTGGGCCGACGCAGACGGGATGGGAGTTACCCCGCCCCAACCATCCACGAGCCGGCAGCCGCGTACGGCGCCCCCGCCGTCTCGGAGCCTGTGGCCCCCGCCGGAGGCATGTCGGTGAGGGATGGAATCGACGGCCGATCGGGGTTCGACTCATGCCCTTGGGCCTGTCCCGCTCGAGGGGCGGGCGTCGGCGCAGCGCGCGCGGAGCGGGCCGAAGGCAGGGGCGTCGCGCGGAGCGGAGCCGGGAAGCCCGCCCGGCGGAGCGCAGCCGGGTGCTTGATGAAGTAGACGAGCTTTCACCGCACCAGCACCTAGGGGCCTGGAGCACCTCGGACATGGCCTCGATGATCAGGGTTACGCTTGCCCGCCGCGGCCGCTCGGTCGTGCCGGCTTGTTCGCGTACCCGATCGACATCGCTCCTGCGGCAAGGGCGGCTTGCACATCGGTCACTGAATCACCGATCAGCACTACCTTCTCTGGCGACACCCCTTGCGTGTTCAGGGCGAGCAGCAGCCCGACCGACAGCGACACGTAGCGGTCAAGGCATCGGCCTGCGAAGGACGTGAAGGAGATCCTCGGGCGCTGCCAGATCGCGGGCACCGAGAACGTGTACGCGCATCTCGTCCAGGACACGCAGCGCGAGGCGATCCGGCACATGGACCGGCTGTTGAGAACTCGGCGCGGTCGTCCCCGTTGATGTCGGGTGGAGATGGCAAAGGCCCCCAACCGGGATCGGTTGGGGGCCTTTGTGCTGGTGGGCGTGGACGGTTTCGAACCGCCGACATCTGTTTTGTAAGCTCGCCCAGCTGCGCGTCGGACCAGGTGAATTACCAGCTCTCACTGCCGCAGCGGTGCAGCCACGGCCAATGCGGATCTGCTATGTACGTTCATGTTGCCGTCAGGTACGGCCTAAAAAGTCCCGTATCCGGGCAGGCCGCGGGCACCCCGCCACATTGGTGCCAACAGGTGGTCGCTGGTACCAAGCCCACTAGACCACGGTAGGCATCCTTCATGCCGGAGAAGAGAGACAAGGCAAACGACACCCGAGAACGGCAAACCCAACGAGCGACCATCCTCGCCGCCCTCGGAGGGGCCCTGATCGGGGCCCTCTCCGGTCTCGCAGGAAGCGTCCTCGTCTACAACGAGGCCGAAAAGACCCGACAGGACGGGGTCGAGGCGCGACAAGCGGAAGACGCTGAACGGCGAGCTGATATTCGACGGGGCGCCTACGTGGACCTCGCAGCAAGCAGTAACAAATTCGTGGATCAGGCCACCGCACTACTGGCCGCCAGTTTCCTCCCTCAGAACAGCGCCGAAGATATGCACCGTCAGGAGAGCGAAAAGTACATGCCGGCCCACACGGCCCTCGTGCAGTCGCTCGCAACAGTGCGGTTGGTGACAACGGACGAAGGGAGACGCGGACTAGTGGAGCTCGGCACGACCTTCCGACTCATAAACGAGAAGGCAACTAACTGGAATGCCAAGGACCGCGCAGAAGGCTTCACCGAAGAACATCTGAACAAGCTCAGCGCAGAATTTCTTTCCGCAGAAGATAAGCACCTGGCCGCCCTGCGGAAATTTCTCGATAGGGCAGCTCACGAAGTGCTGTAGCTATTTTCACGCCGGTTTGATGCAGTTCAGAACCGCCGACCCGGGTTGGCAGTGGCCCGCCCGCCGGTGGCGTTCCGGCCGCGATTCGGCGCGCTGACTCTTGCTACGTTTCATCTTCGCGAGCAACCTCGACCTCGCTACCGTCAACACCGCCTTGGTCTGTCAGGCGACCGGTAATGAAAACGAAAGCTACTGAAGCGGCGGCGGAGGTGATGATTGTAACGCCTTCTGCAGCAGCACCTTCGTCAATGGCGTGCCAAGCAAGCAGCCCCATAACCAATAGCGCCCCTAGCGCTATTAGCCTGCAGATCCAGGGCACACGCTTTGCAGCTCTCTCTGTTTTCCGCGCCTCTTCTTGATCGACCTTCCAAGCCGCCATTACATCTGCATAGACTTGGGCATTCTCTGCTTGGAGGTTCGCCAGCTTTTCCGCCAGCTCTTGCGGGATATCGGGAACCACGAGTGCTGTCATAGTTTCCCACCCTGCCCTCGGTGTTCTTTGTCACGAACAAGCAACTTCTCCGCAGCATCCACTCTGCGCTCCAACCCCGCAGTGAATGGCCGATCTATTGTCGGCCTATCACTACGACTGGCCCCTCCGAACAGATCGAAGAGCGCTGCGGCGTCGCTAATTCGCCGCCCCCACTGCCCTCGCCGACTAAGTTTATCACCCCGTGGATAGCCGCGCTCAGTCTCGCCGTCCGTCACCATCGATAGTGCCGGCGGGTGGCGCTTCGTCTTCGTTCTGCTAGCGTCACCTCCCAGGGCCCCGGTAACATGCTCCGCTTCAGCTTTTCTTTCCAGACGGCGCATATCGGAGGCAAGCATGGCGAGTACACGCCCGCGCGCCAGCGCTTCTACGGTTTCCAGGTGTTCAGCGATCCTCGCGAGTTCAGAAATAACTTGCTCGGCATCCAGGCGCGGCGCCTGGACTGCAGCATCATTCATATCCTCAAACGATCTAACGAACTCGCTAAGTTCATCGAGAGCTATTCTCTGAAACTGAGAAATCTCTGCATCTTGCGCGTTCGCCCCTCGATGCGGCCGAGACATATCGCCTCCCAAGGTCGCTACCTATTCATTGTCTATCAATGAAAGCCGGGCAGCATCCCGAGGCGTACGGATCCGACCACGCAGCGACACGCCATGCTGTCTTCACCTTTCCCCCGGCAAGGCTCAGCCAGCCCGGATCTGGCCGATCACGTTCTGAACAGCGCCTCGATCTCTGCCTATTAGTCCTGTACTGCAAGGCGGCTGCCGCCCGGGCAGGGCTCCGACTGTGATCTATGCCACTCAAGTACGAGCAGGGCGACTGGTGAAGCCGCCTGCACACAGTCGCATGTAGGCGGCTGAAACCTCGCCAGGCACGGGGAGGGTGACCATGAAGCCCTGCGCGGGATAGAGCATGAGGCGCTGAAGGGCACCAACCAGCATGTCAAAGACCAATCGCGGGTCGCCCTGCGCGAGCGGCTCGCCGCGTGGGCTGAATCCGTACGGGAGCAGCTCAGCGACGCCTGGCCCGTGCTGCCCGAGAGCATCGTGGACCGGCCCGCAAACGTGTGGGAGCCCCTCCTCGCCGTCGCAAAGGCGGCCGGCGGTACATGGCCCGAGCGGGCCCGCGACGCTTGCCTGGAACTCGTCAACGCCGCACGCGATGACGACGGCGCGCGTCAGGACCGCGCAGGCGTCCGCAGTCACGGCCAAGGAGTCGCAACGGGTACTGCGCAGCGCGCTCACCGCCGCGAACCGGGAGGAGCCGATCAGTCGGAACGTGGTCCAGCTCGTGCCGGCGCCCCGCGTCGTCCAGCGGGAGCTGAAGCCTGGGACCTCGACCAGACGTTGGCCTTCCTGGAATCCTCCCGCCGCGATCCCCTGTACACCGCCTTCGCGCTGGCGGTGGCCCTGGGTCTGCGCCGCGGCGAGATCCTCGGGCTTCGCTGGTCGGACATCGACCTGGAACGCCGGACGCTCACCGTGCGGAACCAGATCCAGCGCGTGCAAAAGGAGCTGTACGCGGACTCGACCAAGAACCGGCGCGCCCGAGCCATCCCGATCCCGCGCATGTGCGTGGCGCCGCTGCGGTGGCAGCGGATGCGGCAGGCCGCGCTGCGGGCCGCCGCCAAGGAATGGGACGAGAGTGACTACGTCTTCACGACACGCACGGGCCGGCCGGTCGAGCCGCGCAACCTCAGCCGGTCCTTCGAGCGGATCGGCCTGGACGCCGGCCTGCCGCGGATCCGGCTGCACGACGCGCGGCACGGGTGCGCCACGCTGCTCTTCGCGGCCGGGGTGGCGCCGCGGGTGGTGATGGAGATCCTGGGGCACTCACAGATCGCCGTCACGATGAACATCTACACCCATGTGACCGACGGCAGTAGGCGCGAGGCGATGGGGCACATGGACCGGCTGCTGCGCCGTCGGCGGCCGGCCGAGTAGGCAACTGCCGTCACCTGAAGCCGTCAAAGGCCCCCAACCGTGATCGGTTGGGGGCCTTTGTGCTGGTGGGCGTGGACGGTTTCGAACCGCCGACATCTGCTTTGTAAGAGCAGCGCTCTACCCCTGAGCTACACACCCGTGGATGAGTGGACAGCCTACATGGCAGGCGCACCCCCCACGCAAACCCGCATCCGTGGGAGAGAATGGACCGGGGCATGGCGGAGGCGGTACGGGAGAGGGATTGTGACGACGGCATCCCGGCGGTGGTTCGGCGGGCGGGACGAGAGTCGGCGGGCGGATGCGCAGGCGGCGAAGGATGCCGCCGCGGCCGCGTTCTACGAGCTGGACACCGCGCAGCGGGATCTGCGGATCTCCATGGAGACCATCGCGGCCGCCGACGGGTCGCCCGCGGCGCGGCAGGCCGGGGAGGGGTTCGCCGCGCTCGGGCAGCGGATCGACCAGGTCAGCCATGTGTACATCGAGGCCGTCGACGCGCACGACCTTGATCGGGTGGATCTGGAGGGGTCGGTCGCCGCGCGGGCGCGGGAGCAGCTGACGCGGGCCCGTGACGAGCTGGTCCGGGTCAAGGGTGAGCTGGACCGTTTCGCCCAGGGGCTGCAGCCGCTGCTGGACAAGGCCGAGACGCAGCTGGCCCGGGTGGCGCCCGCGCGGGAGCGGGCCCGGGCCGCGCTGCTCGCGGCGAGCAGTGCGCTGGACGACGTACGGGGCAAGGGGATGCGGGCCGATGAGTTCGCGGCGCGGCTGGCCGCGCTCGGGCCCGAGCTGACCCTGCTGAACCAGGGCGCCGCGCGGCACGGGGTGCAGGAGACCATCCAGCGCGCGGACCGGATCCTGCGGGACGCGGAGGCGATACGGGCCGAGGTGGCGCGGCTCCCGGAGCGGGCCGCGGAGATCGACCGGCGGCTGGTGAGCCTGCGGACGCGGGCGCAGGCGCTGCGCAATCGGGCGGACCGGGTGGATCCGGTCCTCAGTGAGCTGCGCCGGCGGTTCAGTGCCGCGTGCTGGCAGGACCTGCAGCAGGTGCCGGATCAGGCCGTACGGGACGTGGCGCGGGCCGAGGAGCAGCTGGGGGAGGCGGCGCGGGCGCGCGAGGAGCAGCGCTGGGCGGACGTGGCGGCGCTGGTCGAGTCGGTCCGGGGTGCGCTGGATGCCACCGACGAGGCGGTGTCGGCGGCGCAGGACCGGCTGTCGCGGCTGGAGGCGGTGGCGCGGGACCCGCAGGCGGAGGTGCAGCGGACCCGGTTCGCGATCCGGGATGCGCAGCGGCTGGCGATGGAGGGCCGCAGTGTGCCCGATCCGCGGCACGCGCGGCCGCTGGACGAGTCGGTGGCGCGGATGGAACGGGCGCTGGCCGGGCTGGAGGAGCGGCACCCCGACTACTGGCACTTCCTTCAGGAGATGGAGCAGGTGCGGGCGGACGTGGGGCGGGTCGTCTCGGATATCCGCGGCGGGCGCGGGAGCGGGACCGGGACCGGGACCGGCTGAGGTCCGCGACGTCCGCGCTTGTCGCGGAGGGGGCATCGATGGATGCTGGAGGTGGCTGGAAGAGGAGGGCGTGATGGCTGCCCACACTTCGCACACCGATCGTGCGCCCGACGCACCCCCCGTGACCGCGCCGCACGCGGCCTACGGGTGCCACGAGCCCCACGAGAACTACGCTCCGTACGTGGCCCACGGGCCGATCGAGCTGCCCGCACCGCACGTCCCCTACCTGGTGCGGCGCATGGCGCGTCCCGTCAACACCCGGCTCGACGAGCACCTGCCCACCGACCACAAGCTCAGCCAGGTGTACCGGGTGGGCGCGGGTCTGATGGGGCTGCTGCTGGTCGCGTTCGGGATCCTCGGGCTGATCGACCGGATCGGGTTCTTCGACACCGGCGGCGCCACGGTGCTCGCGCTGAACACCAACGGCGCGCTGAGCGTCCTGTCGATCTGCATCGGGCTGCTGCTGTTCGCCGGGATGGTGATCGGCGGGAACTTCGCCTCCACCCTCAACATCGTGCTGGGGCTGGCCTTCATCGCCAGCGGGTTCGTGAATCTGGCCCTGCTGGACACCGGGGTGAACTTCCTGGCCTTCAAGATCCAGAACGTGCTGTTCAGCTTCGTCGTCGGCGTGATGCTGATGTGGTTCGGGATGTACGGGCGGGTGGGCAGCGCCCTGCCGCACGACAATCCGTACTGGCGGGCCCGCAACCCCGAGCAGGCCGCACGGGAGGACCGGGCCGCGGCGGCCGCCGCCCGGCTCAGCCACGGCTTCTAGATCGCCGGACCCCGTAGCGCCGGACCCCGTACCGCCGAAGCTGTACCGCCGAACCCCGTAGCGCCGAACCCCGTGGCGCCGAGCCTGTAGCGGGAGGCGCGCCGCTCTGTAGCCTGGGGCCATGCCTCGTTATGAATTCCGCTGCCGGACCTGCGAAGACACCTTCGAGGTCAGCCGGCCCATGGCCGAGTCGTCCGCGCCCGCCGACTGCCCGGCCGGCCACGCCGACACCGTGAAGCTGCTCTCCGCCGTCGCCGTGGGCGGGACCAGCAGCGCCCCCGCCCCGTCCGGCGGGGGCTGCTGCGGTGGTGGGGGCTGCTGCTGACCGCGGAGCGCCGGATGCCGACTAGCGCTTGCGCGAGAGGGTGAGCCCGTCCGAGATCGCCAGCAGGACCGATTCCATGCGGGTGTCCGCCGCGACGTGCTCGTTGTACGCGCGGACCCCCGCCGCCGAACCCGTCGCGGACTCGTCCAGGACCGTGCCGTGGAACAGCGTGTTGTCCGTGACGATCAGCCCGCCCGGGCGCAGCCGCGGAACGAGCTCCTCCCAGTAAGCGATCTGGCTTTCCTTGTCCGCGTCCACGTAGGCCATGTCGATGTGCGGCTCCTGCGGCATGGCGCGCAGCGTGTCCAGCGCCGGGGCGATCCGCAGGTCGATCCGGTCGGCGACGCCCGCCGCCTTCCAGGCCTCGCGCCCGTACGCCGTCCACTCCTCCGAGACGTCGCACGCGACGAGCACGCCGTCCGCCGGCAGGGCCTGGGCCATCGACAGGGTCGAGAAGCCGGTGAAGGTGCCGACCTCGACGATGTGGCGGGCGCCGGTCAGCCGGACCAGGAAGGCCAGCAGCGGCCCCTGCTCCTCCGCCGACTGCATGCCGGCGACGTCCGGGAACTTCTCGTACGTCGTCGCCACCAGCCCCCGCTGGACCGTGTCCAGCGGGGGGTTGTGGTCGAGCACGTAGCGGTACAGCTCGTCAGTGATCTTGGTGCTGTTGCCCTTGGTCATGCGCCCAGTGTGCCGACACCGCCGGCCGGACGGACACCCTCCCGGGCCACCGCCTCCGCGAAAGCCCGCACGATCTCCTCCCCCGCCAGCACGCCCGCCGCCTCCAGGGCCGTGACCGTCGGCGCCGTCCAGCCCGCGTCGGCCAGCTCCCCGTGGCCCGGCCGCCAGGCCGCGTCCGCCGCCAGCAGCAGGTCCGCGTCGAGCAGCGAGTCGCCGGCGGCGAGGGTCGTGGTGGCGCCCGTACGGCGGGCCACCTCGCGCATCGCCGCGCTCTTCGTCAGCGGACGCGGCACGGCGTAGATCTTGCGGCCCTGGAGGGAGACCGTCCAGCCGCGCCCGTCGGCCCACTCCGTCAGCGCCTTGACCCACTCCCGCGGCACCAGGTCGCGTTCGACGACCAGGTACGTGAACAGGTCCTCCGCGATCCGCGCCTTGCGCAGCCACGCCGGGTCCGCCGTCGCCAGCAGGTGCGCGTGCACCTCCTCCAGCGGGGCGCACTCCTGCGCCAGCCGCGCCGCCACCTCGCGCCGCCAGTCCCGGTCCGGGACCCCGTCCACCAGCAGCTGCCCGCCGTTGGCGCAGATCGCGTACGGGGCCGGGCGCCCGGGGAAGCGGATGCGCTGGTACTGCTTGCGCGTCCGGGTCGTCGTCGGGACGAAGACCACCGCGGGATCGGCCGTCAGCTCGGCCAGCAGCGCCGCCGCCGTCTCCGTCATGTACGACAGCGGCTTGTTCTCGTGCACCTCGACGCACAGCAGCCGCGGGGCCACCGGGTCGGGCATGGTCAGGCCGAGCGCGGCCGCCGAGTAGATGAGGGTGCGGTCGAGATCACTGGCTACCAGGACAGTCGCAGTCACTTGGAGGTCACGGCCTTTCCGTCGGCGCCGGTCGCGCCACGTGTGAAGCGGGGGTGGATGAGTCCTACGCAGGTGTAGGGCAGCCCGTCGACCTCTTCCACCGGCACGCCCCGCTGCTCGGCGAGCAGCCGTACGTGGTCCAGGTCCGCCCCGGCGCCGCGCTGCGCCAGGATCTTCCACGGCACGCGCCGCAGCAGCACCCGCGTCGTCTCGCCGACGCCGGGCTTGACCAGGTTCACGTCGTGGATGCCGTACTCCTCGCTGATCCGCTCGACCGCCGCCCAGCCCTCCCAGGTGGGCGTGCGGTCGGCGGCGAGGAGCTCCTTGACCTCGGCGCCGACGGCCTCGGCCACCTCGTCGAAGCGGGCGGCGACGGTGTCGATGAAGCCGGTGGAGACATCGGCTCCGGCGAGCTCGCGGTAGAACTTCGCGCCGTGGAAGTCGGCGGGCCCGACCAGGTCGGACCTGAGGACCGTACGCGAGATCAGTCCGGAAACGGTGGAATTGAGGCAGGCGGAGGGGATCAGGAAGTCCTCGCGGGTGCCGTACGTGGACACGCAGGAACCGGGGTCGGCGAGGACCACGATCTCCGGGTTGAAGTCCGGTCCCCCCGCATCCCGGTGGGCCTCCAGCGCCGCCGCGAGCTCGCGCGTGATGGCGCCCTTGCCCGTCCAGCCGTCCACGAAGACGATGTCCGCGGGGTCGTGGTGGGCGGCCAGCCAGCGCAGGGCGTTGGGGTCGATGCCGCGGCCGCGCACGATGGAGACGGCGTAGTGCGGCAGGTCCAGGCCGTGCCGGGCCCGGGCCCAGCGGCGCATCAGGACACCGACGGGGGTGCCGGCGCGGGCCAGCGAGACGAGGACCGGGGAGGGGGACCGCTCGGCGAGGACGGTCTCGGTGACCGTGCCGACGGCCCGGGCGATACGGGCGGCGGACGCGGTCAGCGCGCTCCGGTAGAGCTCCTGGTACTGGGGGGACGGCTGGTACTCGACGGGCAGCGACTCGGCGTAGTGCGCGCCGCCCGCCTGGATGGCCTCCTCGCGCTCCTCGGTCGGGGCCTCCAGCGCCGCGTCGGAGAGGTCCTGGAGCAGCCAGCCGCAGTCCTCCGGGGCGTACGAGGAGAAGGCGGGTCCGCGCAGCGGCTCGGACAGGATCGGCGCTGACAGGATCGGCTCGGGCAGGATCGGCTCGGAGAGGATCGGCTCGGGCATGATCGGCTCCCGCCGGTCGGAGGAAACGCCGGAGGAGACGTCCGGGGTGTACGAGGGGACCAGCGCGAGCAGGACCCGGCCGGCGTGCGGGGCCAGGCGCGCGAGGAGCCCGTCGGGGGCGTGCAGCGCACCGGTGTCCCCGTGGGTGTCGGCGACGGCGACGACGGTGTCGAAGCCGGCGCCCGCGACGTTGTAGGCGTACCGGTCGCCGGGCCCGTCGGCGGGGTGGTCGTGGGCGGGGAAGACGATCCGGGAGCGGATGGCGTAGCCGGGGTCGTCGACGGCGAGCACGGGCGAGCGGGTGGTGGTCGAGAACCGGACCTCGGCCGCGGCCCCGGATTCCTCCAGGGCCCGCGCGAGGCGCAGCGGCGCGTACATCAGCTCCTCGTTGCCGAGTACGAGGACCCGCCCGGGCTCGGCTCCGAGCGCGTCGGCGAGCTGCCGGGCCAGCGCGGGCAGGGCCGCTTCGAGCCGGGCGCGGTGCTCGGGGGTGAACCCGTGCCGGCCGCCGTCCGGGACCCCGGCGGGCCAGTCCAGCACGACCCGCCCGACGGGGGCCGCGGCAGCCGCGGCGGCAGCGGGAGCCTCGTCCGAAACACCCGGGGCCGGAGCGCCCGCAGCGCCCGCGCCCTCGCGCTCGTACTCCTCGACCAGTGCCTGTCCCTTGGCCAGGACCCCCTCGGGGAGGTGCACCGTCCCGGAGGCGAGCGCGATCAGGTCGACGCGCGCGCCGATCTCGGCGGCGAAGGCGGTGAGCCGCTCGCGGTCGGCCGGGGAGCGCATGTCGACGAGGGCGACGACCACGTAGTGCGCGCGGGGGTGGCGGGCGTGCAGGTCGCGGATGGTGTTCAGGACCGTGTTGCCGGTGGAGAACTCGTCGTCGACGAGGACCAGCGGTCCGCTGCCGGCCAGCAGCTTCGGGTCCTGCGGCAGCAGCAGGTGGGAGGTGGCGTGCGAGTGGGCCTCCTCGAACCCGCCGGCGGGCTCGACGCCCGGCACGGGGCGGCGGGTGGAGTGCAGGTAGGGGGCCGCTCCGAGACCGTCGGCCACGCAGTGCCCGAGCCCGGTCGCCGTCTCGGCGTACCCGAGGACCACCACGGCGGCGGCCTCGTCGCCCAGCAGGGCCCGGACCCGCTCGCCGAGCCCGTGCCCGGCGGCGTACACGGCCCGCGGGGACTGCGGGACGTGCTTGCCGAGCACCTGCGAGACCAGCAGGTGGGCCCGCTTCGGATTGCGCCGCAGGGCGAGGCCGAGCAGTTCGTCGAGCCGTGGCGATCCCGGGTCGCCGGCCTCCTCCAGGCGTACGCCCAGCCGCTCGGCCACCCAGGTTCCCGACCACACCGCGTCGATCGTCTTGCCCTTCTCCGTAGTCTTGGCCGCAGTCTTCTCTGCGGTCTTCGCCGTCACGGGTCCGCTCACAGCTGGAGCCCGGCCGTGAGGAGGTCGACGAAGCCGACCTCCTCCTTCGCCACACCGAAGACCTCGGCGCGCAGCATGGTGCGCTCGGCCCAGGCCCGGTGGGGCTTCACTTCGTTCATCTTGTTCGTGTAGGCGGAGCGCATGACTCCGCCGCCGCCGCGCTCGGGGCGCAGGATGTCCTGGGCGTCGCTGAACTCCTCGTGGGAGACCACCGACAGCGCGTGGACGGGCGTGACGTGGGCGGGGTGAATGCAGGTCTTGCCGAGGAGTCCGTTGGCCCGGTCGAGTTCGATCTCGCGCAGGAGCCCGTCGAGGTCGTGCTCGATGAGGGTGGTGCGCAGTTCCTCGGCGCCTTCCTGGAGGAAGGGGCTGCGGCGCAGCTGGGGCTTGAAGAGGCGCTGCTGGTTGCGGAAGTACTCCCAGACGGGTCCGGTCACGGTGAAGCCGGTGCCGTCGGCGCGGCTGAGCACGTTGACCACGTCGGCGATGACTCCGGCGACGATCTGGACGTCGTAGGCGGTCATGTCCGGGGTGCGGCGCAGTCCGTAGACCGAGCAGAAGTCGGTGACGCCGAGGCGCAGGGCCAGGACGCGGTCGCGGTACCGGCCCACGGTGCGGGAGATGCCGGCGAGGGCTTCGACGCGGGTCTCGAGGTGGAGGAGGTCGGGGGTTTCCAGGACGGGCATGGCGTACAGCGGCTGGTGTCCGCCGGCCGCCTCGGCCTGGGCGACGGCGTCGAGGAAGGCGGTTCCGCGGCTCTCGGTGAACTTGGGGAGTACGAATCCGGCCAGTCTGCGGGCGGAGCCGCCGAGGCGGTGCACGAGGTCGGGTATCTGCTCGGGGGTGCGGACCCGGATGAAGAGGAGCGGGAGCTCTCCGCCGTCGGCGTCGAGGGCGGCGAACTGGCGGACGAGGTTGTCCTCGGCTTCGGCGACCTCGGCGTCGCTGATCGAATCCTCCAGGCAGAGGACCATGGAGACGACCCCGCGGGCGGCCTGCTTGTGGACGTCCCCGGCGAGGTTCGGGCGGGTGGCGGGGCTGTAGAGGGTGGCGCCGAGGGCGGCGGCGAGAATGCGGGCGGGGGAGGCGGCGGTGAACTCGGCCGGCTCCTGGTGGAAGAGGTCCTTGCGGACAGTGGGCGATATGTGCCCGAAGTGACGCATGTGCTTCCCCCGTACTGCCTCGGCGGCCCCAGTGGCGTGGCCGGTAATAGTACGTACGAACGTGAGTCAAGAGTTCCTCAAGCACATGAAGTTCAGGTAACCCTCTTGCACAATGCCCAGGTCTTTCTTGCGCGACAAGGCCCTGCGGGGGGCCGCGTTGTTCCGCGCCGCCCCGGGAGGGCAGGATGACGGGCATGACGCACGCGATGCAGAAGGGCTCGAACATCCCGGTGACCGCCGTGGCGGTCCGGGCGGTGCTGCGCTGGACCGGCGGCCCCGAGGTGCCGGACGTCGACGCCTCGGCGCTGCTCGTGGGCCCGGACGGGCGCGTGCGCTCGGACGAGGACTTCGTGTTCTACAACCAGCCCCGGCACCCCTCGGGGGCCGTCTGGCGGCTCGGCAAGAAGCAGCTCGGCGACGGGATCACCGACGCCGTGCAGGCGGACCTGCGCGCGGTGCCGCCGGTGGTGGACCGGATCCTGGTGGTGGCCTCCGCCGAGGACGTGCCGTTCCAGCAGGTCCGCGACCTGCGGATCCTGCTGTACGACGCCACGGCGACCGGCGGCGCCGAGCCGCTGGCCTTCTTCGACGTGCGCCCCGAGACCGGCGCCGAGACGGCCCTGATCTGCGGGGAGCTGTACCGCCGCGGCGACGGGTGGAAGTTCCGCGCGCTGGGCGAGGGCTACTCGAACGGCCTCGTCGGGCTGGCGACCGACCACGGGATCTCGGTGGACGAGAACGCCGCCGAGGGCGGGTCCGGGGCCGACCCCGCCGCCGGGCCGAACGGCGAGCAGACGGCCCAGATGCGCCCGCCCGGCCCGTCGGGTTCGCAGCAGGCACCGCAGGCACCGCAGCCGCCGGTAACGCAGGCCCCGCCGCCCGTGCAGCCGGCGTACGGCTACCCGCAGCCGGTGTCCCCGGCCCCGGTGCCGGTCCCGGGCGGCGACCCGACGTTCCGGCTGCCGGTGCAGGGCCCGCAGTTCCTCCGCCGCTGACGCGCGCCGCGCCTGACCGGGACCGCCGCGGACCCGCAGCGGACCCGCCTCGGACCCGCCTCGGACCCGCCTGGGTCCCGCCGGGACCCACCCGGTCCCGGTCAGGCCTTGGGGTCCCGCCGGGACCCACCCGGACCCGGTCAGGCCTTGGTGCTCTTGTAGCCCCGCCCCCACTGCAGGCCCCACCCGTACAGCCGGTCCAGCTCGGCCTGGAACCCGTACACGAACTTCACCTCGCGCCGCACGATCAGCTCGCCCTTGACGTGCTCCATGGAGAGCACCGCGCAGGAGCGGGCCTGCGGCTGCCGCTCCTCCAGCGGGATCTCGATCCGCGGCCCGGTGATCGGGTAGAGGGTGATCATGGCGTGCGTCCGGTCGAAGGCCGGGGTCTGGTCGTAGATGTAGACGAACACCAGCAGCCGCTTGATCTCGTCGGCGTGGTCCAGGTTGACGAAGACGGTCTCCCCCGACGGCGCCCCGAACCGGTCGTCGCCGCTGAGCTTCACGTACGGCGGGCTGTTGATGTCCCCGTGGAGGTTGCCCAGCGGCTGGACGACGCCCCTGGTCCCGTCGGCCAGCTCGTAGAGGCAGCCGAGGTCGAGGTCGACGTTGACCATGCCCTGGGTGTGCGCCTGCACCATCTCGGGCTTGAACAGCTTGAACGGGTGGCGCAGCAGCCGGCCGCCCTCACCCCCGCCGCGGCCGCCGATGTCCGAGCTGCGCATGCGCCAGGACAGGTTGACCCGCAGGTTCCCGTGGACCGCCCCCTGTTTGGTGAGCGACACCGTCGGATGCCGCTTGGTCAGCTCGATCGCGGCCGAGGCGCTGCCCGAGTCGAACTGCAGGGCGCGGCTGCCCCTGATCCCGTCGAAGAATCCCATTTCCCCTGTCCCCCCTCATTCTGTGTAGGCGGGGCGGCCTACGCGGACGGGGCGGCCCGGCAGTCCGCAGACCAGCCCGGCCGCCCCGTAGTTGGAGCGTTCCGCATTACCGCCGTGATCATGCCTCGGCGGTGGAACCCTCCAGTTCCAGGCGCTTGTTGCGGCGCACCGAGGACCAGAAGGACCAGGCGATGAGCAGCACGCCGACGAGGCCGGTGATGACCTCGTGGATCTCGTACTGGATGGTGACGAGCAGGATCACGGCGAGCGCGCCGATGGCGTAGTGCGCGCCGTGCTCCAGGTAGACGTAGTCGTCGAGGGTGCCCTGGCGGACCAGGTAGACCGTGAGCGACCGGACGTACATGGCGCCGATGCCGAGGCCGAGGGCCATCAGCACGATGTCGTTGGTGATGGCGAAGGCGCCGATGACCCCGTCGAAGGAGAAGGAGGCGTCGAGGACTTCGAGGTAGAGGAACATGAAGAAGGCGGCCTTGCCGGCCATGGCGACGGCCGAGACGGGCTTGCCGCTCTTCTTGGCCGCTTCCTCGGCTTCGTGCTCGGCCTCTTCCTCTTCTTCGAGGCGGTTCTCGAAGTAGCCGGAGAGACCGCCGACGATCATGTACGTGATCAGGCCGGCGATGCCGGAGACCAGGACGGTCTGCGCCTTGTCCACGTGGGCCCCGCCGTGCTGGTGGGCGTTGGCGGCGAAGGTCGCGGACGTGATCAGCAGGACGATCAGCGAGATGCACGCCGACAGCATGTCGATCTTGCCGAGCTTGGCGAGCGGGCGCTCCAGCCACGCGAGCCACTTGATGTCCCGGTCCTCGAAGATGAAGTCGAGGAAGATCATCAGAAGGAACATGCCGCCGAAGGCCGCGATCGCCGGGTGGGCGTCCGTGACCAGCTGCTGGTACATGTCCTTGTCGTTCAGCGCCAGATCGACGGCCTCGATGGGCCCGATACCGGCGGTGACCGCGACGATCACGACGGGGAAGACCAGGCGCATGCCGAACACGGCGATGAGCACACCAATGGTGAGGAAGATCTTCTGCCAGAAGGCGTTCATCTTCTTCAGGATTCCGGCGTTGACCACCGCGTTGTCGAAGGACAGCGAGATCTCAAGGATGGACAGGATCGCGACGATCCCGAGTCCGGTCATTCCCCCGTAGAACCCCGCTGCGACCAGACCGAGCGCAGTGACTGCGAACGACCAGCCGAAGGTTTTGAGAACCACTGGCACCCCATCGTCTTGTACGGCTTTACGAAACGTTGACCCCGAAGTCTAGAGCGATGCCCCGGAGCCCCGACGCGTACCCCTGCCCCACCGCTCGGAACTTCCATTCGCCGCCGTACCGGTAGACCTCGCCGAAGATCATCGCGGTCTCGCTGGAGGCGTCCTCGGTGAGGTCGTAGCGGGCCAGTTCCTGGCCGTCCGAGTCGTTGACCACGCGGATGAAGGCGTTGCTGACCTGGCCGAAGCTCTGGCGGCGGGCCTCCGCCTCGTGGATCGAGACCGGGAAGACGATCTTGTCGACCTCGACCGGCACCTTGGTCAGGTCGATGATGATCGATTCGTCGTCGCCCTCGCCCTCGCCCGTGAGGTTGTCCCCCGTGTGTTCGACGGAGCCCTCGGGGCTCTTCAGGTTGTTGTAGAAGACGAAGTACGCGTCGCCCAGGACCCGGCCGTCGCGGCACAGCAGCGCGCTGGCGTCGAGGTCGAAATCGGCCCCCGTGGTCGAGCGCGCGTCCCATCCGAGACCGACCAGGACCCGGGTGAGGTTCGGTGCGGCCTTGGAAAGGGAGACGTTGCCCCCCTTGGCGAGTGTGACGCCCATGTTGTGGTCCTCCCCGGACGACGTGGTGATCGCGGCGCGCCCCGCGTGGCGGGCCGCCGGTGAAGCTCGGTGGTGCATCTCGGCGGTGCACCGCCGCAAAGCGCGTCCGGCGCCGTACACACAGTGCACGGCGCCGGACGGGTGACTGCTGGCAGGCTCAGACGTTGACGCCGAAGTCCTGGGCGATGCCGCGCAGGCCGGAGGCGTAGCCCTGGCCGATGGCGCGGAACTTCCACTCCGCTCCGTTGCGGTACAGCTCGCCGAAGACCATGGCGGTCTCGGTCGAGGCGTCCTCGGAGAGGTCGTAGCGGGCGAGCTCGGAGTTGTCGGCCTGGTTCACGACGCGGATGTACGCGTTGCGGACCTGGCCGAAGCTCTGCTGGCGGCTCTCGGCCTCGTAGATCGAGACCGGGAAGACGATCTTGGCGACATCGGCCGGGACACCGGCCAGGTTCACCTTGATCGCCTCGTCGTCGCCCTCGCCCTCACCGGTGGTGTTGTCACCGGTGTGCTCGACCGAGCCGTCCGGGCTCTTCAGGTTGTTGAAGAACACGAAGTTCGAGTCGTTGGCGACCTTGCCCTGGTCGTTGGTCAGGATCGCGCTGGCGTCGAGGTCGAAGTCGACACCGGTGGTGGTGCGAGCGTCCCAGCCCAGACCGACGATGACCGCCGTCAGATTCGGCGCGGCCTTGGTCAGCGAGACGTTTCCGCCCTTGCTGAGGCTGACTCCCACGGGTCCTCCATTGGGTTCATGTGTGGGGCGGTGCCCCGTCGTGCGGTTTCTACCGGGATCAACGCTTCGATCCTAGTGACGGGTTCCCGCCTGTCGGCGTCTTTCCCGGTGAACAGTTCGCGGAACCCGCCCGAAGTGCGGCGATTGCGCGACGGCCCGACGGGTTCTGAGTTTCTCGAGGGCTCTCGGGGCTCTCCGGGGGCTCTCGGAGACTTTCTCAGAGGCTGTTGAGGGCCTTGATGTACTCGTTCAGGTCACGCGCGTCGGGCAGGCCGTTGACGACGGTCCAGCGCACGACGCCGTCCTTGTCGATGATGAAGGTGCCGCGGACCGCGCAGCCCTTCTGCTCGTCGAAGACGCCGTACGCGCGGGAGGTCTCGCCGTGCGGCCAGAAGTCCGAGAGCAGCGGGTAGTCCAGGTTCTCCTGCTCGCCGAAGACGCGCAGGGTCGGCACGGAGTCGTTGGAGACCGCGAGGAGCTGGACGTCGTCGTTCTGGAACCGCGGCAGCTGGTCGCGCAGCTCGCACAGCTCGCCGGTGCAGACACCGGTGAAGGCGAACGGGTAGAAGAGCAGCACCACGGCCTTCTCGCCGCGGAAGTCGGAGAGCCGCACGGTGGCGCCGTGGTTGTCCTTGAGCTCGAAGTCCGGGGCCTTGCTGCCGACCTCGATCGCCATCTCTCGCATCCCTTCGTTCCTGCATCCCTGCATTGGGCTGTTCGGGTGGGTCCAGCCTAGGGGGACAAGGCCCCCGGAACGCACGCACCCCGCCGACCGGAACGGATCCGGCGGGCGGGGTGCGTGTCCGCTTGGCTGCGGGGCGCGGCTCAGCGCTTGGCCTTGGCGGCCTTCGGCGTCACCAGCTTGGTGGAGGTCCACTCCTTGCCGACGGGCAGGCCCTTGGCAAGCGAGAGGCCGGCCGTTTCGGCCGCCTCGCTGATGTCGCTGGCCTCGACGTAGCCGTCACGGCCCGTCTTGGGGGTCAGCAGCAGGATCAGTGCGCCGTCCTCGACCAGCTCGGTCGCATCGACCAGGGCGTCCGTCAGATCGCCGTCTTCGTCGCGGAACCACAACAGCACCGCGTCGGCGACGTCGTCGTAGTCCTCGTCGGCGAGCTCGCTGACGAGCTTCTCGACGGCGTCACGGAATTCCTGATCGACGTCGTCGTCGTAGCCGATCTCCTGGACCACCTGTTCGGACTGGAAACCCAGCCGGGCGGCCAGGCTCTCCGCGTGGTCCGCGGTCGCGCTCACGGGGTGCCTCCTGCTCATGTTCGGTGAATGTCTTCGGCGGCGCGCGTACGCGCAGCATTGGGCGTAGTCCACACGGGCGCGGCGGATCGCGCAAGTACCCGGCCGCCGAGACCGTCGAAACGGTGACGATTACGGCCGTCTCGCCGCAACTTTCAGCCTTCCCGTGTGTACGTCTGGTGATTCATCCCACACCATTCCAGCTCATTCGGCATCATCGGCGACACTGAGCGGCTTTCCTACCTGTTTGAGGGACGAACGGCCTTACGAACCCGCTGATCGTCTTGGGCGTAGGGTTCGAAGTGGCCGGACCCGCCGCCGACGGCGCCCCGAATCGCCGCGGACTCCAGTGATTACCCAGTAGTACAGGTGACGATTCCGACCGAGCGTACGACGATGGGAGGCGGCGAAACCCCATGGCACGACTCCCCTGACAGCGAAGGAACAGCGTGGCTTCCGCATCCGATCGCAATCCGATCATCATTGGCGGCCTGCCGAGCCAGGTCCCGGACTTCGATCCGGAGGAGACGCAGGAGTGGCTCGACTCCCTGGACGCAGCCGTCGACGAGCGGGGCCGTGAGCGCGCCCGCTACCTGATGCTGCGGCTGATCGAGCGGGCCCGCGAGAAGCGCGTGGCCGTGCCCGAGATGCGCAGCACGGACTACGTCAACACGATCGCGACCAAGGACGAGCCGTTCTTCCCCGGCAACGAGGAGATCGAGCGCAAGGTCCTGAACGCCACCCGGTGGAACGCGGCCGTCATGGTCTCGCGCGCCCAGCGTCCCGGGATCGGCGTCGGCGGCCACATCGCTACGTTCGCGTCCTCCGCCTCCCTCTACGACGTGGGCTTCAACCACTTCTTCCGGGGCAAGGACGAGGGCGACGGCGGCGACCAGATCTTCTTCCAGGGCCACGCCTCCCCCGGCATCTACGCGCGCGCCTACCTCCTGGACCGGCTCTCCGAGCAGCAGCTCGACGCGTTCCGGCAGGAGAAGTCGAAGGCCCCGTACGGCCTGTCCAGCTACCCGCACCCGCGGCTGATGCCGGACTTCTGGGAGTTCCCGACCGTCTCGATGGGTCTCGGCCCGCTCGGCGCGATCTACCAGGCCCGGATGAACCGGTACATGGAGGCGCGCGGGATCGCCGACACCTCGAAGTCACACGTTTGGGCGTATCTCGGCGACGGCGAGATGGACGAGCCGGAGTCGCTCGGCCAGCTGTCGATCGCCGCCCGCGAGGGCCTGGACAACCTGACCTTCGTCGTGAACTGCAACCTGCAGCGGCTCGACGGCCCGGTGCGCGGCAACGGCAAGATCATCCAGGAGCTGGAGTCGCAGTTCCGCGGCGCCGGCTGGAACGTCATCAAGCTGATCTGGGACCGCTCCTGGGACCCGCTGCTGGCGCAGGACCGCGACGGCATCCTCGTCAACAAGATGAACTCGACGCCGGACGGGCAGTTCCAGACGTACGCGACCGAGACCGGCGCGTACATCCGCGACCACTTCTTCGGCGACGACCAGCGGCTGCGGGCGATGGTCGAGAACATGAGCGACCAGCAGCTGCTGCACCTGGGCCGCGGCGGCCACGACCACAAGAAGATCTACGCGGCGTACGCGGCGGCCAAGGCCCACAAGGGCCAGCCGACGGTGATCCTGGCGCAGACGGTCAAGGGCTGGACGCTCGGCCCGAACTTCGAGGGCCGCAACGCGACGCACCAGATGAAGAAGCTGACGGTCGACGACCTCAAGCGCTTCCGCGACCGTCTGCACATCCCCATCACGGACGCGCAGCTGGAGGACGGCGCCCCGCCGTACTACCACCCGGGCAAGGGCTCGCCGGAGATCCAGTACATGCACGACCGGCGCAGCTCGCTGGGCGGCTACGTGCCGACCCGCGTGGTGCGCGCGAAGCCGCTGCAGCTGCCGGACGACAAGACGTACGCGGCGGCCAAGAAGGGCTCGGGCCAGCAGTCGATCGCCACGACGATGGCGTTCGTGCGCATCCTGAAGGACCTGATGCGGGACAAGGAGATCGGCAGGCGGTTCGTGCTGATCGCCCCGGACGAGTACCGCACGTTCGGCATGGACGCGTTCTTCCCGAGCGCCAAGATCTACAACCCGCTGGGCCAGCAGTACGAGGCGGTCGACCGCGACCTGCTGCTCGCGTACAAGGAGTCCCCGACGGGCCAGATGCTGCACGACGGCATCTCGGAGGCGGGCTGCACGGCCTCGCTGATCGCGGCGGGTTCGGCGTACGCGACGCACGGCGAGCCGCTGATCCCGGTCTACGTCTTCTACTCGATGTTCGGTTTCCAGCGCACGGGTGACCAGTTCTGGCAGATGGCCGACCAGTTGGCGCGCGGTTTCGTCCTGGGTGCGACCGCCGGCCGGACCACCCTGACGGGTGAGGGCCTCCAGCACGCCGACGGTCACTCCCAGCTGCTGGCGTCGACCAACCCGGGCTGTGTGGCGTACGACCCGGCGTACGGGTACGAGATCGCGCACATCGTCCAGGACGGCCTGCGCCGCATGTACGGGCCCGAGGCCGAGGACGTCTTCTACTACCTGACCGTCTACAACGAGCCGATCCAGCACCCGGCCGAGCCGGCCGGCGTGGACGTGGACGGCATCCTCAAGGGCATCCACCGGGTGTCCGCGGGCTCGGAGGGCTCCATCGGGGCGCAGATCATGGCCTCGGGCGTGGCGGTGCCGTGGGCGCTGGAGGCCCAGCGGATCCTGGCCGCGGAGTGGAACGTCCGGGCGGACGTCTGGTCGGCGACCTCCTGGAACGAGCTGCGCCGCGAGGCCGTCGAGGTGGAGGAGCACAACCTGCTCCACCCGGAGGAGGAGCAGCGCGTCCCGTACGTGACGCGGAAGCTGTCGGGCGGCGAGGGGCCGTTCGTGGCGGTGTCGGACTGGATGCGGTCCGTGCCGGACCAGATCTCGCGGTGGGTGCCCGGCGCGTACACCTCGCTGGGTGCGGACGGCTTCGGCTTCGCGGACACGCGCGGTGCGGCCCGGCGCTTCTTCCACATCGACGCGCAGTCGGTGGTGCTGGCGGTGCTGACCGAGCTGGCCAAGGAGGGCAAGATCGACCGTTCCGCGCTGAAGCAGGCGGTGGACCGGTACCGGCTGCTGGACGTCTCGGCGGCCGACCCGGGCGCGGCGGGCGGCGACGCGTAGCCTCCGCGGACAGGTGTCAGGGCGGGTCCCCGGCAGTGCCGGGGGCCCGCTTCGCTTTACCAGTTCCTTACGATGCTCCGTATGAAGGAACCCTCCCGCCAGCTGCGGTGGGAGCGGCGGAGCCAGACCCCGCTGCTCGTGCTCGCCGCGGCCTTCACCGTCGCCTACGCCGTGCCGATCGTCGTGCCCGACGCGGACGCGGACGTGCACCGGGCGTGCGCGGTCACCGAGTGGGTGGTGTGGGGGGCCTTCGCCGCCGATTACCTGATGCGGCTGGGCCTGTCGACGGCCAAGAAGGCGTTCGTCCGGACCCACTGGCTGGACCTGGGCGCGGTGCTGCTGCCGATGCTCCAGCCGCTGCGGCTGCTGCGGCTGGTGTCCACGCTGCTGCTGGTGGGCCGGCGGGCGCGGATGGCCCCGCAGATCCGGCTGACCACGTACGTGGCGGGGGCGGTGGTCGGGCTGCTGATGTTCGGCTCGCTCGCCGTGCTGAGCGTGGAGCGGGACGCCCCGAACGGCAACATCAAGAACCTGGGCGACGCCGTGTGGTGGAGCTTCACCACGATGACGACCGTCGGGTACGGGGACCACTCCCCCACCACCGGGCTCGGCCGGGTCCTCGCGGTGGGGCTGATGCTGTCGGGGATCGCGCTGCTGGGTGTGGTGACGGCCAACATCGCGGCCTGGTTCATCTCCCGGTTCGAACGCGACGACCGGGTGGAGCGGGCGCAGACCGCCGCGATCGCGGAGCTGGCCGCGGAGGTACGGGCGCTGCGCGCCGAGATCGGGCGCCTCGGCGCGGCGGCCGCCCCGGGCCCGGGGGCCGCTGCGGGTGCCGCGGCCGCCCAGGGTGCCGCGGCCGCTCCGGGCGCGGGGGCCGACGTACCGGCCCGGGTGCCCGAAGCGGCCCCGGCTGCGGACGCCGCTACCGCTCCCACACCTTGAAGGCCCTGACCAGGTAGGGGGATTCGGGCAGCCAGACCCCGTCGCCGGGATACGTCTGGAACTCGCCGGTCTCCGCGCACTCGGCCGACTGGTAGGTGGTCACCGGCCGCCCGGTGCCGTTGACCAGCGACTGGGCGCTGGTCCCGGCGGGCAGCGCCGTACAGCTGTTGATGTCCAGGGTGCTCAGCTCGTGGGTGTGGCGGGTTCCCTTGAACTGCGGCTTCGCCCACAGGCACAGCTGCCCGGTGGCGCAGGCGGGGGCCTTGCCCGGCGGCGGGCCGGCGGCGTGTGCGGCGCTGGCCGTACTCGGGATGAGCGCGGCCAGGGCCAGGACGGTCGCGGCCAGGACGGTGGTGGACCGTGCGGGTGAACTCGTACGCATGACGGGTCAACTCCTTGTGGACGACGGCACCCCGGACCGCTTCCGGAGCGCCTCGGACACCACGCTGACCTGCGAGGACGGTCGGGCGGAAGGGGCCGGGGGCCGGTCCACCCGGATAGGCGACGGCCCCGCCGGAACCGCCCGGCGGGGCTGTCGTACGTCCGCGGTTGACGCCCGCGCGAGGGCGTCGGGGCGGGTGCGGGCGGCTCGGCCCGCCCCCGGCCGTCCCCGAACGGGTTGCCTGCGGGGCGTCGCCGACGACGACCTCGGTGGCGCCGGCCAGGAGCGACGGCGGCCGACACTTCACCAACGGCTCAGCGAGACAGTGGCTGTCAGGTCGGTCACAGGTACCCTGACCGCTCACTCAGCGTCAGCGTCGGCAGGCGGAGCCTGCGGAAAGGACACCCCTCGGTGATGACCGACGAGCGGCCGGCGCCGGTACCGGCGCCCGGACTGCGCGAACGCAAGAAGCGGCGCACCCGGGACGCGCTGCTGCGCGCCGCCCTCCTCCTCTTCGTCGCGCAGGGGTACGAGCGCACCACCGTCGACGAGATCACCGACGCCGTGGACGTCTCCCAGCGCACCTTCTTCCGGTACTTCGCCAACAAGGAGGAGGTCGCCTTCGCCGTCCAGGACCTCGTCGAGTCGCACTTCGTCGCCGCGCTGACCGCCCGGCCCCCCGCCGAGGGCCCGCTCGAAGCCCTGCGCGGCGCGCTGCTCCGTGCCTGGGACACCCTGGAGGAGGCCCTGTCCGACGTGGTGCCGGTCGACCTCTACATGCGTACGTACCAGCTCATCGAGTCGACGCCGGCGCTGCTCGCCGTGCACCTGCGCCGCTCGACCGAGCTGGAGGAGCGCATCGCCCGGCTGATCGCCGAGCGCGAGGACCTGGACGTGGACGCGGATCCGCGGCCCCGGGTGGCGGTCGCCGCCTTCTCCGGGGTGATGAGGGTCACCGGGCGGCTGTGGGGGCAGGGCGAGGACGCCAGCGTGGCCTCGATCCGGCGGATGACCGAGGCCTGCCTTGACCAGATCGGCCCGGCGCTGGCCGCGGAGTGGCGCTGAACACCCGTACGGGCTCGCACCGTCGGCCGTGAACCCGGTCACCCTGGGCGCCGTGGCCGGATCCGGTCTCCTACGCTGGTCCCAGTGAACCTGCCCGGCCTCGCCCACTCCACCGCCGTCGGCGCCGACCCGCGCCCCGCCGCCCTGCGCACCCTGCTCGCGCTCGCGGTGGTCTTCATCATGCTGGCGACCACCGGCTGGACCGCGGTGCACCGCCCCGACGCGGGCACCACCCTGCGGACCGCCGCCCTCGCCTCCTGGGCCTCGGCCCGGATCGACGGCCGCCCGGTGCCGCCCGCCGACGCCCCCGTACGGACGGTGGCCCGGTTCTTCGCCGGCCTCGACGGGTCCCAGCGGGCCCGGCTGGCCGAGGGGTACCCCCTGGTCGTCGGCAACCTCGACGGGGTGCCCGCCGCACTGCGCTACCGGGCCAATCTGCGCGGCCTGGAGCTGGCCGAGCGGGCGGAGGAGGCCCGCAGCCGGGACGTCAGCCTGACCCCGGCCGACCGCACCGCGGCCGGCCGGCGCTCCCACCGCTTCGAGTCCCTGGCCGAGCCGGGCCGGCAGATCCTCGCCTTCGACCCGACCGGCGGCGGCCGTGTCGCCGAGGTGTTCGGCGATCTCGACCGGGCGGACCGGATCTCGGTGGTCGTCCCCGGCGTCGACACCGACGTGCTCACCTTCGAGCGCACCCAGCGCCGCCTCACCGCGCCCGTCGGCATGGCCCGGTCGCTGTACGAGGCCCAGCGCGCGCAGGCTCCCGGCAGCCGGACCGCGGTCATCGCCTGGGCGGGCTACACCGCGCCGACCGGGGTCGGCATGGACGCGGCCACCGGCCGGATGGCGGTGGACGGAGCCGTACGGCTGGAGTCCCTGGCGGCGGCGCTGCCCGGGGACGCGAGCGTGGCGCTGTTCTGCCACAGCTACGGCTCGGTGGTGTGCGGGGTCGCCGCGCACGCGCTGCCGGCGTCGGTGACGGACGTGGTGGTGGCGGGCAGCCCGGGGATGCGCGCGGGGTCGGTGGCCGACCTGCACACCTCGGCCCGGGTGTGGGCCACGCGGGACTCCGGGGACTGGATCGCGGACGTACCGCACCTGGAGGTCGGCGGGGTCGGCCACGGGGCGGACCCGGTGTCGCCGGAGTTCGGATCGCGGGTGCTGTCCGCGGCCGGGGCGAAGCTCCACACCGGCTATTTCGAGCCAGGCACCGGTTCCCTGGACAACTTCGCCAAAATCGGAACCGGCGCGTTCGATTCCATCACGTGCGCGACCGGCGACGATGCGTGCCGGCGTGGAATTTCCGGGACAGACGGGGACTGACACGCGTAGAGCCCTGGAAAACGGGCTTCGCACCGAGGGGGGACGCACGGGGGTGCGTCCCTTTACCATGTGCCGCATGGGTGACGTACTGGCCGGAAATCATGCCGTCTGGGAGTTCGACTCGGACTCGGTGCTCATCCGCTTCGCACGGGGGATACGAACGCCGAGGACTCCGAGACTCCTGCACGCCCTCGGGGAGCGGCGCATCCCCTTCGAGGCGTTGGCGGGGGTGACCGTGAGCGCGACCGGATCCGGGGGGAGACGGGACGCGGTGGTCCTGCGTGCCGTGCCGCGGACGGGCGCGGATCCGCTGGTGGAGGCCGCCGCCGGGCAGTTGCGGGAGGTCTGCGATCCGTACCGGCTGGTGCTGCCGGGCGACCGGGCCGGGCAGGCCGCCGAGTTCGCGGACGCCGTACGGGCCCGGCTGGGCCCGGAGGCCGCCGAGCCGGCGGAGCGCTTCCTGGTCCAGGTGCCGCAGCCGCCGCTGCAGCTGAAGGCGTACGACGCGCGGCTCGGCTTCGACGGCTCGGCGGTCACCTTCCAGTGGTCGCGCACGGGGGCAACGAGCGCCAAGTGGAAGGCGGGCGACCAGCGTTACCCGCTGACCGCGCTGACCGGCGTCGAGTGGAGCTCCCCGGAGCGGCCGGGCGGCCACCTGCGGCTGCTGCTGCGGGACGCGGCGGGCGACCCGCGGCCCGACCACGACCTGGCGGCCGCGGTCTTCGCCGTCGGGTACGGGTCGGTGCACGAGTCGCTGCCGTTCGCGGCGGCCGTCCTCGCCGCCCTGCGCGGCCGCGCCCCGGTGGCCTCGGTCCCGGCGGCCCGTACGGACGAACGCCTGCACCACCTGAGCGAGTTGTACAGCGCGGGCCTGCTGACGGACGCCGAGTACGCGGCGCTGCGCGACCGCTTCGCCGCCGAAGCCTGACGCACGGCTGGCCGACCTGCGATCCGCCGACCCGCGACGGACCGGCCGAGGCCCTCCGCGGCCGCCGGCGGGAGGCCCCCCGCCGGCGGCCGCGGGCCGGACCCGGGACGACCGGTCTAGCCCTCGCGGCCCGCGGACGTCCAGGTCATGTCCGGGTAGCGGTCGCCGGAGACGTGGGCGGCGATCGGCTCCAGCAGCGCCAGCTCCGCCGGCGTCAGCGTGATCCGCGTCGCGGCGGTGTTCTCCGCGAGACGGCCGGTCTTGCGGGTGCCCGGGATCGGGACCACGGTCAGCCCGTGCACCTGCGCCCGCTGGTGCACCCAGGCCAGCGCGATCTGCGCCGGGGTCGCCCCGTGCGCCTGCGCGATCTCCCGCACCGGCGCCAGCAGCTCCGCGTTGGCCTTGGCGTTGTCACCCGTGAACCGGGGCTGGAAGCGGCGGAAGTCCGCCGCCGAAAGGTCCGCCGCCGCGTCCGCGAACGAGCCGGTCAGGAAGCCGCGCCCGAGCGGGGAGTACGGCACGAAGGCCACGCCCAGCTCCGCCGCCGCGCCCACCGCGGTGCGCTCCACGTCCCGGCTGAACAGCGACCACTCCGACTGGAGCGCCGCGATCGGGTGCACCGCGTACGCCTCGCGCAGCTCGGGGCCGGTGACCTCGCTGAGCCCCAGGTGGCGCACCTTGCCCTCCTGCACCAGCTCGGCCATCGTGCCCACCGACTCGGCGAAGGGCACGGCCGGGTCGCGCCGGTGCATGTAGTAGAGGTCGATCACGTCGGTACCGAGCCGGCGCAGGCTGTCCTCCACGGCCCGGCGGATGTACGCGGGGTCGTTGCGGATGCCCCGGTGCTGCGGGTCGTCGGTGCGCTCGATGCCGAACTTGGTGGCGAGGGTGATCTCGTCCCGGTGCTCGGCCACGAACGGCGCGATGAACTTCTCGTTGGCGCCGCGCCCGTAGCTGTCCGCGGTGTCGAAGAGGGTGACCCCGGTGGCCAGGGCCGCTTCCAGGGTGTCGCGGGCCCGCGCCTCGTCGGTCTCCCCGTAGAACTCGCTCATGCCCATGCAGCCGAGGCCCTGGATGCCCACGAGCGGGCCTCCCTTGCCGAGTTCGACCTGCTCGATGGTGGTGTTCTGCGTCATTGCCGTGTCGCCTTCCCCGCGGTCGTGCCCGTTGCATACATGTCGATCTTGAAGTCCAGTACGGCGAGCGCGTCGTTCAGCTCCGCTATCCGCGCACGCACCTCGCGCCGCGTCTGCTCCAGCAGTTCGCGCCGCTGGTCGACGGTGTGCTCGCCCTCGCGCACGAGTTCGGCGTAGCGGACCATGTCCGCCACCGACATCCCGGTGGCGCGCAGCTTGCCCACGAAGGCCAGCCAGTGGAGGTCCTTGTCGCTGAACCGGCGCTGTCCCGAGTGGGAGCGGTCCACGTGCGGCATCAGGCCGATCCGTTCGTACCAGCGCAGCGTGTGCTGGGTCAGACCGGTCCGGGCCTCGACCTCGCTGATCGTGTACCGCGTCTCCGTCAGGCTCATGACGACCACGCTAAAACCTTGGAGTGCACTCCAAGCAAGTAGGCTCGGCCGCATGGAGAGCGTGGAGACCCTGCAGAGTCTGCGGACCATCGAAAACTGGCCGGTACCGACCGCCGCGGCGGCCGTGGTGCGCGCCGACGGGAGCCTGGCCGGCTCCCACGGGCCCCTGGACCACCGCTTCGCGCTGGCCTCGGTGACCAAGCCCCTCGCCGCGTACGCCGCGCTCGTCGCGTACGAGGAGGGGGCGATCGAGCTGGACGAGCCGGCCGGGCCCGAGGGTTCGACGGTCCGTCACCTGCTCGCGCACACCAGCGGGCTGGCGTTCGACGAGCACCGCGCGATGGCCGCGCCCGGTACGCGCCGGCTGTACTCGAACGCCGGTTTCGAAGTGCTCGGCGACCACATCACCAAGGCCACCGGCATCCCGTTCACCGAGTACGTGCACCAGGCGGTGTTCGAGCCGCTCGGCATGGCGTCGACCACCCTGGAGGGCTCGCCGGCCAAGGACGGGGTCTCGACGGTCCGCGACCTCGTCCGGTTCGCCGCCGAGCTCCAGGCGCCGCGGCTGCTGGACGTGCGTACGGTCGCGGAGGCCACCTCCGTGGTCCACCCGGGGCTCAAGGGGGTGCTCCCGGGGTACGGGATCCAGTCCCCCAACGACTGGGGGCTCGGCCTGGAGATCCGCGACGGCAAGTCCCCGCACTGGACGGGCGCCTCGTCCTCGCCGCGCACCTTCGGCCACTTCGGGCAGGCCGGCACCTTCCTGTGGGTGGATCCGGACGCCCGCGCCGCGTGTGTGGCGCTGGCCGACCGCGCCTTCGGCCCGTGGGCCGTGGAGGCCTGGCCTCCGTTCACCGACGCGGTCCTCGCCGAGCTCGCCGCCCGGTAGGACCGGAAGCCAGGGCAGCACGGCGGCTACGGCAGCCAGGGCGGCACGGCTGCCACGGCGGCTACGGCAGCTCCCAGATCAGCAGCTCGCCCGGGGATCCGGCGACGATCTCCAGGCCCCGCTCCCCGGTGATCCGCGCCGCGTCCCCGGGGCCGAGCTCCTCCCCGTCCAGCCGCAGGTCCCCGCGTACCACGTGCAGGTAGATCCGCTCCGCCGCCGGTACGGCCACCCGCTCGCCCGCGCCGGGCCGCCGCACATGCAGGACGGCGCCGGCCGCGGGGATCTCGTACGGGGTGCCGTCGGCGATCTGCCGGACCAGCGTGTACGAGGGCTCCCCGCCCTGGGCCGCCGGCGCGAGCCACGTCTGCACGAAGCGCAGCGGCGCCGCGCCGTCGTTGCGCTCGATGTGCCGGGCGCCGGATCCGGCGGCCAGGTGCTGCACGTCGCCGGGCCGGACCACGGTGCTCTCGCCCGTGCTGCCCTTGTGCGTGAGCTCGCCCTCGACGACCCAGGTGACGATCTCGGTGTGGCTGTGCGGGTGCTCGTCGAAGCCGGCGCCCGCGGCGAGCCTCTCCTCGTTGCAGGCCAGGACCGGGCCGAAGCGCAGGTTGTCCGGGTCGTAGTGCGGGCCGAACGAGAAGGCGTGCGCGGTCGTGATCCCGGCGTCCGGATCCCCGCCTGCGTACCGGTCGGCCCCGCGGCGTACGTCAATCATGGAAGTCACCGTAGCCCCCCGGGGGAATGCCGCCACGGGACCGGACTCCGCGCCGCCGTCCCGATAAGGCAGTCTTGTCCCGTGCCCCAACCCGAACGTGAGCATTCCCCCGCGCATCCCGCTCCCGCCCATCCGCACGCCGCGACGCTGCGCCGGCTGGAGAAGTCCTCCGGCCGGCTCGCCGCGAACGCGATCGCCCGCATGGACGAGACCCTGCCGTGGTACCGGGCGATGCCCCCGGAGAACCGGTCCTGGATCGGCCTGGTCGCGCAGGCCGGCATCGCCGCGTTCACGGAGTGGTTCCGGCACCCGGAGACTCCGCAGGCGATCTCCACGGACGTCTTCGGGACGGCTCCGCGCGAGCTGACCCGGGCGATCACCCTGCGCCAGACGGTGGAGATGGTCCGGACGACGATCGAGGTCATGGAGACCGCGATCGAGGAGGTCGCGGCCCCGGGCGACGAGTCGATCCTGCGCGAGGCGCTGCTGGTGTACGCCCGGGAGATCGCGTTCGCGACGGCCCAGGTGTACGCGCAGGCCGCCGAGGCGCGCGGGGCGTGGGACGCCCGGCTGGAGTCCCTGGTCGTGAACGCGGTGCTGTCCGGCGAGGCGGACGAGGGCGCGCTGTCGCGGGCCGCCGCACTTGGCTGGAACTCGCCGGAGCACGTGTGCGTGGTGCTCGGCACCGCACCGGAGGGCGACAGCGAGCTGACGGTCGAGGCGATCCGGCGCGCGGCCCGGCACCACAAGCTCCAGGTCCTGACGGGTGTGCTCGGCGACCGCCTCGTCGTGATCGCGGGCGGCAGCGACAACCCGATCCAGGTGGCGAAGTCGCTGATCGGGCCGTTCGCGGCGGGCCCGGTGGTGGCCGGTCCGGTGGTGCCGGATCTGCTGAACGCGACCAAGTCCGCGCAGGCGGCGGCAGCCGGGCTGAAGGCGTGTACGGCCTGGCAGGACGCCCCGCGGCCGGTGCTGGCCGACGATCTCCTGCCCGAGCGCGCGATCGCCTCGGATCCCTCCGCCCGGGAACAGTTGGTGGAGGAGATCTACAGACCGCTGGAAGAGGCGGGGTCGGCGTTGCTGGAGACGCTGAGCGTGTATCTGGAGCAGGCGAGCAGCCTGGAGGGGGCTGCGCGGATGCTGTTCGTGCACCCGAACACGGTGCGCTACCGGCTGCGACGTGTGACCGACGTCACCGGCTGGTCGCCGTCGGATGTCCGATCTGCGTTCACGCTGCGGATCGCCTTGATCCTCGGGCGTCTGGCCGACGGCGATCAGCAGTCCTAGACTTTTGTCGGACATCAACAATTACCCCGACGGTTCTTCGTCCCTGTCCCCACGGGCGGCGGGGACCGTCCACAAGAGAGAGTGTGAGGGTGCTCGTACTCGTCGCTCCCGGCCAAGGCGCACAGACGCCCGGCTTCCTGACTCCCTGGCTCGACCTCCCCGGCGCCGCTGACCGCGTCGCCGCCTGGTCCGACGCCATCGGGCTCGACCTTGCCCACTACGGCACGAAGGCGGACGCGGACGAGATCCGCGACACGGCGGTGGCGCAGCCGCTGCTGGTGGCCGCCGGTCTCCTGTCCGCTTCGGCCCTCGGCTCCCCTGCGGCCTTCGGCGCCGTCGCGGGCCACAGCGTCGGCGAGATCACCGCCGCCGCGTACGCCGGTGTGCTGTCGGACGCGGACGCGCTGTCGTTCGTACGGACCCGCGGTCTGGCGATGGCCGAGGCCGCCGCCGTCACCGAGACGGGCATGGCCGCGGTGCTCGGGGGCGACCAGGCCGTGGTCGTCGCGCACCTGGAGAAGCTGGGTCTGACCCCGGCCAACATCAACGGCGCGGGCCAGATCGTCGCCGCAGGAACGATGGAGCAGATCGAGGCCCTGGTGGCCGAGAAGCCCGAGGGCTCCATGAAGGTCGTCGCCCTCAAGGTCGCGGGCGCCTTCCACACGCACCACATGGCTCCCGCGGTCGCCACGCTGGAGAAGGCCGCGCAGGCCCTCGCCCCGGCCGACCCGGAGCTGAAGTACGTCTCGAACAAGGACGGCCACGTCGTCACCACGGGCGCCGACGTCGTCGCCCGCCTGGTCGGCCAGGTCGCGAACCCGGTCCGCTGGGACCTGTGCATGGAGACGTTCGGCGAGCTGGGCGTCACCGGGATCATCGAGCTCAGTCCGGGTGGCACCCTGACGGGTCTGGCCAAGCGCGCGCTCAAGGGCGTGCCGGCCGTGGCCCTGAAGACCCCGGACGATCTCGAAAAGGCCGCCGCGCTCGTCGCCGAGCACGCGGCCTGAGAGAAGGAGCCCACACAGCATGTCGAAGATCAAGCCTGCCAAGGGCTCCCCGTACGCCCGCATTCTCGGCGTCGGCGGCTACCGACCGACCCGCGTGGTCTCCAACGAGGTCATCCTGGAGACGATCGACTCGTCCGACGAGTGGATCCGCTCGCGCTCCGGGATCGCGACCCGGCACTGGGCCTCGCCCCAGGAGACCGTCGCCGCGATGTCGGTGGAGGCCTCCGGCAAGGCGCTGGCCGATGCCGGGATCTCGCCCGAGCAGATCGGCGCCGTGATCGTCTCCACGGTCTCGCACTTCAAGCAGACCCCGGCCGTCGCGACCGAGATCGCGCACCGGATCGGCGCGGTCAAGCCCGCCGCGTTCGACATCTCCGCGGGCTGCGCCGGCTTCGGCTACGGCCTGACGCTGGCCAAGGGCCTCGTCATCGAGGGATCGGCCCAGTACGTCCTGGTCATCGGCGTGGAGCGGCTGTCGGACCTGACCGACCTGGAAGACCGCGCGACGGCCTTCCTGTTCGGCGACGGCGCCGGCGCCGTGGTCGTCGGCCCCTCGGACGAGCCGGCCATAGGCCCCACGGTGTGGGGTTCGGAGGGCGACAAGTCCGAGACGATCAAGCAGACCGTGCCGTGGGACGAGTACCGCAGCACCGACAGCGACCAGAAGTTTCCGGCCATCACGCAGGAGGGTCAGGCGGTCTTCCGCTGGGCCGTCTTCGAGATGGCCAAGGTGGCCCAGCAGGCGCTCGACGCGGCCGGGATCACCGCGGAGGACCTGGACGTCTTCATCCCGCACCAGGCAAACATGCGGATCATCGACTCGATGGTGAAGACTCTGAAGCTGCCGGAGCACGTCACGGTCGCCCGTGACGTGGAGACCACCGGCAACACCTCGGCCGCCTCGATCCCGCTCGCTATGGAGCGGCTCCTGGCGACCGGAGCGGCGAAGAGCGGCGACACCGCGCTCGTCATCGGCTTCGGGGCGGGACTCGTCTACGCCGCGACGGTCGTTACCCTCCCCTAGGGTCCGGGAAGCACATCCCGCCCCGCATCACCCCAGTTAGCTATAGAAGGAGCGCCACATGGCCGCCACGCAGGAAGAGATCATCGCGGGCCTCGCGGACATCGTCAACGAGATCGCCGGCATCCCGGTCGAGGACGTCGAGTCCGAGAAGTCGTTCACCGACGACCTGGACGTCGACTCCCTGTCCATGGTCGAGGTCGTCGTCGCCGCCGAAGAGCGCTTCGACGTCAAGATCCCGGACGAGGACGTCAAGAACCTCAAGACGGTCGGCGACGCCGCGGACTACATCCTGAAGCACCAGGCCTGAGCCTGACGAGCGTTTGTCGCCACCTGGCGGTGGCGCCGTGACAATTCAGCACCCCCTTAGACGTGGAGAAAGAATTCCTGTGAGCCCGACCAATCGCACCGTGGTCGTCACCGGTATCGGCGCAACCACTCCGCTGGGTGGCGACAGCGCTTCGACCTGGGAAGGTCTGCTCGCCGGCCGGTCCGGCGTCTCGCCCCTGGAAGGCGAGCGCTTCGCCGAACTGCCGGTCCGCATCGCCGCACAGGCCGCCGTGGACCCGAGCGAGGTACTGCCCCGCCCGCTGGCCCGCAAGCTCGACCGCTCGGCGCAGTTCGCCCTCATCGCGGCCCGTGAGGCCTGGGCGGACGCGGGTTACACCGCTCCCGCCGGCGAGGACGAAGCCATCGCCCCCGAGCGTCTGGGCACCGTGATCGCCTCCGGTATCGGCGGCGTCACCACCCTGCTCGACCAGTACGACGTACTGAAGGAAAAGGGTGTGCGCCGGGTCTCCCCGCACACCGTCCCCATGCTCATGCCGAACGGCCCGTCGGCCAACGTCGGCCTGGAGGTGAACGCCCAGGCGGGCGTGCACACCCCGGTCAGCGCGTGCGCCTCCGGCGCCGAGGCCATCGGCTACGCCGTCGAGATGATCCGTACCGGCCGCGCCGACGTGGTCGTCGCGGGCGGCACCGAGGCGGCGATCCACCCGCTGCCGATCGCCGCGTTCGCCAACATGATGGCGATGTCCAAGAACAACGAGAACCCGCAGCAGGCCTCCCGCCCGTACGACAAGGCCCGCGACGGCTTCGTCCTCGGCGAGGGCGCGGGCGTCGTCATCCTGGAGTCCGCCGAGCACGCCGCCGCGCGCGGCGCCCGGGTCTACTGCGAGGTGCTGGGCCAGGGGCTGTCCGCGGACAGCCACCACATCGCGCAGCCGGAGCCGACCGGCCGCGGTGTCGCGGCCGCGGTGCAGAACCTGCTGGACAACACGGGTCTCGACCCGGCCGAACTGGTCCACCTGAACGCGCACGCCACGTCGACCCCGCAGGGTGACACGGCCGAGCTGAAGGCCCTGCGCAAGGTCCTGGGCGACGACCTCGACCACATCGCGATCTCCGCGACCAAGTCGATGACCGGCCACCTGCTGGGCGGCGCCGGCGGTATCGAGACCGTCGCGACCGTGCTCGCGCTGTACCACCGGATCGCCCCGGCGACCATCAACGTCGACGACCTCGACGACGACATCGACGCGGACATCGTCGTCGGCGAGCCGCGCAAGCTGCCGGCCGACGGCCCGATCTCCGCGATCAACAACTCGTTCGGCTTCGGCGGCCACAACGTGACGCTGGCCTTCCGCAGCGTCTAGTCGACGAGCAGTACGTACGAAAGGGCCCGCCCGGCACTCGCCGGGCGGGCCCTTTCCGTATGCCCTGTGCCGTATGCCCCGGACCCGGGACTCAGACGACCTGGTGGAGCCAGCGGACCGGGGCGCCCTCGCCCGCGTAGCGGAAGGGCTCCAGCTCGTCGTCCCAGGGCTTGCCGAGCAGTTTGGCGATCTCCGCCTCCAGGTCGGTCTCGCCGCGCGCGGACCGGGCGAGGGCGGCGCGCAGCCGGTCCTCGGGGATCAGGATGTCGCCGTGCATGCCGGTGACGGCGTGGAAGATGCCGAGCTCCGGGGTGGAGCTGTAGCGCTCGCCCTCGGCGGTGGGGCAGGGTTCGGCGGTCACCTCGAAGCGCAGCAGGTGCCAGCCGCGCAGCGCGGACGCGAGCTTCGACGCGGTGCCCGCTTCGGCCTGCCACGAGAACTCGGCTCTCCAGGTGCCGGGGGATGCGGGCTGCCTGATCCAGTCGAGGTTCACCCGCACCCCGAGCACGCCCGCAACAGCCCATTCCACGTGCGGGCAGAGCGCGCGCGGAGCGGAATGCACGTACAGAACTCCACGTGTCGTCACCGGGACCTCCAGTGTGGGACGAGGTCGGGAATAAACTCCAGAAAACGGACAGTATGTGACGTGATGTAATGTAACGGAAATTATTTGACATTGCGCCACGGGACCTGCGGCCGAAACGCCACGGGAAAAAGCTACCGTGCGCCAGGGGTCATGGTGTGACGTACGGTCGGTCCGAGGCTGCCAAACGCAGAGCATTCACTCAGCAGGACGCCCCCGGAGGACGCGGGGCGACGAGGAGGGGAACCACCCGATGCGCACCACCGCCACGCGACGCCGCGCGCGCACGTCCCGGCGCCGGAGCCTCGCGGGCGCGGGCGCGGCGGCGGTCCTCCTGGCCGGGGTGCTGACCGGGTGTCAGTCGGGCGGGTCGGACACGGAGGGTGAGCGCGGGGCGCAGGCCGGGCCGCGCTGGAACACCGCGCCCGCGTCGCTCGCCGCCGTCGGCGATTCCATCACGCGGGGTTTCGACGCCTGTTCGGTCCTGGCGGACTGCCCCGAGGTCTCCTGGGCCACCGGGAGCGATCCCGCCGTCCACTCACTGGCCGCCCGGCTGCTCGGCGAGGCCGAGGTGCCGGCGCGCAGCTGGAACCACGCGGTGACGGGTTCCCGGATGGCGGACCTGGCGGGGCAGCTGGCCTCGGCCGCGGAGCACAAGCCCGACCTGGTCACGGTGATGGTGGGCTCGAACGACGCCTGCCGGCCGACGGCTTCGTCGATGACGCCGGTGGCGGAGTTCCGCGCCGGTTTCGAGAAGGCCCTCGCCGGTCTGCGCGCGGCCTCCCCCGCGTCCCAGGTGTACGTATCCAGCGTGCCGGACCTGCAGCGGCTGTGGGAGCAGGGCAAGGACACCCCCGTGGTGCGGCAGATCTGGAAGCTGGGGATCTGTCAGTCGATGCTGGCGGACCCGCTGTCGGCGGCCGCGGGGGCGACGGCCCGGCGCGAGCAGGTGCGGGCAAGGGTGGTCGAGTACAACGAGGTGCTCCGCGAGGTCTGCTCGAAGGACGCGCTGTGCCGCTACGACGGCGGCGCGGTGTTCCAGTACCCGTTCGCCGCGGACCAGTTGAGCCACTGGGACTGGTTCCACCCGGGCAAGGACGGGCAGGCCCGGCTCGCGGAGCTGGCGCACCGCCAGGTGACGGCGGCCGAACCGCCGCGCTGATGTGAGGCACATGGGGACCGGGGGCGGGTGTCAGGGCCCGCCCCCGGTCCGGTTCATGGGTGACTTCCGGCCAACCCGGAGGTTCTAGACCTCCAGGGTCGCCGTCAGCCGCGTGTCGCCGTGGGCGCGGCTCGCGCGGACCTCGTAGGAGCCGCCGATCCGCTGCCAGCGGCCGGCCCGCTCGTCCCAGATCTCGAAGGCGCGGGCGGGCAGCGCGATCTCGGCCTCGACGCTCTCGCCGGGGCCCGCCTCGACGCCCGCGAACGCGGCCAGCCAGCTCGCCGGACGCTCCACCGCCGCGCCCTGCGCGCCGTCGGACGCCTCGGCGACGGGGGCGAGGTAGAGCTGGACGACCTCGCGGCCGGGCCGCGTGCCGGTGTTGGTGACGCGGACCCGGGCGGTGGTCCCGGTGACCTCCAGGGACTCGTACGCCCAGTCGGTGTAGCCGAGGCCGTGCCCGAACGGGAAGGCGGGGGCGATGGCGTGGCGCTCGTACGCCCGGTAGCCGATGAAGAGGCCCTCGGTGTACTCCAGGCGCCCCTCGGCCGGGATCACCTCGGTGACCGGCGCGTCGGCGAACCGCGCGGGCCAGGTGGTGGGCAGTCGCCCGCCCGGCTCCGCGAGCCCGAGCAGTACGTCGGCCAGCGCGGCCCCGCCCTCCTGCCCGGGGAACCAGGTCAGGAGTACGGCGGCCACCTCGTCCCGCCACGGCAGCTCGACCGGGGATCCGGCGTTGACGACGACCACGGTGTTCGGGTTGGCGGCGGCGACGGCGCGCACGAGGTCGTCCTGGCGGCCCGGCAGGCACAGGTCGCGCCGGTCGAAGCCCTCGGACTCCACGCGCTCGGTGGTGGCGATGACCACGACGGCGGTGTCGGCGGCGCGGGCGGCGGCCACGGCCTCGGCGATCAGCTCGTCGGCGTCGCGCTGCGGGCCGAGGTGGAGCAGCGAGAACATGATCGCCTTGAGCGGCAGGGTGCTCGTGTCGGGGACCTGGAAGGTCAGCGAGACCTCGACGGCCTCGCCCTCGGCGAGGGTGACGCGGGCGCGTTCGCTGGGGGCGCCGAAGAAGGCCTCGAACGGGTCGGCCTCGTTGCCCATCGGCTGGACGCCGTCCCAGAGGGGCTCGCCGCCGACGGCCAGGCTGAACGCCCCGAGCCCGCGGGTGCCGAAGGCGTGCTCGCCGCTCTCGCGCGGCACGAACGTACCGGTGACCTCGATGCTCGCCATGGTCTCGTACGAGGCGCCCGCCGGCAGGTCGTCGCCGATCCACTGGACCTGGCCGGTCGGCAGGCTGCCCTCGCCGAGGACGGCCCCGGAGGCGTCGCGGCAGATCGCGCGGAGCTCGAAGCCCTTGTCGGCGGGGGTGAGTTCATCGGAGGGGTCGGCGCCGACGGCGAAGGTCAGGGCGCCTTCCGGGAGGGCGGCGGTCAGCCCGTCCAGCGGGGAGACGATCCGCTCGGGGAAGACGGTGGCCGAGCCGCCGCCGAGGACGCGGGCGTCGCGGGCGGCGGCGCCGAGCAGGGCGACGGTGCGGCCGGGGGCGGCGTCCAGCGGGAGGGCGCGCCGCTCGCCGGAGACGGCCTCGTTGCGTACGAGGACGAAGCCGCGGGCGGCGAGCTCGCGGGCCAGCGCCTGGCCGTCGATCGGGGCCGGGGCCTCGGTGACGACGGCGGGCGCGCCCTCCAGGATCCCGACGCGGGCGGCGAGGCGCAGGACGTTGCGCACGGCCTCGTCCACGGCGGACTCGGGGACCTCCCCGGCCCGGACGGCCGCGGCGAGGGCGGGCCCGTAGACGGTCTGCGGTCCGGGCATGGCGACGTCGAGGCCGCCGAGGATGTCGCCGGTGGTGGAGCGGGCGGCCATCCAGTCGGAGACGTTGTACCCGTCGAAGCCCCATTCGCCGCGCAGGACCTCGTTCACGAGGTACCGGTGCTCGGTCATCGTCGTGCCGTTGACCTGGTTGTACGCCGTCATGATGCCCCAGGGGTGGGCGCTCGCGACGATGGCCTCGAAGGGCGCCAGGTACAGCTCGCGCAGCGGGCGCGGGGCGATGACGCTGTCGACGGTGAAGCGCTCGGTCTCGGCGTCGTTGCCGACGAAGTGCTTGACGGTGGTGCCGACACCGCCGTCCTGGACGCCGTTCACGTAGCCGGTGCCGATGGCGCCGGTGAGGTACGGGTCCTCGGAGTAGCACTCGAAGTGCCGGCCGCCCAGCGGGGAGCGGTGCAGGTTGACGGTGGGGGCGAGGAGGACGTGGACGCCCTTGCGGCGGGCCTCCTGGGCGAGGAGCCGGCCGGCGCGGCGGGCGAGCGCGGGGTCCCAGGCGGCGGCGAGCGCCGTGGGGGAGGGCAGGGCGATGGACGGGTCGTCGGCGGTCCAGCGCACGCCGCGGACCCCGATGGGGCCGTCGGACATGACCAGGGACTTCAGCCCGATCTCGGCGACGGCGGGCAGGGACCACATGTCCTGGCCGGCCAGCAGGCGGGCCTTGGTGTCGAGGTCCAGTTTGCCGAGCGCCGCCTCTACGGCGTCGTGGCGGACCTGATCGGCATCGGTCACGGCCGTGCCTCCTCGTTGAGTGCGTGCGGGTGCGTGCGGCGGGGTGCGGTGCGGTGGGGTGGGGTGCGGTGGGGGTGTCCCCCATCGTGGACCCGATACCGGTAGAGCGGTAGGGTTCGTAATGTGTTCGTGATATTCCGATAACGTACGTACGGTCCCGCCGCCGATGCGGGGCACGGCGTGAGCGGAAGAGGTGCCGGGGCGATGGCCAGGGCGAGGAGCGAGGAGCGGCGCGGCGACATCGTCCGCGCGGCGGTCGAGGTGATCGCGGAGCGCGGCTACCGCGGTGCGTCGCTGGGTGCGGTGGCCGAGCGCGTCGGCCTGACCCAGCAGGGGCTGCTGCACTACTTCCCGACCAAGGAGGCGCTGCTGGTCGCGGTGCTGGAGGAGCGGGACCGCTGGGACACCGGCGGCGGCTCGCGCGCCTCGGCCGGCACCTGGCGCCTGGACCTGCTGGCCTCGCTGGTGGAGTACAACGCCATGCGGCCCGGCATCGTGCAGACGTTCTCGGCGCTGCTGGGCGAGAGCGTCACCGACGGGCATCCGGCCCGGGAGTTCTTCACCGAGCGCTACGCGCAGGTGCGCTCCGAGATGGCGGCGGTGCTGCGCGCCGAATTCGGGGACCGGCTGCCCTCGGGCCTCACGCCGGAGCAGGCGGCCCCGCTGCTGACCGCGGTCATGGACGGCCTCCAGTACCAGTGGCTGCTGGCCCCGGAGTCGGTGGACATGCCGGCCGCCTTCCGCTCCTTCCTGACCCTGCTGCGCGGCCCGGAAGCGGGCTAGCGGACGCCGCGGTCTACGGACGGCCCAGCAGCGGGTCGTGGACGGCGCAGGGCGGGCGCCGGGCCGGGGCGGGGACCCGGTAGTAGACCCGGTCGCGCAGGCGTCCCGTCCAGGGCTCCCGCTCCGAGCGCCGCTTGACCAGCAGGTGGCGGCTGCTGCCCTCCTCCAGGTGGGTGCGGTACGCGGCGAGCAGCGGGTCCGCGGGGCCGAGGAAATCCCGGATCTGGTCCTCCACCAGGCAGAACGGGCAGTCCGCGCCGGGCATGAGGTGGAACTGGCGGCCCTCCGGGTGGGCGTCGTCGGCGAAGGCGGTCAGGGCGAGCGCGCCGCTGAACATCACGCACACGCCCACGACCTGGGGGCCGGCTGCCTCCGCCGCCTGCCGGATCAGACCGCGGAAGGCTTCGGTGTCGACCCGCTGGATACGGGCCGCCAGGGCCCGCACCGCCGCCAGCAGGCTGTGGACCGCGGCCGCCAGGGACACCAGGGCGACGGCGACCACGCCCCAGCCCGGCCCGGTGGCCGCGAGCAGCCACAGCACGCCCGCGTTCAGGAGGGCCATGAGGAGCACGGCGACCCGCAGCCCGGCGCCGCTCGTGCGGACCAGGCGGTACGACACGACCAGGAAGGCGCCGGCGAGGACCGGGTGGATCCAGTCGGGCATCAGCCGATCCTCCGTCAACTCCGGTGAGTGCGCGGACGGTTACAGCATCGCCCGGCCGCACCGCCACGTCGACCCCCGTACCGGCCCCCGGTGTTCGGGGCCGGGCTGGCATCCTGGGTGCGTGAAGATCGCAGCAGCGCAGCTCAGTTGTATTCCGGCCGACATGTCCGCCAACACGGAGCGGTGCGTCGCGCTCGCCGCCGAGGCCCGGGCGCAGGGCGCCGAGCTCGTCGTGTTCCCCGAGCTCACCCTCACCGGCTACGAGTTGGAGGCCCTCGCCGCCGACCCCGGGCTGTGGCTGGCGGACGCCGACGACCCCCGGCTGGATCCGCTGCGCTCCGCCGGCATCGCCTTCGCGGTCAACGCCGCGCTGCGCACCGCCGGTCCGCTGCCCGCCCTCGCGACCCTGGTCTACGGGGCGGACGGCGGGCACGTGACGACGTACGCCAAGCAGCACCTGTACGGGCACGAGCAGGGTGTGTTCGCGGCCGGCGGGCGTGCGGGCCGCTTCGAGCTCGGCGGGATCCGCTTCTCGCTCGGCGTCTGCTACGACAACCACTTCCCGCAGCTGACCGGCCGCGCGGCGGCGGACGGCTGCCGGGTCCACCTGGCGAGCTCCCTGTACGGGACGGGCGACGGCATCCGGGAGCGGGCCACCGTGTACCCCGGGATTGCCGAGGAGCACGGCCTGTACGTCGTCCTCGCCAACCACGTCGGTCCGGCGGGCCGGTGGACCGGCTGCGGGCGCGCCGCGGTCTGGGCCCCGGGCGGCGCACTGCTGGCCGAGGCGGACGACCGTACGGCCTCCGTGGTGACGGCCGAGGTGGTGCCGGCCGCCGTGGTGACGCCCGGGACCGGCGCCTGACGGCCCGCCGGTCCGGCTGCGTACCGGTCCGACGGCGGGCCGGACCGACGGCGTGCCGGACCGACGGCGTGCCGGACCGGCGGCCGAGCCGTCAGCCGATCGCCGGGACCTTGGAGTGCCGTCCGGAGCGGGTGCCGCCCTCCCGCTCCGCGGGAGCCTCCATCGCGGCGGGCTCGCGGTCCCGCACCAGCGCCGGCAGCACCAGGGCGAACGCCGCCGCCGTGTACACGCCGGTCCACAGGATCCAGCCGCCGGGCGGTGCCCAGTGCGCCGAGAACGGCACCCACGGCCCGTTGACGCCGACCGCGAAGCGCCGCAGCGCCCAGAAGAACGCCGCCGCGTTCGCCAGCGCCAGCCCGGCGACGCCGAAGCCGACGAGCCGGCGCCACGGGAACCCCTGCTCGGGCGCGCGGCTCGCGCAGATCAGCACCGCCATCAGCGGCAGGCCCACGGCGAACGGCAGCAGGTAGCGGCCCTGCCAGACCATGCCGAGCTGCTCCGCCTGCGAGGCCTGGGCCGCCACCGGCACCACCACGATCGCCACGAGCATGCCGACCAGCGCCACCGCCTCGCGCATCCGCCCGTACGCCAGCCCCAGCGCGGTGACGACCGCGATCACGCCCAGCCAGACCAGCCAGGTGAAGGCGGGCGCCGGGGTGTCCAGCCAGCCGAAGTAGCCGAGCATCTGGTGGACGTACGTCTCGGTGTTGCCGAAGGTCTGCCGGGCGGCTTCCTTGGCGGTGAGCGTCTTGGGCGTGTTGATCTCCGAGTTGTCGGGATGCGCCCGCGCCCAGAGCAGCGCACCGGCCGTGGCCAGCCCGAGCAGCGCGGTCCAGACCCACAGGGCCTTGCGGCGCAGCACCGAGCGCAGGACGCCGCGGTGGGCGAGCAGCAGGCCGAAGAAGACCGCCCCGGCGAACCAGATCAGCCCCAGCGGACGGATGTTGATCAGTACGAGTCCGCCGATGCCGACCCGGGCCAGCCGCCGGTTCAGCAGCCGCGGATCGGGCGACATCAGGATCGACAGCAGGGCGGTCCACACGAGGATGCCCGCGGCGATCTCACCGCCGCTGGGGTTGACCATGCCGGCCATGTACAGGGCCATCGGCGTGGCCGCGGTGAACACGCCGAGCAGCGCCACCGAGCGCCGGCGCCGCCACTCGGCGGCCGTGACCACGGCACTGGCCAGCAGCGCCGAGCACAGCGCCGCCGACATCAGCCGCATCAGGTACAGCCCCTTCGGGCCGTCGACCAGCAGGCTCGGCCAGCCGGTCACCATGTAGTACGCCGGGTGGTAGCGGCCGGCGGCGGTGGTCACCTGGACGGTCTTCTCCGAGTGCCCGATCGAGGGCGCGCAGGAGGCGGGCTCGTCCTCGTGCCAGGCGTAGCACTCGTGCTGCTTGGGCAGCGGCTTGTACCACTCGGGGAGCTGCACCCCGGTCTCGGCGAACTTGCCCTCGATGCCCGCCACCATGTGCGGGACCATCACCTCGGGGCCGCCGATCTGGCCCCGGGCGACGGCGGCCGCGCGGATGAAGTGGGCGTGCTCGTCCGGGGAGCCGCCGAGCGGGGTGGCGGCGGACCAGGAGGCCGCGAGCGTGAAGAACAGCGCGAAGGCGATGGCCCAGAGCCGCTTCGGGGTCCGGGCCGACCAGTCGGCCAGGCGCGTCAGTGCGGAGATCATCGCTTCCTTCTGGTCATCGGACGTAGCTCAGCCAGCTCTGGTCGCCGTCCTTGGAGCACTCGCCCTTCGGCGCGAACTTCGGGCACTTCCCGTCCTGCTGCCGGATGGTGTGCGAGACCCAGGGCAGGATCCGGTAGGTGCCGTCCTGCGCCGGCATGTAGCGGTCGGACATCGAGGAGGAGACCGTGCCGAGCAGCAGGAGGAGGGCGCAGAGGGTGCCGATCACGGCGCCCTCGCGGCCGGGGAAGCCGGTACGGACGACGGCGGTGGCGGGCGCGGGCGCCCCCTCGACGGGCGCGGCCGCCCCGGCCCCCGGAGCGCTCGCCCCGGACGCCGTTCGCCGCTCGGCCAGCTTCAGCGAGACCAGGTGCGCCACCAGCGCGCACAGGATCAGCCCGCAGTAGAGCAGCTGGTTGTTGGTGCGCGTGTACAGCTGGACCGTCTGCGTCTCGTACATGTGCGAGGCGATGTACATGCGCATGATCCACGCGCTGATGAACATCGCGGCGATCGTGACGACCAGCGGCTTGCGCAGGCCCAGCCAGATCGCGGCGCCCAGGCACACGAACGTCACCAGGGCGAACAGCCCGACCCCGCCGAACTCCCCCGGCGGCGGCCAGTCGCCCACCTTGCCGGGCATGTCCGTGCGCCACATCAGGTAGTAGGCCGGGTCGGTGAAGTTGTCGAAGCGGAAGTTGTAGTCCTTGGTGGTCTGCCCTTCCTTCAGCATGACCACCAGGTAGCGCCCGGCCACCACCAGGAACACCGCCAGGGCGCTGCCCATGAAGGCCGCGCCCTTGAACCGGCCGGTCTTCCACGGGAAGTACAGCAGGGCGGCGAACAGCACGCCGGCCGCACTCCACAGGAACCAGCCCGAGTACGTGAGGAACAGCACGCCCAGCACCGCGCCGAACCCGGCGCCCTTGAGCAGCAGCGGGCGCCAGCCCTCGGTGCCGCTGCGGCGCAGCGCCACGACCATCGCCACCAGCACCGGGACCAGCAGGACGAGCACGGTCTGGCTGTACGGCTTGTACGAGTCGATCAGCGCGAACGCGGGCACGACGCCGAAGGCCAGCGCCCGGACGGGGCTCAGCAGCATCCGCCAGGCGAGGTAGACGAGCGGGCCGAAGGCGGCGGCGCCGAGGATCTGGAGGTCCTTGAACGCGTACGCGGTGTTGCCGCCGTGGAACCACTCGGCGTAGTAGCCGAGGGTGTAGAGCGGCATCGGCGGGTAGACCGGCGAGCCCGAGGGCTGCCCGTTCGCGACGGCGTGAGCCCATTCGACGATGCGGCCGCTGTCGCCGTTGAGGCCGAACATCGGCCACGGCGTGCCCAGCAGCGCGACGACGGCGCCCGCCGCGACGAAGCCGCTGGCCAGGCCCGCGAGGGCCGCGGCGGCCAGGCGCGTGGCGAGGTCGAAGTGGCGGCCGCCGCGCAGCCGCATCGCCAGCACCACGGCGGCGATGAAGAGAAGCCCGACCAGCGCGAACCGCAGCTGGATCGCGGCCAGGCCGCTGACCTGCGCGATCCGGTTGAGCGGGTTGAGCTTGAAGCCGCGTGCCAGCAGCGGGAGGACCAGTGCCGCGGCGAACGCCACGGCGGCTTCCAGCAGCAGGAGCCCGCCGCGGGAGCGCAGGGCGCGCCGCGGCACCTGGTCCGCATCCGAGGACTTCGAGCTGCCGGGGGCGTTCGCGGCCGGTCCGCTCGGGGGAACGGCGCGCACGGCCGCCGACCCCTCGGTACTGACTGTCACTGACGGTGTCCCTACTGCTGGTCGGTGCTCGGCGCGACGGCCGGTCGTCGTTCTCGGCGATCCACTGCCCGGCTCCGTGCCCACGGCTTCGACGCCCGGAAGCTCCGACGGCTCCGGACGACGGCGGCGGGTGGCGGACTCAAGGACGGTGTGGGACAGCCTCGGCTCTTGCCGCCACGCATACTATCGGTCCGCAGGTGACGGGCACCGGCCCCGGAACGGGGCGGCAGCCGGGCGGGACGGCCCGGTCAGTCGAGGGCCCCGAATCCGGCGAGCAGGAAGAGCAGCACCCAGCCGCCCACCGACAGCCAGCCGAGCACCAGGCCGATCGTCGCGAGCCCGGCGCCCTCGTCGCCGCGCGCCCGGATCTGCGCCTTGGCGACGTGCCCGGTGGCCACGGCGCCCAGGCCCGCGGCGCCGAGCGTCGGCAGGCTCAGCACGCCGAGCGCGAGCGAGGTGATCGCCATCCCGTTGACCCGGCGGGCGGGCAGGGGCATGGGCAGCGGCATCGGCATCGGCCCGTACGCGGCGGGCAGCCCCACCGCGGCGGCGCCGAACGGGCCCGGCATCGGCCCGGACGGCAGGTCCCCGACCAGCTGCGCGAGCTGACCGTACGTCTGCGCCTTGTGCACGGCGTCGAAGCGCTGCCCGTATTCCTCGCGGGAGAGCCGGCCCTCGGCGTACGCGGCCTTGAGCACGTCCACCGTCCGGTCCCGGTCGGTGTTCGAGGCGCGCATCGCGGACTGCGCGGTGGGCGCGGGCTGCCACGGCTGCCCGTACGACTGCTGCTGAGGGCGGACCGGGTACGGCTGCCCCCACGGCTGTTCGGCCATCCGGCCACCTCCGAAGCCCCTGCGCGCGGTACGCGTCTCTCCAGGATGGAGGACGAACGGGCGGCCACGATAGTTGCGGGGCCCCCGGGCTCACACCTGTGACAAGGACGACGCGTATGGACGACGTGTGTGATGGGGTGGCGGGCATGACCGACTTCGAGACGATCACGGTTCCGGCCCACCTCAGCGGATATCCCGGGGTGGCCTTCGGCGGCTACGTGGCCGGGGTGCTGGCCGCGCGGGCGGCCGCGAAGTCCGTACGGGTGGACTTCCGCCGGCCGGTGCCCACGGGCGCCCCGGTCCGGCTCGCTCCGACCGCCGACGGCGGCGCCCGGCTGGTGGACGGCGAGTTCCTGCTGGCGGCGGCGAGCCCCGCCGAGCCGGCCGTGGAGGCCCCCGAGCCCCCGTCCTGGGAGCAGGCCTCGGCGGCGGCGGACGCCTACCGGGCGGCGCCCCCGGACGGGATGGTCGACTGCTTCGGCTGCGGTCTGCACCGCACCCCCGATACCGGACTGCGCCTGCACTGCGGCCGGGTCTCCGCAGGCCCGCTGGTCGCCGCCGCCTGGACCCCGGGTCCCGCACTCGGCGATGCGGACGGACTGCTGCCGCCCGAGCTGGTGTGGGGCGCGCTCGACTGCCCGGGCAACGCGGCCGGGCGGCTGCTCGACGACCGGCGGGCCGGGGCGGTCACGGCAGCCCTGACCGCGCGGCTGCTGCGCCCGGTGCCGGTCGGCGCGGGCCTCGTCTCGTACGCCTGGCTGCTCGGCAGCGAGGGCCGCAAGTACCGCGTGGGCACGGCCCTGGCCACGGCCGACGGCGAGCTGTGCGCGATCGCCGAGGCCCTGTGGGTGGAGCCCCGCGCGCAGTCGTAGGAGCTACTGCGCGTACGGGTTCTGGTGCGGCGCCGGGTACCGGGGCTCGGCCGCGTACGGCCCTGCGTACGGGGACTGCTGTCGCGGAGCCGGATGCGCCGGATGCGCCGGATGCCCGGGATGACCGGGATGCCCCTGCCGGGCCGCCCCGTCGGCCGGATCCCCGTCCCCGTCCCCGTCCCCGTCCCCGTCGGCCTGCTCCGCGTCCTCGCCGCGCAGCTCGCGGACCATGAGCGTGGCCCCCGCCACCGCACCCGGCATCAGGAACACCGCGACCAGCGGCACCAGGAACGCCAGGACCAGCGGGACTCCGAAGCCGAGCACCATCGCGCGGCGTCCGCGCAGCAGGGCCAGCCGGTCCTTCAGCTCCACCTCTCGGCGCTGGAGCGCGACGGCGGTGAGCTCCTCGGTGAGGAAGAACCCGGACACGCAGAACCCGATGACCGGGATCACGGTCTGTCCGACCACGGGGATGAAGCCCAGCGCGAAGAGCAGGATCCCGTACAGGAGCACCCGGACGAGCACCTTGATGCTGTCCCGGGCCGAGATCCACAGCTCCCGGGCCAGCGACAGCCCGGATTCGGGGGCCTCGCCGCCGACGCTGCGGTCGACCTGCTCCGAGAGGGACTCGTAGAACGGCTGCCCGATCAGCAGGGTCACGGCGGTGAAGGTGATCACCGCGACGAAGAGGCCGAGACAGAAGACGAGGGCGGTCAGGAAGCCCCGCAGCAGCCCGAGCCACGGCGCGGACCAGTCGTCGGCGAAGGGGGTGGCCCAGGCGGTCAGGTCGTCGGCGCCGTAGCCGAGCCCGATCAGCGCGCCGGCGTACAGCACCAGCGCGAGCAGCCCGGGCAGCAGGCCGAACCCCAGCCACCGGCCGTTACGGAACACCCATCTCTGTCCGGCCAGCAGATGACCGAATCCCCCCGCAAGATCACGCATGGGGCACAGCTTACGGCGAAGGCCGCACCCCGTGATCGGGGTGCGGCCTTCGCGTTCAGCCGAGCGGGAGCCGGATCAGACGGCGAGCTCGACCGTGATGTTGCCGCGGGTCGCCTTGGAGTACGGGCAGACCTGGTGGGCCTTCTCGATGAGGTCCTTGGCGATGGCGGCGTCCACGTTCGGGATCGAGGCGGAGATCTTGACGATCAGGCCGAAGCCGTCGTCGTTCTTGCCGATGCCGACCTCGGCGGTGACGGTCGAACCGGAGATGTCCGCGTTCTCGTTGCGGGCGACGACGCCGAGCGCGCCCTGGAAGCAGGCGCTGTAGCCGGCGGCGAACAGCTGCTCCGGGTTGGTGCCGGCGCCGCTGCCGCCCATCTCCTTCGGCGGGTTCACGACGACGTCGAGCTGGCCGTCGGTGGTCGCGACGCGGCCGTCACGGCCGTTCTCGGCGGTGGCGACGGCGGTGTAGAGAACGTCGGACTGCTGGATGGACATGCGAAGAGATCCTCCTGGTAATCGCCGTGACTCGCGCCCACGATCACGACGGCGTGGGGTGAGCCTAACCGGTGAAGGAAACGATCATCTTTCCGGTGTTGTCGCCGCGCAGCATGCCGAGGAAGGCCTCGGTCGCGTTCTCCACGCCCTCGACGACGGTCTCGTCGGCCACGAGCTCACCGGAGCGCAGCCAGCCGGCGACGTCCTGGACGAACTGCTGCTGGAGCCCGGCGTGGTCGCCGACGAGCACGCCCTGCAGGCGCAGCCGCTTGCCGATGACCAGGGCCAGGTTGCGCGGGCCGGGGGTCGGCTCGGTGGCGTTGTACTGGGCGATCGCCCCGCACAGGGTGGCGCGGCCGTGCACGTTGAGGGAGGAGATGGCGGCCTCCAGGTGGTCCCCGCCGACGTTGTCGAAGTAGACGTCGATGCCCTGGGGGGCGGCCTCCTTCAGCTGCTCGCCGACGGGGCCGTTCTTGTAGTTGAAGGCGGCGTCGAAGCCGTACTTCTCCGTGAGGAGCGTCACCTTCTCGTCCGAGCCGGCCGAGCCGATGACCCGAGCGGCGCCCTTGATCTTCGCGAACTGGCCGACGAGGCTGCCGACCGCACCGGCCGCGCCGGAGACGAAGACGGTGTCGCCCTCCTTGAAGGAGGCCACCTCGAAGAGGCCGGCGTAGGCGGTCAGGCCCGGCATGCCGAGCACGCCGAGGTAGGCGGAGAGCGGGGCGAGCGAGGCGTCGACCTTGGTGGCGTGCTGGGCGGGCACGTCGGCGTACTCGCGCCAGCCCAGGCCGTGCAGTACGTGGTCGCCGACCTCGAAGCCCTCGGCGGCGGAGGCCACGACCTCGCCGACCGCGCCGCCGTCCATCGGCTTGTCCAGCTGGAACGGCGGGACGTAGGACTTCACGTCGTTCATCCGGCCGCGCATGTACGGGTCCACGGACATGTGCAGGTTGCGCACCAGGATCCGGCCGGGGGCCGGGGCCGCGACCTCGACCTCGCGCAGGGCGAAGTCCTCGGCGACGGGCCAGCCCTGCGGACGGCGGACGAGGTGCCACTCGCGGCTGACGGCAGGGATCTCAGACATGTGCGCTCCCGAATCGAGGAATCGACGAATACTTCAGTAGGTGAAACAACCATGCGCCTGGATATTTCATGTTGTCAAGTAAATGGGTACTCTGGATCCATGCCCAGTCGTCGCGCAGATCCCCTGACCCTTGAGGTTGTCGAGCTCATCGGCTCCGTCGTGGCCCGCTACCACGAGGAGTACGAGCACGCGGCAGCCAGCCACCAGCTCACCGGCGCCCAGGCGCGGGTGCTGAACCTGCTGTCCCTGGAGCCGATGCCGATGCGCCGGATAGCGCAGCAGCTCAAGTGCGAGCCCTCGAACATCACGGGCATCGTGGACCGGCTGGAGTCGCGCGGCCTGGTCGAGCGCAGGCCGGACCCGGCGGACCGCCGGGTGAAGCTGGCCGCGCCGACGCAGGAGGGCCTGCAGACCGCGGACCGGCTGCGCGAGTCGCTGGACTTCGCGCGCGAACCGCTGGCCGGACTGTCCACGGCCGAGCGGGCGGCCCTGCGGGACCTGCTCAAGCGGATGCTGGGCTGAGCGCCCGGCCGCTCAGCAGAAGAAGATGAACCAGCAGCCGGTCTTGGTCGGCGTCGGGCTGGGGCTCGGCGACGGCGGCTGCGCCGACCCGGAAGCGCTCGGCGACGGCTTCCCCGACTGACTCGGCTTTACGGACGGCCCCGACCCGGTGGCCCCCTTGGTCGGCCCCGGCTTCCCCGATGCGGAGGCCGACGCCGTCGGACCCGGCTGCGCGGACCCCTCGGCGGACGCCCCGGGCCCGGCCGGCTGCGTACCGCCCGCGGTGGCCTTCGCGGACCCGGACGCCTTCACCGGCTTCAGCGCCGTGGGCGCGGCGGGAGTCCCCTTGCCGCTCGGCAGCGGACCCGGATCCTGCGGGCCGTTCCCGTCGGTGAGCTCCACCTGTGCGGCCCGGTCGGTCTTCTGCCCCTCGGTGACGATCCGGGCCAGCGCGAGCGTGCCCCCGACCGCGAGCACCAGGCCCAGCCCGAGCGTCAGCACGGTCCGGCGGCGCCTGCGGTGCGTGGCGCGGCGGCGCGACCCGGCCCGGCCGCCGCGGTCCGCACCGGACAGCACGACGAGCGAGTCCGCGAACGGGTCCGCCGGCGGGGCGTCGGCCTCGGACCGTACGGAGCCGTAGGGGGCGGCGGGCACGCCGGACACCCCGGGCGCGGCCGGGGGCAGGTACTCGACCGGGGTTCCGCAGCCGGCACACGCCAGGGCGCCGTTGAGGTGCCTGCGGCACGCGTGGCAGTAGTCCATGACGTCCGCACGCTACGTGGTCCCTCGCAACATCCGTATCGCGGGTTCGTGGAGGTCCTGTGTGGAATCGTGGCTTCCATGACTCCGTCCGCGCCCTCGGGACCCTTCGGTCCGGCCGCCTTCCAACTGGTGCTGCTGCGTCGGATGGCGGACTTCCGGCCGGAGCTCGCCGACGAGGCGCGCCGGCGTCTCGGCGCCTCGCTCGCCGAGCAGCGGGAGGCGAACAAGCGCTGGCAGGCGATGGTCCGCTCGCCCCGCTCGCGCGGCGCGCTGGCCCGCTACCGCTCGGTGCTCGGGCCCCCGGAGTCCACGGCCGCCCGCGCCATCGGCGATCTGGAGTGCGAGGCCCTGCTGTGGCCGCTGCCGCTCTGGCCGGACCTGCGCTTCGAGGTGCTGGCCGCGCCGGACGGGGCGGTGTGGAACGAGTGGCTGGTCCGGGCCCCGGGTGCGCGGGGGCCCGTACTGGAGACTGCGCAGGACCTGCTGCCCTGGTCGGCCACGGTGGACGAGGTGGCGCGGGCCTTCGCCCCGGTGCGCCCGCTGGAGGGGACCGCGCCGACCCGGTGGCGCCTCGCGTTCCGTGCGCAGGGGCGGCCGTGCGTGGCGGAGTTCACGTACGGCCTGCTCCAGCGCGTCGCGGTCGACGGGGTCGAGGTATAGGGGGACCGAAGCGCGGGAGCGGTCCTACGAGGCGAGGAAGGCCCGGACCCCCGCCGAGGTGGCGTCGTCCCCCAGCAGGTCGTTGTGCCCCAGGCAGCCGACCGGTGTGTTGGCCGCCCCGGTGAGCGGGACGCTGTCGTCCGGGTTGACGACCTCGTCGCAGTTCGACCAGAACGTCGCGTACTTCACCGCGCCCGGGGTCTCGTCCCCCGCGTTCAGGTTCTTCACGACGTACGAACCGGGGGTCATGTCCCGGCAGGCCTGGTCCCACAGGGCGCAGGCCCACGCGGTGGAGGTGCCGTGGTTGGGGCCGGCCAGCGAGACCCAGTGGTCCACGGTGGCGGTGCCGCCGCCGAACTTCACGTACCAGCGGCCGACCAGCGAGCCGAGCGAGTGCGCCACGATGTCGACCCTGGCGGCGCCGGTCTGCCGGCGGACCTGGTCGACGTACGCGCCGAGCTGCCCGGCCACGACCTCGTTGACGGACCGGTGCGTGTCGTAACCCCACGAGAAGAGCTCCGAGTCCGCGTACCCTGCGGCGCGCAGGTCCTCGCGCAGGCCGCCCCAGACGCCCGGGTCGGCGTTGTAGCCGTGGATGAAGACGACCGGGTTGTGCGGCTGCACAGGGGTGGCGGCCTGGGCCGGGAAGGGTGCGAGCGGCGCCAGGCAGAGCGTCAGCAGCGCGAGCAGTTTCTGGCGGGGCGTCAGCATGGGGTCCCCTTTACCTTGTTACGCGCGAGTAGCGCGGTCAGTGGCGGCATCGTGCTGCCTGTCGGTACAGAAATCCACCCCCGTGCAGCACCTCTCGCCCCGTGCGACACACCCGGCCGGAGCAGCCCAACGGGCGGTATGACCCTTTCGCCCGAGAAGATATGAAATGCAACCGGCAGCCGCCGGTCTCTTGCTCCAGCGTCTCGGGAGGATCTGCCGTGACCGTCAGTCTTGAGCAGTTGCGCCGCTGCCACGTCGCCGTCGACCTGGGAGCAGCCAGGACCCGCGTGTACGTCAAGGGCGCCGGCCTGGTGGTCGACGAGCCCAGCTGCGCCGCCGTCAACACCCGCACCGGCGCGCTCATCGCGGTCGGGTCCTTCGCCGAACGGATGACGGGCCGTACGCCCGACTACATCCGCGTCGTTCGCCCCGTCTCCGGCGGCACCGTCGTCGACATCGAGATGGCCCAGCGGATGCTGCGCCACCTGCTCGGCGAGAAGCTGCGCCGCGCCCTGCGCCGCAAGCCCCGGCTGCGGGCCGCCGCCTGCACCCCGCACGACGCCGACCCGCTCGCGCAGCGGGCCGCCGTCGAGACGATGGTCGGGCTCGGCGCCCGGCGCGTCGAACTCGTCGACACCCTGATCGCGGCGGCCGTCGGCTGCGGCCTGCCCGTGGAGCAGCCGACCGCGACGATGATCATGGTGTGCGGGGCCGCCGCCACGCAGGTCGCCGTCCTCTCCCTCGGCTCGATCGTCACCGCCCAGCGGATCCCGGTCGGCGGCGAGGCCATCGACCACGCCGTCGTCCAGCACCTGCGCCACGCGCACGAGCTGATGCTGCCCAGCCAGGCCGTCCGGCCGCTCCAGGTGGCCCTGCACGGCAACGGCATCACCGACGAGGGCCCCGCCTCCACCCTCATCCACGGCCGCGACGTGGCCACCGGACTGGCCCGCTCCGTCCACGTGGACACCGCCGCCGTCCGGGACGCCATCCACACCCCGCTGACCGCCGTCCTCGACGGCATCGGCAAGGTGCTCCGGGACTGCCCGCCGGACCTGGTCGCCGACCTGACGGACCGGGGGATCATGATGGTGGGAGGCAGCGCCCTGCTGCCGGGCCTGGACCAGATGCTGCGCGACGCCACCGGCATGCCCGTCGCCATCGCGGAACGGCCGGACGTGTGCGCCGTGCTCGGTCTCGGCATGATGCTCGAAGGGAAGATCGCCCCGATGGTCCTCAACCCGCTGGCCGAATGACGAACGCGGCGCCCGAGCCGGCCGATCCCGCGGGACGGGCCAGTCTGCCCGTACTCCTGGAGGCGGTGCTCAGCGTCGGCTCCGAACTGGAGCTGCGAGCCACCCTCCAGCACATCGTGGACTCGGCGACCGAGCTGTGCGCGGCCCGGTACGGAGCGCTCGGGGTCATCGACCCCGAGCGCCTCCGGCTGACCGAGCTGTACACGGCCGGGCTCGGCGAGGCGGAGCGCGCCGCGATCCCCCGGCTGCCCGACGGGCGTACGGGCCTGTTCGGAGCGCTGATCACCGATCCGCGCCCGCTGGTGCTGGAGGACCTGGCGGAGGATCCGCGCGCGACGGGGTTCCCGCCGGGCCATCCCCCCATGCGCAGCTTCCTGGGCGTCCCCATCCGGGTCCACACGGAGGTCTTCGGCAACCTCCACCTCACCGAGAAGCAGGGCGGCGGGCCGTTCACGGACGAGGACCTCGCGCTGGTACGGGTCCTGGCCTCCCAGGCGGGGATAGCCATCGGCAACGCCCGGCTCTACGAGACGGCGCGCCGCCGGGAGCGCTGGATCGAGGGCGCCGCCGCGGTCACCACGACCCTGCTGGCCGGCCGCCCGGCCGCCGACGCGCTGATGTGCGTGGCCGAACGGGCCCGGCTGCTCGCGGACGCGGCGGCCGGGGTGGTCCTCCAGCCGACCGCGGAGGGCGGCATGGAGATCGTGGCGGCCTCCACGCACGGGGACCCCGGGGACCTGCTCGGGACGGCGATCGCCCCCGGCTCGCCGGTCCTGGTACAACTCCTGGGCGGCGAACCGGTCTTCATAGAGGACTCGGCGACGGACCCCCGGATGACCACGCACGTGCGGGAACGATTCGGCCCGAGCATGATGCTGCCGCTCCAGAGCGGCGGCCAGCTGATCGGCACCCTGGCCCTGCCGCGCGCCCGCGGCGGGCGCCCGTACGACGCCGTGGACCGGCTGCTGGCCTCGCAGTTCGCCTCCCAGGCCGCGCTGGCCCTCGTACTGGCCGACGCGCAGCACGACCGCGAGCAGCTGGCGATCTACGAGGACCGCGACCGGATCGCCCGGGACCTGCACGACCTGGTGGTCCAGCGGCTGTTCGCGACGGAGATGATGCTGGAGAGCACGAAGAAGCGGTCGGCGTCCGCGCCGGCCGGGGACACGGTCGGCGACGAACTCGGCCGGGCGGTGGACGAACTCGACTCCACCATCCAGGAGGTCCGCACCGCCATCTTCGCCCTCCAGCAGCCGCCGAGCGACGCCCCGACGACGTTCCGCGGCCGGGTCCTGCGGGAGACGGGCGGGGCGGCGGTCCTGCTGGGCTTCCAGCCGTCGGTCCACTTCACGGGTGCGGTGGACGCCCTGCTCCCGGAGCCGGTGGCGGGCGACCTCCTCTCCGCCCTGCGCGGAGCCCTGGCCGCGGCCCACCGCCGCTCGCAGACCACGGCGATCGAGGTCGCGGTGGACGCCACCCCGACCCGCGTCCGCCTGACGGTCACGGACGACGGACGTACGGAGTCGGGAACGCGGGGTACGACGCTGAACTGGGAGTCGGCGCTCTAGGCCGTGTCTTTCGGATCGGGCCGGGCCCGGCCCGCGGGGCCGTGCGCGCCCTTGAGGGCGATCCGCGTACTGGACTGCGCCACGCCGGCCTCGCGCTTGAGCCGGCGCAGCAGCGCGTCGAGCGCGGCCGGATCGGCGGCCCGGGCCCGTACGAGGTAGTCGTACTCCCCCGTCACGTGGACGACCTCGGTGATCCCGGGAAGCGTGACGACCCGCTCCTCGAACTCCTCGTTGGTGGTGTCCTGCCGCAGGCTCAGATCGATGAAGACCACCAGCCCGCCGCGGGTGTCGGCGGCCGGATCCACGATGACGGTGAACCCGCGGATCACCCCGTCCCGCCGCATCCTGCGCACCCGGTCGGCGGTGGCGTTGGCACTGAGCCCGACGCGGACGCCGAGGTCGCGGTACGAGATCCGCGCATCCTGCTGCAGGATGCCGAGGATTTCCCTGTCGAGGCGGTCCATACCGCGATTCTCGCAGCCAGGGCCGATAAGCGCCGCAGCACCCGATGCCCTTGCGCCCACCCTCGTCGCCATGAACGGATTTCTCTCCCCGGCACTGTCGGGGGCGGTCGCGGGCCTGGGCGTGGCGATGCCGATGGGTGCGATGAGCGTGCTGCTGCTCCAGGAGGCGATACGGCACCGCCGCACGGCGATGGCCGCGGCGGCGGGCATCGCCACGGTGGACCTCGCCTACGCGGCCCTGGCCACCGCAATCGGCCCCTGGGTGGCCTCCCACGTCGCCCCGGTCGAGGCCTGGATCCGCCTCCTGTCGGCGGCGGTCCTCCTGTCGATGGCCGCCCACGGCCTCTACCGCAGCCGCACGATCCCGGCCCCGCCGGCGTTCGAGGCGCCCGGGGCACCCCCGGCGGTGGCCGGGGGCGGGCCCGGGCCGGCCAAGGCGGCGTACGCACGGTACGTCGCGCTCACCGCCGTGAACCCCACCACCGCCCTCTACTTCGCCGCCCTCACCACCGCCCAGGCCTCCACCCTCACCGCCCCCGCCACCGCCGCCGCCTTCCTGGGCGGCGTCGCCACCGCGTCCCTCCTCTGGCAGCAGACCCTCGTCGCCCTCGGCGCCGCGGCCGGCCGCCGGATCTCCCCCGCCGCCCGCGCCTGGACCTTCCGCCTCGGCTACGGCCTGGTCGCCGCCTACGCCCTCAAGCTCGCCTTTCCGTTGCCCTAGGGACCCGCTAGCCGGGCCCCATAGGGTGATCCCGTGACGACGACCCGCCTCTCGGCCCGCGCGGCCATCGCCTCCGTGACCGACCCCGGCAGCTTCGCCGAACTCCCCTCCCCGCAGCGGGAGTCCGCCCCGGACGGCCCCCTCGCCTGGGCCGGGTACGACGACTCCCGCGCCCGGGCCACCGCGCGGACCGGCGAACAGGAGTCCGTCGTCACCGGGACCGCCCTCATCGGCGGCCGCCAAGCCGCCGTGATCTCCTTCGAGTTCGGCTTCCTCGGCGGTTCCCTCGGCGAGCGCACCGGAGACCGGCTCGAAGTCGCCTACACGTACGCTCGCGAACACCGCCTCCCCCTCGTCTCGCTGATCGCCACCGGCGGCTCCCGCATGCAGGAGGGCATGCTCGCGCTGACCCAACTCCAGCGCGTGGCCCGCCAGTCCGTCCAGACCCGGGCCGCCGGGCTCCCGCAGATCGCCGTGCTCCGCGATCCCACCACCGGCGGCGGCTGGGCCACCCTCGGCGCCGGGGCAGACGTCGTGCTCGCCCTCCCCGGTGCGCAGGTCGGCTTCGCGGGCTCCCGGGTGCGGCCGGCGGACGCGGATCCGGCGGCGTACACCGCCGAGGGCCAGTACGCCGCCGGGCACGTGGACGCCGTCGTCCCGCCCTCCGAGCTGCCCGCGGCCCTCGCGGACTGGCTGCGCGTCCTGGCCGCGCCCCGCTCCCCCGAACCCGTCGAGCCCCCGGCCGCGCTGGCCGACGTACCGCCCCCGCCGACCGGCTGGGACGCCGTACGGCAGGCCCGCCACCCCGGCCGGCCGCGCGCCGAGGCGTACCTGGACGCGTACTTCGCGCTCCGCCTGCCCCTCTCCGGGGACCGGGCGGGCGGCACGGATCCCGGGATGCTGTGCGGGTTCGGGCTGCGGGAGGGGCGGGCCGTCGCGTACGCCGCCCAGTGCGGCACCGCCACCCGCCCGGCCGGATACCGTACGGCGGCCCGCGTGATCCGCCTCGCGGACCGCCTCGGGATCCCCGTGCTCACCCTGGTGGACACCCCCGGCGCGGCCAACGACGCCGCCGCGGAACACGCCGGCGCCGGAGCCGCCATCGCGGACACCTTCGCGGCGGTCGCGGCGGCCGCGGTCCCGGTGACCACCCTCCTGATCGGCGAGGGCGGTTCGGGCGGAGCCCTCGCGCTGGCCGCGCCGGGGAACACCTGGGTCACCCCGGACAGCTACTTCTCGGTGATCGCCCCCGAACTGGCGGCGGCCATCCTCAAACGCCCCGCCTCCGAGGCCCCCTCGACCGCGGACCAACTCCGCATCCGCCCGCAGGACCTGGTCGCCGTGGGCGTCGCGCGGGGCGTGGTCGGCCCCGCCTGACCCGACTCCCCGGCGTTGTCAGAGGCACCGGCCAGACTGTCCGTCATGACAGACGGAACAACCTGGCTGGCGGAACCCCAGTCGATCGCCTTCGGCGGCTACAGCGTGGTCATGGCGCGCGGGCTCACCCCGGAGGAGCTCGTCGGGCGGCTCACGGAGACCGTGTACGGCCCCAAGCGCACCGCCGTACCGGTCGGGAACCTCACCGGGGACGCGCTCGTCGAGCTCATCGACGACTTGTACGGGAGCCGGTACGACGGCATCGGACTGCGCCACGGCCGGTGCGGCGACTGGTCGTACACGGTCGCGTACGGCGGCTGGATGGGCGAGTTCGAGGACGAATCGCCGATCTCCCGCGGCGGCGTGGACGTCTGCCGCCTGGAGTTCGAGGAGGAGAACGGCAAGCCGGTCCCGCCGCAGTTCGCGTACACCCGCGACGAGGTCCGCCTCAGTTCCTTCAATCTGCACCTGGACGGTTCCTGGGGCTATGACGGCGTCGACGGCGACCCCGAGACGGCCGCGCGCCTGCAGGCCGAGCTGACCGCCGCGGGCCTCCCGGCGGACGAGGGCGCGGACGGCGACGCGGACGACCGGGAGGTCCACCGCACCGCCCTCGGGGTGGTGGAGCGCCACTTCGGCCTCTCGCTGCCCCGGGAGGAGATCGTCACCGGCACCCTTCCGGCCGTACTCCTCGAACAGGCCTGACGCCCGCCCCGGCCACGGCCGGGATGCCCCGGGGAGCCCGCGTCACGCCCGCGTCACGCCTGCGGCGACCTCGCGTCGTAGCGGGCGAACCCGCGCCAGCGCAGGGCCAGCAGGAGCAGCACCAGTACGCACCCGAGCCCGCCGCCCGTGATCGCCACGGCCGGGGAGGTCAGGTCGGCGGTGGTCCCGGCGAGGAAGTCCCCGAGCCGGGGCCCGCCCGCGACGACCACGATGAACACGCCCTGCAGGCGCCCGCGCATCTCGTCCGGGGTCGCGGCCTGCATCATCGTCGAGCGGAACACCATGGAGATGGTGTCGGCCCAGCCCGCCAGGGCCAGGAAGAACAGCCCGAGCCACAGGTTGCGGGTGAGCCCGAAGACGGCGATGGCCAGCCCCCAGGCGGCCACGGAGATCAGGATCGCCAGCCCGTGCCGGCGGATCCGGCCCTGCCAGCCGGAGAACAGCCCGCCCAGCAGCGCCCCGACGGCGGGCGCGGCCACCAGCAGGCCGACGGTCTTGGCGTCGCCGCCGTACCAGAGCACGGCGATGGCCGGGAACAGCGCCTTCGGCTGGGCCAGCACCATGGCGGCCATGTCGGAGAAGAAGGTCATCCGGATGTTCGGCCGGGTGCCGAGGAAGCGCAGTCCGTCCAGTACGGAGGCCCGCCCCCGCTTGCCGCCCTCCCGCTCGGGCAGCATCGCGGGCAGCCGCCACACCGCGTAGAGCGCCGCGCAGAAGGTGACGGCGTCGATCAGGTACGCGGCCTGGTAGCCCCACCAGCCGACGATGAGCCCGCCGAGCACCGGGCCGATCATCGTCCCGGAGGTCATCGTCACCGAGTTCAGCGCGTTGGCGGCGGGCAGCTGCTCGGTCGGCAGCAGCCGCGGGATCATCGCGGAGCGGGCGGGTCCGTTGAGGGCGCCGCAGACCGCCTGGAGCGCGACGACCGTGTACAGCAGCCAGACCCGGTGGTAGTCGAGGAGTGCGGCGCCGGCCAGCGCGATCGACAGGGCCGTCAGGCCGAGGGAGCTGTACAGGCCGAGCTTGCGCCGGTCGACGGTGTCGGCGATGGCCCCGCCGTAGAGGCCGAAGACGACGAGCGGGACGAGGGAGAAGAGTCCGACGAGCCCGACGGAGAAGCTGGAGCGGGTGATGTCGTAGACCTGGAGCGAGATCGCGAGGGCGGTCATCGCCTGGCCCATCCAGGAGATGGTGCTGCCGACCCACAGCCGCCGGTAGTCCGGGGAGGTGCGCAGCGGGGTCAGGTCCGCGAATATGCGCACCGGGCGTCGGGCGGGGGTGGGCGTGGGGGTGCTCGTACCGGTCACAGCGGATGATAACCAGCGGGCGTTCGGCGGCCCCAGGCATTAACGGGCCGGGAGCCCGTCCGCATCCCGGCCCGTTCACTCACCCGCGCCCGCGCCCGCACCCGCACCAGTCGCCCCACCCGGATCCGCGGCCTCAGGCCGGGCCGGCGCTTGCCGGTAACCCGCCACTATCACCCGACATTTGACTGAATCGACGTGCGCTCCTCCCCTGCCGTTCAGCTCATGATGAAAAGACTCGTATGTCCAGGGAGGCGTAGTGATCGAACCTGGCAACAGCACCACGAGCACCGGCAGCGCGGACAACGGAGTCCACGCCACCCCTCTCACAGCCCCGCTGACCGTAGGTGTCGAGGAGGAGTTCCTCCTCGTCGACTCCCGTACCTTCCGGGTGGTCCCGGCCGCCCCGCTCGTCCTGGCCACCGCCGCGGGCCTGCCCCACGAAGTGCACCCCGAGGGCACCCGCTACCAGGTGGAGATCTCCACCCCCGTCGCCGATTCGACCCCCGTGCTGCGCGCGGAGCTCGCCACGCTGCGGCGCACCCTCGCCCGGGCGGCCCGCGCCCACGGCTGCCGGCTGCTGGCCGCGCCCTCGCCGGTGGTGGCCGTGGAGGGGCCGCTGCACCTGACCGACGACGAGCCGCGCCAGCGCGAGCAGCACCGCCGCTTCGGCTCGCTGACCGAGACCCTGGTCAGCTGCGGCCGGCACATCCACATCGGCACCCTCGACGTGGACACGGCGGTCGCGGTGTCGAACCGGGTCAGACCATGGCTGCCCACGCTGATCGCGCTGGCCGCCAACTCGCCATTCTGGGGCGGCCGTGACACGGGTCACGCCAGCTGGCGGGCGATGGCCTGGTCGGGCTGGCCCTCGGCCGGGCTGCCCCCGCACTTCACGTCCACGGCCCACTTCCGGCGCTCGGTGCAGACCCTGCTCGGCTCGGGGGCGGCCCTGGACACGAAGATGGTCTATTGGGACCTGCGCCCGTCCGGGCACTGGCCGACGCTCGAGATCCGGGCGCCCGACATGTCCCCGGACATCGACACGGCGATCCTCCAGGCCGAGCTGGTCCGCGCCCTGGTGGCGACGGTCCTGCGGGACATCGCGGAGCAGCGTCCGGAACCGGCGCTGCGGGAGGACGTACTGCACCTCGCGCGCTGGCGGGCGGCCCACGACGGACTGGAGGGCTTCGGCCTCGACCCCTACACGGGAGTGGAAATCCCGGCAGCGGACCTGGCCGAGGCCCTGCTGGACCTGGTCGCCCCGGAGCTCGCGGCGTCGGGCGATCTCGACCACGCGGCCAAAACCCTGGGAGGCCTTTTGCGCGACGGCTCGGGCGCGCACCGCCAGCGCGCGGCTTTCGCCCGCCGCCAGGACCTGAACGACGTACTGCGCCACTTGGCGGACGAGACGGAGAACTTCTAGCCGGCAGCCCGGATCCGCCGTGCAATGGCCGACGCCGCAGGTGCAGTCGCTTCTGCGCCTGCGGCTCGCAGGAGGACCGGTGGGCGGCCGCCGGCCCGGGAACGTGCCCGCCGGTCCGGGAACGTGCCTGCCGGTCCGGGAACGTGCCCGCCCGGGCGTCGCCCCCATCCGGCTGACCGCGCGGCGGGTCGGTCCACGGCGCCCAAGGGCGGCTGGAAGCATGCGTCCATGTCATCCCGGGCAGGCACGGCCGAGAATTCGGCGAAGTCGCGAGTCGTCCTGCTGACCCTCGCGTCCGGTCAATTCCTGATGGCGCTCGACAGCTCCGTCATGAACGTCTCCATCGCCACGGTGGCCGAGGACGTGGGCACGACCGTGACGGGCATCCAGGGTGCGATCACGGCCTACACCCTCGTGATGGCGATGTTCATGATCCCGGGCGGCAAGGTCGGGGCGCTGATCGGCCGCAGACGCGCGTTCATGATCGGCTGCTGCATCTACGGGGCCGGCTCCCTCACCACGGCGCTCGCACCGAACCTGACCGTGCTGCTGGTGGGCTGGGCGTTCCTGGAGGGAATCGGGGCGTCACTCATCCTGCCCGCGATCGTCGCGCTCGTCGCCGGCAACTTCTCCGTCGAACGCCGCCCCGCCGCCTACGGACTCGTCGTCGCGGCGGGGGCGATCGCGATCGCGGTCGGGCCGCTCATCGGCGGCATCGCGACGACGTACTTCTCCTGGCGGTGGGTCTTCGCCGGAGAGGTCGTGGTGGTGCTCGGCATCCTCCTGCTCGCGCGCCGCGTCGCGGACGCCCCGCCCGGGGAGCGCCGGAGCATCGACTTCATCGGCGCCGTCCTCTCCGCGCTCGGGCTCGGGATCTTCGTCTACGGCGTGCTCCGATCCGACGAGTGGGGCTGGTTCCAGCCGAAGCCCGACGCGCCCTCGTGGTTCGGGGTGTCCCTGACGACGTGGCTGATGCTGGCGGGCCTGGCGCTGCTCTGGCTCTTCCTCCGCTGGGAGGCCAAGGTCGTCGAGCGGAGCCGCGATCCCCTCGTCGATCCCGGCATGCTGCAGAACAAGCAGCTCACCGGCGGTCTGACGATGTTCTTCTTCCAGTACCTCGTGCAGATGGGCGTGTTCTTCGTCGTCCCGCTCTACCTGTCCGTCGCCCTGGGCCTGTCCGCGCTGGCGACCGGTGCCCGCCTTCTGCCGCTCTCGGTGAGCCTGCTGGCGGCCGCGACCCTGATCCCGCGCTTCCTCCCCGACGTCTCGCCCCGGCGCGTGGTGCGGCTCGGAATCCTCGCGCTGCTCGCGGGGGCGGTGGTGCTGATGGCCGCGCTCGACGCGGACGCCGGCGCGGAAGTCGTCACCGTCCCCCTCCTGCTGATCGGGCTCGGCATGGGCGCGCTGGCGTCCCAGCTCGGATCGGTCACCGTGTCCGCGGTGCCGCAGGCGCAGAGTGCGGAAGTCGGCGGCGTGCAGAACGCCGTCACCAACCTCGGCGCCTCGATCGGTACGGCCCTCGCCGGATCGATCATGATCGCCGCGCTCACGTCGTCCTTCCTGACCACCGTCGAGGCCAATCCGGCGGTCCCGGACAGCGTCACGAGCCAGGCGACGGTCCAGCTCCAGAGCGGCGCGCCGTTCCTGTCCGACGCCCAGCTCGAGACCGCCCTCGACGAAGCCGGCGTGAACGCGGAGCTGTCCCAGGCGGCGCTGGACGCGAACGCGGAGGCCAGGCTCGACGGTCTGCGCGCGGCGCTGGCCATCCTGGCCCTGGCCGCGCTCATCGCCCTGTTCTTCACCCAGCGGATCCCGTCGGCCCAGCCGCGCTCGCCGGAGCCGCAGCCGTAACCGCTGCCGCTGCCCGCGTGCGGCGGCGCGCATGCGGGGGCCGGGCCGGGCGCGCAGCATGGAAGCACGGCCGCCGGGACCGGGGCGATCACCACGATCGGTGCCTGTCGGGCCCCGGCCTCCGCGCCCCCGTACGCCTGGAGCCCCGTATGCCCCACCGCCTGCCGCCGCCCGGCCCGCCCCGGACCGCCTCCGTAGCCTTCGCGGCCTTCCTGGCGGCCGCCCTCACCGCCGTGCCGAGCGGCCCCGCCCATGCCTTCACCGGTGACAACCACGAGGACATCACCCGGGCCGCACTGCCCTGGGAACCGATCACGCTGACGGCGATGGCCGACGCCCGCGACGGGGCGATCAACGCCAACGACCACCGCCCCTACTTCGACGTCGGCCCCCTGCACTGCGACAACGCCGACTACCTCGGCCCCCGCTACGCCCCCGACTACCCCCGCACCCGGGACGAGGCCAGCACCGAGCTCCTCGCCTGCATCCGCACCTCCGTCGCCCGCTTCCGGGGCGCGGTCCGGGCCGCGGACGGCCTCGTGGACGCCGACGGCAAGGTGCGCGCCGACCAGAGCGACCTGTCCTCCCCCTGCGCGTGGGACGGGAAGCCCGGGCGGGCCAAATGCTCCGTGCTCGAACAGCTCGGCCGGGGCTGGCACCAGATCGAGGACTTCTACTCCCACTCCAACTGGAGCGACCGGCCCGCGCCCGGCCCGATCGGCCTCGACAACCCGCCCGGCCTGGAACGTACGGGCCTCGCTCCGTTCTTCGACATCCGCCGCTACAGCGCCATGAAGGACGCCGCCTGGACGCAGGAGGCGCGCGAGCGCATCCCCGCGGACCTCGCCACCGGCTGCTACCCCGACATCGATTCCACCGGCGTCAAAGCCGCCGACTGCGCCGGCCGCGTCGCCCACAACCGGGTCCTGAACAAGGACACCGCCGCATCCGCCCGCGCGAAGACGGGCGACAACTTCGGCCGCGCGACGGCCGGGGCGACCTCCGAGATCACCCGCCAGTGGAACGACTTCAAGGCCGGGCTGCTCGCGGCGTACCCCGATCACCGGCGCGGTGCGCAGATGGTCTGCGCGCTCGTCCAAGACGACCCGGCCACCGCCTGCCCCTGACGCGGACTCAGGAGGTGAGTTCGTAGAGGCTCCTGCTCACGATCCACAGGCCGAGGACGAGGCACGTGACGACGATCGCCGGTTCCTTGTGCAGTTCCAGCCATGTGCGCAGGTTCGTCAGCGCGAGGTGTGCCTTCTGCGGTGCGAACACCATGTACAGCTCCATGGCCAGCAGGCTGGACGTGGCCAGGAGGCAGAAGGCGAGCAGCGCCAGGAACGACGCGCTGTGGGACAGGTCGGCCTCCACCACGGTGGTGGCGGCGAGGCCGACCATGCCCCAGGGCTGGAGGAGCACGGCGAGCGAGGCCGCGGACCATACGGTGACATCGTCCATTCGGGATTTCTTGGACGTCTTGGAAGACTTGGTCGCCTCGGCCGTCTTGGTCGCCTCGGCCGTCTCAGTCGCCTCGGCCGTCTCGGCCGTCTTCGGCTTCTTCGGGTCGCGCCGTTGACGGCGCTTTCGCTCGCTGTACACGATCAGTCCCAGCCCGAGGACCAGTTTGACCGCGAGTACGGCGGTGGAGGGCGGGGAGCGCGGCGGGGGCGGCTGCCCGTCGGTGAGGAGCAGTACGGCGGCGATCACGGCGATGAGGCAGGCGAGCCAGGCGAGGATGAACGCCAGCCCCTTCCACACCCCGCGGGGGGCCGAGACCACCAGCACGAACGCCGCGGGCGGCAGCGGATAGAGCGTGATGGCCAGACCGATGATCAACAGGTCGAGCACCATGGCGACGGACCTTCGAACGACTGCGAGAGGCGGAGCCGGCGCATCCGGCGGAACTGCCGTACACCCACTCCGCCGCTCCCGATTATCCCGGTTATCCCGCCAGGACCTTGGCCTTGGCCTGCTCGAACTCGGCAGCCGAGATGTCGCCCCGGTCCCTCAGGTCGGCGAGCTTGGCCAGTTCCTCCGACTGGCTCGGGCTCGCGGCGCTCTGTACGTAGGAGCGGAACTCCTCCTCGTTGCGCTGGGCCCGCCGCAGCTCGCGTTCGCCCATCCCGCGCCCCCGGGCGATCACGTACACGAACACGCCCAGGAAGGGCACGATGATGACGAAGATCAACCATCCCGTCTTCGCCCAGCCGCTCAAGTCGTCGTCGCGGAAGATGTCGCCGATGATCCGGAACAGCAGCATGAACCAGAGCACCCAGATGAAGATCAGCATCATGGTCCAGAACATGTTCAGCAGCGGGTAGTCCACTGCCAGGTTGTACAACGACTCCTTCATGGCCGGTCTCCTATCGACTGCGGGCACAGGCGTCGGTCGTGGCGTCAGGCCGCTTGGGGGACGAAGGGGAACATCTCGTCCGCTCCCGGCTGTACGACGCCGTAACTGCTCTCGGGCACCTCGTTCCAGGCGCCGGGCAAGTCACCGAGGGGTTCGGACACGATGAGGCGGGTCTCGTCGGACACCTCCTGCAAGAACGCCATGTCGGGGTGGAGTTTGCGCAGGGTGTCCACACGGCTGCTGTAGAACAGCGACCGGGACTCGGTCTTGCTGGAGTAGCGGAAGGCCCAGACGCTTTCGCCGTTGGTCACGGCGACCGTCATCTGGAGCGGGAACTCGACCCCGTGCTCCCGCCCGATGCGTTCCACGACTCCCGCCATCCGCGCGACGGCGCCGGGCGGGTCCTGGTCCAGGCCGAAGGTGACGGCGAGGTAGAACATCATCTCGGAGTCCGTCGTTCCCTCGATGTCGTTGAACAGCGCCGGGTCGACGAGCAGGGCGAGTTCGCGCCGAATGAGGTGGAAGTCGGCGATGGACCCGTTGTGCATCCACAGCCAGCGGCCGTGCCTGAAGGGGTGGCAGTTCGTCTGCTGCACCGCCGTTCCGGTCGACGCCCGGATGTGGGCGAAGAAGAGGGGGGATCGGACGTGGTCCGCGATTTCCCGCAGGTTGCGGTTGTTCCAGGCGGGGCCCACGTCCCGCAGCACCCCCGGAGCGCCGCCGTCCTCCGTGTACCACCCGACGCCGAAGCCGTCGCCGTTCGTCGTCTCCACACCCAGTTTGGAGTGCAGGCTCTGGTCGATCAGCGAGTGCGCGGGCTTGTACAGGATGGTGTCGATCAGAAGAGGCGTTCCCGAGTACGCGAGCCATCGGCACATGAGTGATCACCTGTTCTCGTTCTCCAGCGCGGTCCGGGACTTGCTCGCGCGTCTGGCAGAGGCAGGTGCTCGCCTCGTCTCCTGGGCCGTTCCCCGGCCGAGCCGGGGGTGACGCCGACCGGACCTACCGGCAGTCCCATGATCTGCCCTCCCCGTGGTGATCGCCACGCGTGCGGGACCGGACACTCGGCGCGCCGGACACCGGCCGCTCTCGAAGAGGATTGCGCGCCGCCTGGGGACTCGCGCTCCCGGACCGTTCCCGAAAACGCCAAAGCCGCAAGCGAGAACGTTTCTTCGCCTGCGGCTCGCGGTGGGGCGGGTGGGACTCGAACCCACGGCCGACGGATTATGAGTCCGCTGCTCTAACCGGCTGAGCTACCGCCCCTTCACGGCGTGGCGCGTACATGTGTGCGCGCCGTCTGCCGCAGCATAGCCGCTCATACGATCTCCTGCCTCGGATGCCTCGCATGATCGGCTTCGCCTGCTGAGGGAGACCGTTCTGAGGGCTGCCCGGTTCCAGAACCAGGGCAAAAAGAAAGAGGACCCCGCGTGAGGTCCTCTTCTTTCACGCTCCCCCGACTGGACTCGAACCAGTAACCTGCCGGTTAACAGCCGGCTGCTCTGCCAATTGAGCTACAGGGGACTGCGCTCCCCCGACTGGACTCGAACCAGTAACCTGCCGGTTAACAGCCGGCTGCTCTGCCAATTGAGCTACAGGGGATTGCTGCGGTGCACCGAACAGCCCACCTCCGGCCCAGCCGGAGGGGCGAGCGCCCGTTGCGAGTCATAGATTAGCGCAAGCAGGGGGGTGCTCCGCCAATCGGTATCGCCAGCGGGCCGGGCACCACACGACGAAGGGTGGCAGGCATGCGGTACAAGGTCACGTTCGTGGTCGGACTGGCCCTCGGATACGTCATCGGAACCCGCGCGGGGCGCGAGCGTTACGAGCAGCTGAAGAAGTCCGCCCGCCAGCTCGCGCAGAACCCGGCGGTGCGCAATGCCGCCGAGACCGCCGGGCAGACGGGCCGGGAGTACGCCGGGAAGGCCTACGCCGCCGTGAGCCACAAGGTCGGCGACGCGATGCCGTCCTCCCTGGCCGGGCGGGTACGGGGACTGCGCGACCGGGCGGGCGGCGGCTCTGAGGATGAATGGGGCACCAGCAACACCTGAACCGTTGGAACCAGGCGGGATCCGGCGCCTCCGGGCGGCGGATCCCGCCCCGGCGTGCGGCAGAATTCTCCGCATGGGGATAGTCGCCGGGCTGGACAGCTCTTCCGCCTTCACTCGCATCGTCGTCTGTGACACCGACACGGGTGCCGTGCTGCGCCAGGGGTACGCCCCGCATCCGCAGCCGGCGGGCGATCCCGAGAGCGTCCACCCCCACGAGACCGACCCGCAGGCCTGGCTGCTCTCGCTCGGCGAGGCCGCCGGCGGCGGGCTCCTCGAAGGCGTGCAGGCCATCGGCGTCTCCGCGCAGCAGCACGGACTGCTGCCCCTGGACCAGCAGGGCGCCCTCGTCCGCCCGGCCCTGATCGGCAACGACAAGCGCGGGCAGGTGGCCGCCGCCGACCTGATCGAGGCGCTCGGCGGCCGGCAGGCCTGGGCCGAGGCCGTCGGGTCCGTCCCGCACTCCGCGCAGCCGGTGGCGAAGCTGGCCTGGCTGGCCCGCACCGAGCCGGACGCGGCCCGCCGGGTGGCGGTGCTGATGTCGGCGCACGACTGGCTGGTCTGGCAGCTGCTGGGCCGGCCCGCCCGGCGGACCACCGACCGGGGCGGTGCCTCGGGTACCGGGTACTGGTCGCCGGCCACCGGCTCGTACCGCCCCGACCTGGTCGAGCTGGCGCTCGGGCACATGGCGCTGCTGCCCGAGGTGCTCGGGCCGGCCGAGGCCGCCGGGATGACGCCGGAGGGGCTGCTGATCTCCGCCGGCACCGGGGAGACCATGGCCGCCGCGCTCGGGCTGGGCCTCGGCCCCGGCGACGCGGTGGTCTCGCTGGGCGCCTCCGGTTCGGTGATGGCCGTGCACCACGAGGCGCTGTCGGAGCCGGGCGGGCTGATCACCTCGCTGGCCGACGCCAGCGGCATGCACCTGCCGGTGGTGAACACCTCCAATGCCGTACGGGCGCTGCGCGGCACCGCCGAGCTGCTCGGCACCGACCTGGAGGGGCTGTCGGAGCTCGCGCTGAAGTCGACGCCGGGTGCGCACGGCCTCGTACTCCTGCCGTACCTGGAGGGTGAGCGGACGCCGAACCTGCCGCACACCGCCGGGACCCTGTCCGGGCTGCGGCGGGACTCGATGAAGCCGGAGCACCTGGCGCGGGCCGCGTTCGAGGGCATGCTGTGCGGGCTGGTCGACGCGCTCGACGTGTTGCGTTCGCGCGGGGTGGAGATCCGCCGGGTGTTCCTGCTGGGCGCGGCGGCCGAGCTGCCCGCCGTACAGGCCGCGGCTCCGGGGCTGTTCGGGACGCAGGTCGTCGTACCGGCGCCGGCCGACTACGCGGCGCTGGGCGCTGCGCGCCAGGCCGCGTGGGCGCTCGGGGTGCAGCAGGGCACGCTGGCCCCGCACACCCCGCCGGTGTGGCCGGGTCCGGCGGCGCAGGTCTTCGAGCCGGGCGAGGAGTACCCGGCCTGGCAGGCGGTGCGCCAGCAGTACATCGCGACGCGGGAGCAGATCCACCCCGGGGCGTTCCAGGGCTGAGCGGCTGGGGGGCCAGGCCGCCGAGCTGCTGCCCGGCCGAGCACCCCGACGCGCGCTCGGGCGCGGGGCCTACTGCCGCTGGAGTAGGCCCGGCGGCCGGTCTACTCCTTTTGACCGGCCTTTGCGAAAACCGGTGGGGATCGGCCGCGCGGTGGCCGAAGATGGAGTGAACCCCCTCGATCTTGCCGACCGGAGCCTGCGCGTGCTCATACGACTTCTGCGGACCCATCTGGGTCCGTACCGGAAACCGATCGCCCTCCTGGTCCTGCTGCAACTGCTGCAGACCAGTGCAAGCCTCTACCTGCCCACGCTGAACGCGGACATCATCGACAACGGTGTCGTCAGCGGGGACACCGGCTACATCCTGCAGTTCGGCGCACTGATGCTCGGCGTCTCCCTCGTCCAGCTCGTGTGCAACGTCGGCGCCGTCTACTTCGGCGCCCGTACCGCGGCCGCCGTCGGACGCGACATCCGCGCCTCGGTCTTCGACCGGGTACAGAGCTTCTCCGCGCGCGAGCTCGGCCAGTTCGGCGCGCCCTCGCTGATCACCCGTACGACGAACGACGTGCAGCAGATCCAGATGCTGGTCCTGATGACCTTCACGCTGATGGTCTCGGCTCCGATCATGTGCATCGGCGGCATCGCCATGGCGCTCTCGCTCGACGTGAAGCTGTCGGGCGTCCTGCTGGCCGTGGTCCCCGTCCTCGGCCTGTCGGTCGGCGCGATCGTCTTCCGGACGCGGCCGCTGTTCCGGAAGATGCAGGTCCGCCTGGACACCGTGAACCGGGTGCTGCGCGAGCAGATCACCGGCAACCGCGTGATCCGCGCCTTCATCCGCGACGACTACGAGAAGGACCGATTCCGCGAGGCCAACGCCGACCTGACCGGGGTCTCCCTCGCGGCCGGCAAGCTGCTCGCGCTGATGTTCCCGACCGTGATCGTGGTCGTGAACATCTCCAGCGTCGCCGTCATCTGGTTCGGCGCGATGCGCATCGACAGCGGCGGTATGGAGATCGGCCAGCTGACGGCCTTCCTCGCCTACCTGATGCAGATCGTCATGGCCGTGATGATGGCCACCTTCATGTTCATGATGGTGCCGCGCGCCGAGGTCTGCGCCGAGCGCGTCCAGGAGGTCCTGGACACCGACTCCAGCGTGGTCCCGCCCGTGGACCCCGTGCGCAAGCTGCTCGCCCGCGGGCAGCTGGAGCTGCGCGGCGCCGACTTCCGCTACCCGGGCGCCGAGGCGCCGGTGCTGCGCGGGGTGGACCTGGTGGCCCGCCCGGGCGAGACCACCGCGGTCATCGGCTCCACCGGCAGCGGCAAGTCCACGCTGCTGGGCCTGGTCCCGCGATTGTTCGACGCGACCGGCGGCGATGTGCTGGTCGACGGTGAGGACGTACGGGGCCTCGACCCGGAGCTGCTGGCCAAGACGGTCGGCATGGTCCCGCAGAAGCCGTACCTCTTCTCCGGAACCGTCGCCTCCAACCTGCGCTACGGGCGTCCCGACGCCACCGACGAGGAGCTGTGGCACGCGCTGGACGTGGCGCAGGCCAAGGGCTTCGTGTCGGAGCTGGAGGGCGGTCTGGACGCGCCCATCACCCAGGGCGGAACCAACGTCTCCGGCGGCCAGCGCCAACGCCTGGCCATCGCCCGCACGCTGGTGCAGCGCCCGGAGATCTACCTCTTCGACGACTCCTTCTCGGCCCTCGACTACGCGACGGACGCGGCGCTGCGCGCGGCGCTCGCCCGCGAGACGGAGGAGGCGACGGTGGTCATCGTCGCCCAGCGGGTCTCCACGATCCGCGACGCCGACCGGATCATCGTGCTGGACGAGGGCCAGGTCGTGGGCGAGGGACGCCACCACGAGCTGATGGCCGACAACGAGACCTACCGGGAGATCGTGCTCTCCCAGCTGACGGAGGCGGAGGCCGCATGAGCGGGCCCGGAGGACGGATGATGATGGGGCCGGCCGAGCGGTCCATGGATTTCAAGGGCTCGGGCAAGCGGCTGCTGGGCCAGATCGCGCAGGACCGGGTCAAGCTGTGGGGCATGGTCGCCGCCGTCGTCGGCAGCGTCGGCTGCTCGGTCGTCGGCCCGAAGATCCTCGGCGAGGCGACCGACCTGGTGTTCGCGGGGATCGTCGGCCGGCAGATGCCGGCCGGGATCACCAAGCAGCAGGCGCTGGACGGGCTGCGCGCCAAGGGCGAGGGCGGGATGGCGGACATGCTGTCCGGCACCGACTTCACCCCCGGCGAGGGCATCGACTTCGGTGCCGTCGGGGCCGTGGCGATCTGGGCGCTGGTGGTCTTCACCCTCGCCGGCCTGCTGATGCTGGTCGCGACGCGGCTGTCGAACCACATCATGAACGGCACCGTGTACCGGATGCGCGAGGAGCTGCAGGCGAAGCTGTCGCGGCTGCCGCTGTCGTACTTCGACCGGCAGAAGCGCGGCGAGGTGCTCAGCCGGGCCACCAACGACATCGACAACATCGGGCAGACGCTCCAGCAGACGATGGGCCAGCTGCTCAACTCGCTGCTGACGATCGTCGGCGTGCTGGCGATGATGTTCTGGATCTCCCCGCTGCTGGCGCTGGTCGCGCTGGTGACGATCCCGGTGTCGGTCTTCGTCGCGGCGAAGATCGGCAAGAAGTCCCAGCCGCAGTTCGTGGCGCAGTGGAAGTCGACGGGCGCGCTCAACGCGCACATCGAGGAGATGTACTCGGGCCACACGCTGGTCAAGGTCTTCGGCCGGCAGAAGGAGTCCGCGGCGGTCTTCGCCGAGCACAACGAGGCGCTGTACCGGGCCTCGTTCAAGGCGCAGCTGGTCAGCGGGATCATGCAGCCGGTGATGTTCTTCATCTCGAACATCAACTACGTGCTGGTGGCGGTCGTCGGCGGTCTGCGGGTGGCCTCGGGCAGCCTGTCGATCGGTGACGTGCAGGCCTTCATCCAGTACTCGCGACAGTTCTCGATGCCGCTGACGCAGGTCGCCTCGATGGCGAACCTGGTGCAGTCCGGTGTCGCCTCGGCGGAGCGGGTGTACGAGCTGCTCGACGCGGAGGAGCAGGAGCCGGACGCCGAGGTTCCGGAGCGTCCGGAGCAGATCCGCGGCCAGGTCACGCTCGACAAGGTGGCCTTCCGCTACGAGCCGGACAAGCCGCTGATCGAGAACCTGTCGCTGACGGTCGAGCCCGGCCACACGGTCGCGATCGTCGGCCCGACGGGCGCCGGCAAGACCACGCTGGTGAACCTGCTGATGCGGTTCTACGAGGTCACGGGCGGCGAGATCGCCCTGGACGGCGTGGACATCGCGAAGATGACCCGCGAGGAACTGCGCGGCGGCATCGGCATGGTGCTCCAGGACACGTGGCTGTTCGGCGGGACCATCGCGGAGAACATCGCGTACGGCGCGGCGCACGAGGTCACGCGCGCCGAGATCGAGGAGGCGGCGCGCGCCGCCCACGCGGACCGGTTCATCCGCACCCTGCCGGACGGCTACGACACCGTGCTGGACGACGAGGGCGCGGGCGTCAGCGCGGGCGAGAAGCAGCTGATCACCATAGCCCGGGCGTTCCTGTCGGACCCGGTGATCCTGGTGCTCGACGAGGCGACGAGCTCGGTGGACACCCGTACCGAGGTGCTGATCCAGAAGGCGATGGCGCGCCTGGCGCACGGCCGTACGTCCTTCGTGATCGCGCACCGGCTGTCCACGATCCGCGATGCGGACGTGATCCTGGTGATGGAGAACGGATCGATCGTGGAGCAGGGCACGCACGAGGAGCTGCTGGAGGCGGAGGGCGCGTACGCGCGCCTGTACGCGGCGCAGTTCGCGCAGGCGGTCGCCGAGGTCGACTAGCGTCGGCGTGCCGGCTTGCTGTGGGGGTGTCCTCCGGACGGGGGGCACCCCTTCTCCGTACCGGTCTGCGGTCTGCCGTCTCAGTCCAGGTAGCCGCGGAGCTGGTCGGCGAAGGCGTGGTCGCGCAGCTTGTTGAGCGTCTTGGACTCGATCTGCCGGATCCGTTCGCGGGTCACGCCGAAGATCCGCCCGATCTCCTCCAGGGTGCGGGGCCTGCCGTCGGCCAGGCCGTAGCGCAGTTGCACGACCTTGCGCTCGCGCTCGCCGAGGGTGGACAGCACCGCTTCCAGGTGCTCGCGGAGCAGGAAGAACGCGGCGGACTCCATGGGCGAGGCGGCGTCCCCGTCCTCGATCAGGTCGCCGAGGGCGACGTCGTCCTCCTCGCCGACCGGTGCGTGGAGCGAGACGGGTTCCTGGGCGAGGCGCAGCACCTCCAGGACCCGCTCGGGGGTCAGCTCCAGGTGGACGGCGACCTCTTCGGCGGTGGGCTCGTACCCGCGCTCCTGGAGCATGCGGCGCTGGACGCGCACGACGCGGTTGATCAGCTCGACGACGTGGACGGGCACGCGGATGGTGCGGGCCTGGTCGGCGAGGGCCCGCGACATCGCCTGCCGGATCCACCAGGTGGCGTAGGTGGAGAACTTGTAGCCGCGGGCGTAGTCGAACTTCTCGACGGCCCGGATGAGTCCGAGGTTCCCCTCCTGGACGAGGTCGAGCATGGTGAGCCCGCGGCCCACGTAGCGCTTCGCGACGGAGACGACGAGCCGGAGGTTCGACTCGATGAGGCGCCTCTTGGCCATCCGGCCCATGACGACGAGCTTGTCGAGGTCGAGTGCGAGCCGCAGGTCGAGGTCGGGGGTGTTGCCCAGCTTCTCCTCGGCGAACAGGCCGGCTTCGACGCGGCGCGCGAGCTCGACCTCCTCGGCGGCGGAGAGCAGCGGGATCCTGCCTATCTCGCGCAGGTACTGGCGGAACAGGTCGGCGGAAGGGCCCGCTCCGCCGGTGTCGGCGCGCCGGCGCGGCTCGGGCGCCTGCTCGACGAGCTCCAGCACCTCGGGCTCTTCGGGCTCCTCGTCCACGGCGTCGACCTCGGGCTCTTCACCCGCGGTGGCCTCGGCGTCCTGGACGGGCGGGCTCACGTTGACGGTCAGGATCTGGGTCTGCACGGGGGCGACCTCCAGGGCTCCGAAGACGGGGGCACCGCACCTCAGTGTGGAGTACGACACATCGCTGCCACGAGGGGCGTGCGAGCACTTTCTGAGTCCGGTGCGTGACCGGATGGTTACCCCCCGCCGGGAATCCCGATGCGGACCGGACGCATGTCCGAGAAGATCCGGCGGACGCCGCCACGAGGAGCGGCTGCCGGCCGCGGCGGGAGACGACCGCGCGCGGGGCACCACCCGGTGAGGGCGTGAGGCGGGTCAGAGGGAGGTCAGGGGCTTGATCGGCGGGCCGGCCGTCCAGCCGCCGTCCACGGCCAGTTCGGCGCCGGTCATGTACGCGGCGGCGTCGGAGAGCAGGAAGGCGACTGCCGCGGCTATCTCCTCGGGGGCGCCGACGCGGCCCATCGGGGCGCCGGGGAAGCGGCCCTCGCCGGGCTGGATGCCGATCGGCGCCGTCATCGGGGTCAGCGTCATGCCCGGGTGTACGGAGTTGACGCGGATCCGCGCCTCGGCGAGTTCGACCGCGCCGATCTTCGACAGGCCGCGCACGCCCCACTTGGAGGCCCCGTACCCGGCGGTGAGCGCCAGGCCGGTGAGCCCGGCCGCGGAGGAGATGTTGACGATGGAGCCCCCGCCGTTCGCCCGCAGCAGCGGTATCGCGGCCTTGATGCCGATGAAGGTGCCGACCAGGTTGATCTCGACGACCTGCCGGAAGTGCTCGACGCTCTCGTGCTCCAGGAGCTGCCCGGTGGCTATGCCGGCGTTGTTGACGAGTCCGTCGATCCGGCCGAACTCGGCCACCGCGTGGTCGAGGGCGGCCTGCCAGTCGGCCTCGCTCGTGACGTCGTGCCGCAGGAACCGGGCCGCGCCGCCGAGCTTCGCCGCCGTCCGCGCACCCTCCGCCTCCAGCACATCGGTGATCAGCACACTGCCACCCCCGTCCACGACGGCCCGCGCGGCCGCCGCGCCGAGCCCGCGCGCTCCCCCGGTGATGACGACGGCCTTGCCGGTCAGATCCACAACAGCCACGGTCCACACCCCAGACGAAGGTATATGGCTAATCGGCATACCCGGCCGACGGTGCGTCAGTCTGCCAGAGCCGCCAGGACCCGCGACACCCCCTGCTCCTTCGGCCCCAGGAAGCGCGGCTCCGGCTTGAAGGCCGCGTCCAGCGCCGCCTTGCCCGCCGCGAAGACCTCGCGCGTGCCGCCGTAGTACCAGGTCGCATCGTGCTCGTCGTCCACCCCGACCCCGTACGAGTCCAACCCCGCCGCATCGCACAGCGCGACGGCCCGGCGTATGTGGAAGCCCTGGCTGATCAGCACCGCCCGCTTCACCCCGAAGATCTCCTTGGCCCGGACGCAGGAGTCCCACGTGTCGAACCCGGCGTAGTCGCTGACGACGCGGTCACCCGGCACCCCGTGGGCCGTCAGGTACGTCCGCATCGCGTCGGGCTCGTCGTACTCGGTGCGACTGTTGTCCCCGGTGACGAGCACGACCTTGACCTTGCCCGTGCGGTACAGCTCCACCGCCGCGTCGAGCCGTCTGGCCAGATACGGGGTCGGCCGCCCGTTCCACAGACCCGCCCCGAACACCACCGCGACCTCGGCGGCCGGCGCCTCCGCCGTGCTCCGCAGCCGGTCCGCGGCCGCCGCGTGCGTCCACGCCGAGGGCAGCAGGAACAGCACGCACCCGGCCACCACCGCCTGGACGGCCCGCCGCCGCCCCGCCACCGTCTTCATCCAGCCCGGCTTCGGCTTCGACTCCGCCGTCGACTCCGATTCCGACTTCGGCTTCGAATTCCGCTTCATGGTCCGTCCCCCCGTTGCGCCACACGTCGTTCGCACACATTGACGATCTACGCCCGCACCCCAGTTCCCCGCTCCCCGCCTTTCACTCGTACGAATGAGCGGGTGAGTTCCCGGTGAACACCCGTCACCCCTGCGCAACGCCACCGACATCTGCGCCCCGCAGGATCGGTTCATGACGGAGCTGGTGCACCCTCCCGAGTCCCTGTCCCTCCCCTTTCCCCCCGCCACCGCCTCGGAGCTGCTGACCCGGATCACGACCCAACTCGGCACGCAGCTCAGCGGGTTGCGCCCGTGGCGCCCGGCGGGAGACCGGTCCGACGGAGCCCCCGCATGCAGCCCACCCTCGTCGCCGTCGCCCACGGCAGCCGCGACCCCCGCGCCCTCCCCGCCGTCCTGACCCTCCTCGACCGGATCCGCGAGCTCCGCCCCCGCCTCGACGTCCGGCTCGGCCACATCGAGCCGAACCGGCCCCTGCTCGGCGAAACCCTCCGCGGCGCCACCGGCGCGGCCGTGCTCGTCCCGCTGCTCCTGGGCCGCGGCCACCACGTCAAGCGGGGCCTCCCCGCGGCCGCCGCCCGCGCCGCCCACCTGGACACCCGCGTCGCCGCCCCGCTCGGCCCGCATCCACTGCTGGTCGAGGCCCTGTACGAGCGGCTCCTGGAGGCCGGCCGGGCACCCGGCGCGGGCACGGCCGTCGTCCTCGCCGCCGCGGGCTCCCGCGACCCCGACTCGGCGGCCGACACCCGCCGCACCGCCGCCCTGCTCTCCGAACGCCTCGGCGGCGCGGCCGTCGTACCCGCCTACGCCTCCTCCTCCGCCGCCGCCCCGACCGTCCCCGACGCCGTCCGCGCCCTCACCGCCCGCGGCCACCACCGGATCGCGGTGGCCTCGTACTTCACCGCCCCCGGCCGCTTCGCCACGCAGTGCGCCGCCGCCGCGCCCGGCCCGGCGGCCGCCCCGCTGGGCGACCACCCGGCCCTGGCCCGGCTCGTGCTCCAGCGCTACGACGAGGCCCTGGCCCGCCAGGCCCTGGCCCTGACCCGGGAGCTCACCCCCTTGCCCCCTGCGGCCCCCTTGAAACTGGCCACCGCATAAAGACCGCGTTGGCGCGGATTGCTCAGATTGGTCGCATTGTCGGTGTTCCCGGTTACCGTCTGAGCATGGAAGGCATGGAACGCACCGGCACCGCACCCGCCCCTCACCCCGACCCGGACGCCCCCGGCGCCCCGTACGACGCGTCCGACACCGAGCGCTGGGCGGCCGAGCCCGACAAACGCCCCGGCCGGACCGCCTTCCAGCGCGACCGGGCCCGCGTGCTGCACTCCGCCGCGCTGCGCCGCCTCGCCGGGAAGACCCAGGTGGTCACCCCCGGCAGCCGCTCGTACGACTGGGACGCCAGCCCCCGCACCCGCCTGACGCACTCCCTGGAGTGCGCCCAGGTCGGCCGCGAGCTCGGCGCGGCCCTCGGCTGCGATCCCGACCTGGTCGAGGCCGCCTGCCTCTCGCACGACATGGGCCACCCGCCCTTCGGCCACAACGGCGAGGAGGCGCTGAACGAGTTCGCGAAGGACTGCGGCGGCTTCGAGGGCAACGCCCAGTCGCTGCGCCTGCTGACCCGCCTCGAGCCGAAGCGGTTCGTGCCCGACCCGGCCACCGGCGAGCTCACCAGCGTCGGCCTCAACCTCACCCGTGCCTGCCTGGACGCCGCCACCAAGTACCCCTGGGCCCGCGGCGGCCACCCCACCGATCCCGACTCGGTCAAGTTTGGCGCGTACGAAGACGACCTGCCGGTCTTCGAGTGGCTGCGGCGCGGCGCGCCCGCGGACCGCAAGTGCTTCGAGGCCCAGGTGATGGACTGGTCGGACGACGTCGCCTACTCCGTCCACGACTTCGAGGACGGGCTGCACGCCGGGCACCTCGACCCCAACCTCCTCTTCGCCGAGCCCGAGCGCACCGCCATCTGGCAGGTCGCGATCGGCCGGTACGTGCCGGCCGACACCGAGCCGGAGGAGCTGCGGGGCGCCCTCGACCGGCTGATGGAGCAGGACTGGTGGCCGCACGGGTACGACGGGTCGGCCGTCGCCCAGGCCCGCCTCAAGGACGCCACCAGCCAGCTGATCGGCCGGTTCTGCCTGGCCGCCGAGGGCGCCACCCGCGAGGCGTACGGCTCCGGCCGGCTGACCCGGTACGCGGCCGAGCTGGTCGTCCCGCGCGAGGCGCGCAACGAGTGCGCGGTCCTCAAGGCCGTGGCCGACCTGTACGTGATGCAGCGCGACGAGCAGGAGCGGCTCCGCGCCGACCAGCGCATCGTCCTGGCCGAACTCGCCGAGGCCCTCAGCGCCCGAGCCCCCGAGGGCCTGGACCCGCAGTTCCGGGCGATCTTCGATGCCGCGCCCGACGACAGGGCGCGCAAACGTGCGGTCATCGACCAGATCGCGGCGCTCACGGACGCCTCCGCGCGCTCCCTGCACGCCCGGCTCACACGGCGCACGCGCCGCCCCGTCGGGTGAGCCGATCGGGCCATTCCCCCTTCACGCGGCAGGCTCAGTGCGGGACGCTCGCATGTGGTCGCATGTGGCGGAGAGGTTATGAGGAGGCATCAGGTGGTCGACGCACACCGGACATTCGTCATCGTCGGCGCAGGGCTCGCCGGGGCCAAGGCGGCGGAGACGCTGAGGTCCGAGGGGTTCACGGGGCGGGTGATCCTGGTCGGCGACGAGCGCGACCATCCCTACGAACGGCCCCCGCTGTCCAAGGGGTACCTCCAGGGCAAGGAGGAGCGCGACAGCGTCTTCGTGCACGAGCCGTCCTGGTACGCGAAGGCGGACATCGAGCTGCACCTCGGCCAGCCCGCGGTCCAGCTGGACCGGGAGGCCCGCAAGGTGGTCCTCGGTGACGGCACGGCGCTGCACTACGACAAGCTGCTGCTGGCCACCGGGGCCGAGCCGCGCCGCCTCGACATCCCGGGCACGGGCCTGGCCGGGGTGCACCACTTGCGCCGGCTCGCCCACGCCGAGCGGCTGAAGGGCGTACTGGCCACCCTCGGCCGGGACAACGGGCACCTGCTGATCGCGGGTGCCGGGTGGATCGGCCTGGAGGTCGCCGCCGCGGCCCGGGGGTACGGGGCCGAGGTCACCGTGGTCGAGTCGCTGGCCACCCCGCTGCACGCGGTGCTCGGTCCGGAGATCGGCCGGCTCTTCGGGGACCTGCACGCGGAGCACGGGGTCCGCTTCCACTTCGGTGCGCGGCTCACCGAGATCGTCGGGCACGACGGCATGGTGCTCGCGGCCCGGACCGACGACGGGGAGGAGCACCCGGCGCACGCCGTGCTCGCGGCGATCGGGGCGGCGCCGCGGACCGCGCTCGCCGAGACCTCCGGGCTGGCCCTGGTCGACCGGCAGCACGGCGGCGGCATCGCCGTGGACGCCTCGCTGCGGACCAGCGACCCGGACGTGTTCGCCGTCGGGGACGTGGCCGCCGCGCACCACCCGCTGCTCGGGACCCGGCTGCGGGTCGAGCACTGGGCGAACGCGCTCAACGGCGGCCCGGCCGCGGCGCGGGCGATGCTGGGCCAGGAGGTCTCGTACGACCGGGTGCCGTACTTCTTCTCCGACCAGTACGACGTGGGCCTGGAGTATTCGGGGTACGCCCCGGCCGGCGGCTACGACCAGGTGCTGATCCGCGGCGATGTGGCCAAGCGGGAGTTCATCGCGTTCTGGCTGTCGGAAGGGCGGGTGCTGGCCGGGATGAACGTGAATGTGTGGGACGTCACCGAGCACATCCAGGCCCTGATCCGTTCCAAGGTGCCGGTCAACCGCGAGGCCCTGGCGGACCCGTCGGTTCCGCTTGACTCCCTGGTGGAGGGCTAGGGGGTGGCGGGGGGCCTGACGGTTTTGCGGGCGCCCGGCCGTAGACTTCACGGGTGGCAGGACGGATCAACGACGACGATGTGAAGGCGGTACGGGACGCGGTCCCGATCGACGCCGTGGTCTCCGACTACCTCCAGCTGCGCAACGCGGGCGGCGGCAACCTCAAGGGCCTCTGCCCCTTCCACGACGAGAAGTCCCCGTCCTTCCAGGTCAGCCCCGGCAAGGGTCTCTACCACTGCTTCGGCTGCCAGGCGGGCGGGGACACCCTCGACTTCATCATGAAGATCGACCACCTGTCGTTCTCGGAGGCCGTCGAGCGCCTCGCCGGACAGGCCGGCATCACGCTCCGGTACGAGGAGGGCGGGTACACCGCCGGCACCAGCGGCCGCGGCGAGCGCATCCGACTCGTCGAGGCCCACAAGGCGGCCGCCCAGTTCTACGTCGAGCAGCTCGGCGGCGCCGAGGCGGAGATCGGCCGCAGGTTCCTCGCCGAGCGCGGCTTCGACCAGGCCGCGGCCGAGCACTTCAGCGTCGGGTACAGCCCGGCCGGCTGGGACCACCTGACCCGCTTCCTGCGCGGCAAGGGCTTCAGCGACAAGGAGCTGATCACCTCCGGCCTGGCCCAGGACAGCCGCAGCGGCAAGCCCATCGACCGCTTCCGCGGCCGCCTGATGTGGCCGATCCGCGACATCAGCGGCGAGGTGGTCGGCTTCGGCGCGCGCAAGCTGCGCGACGACGACAACGGGCCGAAGTACCTGAACACGCCGGAGACGGCGATCTACAAGAAGTCCCAGGTGCTGTACGGCATCGACCTGGCGAAGAAGGAGATCGCGAAGACCTCGCGGGCCGTGGTGGTCGAGGGCTACACGGACGTGATGGCCTGCCACATGGCCGGGGTCACGACCGCGATCGCGACCTGCGGCACCGCCTTCGGCGGCGACCACATCAAGATCCTGCGCCGCCTGCTCATGGACAACGCGACCGCCGAGGTGATCTTCACCTTCGACGGCGACGCGGCCGGCCAGAAGGCCGCGCTCCGCGCCTTCGAGGACGACCAGAAATTCGCCGCCGAAACCTCCATCACCATCGCGCCCGGCGGCATGGACCCGTGCGACCTGCGCCTGGCTCAGGGGGACGCGGCGGTGTCCGGGCTGGTGGAGGCCCGTACCCCGCTGTTCGAGTTCGCGCTGCGGCACATCGTGGCCCGGCACAACCTGGAGAACCCGGCGGGCCGGGCGGCCGCGCTGGACGAGGCGGCGCCGGTCGTCGCCAACATCAAGAACATCGCGATCCAGCACGAGTCGGCGGTCCAGCTCGCGGGGATGCTCGGCATCCGGGACGAGCAGTTCGTCGTCAAGCGGGTCGCGCAGCTGGCGCGCTGGGCGCGGGACCGGGGCAGCCAGTCCGGCGGGCCGCAGCAGGGCCGCGGCCGGCCGTCGCAGGCGTCCTCGTACGAGGCGGCCCCGGCGCCCAGCGCCCCCGTGGGCGGCGGGCCGGCGCTCAACCTGCGCAGCCCCGCGCACCGCACCGAGCGCGAACTGCTCAAGCTGGCGCTCCAGCGGCCGGCCCTGGTCTCGCCGGCCTTCGACGCCTACGGCGTCGACGAGTTCACCGCCCCGCCGTACGCGGCGGTCCGCGAGGCCATCCAGGCCGCGGGCGGCGCGTCCCTCGGCACCGACGACTACCTGGCCCGGGTCCGAGACGCCGCGCCGAACGACACGGTCCGCGCGCTCGTCACCGAGCTGGCGGTCGAGGCCATCCACGCCAAGACGGTGGACGAGGTCTACGCCGGGGTCCAGCTGGTCCAGGTCCGGCTGCGCGCGGTCGACCGCCGGGTCCACGAGATCCAGGGCACCATGTCCCGCCTGGGCACCCAGGCCCCGCCGGAGCAGCTGGCGGCGGTCCAGGAGGAGCTCTGGGTCCTCCAGCAGTACGGGCAGCGCCTGCGCAACCGCGGCGCCGAGGGCCTGTGAGCGAAGCCCCGCGCAACTACCTCCGTCTGAACCAGTCGCCGCCCGGTATCTCGGTGCCGGATTCGCGCAGCCTGCGGGCCAGCAGCGGGGCCGCCAGGTAGACCCAGGCGGGGGTGCGGGTGCCGTCCGGGCGGACCGCGTCCCGGCGGACCCGGTCGTAGACGTTCAGCGGCCGGTCGGGGCCGTGGTACTCCTCCAGCCGGTCCAGTTCGGCCAGCAGCCTCCCGTACGCCCCGGGCGCCGCGGTGACCAGCTCGCCGACGATCTCCGATCCCGGGTGCGGGACGGCGTACGGGTAGCCGGGGCCGTCGTACAGCAGCGCGTCCGGGAGCCGGGCGGGCTCCTCGGCGGCGGTGCGGCCCCGCAGGAACAGGTCGTGGTTGACCTCGCCCGGGCGCAGGGTCCCGTACACGAAGAAGGGGAGCTCGGCGGTCATCCGGCCTTCACCTCGGCGGCGCGCGCCGGATCTTGCGGCGAGCGTGGCGGCTGCGGCGAGTGTGGCGGCTGCGGCCGATCGGCTGATGTCACGGGGCCCTCCCTCGGGTACGGCGGACAGCGCGCGGTCCGGGTCTTTGGTCCCGAGTCCGCCTGCGCCCCTCCACCGTACGCACCGCTGTTACACAACCTCCCGGTGCCCGTGATCGTCGCCGTCTACCGTCGATTCGTCCTGCCTCAGACCCCTTTGGCTCCTCATGACGCGACCCATTCCCCAGCTCATCGCCGCCCTCCTGTCCGCGCTCGTCTGCGCGCTCGCCGTCGGCGGCTGCTCCGCGCCCGGAGGGCTGGGCGTCGGCGAGCCCGCCCCGCCCGTATCGGCCCAGCCGCAGCCCGAGTCGCTCTGGCCGCTGTGGACCGACCGCTCCGTTTCGGGGCCGGGCACATCGGTCGGCACCCGGGAGCCCCCGCCGCAACCGCTGAAGAACGCGCCCGAGGTGGGGGCCGGCGGGCTGCCCGCGGTGAACGTGCAGGACGTCGTACGCGCCGACAAGCAGATGAAGGCGTTCGCGGCGAAGGGCTGGATCGACGCACCCGGCAAGGTCGGGATGCGCCCGCCCGTCTTCCGCGACCTCACGGGCGACGGGAACCAGGAGCTGATCGTCGCCGCCGACGCGGAGACGGGGCGCACCGCGCTGACCGTGTACACCGCGGAGGGGACCCGGATCGTCCCCGTCCTGTTCACCGTCGGCCGGCGGATGGCCGCCGAGACCATCGGCGGCGACCTGCTGCTGCGCACCGCCGCCGACGACGGTTCCGAGCAGGCCGTCCGCTACCACTGGGACGGCGAGCGGATGAGGGTCGTCAGCGACGAGCGGCGGTACACCAAGTCCTTGCCGGGCTGCGGCAGCGACCAGACGATCCCGCAGCCGAAGCGCACCGACAAGTACGGCCAGGTGTGCGAGTGAAGCCCGTCCTGATCCGCTGCCGCCACCTCCTCCGGGCCCTCGGCCTGCGCTGGAAGATCTCGATCCTGCTGGCGGCCGGCTGCGCGCTGGTCGCGGTGACCATCGGCGTACTGATCCACCAGGCGCGGGCCCACCAGGTGGGCGACGCGGCCCGGGAGAGCGCGCTCGCGCAGCTGGTGCGGGTACGTCAGGTGTACGAGCTCACCGGCCGGCTGGACGAGGACAAGGTCGGCGAGGCCGACGCCTGGATCGACTGCCCGGGGCTGCCGGGACCGCTGCGCCGGGCGGCCCTGGCGGGGCAGCGCACCACCTACCTCGACCTGTCCGGGCCGGATCCGGCGGTGTGGGCGGCGCGCCCGGTCGGCGGCGACCACGTGCTGTCCGTACGGCGGTCGCTCGTCGGCGAGCAGGCCGAACTCGGCGAGCTGGAGCAGCAGTTGGTTGCCTCCGGGGCCGGGGTCGTGACGCTCGCGGCGATCGCCGGGGCGCTGCTGGCGAGCCGGCTGAGCAAGGACCTGCGCACGGCGGCCGAGACGGCCCGCCGGATCAGCGAGGGCGAACTGGACGCGCGGATCGGGGCGTCGGGCGTGCCGGGGACCCGGAACGAGGTCGCCGAGCTGTCCTCGGCGGTGGACACGATGGCGGCCAGTCTCCAGCAGCGGCTGGAGGCGGAACAGCGGTTCACGGCCGACGTGGCGCACGAGTTGCGGACCCCGCTGACGGGGCTGCACACCGCAGCCGAGCTGCTGCCGCCGGGACGGCCCACGGAGCTGGTCCGGGACCGGGTCGCGGCTCTGCGGACGCTGACGGAGGACCTGCTGGAAGTGGCGCGGCTGGACGCGCGCCGGGAGGAGGCGCAGCTGGCGGCGCACGCGCTGGGTCCGCTGGTCGCGACGATCGCGCGGCGGTCGGGGGTGGTGGCGGAGGTGGTCGGCGCGGACTGCCCGGCGGTGGTCCGTACGGACGCCCGGCGTCTGGAGCGGATCCTGACGAACCTGCTGGTCAACGCCCGTCGGCACGGCGAGGGGCCGGTCACGGTGACGGTCTCCCGGAACACGGTGACGGTACGGGACCGCGGTCCCGGCTTCCCGGTGAAGCTGCTGCGGGAGGGGCCGCAGCGGTTCCTGACGGGCGCCGCCGAGCGGGGGCAGGGGACGGGGCTGGGCCTGACCATCGCGTTCGGCCAGGCGCAGGTGATCGGGGCGCGGGTGACGCTGTCGAACCCGGCTCCGGCGGGCGCGGCGGCGACGGTGACGCTGCCCGCGGCGTGAGCCGGGCGGGGGCGAGGCGGGGGCGAGGGCGAGGCGGGGGCGGGGCCCGGACCCCGGCCCGGGGACCGGTCGGCGGACCCGGCTCACCCGGACGGCGTGGCGCCCTCGAATGACCGAATGCGGGGTCGTGACCTGCGGAAACAATAGCCACCCGAGCGAATCTGACGGAATATCAGCAGGCGCTCCGCGGCCGGGCCGGGTTTCCTCGGGAACACGACCCCGTGTCTCCAGGAGCCCCCATGCGCCGACGCACCGCCCACGTGCTCACCGCCACCGCGCTGACCGCCGCCGCGTTCACGGGCCCGGTCGCCGGGGCGGTCGCCGCCGCGGAGCTCGGCACGGCGGGCTTCGCACCCGGCGATTTCGCGAAGCTGGAGGTATGGCCGAAAACAGCCGCTCCCGGGGCCAGTGTCACCGTGAACACCACCGCCTGCGGCGCGGGCAGCCACGCCGACGGCGATGCCACCACGGTCGGCGGCGGCCGCTTCAAGCTGGTCCCCGGCACCCACAAAGAGGTGGTCATCGGGCAGTTCCAGATCGCCCGGGGCCTGCGCCCGGGCACCTACAGCATCGGCGCGACCTGCGCCGACGGCAAGTTCGCCACCGGCGACCTGGTCGTCACCGAACGCGGCCCCAAGGGCCACGTCCGTACCGGGGTGGGTGGCGGGACGACCACCACCGTCGACCCCACCAAGATCACGGCGGGAGCGGTCGTGCTGGCCGCGGCCGCCGTCGGCGGTACCTGGCTCCTGCGTCGCCGGGCGAGCGGCACGCGGAGCTGACGGGCGCCCACCGCGGCTGCGACCGCGGTCCGACCGGTACCGTCCCCCGTCGCCCGCCCCGCGAGGTCCCCCCGTTCGCGGGGCCGGGCGACGGCCTGCCACACGGAAACACGGACCCGGATCGGGACCCCGACCGGGACCCGGCTCGGGACCCGGCCCGGGACCCGAACCGGGGCCCGAACCGGGGGCCGAACCGGGACTCGGACCCGGACCCGGACTCGGAACACACCGCCAGGGGGCACCCATGGGCAGAGACCAGGCCGGCCGCGGCGGGCTCGTCGCGCTCGCCGCCTGCGTCGGCATCTGGCTCGTCGGCAGCGGCTCCGGCCAGTCCGTCGGACCCCCGCTGCCCTCCCCCGCGGACGCGCTGGGCACGCAGGCGCACTACCCCGGCAGCATCGACCCGCTCCCCGGCTCCCCGCCGGGCCGGATCCGGATCCCGTCCATCCGGGTCGACGCCCCGCTGACCGGGCTGGGCCTCGGCCCCGACGGGGGCATCGAAGTGCCGCCGCCCGCCCGCCGCGATCTGGCGGGCTGGTACCGCGACGGCACCACCCCCGGCGCAGTCGGCACCGCCGTCGTCGTCGGCCACGTCGACCACGCCACCGGCCCGGCCGTCTTCTACCACCTCGGCGCGCTGCACCGCGGAGCCGCGATCGAGGTGCCGCGCGCGGACGGACGTACGGCCGTGTTCACCGTCCACGCGGTCGAGGTCTACGAGGCCGACCGCTTCCCCGACTCCCGCGTGTACGGGCCGTCGCCGCGCGCCGAGCTCCGCGTGATCACCTGCGGCGGGGGCTTCTCGCCGCGGACCGGCTACCAGGGCAACGTGGTCGTCTTCGCCCACCTCACCGGCACGTACTAGGGGGTGTCAGCCCCACTGCTCCAGACCGAGCTTGACCACCAGCGCGGCAACCACCGTGAGCAGCACGCCGCGTACGAACCCGCTGCCCTTCTTCAGCGCCATCCGGGCTCCGACCATGCCTCCGGCCAGGTTGAAGACCGCCATCAGCGCGGCCAGCTGCCACAGCACCATGCCCTGGTACGCGAACATCGCGAGCGCCCCGGCGTTCGTGCAGCAGTTGACGATCTTGGCGGTCGCGGAGGCGGTGACCAGGTCGAGGTGGAGCAGCGCGGTCAGGGCGAGCGCCAGGAAGGTGCCGGTACCGGGCCCGATGAGCCCGTCGTAGAAGCCGATGCCGAGGCCGGCGAGCCCGATCGCGAGCAGCACCCGCTGCCGGCTGACGGGCGCGGTCGAGGGCGCGGTGCCGAAGCCCGGCTTGAAGATCACGACGGCCGCGACGATCACGAGCACGCCCATGATGAGCGGGCGCATGGTGTCCTTGCTGATCCCGCCGGCCAGTGCGGCGCCGCCCATGGATCCGGCGAGCGCGGCGAGGCCGATCCGGACGGCGAGCTTCACGTCCACCGTCGCCTTGCGTGCGTACGTCACCGCCGCGCCCGAGGTGCCGACGATGGCGACGGCCTTACTGGTGCCGAGGACGGCTGCGGGGTGGGCGTTCGGCAGGCCGAGGAGCAGGGCGGGCAGGAGCAGCAGTCCGCCGCCGCCCACCACCGCGTCGATCCAGCCGGCCGCGGCGGCGGCCGCGCACAGCACGATGATCATCGTCGTTGATATGTCAGGCACGGCCACGACCCTATGGAGCCGATGGGTGCAGCGACCATCAATCGCCGGAAACTTGCGCAAAGGTTGAGCTTTGCCGGGCCGGCTCCCGGTCCGGGGCCACCGGGGCGGCCGGATCCACGGTCGCCGTCAGCGCCGTCGCGGCCAGCACACTGGCCAGCCCGAGCCCGGCCGCGAGCCGCCGCGCGGGCGGTACGGCGGCCAGCGCGGCCACGCCCGCCCGCAGGGCGGAGGGCCGGCGGGGCTTGCGGTGCCGGGCCGCGGGGGCGGCGGCGGGGGCGGGGGCGGGGGCCCCGACCGGTACGGACAGGGGGACGTGCAGCGGGTGGCGCATGGCGCGGCGGCCTCTCGGAATCACGTAC
>NZ_JOCX01000024.1 GCF_000717915.1 Streptomyces sp. NRRL S-244
ACCGCCCCGCCCCGGAATGCCATAAGACTGCCGGGAAGCCCCCGAAGGAATGGCCGGGAGGTTCACGTACAGGGAGGGGCCCTCAGCGATGCGCGGCCATCCCTCCCTGTCCGGAGTTCTCCTCCCCAGGACCACCACGCCCGGCCATGACGGGGGGCGCATCAGATCGCTACGCGCTTCACTCGGCATGGCGTCCGGCGACCGTCCGTGGCTGGTCAAAGGCCCCGGTGGCCGGGGTGGTGGTGTGGCGGGACGATGAAGCCATCCCCACGAGCCTCAACCAGGCGATTGCGAGGTGTGGCGATGAGGTTGCGACATGCTGCGGCCTTGACGGCGATTGCGCCGGTCACCGTGTTGTGTGTGTGGACGGCTCCGCCGGCCGCTGCGGCCAGTACGCACACGATCACCATGACCGGGACGCTGACCGTTTCGGACGCGCCCAGTCTCGGGTCGAGCAGGACCACGAGAAGCACCCCGTTCACCAGGGTGGTCAGGCTGAGTCACGACAGGCCGGACCAGACGTTGACGGCAAATGCGTGCGTGGGTGGCGAATCCCGGGGTGAGGTGAGTGTCCAAGTCCACCTCAGGTCCGACGAGATGGTCGTGGTCAACCCTTCACTGAGGCTGTTCGAGGGGTCGGACTGCCTCTCCAACGACCTGGACGGGTCGACCCGGTTGATCGAGCAAGGATTCAAGCCGGGCGAGAGCCTGACCGGCTTCCGGATGTCGGTCAAGAACGGTGAGGTCGGCTCCGACGACTTCGCCCGGGTGAACTTCGACCTGGACCACGAAGGCAGCAAGGGGATCGGTATCGGCAGGCCTGCCGAGCCGTCGAACGTCGTTGCCACCCGGGACCCCGCAGACCCGACCCGCGTGAACCTGCAGTGGTCGGACCCCGCGACCGACGAAACGCACTTCGAGATCTTCAACAGCAGCCTCCAGCAAGCCAAGGGCGTCCCGAAGGACAGCACGTCGTTCGTCTGGACCGGGCTGCCGCTGGGCAAGCAGTGCTTCCAGGTACGGGCGGTCAACGCCGTCGGTGCTTCGGACTTCACCCCGTCGAACCCGAGGTCCGAGTGCGTCTGAGCCCCTGCCGGTCGTGGGCGGCCCATGACCAGCCCCGGACGGTCGCCGGACGCCATGCCGGGAGGAGCGCGTAGCGATCTGACGCGCCTCTCACCCTGCGCTGCTTGGTGGCCCTGGTGGGGCTGGGTGCGGCTGAACCGGGTGGCAAGGTCGGCATCCCTGAGGGAGCTGAATGCGTCCCTGTCCCCCTGACCGTTCCTTCGGGGGCTTCCCGGCAGTCTTATGGCATTCCGGGGTGGGCCGGGCGGTCAAGGGTGGCCGAAGGCCATCGCGAAGCGACGCGACCGCAGGGAGCGCCCTTGACGGGCCGGACCGCACCGGAAGGACAGTGGACTGTCGGGAAACCCCGCGCTCATGTGCCGCTTTCAGCGGCGCCGTTGACTTGTGGCATGGATCAGGACACCACCTCGCGCGATGGGCTCGTCCTGCTCGTTCCTGCCGTCCTCGTCCTCGACCACGTCGTGTTCGCCGCCATCGTCGACTGGCCCTGAGGCGCGCCGATCAAGCCATTTGCCCGCCCGCACGTGGGCGTGGAAGCTGTGGGTAGCGAACATGCGTGCGCACAGGGGGGCTTGTGGTGGCAGACATCAGAACTCGGCCGGGGCGGGTTGCCGGGGCGTCGTTGGCCGTCCTGTCGCTGATACCCGCGTTGATCAGCGGCTTCCTGTTCACCGTATCGCTGCCGGACGACGTCCGGCGGTACGAGGACTACACCGCCGCCGAGCCGTGTGGCGACAGCGGAAGCACCGACGACTGCCTCCGTACCCTCCCCCTCACCGTCGACCGAACCGTGGTCAAGAAGGGCAAGAGCGGCAGCTGCGAGGCGACCGTCTCCGACCCGGCCGCCTCCTGGAAGACCGTGGTGAGGTTCGGTGACTCCGGGCCGCTGCTCGCTCGGCTGGAGCCCGGCGACCAGGTGACCGCCACCGTCTGGCGCGGGGCGGTCATGGTCCTGGCCAGGGGGGACCTCCGGCAGAGCACCGCCGACGAGCCCCGCGACGACCCCCAGATGACCGCCGGCCTCGCCACCTTCGCGGGCCTGCTCGCGGCCCTCGGGCTCGGCTTCGCGACCGCGCTGCTCGCCGGGCTCGGCGGGCGGGAGCCGTGGACGTGGCGCTCGCTCGGGTTGCCCCTGCTCATCGGCATGGCGGTCACGACCCTCGCCGTGGCGGTCCCCGCCTTCGCGATCGGCCTGCCCTGGTGGGTCGTGCCCGGCCTCGCGGTGCCGTTCGTGACGTACGCCGCCTTCCGGCTCCACCGGTACCGGCTGGAGCGATTGGCCACCCATCCCGCGGAGTGACAGATTCCTCTCCCGCTCCGTGGATCCCCGCCCCGACCCTGCCTACGCTCCCCGGCATGGGTAGCGACAGGAAACCGAGGTGGTGGCAGGTCTGGTCACGGGTCTGGCGGGACGGGCCCTCCGCCGGGTCAGCGCGCGTCTGGCCGCTGCGCTGACCCGGCCGGGGGCCGGGGCCGGCCCCCGACCCGGGGCCGGTCCTCCCCGACCCGGGGCCCGGCCCGCCGCCGCGTCAGTCGATGCCCTGCGCGAAGCGGAAGAAGCGGTTCGGGTCGTAGGTGCGCTTGACCGAGCGCAGGCGCGTGTAGTTCCGGCCGTAGTAGGCCTCGCGCCAGTTCGTCAGCGCCGGGTCCATGTAGTTCTGGTACGACTGGTGCAGCGAGGCCGAGAAGGGCTCCACGGTGTTGAAGCCGTTGTCCACCCAGGCCTGGCCCCGGTCCTTGTCCTCCTGCGTGAGGTTCGGGTTGGTCAGGCCCACCGAGTACCCGGCGTTGAAGAGCGAGTCGCGGTGCACGAAGGCCGTGGCCGTCGGGGCGACGTCGTTGACCTTGCCCGCGTAGGCGAAGAGGCCCAGGAAGCGGAACTGGCCCGGGCGGAAGTCGGCCGTGAAGGCCGCGACGGCCGCCTCGGCGTTGGCGCGGGTCCAGCCGCGGGCGAAGAAGTTGTTCCGGCCGAGGGAGTAGTTGTCGCGCGACAGCTGGGCCTCGGGCGAGTAGCCGATCCGGTGGCACTCGTTGACCGTCTTGGTGCCGCAGCCGAAGACGTTCATCATCGCCTCCCGGTACGGCAGTTCGCTGACCGTGCGCGAGGTGGTGGGCCGGCCGACGGCCGTGACGAGCCGGTCGAGCGCCCGGTCGCAGTCGGCCTGCGGGCCGGCGTAGCCGCCGGTGAGGACGACGTACGGCTCGGTGCCCGCCGGGGCGTCGGTGGAGAGCAGGAACAAGAGCTCCGAGGAGAGCTCCCGGGGCGCGGTCGCGATCCAGTCCTGCCAGGCCAGGATCACCTGGACGGCGTCCGACCAGGCGAAGTTGAGGTTGTACGTGGTGAGCGAGGGGATCTGGACCGGCTGCACCTCGAAGTCGGTCACGACCCCGAAGTTGCCGCCGCCACCGCCGCGCAGGGCCCAGTACAGGTCCGGGTTCTCGTTCTCCGAGGCCCGGACGGTCCGCCCGTTGGCCAGGACGACGCGGGCCGAGACCAGCCGGTCGGCGCCCATGCCGAACTTGCGGGTGGCGTAGCCGAGGCCGCCGCCCTGGAGCCAGCCGCCGACCGCGACGGTGGGACACGTACCGGCCGCCACCTGGATGTTGTACGGGGCGAGGGAGTTGAGGACGTCGACTCCCTGGCTGCCCGGGCCCAGGTGGACGGTGTCGCCGGGGCGGACGTGGTTGAGCTTCGAGAGGTCGATGACCAGGCCCGGGGTGGTCGAGTAGCCGGCCTGGCTGTGGCCGCCGCTGCGCACCGCGGGGGCGAGGCCGTAGTCCTGGGCGAAGCGGATGCACGCGGCCACGTCGGCCTCGCTGGTGCAGTAGGCGATGGCCTGCGGGTGGATCACGTCGAACTGGGCCAGCTGGAGCTGCTTGGCCGTCTCGTACGTCGCGTCGCCGGGCAGGACGAGCCGGCCGGACAGCCGGCTCTGCAGGGTCTTCCACGGGGTGGCGCCGGCAGCCTGCGCCAGCATCAGGCCACCGGTTCCGGCGGTCAGTGCGGCGGCCGCCCCGACGCTGGCACCGGCGCGTATGAGCGAGCGTCTGCTGAGCACGTGAACCACACTCCGTTCAGTCCTGGTACCCAGGACGAGGCTTTCGGTCGAGTGCGTGCAGCCTCGGTCAGGAACGCAGGGTTCCCGCCACTCCTATCCGGAATCCGTCACTACCCGGCGGTGGGCCGGCGCTGAGCTGACGGACTCGGTGCGCGGCCCGGAGATTGGCCGGGGGGCACCGCCTACGGTGACGCCCCGACCGATACGGGTACTGGGAGGGGTGATGTCCGCATGGGCAGTGCGCGCAGGCCGTACGTCCTGCTGTCCGCCGCGATGAGCGTGGACGGGCGGCTCGACGACGCGAGCCCCGGCCGGCTGTTGCTGTCCTCGCCCGAGGACTTCGACCGGGTGGACGCCGTACGCGCGTCCTGCGACGCGCTGCTGGTGGGCGCGAGCACCGTACGGAAGGACGATCCGCGGCTGCTGGTGGGCGATCCGCGGCGGCGGGCCGCCCGGGTGGACCGGGGCGCGCCCGCGGATCCGCTCAAGGTCACCGTCACCGCCTCGCCCTGGCTCGATCCCGGGCTGCGGTTCTGGCACTGCGGCGGCGAGAAGCTGGTGTTCACCGTCGACGCGAGCGCGGGGCCGCTGCGCGCGGCGCTCGGCGCTCTCGCCGAGGTGGTGAGCACCGGGCCGGAGCTGGACTGGGCGCGGGTGCTCGACGTGCTGGGGCGGCGCGGTGTCGGGCGGCTGATGGTGGAGGGCGGCACGTCCGTGCACACGCAGCTGCTCGCCCTGGACCTGGCCGACGAGCTCCAGGTGGCCGTGGCCCCGCTGCTGGTGGGGCAGGAGGGCGCGCCGCGGCTGGTGGGCGGGGCCGAGTTCCCGGGCGGGCCGGCCGCCCGGATGAGACTGCTGGACGCGCGGGTGGCGGGCGACGCCGTCGTGCTGCGCTACGCGCCGAAGGAGCGTGCGCTGTGACGCCGCTGTACCTGTCGGACGAGGAGTGGATGCGCCGGGCGATCGGCCTGTCGCGGCGGTGCCCGCCCAGCCCGGGCGCGTACTCGGTGGGTGCGGTGCTGGTGGACGGCGGCGGGATGGAGCTGTCGTACGGGTACAGCCGCGAGGGCGATCCGACGGTGCACGCGGAGGAGTCGGCGCTGGCCAAGCTCGCGCCGGACGACGCCCGGCTGCGCGCCGCGACGCTCTACTCGACGCTGGAGCCGTGCTCGCAGCGGCGCTCGCGGCCGGATCCGTGTGCGCGGCTGGTGGCCCGGGCGGGGGTGCGCCGGGTGGTCATCGCGTGGCGGGAGCCGGCGCTGTTCGTGGCGGCGTGCACGGGCGTGGCCGAGCTGCGTGCGGCCGGGATCGAGGTCGTGGAGCTGGCGGGGCTGGCCGGGGAGGCCCGGCGGGTCAACGCGCACCTGTGGGCGGCGGACGGAAGTTGACGTACTCGTGCCTGCGGCGTTGTCCGCCCGGCTCGCGGCGCAAAAAGTGGGCACCGCTAGCTCGCACTCATCCGGAGGTATTTTTCAATGTCTGAGCCGCTCCGCGTCGCAGTCATCGTCGCAAGTGTCCGTGACGGCCGGTTCGGCCCGGTCATCGCGAACTGGTTCACCGGTGTCGCGCGTGAGCGGCAGAGCCTGGACATCGACGTGATCGACCTGATCGAGCACGACCTGCCGAACCGGCTGTCGCAGTCGCCGGACCTGGAGGTCCAGGCCGTGCTCGCGGGCGTTTCGCCCCGTCTGGCCGCCGCCGACGCGTTCGTCGTCGTCACCCCCGAGTACAACCACTCCTACCCCGCCTCGCTCAAGTCGCTGATCGACTGGCACACCACCGAGTGGCACGCCAAGCCCGTCGGCTTCGTCGGCTACGGCGGCCTCGCCGGCGGTATGCGCGCCGTCGAGCACCTGCGCCAGATCTTCGCCGAGACCCACTCGGTGACGGTCCGCGACACCGTCGGATTCCACGGTCCCTGGGGCCAGTTCGACGAGGAGGGCAACCTCATCGACCCGACCGAGGCGGAGGCCGCGGCCAAGACGCTCCTCGACGCCCTGGAGTGGTGGGGCACGGCGCTCAAGGACAAGAAGGCGCAGAAGCCGTACGGCGGCTGATCGCCGAGCCGCGCACCCGAAGACCAGCCCGGCCCGGCCCACCCTCCCGGGGTGCACCGCAGCCCCAGGAGGAACGATGAGCCTGCGCACGCCCACGTCCACGCCCAGTCCCCAGCCCACCGCCCCGCCCCGGGCCGCCTTACGCGGCGGCGCGACGGACCGCCCCGCCGCCCCTGAGGCGGGGCGGTCCGTCGCGCGCGTGGTGGCGGCCATCTCCCTGCTCGGGATGCTGGTGGTGGGGCAGCTGTACGTGGCGATCCCGCTGCTGCCCGACATAGGGCGGGCCTGGGGGGTGGACCAGGCGTCGGCCACCTGGGCCACGTCCGCGTACGCGGTGACGTACGCGATCATCTCGCTGTTCAGCGGGGCGCTGGCCCGGCGGTTCGGCACCCGGGCGGTGCTGGTGGCCGGGGTGAGCGCGCTGGCGGTGGTGACCGCCTGCGTGCCGCTGGCGGATTCCTTCGGCGTGGGGCTGGCGCTGCGGGCCGGGCAGGGCCTGTTCGCCGGCGTGTACGTCCCGCTGGTCTACGCCTATCTGAACACGCACATACCGGCTTCGAAGCTCCCGACGGCGCTCACGATCGTCTCCGCCTGCATGGCGGGGACCATCGTCGCCGGGCAGGTGGAATCGCAGCTGCTGGCCGCCGTCGTCGGCTGGCGGGGCACGTTCTGGGTGACCGCGCCGCTGCTGCTGGTGGGTGCGCAGATCCTGCGCCGGGTGCTGGCGCCGGTGGATCCGGCGCGGGTCAAGGGCGGCGCGGACACCGGGGCCGCCGGGGGCGCCGCCTCGCGGGCGGCTCGCGGCGAGACCAGGCGGATGTGGTTGCGGCTGCTGCCCCTGTACGTCGTCGGGATCACCTGCTCCAGCACCATGACGGCCATCTACACGAGCGTGCAGCTCTACGGGCCGGCCTCGCTGGTCGGTGACGGCCAGGCGATGCTGACGCTGCGGGCCACGGCGATTCCCGCGCTGGTGCTGGGCGTCCTGCTGTCGCCGCTGCTGGGCCGGATCCCGGCGCGGCCGCGCGGGGCAGGGGCGTTCGCCGTGGCGGCGGCGGGGATCTGCGGCGCCGGGCTGTTCGGCGGCACGGCCGCCGGGCTGGCCGGGGCCCTGTTCCTGTTCATGCTGGGCCTGGCGGCGATCGGCCCGGCCGTGGTGCAGGAGATCGGCGCGATCTCCGGCGCGGCCCACGGGGTCATGGCGACGGCCCTGTACGGGTTCACGCTCAACATCGGCGGCGGGGTGGGAGCACAGATCCCGCTCGCGTTCGGCGAGGTCAGGGGCGTCGGGCTGTTCATGTCCGCGCTGCTGGGCTGCTGCGTGGTGCTGCTGGTGGTGACCGGCCGCCGCCGGCGCCGGACCGCCCGCATCTGACGCACGGCCGCGCGCGCGTACCTGACGCACGTACGCGTGCACCTGACACACGGCCGCGCGTACGTGACGGACTAGAGCCGGCGCCCTCGGTGGGGCGCCGGGCACGGAACAGGATCGACTCAAGGCCCCGGCAGTCGAAAACCGGAAACGAGCGGGGGCGGTCGAAAGGGAGTGCTTCGCGTCATGACGAACATCGCTGTCATCTACTACTCGTCCACCGGCTCCACCCACAAGCTCGCCGAGGCCGCCGCCACCGCGGCCGAGAAGGAGGGCGCGGAGGTCCGCCTGCTGCGGGTCGCCGAGATCGACCCGAACGGCGAGGCCGCGCGCCGAGACGGCGCCTCGGACTTCCAGAACGCCACCAAGGACGTCCCCGTGGTGACCCTCGCGGACCTGGAGTGGGCGGACGGCATCCTCATCGGCACCCCGGTGCACTTCGGTCTCGCCGCCCCGCAGCTGATGCACTTCATCAACTCCACGTCGAAGCTGTCGATCGAGGGCAAGCTGCTGAACAAGGCGGTCTCCGCCTTCGCGTCCGGCTCGGCGGCCCACGGCGGCCAGGTCTCCGCGATCCTCGCCCTGCACAACGCGATCACCCACTGGGGTTCGCTCATCGTCTCCACCGGTTCGACCGACCCGGTGCTGTACAAGCCGAAGAACGGCAACCCGTACGGCGCCTCCGCCGTGGTCGGCGGCAACCCGGGCCAGGTCCCGGAGGAGAACCTGGAGGCCGCGGCCTTCCAGGCGCGCCGTACGCTCGAGGTCGCCTCCGTGATCAAGACCCTGGACGCCCGGTGATCGACAACGGGCTCGCGACGGCGTACCTGGCCCGGATCGGCGCTTCGCGCCCCGCGAAGGCGGACCTGGCGGCGCTGGCGGAGCTGACCGAACGGCACGTGCTGACCGTGCCGTTCGAGAACCTCGACTACCACCTCGGCCAGGAGATCCACCTGGACGAGCGGGTCGTCGACAAGATCGTGCACCAGGGCCGCGGCGGTGCCTGCTACGAGGTGAACCCGGCCTTCGGGCTGCTGCTGGAGGCGCTCGGCTTCCAGGTGGAGATCCTCTCGGCGCGGGTCCACCGGCCGGGCGGGCTCGGCGCTCCGCTGGGCCACCTGATGCTGCGCGTGACCGTCGACGGGGCCGCGTACCTGGTGGACGTGGGCTTCCGCCGCAACGCGCGGCGGCCGCTGCTGCTGGGGACCGAGGCGGTGCAGTACGACCCGCAGGGCGCGTTCGCCTTCGGGCCGGAGCAGCAGGGTGAGTTCGACCTGTTCCTGGACGGCGACCCGATGTACCGGGTGGACGGCCGGGCGCGTGAGCTGGGCGAGTTCCGGCCTTCGCTGTGGTGGTTCCGCACCTGCCCGGACTCGCCGTTCATGCAGGACGTGTTCTGCTCACTGCCGACGGTCGAGGGCCGGATCACGCTGAAGGGCCACACGCTGACGAAGCGGGTCCACGGCGAGTTCACGGTGGAGAAACTCGCCGACGACACCGAGGTGTTCGAGGCCTACCACAAGTACTTCGGCATGGCACTGGACCGGCTGCCCGACGAGCCGGTGCGCCCCGAGGGCTCGCCCGGCATCGCCGTCGAATAGCCGGGCGGACGACCCCGCCGCCCTCCCCCACTCCCCCCACGGTGGGCGCTCCACCTCCATCGCCTCCGCCAGGTACCTCCTTCCCCCCTCCCAGGAGTCACCATGACCACACTCGTCACGGCACCGGCCGAACTTCCCGACGCGTTCCTGCGCGCCTTCAACGCCCGCGACATGGAGGCGATCGACAGCCTCTTCGAGCCCGGGGCGGTACGCGTGCTCACCCCGGGCGAGGTCGTCACGGGCGAGGGCCGGCGCGACGCGACCCGCAGCTTCATGGCACTCGGCATACCGATGAAATTGACGGTGCGCCACTGCTACGAATACGACGACTTGGCGCTGCTGCTGTGTGACTATCTGATCAAGGGCGTCAAGCCGGACGGAACTTCCGTACTCCACGAAGGCACGGCCACGGATGTGGTGCGCCGCGGCGCGGACGGTTCCTGGCGCTATGCCATTGACAACCCGCCGGGCACCGACCGCGAAAGCGCGAAGCCCTGAATCCCACAAGACAAGAGAGATTGAAGAGCCGATGACCAACGTCGCGATCGTCTACTACTCGGCCACCGGAAACATCCACAAGCTGGCGGTGGCCGCCGCCGAGGCAGCGGAGAAGGCCGGCGCGCAGGTCCGTCTGCGCCGGGTCGCCGAAATCCAGGAAGCCACCATCGCGCCCAACTTCGCCGAGTGGACCGAGGCGTTCCAGGAGCACGTCGGCGGCAGCAGCCGCGAGGTCGAGATCGCCACCCAGGACGACCTCGACTGGGCCGACGCGGTCATCTGGGGCACCCCGGGCCGCTACGGCGCCATGGCCGGCCCGCTCAAGCACTTCATCGACCAGACCTTCGAACTGCACGCCCGCGGCGGCCTGAAGAACAAGGCCATGTCCTCGTTCACGTCCACGGGCACCCAGCACGGCGGCCAGGAGTCGACCGTCCTGTCGCTGTCGAACGTCTTCTACCACTGGGGCGCGATCATCGTGCCCCCGGGCGTCACCGACCCGATCATGGTGGCGCCGAGCAACGGCAACCCGTACGGCGTGAGCGCCACGTCCGGGCTCCAGGCCGTCCCCGGCCTGCTCGCCCAGAACGTGACCGAGGACAACCTCAAGGCGGTCGGCTACCAGACCGTCCGCACCCTCCAGGTCGCCGAGGCGCTCAAGCAGGGACTCAAGTAGGGGTTCAAGTAGTAACACCCCCCTGCAAGCGGCGAGAACAGCAAGAACAGCAACGCACCGGCACCGGAAAGGCCCGTAGCGGGAGCATCCGCTACGGGCCTTTCTTCGCGCACAGCGCAGTCGATTCCCGCCATTTCGATGGCTCGATTCCGTCGAGCTGACACAGTCAAACAACCGCCATTGGGCCCGGGCATTCTTGGTGAGAACTTGAACACATGCTCCGGATTCCCAAGAACAAGACGCCGCTTTACCTCGGCCTTGTGGCCGAGGAGGCTGCCGCCCAGTTCGGCGCCAACACCATCACGCTCGACCGCACCATGGACGCCCTCCCCGAGGTCGGCCAGGTCCTGACGGTCGCCCAATTCGCCGACCTGATCGCCGAGATGGCTAATCGCCTGTGGGCCAGTGGTATCCGGCCCAGCGAACACGTCGTCATCCACAAGACCAACAACTTCGACATCACCCTCTTCGCGTGCGCCGCGGCCCGCATCGGCGCCGTCCCGGTGATGCTCTCCGCGCACCTCGACGGAGAGACCATCAACGCGCTGCTCCAGCGGCTGCCCGCCCCGACGCTGCTGACGGACGCCGCGAAGCTCACGGGCTCGCTGGCCGCCTCGCCGCTCGCGGAGCTCACTGCGCGGGTCATCTCGGTCACCGAGCCGGTCGAGGGCGCGATCTCGCTCTCCGACCTGGCCGGCGCCCCCGAGCGCACGCCGGTGACGCTGCACCCCGATTCGCACGCGATCATGACCCACACCTCGGGCACCACCGGCATCCCCAAGCTGGTCGTGCACTCGGCCCGTTCGATCGGTGCCCGCTACCGCTGGCAGAACATCCCCGTCAGCCTACTGCGCCAGCGCGAGCCCATCCTGATGCACGTCTCCTACGTCCACTCGCGGATGTACCCCGGCATCGCGTCCATGATGCTGAACAACAAGCCGATGGTCTTCCTGGACGACGCCGAGCCCTCGAAGGTCGCGGACGCGATGGTCAAGTACCGTCCGGGCGTCTTCGAGACGCACCCGAACTCCTTCCTGGAGTGCGAGTCGATCCTCGACGACCCGCGCAAGCCGTTCAAGACGGTCCGCTTCTACAACTCCACCTTCGACGCCATCCACCCGGGCACGATGGACAAGTTCCTGCGGGCCTCGGAGCGCAAGAACCCCGTCTTCCTCCAGGTCTACGGCCAGAGCGAGTGCGGCCCGCTGGTCGCCCGCCCGTACACCCGCAAGACCGTCATGAAGGCCGACGGCCGCTGCCAGGGCTACTCCACGCCGGGCATCACCAAGTACCGCCTGGTGTCCCGCAACGGCAAGCCCGTCTCCCACGAGAACCCCGGCTACATCGACGTGCAGACCGCGGGCCGCGCCCTGACCTACTACGGCGAGGCCGAGCGCTTCGAGAAGCAGCTCGACGGCGAGTGGTGGCGCGGTGGGGACATCGGCTACCGCACCAAGTGGGGCTGCCTGCACCTGCTGGACCGCGAGGTCGACCAGATCCCGACCATCCACTCCACCCTGGAGGTCGAGGACACCGTCCTGCACCGGCTGCCCGAGCTGACCGAGCTCATCATCGTGCCGGGTCCCGAGAAGGAGCCGGTGCCGGTCGTCTGCACCAAGGACGACGCCCCGCTGGACCTGGGCCGCTGGAAGCGCGCCATCGCCGACCAGTCCACGATGGCCGACCCCATCCAGATGAAGCTCGGCGAGCTGCCGCGCACGGCCACCGCCAAGATCAAGCGCCTCGAACTGGCCCGCCGGCTCGCCGACCAGGTGACCCACGACCTGGCCTCCTGAGCCGACGCGCACCGGACTCACCGCACTCCACCGCACTGCACCGCACCGCACATCCGGCACGACACATCTACCCCCGACCCGACCCCGGGAGCTGTACACCATGTCAACGACCCAGAACCAGGAAGGCCGGCGCAAGCACCTCGGCCTCACCCTGGCGCTGCTCGCCTTCGCCCAGCTGATCATCTCCATCGACTACAACATCGTCTACGTGGCCCTGCCCGACATCGGCAGCGGACTCGGCTTCTCCGCCCAGACCCTCCAGTGGGTCGTCAGCGCCTACGCCGTCGCCTTCGGCGGGTTCCTGCTCCTCGGCGGCCGCGCCTGCGACCTGTTCGGCCCGCGCCGCATGTTCGTCCTCGGCCTCGCGCTCTACGCCGGCTCCTCCCTGCTCGGCGGCCTCGCCGGCAGCCCCGAGGTGCTGATCGCCGCCCGCGCGATCCAGGGCATCGGCGGCGCCTTCCTCTTCCCGGCGACCCTGACCCTGGTCTCCACCAGCTTCGCCGAGGGCAAGGAGCGCAACCGCGCCTTCGCCGTCTGGGGCACCGCCGGTGGCAGTGGCATGATCGTCGGCTCGCTGCTCGGCGGCGTGCTCACCCAGTCCCTCGGCTGGGAGTCCGTCTTCTACGTCAACGTGCCGCTGGCCGGCATCGCCGCGCTGCTCGCCTTCCCGCTGATCAAGCCGGACGCCGCCCGCAACACCAGCCGCAGCTTCGACCTGCTGGGCGCCCTGACCTCGACCGTCGGCATCACCGCGATCGTCTTCGCCCTGGTCCAGGGTCCCGAGTCCGGCTGGGCCTCCTCGGTCGTCCTCAGCGCCCTCGCCATCGGCGTGGTCCTGCTCATCGCCTTCTTCGTCATCGAGAAGAAGTCCTCCGACCCGCTGCTGCCGCTGTCGCTCTTCAAGAACCGCAACCTCACCACCGCCGTCGGCGTGACCTTCTTCTACATGGCCACCTTCGGCACCCTGCTGTACTTCCTCACCGTCTACTTCCAGGGCGTCCACGGCTACAGCCCGCTGGAGACCGGCGTCGCCTTCCTCGTCCCGATGGTCGCCATCGCCATCGGCGCCCAGACGGCCGGTGGCCTCGCCACCAAGCACGGCATCCGCGCCATCATGGTCGGCGCCATGGTCATCGGTGTCATCGGCACCGCGATCGTCGGCGTCACCATGGCCACCGACGCCTCGTACTGGGTCCTCGTCCCGGGCCTGATCGTCATGGGCCTCGGCCAGGGCGCCGGCTACACCCTGATGTTCGGTGCCGCCGCGATCGGCGTCGCCCCCGAGGAGCAGGGCATCGCCTCCGGTGTCGCCTCCACCACCCAGCAGATCGGTGGCGCCGTCGGCCTCGCCGTCCTGGTCGCCATCGCCAACTCCGGCCTGGAGGGCCAGACGGGTGAGGCGCTGCGCGCCGCCACCACCGACGGCATCCAGAAGGCGGTCTTCATCGCCGCGGTCGGCATCGTGATCACCGGCCTGATCGCCCTGGGCCTGAAGAAGCCCGAGCAGCAGGTGCAGACCGCACCCGCCGCCGAGCGCGAGTCACAGACCGCCGGTGTCTGATCCGGCAGCCTGACGCACCGCACGGCGAGAGCCCCCACCCGGCCGGGTGGGGGCTCTCGCCGTTGCGCCGCGTCGGCTAAACGGAAGCCAGCAAGGCCTCGGCGGAGTCGGGGAGTTCACGGCCCAGCAGGGACCGCAGCCGCGGGTAGGCCGCCGCGTCGCCGGCGAGGATCCCGCCGAGCAGGCTGTCCCCGGCCGCGTCCAGGACGAGCTTGGCGTACACCTCCCCGCCCGCGGATTCCCGTACGAATTCCAGCGCGCCCGGGGTCTGCGCGTGGGCGTCGCCGAAGGAGGCCACGTCCACGCCCATCAGCTTGAGCTTCGTGGACATGTCGGCGCCCGGGAAGCGGGCCGCTCCCTCGCCGAGCAGCTGGGCGGCGACGGCCTCCGCCATCCGGTAGCCCGGGGCCACCAGGCCGTAGCAGCGGCCCTCGACGGCCGCGCACTCGCCGACGGCCCAGACGTACGGGTCCGGGGTGCGGCAGTGGTCGTCGACGAGGAAGCCGCCGCGTTCGCCGCGCGGCAGGTCCGCGGGGCCGGCCAGGGAGTCCTGGGGCCGCACCCCGGCCGAGAAGACGACGAGGCCGGTCTCGACCGACGTACCGTCCGCGAAGACCAGGCGGGCGACCCGTCCGTCGGCGCCCGCCTCGATGCGGCTGGTCGCCACGCCCAGGTGGGTGGTGACGCCGAGCCCGGTGACGAGCCGGTCCAGGACGCGGCCGCCGCCCTCGTCGACCTGGACGGGCATCAGCCGCGGCGCCATCTCCACGACGTGCGGGGCGAGCCCCAGCAGGCGCAGGCCGTTGGCGGCCTCCAGGCCGAGGAGGCCGCCGCCGATCACCACGCCGGTGGTGGTGCGGGCGGCGGCCTCACGGATGGCGTCGAGGTCGTCGAGGGTGCGGTAGACGCAAGCGCCGGGCAGTTCACGGCCGGGGAGGGGCGGGACGAAGGGCACCGATCCGGTGGCCAGGACGAGTGCGTCGTAGGGGACGCGGCCGCCGTCGGCCAGGGTGACGGTGCGCAGCTCGCGGTCAATGCCGACGGCCCTGGTGGAGGTGTGGAACTCCACCAGGGCGTCGTCGGACAGGGCCGGCTTGAGCAGGCTCAGCTCGGCCGGGGTCTTGTCGTCGAGGGCGGACGAGAGCCGGACCCGGTCGTAGGCGGGGTGTCTCTCCTCTCCGAGGACCACCACCCGCCAGGTTCCGTGCCGGTCGCGGGAGCGGAGCTCCTCGACCAGGCGGTGGCCGGTCATGCCGTGTCCGATGACGACGAGGGTGCGGGTGGTCATACGTGGCGTCCTTCGCGGGGTGGGGGCCGCCGCGCCGGGTCAACTGCCGGTCGCGGCAGCGCTGGTGGAGGCCAGAGCGGCGCAGAGGGACTCCACCTGGCGGGTGCAGCCACCGCAGCCGGTGGTCGCGCGGGTGGCGTCCGCGAGCTCGGCGAGCTCGCGCGCTCCGGCGTGCCAGGCCCGGGTGAGGTCCTGACGGGTGACGTTGTTGCACAGGCAGACGACGGTTTCGGGCGTGATCTCGGCGGAGCCGGCCTTGGCCCGGCGGGGTGCGCGGCCAAGGAGCAGGCTGAGCCGGTCGCGCGGGACGGGCGCGTCGTGGACGTACAGCTCGGTCGTGGTGGCGATGGCCCGGTCGAAGCCCAGGAGGACCCCGGCGGTGATGCGTTCGCCGGTCAGCTCCAGGCGCGCGTAGCGGCCGTTCGCCGGGTCGTTGAGGGTGATCGTCTCCTCGGAGGGGGCGCTGCCGGGGATGCCGAGGACGACGAGGCCGGGGCCTGCGATACGGGGCCGCAGGACGCGGCGGGCGGGGGCCACGCCGCGCGCGCCGGAGGCGAGGTGGCGGGCCAGGGCCTCTGCCTGGGCCCAGCCGGAGGCCAGGGATCCGCCGCGGCTGCCGTGGTGTTCGGCGCAGTCGCCGAGGGCGTGGATCAACGGGTCTTCGGTGCGCATGCGGTCGTCGACGAGGATGCCGGTGCGGACGGCCAGACCGGCGGTGCGGGCCAGGCCGGTCTCGGGCAGGACGCCCGTGCACAGCAGCAGGGTGTCGGCGGGCAGGGCGGCGCCGTCGGCGAGGGTGAGGGCGGCGGGGGCGTGGGCGGTGGCGGGCGTGTAGGCGGTGGCCGGGCTGCCCGCGACGAGCTCGACGCCGGCGGCGGTGAGCCGGTCGCGTACGAGGGCGCCCGCGGCCGCGTCCAGGAGGTGGTCCATCGGCCAGGGGCCGGGGTGGACCAGGGTGACGGGACGGTTCTTGAGGGCCAGCGCGAACGCGGCTTCGACGCCCAGGGATCCGGCGCCCAGGATGGTCACGGGGGCCCGGGCGGCCACCGCGGCCGGGGCGGTGAGCCGGGCGCAGTCGGCGAGGGTGCGCAGCACGGCGACCCCGGCGGCCGGGCTCCCGTCGGGGGTGCGCAGACCGGGCAGGTCGGGGAGGAGCGGGGTGGCGCCGGTGGCCAGGATCAGCCGGGCGTACGGGAAGACGTCCCCGTCCGCGGTGTGCACGCGGCGCCGGACCCGGTCGATGCGGACGGCGCAGACGCCGGTCCGGATCGTGGTGTCGCCGGGCGGCGGGGGCAGTTCCATCGCCTCGGCCGGCAGGCTGCCGTCGAGGGCGGAGGTGAGCAGGGCCCGGTGGTAGGCGGGGGTGTCCTCGGCGCCGAGGACGGTGACGGGGTCCTCGCAGCCGAAGTGGCGCAGCCGGTCGAGGATCTGGTGGGCGGCCGGGCCGTTGCCGATGACGAGGATCGGCGCGGTGGGGTGCGTGGTCATGCGCGGGCGTCCTGGAGGAGTGCGGGGCCGGGGGCGGGCTCGGAGCCGAGCACGATGTCCGTGTCGATGCCGTCGCCGTTGCCGTTGCCGTTGCCGTTGCCGTCGAAGCCGTCGTGCTCCGCGCCGCCGTCCTCGAAGCCCCTCTCTGCGTCCGTCTCGGGGAATTCGGGCTCCGCCGGTTCGATCCGGACCGCGCACACCTTGAACTCGGGCATGCGGCTGCGCGGGTCGAGGGCGTCGTTGGTGAGCAGGTTGGCCCGCCCGGCGCCCGGGAAGTGGAACGGCAGGAAGACGGTGTCGGCGCGCAGGGTGGGGTCCAGGCGCACCCGGGCGAGCGTGGTGCCGCGGGCGGAGCTGACCCGGGCGTGGCCGCCTTCGGTCAGCCCGGCCCGGGCGGCCGTGTCCGGATGGACCTCGACGTGCGCCTCGGGGGCGGCGGCGGTCAGCTGCGGCACCCGTCGGGTCTGCGCACCGGACTGGTACTGGGCCAGGACCCGGCCCGTGGTGGCGTACAGCGGGTGCTCGGCGTGCGCTTCCTCGGCGGGCGGGCGGTGTTCCACCTCGGCGAAGCGGGCCCGGCCGTCGGGGTGGGCGAAGCGGTCGAGGAAGAGCCGCGGGGTGCCGGGGTGGGCGGCTTCGCCGTCGGGGGTGCGCGGGCAGGGCCAGTGGAGGGTCTCGCCCGCGTCGAGGCGGTCGTAGCCGATCCCGGAGTAGTCGGCGGGCCCGCCCCGGGAGGCGCGGGCCAACTCCTCGAACACGGACCGGGGTTCCGCCGGGTAGCGCTCGGGGAGGTCGCCCAGCCGGGTGGCGAGGGCGCGCAGTACGGCGAGGTCGGAGCGGGCCCCGGGCGGCGGGTCCAGCAGCCGGCGCCGGCGCAGGACGCGGCCTTCGAGGTTGGTCAGGGTGCCTTCCTCCTCGGCCCACTGGGTGACGGGCAGCACCACGTCGGCCATGCGCGCGGTCTCGGAGGGGACGAAGTCGGCGACGACGAGCAGGTCCAGGGAGGCCAGGCGCTCGGCGACGCGGTCGGCGCGCGGGGCGGAGACCACCGGGTTGGCGCCGAAGACGAGCAGGGCGCGCGGGCCGGTGTCGGTGCCGAGGGCGCTGAGGAGTTCGTAGGCGCTGCGGCCCGGCCCCGGGAGGACCTCGGGGTCGACGCCCCAGACCTGCGCCACGTGCGCGCGGGCCGCCGGGTCGGTGATCATCCGGTAGCCGGGCAGCTGGTCGGCCTTCTGGCCGTGCTCGCGGCCGCCCTGGCCGTTGCCCTGGCCGGTGAGGCAGCCGTATCCGCCGCCTTCGCGGCCGGGCAGGCCCAGGGCGAGCGCGATGTTGATGAAGGCGGCGACGGTGTCGGTGCCCTTGCTGTGCTGTTCGGCGCCGCGTCCGGTGAGGACGTACGCGCGGTCGGCGGCGGCGAGCATCCGCACGGCCTCGCGCTGGTCGCTGACGGGTACGCCGGTGACCTTCTCGACGCGTTCGGGCCACCAGGAGGCGGCGCGCTTCCACGCGGCTTCGAAGCCGGTGGTGCGGCGGTCCACGTAGGCCCGGTCGGTGTGGCCGTCGACGACGAGGATGTGCATCAGGCCGAGGGCGAGGGCCAGGTCGGTACCGGGGCGCGGCTGGAGGTGCAGGGCCGCGCGGGCGGCGGTGGGGGTGCGGCGGGGGTCGATGACGATCAGCCGGGCGGCGCTGAGGTGGCGCATCAGCGGGGGCATCGTCTCGGCCGGGTTGGCCCCGGCGAGCAGGATCGTGTCGGCGGCCGCGAGGTCGGTGACGGGGAAGGGCAGTCCGCGGTCCAGGCCGAACGCGGCGTTCCCGGCGGCGGCCGCCGAGGACATGCAGAAGCGGCCGTTGTAGTCGATCTGGCTGGTGCCGAGGGCGAGGCGGGCGAACTTGCCGAGGAGGTACGCCTTTTCGTTGGTGAGTCCGCCGCCGCCGAACACGCCGACGGCGTCGGGGCCGTGCTCGGCGCGGATCCGGGTGAGGGCGGCGGCCACCGTGTCGAGTGCGGTGTCCCAGTCGGTGGGGCGCAGGGTCCCGCCGGCGTCCCGGACCATGGGGGTCTTGATCCGGTCGGGGGTGGTGAGCAGGGCGGGGGCGGTCCAGCCCTTCTGGCACAGGCCCCCGCTGTTGACGGGGAACTCCGGGTCGGGCCGGACGTCGGCTCCGCCCGGCCCGTCCGCTCCGCCCGCCGCGTCGGCGCGGCTCAGCAGGGTGCCGCATTGCAGGGCGCAGTACGGGCAGTGGGTCCGTACGGTCCCGGACTCGTCGGCGTCGGCGGGCCCGGGCCGGTCAGACACGGACGTCCTCCGGGCGGGTGGCGGCGGCGGCCGTCCGCTGCTCGTGCTGCGGGGCCGGGACCGGGGCGCCGGCCCGCTCGCGGCGTACGTACACCGTCCAGACGACGGCGGCGCAGAGGGCGTAGTAGCCGAGGAAGGACAGGAAGGCGGGGGTGCCGTTGCTCGCGCCGCCGCTGTAGGCGCCGCGGAAGGCGAGGTTGATGGCGACTCCGCCGAGCGCGCCGATCGCGCCCGAGATGCCGATGGCGGCGCCCGACAGGCGACGGGCGACGGCGAAGGCCCGGGTGGCGTCCTGGCCGTCCACGATGCGGGCCTCGGCCTGGCGGGTGAAGACCGCGGGGATCAGCTTGTAGGTGGAACCGTTGCCGATGCCGCTGAGGACGAACAGGGCGGTGAAACCGGCGATGAAGATCGTCAGGGAGTCGCGTGCCGAGGCGAGGAGCAGCACCCCGGTGCCGGCGCCCATGCCGGCGAAGGTGATGAGGGTGACGCGGGCGCCGCCGAACCGGTCGGCGAGCCAGCCGCCGAGGGGGCGGGAGAAGGAGCCGAGCAGCGGGCCGAGGAAGGTGTACGAGGCCGCCTGGAGCGGGGTGGAGCCGAACTGGGTCTGCAGGACCAGGCCGAAGGCGAAGCCGTAGCCGATGAACGAGCCGAAGGTGCCGATGTAGAGGAGCGAGATGAGCCAGGTGTCGCGCTGGCCGAGGGCCTCGCGCTGGGCGCCCGGGTCGGTCCGTACGGTCGCGATGTTGTCCATCTTCAGCGCGCAGACGAGGGAGACGAGCACGATGAGCGGCAGGTAGCAGGCGGCGATGTACGCCGGGTGGGTGTCGCCCGCGGTGGAGATGACGAGCAGGCCCAGCAGCTGGACGGCGGCGACGCCGAGGTTGCCGCCGCCCGCGTTGAGGCCGAGGGCCCAGCCCTGGTGGCGGCGCGGGAAGAAGCCGGTGATGTTGGTCATGGAGGAGGCGAAGTTGCCGCCGCCGACCCCGCCGAGGGCGCTGATCAGCAGGAACACCCACAGCGGGGTGCCGGGGCGCTGGATGAAGTACACGGTGAGCGTGGCGGGCACCAGCAGGATCGCGGAGGCGAAGACGGTCCAGTTGCGGCCGCCGAACCGGGTGACGGCGTAGCTGTACGAGGGGCGCAGGAGGGCGCCGACGAGCGTGGGGGTGACGACGAGGAGGAACTTCTCGTCGGGCGCGAAGCCGAGGCCGATCCGGGGCGTCATGAACAGCACCAGGACCGACCACATGCTCCAGATGGAGAAGCCGATGTGCTCGGAGACGACGGACAGGTAGAGGTTGCGCCGGGCGATGCGCTTGCCGCCCCGCTCCCAGTACTGCTCGTCCTCGGCGTCCCAGTCCTCGATCCAGCGCCCCTTGGCTGATCGCGTGGCTGCTCTCGCGGCACTCATGACCTGGTTTCTCCCTTGTCTGTCAGAGGGTTGGTCCGGGGGGTGGGGAATGCGACGGGGTCTGCTGCGGGGTCTGCCGCGGCTCGGCCGGTACGTCGGCCAGCGCGCGGTCGACGAGGGCGCGGTCGACGAGGGCGCGGTCGACGAGGGCGCCGGCGGCGCCGCTGTACCCGGCCGGGTCGCACAGCTGCGCGATGTACTGCGCGTCGAGTCCGTGCCCGGCCCCGGACATCCCGGTGAGCACGGCGCCCAGGGGCTGCCCGCTCCCGGCGGCGGCGGCCGAGGCCTCGGTCAGCAGCTGCTTCGCGGCGGCCTTGCCCAGGCGCGGGGCGAGGCGGGCCGCGATGCGCTCGGAGACCACCTGGCCGCCGGTGAGGTCGAGGTTCTCGCGCATCCGGCCGGGCCGGACCTCCAGCCCCTCGGCGAGTTCCACCGCGGTGTGGGCGGCGCCGCCGGCCAGCCGCAGGCACTCGCGCAGCAGTTGCCACTCGGCGTGCCAGACGCCGGCGGCGCGCTCGTCCTCGGTGACCAGGCACTGGGTCAGTCCGGCGGCGATCACCGGGACCTGGAGGGCCGCCGCGCGGATCAGCGTGGCGAGCACCGGGTTGCGCTTGTGCGGCATGGCGGAGGAGCTGCCGCGGCCGGCTGCGGTGGGTTCGGCGACCTCGCCCACCTCGGTCCGGGTCAGCGCCTGCACGTCGACCGCGATCTTGCCGAGGGCGCCGGCGGTGAAGGCGAGCGCGGCGGCGAGATCGGCGAGCGGGGTGCGCAGCGCGTGCCAGGGCAGCACCGGGCGGGCGAGTCCGGTCTCGGCGGCGAAGGCGTCGACGAGCCGGTCGAGGTAGGGGTGGGCGGTGTCGGCGGCCACGTCGGGGCGGTCGATGTCGGCGTATTCGAGGTAGCCGGCGAGGGTGCCGGCGGCCCCGCCGAGCGAGACCGGCAGGCCCTCGTCCAGGACGCGGGCGAGGCGGGCGTCGGCGTCGAGGACGAGGGCGCGCCAGCCCGCGGCCTTGAGTCCGAAGGTGGTGGGGACGGCGTGCAGGGCCAGGGTGCGGCCCGCCATGAGGGTGTCGCGGTGGGTGTGCGCGAGGCCCGCCAGGGCCTGCGCGGTCCGGGCGAGGTCCGCCCGGATCAGGCGCAGGGCCCTGGCGGCCACCAGCATGGCGCCGGTGTCGAAGATGTCCTGGCTTGTGGAGCCCCGGTGGACGAAGTCCGCGGCTTGCGGGTCGATGCCGCGGACCACCGCGGTGAGGGCCTGGACCAGGCCCACCACCGGGTTCGCGGTCTCCCGCGAGGCGAGCGCGAGGGCCCTCACGTCGAACCGCTCGGCCCGGGCGGCCTCGGTGATGGTGGCCGCGGCGGCCCCCGGAAGGGTGCCGAGGCTCGCCTGGGCCCGGGCCAGGGCGGCCTCGGCGTCGAGCATGGCCTGGAGCCATGCCCGGTCGCCGACGGCCGCCTCGACCGGGGTGCCGGCCCGCACCGGAGAGAGCAGGCCGGCGTCCACGAGAAGGCCCTCGCCGGTCATACGATCACGCCGGGCAGGGTGTCCTCGGCCGAATCGTCGGCCACCGCGCGGATCCCGGCCGGGAGGCTCGCGAGCGGCGGCAGGGCCAGGACGGCGCGGGCGATGGCGTCGGAGTCGCCGAGCGTCACCGAGTCCACCCCGGGCCGGATGCCCGCCGCCGTGACCCAGTGCACGGACTCGGTCGGCACCCCGTAGGCGAAGCGGCGCGCGTGGGCGGTGCCGCGGGCGTCGATGAGCCGGTACGGGCGCTCGGTGACCGCGAGGCCGCCGGTCTGGTAGCCGCCCTGCTCGCCCGAGATGACGTACGGCTTGGCCTGGTCGGTGTCCAGCAGGTGCTGGAGCAGCGGGTCGGAGGTGCGCCGCAGGTCGGGCTCGGGCAGCCGGGACTCGATGAGCACCTGCGCCTTGATCTGCGGGCCGGGCACGGACGTGGACGCGGCCACGTACGTCTGCGTGTCGGTGTCGATGCGGACCTGGGTGCCGGGGCCGGTGATCGTGAGGACGCCGGCCTCGATGAGGGCGATCATCTCCTCGATGCGGGAGGCCGGCGGGCCGATGGAGAGGAAGCCGTTGAGCGGGGTGTACCAGCCCTCCAGGTCGTCGCGGTGCGAGTCGCCGTCGAGACCGCCGTGGTCGACGGCGAGCCGGACCTCGTTGCGCAGGTCGCGCAGGACGTCCAGGGCCGACTTGATCGGGCCGCTCAGGTTGCCCTGGCGGGCGGCGGCGACGTCGGCCGCGAGGTACGCCACCAGCCAGCTCTGGAAGGCGTCGCGGTCGGCGAACTGCGTGTCGCCGTACGGGACGGAGAGCTTCTCCCAGCTCCAGTGCTGCTCCTCGGGGATGCCGTACTCGGCGAGCAGCCAGCCGCGGGACTCGGCGTCCTCGGTCTCCAGGTAGCGCTCGGTGAACGCCTCGCGCTCCTCCGGCTGGCCGTTGGCGGCGAGCAGGGCACCGTAGTAGACGCTCTCGACCTCGAGGGAGATGAAGGGCCACAGGTCTTCCTTGAAGGTGACCCTGCCCCCGGCGGCGGCGCGCTCGCGCAGGGCGCGCACGTAGTCCGGGGTCAGCAGCTTGGGGTAGTAACGGCCGTACGCGCCCTTCTCGTTGTCGCCGCGGGCGTGGTACGGGATGCCTCGCCGGGAGAAGGCGTACAGCCGGGGCTCCTGCCCGGACGGCTGGTAGCCGAGCTTGCCGTCCTCGTCGCGGACGAAGGCGCCGCCGCGGCCGTGGCTGAACAGCGCCATGTAGTCGAAGAAGTTCAGGCCCAGGCCGCGGATGAGCACGGTCTGGCCGGGCTTGATCTGCGCGAGGTCCTTGTCGGCGGGGTTGCCCGGCGTCAGGTAGGTCAGGTAGTGGATGCGCGCCAGGGAGGCGGTGCGCGCCTCGCGCGGGGTCAGGCGGGCCGGGACGTGGCCCTGCGCCAGGATGATGGCGTCGAGGTCGTTCAGGCGGGTGCCGTCCTGCAGCCGGACGCCCTGCGGGCCGCCGGGGATGCCCAGGGTGTCGGCGACGGCCACGGCGCGGGAGCGGTGGACGTGGACGGTGACGTGCTTGGGGGCACCGACGATGACGCGCTGGAAGCACTCGCTGAGGTAGTTGCCGTAGAAGGCGCGGGTGGGGTACGTGTCCGGGCCCATGGCCGCGGCCTCGGCGAGGGTGCCCTCGTCGTAGTCCCCGAACTGGCCCAGCACCGAGAGGGACTTGGCCCACTCGTACAGGCTGGGGCCGGGCTCGATCGGGCCGTCGATCTTGCAGCTCTCGTCGGTGTAGACGGTGATCTGGCAGGCGACGGTGTTCATCAGCAGGTGGCGGGACTGGCCGGAGCGCCAGACCTGGCCGGCGCCGGGCGCGGCCGGGTCCACGACGTGGATGGCGACCGAGTCGTGGACGGGGTTCTCCCGCTCGTTGGCGACCAGGCGCTCGACGACGGACAGGCCGCGGGGGCCGGCGCCGACGACGGCTATCTCTACGGACGAGCTGCTCATGCGTTTTCTCCGATGCTGTGGGGATGCGGGGTGGGAGCCGGGTCTGCGCGGTGGTGGGCCGGGCGCGGTGGCGCGGCGGAGTTCACCGGGGCGCTCATGCGGCGTCGGCTTTGACCTCGGTTCCGGTTTCGGTTTCGGCTCCGGCCTCGGCTCCGGTCGCGCTGTCCGCGCCGTCCGCGCCGTCCGCACCGCCCGCGACCAGTCGGGCGAGTTCGAGGCGCTTGATCTTGGTGGTGGCCGTCTGCGGGACGTCCTCGAGGCGCCACTGGACCGGGGCGGCGAGCTTCGGCAGGCCGATGACCGCGGACTTCCACGCGATCAGGTCGAGTGGCTTGTCGTCGCGCGTGCACACCACGGGGACCGGGACGCCGTCGGCGCCGGGGATGATGATGACCTCGATGAGCTCGTGCAGCCGGGTGAAGAGCTTGTCCTCGATCTCCAGGGTCGATCCGATGCCCGGGATCTCGTCGACCTCGCGGTCGAGCAGGTGCAGGCAGCCCCACTTGGTGCGGTAGCCGAGGTCGCCCATGCGCCACCAGCCGTCGTTGACCTGCTTCTCCCAGCGCTCGTGCTCGGAGAGGTAGGTGATGATGCGGCCGTCGGACTTGATCTCGATGAAGCCGGGGTTCGTCTTGGTGACGGGGTTGCCGTCGCGGCTGACGACGCGGACGCCGGTCATGCCGGGGAACGGTGATCCCACGCAGCGGCCGTCGAAGTCCGCGCCGCCCTTGCGGGTGTAGGTGCGGGCCGCGATGGGGCCGACCTCGCTCTGGCCGTAGGCCTGGGCGAAGAGCGGGTTGCGGCGCTTGGTGGCGTTCAGCAGGATGCTGACGGTGCGCGGGTGGATCGCGTCGAACGTCGAGCTGTAGTACTTGACGTTCGAGAGCGGGCCGCGCGGGTCGTCGGCCAGTGCCTCCCAGCGCAGGAAGGTGTTGGGGTGGGCCTCGATGAACCCGGGCGGGACCTGGGAGAAGATGTCGCCGACGGTCTCCGGGTCGTCCTCCTTGAGGACGATCAGGGTGTGGCCCTGGAGGATCGAGATCGGCATCGCCGTGAACATCCGCGAGTGGACGAACGAGACGTGCACGGCGACGGGTTCGCGCTTGGCGACGGCCGAGAAGACGGTGGCCTGCGGGCGGTAGCGGGCCTCGAAGGTGTGGCCGGTGTGGACGGCGAGCTTCGGGGTTCCGGTGGTTCCCGAGGTGTGCGTGATCAGGGTGGGGTGGTCCGGCGGCATCGGGATGGCCGGGACGCGGGTGGCACCCGCGAGCGAGGCCAGTTCGATGGCCTTGCCGAAGGAACCCGTGGTCAGCAGCACCTCGGCCGTGATGTCGAAGATCTCGGCCGGCAGGTTGTGGTCGAGCTTTTCCTGGTCGGTGATCAGGAAGGGCCGGTCGATGCGGCGGACCAGCGTCGCGACCGTCTCGCCGTCCAGCTTCGGGGACAGCAGGGCCGGGATCGCGCCGATGCGGGCGATCGCGCAGGCCAGCAGGGAGATGTCGAAGCCGTCGGACTTGTGCACGACGACGTGGTGGTTGGGCCGTACGCCGACCGACCACAGACGGGAGGCGAAGTCGTCGATCAGGTCCGCGAGTTCGGTGAAGGTGGGGCGGCGCCCGAGCTGCGGGGCGATGTCCAGGTCGTGGTCCATGACCACGAGGCCCGCAGGGGTGCGGGCGGCCGCTCGGTCGAAGAGCGTACCCAGCCGGATGCCCTTGTTTCCTATGCGCTGGAGAAGCATGGCCTCGTTCTCTCAAGAGTGTCTTCGATGGCGTACGGGGATTGGGCCGGCACCGGGTGGGAGGCCGGTGCCGGCGTCCGGGTGCGACAACGCAGGCTCAGCGGCCTTCGACGACGTCGCGGATGCGGGCGAGGGTGGCGTCGAGGTCCTGTTCGAGCTTCTCGGTCCAGTCGGTGATGAACTGCTTGCGCTGGACCTCGTCCAGGTCGGCGACGATCTTGTGGATGCCGGCCGTCGCCTTGCCCATCCGGAAGTGGTGCACCAGGACCGAGCCCTGCTGCGCCGGCTCGATGTCGAAGCCCCAGACGGACTCCTGGTCCTCCTGGGCGTGGGTCAGCATCATCCAGCGGAAGGTGCGGCCGGGCTCGGCCGCCGTGACGCGGGCCTCGGTGTACCAGGTGCCGCGGACCAGCGGGGCCCAGCCGACGACGTCCTCGGCGCGCAGGTTCTCGCCGCGGAAAATCGCGCCGACGCTGGAGGGTTCACCGGAAATCCACTCGCCGCCCTGGCATTCCGGGCTCCACTCGGCGCTCCGGGTCAGGTCGCTGACGACGTCGTAGATCTCCTGCGCAGTGGCCGCGACGGGAATATCCGCGCGGACCTCGAAAAGCGGGGTCGAGTCGATGATGGAGTTCGTCATGGCCGAAATACTGCTGCTCGACCATTCGCCACTCAACACTCTTACCGCAGGTCCATCAGGTCTTTTACCCGTGTATTGCACAATGAAATTCAAGACATGCGGGAGCGGCGCCGCGATAATGTTTCCACGGCGCCGTCGGCGGCTTTTTCCGCAGCTTTTTCCGTCAGCTTTATCCGTCAGCTTTATCCGTCAGGAACGGGCGCGCAGCACCAGCTTTCCCGTCACCTTGCCCTCGTCCAGCAGGCGGTGCGCCTCGGCCGCCGCCGACAGCGGCAGCACCTCGGTGCCGCGCGGCCGCAGCAGCCCGGCCGCCGTCAGCTTGTTGACGTGGGCCGCGGCGGCGGCCAGCCGGCCCGCGGTGGCGTGCGAGATGGCGAAACCGCGGACCGAACAGTCCTTGAGGTAGAGCGGCCCCACCGGCAGCACGGGACGGGTGCGCAGCCCCGCGAGCAGCACGATCCGGCCGCGGCTCGCGAGCAGGTCCACCGCGGTGTCGAGGTCGTTGCGGCCCGAGGTGTCGACGTGGATGTCCACCCCGTCCGGGCTGAGCTCCCGGATCCGGCCGGCCACGTCGGGGTCCTTGTAGTCGATGACCTCGGCCGCGCCGAGTCCCCGTACGTAGTCGAAGTCGCGCGGCGAGGACGTGGCGATGACCCGGGCTCCGGCCTGCGCGGCCATCGTGACCAGCGCACTGCCCACGTTGCCCGCGGCCCCCGCCACCAGCACGGTGTCGCCGGCGGTGACCTGGCCCTGGTCGAAGAGGGCGAGGTAGGCCGTGACGGCGGGGTGCGCGAGGGCGACCGCGTCGACCGGGTCCACCCCCTCGGGCAGCGGGTAGAGCCGGTCGGCCGGGACGACGGCCTGCTCGGCGGCGGCGCCCTGGCGGCCGTCGTGTCCGAGGCTGTTGCACCAGACCCGGTCCCCCGGCGCGAAGCGGTGGGCGACCTCGGGGCCGGCGGCCAGCACCGTACCGACCAGGTCCCTGCCGATCACGAAGGGGAAGGCGAGCGGGGTGCGCCAGGCACCCGAGCGGACGAAGGTGTCGACGTGGTTGACGGACACGACGTCGACCTCGACGAGCACGTCGGACGGCCCCGGCTGTGGAGCGGGCAGCTCACCGAAGCGGATGAGCTCCGCGGGACCCAACTGTTCGATATAGGCGGCATGCATGGTTCGGATTCTGTTCGCAGCGGCCGCCGCGGGAAACCCCGTGCCGCTTTTCAGTCAGGTGTGAGTTAACCGATCACCGGCGGCTTTGTCAGGTGCGGCCGCCCCACCTGACGGAGTGACCATCGCCCGGTGGGTGCCACCCCAATTACCCAGCAGCATCGATAATCCGCCACCCCTCAGTTCTGCCCATACGCCAGACTTGGGCCCATTTCCTGGGAGTTTCCTGTGGTTACAGCTTCACTCACCGTCAGAAAAGCGTCGGCCCTCCAACAGCCCGACTGGGCCGATTTCCCCGAACTGACCAAAGTAAAGGACGATCTTTCCCAGCGTCCCGCTTTGGTCAATGCCGGAGACGTCCGCCGCCTGCGCTCCCACCTCGCTCGGGTGGCCGCGGGCGAGGCCTTCGTGGTCCAGGCGGGCGACTGCGCCGAGGACCCGTCGGAGTGCGACGCGGGCTACATCGCGCGCAAGTCCGCCCTCCTCGACATGCTCGCCGGCACCCTGAAGATGATCACGCACAAGCCGGTGGTCCGGATCGGGCGGCTCGCCGGCCAGTTCGCCAAGCCGCGCTCGCGCCCGACCGAGGTCGTGGACGGGGTCGAACTGCCCGTCTACCGCGGGCACATGGTCAACGGCCCCGACGCCGGCCTGGCCGACCGCCTCCCCGACCCGTTCCGCCTGCTCTCCGGCTACCGGGCCGCGGCGCAGGCCATGGCCCACCTCGGCTGGACCGACCCGGCCCGCCGCTCCGGCATCTGCCCGCCGGTGTGGACCAGCCACGAGGCGCTGCTCCTCGACTACGAACTGCCCATGATGCGCTGGGACGAGGAGGGCAGCCCGCTGCTGACCTCGACCCACTTCCCGTGGATCGGCGAGCGCACCCGCCAGATCGACGGCCCCCACGTGGACATGCTGGCCGGGGTCGTCAACCCGGTCGCCTGCAAGGTGGGCCCGTCGATGGAGCCGGAGGAGCTCATCGAGCTGTGCCGGCGCCTCGACCCCTGGCGCGAGCCCGGCCGCCTCACCCTGATCGCCCGCATGGGCGCCGACCTGGTCGCCGAGCGCCTGCCCGCGCTCGTGGACGCGGTCCGGCAGGCCGGACACCCGGTGATCTGGCTGACCGACCCCATGCACGGCAACACCTTCTCCGCCCCCGGCGGTCACAAGACCCGCCTCGTCGCCACCGTCGTCAAGGAGATCCAGGGCTTCCAGGCGGCCGTGGCCCAGGGCGGCGGGATCGCGGGCGGGCTGCACCTGGAGACCACCCCGGACGACGTCACCGAGTGCGCGACCGGTGAGGACCAGCTGGACACGGTCGGAGAGAAGTACACGAGCCTGTGCGACCCCCGACTCAACCCGAACCAGGCCTACGCCGTGGTGACGCAATGGCGGGCCTGAACCAGCAGGGAGATTGGACATGGAGAACAAGGTCGCCCTCGTCACAGGAGCCGCGGGAGGTATCGGCTTTGCCGTAGCCCGCCTGCTCGCCGAGGAGGGCGCGACGGTGGCCGCCGTGGACCGGGACGCCGAGAGGCTGCGGGACTCGGTGGAGAAGCTGGTCGCCGACGGACTGGACGTCCACGCCCACCCGGCCGACGTCACCGTCACCGCGCAGGTCGAGGCCGCCGTGGACGCGGTCGAGTCCGAACTCGGCCCGCTGGACTTCCTCGTCAACACCGCGGGGATCCTGCGCCTGGGCGAGGTACGGGACTTCAGCGACGAGGACTGGCTGCAGACCTTCGAGGTCAACGTCAGCGGCGTCTTCCGGCTGTCCCGCGCCGTCGTCAACCGGATGATCCCCCGCAACCGCGGGGCCATCGTCACCGTCGCCTCGAACGCGTCCGGCACCCCGCGTACCGCCATGGGCGCCTACGGAGCGTCCAAGGCCGCCGCGACCATGCTCACCAAGACGCTCGGCCTGGAAGTGGCCAAGCACAACATCCGCTGCAACGTCGTCGCCCCCGGGTCCACCGACACGGCGATGCTCGCCTCCATGTGGGAGGACGAGCAGGGCCCCGCGAGGACCATCGCGGGCAGCCCCGAGTCCTACAAGGTCGGCATCCCGCTGGGCAAGCTCGCCCGGACCAACGACATCGCCGAATCCGTGCTCTTCCTGCTCTCCGACCGCGCGGCACACATCACCCTGCACGTCCTCACCGTGGACGGCGGAGCCACGCTCGGAGCGTGAGCCCGCCCCCACCCGGACCGCCCGCCCCGTCCACCCCGCCCACCCCCGCGCAGCCCCTTTGAGGAACAGACATCCGAGAGGACATTCATGGCCGGCATACCGACCATCGAGCCCTATCCCCTCCCGACCGCGGGAGACATCCCCCCGTCCGTACCGCAGTGGTCGTTCGACCCGGAACGAGCCGTGCTGCTCGTCCACGACATGCAGCGCTACTTCCTCGCACCCTTCCCCGAAGGGCTGCGCGCCGAGCTGACCGACAACGCCGTACTGCTGCGTGAACACTTCAAGGCCCACGGCGCGCCCGTCGCCTACACCGCCCAGCCCGGCGGCATGACCCCCGAACAGCGCGGGCTGCTCGCGGACATCTGGGGTCCCGGGATGCGTACGACGCCCGAGGACCGGGAGGTCGTCCCCGCGCTCGCCCCGGCCCCCGAGGACTGGGTCTGCACCAAGTGGCGCTACAGCGCCTTCTTCAACACCGACCTGCTGGAGCGCATGCGCGCCGCCGGCCGGGACCAGCTCGTCATCTGCGGTGTCTACGCGCACGTCGGCGTGCTGACCACGGCCATCGAGTCCTTCAGCCACGACATCCAGACCTTCCTGGTCGCGGACGCCATCGGCGACTTCAGCGAGCTGGAGCACCGGCTGGCCATCGACTACGCGTCCAAGCGGTGCGCGGTCGTCACCACCGCCAAGGAGATCGCGGGATGACCTCACCCCTGCTGGCCCGCATCCTGGGCCCCAATCCGCCCCCCTTCGCCCTTCTCTACCGCCCGGAGGCCACCGGCCCCGGGATCCTCGACGTCATCGTCGGCGAGAGCGCCACCGTGGACTCGCTGGCGCAGCTGCGCGCACCGGGCGCCCCCGGTGAGCCGGACGCCGCGGCCGCGCAGGCCGCGCAGGCCGCGAGCGGCTCCCGGCACGAGGTGCTCGCGCTGATCCCGTACCGGCAGATCTCCGAGCGGGGCTTCGCCGCGCCCCGGGAGGACACCCCGCTGGTCGCGATGACCGTCACCGGGCAGGAGCAGATCTCGCTCGTCGAGGCGCTCTCCCGGATCCCCGACCTGCCGATCGAGCTCGAAGGAGGCACGTTCGACGTCTCCGACGAGGAGTACGCGGACACCGTGCGCCGGGTGATCTCGGACGAGATCGGCGAGGGCGCGGGCGCCAACTTCGTTCTCAAACGGTCCTGGACCACGGGCATCCGCGCGTACTCCACCGGCCACGCGCTGACCCTCTTCCGGCGGCTGCTGGAGCGGGAGTCGGGCGCGTACTGGACCTTCGTCGTGCACACCGGCGAGCGCACGCTCGTCGGCGCCAGTCCCGAGCGGCACGTCAGCCTGCGCGGGGGCACCGCCGTCATGAACCCGATCAGCGGCACCTACCGCTATCCGGCGGCCGGGCCCTCGCTGCCGGAGGTCATGGACTTCCTCGCCGACACCAAGGAGGTCGACGAGCTCTACATGGTGGTGGACGAGGAACTGAAGATGATGGCCCGGATCTGCGAGGGCGGTGCCCGCGTCGACGGGCCGTACCTCAAGGAGATGGCCCGCCTCGCCCACACCGAGTACTTCATCGAGGGCCGCAGTACGCGGCCCCCGGAGGAGATCCTGCGCGAGACCCTGTTCGCCCCGACCGTCACCGGCAGCCCGCTGGAGAGCGCGGCCCAGGTGATCGCCAAGTACGAGCCCCAGGGCCGCGGTTACTACAGCGGCGTGCTGGCGCTGATCGGCCACGACGAGCAGGGCGGGGACGCGCTGGACTCGTCCATCCTGATCCGCACGGCCGACATCGGCGCCGGCGGCGAGGTCCGCATCGGGGTCGGCGCCACCCTGGTGCGCCACTCCGACCCGTGGTCGGAGGTGGCCGAGACCGCGGCCAAGGCCGCCGGACTGCTCGCGGCCCTCGAATCGGGGGGCGGCCCGACCCGGTTCGCCACCCATCCCACCGTCCGCGCGGCACTGGAGGACCGCAACCGCACGATCGCCGGCTACTGGCTCAAGGAGGACCAGGACCGGGCGGCCGTGGATCCGGAGCTGGCCGGCCGAACGGTGCTGGTGGTGGACGCCGAGGACACGTTCACGGCGATGATCGCCCGCCAACTGGACTCCATCGGCCTGGACGTGACGATCCGCCGCTACGACGAGTCGTACTCCTTCGACGGGCACGACCTGGTGGTGATGGGCCCCGGCCCGGGCGACCCCAGGGACGGCTCCCATCCCAAGATCGACCACCTGCGCGCGGCGATACGGAACCTGCTGGACGAGCGGCGGCCCTTCCTGGCCGTCTGCCTCAGCCACCAGGTGCTGTCCACCGCGCTCGGCTTCGATCTGGTCCGCCGCAGCGAGCCCAACCAGGGCGTGCAGAAGGAGATCGACTTCTTCGGCAGACCGGAACGGGTCGGTTTCTACAACACCTTCGCCGCCCGCTCCCTGGTCGACTCGGCCGTCGTCCCCGGTGTCGGGCTCGTGGACATCAGCCGCGATCCGCAGACCGGGGAGGTGCACGCGCTGCGCGGCCCGCACTTCGCGTCGATGCAGTTCCACGCCGAGTCGGTGCTGACGCAGAACGGACCGCGCATCACCGGGGACCTGCTGTCCTCGCTGACCGCGCGGGTGCTCGCCGCCTGACGCGGCGCGGGGCGGTCCGGCCCGCCCGGACCGCCCCGCGACCCCGTACCTGACAAGGTCCCACGGACGCCGTTGTCGGCATTTCCCCGGGACGGAACCATGAGTTTCACGCAGTGTTGAGGAGTCGTAGAAATGATCACGACGGGAAATCACGGTGCGCGCAATGCTTTTTCGGTGGGCGTGCTCGGTACGGGGTCGTACGTACCGGCTCATGTCGTTTCCAACGAAGAAGTCGGAGCGCCGGCCGGAGTCGATCACGAATGGATACTCGGCAAGACGGGAATACGCGAGCGGCGCTGGGCGAAGCCCGATGAAGCAACATCCGATCTCGCGGTGATCGCGGGGCGGGCGGCACTGGAAAGCGCCGGGATCCGCGCCCGGCAGCTGTCGTTCATCGTGGTGGCGACCTCCACCCCCGACCAGCCCCAGCCGCCGACGGCGGCCGTGGTCGCCGCCGAGCTCGGCGCGGACCAGGGCACCGCCGCCTTCGACGTCAACGGCGTCTGCACGGGCTTCCTGTTCGCCCTGACCACGGCACAAGGCATGCTCGCGGCCGCCACCGGCGAGGGCTACGCCCTGGTCATCGGCGCCGACGTGTACTCCCGGATCCTCAACCGCGAGGACCGGCGCACCACGATCCTGTTCGGTGACGGCGCCGGCGCCGTCGTCCTCGGCCCGGCGGCCGGGGAAGGACGCGGCATCCTCGCGAACCGGCTGGCCAGTTTCGCGGCCGACCGCCATCTGATCGAGGTCCCCGGCGGGGGCAGCCGCATTCCGACCACCGCCGAAACCCTCGCCGAGGGACTTCAGTACTTCACCATGAACGGCCGGGGTGTCCGCGATTTCGTCGCCGCGAATGTCCCGCCCGCCATCCACGCATTCCTTTCTGAACGCGGCCTCACCACCGCGGACATCGCGCATTTCGTTCCGCACCAGGCCAACGGACACATGCTGGAAAACCTCTCCGAGGAAATCGGAGTGGGCACCGAACGCACCTGGACGACGTACGAGAGGTACGGCAACACCGGCGCCGCCTCAGTCCCGATCACCCTCGACCGCGCGGCCCGCTCCGGCCGGCTGGCCGACGGCGACCTGGTCCTGCTCGCGGGCTTCGGCGGCGGCATGGCCCTGGGTCTGTCGCTCGTCCGCTGGTAACCCCTCCCGCGGACCCCTCCCTCCCTGCCCTCCCCCGCTCCCCCGGGGGGCGACACCCTTCAAGGAGATTCCATGCTGGACGCAACCCCGATCGACGACGCCCGGGTCGACGCCTACCTCACCCGGATCGGCGCGAGCCGCCCCGCGCAGCCCGACCTCGCCGGACTGCGGCACCTGGCCGAACGCGCCGTGCTGTCCGTGCCGTTCGAGAACCTCGACTACCACCTCGAAGGCCGCGAGATCCACATGGATCAGCGCTCCGTCGACAAGGTGGCGATCGACAACCGCGGCGGCGGCTGCTACGAGGTCAACCCGGCGCTCGGCTTCGTGCTGGAGGCCCTGGGCTACGAGGTCGACATCCTGCCGGGCCGCGTGCACCGGCCGGAGGGCCTCGGCCCGTTCCTCGGCCACCTCGCCCTGAAGGTCACCATCGGCGACAAGGTGTACCTCGTCGACACCGGCTTCGGCCGCAACAGCCGCTTCCCGCTCGACTTCACCAGCCGCGAGGTCCAGAGCGACCCGCACGGCGAGTACCAGCTCAAGGACGTCGAGGGGCAGCCGGGCACGGTGGACCTGTGGCTCGGCGGCCGCCCCCTGTACCAGGTCGTCGAGACCCCGGTCCGCATCGAGGACTACGGCCCCTCGCTGTGGTGGTACCGCACGGCGCCCGACTCCTCCTTCATGCAGGCCCTGTTCTGCTCCATCCGCACCGAGACCGGCCTGGTGACCCTCAAGGGCCGCCACCTGAACGTCGTCGACGGCGACCAGCGCTCGAAGACCGTCCTCCAGGACGACGCCGAGGTCATCGCCGCCTACAAGACCCACTTCGGCATCAGCCTCGACCGACTGCCCACCGAGCCGGAGAACTCCACCACCACCGGCGTCCGCACCGACTGAGAGAGTCCCAGAGGCCATGGCTGACCTGATAGCCGGCGAGAGCCGGCCCACGAGAGAGGGCGAAGCGGTACCCGCCGCCGCCGGGGCGTCCGACCTGGACGTCCTGGTGGTCGGGGCCGGCCCCACCGGCCTGCTGACCGCCGTCGAACTGCTGCGGCGCGGCATCCGCGTCCGCGTGATCGACCGTGCCGTCGAACCCATGCTGACCCCCAAGGCCCTGTCCGTCTGGCCGCGCGCCCTCGACATCCTCGAGGACACCGGTCTGGGCGGCGTGGTCGACGAGGCGTCCGTACGGATCAACACGCTGAGCTACTTCTCCGAACGGCGCCCGCTGGCCTCCTTCGGATTCTCCGACGACCTGGCGTGCCGCACCCTGCCCCAGCACGTCACCGAGCGGCTGCTCACCGAGCGGCTCCAGGCACTCGGCGGCAAGATCGAGCGCGGGGTGCGGCTGCTGGCCCTGGACGGGCTGGACTACTCCGGCCGGATCGAGGCCACCGACGGCGTGACGGCGGTGCTGGAGACCCCCGAGGGGCTGCAGCGGCTGCGGGTGCCGTTCGTCGTCGGCGCCGACGGCGCCGGCAGCTCCGTCCGGGGCCAACTCGGCGTCGGATTCGAGGGATCGACGTACGAGATGGCCTTCGCACTCATCGATGCGCGCATCGAGGGGTACCTCCCTCCGGACGAGTGCCACTTCTACCAGTCCGCGAACGGCGCACTGGTGATCGTGCCCATCCCGGGCGGGATCTTCCGGTTCCTGTCGGTGATGCCCCAGGGCGGCGGCGAGGTCGACACCGCGATGATGCAGGCCGTCATCGACGAGCGCGGGCCGCGCGGCGTACGGATCAAGGAGGCGGTTTGGAAGGCCGTGTTCCGGGTTCACGCCCGGCGGGCGAGCGAGTTCCAGCGCGGCCGGGTCTTCCTGGCCGGCGACGCCGCCCACGTGCACAGCCCGGCCGGCGGGCAGGGCATGAACAACGGCCTCCAGGACGCGCACAACCTCGCCTGGAAGCTGGCCTCGGTGATCCGGGGCGAGTCCCCCTCCTCGCTGCTCGCCTCCTACGGCGAGGAGCGGGCGGAGGTCACCCGCCAGCTCGTGCGCGACACCGACTTCCAGACCAGGGCCTGGCTGTTCAAGTCCAAGGCCACGGTGGCCGCGCGCGACGCGGCGTTCCGGCTCCTCGACCGGACCGGGATCGTCTCGGAGTTCTACGCCCCGGTGATGGCCGGCCGCCGGCTGTCCTACCCGGTGACCCGCGACACCCAGCAGCCCTCGGGCTGGACGGGCTGCCGGGTGCGGCGCTCGCTGCCCGGCGCCCTGGAGGTCGGCGCGGTGTTCCCGCGCCGTCTGGCACTCGCGTACGGGATCTCCGGGCCGGCCGCGGATCCGCACGGCTGGAACCTTGTGGTCGTCCCGGACGGGAACAGGGCCTGGGAGGAGGAATTGGGCCACATCGTGGCGCAATGGCCGCTGTTGCGGCAAGTGACGGTACGCCGCCGCGACGCCGCCGCGCAGGCCGGATGTCGCTCCGCGGGGTACTACCTGATCCGACCGGACGGGCACATCGCAGCCCACGGCCATGCCCGGGATCTGGGACGACTGGAAGCGGAGCTTCGACTCTCCCTTTCCTGAGTGACAACCCACCGATATCCGAACGACGATATCCGGCCAGAGAAATACCGGATAACCCACCGGTTTTCTCGTTACGATGTCGGTTCCCGTTTCGTTCCCTCCTCGGCTCCCGCTTGAGCGGGAACGGAGAGGGACTGGAGCAGGAAGCCCCGTTGCGAATCTCTGTCATGTCGAAAGCGACACGGGATTTCCAAACAAACAAGGGGTACGAAATGCGCGGCAAGCTCGCTGGTCTGGTCGGTATCTTCGCCCTCGCCCTCGCCCTGGGCCTGGGTGCGGCAGTAGAGCAGGACCACCAGGCCAACGGCACCAAGGGCCACTCCGTACTGGCGGACACCAAGGGTCCGGGCGTCGCCCCGGCGACGCCCCCGACCACGCCGCCGACGCCCCCCACCGGCGCCTGATCCACCCCCCGCGCAAGCAGTGGGCCCCGTCCGATACCGGACGGGGCCCACTGCTTTTGCTTTACCGTCGCGCGCCGCGCTCCGATCAGAGGGTGCGCCGCCCCTCGGGTGGCACCCCCATGGTCTCGAAGAGCATGTCGGCCCGCTCCCGGTACTGGGCAGCGTCCGGCAGGCCCAGCTGCCCGGCCGCGGCCGCCATCCCGTCCAGCGCGTGGGCCATCTCGACCCGGTAGCCCATGCCCTCGGCACACGCGAACGCGCGCTCGTGCAGACGCAGGGCCTCTTCGTACCGGCCGTTGCGGTTGTGCTTGAGCGCCAGGACGTTGTCCACCCTGGAGCGCCGCTGCGGCGAGATCGTCGAGTTGAGCAGCTCCAGCGCCGTGGCCTCCTGCTCCTGCGACCGCCGCGTGTCGCCGCGCCGGTCGCTGAGGTCCGAAGAGACCGCGCAGATGAGTACGAGAACCTCGTCCGGGCAGGAAGAGCCCGTGTTCAGCGCCCGCGAGAGGCTGGACTCCGCTTCCTCGAACGCACACGTGCCGCAGTACGCCAGAGCCAGAGTCGTCCAAGCCAGGGCCTCCTGCTCCGGGAACCGGAAGGCACGGCACAGCTCGATCGCCTGTCGCGCGGCGTCGAGCGCCTGCTCGTACTGGCCGAGCGCCAGGCAGACCGTACCGACATTGTTGAGGTCCTCCGCCTGCTGCTGCGGAAGCTTGGTGCGGTCCCCTCCCTTGAGCTCCCCCACGGCCTGCGTCGTGTAGTCGTACGAGCTCGCCAGGTTCCCCAGCGCGTAGTGCGCGATCCCCAGCAGTCCGAGGGCAACCGTTTCGTCGTCCGGGCCCCCCGCCTTCCTGGCCCAGTCCAGCGCTTCCTCCGCAGCCTCCACGGCCTCGTTGAGCCGACCCAGCTTCCAGCAAGCCACCCCGAGGTTGTTGAGGGTCTGACAGATGAGCAGGGGATCGCCGATGCTGCGCGTCGCGATGAGGCCCGCCCGGCACACCGCTTCGAACTCCGCGAAGCGTCCGCGGAGGTTCAGGTGGAAGGACGCGTTGCGGGCCAGGGCGAACACCAGCTGTGGGCGCCCCTCGTGGCCGCCCCGGGCCAGGAGGGTCTGGATGCCCGCCGTCTCCCGGTCGAACCACTCCAGGGTGCGGTCCTCGCGACGCATCGGAGGCAGCGCGTACGCGGTGTCGGGTGCATCCACGTCCAGGGTGCGGCGGCTGGGGAACAGCAGGGTGCAGGCGGCCTCCGTCGCCGCCGTGTAGTAGCCGAGCAGCCGGCCGTCGGCCTCCCGGGCCTCGCGTCCGCTCCTGCCTTCGCCGAGCGAGAGCGCGTACGTCCGCACCAGATCGTGGAAGGCGTACATCCCCGGGTCGTTCTGCACCAGCAGGTGCATGTCGAGGAGGTCCTCCAGCATGTCCTCCGCGTCCCGGACGCCGGTCTCCAGCAGGGCCGCGGCCGAGTAGACGTCGACCTCGGCGCCCGGGTGCAGGCCCAGCAGGCAGAACGCGGCCTGGAGCTCCTCCTCCAACGCCTTGTACGACAGGCTGAGGGTGGCCGCGACGCTGCGCTCGCCCGCGCTCAGCTCGTCCAGCCGGCGCGTCTCGTCCTCCAGCCGTTCGACCAGGTAGCGGACGGTCCAGCGGGGACGGTTGCGCAGCCGGGCCACCGCCAGCCGCAGGGCCAGCGGCAGGTGCCCGCAGAGTTCGGCGAGTTCGGCGGCGGCCTCCGGCTCCCTGGCCACCCGGTTGTCGCCGAGGAGCTCGGTGAGCATCACCCGGCTCTCCTCCGGCTCCATCACCCCCAGTGAGATCCAGTCGGCGCCGTCCAGATCGAGCAGCCTGGCCCGGCTGGTGACCAGCACCAGGCATTCCGTCGACGACGGGAGCAGGGGCAGCACCTGGCCCGCGTCCAGGGCGTTGTCGAACAGGAACAGCAGGCGGCGGCCCGTCAGGGTGGCCCGCCACAGGCCGATCAGGCCCGCCTCGTCGTCGGGAATGCTGTCGGCGGACACCCCGAGGGTGCGCAGCAGGCCGACGAGGGTGGCGGTCGGCCGCTGCGGCTTCTCGCCGGGGGTGAACCCGCGCAGGTCGGCGTAGAGCTGGCCGTCCGGGTACTCCTCGGCCAGCTGGTACGCCGTCCGCACCGCCAGCGAGGTCTTGCCGCAGCCGCCCATGCCGTCGATCGCGACGACCCGGGGCCCTTCCCCCGCGTCCTGCCGGCACGCCTCCAGCACCTCGGCCAGCTCGCGCTCGCGACCGGTGAAGTCGGGAGTGCCGGGCGGCAGGGTGCAGGGAGCACCGTGCAGCGAGGCGAGGGTCGGGAAGCGGCCGCTCCCGGGGCCGGACGGCGCGGACCGTTCGTCCTCCGCGGCCGGTGCCGGGGACCGGGACGTGGGCGGCCCGGCCACCGGCACCGGCCGGGCGGCCGGGCCCGCGAGTTCGGGGGAGGCGCGCAGGATGTCCTCGTACAGCTTGGTGAGCTGCGCGCTGGGGTCTATGCCCAGTTCCTCGACGAGCAGTTCGCGGACCTTGGCGTACTCGGCGAGCGCCTCGGCCTGCCGCCCGGAGCGGTACATCGCCAGGATCAGGTGTCCGCGCAGCGATTCCCGCAGCGGGTGCTGTGCGATGAGGGTGCGCAGGTCCCCGATGAGCTCCCCGGCCTCCCCCAGTGCCAGACGCAGTTCGAAGAGCTGCTCGGCCGCCCCCAGCCGGCGTTCTTCCAGTACCGCGCCCGCGGCCTCGACCACCGAGCCTCCGGCCCCGGACATCACCGGGCCGCGCCACAGGGCGAGGGCGGCGCGCAGTTGGTCGGCCGCCTCCTGGGGCAGGTCGGAGGCGGCGGCGTGCCGGGCCTGTTGTATGTGCCCGGTGAATTCGAGCAGGTCGAGCTGGTCCTCCGCCACCTGTACGCGATAGCCGGGACCGTCCGTGACGATCAGCTTCCCGCCCCCCGGGATCCGACGCCGCAGGTCGGCGACCGCCTTCCGCACCTGATGGGAAGCGGTTACCGGTGGTTCCTCATCCCATACCGCCTCCACAAGACGGACAACCGGGACAATATTTCCCGGTTCCAGCAGCAGAGTGGCAAGAACTCGTTCGTAAATTTGACCGCCGAGCTTTAACCGATCTCCTGCCGTCCACCCTTCAAGCGGTCCGAGAATATTGAAACGCACCTGGCTTTCCACCGAATTAGCCATGGCCTCCTTGCCCCATCCCCCTCAATGCCCCCTGCTGAAGAGCCTTCAGCAGGATCCTAAGAGCTTACGGGGGGAAGCGGTAGCGAAGAGGGAACGAAGCGGGAACGGCACCGAAGACAGTTGCGTCCTGACTCGGACTCAGGAGCAGCGATGAAGACTTTCGGCCTCGGCGCCAGCCGGCGGACCGTGCGGCGCGCGGCGAACCATTCCGGCACCCGGCCTGCCGCCGCGCACAGCGCATACCAAGCACCTGTAGCCACCCCTCCGGCACAGGACCCCCACTTCCCACCCGCCCTGCCGTCGACCACGACGGCGGACCACAGAGCCCAGATCATCGAAGCGATGATCTCGGAGCTGGCTCCGCAGCTGTTCAGGTCGCTGCGCCGCAGCGACCAGCGCGCCCGCGGCGAGCAGTACCTGCGGGGACTGCTCTACGCGGACGGACGCAAGTCGATCCGCAACATGGCCGGAGTCGTCGGCGGAGCGGGCACCGAGCAGTCACTGCACCACTTCATCAGCGAATCCACCTGGAACTGGGCCCCGATGCGCGCGGCGCTCGCCCGGTACACGGAGGAGATGGTCCAGCCCAAGGCCTGGGTCGTCCAGTCCATGCCGATCCAGAAGGCCGGCGAGCAGTCGGCGGGCATAGACCGCCGGTTCGTCCCGGAACTGGGGCACTCCGTGCACGGCCAGCACTCCTTCGGCCTGTGGATGGCCTCGGAGGCGATGAGCGCCCCGGTCAACTGGCGGCTGTACCTCTCCCCTTCCTGGCTCCAGGACGAGGAGAAGCGCCGCCGGGCCGACATCCCGGACTGGGTGGACGAGGAGTCGCCGGGCGAGTGCGCCACGGCTTCCGCCCTCGAGGTCCTCGCCTGGGGCGGGGTGGAGCGCCGCCCGGTGGTGCTGCCCTCGCGCGACTTCGTCAGCAGCGCCGTGCTGAGCCGCTTCCACGCCGCGGGCGTTCCCGTCATGGCCCGGATGCGGGCGATGGACCAGCTGCGGGTCGCCGACACGGCGATGCCCGGGTACGGCGCCGGCCCCATACCGGTGTCGGACATGCTCCAGCACGTACGCGGACTGCGCCGGCCCGTCGAATGGCTGGACCCCTCCTCGGGGACGCCCGTCGTGCGCAGCACCCTGGTCGCGGGCATACGCGTCGAGCTGCCGCAGCCGCGCCGCTCGCCCTCCGGTCCGCAGCAGTGGCTGCTGATGGGCGAGTGGACCAACCGCAACGGCCCGCCCAGCGAGTTGTGGCTCACGGACCTCACCACGACCTCGCTCGACGGGCTGATGCGGCTGGCCAAGCTCAGCCGGCGGACGGCCTTCGACAGCGCCGACACCGGCGAGCGGGCCGGTCTGCGCGATTTCGCCGGCCGCTCCTTCAAGGGCTGGCACCGCCACCTCACGCTCTCCTCGGCCGCCCACAGCGTCGCGATCGGCGCCGACCACGCCGCTGGCCGCACTCGGGCGGAGAGTTCGTCCGGCACTCCGTCGGCGAACCGGCCGCTGCGGCAGATGGGCTGAGGCGTGTCGTCCGAGGATGACGGTACGCCGCGCAAAGGGGAATGTTCGGGGCCCGCTCCCGTGCTCCCTCGGCCCGCATCACGCGGGGGTTCCCGCGGTCTGCGGCGCCTTCCCGGCGGCCGGGGCCGGCTGCGGGAGGCGCATCGTGGCCAGGGCGACGGCGGTGAAGTAGACCGCCCAGCCCAGCCAGGCCCAGCCGCCCCAGCCGACGGAACTGGTGATGAGAGGGGGTCCCACGACGGTGGTGACGGCGAACCCGAGGTTGAAGGCGGCGAGGTAGCCGGTCTTGCGGCCCTCGGGGATGTGCAGCAGGGCGACGCCGGTGGTGCCGGACACGATGAACAGCTCCCCGAGGGAGAAGAGCAGCGCGGCTGCGACCACCAGGGCCAGGTTCGTGCTCGCACCGCCGAACGCCGTCAGCGGTACGACCCCCGCTGCCAGAGCCGACAGCAGCCCGCCGCGCCGCATCATCCTGCGGGCGGTGGCGAAGTCCTCGGACCCCTTGCTGATCCGGACCTGGAGCGCGACGACGACGGCGGTGTTGAGGACCTGGACCAGGGTCACGGTCCAGGCGGGAGCCTGCGTCTGCTGGACCACCCACAGCGGGACGCCGAGTCCGAGCACGAGCGCCGACATGGTCAGGGCCCCGTACAGGACGGTGATGCGGAGGAAGGCCCGGTCGCGCAGGACGCTGCCGCGTGAGGGGCCGCCCTGCGCGGCCCCGGCCGGGCGCCCGCCGTCGCCGAAGGTCCGGCAGACCACGGCGCAGCCGATGAACAAGGCGGCGGAGAGCACCATCACCGCCCGGTAGGCCCAGGCCTCGTCGATCGCGATGGCCGCCCCGGAGGGCAGCGCGCCCGCGGCCATGCCGGCGTTGCGCAGCGAGCGGAGCCGGGCGAGCGCTCCGACCGCCTCCTCGTTGCTGGCCCGGGCGATCAGGCCCGATTCGATCAGCGGGCTGATGCCCCGGCTCAGCACCCCGGCGACCGCCGAGGCGAGCAGGGCGGCGATGAAGGAGGAGGCTGTGGCCAGCGCCAGGAAGGCGGCTGCGCGGACCAGGAACAGGACGGTGAGCACGGTACGGGTGCCGAAGCGCTCGGCGGCCCGCGCGATGGGCATGGCGCCCAGCAGCGAGGTGATGCCGGCGATGCCGAGGACCATCCCGATCTCGGCGTTGGGCAGGTCCACGGCCTTGTGGAAGAAGAGGACGGACAGGGACAGGTACATTCCGAGTCCGACGGCGTCGGAGAGTCCAGTGGCGTAGATGCGTTTCTTCATCGGAACGATCCCCACGTCATGAGTAGGCGGGATTGCGGAGTCGGGCGGGGGTGGGTGGGTCCGTCCACGGCTAGGTCGCCCGGGCCAGGGCGGGCTCGGACTGCGCGCCGGCCGCCACGAGTTCGATGCCGAGGGCCCGCTCGACGCGGTCGGCGAGCTCCAGGGCCCGGCCGGGCGTGGGCGCGCCGAGCATGAACGTCGCCAGGTGCAGGGTCCGGTCCCGGCTCGCCGTCTGGCCCGGCCCGAACCGCGGCTTCACGTAGGCCAGTTCGGGGAAGGTGGCCATCAGCTCCTCCGTCGGGGTCTGCGCGGCCACCAGCCACTCGCCCGCCGGGATCGGCACCATCCTCATCAGCGCCGTCCGCCTGAACTGCGGCACGGTGTCCGGCGCGAGGCCCAGCGCGCTGCGGCCGATCTGCTCGGCGTAGTCGTACCCGGCGCCGACCTCGAACATGACCGGCATCGGTCCGCCCGCACGGGCGTTGACCTCGATGACGCGCGGCCCCCGCGGGGTCAGCGCGATCTCCGTGTGCACGGCCCCGGTGGTCAGCCCGATGGCCCGGATCGCCCGGTCCGCGCAGTCGACGGCGGCCTCCTGGACGGCGGGGTCGAGCCTCGACGGCATCGAGGCGCCCTCCTCGGCGTAGCCGTGGCGCAGCGCCAGCCGGTCGGAGACGGCCAGGTGGTGCCGCTCCCCGGCCGCGAGCAGCGATTCGACGCTGCAGTACGCCGCCCAGCCGCTGTCTCCGTCCGCCTCCAGTTCGAGGCGCTCTTCCAGCAGGAAGACGTCCTCGCTCTGCAGGAAGGCCGAGACGGTGGCCCGGCCGTCGCGGTAGGCGTCCAGGAGTTCCCCGTAGGTGCGGACCAGCCGCACGCTCTGGCTGCCGGCGCCGAGCGAGGGTTTGAAGACGGCCGGCAGGCCGATGCTCCGGGCCGCCCCCGCCAGATCCGCCTCCGCCCGTATCTCCGCGAACCGCGGGGAGGGCACGCCGTGTTCGGCGAAGACCTGCCGCTGCCGGTACTTGGACTGGGCGATGGTCACCGCCTCCGGCGCGTTGCCCGGCAGCCCGAGGCGTTCGGCCAGCTCGGCCTGGGGGCGCAGCAGCAGTTCGGAGTAGGTGACGATCCCCGACAGCGCGTACCGCCCGTGGAGGGCGAGGCCGACGGCCACCGCGTCGTCGAGGTCGGCCGCGGTCAGGAACTCTCCCCGCAGTCCGCGCGCGGCCCAGTCGGCGCGCACCGGTTCCGGGTCGCCCCAGGCCGCGATGTGGACGACGGAGACCGCCGGGCTGAGCCGGGACAGGGAGTCGAGCGCCGCGGCGGGCGGGTGGCCGCCGATGCCCGAGATCAGCAGCAGGTGCGGCTGTTCCTCGGAGCCGGCGGACGGGCGGTCGGAGCGGGGGGTCATGGCGCGTCCTTTCAGGTGACGGGCTTCGCTTCGCTGGAGTCGGGGTCGCTGGAGTCGGGGTCGCTGGCTTCGGGGCCGGTGACTTCGGGGGTCGGTGACTTTGGGGGTCGGTGACTTTGGGGGTCAGTGGCTGACGAGGTGTGCCGGGGCACGGCGGGCGGAGCGGAACGAGAGCAGTTCGTCCACCAGGCGGTCCATCCGGATGTGCAGCTCCTCCAGCGGGCGCCCCGGCGTGAAATCGCCGCGGGCGGAGGCCACATGGGTGGGCACGGCCCAGCCGCCCATCGCCCGGACCACCGACCGCATCTGGTCGCAGGCCGTCCCCGCGCCGCGCGGACCGCCGCCCGCGGCGATCAGCCCCACGGGCCGGTCGGCCAGCGCGTCGCCGGTGAGGTGGTCCAGGGCGTTCTTGAGCAGCCCGCTGTACGAGCCGTGGTAGACCGGCGTGGCGATGACGGCGCCGCTCGCCCCGGCGATCCGGGCGCGGATCGCCGCCGTCTGGCTGTACGGGGGAGGGTCGTCGTAGTCCTCGATCCGGTGGCGTCCGGGGAACTCCACGCTCAGGTCGAGGAGTTCGTACGCCGCCCCGGCCGCCCTGATCCGCTGCGCGGCCAGCTCCAGGACCCGGCGCGACACCGAGTCCGCGTAGGCGCTGCCGAGGATGCCGAGTATCACCGCCCGGCCCCCGCGGACCCCGGCTTCGGCTCCAGACCGATCACCAGGCGCACCTCGCGCTCGGCGCGCGCGACCAGCCGCCGGACCTCCTCGTGCGAATCGTGGGCGAAGACGTGCGTGCTGGCGCCCGTCCCCGAGAACGGCTGCACGGGGACCACGTCCCCGATCCGGTACGGCACGTTGCGGTAGTACGCGTCCTGCGCCACCGCCGAGTCGTCGTAGTCCAGCAGCATCCCGCCGACCGTGAAGTGCACGGTCCAGCCCGCGTACGCGCCCACCGGGGCGACCCGGCCGGCCCTCGGGTCGAGGCCCACGTCGGTGAGGATCTTGGCGTGGAAGAGGTCGATGCCGGTGGTGGCCAGGAAGGCCTCGCGGACGCCTGCGCCGCCCGGGCGGCCGGCCACCTCGCAGAAGGTGAACCCGGACTCGTCCAGGAAGGCCTCCAGGTGGAGCACCCCGGCGGAGACCTGCCAGGCATCGACGACCCGGCCGAGCAGTTCGCGGGCCGCCGCGCGCACGGCGGGGTCGGCCACCGTGATGGACGACAGCGGCTCCACCCGGGAGACCGCCAGGGTGTCGCTCACGTACCGGGACACGTCCCAGATCACCTCGCCCCCGTAGACGACGGCGTCGATGTGGCACATGTCGCCCGCCACGAACCCCTCGCACAGGTGGGTGCCGGGGCTGAACTCCTCGCGCACCCACCGCTCGACCTGCCGGGCGTCCCTGAGCACCGACACCCCGTACGAGCCGGAACCGTCGCGCGGCTTGACCACGACCCGGCCGTGCCGGGCGAACAGGTCGGTGACGTCCTCCGGGGTGTGGACGAGGTGCCCCTCGGCGGTACGGATGCCCGCCCGCCGGGCGATGCGCTTCATCACCGCCTTGTCCACGAACTTGCGGGCGGTGGCCTGGTCGCTGCCCGGCGTGCCCAGCCTGGCGCGCAGCTCCGCGGCCGGCTCCAGCAGCCGCTCGGAGACGGTGGCGACCCGGTCCACCGGGTGCAGCGCGTGCACCGCGCCCGCGAGGGCCCGTACCCCGTCCGGGTCGAACACGTCCGTCCGGGCGGCGAAGTCGGCGCCGCTGCCGGTGGTGTTGCCCGCGGCCGAGCTCAGCACGCTGACCCGGAAGCGGTCCGGGTCCAGCAGCGGCGAGCCGTCGTCGCGGGTCCACACCCGGGAGCCGATCCGGTCCAGCAGCAGGACGTGCGTACGGTCGGCGGCCTCGGTCTTCCACAGCAGCGAGCGCTCGATCCGGGCCACCGCCTGCTCGGCGCGGACGGTGTCCGGAGCCGCCACGGTGTACTCCAGCCGGACGACCGGCCCGTTGTGGACGCCCTCGCGGTCGAGCGGGGTCCGTGCGGACGCCAGCTCGGGCCACTCGTACAGCTCCTCGGCGGCGGTCGCGGCGACCACGCGGAAGCGGCCCGGCCCGGACAGGACGTGGCGCTGGATGGCGATCCGCCCGGCGTCGGGCAGGTCGGCGCGCACCGGCCGGCCCAGGGCGCTCTCGGCAGCGGCCGTCACCAGGCTCCGCCGGTGGGCGGCGTCGTAGAGGTCCAGGACCTGCCGGTCGAAGCCGGGCAGGACCAGGGGGCGCGTGTCGCGCGCCCCGAACACGACCCGGGCGGGCCCCTCGATCCCGGCGTCGCGCACGGCCTCCTCGGTGCGTGCCAGCAGCCGCGCGGGCACCGGGCCGGCGGTCAGGCACCGCTCGGAGCTGCCGTCCTCGGCGGCCTGGTCGCCGCTCTCGTCGATCGAGGCGAGTACGTCCACCCGCCCCCCGCGGGCCGCGAGGGCCAGCACGGTGTGCACGGGGTCGCTGACGAAGGCGAGCTCCTCCAGCAGCCCGTCGAGCTCGCCGAGTTCCTCGCTCCCCGCCCCACCGGGGCGGGCGGCTCCGGCGGCCAGCGCGCGCAGTTCCCGCGCCTCCCGCTCGTACGCGCCCGACCAGGACAGGACCGCGGCCACCGGCCGGCGCTCGTGCGCCGCCAGGAACCGCGCGCGCACCGCGTCGAAGGTGAGCTCGTCACGCCGCAGTACGGTCAGCCGCGCGGTCACCGCCCCGGCCGCGGCCACGATCCGCTCGACCGGGTCCGCTCCGTCCAGCAGCAGCACCACGTGCTCGCCGCCCGCGGGATCGGGCTCCGGCTGCTCCGGCCCCGGCTTCCGCTCCGCGGCGGCGACCGGCTCGATGCGCAGCGACTCCTGCACCAGGGCGGCCGTCTCCGCGGCGACCCGTCCGGCCGTCGCCGCATCGGCTCCGCGCACCATCACGTACCCGAACCGGTCGTGGTTGGTGCCCAGCGCCGGCACCCGGTCGCCGGGCCCGACGGTCACCTCGCAGTCGACCACCCCGGCCGGCAGCTCGCGGAACGGGGGAACCGTGCCGCGCACGATCCCCTCGGCCGCACTCCACAGGGCGTGCAGGGCCACGGTGGTCACCGGCGGGGCCGCGTCCTCGACCGGCGCACCGGTGGCGAGCGCGACGAGGTCGCGGGCGACCGAGCGGTCCAGGGCCAGCGACATCTGCCGGGTGACCACGTGTCCGGCGATCCGGCCGTTCACCTCGATGAGCTCCGGGCCGGTCGGCGTGACGAGCAGCTCCACGTGGAGCGCGCTCGCCCGGACCCCGAGCGCCTCGACGGTGTCCAGGACGAACCGCCGTGCGGCGCCCATGCCCTGGAAGCGGGCCGGGAAGTGCCCGCCCAGCTCGGCCGTGGTGCCGGGCGCCGTCGGGATGCGCTCGCCGAATCCGTACAGGACCACGCGCCCGTCCTGGACGAGCAGTTCGGCGCTGACGTGGCGTCCGACGGCGTACTCCTCGACGAGCGCGACGGGGCGCTCGCCACCGTCGCCGTTCCCGTCGCCGTTCCCGTCGCCATCGCCGTGCCCGTCCTCGGCGCCGGTCCCGTACGGGACCCCCAGGACCTCGGCCAGCCCGGCGGCGGCCTGCTCGCGGGTCCACGCCACGGTGACCCCGACCGAATACCGGCCGGACGTCGGCTTGATCACGCACGGCAGCCCGATCTCGTCGACCGCCGCCAGTCCCTCCTCCTCGGTGACCGCACGGCGCCAGCGCAGGCTGCCGATCCCGGCCTTCCCGAGCCGTTCCCGTACGGCCGACTTGTCGCCCAGCAGCCGCGCCGCCTCCAGTGACTCGTGGGGCAGGCCCAGGTCGCGGGCGAATCTCGCCGCACCGTGCAGGAGGTTCTCGTCGCGGCAGATCACGCCGTCGACCGGATTGGGGCCGAGCCGTCCCCGCAACAGGGCGGCCAGGTCGTGGCCGCCGGACAGGTCCGCCACCTCCACCACCCGCGCCGCGCGTTCGAGCAGCTCGAACCCGGCATTGGCGCGGTAGGCGTCCAGGCGCTCCGTGACGAAGGTGACCTCGATCCCGTCGTCGGCCATGTCCGCCACGACGTCAAAGCCTCTGACGTATGCCGTCTCCAACAGAACAACATGCATGAGCTCAGCCCCTTGAGTCCTCTTCTCATCGAAGCATCGGGGGGCGCGGACTACAGGGCAAGCGGCAGCCGCATAATCACGCTCACTCCATCACCTCTTCCCTTTTCATTCCCGTTCCGTTCCCGTTTCGCTCCCGCCTCGATACCGTCGCCACCCACCCTGACCTGCTGGAACATGTCAAACAAAAGAATTGGAATCCATCAGGTCGGGCGACTTCCCACATTGCCGGACAGCGCTTCGCAGCTCCTTGCGGCAGCAATTAGTGTGCATACAGGAAACTGGACACCCACCTCTCCATTCACCCCGTAAACGGCCTTTCCCGGGCACCGATGCAAAGGACAGAGACAGCGTGCGCACCATCTCCATCCCGAAATCGGGGACCGGACATTCGGCCCCGATCACCCACGTGGCCTTCAGCCCGGACGGCAGCCGCCTCGCGACCTCGTCCTACGACGGAACCGTCATCGTCTGGAGCACCGCCGACCCCGCCCACCCCACCGAGACCGCGACGCTGCGCCACCGCCGCCTCGTCAACTCCTCGGCCTGGAACCCCGCCGACCCGACCCTCCTCGCGACGGCCTCCGCCGACAAGACGGTCGGCATCTGGCGCGTCCCCCGGGAGGGCCCGGCCACGCTGGTCAACGTCCTGGCCCGGCACACCGACGACATCAACTCGGTCGCCTGGCTGCCCGACGGCGAGCGCCTGATCTGCGTCTCCGAGGACGGCCGCGCCACCCTGTGGTCCGTACTCGACGGCACCTTCCTCACCGAGGTCGGCTCGCACGAGGCGCACTGCATGATGGTCTCCGTCAGCGTCGAGGGCCTGGCCGCCACGGTCGGCGAGGACGGCCTGGTCGCCGTCAGCGACCCCGCCTCCGGCTCCGGGTCCGGCGCCCGCGCGGCGCGCAAGCGCCACTACGACTCCTCCATCGAGGGCTGCGCCTGGTCCCGGGCCGGCGACCTCCTCGCCGTGGCCCGCGACGACGGCCGCGTCGACCTGCTGACCCGCGAGCTGGACCACGTACTGACCGTCGAGGTCTCCAGTTCCGCCGCCCGCGCCGTCGACTGGGCCGAGGACGACTCCGCGTTCGTCGTCGGCGCCTACGACGGCTCCCTGCACTGGTTCGACCGGTCCGGCGAACGCCGGCACACCGTCGCCGACCTCCGCGTGTGGCCGCGCTCCGTCGCCGCCGCCCGGGGCCTGGTCGCCGCGGGCTCCTTCCGCAACGCCCCGCACCTGTACGACATGGCCACGGCCGCCGAACTCTCCGGCCCCGAGCGCGCCACCCACGGCCCCAACGCCCTGGCCGCGCGCGGCGACGAGCTCCTCATCGGCGGGGACTCCGGCACCGTCTTCGCCGTCCGCGTCGAGAACGGCGCCCAGCGGCGGGCCACCCCGATCGAGCTCACCGACGGCCCGATCCTGTCCCTCGCCACCGACGGCGACACGATCTACGCGGGCACCTACTCCGGCCACGTCATCCGCTACGACGGCACCCGCACCTCCAGCGAGCGCCTCGGCGCGCCCATCCCCTCCCTCACCGTCGACGGGGGCCGGCTGATCGCGGGCACCTACAACGGCGAGTTCCTCGTCCTGGACCCGGCCACGCTCCGGCTCGAAGAGCGCGTCCCGGCGCACGGCGGATCGGTGAAGTCCCTGGCCCCGATCCCGGACGGCGGCTTCCTGTCCGCCGCCACCGACCGCACCGTCGAGGCGGGCACCGTGCACGGGCGCACCAAGCTGTGGGAACACGGCAACCTCGTCAACGCGGTCGCCGGCCTCCACGGCCCCGGCGGCTCCGTCGTCGCCAGCGCCTCCCGCGACCACACCGTCAAGGTCGGCCGGGTCACCCGTACCGAGGACGGCGGCTGGAGCACCGGCGCGCCGCAGACGCTGCTCGGCTCCGACGAGTCGGTCAAGTGCGTCTCGCTGCTCGGCGACGTCCAGAGGCCCACCGTCCTCGCCGGCTCCTACGACTTCAACCTCTACTCCTGGCAGGTCGACTGGGCCGATTCGGCGGGCACCCTCGCCTCCGGCCGGGTCCTCGCCGGGTTCGCCCAGGGCCTGTCCTGCATGTTCCAGCTCGCCGACGGGCGCGTGGCGGTGGCCGGATGGGACGGCCGGATCGTCTTCGTCGCCGTCGACGCGTACGGCGCCCACATCCAGCACACCCTCCACATCGACGACATCGCGCAGAGCGCCGACCGGAAGCAGGTGGCCGCATGACGACCTCGGCCGACATACGGGAAGCCGCCGCGGAAGCCGCCCCCGCGACGGCGCCGGCAACGATCCCGGCAACGATCCCGGCAGCCATCCCGGCGGCGGTCCGGGCCCGCGTCCCCGTCACGCTCTCACGCGTCCGGGACCGCAGCGCCGACCTCATCACCTTCCACCGCCTCCCCGACCCCGGCGAGCACTTCGCGGTCCTCGTCCCCGCCACCCCCGGCGACACCGCGCCGCCGCTGGTACGCCTGCACAGCGAATGCCTGACCGGCGACGTCCTCGGCTCGGCCCGCTGCGACTGCGGCCCCCAGCTCGACGAGGCCCTGCGGCGCATCGCCGACCACGGCGGCGCCGTGCTGTACCTGCGCCAGGAAGGCCGCGGCATCGGGCTCTACAACAAGCTCGACACCTACGTCCTCCAGTCCCAGGACCACGACACCTTCGCCGCCAACCGCATGATCGGCCGCGGCGACGACGAGCGCGACTACGCGGCCGCCGCCGCGATGCTCCACGCCCTCGGCCTGACCCGGATCCGCCTGCTCACGAACAACCCCGACAAGGTGCGGGAACTGCGCACGCACGGCATCGAGATCACCGAGGTGATCCCCACCGGCGTGTACGTCACCGCGGAGAACTCCCGCTACCTGTCCGCCAAGGCCGAACTCGCCGGCCACACCCTCGCGCTGCTCCAGGAGGCCGCGGCATGACGCTCTCGATCGAAGACCTCGCGAACTCCCCGCACTTCAAGGAGCACGCCGACCTCGCCGACCCCGGCAGGCTGCACCCCGCCCGGCTGCCCGGCACCACCCCCGAGCAGCTCGCCGCCGCCGTCGAGGACCCTGACCTGCCGACCGCCGAACGCCTCGCCGCCGGCCACGTCCTCGGCCTGCTCGGCGACCCCCGCATCCCCTCCCCCACCACCGGAGCGGGCCCCTCCACCCGCCACGTGCCCGGCGGCCGGATCCGTATCGGCCTCCCCGGGAACGAGACCGGATACGTCACCAAAGCCTGGGCGCACGTGGGCGTGGAGGAGTCCTGGATCCTCAAGGAGTGCCCCGAGCACACCGTGGAGATCTCCGACTTCTGGATCGCCACCTACCCCGTGACCAACGGCGAGTACCGCGCCTTCCTGGCCGACACCGGCCTGGAGGAGCGCCCCACCACCTGGTACCTGGGCGCCTACCCGTGGGACCGCTCCAACCACCCGGTCGCCGGGATCCGCCCCGAGCACGCCGACGCCTACGCCGCCTGGCTCACCGAGCGCGCCGGACACCCCTGGCGGCTGCCCACCGAAGCCGAGTGGGAGCACGCCGCCAAGGGCCCCGAGGGCCTGCCCTACCCCTGGCCCGGCGGCTTCGACCCGGAGGCGGCCAACACCCGCGAGTCCGGCGTGCACACCACCAGCCCCGTCGGCGCGTTCCCGGCCGGCCGTTCCCCGTACGGCGTCCACGACATGGGCGGCAACGTCGAGGAGTTCACCGCCGACGAGTACGCCCCGTACCCGGACGGCCCCTACGTGGCCGACCACCTGGTGCAGTCGATGGGCGGCTACCGGATCGCCCGCGGCGGCTCCTTCTCCCGGTTCGGCGACCTGACCCGCACCCGGCGCCGCCACGGCGCCTTCCCCGGGCCGCTGTACCCCGTCGGGTTCCGCCTCGCCACCGGCGAGCGGCCCTCATGACGACCGCCGTCCGCCCGGGGCCCACCCTCGCGGCCGGACCCGGACCGGCCGCCTCCGCACCCACCGCCTCCGAACCCACCGCCTCCGGCCCCGGCTTCGCCGACATCCGCCGCGTCCTGGCCGACCGGGCCCCGGCCCTGGCCGATCTCACCCGCGCCTTCGCACCGCTGGAGGCCGAAGCGCACCGGCTGCTGCCCCGGCTCGCCGCCCTGCGCCCGGGCATCGGGGACACCCCGCTCGTCCCGGTGCCCAGCCGGGCGGGACGGGGCACGGTCTGGCTGAAGACGGAGGCCGCCAACACCTCCGGTTCCGTCAAGTCCCGTACCGCGTACGCCCTGTTGTGCGCGGCCGTGGCCTCGGCGGGCTCACCCCGGGTACGGCTCGCCGAGTACTCGGGCGGAAGCCTCGCCGTCGCCCTGGCCGAACTGTGCGGACAACTGGGCCTGGACCTGCACCTGGTGCTCCCGTACGGGGCCTCCGACCGACTGCTGGGCCAGCTGCGCCGCCAGGGCTCCGAGATCACCACGGCCCGCGAGGGCACCGGCTTCCTCGGCGCCATGGACGAGGCCGTCCGCGTCGCCGAACGCGAGGACCGGCACCTGCTGCTCCAGCACTGCGCGGGCGCGGGCGCCGCCCTGCACCGCGAGCACACCGGCGCGGAGATCATCGGCCAGCTCTCCGGCTACGGAGTCGAACCGGCCGCCCTGGCCGCGGCCGTCGGCACCGGCGGCAGCCTGGCCGGCACCGCCATGGCCCTCGGCAGCGCCTGGCCGGACTGCCGCCCCCTCGCCGTCTTCCCCGCCGAGGCCGTCTACGGCGACGAGCGCGCCCCCGACGGCACCCGCCGGATGAGCGGTACGGGCGGGCTGGGCCACGGCCTGCGCCAGCCCCTGATCGCCGCGTTCCCGCAGGACTTCTTCAGTTTCACCGCCGTCGCCTATCCGCAGGCCCTCCAGGCCATGCGCCACCTGCGCCGGGAACACGGCATCGCCGTCTCCGGCAGTGGCGCGGGCGCCTGGCTCAGCGCCTCGGCGGAAGTCGACCAAGGCCCGCGAGGGCGCAACGCAGTCGCGGTCGTCGCAAGCCGCGGAACAATCGAGGAGTGGGAGCATGCCGCAGGATCGTGACACTCAGGAACGTGAGACATCCGCAGTCCTGACCGCCCCCGGCCACAGCGCCGCGGACGCGGAGCACGCGGAACGGAACTACTGCGGCTACCGCGAGGTCGTCCGCAACTCCTTCAAGCAGTGGTACAAGAACAACAAGGACTCCTGGTCGGGGACGACCACCAACGACCGCGTCACGCACTTCGCGATCGCGGCCGCCCCCACCGACGAACACCAGCCCGGCTCCGGCCCGGCCCGGGTCCTGGACATCGGCTGCGGCCGCGGCCTGCAGACGGCCTCCCTCGCCGAATGGCTGGAGGCCGAGGTCACCGGCCTCGACCTGCTCGACGTATGGGACACCCCCGACGTCAAGAACGGCTCGATCCGCTTCCACCAGGGCGACTTCCTCGCCTTCCGCGCCGAGGGCCTCGACCTGCTCGTCGACAACGGCTGTCTGCACCACCAGCGCCGCGAGGACTGGGCCCCCTGGGTGGAGCACGGCCGCAAGATGCTGCGTCCCGGCGGGGTCTGGGTCGTCAGCGTGTTCCTGAGCCCCGACGGGGAGATCACCCCGCATCCGCTCGCGGACGGGCGGCTGAACTGGTGGCTCACCGAGCGGCTCGTCACCGAGCTCTACGAGGCCAACGGCTTCCGCTTCACCGGCAGCCTGGAGATCGACCGCCACTTCGAGTACGAGGGCCACCAGCTCAAGTACCTGACCCTGTCCTTCGTCGCGGTCTGAGCGGCGCGGGAGGAGAGAGAGGAGGGACCGGCCATGCTCAAGGAGATCGCACTCGACGACCGGGGCGACGACCAGCACGTCCGAAGCGCCCTGCGCGACGGATTCTTCCTGGTCCGCAACACGGTGCCGGAGAGCCTGCTGGACGAGGCGTACGCCATGCTCGGCGCGTTCTTCGAGCTGCCCGCCGAGGTCAAGGCGGACTGCCGGGTGCCCGGCTCCAACGGGCAGTCCGGGTACCTCCCACCCCTGGTCGAGCAGGGCGAGAAGGGCCTCACCCCCGACTGGAAGGAGCTGTTCCACTGGGGTGCCCCGCTGCCCGCCGCCCACCCGCTGCGCGAGCGCTACCCCGCGCGCTACCCGCAGCCGTACTTCCCCGACCACCTGGTCCCCGGGATCGGCGCCGCACTGGGCGAACTCCACCTGCGGATGGCCCGGTTCCAGCTCGACGTGGTCCGCCGGCTGGCCGGGGCGCTCGGCGCGGCCCCCGGCTACTTCGAGGAGATGCTGGAGGACGGGCCCGTCGTCAACCGCGCCACCTGGTACCCGCCGATGGAGCAGGCCCCGTCCAAGGACCACGTCTGGATGGTGGAGCACCAGGACTTCGACCTGATCACCGCCCTGCCCCGGGCCACCGCCGCCGGCCTCGAAGTCCTCATCGACGGCGAGTGGACCCCGGCCCGTGCACCCGACGGCTACACCGTGCTCAACGTCGGCATGGTCCTGGAACGGCTCACCGGCGGCCGGGCCCGGGCCGCCGTCCACCGGGTCGTCGCCGCACCCGGGCAGGGCGGCGGCCGGCTCTCCATCGTGCAGTTCTGCCACCCCACCCCGTGGACGGTGCTCTCCACGCTCCGTGGCTGCACGGCGGACGGAGAGCCCGACCGGTACCCGGCCCTGACCGCGCAGGACCTGTTCCAGCGCACGATGTACCGGATCAACCGGCTGGACGCCCAGCACACCCGGCGCACCCGGAACACCCGCCACGCCTCGCACGCCCAGCACGCCTCGCACGCCTCGGCGGGTCGGCCGTGAGCGGCGCCGGGCGCGGCACCCCGCGGCGGATCTCCCTCCTGGGACAGATCCGCGAAGACCTCGACACCGTCGTCGCCCGCGACCCCTCCCGCCCGCGCCGCCGCGACGCCCTGCTGCACGCACCCTGGCACGGGCTGGCCCTCCACCGGATCGCGCACCGCCTCCACGTACGCGAGCACCGGTTCGCAGCCGGACTGCTCACGCTCGCGGGCCGGCTGCTCTCCGGCATGGAGATCCACGCCGGTGCGCGGATCGGCCGACGGGCCTTCATCGACCACGGCTTCGGCGTGGTCATCGGCGAAACCGCCCGCGTCGGCGACGACGTGACGCTCTACCACGGGGTGACGCTCGGATCGCGCGGCTGGTCCCGCGCCGCCGAGCCCGGCGTGCGCCGCCACCCCGTCATCGGCGACGACGTCCTCATCGGCGTGGGCGCCTCCGTACTCGGCCCGGTCACCATCGCCTCCGGCAACCGGATCCGGGCCCACTCGCTGGTGCTCAGGGACCTCCCCGCCCCCGGCAGGGCGATCCGCATCTCCCCCGTCCGAGCAGCCGCCCACCCCTCAAGGAGCACCTCATGACGCCGACCGCCCTGCGTGAGCGCACCCTCGAACTCGCCAAGGACCTCGACACGGGCGAATGGGTCCCCACCGACCTGGAACGCACCATCGCCCGACGGCTGCTGACCGCCGCCGACCCGGTCGGCTGCATCACCGAGCACGCCGTACGGGACGCCGTGTGGGAGGGCTCCGAGCCGCTCGCCCGGGTGAACGACGGCCGGCTCTCGGTCCTGCTCGCCGAGATCACGTACAGCCTCGCGGGAAACGGGCGCGACGCCGCCGCCCTCGCCTCGGCCCAGGCCCTGCTCGCGTCGGTGAACCGCCGCGGCCAGGACCGGGACCGCCGCTAGGACCGCGTCCGCGGCCGGGACCGGGGCCGGGCGGCCCCTGCCCCGGCCGCGGACCGGGACGTCAGCGCGCCTCGCGAAGCCAGCCCGCGACCTCAGTCGCCCAGTACGTCAGGATCGTGTCCGCGCCCGCCCGCTTGATGCCCAGCAGGGTCTCCAGGATGGCCCGGTCGCGCTCGATCCAGCCCTTCTCGGCCGCCGCCTCGATCATCGCGAACTCGCCGCTGATCTGGTACGCGGCGACGGGTACGTCCACCGCCTGCGCGACCCGGTACAGGACGTCCAGGTACGGGCCGGCCGGCTTGACCATCACCATGTCCGCGCCCTCCTCCAGGTCGAGCGCCAGCTCGCGCAGCGACTCCCGCGCGTTCGCCGGGTCCTGCTGGTACGTCTTGCGGTCGCCCTGGAGCGAGGAGGCGACGGCCTCGCGGAACGGCCCGTAGAAGGCCGAGGTGTACTTCGCCGTGTACGCGAGGATCGAGACGTCCTCGTGCCCGGTCTCGTCGAGCGCGTCGCGGATGACGCCGACCTGCCCGTCCATCATCCCGCTCGGGCCCACCACGTGGACGCCCGCGTCGGCCTGGACCTGCGCCATCTCGGCGTACCGCTCCAGCGTGGCGTCGTTGTCGACGCGCCCGTGCTCGTCCAGGACTCCGCAGTGCCCGTGGTCGGTGTACTCGTCCAGGCACAGGTCGGACATGATGACGAGGTCGTCGCCGACCTCCGCCTTCACGTCGCGGATGGCGACCTGGAGGATCCCGTCCGGCTCGGTGCCGGCCGTGCCCAGCGCGTCCTTGTTCTCGTCGGCCGGGACCCCGAAGAGCATGATCCCCGCGACGCCCGCCTCCACCGCTTCCACCGCGGCCTTGCGCAGCGTGTCGCGGGTGTGCTGGACCACGCCCGGCATCGCCGAGATCGCCAGCGGCTCGGAGATCCCCTCGCGGACGAAGGCGGGCAGGATCAGGTCGGAGGGGTGCAGCCGGTTCTCCGCGACCATCCGCCGCATCGCCGGGGTGGTGCGCAGCCGGCGGGGCCGCGAGCCGGGGAAGGATCCGTACGCGCTCATACTCAGTCGCCTCTTCGAGCCTGGACAGCAGTCGCACTCAAGCCTAGGGGGTGCCGTGCGAGAAGCCGGTCAGGGCCAGCTCGCACCACACCACCTTGCCGGGCCTGCGCGGCCCGACCCCCCACCGCTCGGCGAGCGAAGCCACGAGCAGCAGCCCCCGCCCGCCCTCGGCCCCGGGATCCCGGTCCTTCACCTGCGGCAGACCACCCCCGCTGTCGGCCACCTCGACCCGGACCATGCCGTCGAAGAGCAGCAGCCGCAGCCGGTAGTACCGGCCGGGCGGCACACCGTGCAGCAGGGCGTTGGTGGCGAGCTCGCTCACGCAGAGCAACAGGTCGTCCCGGCGGCGTGTGACACCCCACGCGTCAAGTGTCACCGCCGCGAACTCCCTGCTGGAGCCGACGGATTGGCGGCTGCGGGGGAAGTACCGCTCACGCAGCATGGCCGGATGGATTTCCACGTTCACGGGACGATCGTCGCGGTGCGTGACTAGCGTGAGCAAGACGTGCAACCCGTACTCCTTCACGAGTACGGGTCGGTGCCGGTATCTCATCTGTGCATGCGGGGAGTTCACAGGTATGCCATCACGCAAGAGCGCCCGACCCAATGAGACGGCGATGAAAATGGTCGGCGCCCAGGTCGCCGCCGCCCGCGTCTCCAAGGGCTTGACGCAGCGCGCGTTCGCCGATGCTCTGCACATCGATGTTCAGAGCGTCGCCTCCATCGAGCAGGGCCGACGGACCTTGATGCCCAGCGTCGCCGAAGCGATGGACCGAGTCCTAGGCCTGCCGGGCCTTCTCACAGTCGCGGCGAACAAGATGCCGCAAGTCGAGGTCATCCCGCCCTGGGCGGAGGAATACTTCGCCAGCGAGGCAGAGGCCGTAGCCCTGTCCTGGTACGACGCCGTGCTCGTGCCAGGCCTGCTCCAGACCGAGGAATATGCCCGCGCTGTGTTCGGCTGCCGCGTTCCGTACACGGGCGAGGAAAAGATCGAGCTCCAAACAGCGCGCCGCATCAGACGTCAGGAGATCCTGCACCGCACCGTCCCGCCCAACCTCGGCTTCATCGTCTCGGAATCGGCACTGCGAGACCGAATCGGCGGCGACGACGTCAGACGGGGCCAGCTACGCCATCTGCGCGACTGCGCCGACCACCCCGCGGTCTCGTTCCAGGTCCTCCCTCTTGGTCTCACAGCCCACGCAGGCCTCACGGGCTCGTTCGCCCTACTGGAAACACCCGATCACCAGCATGTCGCGTACTCGGAAAACCAACGCGTCAGCATCGTCGTTCGCGATCCCAACGAGGTCAGCATCCTCGCTCAGAAGTATGCAATGCTGCGATCCCAGGCCCTCAATGTCACAGACACAAAAGGCCTGTTGGACCGGCTGCTAGGAGAGTCATGAGCACCCCACTGAAGTGGTTCAAGTCCAGTTACAGCGCCAGCGAGGGCGGCCAGTGCCTGGAAGTCACCGTCTCCTGGCGGAAGTCCTCCTACAGCACCGATGAAGGCGACGCCTGCGTCGAAGTAGCCACCTGCCCCTGCGCCGACACCGTCCACATCCGCGACTCCAAGGTCAGCGACGGCCCCACCCTCGCCCTCGCCCCCGCCGCCTGGGCCGGGCTCACCCGCTGGGTCGGCCGCTAGAGGTTCCGCCACCGGCCGCTGCGGCGGTGGTCGTGCTCGTGCTGCGGGCCCAGCGGGCCCACCCGCTCGTACGCCTCCCGCGTGCGCGGGTCGTCGCGCAGGGCGAGGCCGTACGCGCCCTCCAGGCGTAGCTCCTGGTCCTCCTCCGCGAGCAGCACCACCAGTGCCTCCGCGGCCTCCGGCGTGCGGTCGTCGCCCGCGGCCAGCGCGGCCGCCGCCGTGGCCCGTACGCCGTGCTCCGGATCACGGACCAGGCCGAGCACCACCGCCCGGACCTCCGGCCCGGCGTCCCGCTCCCGGCCGAGCCTGCCTCCGGCAGCCGCCCGCACCTCCGGGTCCGTGTCCCGCGCCAGGGCGATCAGGGTGGCGGTCGCCTCCGGCGACAGCGGGGCGTCGAAGAGGTACGGCACCTCCCGCCGCACCCGCGGGTCCGGGTGCCCGGCGTGGCGCAGCCCGAGGGATTCGTCGTACCCGTCGTCCGAAACGGCGTCGAGCACCGCGGCGAGCACCCCGCCGTCCGTCTCCTCCAGCGCCCAGGCCTTGAAGAGGTCGGCCTCCTCCTCTTGGTACGGGTTCACGCCGAGGCTGATCGACAGGTCCCGGTCCCCGCTCCGCAGGTAGTCGACCACGAACCGGCGGTGGTCGGGCGACGGATGGTGCCGGAAGGCCACCACCGCCGACCAGGTCTGCCGGTCGCGGCGTTGCACGAGCCACAAGCAGGAAGCGGACCAGTCCACATGGCAGACGTCGGGGTGCCGGACGGCCCGGGCCACCAGCTCCTCCACCGGCGTCGGGATCCGTAAAGCCCGCTCCAGCTTCGTCAGGACGGCCCCGTGGCCCGCCCGGACCGTCGCGCCGCCGAGCGAGACCTGCCCGACGTCGCACCACTCCTCCTCGGCGGACGACCACTGCGCCGGGCCCGTCGCCCCGGTGCGGCGGCGCAGCTCCTCCTCCGCGCCCGCCCCGTACCAGTGCCGGGCCGCCGTGCACAGCAGCTCGGCCCTCCCCGGATCCGCCCCCGCCTCCAGCAGCGTGCGGACCGCCTCCGCGTCCCCGGCCCGTACCGCCGCTGCGAGCCGCCGGCCGGCGTCCTGCTCCGTCATCGGTCCCCCGTTCCCCGGCGAAGATCCTCGCCGGAGCCTGCCGCCGGCACCACCGGATACGCCGCGGGGCCCGGACGCGGGTGCGTCCGGGCCCCGGGGCGAACCTCGCCCGGCGTCAGGTCGTACGGCGCCGGCGGGCGCCCGGCCGGCGCTCGCTCGGCCGGGACACCGACTCGCCGGCCTCCTTGGCCGCCTCGCGGCGCGCGGCCCCGTACTCGGCCAGGGCCTCCGCCAGCTTGCTCACGCTCGGCTCCGGCGACAGGACGTCGACCCGCAGGCCGTGCTCCTCCGCCGTCTTGGCCGTGGCCGGCCCGATGCAGGCGATGACGGTGACGTTGTGCGGCTTGCCGGCGATGCCCACCAGGTTGCGCACCGTGCTCGACGACGTGAAGAGAACGGCGTCGAAGCCGCCGCCCTTGATCGCCTCGCGCGTGTCCGCCGGCGGCGGCGACGCGCGCACGGTCCGGTAGGCGGTGACGTCGTCGACCTCCCACCCGAGCTCTATCAGGCCCGCGACCAGCGTCTCGGTCGCGATGTCGGCCCGCGGCAGGAAGACGCGGTCGATCGGGTCGAAGACCGGGTCGTACGGCGGCCAGTCCTCCAGCAGCCCGGCCGCGGACTGCTCGCCGCTCGGCACCAGGTCCGGCTTGACGCCGAACTCGACCAGCGCGGCGGCGGTCTGCTCGCCCACGGCGGCGACCTTGATGCCCGCGAAGGCCCGGGCGTCGAGCCCGTACTCCTCGAACTTCTCCCGGACGGCCTTCACCGCGTTCACGCTGGTGAAGGCGATCCACTCGTAGCGTCCGGTGACGAGCCCCTTCACGGCCCGCTCCATCTGCTGCGGGGTGCGCGGCGGCTCCACGGCGATGGTCGGCACCTCGTGCGGCACCGCACCGTACGAACGCAGCTGGTCGGAGAGCGAAGCGGCCTGCTCCTTAGTGCGCGGTACGAGGACCCGCCAGCCGAACAGCGGCTTCGACTCGAACCAGGCCAGCTCCTCGCGCCGCGCGGCGGCGCCCTGCTCACCGACCACGGCTATGACCGGCCGGGCGCCCTCGGGCGACGGGAGCACCTTGCCCTGCTTGAACACCTGGGCGATGGTCCCGAGGGTGGCGTTCCAGGTCCGCTGGCGGGTCGTCGTACCGGCGACGGTCACCGTGAGCGGGGTGTCGGCCCCGCGTCCGGCGGACACCAGCTCGGCGGCGGCGCTCGCGACGGTCTCCAGCGTCGCCGAGACGACGAGGGTGCCGTCGCTGGCGCCGACCTCGCTCCAGCAGCGCGCGGAGGCGTTGCGCGCGTCCACGAACCGCACGTCGGCACCCTGGCGGCCGCGCAACGGCACACCCGCGTACGCGGGTACGCCGACGGCGGTCGCGACACCGGGCACCACCTCGAAGGGGATGCCTTCGGTCGCGCAGGCGAGCATCTCCTCGGCCGCGTTTCCGTCGAGCCCGGGGTCGCCGGTGACGGCACGGACGACCCGCCTGCCGGAGCGCGCGGCCTCCATGACAAGATTGGCGGCATCTCGGATCACCGGGACACCGGCGGCTGCTGACACTTCGTCAGCAATCGTCAGCTGTGGCGTGTCCACTCCCGCGCGCGCATGCGTGCGTACGACCTCGAGCACCTCGGGCTCCGCGATCAGTACGTCCGCGGCCGCGAGCGCCTCGACGGCGCGGAGCGTCAGCAGACCCGGGTCGCCGGGGCCGGCACCGAGGAAGGTGACGTGCCCGTGTGCGGCGACGACCGGAAAAGCGGAGGTGGTCGGACGTGAGGGGTTCAAAGCGATCGCTCCCCCATCAGACCGGCCGCGCCCTTGGCCAGCATCTCGTCCGCGAGTTCGCGGCCGAGCGCCATGGCCTCGTCGTACGACTGGGGCACGGGACCGGTGGTGGACAGCTGCACGAGCGTCGAGCCGTCGAGGGTTCCGACGACGCCGCGCAGGCGCATTTCATTGACAACCTGGCCGTCGGCCAGGAGATCGGCGAGCGCGCCCACGGGCGCGCTGCAGCCGGCCTCCAGGGCGGCGAGCAGGGAACGCTCGGCGGTCACGGCGGCCCGGGTGTGCGGGTCGTCGAGCTCGGCGAGCGAAGCGATGAGCTCCGTGTTCGAAGCGAGGCACTCCACGGCCAGGGCGCCCTGGCCCGGAGCCGGCAGCACGCTGTCCACGGACAGCAGGTCGGTCGCCTCGTCACCGCGGCCGATCCGGTTCAGCCCGGCGGCGGCCAGGACGACGGCGTCCAGCTCGCCGTCGCGCACGAAGCCGATCCGCGTGTCCACGTTCCCGCGGATGGCGACCGTCTCGATGCGCTTGCCGAGGGCGCGCGCGTAGTGGTTCAGCTGCGCCGTGCGGCGCGGCGAACCGGTGCCGATGCGGGCACCGTCGGGCAGCTGCTCGAAGGTCAGCCCGTCACGGGCGACCAGCGCGTCACGCGGGTCCTCGCGCAGCGGCATGGCCGCGATCACGAGTTCCTCGGGCTGCGCGGTCGGCAGGTCCTTCAGCGAGTGGACGGCGAAGTCGACCTCGCCGCGCAGCAGCGCGTCGCGCAGCGCCGTGACGAACACGCCGGTGCCGCCGATCTGCGCGAGGTTCTCACGGGACACGTCACCGTACGTCGTGATCTCCACGAGCTCGACGGGCCGGCCGGTGATCGCCCGTACCGCGTCGGCGACATGGCCGGACTGGGACATGGCCAGCTTGCTGCGCCGCGTGCCCAGCCGAAGTGGCTGGTCGAGACGTGGATTCATGATGCCCGTCCTGAGTCGTCGTTCTTGTCTGCCGCATCCGCCCGGCTGACGGAGGCCACCGTCTGCGGGTCGAGATCGAAGAGTTCGCGCAGCGCCTCCGCGTACCCGGCGCCACCGGGCTCGCTGGCGAGCTGCTTGACGCGCACGGTCGGCGCGTGGAGGAGCTTGTCGACGACGCGGCGCACGGTCTGGGTGACCTCGGCCCGCTGCCGTTCGTCCAAGTCCGGGAGCCGCCCGTCGAGCCGCGCCACTTCCATGGCCACGACCTCGGCGGCCATCGCCCGCAGGGCGACGACGGTCGGCGTGATGTGCGCGGCCCGCTGGGCGGCGCCGAAGGCGGCCACCTCTTCGGCGACTATCCCGCGTACGGCGTCCACGTCGGCCGCCATCGGCGCGTCGGCCGAAGCCTCCGCGAGCGACTCGATGTCGACGAGCCGCACGCCCGGGATCCGGTGCACCGCGGCGTCGATGTCGCGCGGCATGGCCAGGTCCAGCAGGGCCAGCCGTACGGGCGCCACGTCGACCTGGCTGCGGGCGCCCCGGCGGGGCTGCCGCTGCGCGGCGGCCTCACCCTGGTCGGCCCAGGTGCCGTGCAGTTCGAGGGAGTTGGCGTCGACCCCGGTGAGCGCGGCCCGCCCGTCCCCGGCCGGCACCTCGACGGGGCACCCGTCCCGCTCGCCGGTCCCGGGCACGATGGTCCGCGCCACCCCGCCGTCGGCCAGCCGCACCCCGGCCGCGGCGGCGGCCACCAGCCGCGCCACGACCTCGGCATCGGCCAGCCCGGCGCCGGCCACATCCAGCCCCGCCGGCGTTTGAGGCGCGGGGTCCGGGGCGGAGCCCCGGTAATCGGGAAGGGGCGGGGAGGCGACGAGCCCCGCAGGGCCCTCCACAGCAGCCGCAACATCCTCGCCGGTCAGCACCAGCCCCGTGGCCCCCGTACAGGAAACGACCACGTCGACTCGTGTCAGCTCGTCGACCACCGAAGCCATCGGAACGGACCTGGCCACCACCCCAGTGCCTGAGGCAACCAGAATCTCGACCAACCGCTCCGCCCGCTCGGCGGTCCGGTTCGCCACCACGACCTCGGCCACGCCGACCCGCGCCAGCGTCGCCGCCGCCAGCGACGACATCGACCCGGCCCCGATCACGAGCGCCCGCTTGTCCTTGGCCCACACGTCCACCGGAAGGTGCACGGCGAGCTGCTCCAGCCCGAACGTCACCAGCGACTGCCCGGCCCGGTCGATCCCGGTCTCCGAGTGCGCCCGCTTGCCGACGCGCAGCGCCTGCTGGAAGAGGTCGTTGATCAGGCGCCCGGCCGTGTGCAGCTCCTGCCCCAGCGCCAGCGCGTCCTTGATCTGCCCGAGGATCTGGCCCTCGCCGACCACCATCGAGTCCAGTCCGCACGCCACCGAGAACAGGTGGTGGACGGCCCGGTCCTCGTAGTGGACGTAGAGGTACGGGGTGAGCTCCTCCAGCGCCACCCCGCTGTGCTGCGCGAGCAGGGTCGACAGCTCGGCGACACCGGCGTGGAACTTGTCCACGTCCGCGTACAGCTCGATCCGGTTGCACGTGGCGAGCACCGCCGCCTCCGCCGCCGGCTCCGCGGCCAGCGTGTCGTGCAGCAGCTTGACCTTGGCATCGGCGGACAGCGAGGCGCGCTCCAGCACGCTCACCGGCGCACTGCGGTGGCTCAGCCCTACGACGAGCAGACTCATGCCGGCATCACCGCCGGGACGTCGCCCTCGGGGCCGTTCTTGCGCGCGACGGCGGCGGCCCGCCCGGCCGGCGGCTCGACGGCCGCGGCGGGGGCCGCACCGGAACCGACGCCCGCGGCATCGGCGAGGTCCGCGTCACCGGGGACGGAGGCACCGGCCGCGGCCGCCTCCTCCCCCGCCTTGCGCTGCTCGTGGAAGGCCAGGATCTGGAGCTCGATCGACAGGTCGACCTTGCGTACGTCCACGCCGTCCGGCACCGACAGGACGGTCGGCGCGAAGTTCAGGATGGAGGTGACGCCGGCGGCGATCAGCCGCTCGCTCACCTGCTGGGCCGCGCCCGCCGGGGTCGCGATGACGCCGATCGAGACACCGTTCTCCTCGATGATCTTTTCGAGGTCGTCGGTGTGCTGCACCGGCATGCCGGCGACCGGCCGTCCGGCCATCGCGGGGTCGGCGTCGATGAGCGCCGCGACGCGGAACCCGCGCGCGGAGAAGCCGCCGTAGTTGGCGAGGGCCGCGCCGAGGTTGCCGATGCCGACGATCACGACCGGCCAGTCCTGGGTCAGGCCCAGTTCGCGGGAGATCTGGTAGACGAGGTACTCGACGTCGTAGCCGACGCCGCGCGTCCCGTACGAACCCAGGTAGGAGAAGTCCTTGCGGAGCTTGGCGGAGTTGACTCCGGCGGCCGCCGCGAGCTCCTCGGAGGACACCGTGGGCACCGATCGCTCGGAGAGCGCGGTGAGTGCGCGCAAGTACAGCGGAAGCCGGGCGACAGTGGCCTCGGGAATACCTCGGCTGCGGGTCGCCGGTCGGTGAGTTCGGCCAGTTGCCACGATGCTCCTGCGGGATGAGCGGGGCTGCAGGCGGTCACTTGTCCCAAGACCGCCCCGTCGAATGCAGGCTATGTCTTTGTGAACGCGTGCACAAAGATTGTGTCCGCTTTGTCCGAGCAAAGTGACCGGGGTCACGCGGTCCGGGCATGCAGGGCGGGAACCCACAACACGCCGAACCCGTTCAAATCCCGAGGGGGGCAAAACGGTACACACTCCTCATCGATACGCCCCCGAGACCCCACAAATCGCCCATGATGGTAACCGGCCGGAGGCTCAGGCCTCCAATGCCCGCCGCAGCCGGTCCGGGTTCACCCTCCAGAAGGTGTGCTGTTCGCCGTCCACGAGCACCACCGGGATCTGCTCCCAGTGCAGCCGGTAGAGCTCTTCGTCCTGCGAGATGTCCTTCTTCTCCCACTGCGCTCCGACTTCCGCGCAGACCTTCTCGACCACCTCCTGGGCCTCATCGCACAGATGGCACCCCGGCTTCCCGATGAGCGTGACCAACCGCTCGCCGGGACGCTTCTTTTCCTTACGACGCAGCAAAGGGCTCATGTCCCCATTCTCCCGCGCCACCGCGTAACACCACGGCACCGAAGAGTTCACGCCCCCGGCATCCCGCGGGTTCGGGAACTCCCGAACACAATGGCTATGCTCGCGTCATGGCCGCTCTGGGATGGCTCACCCCCCGTAGGCGCTCCGCAACCGCGCGGAGCGTGCTGGCAGGCGAGGCCTCGGCCGAAGCCGCCCGCAAGACCGCGCAGGCGCTCGACGCGGACGCCGGACCACCGGCCGCGTCCGAGGAAGCGGAACCGGAACCGGCCGAGCCCGAGTTCCCCGTCGCCGGCGACGACCTCGCCGCCGCCTTCTTCGACCTCGACAACACCGTCATGCAGGGCGCCGCGATCTTCCACTTCGGCCGCGGCCTCTACAAGCGGGAGTTCTTCCACCGCCGCGAGCTCGCCCGCTTCGCCTGGCAGCAGGCCTGGTTCCGGCTCGCCGGGGTCGAGGACCCCGAGCACATGCAGGACGCCCGCGACAGCGCCCTCTCCATCGTCAAGGGCCACAAGGTCTGCGAACTCATGGCGATCGGCGAGGAGATCTACGACGAGTACATGGCCGAGCGGATCTGGCCGGGCACCCGCGCCCTGGCCCAGGCCCACCTCGACGCCGGCCAGAAGGTCTGGCTCGTCACGGCCGCGCCCGTGGAGACCGCCACGATCATCGCCCGCCGCCTCGGCCTGACCGGGGCGCTCGGCACGGTCGCCGAGTCCGTCGACGGCATCTACACCGGCCGGCTCGTCGGCGAACCGCTGCACGGGCCCGCGAAGGCCGAGGCGGTCCGCGCCCTGGCCGCCGCCGAGGGACTCGACCTCGAACGCTGCGCCGCGTACTCCGATTCGCACAACGACATTCCGATGCTGTCGCTGGTCGGACATCCGTACGCGATCAATCCCGACACAAAACTGCGCAAGCATGCCCGGGCACACGACTGGCGCCTGCGCGACTATCGGACCGGCCGCAAGGCCGTGAAGGTCGGCGTCCCGGCAGCCGCCGGGGTCGGCGCGATCGCGGGCGGCGCGGCCGCCGCCATCGCCCTGCACCGCCGCCGCAAGTAGCCCGCGACGCCCCAGCGCAGGGCCGCCACCCGGCCGCCGCCTGCACCGAAGCCGCCCGGCCGCCCGCCGGGCGGCTTTTCGCGTACCCACGGCCCGGTGCGCGGCAGGCATTCCCCCACCCCTACCCCCGCGCCCCACGCGGCACTCACGCATGCCCGACTCGGTCGCGAGCCAGCGTGGAAGCGTCCATTCCGCGCGCCCAACCGATCAAGAACCGATCACCAATTGCGACCGAATATGCCTTCGACACGCAACAGAAGTGTCGGAATCGGTGATTTGAGCAACTGGGTGTAGCGCCGCCTGTACGAAGCGTTATTCTCCTCAAACGCATGCCACCGGCCATCTGTCGCCACGACGGGTGAACGGTCCCGCACTGCACGTGATGGAAGCTCTGCCTCTGGGAGTCCCGTGTACCCACCTGTCGGGGTTGACGCCTCGGGCCTGGCTACGCTGCGCGCAACGGTCCTCGACCACCTGCGCGGCTTCGTCCCCACCGCGTACGCCGTCCCCGCCTTCGCCGCCGCGGTCCCTGCCGGCCTCGGCCCGGCCGGTCCTTGCTATGCCCTGACCGACGGCGGAGCGACGGTGGGCAGACGCGGTCGCGCGGGAGGAGGCGCCGGCACCGCCGCAAGCGGAACGAGCGCGCCCGCCGCCCGCCGCCCCACCGCGGACAGCGACCAGGCCCGCATGATGGACCTGGTCGAACGCGCCCAGGCCGGCGAGGCCGAGGCCTTCGGCCGGCTGTACGACCAGTACAGCGACACGGTGTACCGCTACATCTACTACCGCGTCGGCGGCAAGGCGACCGCGGAGGACCTCACCAGTGAGACCTTCCTGCGCGCGCTGCGCCGCATCTCCACCTTCACCTGGCAGGGCCGCGATTTCGGCGCCTGGCTCGTGACGATCGCCCGCAACCTGGTCGCGGACCACTTCAAGTCCAGTCGCTTCCGCCTGGAAGTGACCACGGGCGAGATGCTGGACGCGAACGAGGTGGAACGATCCCCCGAGGACTCGGTCCTGGAGTCCCTCTCCAACGCCGCCCTGCTGGAAGCCGTACGCAAGCTCAATCCCCAGCAGCAGGAGTGCGTGACCCTGCGGTTCCTCCAGGGCCTGTCGGTCGCCGAGACCGCCCGGGTGATGGGGAAGAACGAGGGCGCCATCAAGACGCTCCAGTACCGGGCGGTCCGCACCCTGGCCCGTCTGCTGCCGGACGACGCCCGCTGACCTCCGCGCCGCGCACCGCCATACCCGCGCACCACCCGGACCCCCCACGCCCCCCACGCCTTCCGACCCTCCTGACAATCCACACAACCGGTGACCCCTCGATGACGCTGTGGTCCGATCATCCTTCGTCCGTAACCCAAGTGCCGCGCCGCTCGTTGTGCGGAATGCAGGCTCCCTGTGGACAAGCCCTGCCCGAAGCCGCTCACTCGAAAGTGTGGATGTGCTCAAGGAAGGCAACCTTCCGGACACCTTGGGGAGTCGATCGTCATGACGAGAGGAGGTGCCGCCAGTGATCGCGAACGTGACTCCGCACCGGCGGGCGAACGCCTTCGCCCAGGCCCTGGAGGATCGGACCCCATCCGACCTTTCGGAACCGGACCCGGCGGCCGAGCAGTCCGAGGCACCTGCCGAACCTGCCGACCACAACCGGTTGTTGGCCCTGGCGAGCGCGCTCGGCGAAAGAATGCCGCGCCCAGTGCTGGACCCCGAGGTCAAAGTGGTGCAACGAGCCCAGCTCGTGGCCGCCATGGAGGCCATGGTGATGGAAGAGAGGGCCGGGGGCGGTGCCGCCTCGGACCCTCAGGTGCCCGAGCAGCGGGCCGGCCGCGGCGCCCACCGGGCGACCTCGCTCCGGAAATTGCGGCCCCGCTCCCGCTGGTCCAAGGGCATCGCAGCGGGCGGCCTCACCGTGGGTGTGGCCGCGGGGGCCTTCAGCGGCGTGGCCGCTGCCAGCACGGACGCCCTGCCCGGTGACTCCCTCTACCCCGTCAAACGGGGCATGGAAGACCTGAAGCTCGGGATGGCCGACGAGGACGCGGACCGGGGCCAGCTCTACCTCGACCAGGCCTCCAACCGCCTGTCGGAAGCCCGCAGGCTGATGGAGCGCGGCCGGTCGGGCGCGCTGGACCACGAGTCGCTCGGCGCCATCCGCCGGGCCCTGGCCGGCATGAAGCACGACGCGGCCGAGGGCCACCGGCTGCTCCAGGCGGCCTACGAACGGGACGGCTCGCTCGGCCCGATCCAGGCCCTGTCGTCCTTCTCCCGCTCCCACCGCGACGCGTGGGGCCGGCTCCGGGAGAAGCTCCCGGCGCAGCTCACCGACGTGGGCGGAGAAGTCGAGTCGGTCTTCCAGGCCATAGACGATGACGTGGCGCCCCTCCAGAGCCTGCTCCCCAAGCCCCCGGAGCAGACCCGCGGCACGGGCGGCGCCCCGGCCAAACCGAGCGCTCCGGCCGGGCAGCACCAAAGCGCACCGGCGGCGGGCACGCCCTCGGCCAGCCCGACCCCGCCCGCACCCACCGGCGGCAAGCCCACACCCGCCCCCGGCGGCCTCCTGGGCGGCACGGGGGACCTCCTCCACCCGCCCTCGGGCCAGAACACCTCGGCGCCCTCGTCCTCCCCGGAGCGCGTCGCGCCGGAGATCACCCTGCCGCCCCTGCTCCCGGGCCTCCTCCCGGGCCTGGGCATCCAGGCGGAGGACACCGAGTAACACCGCATGACGCCGCAGGCCCTCACCCCGACCGGGGTTGAGGGCCTGCGCGTCATACGGTGCGTCATGCGGTGAAACGAACGCGGCGGTGAGACGAACTCAGAAGAACACGGACCGCCGCTGCACCAGCAGTTTGTAGAGGGTGTGCTGGATCTGCTCGCGCACCTCGTCCGTCAGGTTGAACATCAGCATCGGGTCCTCCGCCGCCTCCGGCGGGTACCCGTCCGTCGCGATCGGCTCGCCGAACTGGATCGTCCACTTCGTCGGCAGCGGCACCGCCCCCACCGGTCCCAGCCACGGGAACGTCGGCGTGATCGGGAAGTACGGAATCCCCAGCAGCCGGGCCACCGTCTTCGCGTTGCCGACCATCGGGTAGATCTCCTCCGCCCCCACGATCGAGCACGGCACGATCGGCGTCCCCGCCCGCAGCGCCGTCGACACGAACCCGCCCCGCCCGAACCGCTGCAGCTTGTACCGGTCTCCGAACGGCTTCCCTATCCCCTTGAAGCCCTCCGGCATCACCCCGACCAGCTCCCCGGCCTCCAGCAGCCGCTGCGCGTCCTCCGAGCACGCCAGCGTGTGCCCGGCCTTGCGCGCCAGCTCGTTCACCACCGGCAGCATGAACACCAGGTCCGCCGCCAGCAGCCGCAGGTGCCGCTGCGCCGGGTGGTGGTCGTGGACCGCCACCTGCAACATCAGCCCGTCCAGCGGCAGCGTCCCGGAGTGGTTCGCCACGATCAGCGCGCCGCCCTCGGCCGGGATGTTCTCGATGCCCTTGACCTCGACCCGGAAGTACTTGTCGAACAGCGGCCGCATCAAGGACATCAGGACCTGGTCCGTCAGCTCCTTGTCGTAGCCGAACTCGTCGACCTCGTAGTCCCCGGTGACCCGGCGCCGCAGGAACGCCAGCCCGCCGGCGATCCGCCGGTCCCAGGCGGCCCCGCCGGACTCGGCGGCAGCGGGCTCAGCCACGGCAGCCTCCACGGCCTCCACGGCCTCCACCGCCGGACCCTGAGCGGGCACCGCCCGTACCCTCCGGGACCCGGCGCCCCGCCGGCGCGGCCGGTCCTCGTCGAACGGAATGACCTTGGCGTCCGCCACTATCGCTGCGCTCCCTCTTCGGCTCCGGCAACCTCGACGTTCAGGGCGTCCGCATTCACGCTGTTCACCTTCAGCGCGGCGGCGACCCGGTCCACGACCTGCCCCGCCTGCTCCGGCGGCAGCAGCCCCTTCCCCCGGCTGCGCGCGAAATCGGCGAACGTCTCCGCGGTCGTGTACATGGGCTTGAATCCCAGCACCTCCCGCATCTGGGACGTCTCCACGACCCGCCCGTGCGTCAGCAGTCTGATCTGCTCCGGCGAGAAATCGGTGACCCCCACCGCCCGCAGCGCCGAGCCCACCCACGTCACCGCGGGCAGCAGCAGCGGCACCGTCGGCCGCCCCAGCCGGCGCGCGCACTGCGACAGCAGCAGCACCCCGTCCCCCGCGATGTTGAAGGTCCCGCTGTTCAGCGTCCCGCGCTGGGGCTCCCCCGCCGCCAGCCGCAGCACGTCCAGGACGTCGTCCTCGTGGACGAACTGGAGCCGCGGGTCGTACCCCAGCACCGTCGGCATCACCGGCATCGAGAAGTACTCGGCGAGCGCGGAGTCCGCGTACGGCCCCAGGATGTTGGCGAAGCGCAGCACGCACACCGCCACGTCCGGCCGCCTGCGCGCGAAGCCCCGTACGTACGACTCGACCTCGACGGCGTCCTTGGCGAAGCCCCCCGCCGGCAGCGACTTGGGCTGCGTGGTCTCCGTGAAGACGGCCGGATCGCGCGAGGCGCCCCCGTAGACGCTGGTACTGGACTTCACCACGAGCCGCCGTACCGTCGGCGACTTCTGGCAGGCACCGAGCAGCTGCATCGTGCCGATGACGTTGGTTTCCTTGACGGCACTGCCCGCGCCGCCCGCGCCCGCGCCGCCCCCGGTCACGGCGAGATGGACCACCGTGTCCACGGCGTGCTCGGCGAGCACCCGGGCGATGGACGACTGCCTGATGTCCGTACGGATGAACTCCGCCGACCCGAGCCGGTGCGGCGGCGCCGCCGCGTCGACCGCGATGACCCGGTCGACCTCAGGATCACGCTGGATGCGCCGCACGAAGCGGCCCCCCAGCTGCCGGGCAGCCCCGGTAACGAGCACGACCTTCCCCACGAGCTCCGCGCCTTCCTCGTCGTCCCCGGCTACACCGCAGCCCCTCCACCAAAGGATGGTGGAGGGGCTGCGGAGAACACGTACAGCTGCCGTTTACTTCTTGTTACGGCGCTGGACGCGGGTGCGCTTGAGCAGCTTGCGGTGCTTCTTCTTAGCCATCCGCTTGCGCCGCTTCTTGATAACAGAGCCCACGACTACCCTCGCTCACTTCTCGGAACATCTCCGCGCTAGCGGAGATCGGTGCGGGGCGTCTGGGCCCACACGACCTACGTCGGCCTAGCCTACCCGCCCGAGCTCCGAGCCCGTAATCCGAGGGACACCGCAGGTCAATCTCAGGCCGACTCCACCCCCACATACGACTCTCGGAGGTACTCGTGAACCGCGTTTTCGGGGACCCGGAAGGACCGGCCCACCCGGATTGCGGGCAGATGACCGTTATGCACCAGGCGGTACACAGTCATCTTCGACACTCGCATCACCGAGGCAACCTCTGCCACGGTCAGGAACACGACCTCACTGAGAGGCCTCTCGCCAGCAGCCATGACACACCTTGACCTTCCGCGCATGACGGGCACCGGCTTCCCCTCCGGTTACTCCTCGTCGTCGCACGCTCACTCCCCAGAGTAGGGGCGTGTGATACGAGTGGGGAAGAGGAGCTACGGCCACTCCTGCGCACCCGGCAGGCTCGCCCGATCGAGTACATAGCGAATCAGTGGTCTGTAGTAGTCCGCGCGCACCGCGTCATCAAGCGGAACGGCCACCGCCACGCGCCCCTCCGCCTCGCCGACGAACAGCGCCGGGTCGTCCGTATCCGCCAGCCCGATCGCCTCCACACCGAGCTGACCTGCGCCGCAGACCCACCCGTGATCCCCCACCACCAATTCCGGCAAGGGCCCGCCGGCCTCCGCCAGAGCCCCCAGCGCGATCCGAACCGGCAGGGGTGAATGGGTGTGCACGCCGGTGGCACTCCCCGGCGGCCGCGCGCCGGGCTCCCGCACCAACGCGACTCCCCGTACGTAATCGATGCTGTGCCTGCGTACGCCGAACCGGGTCGCCATGTCGACAGGTACCCCCTGCGCCGGAGTGAGCACAACACATCCCACCGCCGACAGCGCCCGCGCCAAACTGGCGTAGAACCCCAGGAGACGATGCGGATGACCCGTCCCGAACAGCACGGGCGACCGCGCCCCCGCCGCCTCGCGCAGCCGCTCCGCGAACGCCTCCAGACCCGCCAGCGTCAGCTCCGGATCGATCACGTCCGGCCCTCTGACGTGCGACGGATCCGCCGAGACCCCGCACTTGTCCGCCATCAGCCTCAGCAGGTCACCCTCGCCCCAGCCCCACTCCGGATCCAGCCCCAGCAGCACCCGCGGATCCCGCGCCGCGAACAACCGGTAGCTGCGCAGGCTCTCCTCCCGTGACGTGGCGACGGGCCCGGCCAACCGGGCGGCCAGCAGATGCGCACGCAGCGCGCCGGTGCTCAACACCCTCCGATGCTGCCGCACCCCACCGGACCGATCATCAATTCCGGCGTACGGCCCCACCGTTGGCGTAACGATGCTGCGCCCGGCCAGTCCCTACGTGAGCAGGCCGCGCAACGGGAACACCGCCCGCCGGGTCGCCAGAACGGCCTGATCGATCCGGTCCGCCGGGTCGTAGCCCGCCTCCCAGTCCCGCCACGCCACCGTCCGCCCGTCCGTCATCCGGGCCGGCGCCGGCTGCCGCGTCCGCGCGTACACCTCGTCCCGCCACGCGTCCGGCACCGCCGCCTGCGGATCGACCGGACGGTGCGCCGCGATCCCCACCAGATGCGTCCACGACCGCGGTACGACGTCCACGACCGCGTACCCGCCGCCGCCCAGCGCCACCCACCTGCCCCCCGCGTACTCGTGGGCGAGCCGGTGACAGGCCTCCTGCACCGCTCGCTGCGCGTCCAGCGACACCGCCAGATGCGCGAGCGGGTCCTCGAAGTGCGTGTCCGCCCCGTGCTGGGTCACCAGCACCTGTGGCCGGAACTCCTCCAACAGCTCGGGCACCGTCGCGTGGAAGGCCCGCAGCCACCCCTCGTCCCCGGTCCCGGCCGGCAGCGCCACGTTCACCGCCGAACCCTCCGCGCCCGGCCCGCCCGTCTCCTCCGGCCAGCCGGTCTGCGGGAACAGCGTGCGCGGATGCTCGTGCAGCGAGATCGTCAGCACCCGCGGATCGTCCCAGAACACCGTCTGGACCCCGTCCCCGTGGTGCACGTCCACATCCACGTACACGACCCGCTCGGCCCCGAGCTCCAGCAGCCGCGCGATCGCCAGCGCCGCGTCGTTGTAGACGCAGAACCCGGCCGCCCCGCCCGGCATCGCGTGGTGCAGCCCGCCCGCGAAGTTCACCGCGTGCTCGGCCTCCCCGTGCCAGACCGCCTCCGCCGCCGCCACCGACTGCCCCGCGATCAGCGCCGAGGCCTCGTGCATCCCGTGGAAGGCCGGATCGTCCATCGTCCCCAGCCCGTACGACCCGTCGGCCACACCCGGATCCGCCGACACCTCGCGCACCGCGGCCACGTAGTCCTCCCGATGGACCAGCCGCAGCGTGGAGTCCCCGGCCGCGCGGGCCGCCCGTACCTCCATCTCCCGGTCCAGCCCGAAGGCACGCACCAGGCCCATGGTCAGCGCCAGGCGCACCGGATCCATCGGATGGCTCGGTCCGAAGTCATACCTCGTTACCGCCTCGTCCCACATCAACAGCCCGGTCACCGGCTCGCCGCTCATGCCCGACACCGTATCGGGCGCCCTCCGCACCGAACGAGCGGGCGTGGAAGAGCGTCACGAGGACCAGCGCCATCGGCACGAGCATCGCGCCCCGGTAGCTCCAGGCGTCCCCGATCCCGCCGACGAGCGGCGATCCGATCAGGAAGCCGACGTAATTGAAGATGTTCAGCCGCGCGATGGCGGTGTCGGAGGCGGCAGGGAAGAGGCGCCCGGCCGCCGCGAACGTCTGCGGCACGATCACGCACAGCCCGATCCCCAGCAGCGTGAACCCGAGCATTCCCGTCCACGCCCCGGGCGCGGCCGCCACCACCGCGAACCCGCCGGCCGCGACCACCGTCCCGATCCGTACGACGGCCACCGCCCCGAAGCGCCGCACGCCCAGGTCCCCGACGGCACGCCCGATCAACGTGGTCACCATGTAGACGTTGTACGGGACCGTCGCCAGCTGCTCCGAGCTCCCCAGCACGTCCTGGAGGTACTTGGCGCTCCAGTTCGAGACCGTCGAATCCCCGATGTACGCACACGCCATCACCAGGCACAGCGGCAGCAGCAGCCGGAACCCGCCGACCCCGAGCCCCTTGTCCACGGCAGCCTGGTCCTTGCCGTCCCGCTGGTCGACGTAGAACCGGCTCCCGTAGAACGCGAGCGGCAGCAGCACGACCACGGCCGGCAGGTACGAGGTGAACAGCGACAGGTGCCAGTGCGCCCCGGCCCAGGCCGCGGATGCCCCGACGATCCCGCCCAGGCTGTACGCGGCGTGGAAGCCGAGCATGATGCTGCGCCCGTACGCCCGCTGCAGGCTGACGCCGAGCATGTTCATCGACGCGTCGAGCGCACCGACGGACAGCCCGAACGCCCCCAGCGCCAGCGCCGCGTGCCACATCTGCGAACCGGCCCCGACCCCCAGCAGGGCGAGCAGGACGAGCGGCTGCGCCCACCGCAGTACGGTGGCCGGCCCGACCCTCTTCACGAGGTGCTCGGTGGCGACGCTGGAGACCCCGGCGAGGATGGGCACGGCGGCGAGGAAGGCGGGCAGCAGCCCGTCGGATATCCCGTACCGGTCCTGGATGGCGGGGATCCGCGTGACGAGGAGGGCGAAGGTCACGCCCTGCACGAAGAAACTGAACCCCAGGGACCCGCGCCCATGGCGGAGCCGCACATCAGCTGTCATGGCGGCACAGCGTAGGCCCGCGGGCTACCCGTGGGTAGAGAGATCACAAAGGGAGTTCCAGAAGCCCCGTCAGCTCCTTCATCTCCCCGAAGACGCCGGTGGCCCCGGCCAGCCGCTCGGCGGGCGTCATCGCGGTGAACCCGTACACGTCCATCCCGGCGGCGACGGCCGCCCGCACCCCGAGCGGGCTGTCCTCGATCACCACGCACCGCGCGGGCTCGACGCCCATGGAACGGGCCGCGTGCAGGAACAGATCGGGGGCCGGCTTGCCCTTCCCCACGTCCTGCGAGCTGAAGATCCATTCCTCCTCGAACCATCCGTCGAGGCCGGCCGCCCGGTGTCCGACCCGGATCCGCTCGTGACTCCCGGAGGAGGCCAGGCAGTACGGCACCCCGTGCGCGGTCAGCGCCCCGAGCACGTCCACGGCGCCGGCCACCGGCGCCAGCTCCCGCTCGAACGCGGCGAAGGTCCGCGCGTGCAGGGTCGCGTCGAACTCTGCGGGCAGCCGCTCCCCGGTCCGCTCGAACACGAGGTCGTGCACCCTGTGCACGGCGGCACCCATGTAGTCGCGAACCGAGTCCTCGTAGGAGGTGGGATGTCCCAACTCGGTGAGGTACCCGGCGAGGATCGTATTGGCGACCGGCTCACTGTCCACCAGCACGCCGTCGTTGTCGAAGATGACGAGGTCGTAGCCCATGGCACCGACCCTACGCAAAAGATGCCCGTAAACGCAGAAAAGCCCTGTACCGGATACCCGGTACAGGGCTTTTCTACAATGATTGTTCGGCGGCGTCCTACTCTCCCACAGGGTCCCCCCTGCAGTACCATCGGCGCTGAAAGGC
>NZ_JOCX01000025.1 GCF_000717915.1 Streptomyces sp. NRRL S-244
GATCTCGGACGGGCCGGCGTTGAAGGACTGCGGCTTGATCGCGGTCGCGCCCAGTTCCTTCTGGATCAGGCCTTCCTGGAGACCGACCAGCGCGGTGGCGTGCGTCAGGTTCGGGAAGTACCCGATACGCACCTCGGAAGCCGACAACTTCTTATCGCCGACGGCCGCGGCAGTGGCCTTGTCGTCGTCCTTCTTCGCCTCGGAACCGTATCCGCAGGCGGTGAGCAGCAGGGGAAGCGCCGCTGTGACGGCGATGGCGCGAAGGGTGGTGAGCGGTCTTGCGGCAGACACGGAGGTGTCCTTTCACGGGATGGTGTTCGGGGACGCACGGAGAGATGGGTGACGCGAAGTCGTCGGCGCACGGGGCACCCGCTGCCGGCCGTTGCCGGCGGGATCGCGGTCGCAGGCTGAGGAGTGGGTGACTGTCGGACGTCCAGGGGGCGGACGTGGAGCCCGCACTTCGGACACCCGCGCTCGAAAGCACGCGGTCGGTGAGGCCGGCCGAGGGGTCTGCCCGCCCGGCGGGGGTACGCGCGGAGCCGGCTGCCCGGCGAAGGTGTCAGCCGGGCTGACAGATGGCGCTGGAGGTACGGCCCAGGTCGATGTGCCGGCGGGAGGTCAGGGACAGCATCCGGCCTGCGTGGTGCAGTGTTCGCACGGACACCTCCCTTGATTCCTAGTTTTCCCACCTGGTTGGTAGGCATATTGGCAGAGCCGGACACCGGCCCCAAGAGGTTGACCGCATGGTGGACGCCGATATCTCGCAATGCGAGAAACCGCAGGTGGGGGAGGGGTCAGGGATTGGTCCAGGCCCCGGGGGTATCGGCCAGTGCCGATACGCCGGAGGGCAGATCGGAGGACGCGACGTCGGCCAGGCTCACGCCGTCGAGGATTTCGCGCACGTTGGCCCGCAGCGCGATCCACAGGGGGAGCAGCGACTGGGCGGGGCCGGTGTAGGACAGGTCCGGTGGACGGACCCCGCGCACCGAGACCAGCGGTCCGTCCACGACGCGGATGACGTCCGCGATGCTGATGGACCGGGCGGGCTTGGCCAGCCGGTAGCCGCCGTTGCCGCCGCGCTGGCTGAGCACGAGACCGCCCCGGCGCATGTCGTTCAGGATGCCCTCGAGGAACTTGTGCGGGATGTCCTGGGCGTCGGCGATGGCTTCTGCCTTCACCGGCCCGTCATCCTGTGCCGCGGCAAGCTGCAGTGCGGCACGTACCGCGTAGTCCGCCCTGGCTGAGATCCGCATAGGGCCATTATCCGGCATGGATCACACCGGCGTCCGTCGTGGGTGGCCGCAGGCTGCCGGGCAGGTGTTCGTGCCCGGCAGCCGAGGGACCGAAGGTCGCGGACCTGCGTCCTTCGTGGCACCCCGCGTCAGTGGAAGGCCGCCGCCACCGCGCGGTGGGAGCCGTTGAGGTAGTGCTCGCCGATGGAGCGCAGGCGGTGCGCGACCGGGCGGTGGGCCGTCAGGACTCGGGCGTTGCGCCAGAACCGGTCCAGTCCGGGGGCGTCGGCGAGTTCCAGCACCCGGGCGGTGATGTGCAGCGCGGCCTTCGACATCACGGCCTCGGCCGTGGCGACCAGGGCGGCGACCCCCGCCGGTACCTCGGCGTCGAGCTGCGCACCCGTGGCGAGAGCCTGCGCCATGACCTCCGTCGCCCGGTCGACCACGGCGGTGGCGGTCTGAGCGGCAGAGGCGAGTTCCCCGTAGGTCAGGAAGAGGTCCGGGTCCTCGCCGGGCAGCCGGTGTGCGCGGCCGCCCCTGCTGAGGTCGCGTGCTTCGGTGAGGGCGCCCTCGGCGATGCCGAGGCCGACGTGGCACAGGGCGAGCCGGAGCGCCGGTTCCGCGAGCGCGGTGACGGGTGCGGTCGACTCCTCGTCGTGCGGCCGGCGGCCCAGCACCTGCTCCGGCGTGATGGCGACCCGGTCCAGGACGACCCGACCCGCGCCGGCGACCCGCTGCCCGAGGCGATCGTGGGCGGGCTCGACGGTCACGCCCCGTGCGCCGGCTGGGATCCGTACGACCAGGACGTCGCCGGTCGTGGCGCAGACGGCGTCCACCACGATCTGGTCGGCCGCGGCCACCGCCGTGTCCACGGACCGGCGCCCGTTCAGCAGGTAGCCGGTGGTGCGCGGCCTCAGGGTGAGGTCCGGTCCCTCGGTGTCGTCGCTGGACGAGGGAGTGCGGACCGCCCCGGTCCACAGCCACTGCTCGCGCACCGACTCCTCTTCGAGGGCGGTGGCGTGCTCGTGATCCGCGTAGAAGCGTCCGCTCCAGGCGTGTACGTAGTGACGGGCGAGCAGGTCGCCTACAGAGCTGTCCGCTGCGGCGATCTCCCGTACGACGGCGCATCCGGTACGCCAGTCCGCCCCGCGGCCGGGCCCGGGCGGGGTCAGGGCCGCCGGCAGGCCGGCCTCGCGCAGGCGGGCCGTTTCGTCGGTCGGCGGCTTGCCGGCCTGGTCGCGGGCGATGGCGTCCGCGGCGAGGTCGTCCGCCACATCGCGGGCGGTACGCAGGAGCGCGCGGTGCCGCTCGTCGGCGGATCGGGGCCCGGCGGGGCTGGGTGTCGTCCGCATGGGTGTCACCGGCAGGCCCCGGTGCCGCCGTGTGGCGCGGGGGCTGGGCGGACAGCGGTGCCATCGGGGCTGGCGGTGGTCATGTCGGCTACTCCGGAACGTTGTTGGTCGGCGTCGCCCGGTTGCTGGGCGGGTGAGGGAGGCGCACGAGAGGTGGCGGACGGTGGGTGTGCGAGCCGGCCGCGATCGGACAGGGCGGCGGGCAGCGGATCCCCACCTTTCCCATCGGATTGATAGGGATACTCGCCCGAAGCTGCCTTCCCGGCAAGAGCGTGACCGAATGATGGACAGTGCGATCTCGGGATGAAAGACGATGCAGATCAGTGGCCGGTGGGTGGGATCGCGACCGGATCCCCCGTCAGGGAGTGCGTGGAGTCGGGGAGTTCCGCCCCCGGTCCTTGCGGCGGCGCGGCCCTTCATCCGGCCATTTCCTATTCAATCAGTAGGGAAGTATTGACGCGCGTCCGCCACGCACCCCACGATGTGCCCATGTCCCCGTCGCAGCCGTTGCTCGTACGCCGCAGGCACGTTGACCTCCGTCGCGTAGCCAGCGCCGTCTGCCGACCCGTCTAGGGCTTCTTCGTCAGGGCATTTCCTCGATGCGCGCCGGTGATCCGGCTTGCGCTTCTCTGTGTGCGTCGCGCTTTCGTGACCCCGGCTCTTCCGGAGCGTGAGGGTCGGTCCGGCGTGTGACGCGCCGACCCTCACGGTCGGCTCCGTCACGGAGACACCTTGCCCTGTCGCGCCCGAACACCCGGCCTCCGTACCTCACTCCGCGCAGCCGAAGGGGCTCATCGTGACCACCGCCATCTCCGCACCCGTACCCGCATCCGCCGTCCGCCGTTCCCCGGCCCCGCGCCTCCAGCTGGTCGGCGACCGTCCGCCCGCTCTCCCCGTCGGCGGGACCGATGGCGGTCGCGTCGGATACCTCGTGTTCCTGCCGGCGAACGTCGACCCGGTGGCGCTGATGCAAGCGCACGGCATACGCCCGGAGATCCATCCCCTCGGGCTCGGGCTGCCCCAGGCTCCCGCGTCGGAACCGGCCCCGCACCCCGAACCCGTCGGGCTCGACGACGCGATCCGGGTCGACCGGGCACGCCGGCTGGTCGAGGTCGACGGGCGCGAACTGGATCTCACCTACCTGGAGTTCGACCTCCTGGCCCACCTCGTGAGCCACCCGTACACGGTTCACACGCGTGATGCCCTCATCTCGGGCATCTGGGGCTACGGGCACATCGGCGACGGCCGTACGGTCGACGTCCACGTGGCCCGGCTGCGCCGCAAGCTCGGACCCGCCTACCGGGACCGCATCTCCACCGTGCGCCGCGTCGGCTACAAGTACGTTCCGGACCACCAGTAGGCCCCGGGGCCGGCCGGGGAAGGACTCCTGTCCCGTACCGGCCCCAGGTGCCAGGGGCGGCAGCCCCCGCTGCTACCGGAACAGACGGTCACCGGGGGTGGCCATGCGGTGGGTGCCGCCGTGGCGGTTCACCCAGTCACGGACGAGGTTGACGGCGTTGGCGCACTGCCAGGTGTCGTCGTACTCGCGCACTCCGGTGAAGGCCCCGTAGCCCGCGATGATCCCGTCCACGCGCCCGTCGCCCAGCAGTTTGTCGACGTACCACGGGTCGTTGTAGGTGGTCGTCCAGGACAGCGTGGCCGCGAGCTGTCCCGCGTCACGGTCCCCGGAGCCCTTCTTCAGTTCCGCGCAGGTGTTGTAGGTGGCTTCCGTGCAGTTGCCGAACCCCTTGGTGATGTCACTGTCGCCGTAGTCCATCACCCGGCGTCCGGCCGGGAATCCGGAACCGGACCGGTTGAACGCGCCTCGGACCTGGTCGCGGGTTCCGGTCGTCGTGATGCCCTCCAGGCCGCCGAGCCGTCCCTCCAGGCTCTTCCAGCCCCTGCCGCCGACGTCCGGGGTGCTGCCGCCGTGGTACTCGTAGAACCCGTAGAGCACCTGGATGCCGGCAGCCGTCAGCCGCTGTGCCTTGTCGCGCAGTCCGGCGACGCTGCACCCGCGGTTCTCCTGCTCTCCGCAGTAGTTCGGGTCCTTGATGTCCAGCCAGACCATCGCCAGCCGGCGTCCTGCGTTGGCGTGGGAGAGCATGCGGTCGATCATGCTGTCGAAGCTGGGGCCCAGCCGGTTGTCACCGGCCGAGGAGCAGTCGTGATAGGCCCGCCATTCGTTGGGGTTCCACCAGGCGCAGACGTCTATCTCGATGCTGTTGGCGCCGTGCTTGAGTGCGGCGTCCACACCGTCCAGGGTGTCGACGCGGTGCGCGATGGCGTAGATGGGGTGCCGCTGATCGGCTGCTGCCGCCGGGGTCGTGCCGAGCGCGGTGGTGCCGATGACTGCGCACAGGGCCGTGAGCAGCGCCAGTAACAGCCGTGGGCCGGCGCCGCGCTTGAGGTGAGTGGTCAAGAAGATGCTCCTTCATGCATGTTCATGCCGCTGTCCTGAACCGGACAATTGATCTCACCCGTCACATGTTGACGCACGATAAATGCATGATGAACGAAATCGGTTCCCGTCGGCCGTCGGCCGTCGGCCGTCAGGTGCGGGCGGCGCGGCGGGAGCGCAGCACCTCCAGGCCGACCGGGATCAGGGACACGGCGACGATGGCCGCGATGATCGGCAGCAGGTAGCGGTCGACGTTGGGCACGGAGGCGCCGAGCGCGTATCCGGCCAGGACCAGGCCGACGGTCCACAGCAGACCGCCCAGGACCTGCCAGAGGGCGAACGTGCGAGCCGGTACGTTCAGGATCCCGGCGAGCGGGTTCAGTACGGTCCGCACGATGGGCAGGAAGCGGGCCAGGACGATGGCCTTCGCGTACCCGTAGCGTTCGAGGATCTCCGCCGCCCGGGCGGCGCCTGCGCCGATCTTGCGGGACTTCGCCCGGGTCAGGAACGCGGGCCCGGCCTTTCGGCCCAGCAGATAGCCGGTCTGAGCGCCGGCGAGGGCGCCGCCCGCGGAGGCGAGGAGGACCCAGGGCAGCGACAGGTGCCCCGGGGAGGCCGCCGAGCCCGCGCACAGCAGTCCGGCCGTGAACAGCAGCGAGTCCCCGGGCAGGAAGAAGCCGACGAGCAGGCCCGTCTCGGCGAACAGGACGACCGCGATGCCGATCGTCCCGAACGTGGCGAGGAGGGATTGGGCGTCGAGCAGGTTCACGGCGAGGTGCATCGGCGGCGCTGCGGCGAGCTGCGTCAGGGGCATCGGCACGGTCCCATCGATAATGGTGGTCGGGGTGGGGTTCACCGCCGCAGGCAAGGGGCTGCCGGACCGCACGGGTGCCGTCCGCCCCTCCTTGTCTACAAGACAGTAGTCCGTCTACTTCACTGTAGACGATCTCTCCGAGGGGAAGGTTCCATGACGGACAGCGCGAGCGAACGCCGGCCGGCGGGTGAGCTGGAGTCCAGCGTTCTGGCGGCCTTGTGGGCGGCGGGAAAACCGCAGTCCGCGGCTCAGGTGCGAGCGGCGATACCGCAGCCGCTGGCCCGGACCACGGTGGCCACGCTGCTCGCCCGGCTGCACGAGAAGGGCGTCATCGACCGGAATCCGGCCGGGCGGGGCTTCCTGTACTTTCCGGTCGAGGACGCGCACGGCCTCACCGCCCGCCGGATGCATCGTGAACTCGACCAGGACGGCGACCGCAGTGTCGTCCTGGCGCGGTTCGTCGAAGGACTCAGCGCCGACGACGAGGCGGAGCTCAGGCGCCTGCTGGAGGGAGGCGGTCAGTGATCGTCCTGCTGCTCGTCCCCCTCCTGCTGCCCTGGGCCCTGCCGCCGCTCGCGCGGCGCGTGGCCGCCCGGGTGAGGCCCGACGTCGCGCTGTGGACGATCACCACCGCCTCCGGGGCACTCGCCGTCGGGGTCGTGGCGTGCCTGGGTGTCCTGCTGTTGCCCCTCGCGCTGACCGTCCCGCCCCTGGCAGCCCTCGTACACCTGGTCCAGCCGCTCCAGGCCGGGCCGGCGCCGCTGGCCCTCGGGGCGTCGGCGCTGTCCGCCGGGGTCGTCGCGGTCACCGGCGTCACCGTGGTCCGGCACGGATGGTCCGAGGTGAAGCGCCTGCGCAGCGCCCATGGCGATGTCGCCCACCTTCCGCATGTGGGAGGAGTGTGCGTACTGGATGATTCCCGGCCGGACGCCTACGCCCTGCCCGGGCTGACGGGCACGGGCCGGGTCGTGGTGACCAGCGGCATGCTGCGCTCCCTGGACCCGCACGAGCGCGAGGTGCTCCTGGCCCACGAGCGCGCCCACCTCGCCTCGCGCCACCACCTCTTCCTCGCCGCCGCCCAGCTCGCCGGTTGGTGCCACCCGGCACTGGCCGCGGTCGTTCCCCAGGTGTCGTTCGCCGCCGAACGCGCCGCGGACGAGGCCGCCGCCGGCGTCACCGGCAACCGGTTGCTCACCGCGCAGGCCGTGGGGCGCGCGGCGCTGGCCACCACCCGTGGCGGCGGACGGTCCGGAGGGTCAGAGCGGTCCGGACGATCCGGGCGGTCCGGGCGGTCCGTGCTCGCGGCGGGCGCCGTCACCGGACCCGTCCCCGCCCGCGTGAAGGCCCTGCTGACCCAGGCGCCCGCCCGGCGCATCGCCCCCGCGGTGCTGGCCATGGCCCTGCTCTGCGCCACGGCCGGCGCTTCCTCCCTGGCCGGGGCGGCCTGGCTGCACCGCGGGGTCGAAATCGCCCAGGGGGAGCACCCCTCCGACTGAAGTCGGACCGGCCCCGAGGGCTACCCGGACCGCAGCGCCCCCCGCCTCCGCCTCCGGCCTCCGGACCGCGCTCACCGAGGGCGTTCCCCGGCTGGTGGGCCGTCAGGAAGGCGATGGGTCCCGGGGAGCCGAGGGCCGGTCGCCGGTGCGCGACAGGTACGCGAAGGCGAGGAGGGACAGCCAGGCGGTGGCGAAGAGCCAGCCTCCGATGACGTCCGTGAACCAGTGGACCCCGAGGTAGACGCGGGTGAGGCCGATCGCCACACCCCACACCGCGATCACTGCGGCCGCGGTCCGGGGCACCCTGGGGCCGCGCAGGAACAAAGCGGCGATCAGGAGCCCGGCGGTCATCGCGCCGGTGCTCGCGTGACCCGAGGGGAAGGACCAGCCCGAGGCCTGGGTCGCCCAGTCCGCTACCGCGGGGCGGGGTCGGGCGATCAGCATCATGGTCGCGTAGCGCAGGCTCTGGCCCGCGCCGAGGCACAGGACCAGCGCGGCGGCCGTGAGGGCACGCTGCCGGGCGGTGCGGCCGGCGTAGAGGCCGGCCAGTACGAGCAGGACGTACGGGACGAACCCGGTGCCGGTGTAGGTGACGATGCGGGCGAGCGCCGTGGGGACGGCCGGGCGGTGCTCCACGGACCAGCGGTGCAGGGCCACATCGGCGGGCAGCGGATGATCCGGGGTGCGTACGACCCACACCGCCAGCAGGGCGAAGAGCGCGGCGGCGGTCAGGGCCAGCCAACCGGCTCGGTGCGCGAGTCGGGCGCGGGTCACGCGCAGCCCGCCGGCTGCGGACGCAGCGGGCCGGCCTTCGGATGTGTGTCGAGCAGACTGACCGCGAGGTTGGTTGCGGTGTGTACGGAAGCGGCCATGCGGGTGGAGCCTCTCAAAGCAGCCGGGCGAAAGGCGACCGGACGGAACCCCCGGGCGACAACCGGGCCGTAGGTGGTCTACTGCACTGTAGACGACTGTGGGGTAAGGGTGAGGTCAATGGCCGGGCCGCCGGCCGATCGCGGACCGGCCGGCGAACCGGAGGCATGCGTACGCGCGGCGCTGTGGGCGGCGCTGTGGGCGGCGAAGGAGCCCCGTGTCCCCGTCAGGCGGTCAGGATCCCGGTGCCGAGGAGGCCGAAGAGCAGGACTCCGATGACGATCCGGTAGATGACGAAGGCGTTGAAGGAGTGCTTGGCGACGTACTTCAGGAGCCAGGCGATGGAGGCGTAGGCGACGGCGAAGGAGACCGCGGTGCCGACGACCAGCGGAACGGTGTCCACACCGGCGCCGATGGCGTCCTTGAGCTCGTACAGGCCCGCACCGGTCAGGGCGGGAATGCCCAGGAAGAACGAGAGGCGGGTGGCGGCGACGCGTTCGAGGTCGAGGATGAGACCGGTGGACATGGTGGCGCCGGATCGGGAGAAGCCGGGGAAGAGCAGGGCGAGGATCTGCGAACAGCCCACCAGCATCGCGTCCCTGAGGTCGGTGTCGTCCTCTCCGCGCTTGTGGCGGCCCATCTGGTCGGCGGCCCACATCAGGCCGCTGCCGACGATGAGGGAACCGGCGACCACCCACAGGGAGGCCAGGGTGCTCTCGATCAGGGGTTTGGCGGCCAGTCCCACGACGACGATGGGGATGGTGGCGTAGATGACCCACCACGCGAACTTGTAGTCGTGGTGGTACCGCTCTTCGCGGTTGGCCAGGCCGCGTCCCCACGCGGTCATGATCCGCACGATGTCCTTGAAGAAGTACACCAGGACCGCGGCGATGGCGCCGACCTGGATGACCGCGGTGAAGGCGACGACGGCCTTGTCGTCCACCGGGATGCCCATCAGCCCCTCGGTGATCTTCAGGTGGCCGGTGGAGGAGATCGGCAGGAATTCGGTGACCCCTTCGACGATGCCGAGGACCGCTGCCTGTCCGATGCCGATGGTGCTCAATTCGTCCGTCCCTGGGGTTGGTCCGATGTGTTGGTGGTGAAGCGTCGACCGGCGGGTCCCGGACCCGGGTACCGGGCGCCGGCCGCTGCCGAGCCGGTGACCGCGATGGCGGCGGGTGGGGTGTGGGGGGAGGGCGGGCACGGCACACTCGGGGAAGACCCTCGTCGTCTACACGTATGTAGACGACGAGGGTGACTGTAGAGGATGAGCGAGGAGGCAGCCAACATCGGACGGGCATGACCCCGCCGGTCCCGCGCACGCGGGGGACCGCCACCCGGCCAACGGGAAGCGAGCGGTCGGCGGTCCTGCTGCCATCCGGTAGACGTCGTCCGTGGACAACCTCCCTGCTCGGCCGGACGGTCGTCCGACCTCGAGGGTTACAGTCGGCGGATGGAACTGCGGCAGCTGAGGTACTTCGTCACCGTCGCCGAAGAGCTGCACTTCGGTCGCGCCGCAGAGCGGCTGCACATCGTGCAGTCGGCGGTCAGCCAGCAAGTGCAGCGGCTGGAACGGGAGCTGGGGGCCGATCTCTTCGACCGTTCGCCACGCCACGTTCGGCTCACCGGCGCGGGGGAGCGGCTGCTGCCCGAGGCGCGGGCCGTGCTCGCCGCCGCCGAACGGGCCAGGGCCGCCGTCCGGGAACAGGCCGGCCTGCGCCTCGGCACCAGCACCGGCCTCGGGGAGCACCTGGACCGGGTGCTCGGAGACCTGGCCGTCCTGGCCCCCGACACCTCGGTCCAACTGGTTTCGGCCCCGGCTCACGACCGCCTGGAACAGGTCGCGGACGGCCGCCTCGACGCCGCGTTCGTACGTTCCCTGGAGCCCACCCCGGGCGTGCGGATCCTGCCGCTGTGGAAAGACCCCCTGGTGGCGGCCCTCCCGGCGGCCCATCCACTCGCCCGCGAAACGGAACTGGCCATCTCCGACCTGGCCGGCCTGCGACTCTGTATCACCGCCCGCCGCAACAACCCGGCCCTGGTCGATCTGGTCGTCGGGGCCTGCCACTCGGCCGGCTTCGAGCCGCTGCCCGGACCGGTCAGCGGATCGCTGCAGGACACCCTCGCCACCATCGGCGCCGGCTCCATGCCGATGTGGACCGTGCTGTACGCGGCCCAAGCGCGCGTGCTGCTCAGCCCCCGGGTCGCCTTCCGCCCCTTCCGTGCCCCCGGCCTGGCCCTGCCCATCGGCCTGGCCGTCCGCCGCGAGACCCCGCCCGCTGCTCTCGCGGTCCTCCTGAAGGCGCTCCCAGCAGTCCCGACCGGCAACGATCACGAGAGCTGATCGCTGCGGTCGCGGTCTGCTTCTTGGTCGGTCGGCACGGATCCGATGGACTGGCGTCACGCCGGTGAGCGACCCGGAAAGGCCGGGAAGCCGCCGCTGGCAAGGGAGTTCGGTCATGCCCATCGTCACCATTCAGCAGGGTCCCCGCGATGTCGAGCTGAAGCGCGAGCTCGTCAAGCGGGTCACGGACGCGTTCGTCGACGCGTACAAGATCCCGGCCGAGACCGTTCAGGTGTGGATCCACGAGGTCCCGACGGACAGCTGGGGCGCGGCCGGCACGCTCATCGCCGACAAGTAGCACCTGAGCGCGCGGTGTCGGAGGAGCCGGTGCGGGCGAGGGCGGCCTGCACCGGCTCACCGTTCGTACCCATGACGGCGTGGAACGCTGTCAACTGTGAGCCCGCTGATGCCCAAATCGCCTTCCGCCGCACGGGTGAGCAATCCTTCACAAGCGCCGGTGCATCGGGGTCACGCACCTCGTCGGCACCCCACATGACACCCGCCGGCAGAATGCCGGACAGTGCCTCCACCCACGTCAGACGGACGAAGTGGCGGCGCTGAGCGAACAGGCGGCTGCCGGTGCCTCCGCCCCGGCCTCCTCCTCGCCGTCTCTCCCCTCCCCGTCCAGGCAGGCCGCGTACACGCTCGTCTTCGAGGACAAGCCCTTCACGCTGCGCGCACCGGCCTACAGCACCGGCACGCACGTCGATCTGGACGCGCCGAAGGTATTTCCCAGCGGCAAGACCGGCCAGGCCGCCGGGCCGGCGGGGGAGCCTGCGCCTTCAGGGGCGTAGGCCGGCTTGTCTGAGTGCCACCCGGGACAGGTCGCGGATGACCCGCTCGTCCGCCCGGCGCCAGGCGTCGGCGAGACCCTCCGGTGGAACGGGGACCGATGCGAGGTCTCGCGTCGGCCCGGTCAGGGCGCGTAGGGCAAGCAGATCGGCACCGCCGGGGGCGTCGAGGAGACCTCGGATCCGAGCGCTGCGCCGGATCCAGCGCACGCGCGGGGGAAGCCAGAGTGCCAGCACGATCGCCACGGAGGTGACGATCAGGACCCATGTGGTCAGGTCAGCCACCCGGCCCACCACGTCCTGCATCGACTGGCCGGCATCGGAGAGCCCGTTGCTGGCCTCGGCGGCGGACTGCAGCGGCTTCTTCAGGATGCCCCCGACCAGCGGCACGTTCGACGCCGCATCCCCCGCGTCGCCGAGGCCGGAGGCGAGGCTGCCGCCCGCGTCCTCCACCTTCCGCCCGGGCTCGGCCAGCAGCATGATCGCCCCGTGGACGGCCAGCGCGAACCTCACCGCGGTCACCATCAGGACCACGGCGATCAGGTCGGCGAGCACCTGCCGGCAACGACGTGCTCGAGTCTGGGCGTAAAGACGCATCGGCGTGCTCCTGTTCCGGCGCCATCAACGGACGAGACCGGTCCTCAACCGGATGAGGGGCGGCAGCCGTGACAGCAAGCCACGGCCCACCGCCGACCGTACGCGGCACCCTTCCCGTCCAGTGGTCATCACATGCCGAGTTCACCGCCACGTTCACCAGAGCGCCCCGCGAGCCTGTCCGGCAGTGCAGCTGTTCGTCGGCTTCGCGATTGCCCATCGCCCACGCAGTGTTATAGCCTCTAATGACAGCTTGATGCTCTATCGCACGATGACGCCCATCCACTGAACAAGACAGGGGAACCCCATGCCCGGCATCCACCGCACCCGCATCCACGCCCTGTTCACGATCCCGCTCGCCATCGGCCTCCTCGGCGCCGCCGCGTTACCCGCCGGCGCAGCCACCTCCCCCAGCCCCCGCACCGCCAAGTCCCTCACCTGCCGCGGCGCCGGTGTCGATCCCGCCGCCCGCGTACGCCACCGGGCCGAGATCCTCATCAACGCCCCGCTGCGCACGGTCTGGAAGCTGCAGACCGACGTCGAGGGGTGGCCGTCCTGGCAGGCTCCCGTCACCACCGCGGAGCGCCTCGATCGCGGTCCCCTCCGTCGGGGTTCGGCCTTCCGGTGGACAACCCCGGTACCCCCCAACCCGACTCCGGCCACCAGTCTGGAGATCACCTCGACCGTCGAACAGCTCGCGTACCGCTCCTGCATCCGCTGGACGGGCCCCGCGGCCGGCGAGGGACTGCACATCGACGGCATCCACGTGTGGAACTTCACCGAGACCCCCGGCGGCGTCAGGGTGAGCACCGAGGAGACCCACACCGGCCCTCAGGTCGACGCGGACGTCCCCACCGCGACCGCCATCCTCCGCCAGGGACTCGAGGCATGGCTGAGCGACCTCAAGGTCACCGCCGAGCCGCGCCCCGCACCGGCAACCGCGCAGTGCAGCACAGTGCAGTGCAGTCTGCCGGGTCGGTCGTTGGGAGTAGGGCCGACGCCCGATGTGCGCTTCGATGCCGCTGCCTAGGGTCGGTACTCATGCAGAACACGGAACCTGTCCGCCGCCCGGTAGCGGAACGCAGGCGCGACTCTCTGGAACGGCTCGCCACGGAGCGGGACATATGGGTAGCCACGGCCCATCCTGATCACGGACCGCATCAGGTGCCGCTGTGGTTCACGTGGGACGGCCGAGCACTGTGGATGTGCACCGGCGCGACTTCCGCGACCGCGCGGAACATCCGCAAGGAACCGCGGGTGCGCCTGTCGCTGCCCGACACGTTCGATGTGGTGCTCATTCAGGGCGAGGCGGAGTGCTTCACCGACCGGGACGTGCCCGGAGACGCAGCGGATGCATTCGCCGGAAAGTTCGGGTGGGACCCGCGCACGGAGGACGGCCCCTTTGTGTACGTACGTGCGGTACCGAAGACCGTGCGCGCCTGGAGAGGTGAACGAGAGCTGCAAGGCAGAGTCATCATGCGCGACGGAGCGTGGCTCGAGTAGAGGTCGGGCCGTCAGGGGCGGCGGCCCCACTCTGCCCCCCGTCCGTGAAGCCACAGGCCGCGGAGCGCCCGTAGCGCCTGGATGTGGCCGCATGTCGTTGACACCTGCCGAACGGCGTGCGACAAAGGCCTTATGAGTTCGGCCGGTCTCCTCGTCTGAGGTGCGGTTCTCCGCGTGACCCGGCCACCAGTAGTACGAACCCGTGCCGACGCCGGGGCCGCGTGAAAATTCACTGTCGCCATACGCGAGACTGTCGAACAGTGGGCACACCACCGCACATATGTGAACGGACAACTCTCCTTTGACCACGATTCCCGGATCCCGTGTCCCGGGGCGGACCTGGACGGTCCGTCTGACCGGCCACGGCGACCACACCGTCTCCGTCAGCTGCACCACAGAGGCATGCCGCATGCCGCCCCGGTCCAAGGACACGGCGGCCATGCGACGGTTCGCCGCCGAGCACGCCCGCGCGCACGCCCGCCTCGCCACCGTCCGTCCCCACGCGGCGTGTGCCTGCCGGGCCGCCGAATGCGGATTCCACGAGGACACCAGAGCCGCCTGTACCGGTGCCCCGCTGCTCGTCCTCATCCACAACCCGGCCGTCGGCCAGGTCTGGACCCTCGCCGAGATCTGCCAGGCCTGCGCACCGCTGATCTCCCACACCGCCGTCCTCGGCCGCGCCCAGCAGTCGGCGCCTCCTCGTACCCCCGCGGCATCGGCCGCCGCGTCGCCCCTCCCCGCCTCGCCGGCTCCGGCACGTGTGGCAGTGGCGGGCGGCTTCTCGTCCCCCGAGGCCGCGCCCGAAGCCGTCTCCCGCCGCCGCCCGTACCGCGGCGGCCCCCGACGCACCCGCTGACGGTCCGCTCGGTCGCGCCCGGTGGTGACGGCGAGGGTTGTTGTCAGTGGTGGGCGGGAGGATAGGGCGTATCGCTGAGCCGCCCACATTCCGAGGGGTTTTCCATGTCTGCATCCGTTTCCGGTCTTGCCTCAGATGCCGTGTCCGCCCGGTTCCCCACCGGCTGGTGCGCCACGGACCTGGGGCGATACCGGTCGTGTGCGTCCACCTATGAGGTGTACCCCTTGGACAGCCTGCCGCCGCTGGACGCTGGGCAACTCGACGGCGGCTTCGGCTGGCTGGGTGGGGTGGACGGGCCGGGGTCGGAGCATGGTGAGCATCTCGCGGCCGTGGAGCGGGATCTGGCGTCGGTCGGGCTGGCACTCCCCGGGGACTTCGCCGCCTTCTACGGCAGTGAGCGCGTCTGCCGTTCCTTCGACGAGGTCTCGGTGACGGGCTGCTGGAGCCACCTTTCCCGTCCGCTGCGCAGCCCGGCCGAGGAGGGTGCCCGTCTCGTACGGTTCCTGCGGGACCAGCAGGACTGCGTCATCTGGTACCTGTACCTGCGTCCCTCCGGTGAGGCGTTCGTGGTCTGCTCGCCCGTGGAGCTGGAGTCCGCCGGGTGGCGCTCGGACGGGGAGCCGGCGGAGGAGGTCCGGGGCGCGGTGGCCTCCTCGCTGATGCGATGCGCCGGCAGCTTCGAGGAGTTCGCGTATCGCTTCGTCGTGGAGAACGAGCTGTGGATACAGGTGAATTCCACCGGGGCTGACGGCCCGCTCGCTCCTCGCCTTCAGTCGTACGCCGACCACTACGGTGCCGCCGCCTCCTGATCCGCCCGCGCAATGATCGGCCGTGTTGTCAGCCGGCGATCTGGTCCCCGTCAGGTACATCCTCGACCGTGACAAGGTGCCGGGGCAGTCCGAGTCCCTGCGATACCGCATCGGCAAGTCCTTCGGGGTCCGGGCGTGCCGGGTACGGAGGCTGTTCCCCCTCGCCGTAGCTCTCGATCGCCTTCACGAAGTAGCTCGGGTGCCAGGCGCCGACGGCCCCCTTGACTTGGACCGCGGTCACGGGGCGGTGGCCGACGAGGTGCTTGAGCGCGGCCGGAATCTCATCGGATCGCAGTTCACCCGCAACCTGGAACAGGCTGGCGTGAGCGCCGACGAGGCCGCCGTCCCGCAACCGCACGGTCACGGTGAGGCAACTGGTGACGCTCGGATAGGTGATCACGCCTCCGGGCGCGACCTCCTTGACCTGCCCTTCCGTGACCGTCGCCTTGTCGGGTGCCGCAAGGCTGAGCGCCGGGCGCGGTCTTCCGTGGGCGGGTTCGTAGAGTGCCCCGTCAGCGGCTGTACTGGGTGAGGTCAGGGCCAGGGCGCCCACAAGGGCAACTGCGAGGGTGGCGACGCCGCGCTTGAGTTCGATCACAACTGGGCATTCTCCGCCATCAGCTGCCCTGTGTCGCCGGACCTTGATCATTGCCATTGAAGCCTGATGATCATTAGGTTTGTGCCATCGAAGTTTGAGTGTCACAGGGACGTCAGAAGGTGAGTAGACAGATGCAACCGACGTTCGTACTGGTTCACGGAGCCTTTTCGAACTCTTTCTCATTCGCGCCGCTCCAGGCCGAACTCGGACTCCTCGGGCACCGTTCGGTCGCGGTCGACCTGCCCGGCCACGGTTTCGGGGCGACCTTCACGCGGGCCTACCAGGTGCCACAAGATCTCGGCGGGCTCGCCACGGAACCCGGCTCGATCAAGGGCGTCACGCTCGCCGACAATGCCGCGCACCTGATCGGGATCCTCGAACGGGCCAAGCAGAACGGGCCGGTGATCCTCGTCTCCCACAGCCGCGGCGGTATGACGGCCACGGCTGCGGCCAACGCACGGCCGGACCTGATCGACCGCGTCGTGTACGTATCGGCCTGGTGCCCTGTCGATCTCGACGTCAGCGACTACTACGCCGAGCCGGAGATGGCCACGGTCGACGCCGCTTCCCTGGGCCTGGCGCTGGCCGGGAACCCGGCCGAACTCGGCCTGCTCCGCATCAACTTCCGCACCGCGAACCCGGAGGCCCTCGCGGCCCTCAAGACGGCCTTCCTCGCTGACGGCACCGACGAGGAGTTCCTGACCTTCCTGAACACCTTCCAGCCCGACGAGAACCTGGACGTCGGCACCTCCGCCGACCGGGCACAGGCCGAAACCTGGGGCCGCATCCCGAAGACCTACATCCGCCTGACCGACGACGCGAGCCTGCCGCTCGCCCTGCAGGACCGGCTGATCCGCGAGGGCAACGCGCTGACGCCGGACAACCCCTACGACGTCCGCACCCTTGAGGGCAGCCACCTGAAGTGGCTGGTCGCACCGGCACCAGCGGCCCGGGTCCTGGGCGAACTCGCAGCAATGGAGGGATAGGGACAACGCCACGGCGGAGTCGTGGCAGAGGTGCTGGACCTGGCCGGCGGCCCGCTGTGGGACGGGTATGCCATGCGGTGAGCCGGTCCCCATAGGGGTCCGCCGGGCTGTCGGAGCGGTGCTGCCCGATAGGCGCGCCACGCCCCCCGTGCCCGCCCGATGCGCTCTTTCGATCGGGCCGGCGGTCGGGCAGGATGCCCGGTGCACCGGGAACTCCCGGGCGCCGGCCGCGAGACGGAGGCTGTGTGTCAGCAGGGCACGAGCAAGCGGAGCAAGCGCTTCGGGACGCGTTCTACCGGGATCCCTACGCGCGCTACGCCCTGGCCCGCCGAGCCGAAGGACTGACCTGGGTGCCGGAGGTCGACGCCTGGTTGGTCGCGCGCGAGGGCGACGTACGGGAAGTCCTGCGGCGCGCCGAGGACTTCTCCTCCGCGAACGCGTTGCTGCCGGACGTCCCACTCTCGGAGGCTGCGCTCGGTGTCCTCCCGCGCGGGTTCGGGCCGCGTCCGACCGTGGTCTCCTCGGACGGAGCCGCCCATCTGCGCTACCGGGCCCCGTTGAACCGGGGCCTGTCCTCCGGCCGGATCGCGGCGCTGATGCCGTACGCGCGAGAGCAGGCGCGCGAGCTGGTGGACGCCTTCGCCGGTGACGCCTTCGCCGGTGACGCCCTCGTCGGGGACGCCCTCGCCGCGGACGGCTCGGCCGAGCTGGTGGAGGCGTACGCCCGGCGGTTGCCGGGACTGGTCATCGGGCGGCTCATCGGACTGGATCCCGCCGATGTCCCCTCGGCGGTGCACGGCGGCTACCGCGCCGAGGAGCTGTTCTTCCGCCCGCTGTCACCACCCGAGCAGGCGGCCGCCGCGGAGGACGTCGTGGCGCTCCAGCACGTGCTGGACGGCTACGTCCGCGACCGCCGGGCCCACCCCCGTGAGGACCTGTGCTCGGACCTCGTGGCCGCCTTGGCCCCGGGGGACGGCGAGTTGACCCTCGAGCAGCGTCACGAGATCGTGGCCAATCTGCAGAACCTGCTGATCGCCGGTTTCCTGACGACGAGCGCGCTGATCTCCACCGCCCTGCTGCACCTGCTCGGCGACCGGGAGCAGTGGCTCCTGCTGTGTTCCGATCCGACGCTGATCGGCGCAGCCGTGGAGGAATGCGCCCGCTTCGACACGGCCATCCAGGGCTTTCGCCGGGTCACGACGCGGCCCGTGACGCTGGGCGGGACGAAGCTGCCGGCCGGGGCCACCGTGCTCGTCGCCTACGCCTCCGCCAACCGCGACGAGCGCCGATACGCGCAGGCCGACCGGTTCGACATCCGCCGTCCCGCGGACCGGCGCCACCTCGCCTTCGGCCACGGGCCGCACAACTGCCCCGGCTCCCGCCTGGCCCGGGCCCAGCTCCACCTGACGCTGGAGCTGTTCTCGCAGGCCCTGCCCGGTCTGCGGCTGGACCCACGCCGCCCGCCGCCATCCATGCGCCCCACCCTCATCCACCGTTCACCCGAGACCCTGCACGTGACGTGGTGAGCGCCGGATCCCAGCCGCAGCATCGACCGGCATGAGCCCCATCTGGCCCCATCAGGCCCCGACAGGCCCCAACAACCCCTGGAATCAACCCGGTTCACGATCCCTCTCAAACGACTGACAGGGCTGCGGCGCCGTGCGAGGTTGTACGTGCAACGACCGCCGAGGGGGAAGGGGGACGCATGCCCGAGTACGCAAGTTCCGACGAGGAAGCGGAAAAGGACCTCATCGCGTACTGCGAGAAGATCGATTTTGACCCGGAGTGGGTGGCCGCGGACAAGTGGGCCTCGTCCATCAGGATTGCCCAGCAGAAGGAGTACGGCTTCGTACAGGCCCGCAAAACGATCCTCAGCGACCAGGAGGAGCTGGTCAAGGCGGGCGCCCGGGACGCCCGCAAGGCGAAGCTGGACTCGGACGCAGCGGATCTGCTCGCCCAGATCAAATACGACCACAACCTGAAGGATTCGCTGGTCGTCACCATCCTCAACCAGTGTGCCGCCGCCTACGTGGGCGGGGAGCGCGTCAACCTCGGCCTCGGCGGTGCCCCCATGGACCGCGGCGCCTACGGCGACCTCCGCGACGAGTGGACGGCGGCCGCGGAACTCGCCGACGGAGGCGTGTTCACCGGGTTCGTCAGCCACGCCCCTCAGAACAAGGCCGTGCTCGGCAAGGGCCAGGTCGGCAGCACCCTTGCCAAGCGCAAGGTCCAGGGCAACCTTCTCGTACGCATTGCCGGCGTCCGCTTCAACATGCACATCGACATCGCCGACTAGTCCGTCCGCTTCTTGGCGAGCACCTCGCCGACCAGATCGCTCCTCGCACCCCCGGCAGCCAGCCGGAAGGGCACCGTGTACGGGCGCCTCGACCGCACCCCCCGACCCCTTGTCCGGGTCAGCCGAGGGCGCGGTCGAGGTTGAACGCGGCGCTGATCAACGAGAGATGGGTGAAGGCCTGCGGGAAGTTGCCGAGCTGCTCGCCGGTCAGCCCGATCTCCTCGGCGTAGAGGCCGACGTGGTTCGCGTACGTGAGCATCTTCTCGAAGGCCAGCCGCGCCTCCTCCAGCCGTCCGGCGCGGGTGAGCGCCTCGACGTACCAGAAGGAGCAGATCGAGAAGGTGCCCTCGGCTCCCCTCAGGCCGTCCGGGCTGGCTTCGGGGTCGTAGCGGTAGACCAGCGAGTCGGAGACCAGGTCCGCGGTGAGCGCGTCCAGGGTGGCGAGCCATTTGGGGTCGGTGGGTGAGATGAACTTGGCCATCGGCATCATCAGCACCGAGGCGTCGAGCACGAGGTCGTCGAGGTGCTGTACGAACGCCCCTCGCTCGGGCGACCAGCCGCGTTGCATGATCTGCCGGTAGATCGCGTCACGGCTCTGGCGCCAGCGGGGGAGATCCGCGGGCAGGCCCCGCCGGTTCGCCATCCGGATGGCCCGCTCGATCGCAACCCAGCACATCAGCCGGGAGTACACGAAGTTCTTTCGTCCCCCGCGCGTTTCCCACACGCCGTCGTCGGGCTGGTCCCAGTGGTCGCAGAGCCAGTCCACCAGTACGCAGAGCTCCTCCCACCGGTCGCTGCTGATGGGCTGCCCCCACTTGTCGTACAGATACACGGAGTCGATGAGCGCTCCGTATATGTCCAGCTGGAGCTGCCCGGTCGCGGCGTTGCCCACCCGTACCGGGGCGGACCCCAAGTAGCCCTCCAGGTGGGGTAGTACCTGCTCGGGCAGCTCGCTGCGCCCGTCGATCCCGTACATGATCTGCAGTGGGCCGGCGGGGCCGCTGCCCCGCATGATGCCCCGCTCGGACAGGAAGCGCATGAACGCCTCGGCCTCGCCGGTGAAGCCCAGTCTGAGCATGGCGTACACGCAGAAGGCGGCGTCACGGACCCAGACGAAACGGTAGTCCCAGTTGCGTTCGCCGCCGATCTTCTCGGGCAGGCTGGTCGTCGGGGCGGCCACGATGGCACCGGTCGGGGCGTACGTGAGCAGCTTCAGCACGAGCGCCGAGCGGTGCACCATCTCCCGCCACCGTCCGTGGTAGCGCGAGCCGGCCAGCCAGCCGCGCCAGAACCTGACCGTCGTCTCGAACTGCCGCTCGGCTTCGGCCTGGGGGCAGGCCTGCGGGATGACGTCGTCAACGACGGGGTCGAGGGCGAACACCGCCGACTCGCCCTCGAGGAGCTTGAAGCGGGACCACGCGTCGAGGCCGTCGCACTCCAGCGGCGCGGTGGCGGTCAGCGCCAGCGCCAGGCTCCCGGAGTGGAAGACCACGGTGTGGCTGCTCCGCGCCTGCGCGGAGTGGGGGTCGGCGCCGTAGCCGAAGCGCGGAGCCACGTGCGCCGTGAAGGGAAGCGATCCCCGTACGCAGATCACCCGCCGGATCAGCCGGTGCGGGGCCGGCGCGCCCGAGTCGTCGGTGATCGGCATGAAGTCCTGGATCTCGGCCACCCCGTCGGAGGCGAAGAACCGCGTGATGAGAACGTTCGTGTCGGGAAAGTAGAACTGCCGGGTCCGCGTCGGCACGTCGGCGGCGAGTTCGAACGACCCGCCTCGGTCCGCGTCCAGAATGGAGGCGAACACGCTCGGTGAGTCGAAGCGCGGGCAGCAGTACCAGTCGATGGTGCCGTTCGTGCCCACGAGCGCCGCACTGTGGAGATCACCGATGAGGCCGTGTTCTGCGATCGGCAGATAGGACGAGAGGCCCGTTCCTTCGAAACCGGCGTTCACGATACCGGCCTCCCTACGATGGCAGGGCGCATAGTGCGTACACGTGATGGTAGATCTTCACGGGTGCGGCTGCCATCGCGTCCGGCGGTGCCGCGCGCCCTCGCAGGCGGCGCAGTACTTACCCTCACTTACCCTCGCGGCCTGGGGCTGGGCGGTCAGCCGCAGGTGCTCCGCGGCGCGGGTGCCGCCGAGGATTCGCCGCACCCCCTGACGACGGACGAGGAAGCGCTGCTGCGCGAGATCGGCCGGGTGATGGTCGTCCTGCCCCGCGTCATCGACGCCGACATGGTGCGAGAGCAGCGCCTGCCGCTCGGAGGAGCAGGGGCTGGTCGAACGGGCACGTGCGATGCGGACGCCCGCGGGTGGAACGCGGTCCTCAGCGATGCGGGCCTCGCCCGGCTGGAGCAGGCCTGGCCCTGCCACCTGGCCAGCGCCCGCCGCCATGTCTTCGACCACCTGGAAGACGCCGACCTGGCTCTGCTCGTCGGAGCGCTGAGGCGCATCGCCACCCCGCCGTCCTAACGGCCGGTCGGCCCGTCGGCCCCGGAGGCGGAGAAGCTTCGCGTGCTAAGGTTTTTGTGATCTAAGATGGTTGGTCATATTGCACGAGGGGGTGCTCCCGGTGGGCAGAAGGAGCATGCGCGAGGAGATCGTCGAGGCGGCGGTCGAACGGTTCCATGCCCGCGGGTTCAACGGGGCCGGCGTCAAGGACATCACCGACGGCGCCGGGGTCCCGAAGGGGTCGTTCTACAACCACTTCGAGAGCAAGGAAGCGCTGGCCGTGGTGGCCCTGGAGCGGTACGGCGAGAGCCGCCGGCTCCACGAGCTCACCGATGCGTCCGTCGATCCGCTGCTGCGGCTGCGGCGGCACTTCGAATTCCTCCGCGATGAGAACACCAGCCGGGACTTCACCCGCGGCTGCCTCATAGGAGGCCTCGGCACGGAGATGGCCGATCACAGCGACCTCATCCGCGAGGCGGTACGAACCGGCCTGGCTGGCTGGGAGCAGGCGCTCGCGGCCCCGATCGCAGAGGCCCAGGCGTCGGGCCGGGTGGCGGCGACCACGGACGCGCGGATGCTCGCCCGGTTCATCCTGAACGCCTGGGAGGGGACGCTCATCTCCACCCGGTCCGACCGTTCGGAAGACTCCTACGAGGTGTTCTTCGACGTGGTGTTCGGCACGCTGCTCGCCTGATGACACCGCCTGTCTGACGCCCTCTGCGTCAGACCGCCGCATCCAGCACGACACGGAAACGGGCTCCGCCGGACATCATGCGCTCGTACGCCTGGGGAGCCTGGGCGAGCGGCATGACCTCGGTCATGGGGCGGACGTCCCGGTCCGCGGCGAACCGGAGGTTGTCCTCGTTCTCGATGGAGCTGCCGGTCAGGCTTCCGCTGATCGTCCGGGTGCCGAAGATCAGGTCGCTGGTCTGCACCTGGATCGGATCGGGGGCGGCCCCGAGGACCACCATGTGGCCGCGCGGCGCCAGTCCGGAGACCAGTGGCGACATCGAAGCACCGCTCGCGGCGGTCGCGACGATCGCGGCCGCCCCGCCGAGCCGCCGCAGCGCCTCGCCGGCGTCCTCGGCGGAACTGTCGATGTAGTGGTCGGCGCCGAGCCGCTCGGCCAGCTCCGCCTTGTCGGCGCCCCGGGCGATCGCGGCGACGCGGTACCCGAGCCTGTCCGCGTACTGCACGCCCAGGTGCCCGAGGCCGCCGATCCCCTGCACGGCCACCAGGGCGCCGGGGGCGCCGGCGGCCTGCCGAAGCGCGCTGAAGACCGTCAGCCCCGCGCACAGGAGCGGTGCCGCGTCGATCGCGCTCAGCGTCTCCGGGATCCGTACGAGGCCGCTGGCCCTCGCGACCAGCACCTCCGCGTAGCCTCCGTCGATGTCGGTGCCCGTCTGAGGCTGATCCTCGCAGTTGACGAAGTCGCCGCGCCGGCAGAAGCCGCACACTCCGCAGTGGCCGTTCAGGTAACCCACGCCGACACGCTCGCCGACCCGCCACGTCGTCACCCCCGGGCCGACCGCGTCGATCACGCCGACGACCTCGTGCCCGGGAACCACCGGGCTGGACGGGTCGGGCCGCATCCCCTCGACGGCCAGGACGTCGGAGTGGCAGACCCCGCATGCCTCGACCCGCAGGCGTACGTGCCCCAGCGGTGGCTCCGGCGTCTCACGCTCCACCCACTCGAACTTCCGTGACCCGGTGACCTCGAACGCTCGGTATGTGGACATGTCATTCCCTCGTGTGTGTGGACTGGGCGGTCAAAATGACCGGTCGTCTCACTTCCATAGTGATCGGTCGTCTTGAACCCCGTCAAGCGGGCGGGGCGCGGCGTACGGGGTGGAGCGGTACGTGATCCATTTCTGGCGGAAGGCCGGAAGGCCGGAAGGCCGGATGGCGGGAGCGGGCAGCAAGGGTCGGCCGCCCGGCGTGCCGGAGCGGCCGAAGCCCTGCACGCTGGACGCATGCCGGACCAGACCGAGATCATCATTCATCCCGTGTCGCCGAAGGGCGGGCGGAAGATCACCGTGCACGCGCTCGGCGTGGACGCCGACCTCGGCCGCGCCCACCGCCCGGCCGACGTGTCCGAACTCCTGCGGCGCGCCGGCTTGGAAGGCGTGGACCTGTCCGAGGACGGACCGATCCGCTGGGAAGGCGGCGGCCCCGAGGTGTGGACCGCCGACACCTGACACGACTACTCGGCGTCGAGCAGCGGGGCTTCGCTTGACCGACCAGGTGTAGCGGGGGCCGTGTCCTGGATCGTGAGACGGGTTCGCTCCGCCCACGCGGCCACCGGCGGGCCCGCCGCCCCCAGAGCCGCGAAGAACGCGCCGAGCAGCAGCCAGCCCGCGTGTCCGAGTCCAAGGACTGCCGTTGTGAGGATCACCGGAGCCAAGGCCTGTCCGGCGTTGAAGCCGATGCCGAAGAGGCCCTGGTATTGCCCCTGGGCGTGGTCGGGGGCGAGGCCGAAGCCGAGCGCGAAGCCGGCCGAGGACTCCCACACCTCCCCGAGACTGTGCACGCAGACGGCGAGGACGGCGAGCCCTGGCGCGACCCAGACCGGAACGTCCGCGGTCAGGGCCATCAAGGGGCAACTGACCAAGAAGAGCAGCCCGGCGACGCGGAACGCCCGGCCGCCCTGGCGCGGTGTTTCCACCCGCGAGCCGATCCTGCTCTGGAGCAGTACGCACACCCCGCTGTTGACCGCGTAGACCGCCGCCACGGTCCAGCGGGGCGCGTCGGTGTGAGCGGAAAGCCAGATCGGCAGCAGCAGGGAGACGGTCTGGTATTGCAGGCCCATGGCGCCGTAGAGCGCGACGAAGGCCATGTACGGCCGGTCGGCCAGGACGGCCCGGCCGTGGTGCTCCCGGGGCCGGGGCAGGGGCTGGTAGTTCGGGACGCCGATCAGGGCGATCAGGCCGGCGCAGGCGAAGCTGGCGGCGTTGGCGAGGATCAGCGCGGTGTATGCCGGGCGGGTGTTGACCGAGACGGCGAACGCGGCGCCGAGGGTGCCCAGGACCACGCCGAGGTTGACGAACGTGCGGAGTTTCGCCCTGAATGCGGCCGGGCGTTCGCCGCCGGCGCGGGCGACGAGCGCACCGCCTGCGCTGCCGCTCGCGGTTGCTGCCAGCCGGTCCAGGGTGGCGATGAACGTGAACGTGACCCAGTCGTCGATGAAGACGAAAGCGGCCATCGCCGCGGCTTGCATCGCGACGGACGTCAGCCAGACCGTACGCGGCCCGTAGCGGTCGGCCAGATTCCCCGCCGGAACCCCGGCCAGCAGTCCGGTCACACCGGCGATCGTGAGGCCGACACCGACCTGTGCGGCGGGCAGGTGTACGACCAGCGTGAAGTAGAGCACCGAGGCGGTGTTGAACAGCCCGTTGCCCACCCGACTGACGAAGCTCGAGATGATGAGAGCGCGCTGCGGACCGTTCGGCGCCGATAAGCTGGATATCCGCTGCTTGGAACTCTTCCCGATCATGCGGAGCAGGCTAGCAGCGCCCCTTCCAGGACCTTCCAAGTGGGCCGGGTCGGCGAACGCTGCCTGTCAGGGCGCTAGCGCGCAGCGAGGCGCTCCAGCAGGGCGGCGCTGCGTGCCAGCAACGCCCGCTCCTCATCGCTCAGTTCGGCCTCGATGGCCTGCGCGAGCCAGCCGGCCCTGCGGCCGCGCTCCGCTTCGAGCGCGATCCGGCCCGCGTCCGACAGCTCGACCAGCGACTTGCGGCCGTCCGTGGGGTGCGCCCGGCGCGTGACCAGGTCCTGTTCCATGAGCAGCCCCACCGCCCGGGCCATCGACTGGGGGCGTACGCGCTGATCGGCGGCGAGGTCGCTGGTGGTCATGGCGCCGTTGCGGTCGAGCGCGCCGAGCACGGCGGCCTGGCCCAGCGGGATGCGGTCCTCGTGTTTGACGCGTCGGGTGAGCTTGCCCATCGCGGTGCGCAGTTCGGTGGCGATGGCGGCGGCTTCCGAGGTGGGCATAGGGCACCTTACCCCGGTGGTCAGCATTGCTGTGCACCTGACCTGCACAGCAATGCTGTACAGCAAAACTGCGCAGCATTGCTGTACGGTTTGGTGTTGCCGGGCTCAGCGTCAGCGTCGTCGCAGCCGGGGCCACGGCATACGACCACGGGAAGGAACTCCCATGTCCGCACAGGCAGTCGGAACCGTCGACGCCGCCATCGAGACCGTCACCGCCCGCCGGATCATCGACAGCCGGGGCAACCCCACGGTCGAGGTCGACGTCGTCCTGGCGGACGGGTCCCTGGGGCGCGCGGCCGTCCCCTCCGGCGCCTCCACCGGTGCCCGGGAGGCCGTGGAACTGCGCGACGGGGACTCCGCGCGCTGGCACGGCAAGGGCGTCGACCGCGCGGTGGCCCACGTCAACGGGGAGATCGCGGCGTCCGTACGCGGCAGGGACGCGGCGGACCAGGCGGGCCTCGATGCCGCGCTGGTCGCCCTCGACGGCACCGCCACGAAGTCCCGGCTCGGCGCCAACGCGATCCTCGGCGTCTCCCTCGCCGCGGCCAAGGCCGCCGCGGCGGCCCACCGCCAGCCCCTCTACCGCTACCTCGGCGGCGCCGACGCCCACCTCCTGCCGCTGCCGATGATGAACATCGTCAACGGCGGCGCCCACGCCGACAATCCGCTGGATTACCAGGAGTTCATGATCGCGCCCGTGGGCGCGGACACCTTCGCCGAAGCCGTCCGCATGGGCAGCGAGGTCTTCCACACCCTGCGCCGCGACCTGCTGGCCGCCGGGCACTCCACGGGCGTCGGCGACGAGGGCGGCTTCGCGCCCGCGCTGCGTACCGCCGAGGAGGCGCTCGACTTCGTGATGGCAGCCATCGAGCGCACCGGCTACCGCCCCGGCACGGACATCGGTCTGATCATGGACCCGGCGTCGTCGGAGTTCTTCCGCGACGGGGTGTACGACTACGCGGGCGAGGGAGTGCGCCGCACCCCCTCCGAGCACGCCGACTACCTGGCCAAGCTCATCGACGCCTACCCGGTCCTCTCCATCGAGGACCCGATGGCGGAGAACGACTGGGACGGCTGGCGCGAGCTGACCGCCCGCGTCGGCGACCGGTGCCAGCTCACCGGCGACGACGTGTTCTGCACCAACGAGACGCTGCTGCGCGAGGGCATCCGTACCGGTGTCGGCAACTCGGTCCTGGTCAAGGTCAATCAGATCGGGACCCTGACCGAGGCGCTGGCCGCGGTGGCCACGGCCCACCAGGCGGGCTGGACGGCCGTCATGTCGCACCGCTCGGGCGAGACGGAGGACACCACCATCGCGGATCTGGCGGTGGCGACCGGCTGCGGTCAGATCAAGACGGGCTCGCTCTCCCGCTCCGACCGTACGGCGAAGTACAACCAACTGATCCGGATCGAAGAGGAGTTGGGTGCCTCGGCGCGCTTCGCGGGCCGCTCCGCGCTGCGGCGGGCGTGAAGGGCAGAATCGGGCTGGCTCGGCGCCAGGTGCTGGTGTCGACGATCTCGCCGGTCTCCAGGTGGATGCGGCCTCCGGCTCCCGCTCGGCCGGCGTTCATCAGCTGCTTCCTCGGCCGTTCTCGGCCGGGGGCAGGGGGCGCTTGTAGTAGCGCCACGGGAACCAGCCGTTGCCGACCGGGATCCATCCCTCGGCTTCCAACCGCCGTTGGCGTCCGCCGTAGGCCAGCGACATCCGGCAGTGCTGCCAGGGGTGGCCGGAGGCCTCCACCTCGTGGAAGAAGGCTCCGTAGCCGACGAGATGCCACCCGTCGCGCCCGGCTTCCTCGAGGGCGGCCATCTCGTTGAACGCGGTCAGGGGGGTGAGGGTACGGCGCTTCGGAGCATCGGGACCGCTGCCGGACGCGCCGGACCGTACGGCGTCCTCCGCCTTGTTCGAGAACCGCTGCTGCGCAGCCTGGCGGCTCACGCCCAGGACGCGCCCGATGGTGTCCCAGCTGTGCCCGGCCGCTCTGGCGCCCTGGACGGCCTCGCGCAGCAGTCGGCTCGCCTCCTCGGCGCCGACGCGGGAGGCATCGACCAGCCGCAGGTAGCCGGCCGCGTCGTGCTCGAGGGAGTCGGCCAGATTGGCGGAGACGTCCAGTACGGCCGCGGCGATGCCCTCTCGGATCCGCGCGGACTCCTGGGGACGCAAGGGTTCGCTGTTCAACGTCGCGCTCCGGCAAGGGGTTCGAGGGCGTCGAGTATTTCCTCGTCGCTGCGTACGCGGTCGGCCGCGGCCCGGGCTGTCTGTGCCATCTTCAAGATCGACATGCGTCAAGGAAACCTTGACGCGGGTGGCTTGTCAAGAACTCCTTGACGCCCAGGGGGGAGTCGCAGGGCCGACCCGCTCCGCCGCGGAGTTCCGCTGCGGACGCAAGGCGGCTCGTGCCCGGAGGTGGCTCCAATCACCGGGATCACGCGCCGATTTCTTAGCATCAGAGGCCAACTATTCGCCCGGCCTCCACCAGGACGACTACAAAGGACCGAACCGATCCGAACCCTGCGATGGGGATGATGTCAAAGGCGGTGGATGCGATGCGCATGTACGCGTACAGCACGATTGAACCGAACGCGGTCAGATTACTTCAGGGAAGGCCGAGTCCCGGCTACCTCCCGTGATGTGGGCGGCCATGCTGAAACCTGTGTGGTTTTCCCCGACGCACGCATCGGTGGACGAGTATCGGCACCTGACGTCGACGATCCGGTCGAGGGCCGAGAATGCTCAGGGATTTTTCGGCGGGGCCTCGCGCCGACCGGGGGAGATGGCCCACATCCCCCTCCGTATTCAGCTGCGGGGTTTGTCCATCGAGCTCTACATCGAGCTCGGCCTGCAGAATGCGGGCATGCGCATCGCCGGATTCCGCAACACTTTCGAGAACGGGCAGGCACCGCCGGAATCGTGCGCCCGCCTGGTACGGGACTCCATCGCACCACCGGGGATCCGCCGAACCGCAGTCCTGCCGTTCGGCGGCAGCCGCTCCGACCTGGAGGCGGCCGCCGCCGTTCGGCGTTCGGGGATCGTCCTGGGGCGCCGGCCCCTGGGCAACGCGGTTGTCTGGCTGCACCAGAACCGCGATCCGAAGTGGACCGCACACGGAATGCTCGTGCTCTCGGAAATGATTTGTGAGGCCGCCCGATACCCGGCCCTGGCCGATGCGATGTCACGTATCTGGATGATCGGCGGCCGCCTGTCGGCCGCAGCACCCGCCTGAAAATTCCTTACCCGGCATCAATACGCAGGCGTTGGGGCATCGAATAAGGAGCGATCCCCTCGCCAGGAGCTCCGGCGTTCTGGCGAATCTCCGCGGGACCTCACAGTTCAGGTGAAAGGAGGGTCAGGCGCAGGAGCACGGAAAGTGCCAGCAGTGCCGGAATGGCGAACCACACCCTGCGCAGCCACTCGGCCTTCACGAACACCCACGTGAGCAGTGCCGTCACGAAGGCCAGAGCCAGAGCCAGGCCGGCTGCGATGCCGGAGTGGGCGGCGGTCTCACTGTCCCAGGGGCCACGCGGCTGAGCCGCATAGGCGAGCATGGCGAGGTAACCGGTCGCCAGGTTGCCCACCATGAGGAAGAGGGCGCATACGACAGTACCCACCCTGCGGGAGTCACCGCCGGGGCGCTGCTGGGCCACATTCCTCGTCTCGTTCACCGCAACGCTCTCCCCACGTCGTCCGGACTGCCGTCGAACAGCCGACCGTATACCTCCGCACCTCCGATGACCGGGTGCGGGTACGTGGGTCACAGAACGCGGAAGGGCGGCATGAAGGGTCGCTGGTCCGGTCCGCCGTTGACTCGGATACCCCGAACAGTGGGGCGAGTTGACGTGTCATCAGGTTTGTGTGCCAGTGCGTCGCGGTTCGGGACGGGGCCGCTGCGTTGGTGTCCGTCAGCGGCGCGCCGGCGCCGAAGACGAACACCAGGATGGCGATGCCGGCGGTGACCATTCCAACGGCAACGCGACCGCTCAACTTGAGCGAGTCGATCGTCGGCAGGCCGAAGGCCTTCCCGACCAGGTAGGTGATCAGGCTGATGACGAGCACGGTGATCATCAGCAGGCCGACGAGGAGCAATACGAATGCCAGACGCGCGGGCATGGCAAAACCTCACGATGATGTCGGTGGTGATGGAAAGGTGATGATGGAAAGGTGACGGTGGAGCCGGCTCATCGGCGGTCTCAGCGACGGGTGCGGTCGCTCCAGATGCTCCGGTTGACGACCATGGCGGAGACTCCGATGGCGATGGTGAGGACGCTGTCGGGAATCAGCCCGATCATGGTGGCGGTGAACACGCAGGGGAGCACGGCCATCGTGATCGGCACGCGGAGCGAGGCGAGGTTCCTGCGCTGGGGCGCCTTCGGGAGGTTCTCCGGCCGGGCTGCCGTCCGAAAGGCGTTCTCCGTCATCGTGACTGCGTCCAGAGGCTCCTCCTCGACAAGCCCATCCCGCTCGTGGACGGAGGCTCGCCGAAGCAGGTCCAGTCGGTCGTCAACGTCGTCGGCCCAGTCCGGCCTGACCAGCTCACGCCCCAGCAAGCGGCTGAGGAGGAGCTGCAGCTTCGTCGGGAGGTTGTCCCGGCTGTGCAACGATCCGTCCATGTCGGTCCGGTGGATCTTCATGCCTGTCCTCCCTGCGTGCGCGGCGTGATCGGGAACTGCTCGGGGTGGAGGCGGAATTCGCGAAGCCGCCGCCGGCCACGTTCGATGTTCCGGGTGACGCTGGCCGGCTGGATGAGGAGGACTTCGGCGATCTGCTCGGTCTCGTAGCCGATCACGTGGAGCAGCAGGCACTCCCGCTGTGCCTTGGGCAGGTGCTGCTCGATCACGGCGAGGATCTCCTGGAGTCCGTAGATTTCCTCGGGCTCCGACCACACGTGCAGAAGGCCGCTGAGCGGAATGAAGGCCGGGCCTCGCCGGTCCTTCCGCCGCTGTTCCAGCGCCTTGCGGGTGGTGACGGTGGTGATCCACGCGTGCGGGTTTCTGATGTGGGTGCCGCCACGCAAGTCGACGATCAGGAGGGCGAACGCTTCCTGGATGCGATCGTCGGCATCCGACAGATCGCAGTTCTGGATGGAGCGGACCGTGTGTCGCAGTTGGCCCATGAGTTGCCGGTCCCCGCTCATCGTCGTGACCAGCGTCCGGATCTGCTCCTCGGGCATCGGGAGGCCCTCGGGCATCGACGCACCGAAGATGGTTGCCAGCCTCACGCGGCCACCTCCGTGGGGATGACCAAGCGGGTCCCGAGCACCACTTCGGCGCCCCTGAGTTGTTCCGTCATACCCATACCGATGCCAAAGCGGCTCCCAGCCCGACAGCCGGATCACGACTTCTTCGGGATCCTTTGCTCACGAGGCCTGAGCAGAGTCTCCGAGGGTGGGTGACGGCCACGTCGGCGTCCTGCCCATGACGACATTCCTGGCCCCTGGCTGCGGAGAGTCGAGGCGTACGAGTCATGCCTCCATCGATTCATGGCCGTACGAGACGCCCTGCGTAAATGACGTGCTCACCTGCCTCCACCGCCTGGGCCGACCCGGGGCCGGCGCGATAGCTTCGGCCGGAGTCACTTCACCCAGTCACGGACAACCCGGGGGAAGACATGACAGATGCGGTCACTCTCGCCGGGGTCAGCGCCATCGTGCTGGCCGAGGGCATCAGGTTCTGTTACGAGCAGGCAGGCGTACTGCTCTCCGGCTGGCAGGAGCGCAGGGCCGCGCGCCGGGAGGCGGGGACGGAGGCCGTCACCGTGAGGACGCCGGCCGCACTGGGCGGTGAAACATTCGACGCGGTAGTGGATCCGGCCCTGGTCGACGAGATCGCCGAGCCCCTCATCAGGGTACGCGGGCGACTTGCGAACGTCGCCGACGGGACGCTTGAGGCCGACCTCTCCGACCAGCAACTGCTGTCGGACTTCTGCACCGCGCGCGAGCTGCTGGAGCGGGCCTACGGCGTACGGCTGATGCTCACCGGCGAACTGCCCCCGGCCACGGGAGCTCCCGTGGTCCACAGCCACATCCAGATCGAGCACCTCACCGGCCGGGCACACGCCACCAGCGCGCACCTGGACGAGATCAACGGTGGCGCCACGGTCGACGCCAGTGCCACCGCCGGCACCGTGGACGGCGAAAGCCGCCTCGAAGGGCTTCGTGCCAAGCGGGTGGGAGAACCGACTCGGCGGGAGCACTGACCGGTGACGATCACGACGATCACCACCTTCGCCGACGTCGTCGACGCGAACGTCGACGACGCGGACACAGTGGAACGCACATGGCTGCTGGAGGCCGTGGAAAGCGCGGTGGGTGCGGGCGACGACGTCCTGGTGGTGGCCGAGCCGGGCGCGGGCAAGACGGGCCTGGCGGCGGCACTGGCGCACCGCAATCCGCAGTGGCTGCGCTACTTCGTCCGGAAGGACAGTGTCACCCGGCTGTCCGGCGGCGACGTGCAGACCTTTCTGCTTGCCATCGGCCACCAGCTCGCGGCGCAGCGGCCCGAACTGTTCGATCAGGGTCTGTTGGAGATGGTGGTCCGGCAGCGGATCGGCCAGGTCGGCCCCGACGCGGCGGTGACCGGCATCAGGATCGACGACCTGGTCGTCTCCCCGTTCTACCGCATCGCGTTGCTGGCCGAGCAGTGGGCGGACCGGGTGGACGGACGGTTGGAGGGGATCGTCATCAGCCGTGCCGAGGTCGAGCCGCGCCTCCTGCAGCCCGACAACCTCGCGATGCTCGCGCTGGGCGCCCCGGCAGCGGTGCTGGCCGGCCGGGCGCCGGGTGAGCGGATCGTCGTCGTGGTCGACGCCCTGGACGAATTGTTCGGATACCACGGCGGCGAGGGACTCCTGGACTGGCTCAGGTCCCGCCCCGAACTGCCGGCCAACGTGTCGTTCGTCATGACCTCACGACCCGGCCGGGAACTGCGCTCCCTCACGGCCGGCAGGGGCCGGCGACAGCCGCGGGAGATCATCATCAGCCCGGCCTCCGGAGACGTCCGCGACGACGTCGGCAAGTACGTCACCGCACTGGCCCGCAAGCCGGCCGCCGCCGACGTCATCGCCGGCCGGGACGGCGGAGCCGCTCGGTTCCGCACCTCGCTGGTCGCCCGTGCGGACGGCAACTTCTCCTACGTCGTCTCCTACTCCCGGGCCCTGCTGGCCGCGTTGGGGCGAAACGACACGGCGACCGTGGACAGGCTGCTGTCGTACGAGGAACTGCCGCACGGACTGGACGAGATGTACGGCTTCTTCCTGGACCTCGTGCGCAGCGGCGTCGAGCAGATCGGGGTGCTGACCGTCCGCACCCCGCTGTCTCCCGAGGACCGCGCGGTGCCGGCCTGGGAGGGCGTGGGCCGGCCCGTGCTCGCCGTCCTCGCCGTGGCGTTCGAACCGGTCTCCCGCGAGCAGGTCATCCGGCTCGGCGGCATCCGCGTGTGGCCGGACGGGTGCAAACCCGTGTTCGAGTGCTTCACCCCGTTCCTGGACATCGAGAACGGCGCGATGCGGTTCTTCCACAGCTCTCTGGGCGAGTTTCTCGTCAAGCCGACCACGCGGGAGCGGTATCCGGACCTCGCCGTGGACCCGGCCGAATGGCACGCCCGGATCGTGCGGAGCTACCTCGACGGTACGGGGGCGGGCTCGCTGCGCGATCCCGACTGGGCCGCCATGGACCGCTACGGGCTGGCGCGCCTGCCCGAGCACGTGCTGGCCGGCGAGGCGGACGCGGGACCCGACGGCGAGGCGGTCCGGCTCGCCGACTTCGTGACCCCGCGCTACCGCCGGGCGCTGCTGCGGGAGTTCGGTGGCGACGAGCGGTTCAACGCCGTGCTCCAACTGGCCTCGGACGACGTCGTGTACCGGCCGTACGACGAGCGGACCGTGCCGGACGTCGTGTTCCTCGGGCTCGTACGGCGCGGGCTGCACGAGTCGGGATCGAACGTACCCCCGCTCGCCCTCGGCCTGCTGGTCCGTCTCGGCCGAACCGACGAGGCGTTGCAGAGGCTCTCGCTCCTCGACTCCACTGCCGCGCGCTTCCAGTGCCTGCAGCAGATGCGCCGCTTCGCCTCGCCCGATGAGATACGGCGGCTGGAGTCCCGGATCGGGCTTGAGGCCCTGGTCGACTGTGCGTTGGCGGTACCCGGCAGGGGGCTTCCGGAGCGGTCCACGCGGGACGAAACCGTCCTGAGTGCGGCGGAGGAGCTGGCGGCCGTGGACCTCGACCGGGCGCTCGCCCTGGCCGAACTCATCGGGCATGAGACACGGATGTCCGGCAGACCCTCAGCCGCCCCCAGGTTGCGTGACCGGGTGCTGCGGGCGGCCGCCGCCCGCGCCGAGCCGGACCGGGCCGTGGAGCTGATCGATCTGATGAGCGAGGAGCGGACCGTCGCCCTGCTCGATGTCGCCGAGCGGGTGGCGGACCCGGTCGCGCGGTCGCGGGTGCTGTCGCGGCTGGAGGCCGCTCTGGACGCGATGCCGGGCGAGGAGCCGCAGGCCCGACGGCTTCGCCGGCGCTGGGTGTCCGAGGCCCGGCTGGCCGTGCTCCTGCACGCCTCCGATCCGGAGCGGGCCACCGCGCGCATTGCCCGACTGCATGCGGGACTCGCCCAGGAGCGCACGGAATGGGCCGCTGAGGAGTTCCCTGACATCGGGCAGTGGGTCCGGGCGGCGGAGAAGCTTCGCGACATCGCGCCGCGTGACGCGGAGCGGATCCTCGACGGCGCCTGTACCGTGCCCGCGTCCAGCTCCACCAGCGGTACCCTCGCCACAGCCGCCGGCCTGTGGGCCCGGTGGTGTGAGCCCGAGCGCAGTCGGCAGGCGGCAGAACGGGCACTCGACTACTACCGGGGCCTCGGTTGGTTCGGCCCGGCCGGAGACATCGCACGCGTCGCCCTGAACGTGCTGCCCGTCGATGCCGCTTACAGCCGTCGGCTGCTGGACGAGGCCCTGGGCATGGTGCCCCCGCCGGACTCGGACATCTACCGTTCGGACCCGCACGTCGAATCCGTCGTCGCGAAGCTGGCGCAGACCCTGTTCGACCTGGGCCGGACCGACGAAGCCGTCGCGATGGCGAGGGAGCTGCCGCGCACCGGCCCGGTGCCCGGGTCCCAGCCCGACTGGGCGGACGACCGGGATTCGCTACTGGCCCGCTTCGCACGGGGTCTGCTGGAGGCATCTCCGCGGCGCGCCGAGGAACTGCTGAGCGAGTGTCTGCGCCGGCCGACGACGCCCGTTCCCGTCGACGTCCACGTCGGCGGCCATGGCGGCGCGGCGCCCAATCCCCTGTTTCGCCGGGAGGCGGAAGCCCCCGAACCGTCGGTCGACCCGTCACCGCACACCCTCTTGGAGGCGGCCGCCTACCTGTCGAACCTGCTGGAGTCCTACCGCGTCGCGCGCCTCGTCAGGTTCTTCTGGCACCCCTGCGACATCGCCAGGGCCGCCCTTCCCCCACCCGGCTTCTACGGGTCCACCCAGAGCTGGGATCTCGTCGTCCGCACGGCGGCCGAGACCCTGGCCGAGACCGATCCCGCTCTCGCGCGCCGGATTCTGGACCGGGTCACCGATCCGGTGGAGTCGGCCATCGGTCTCGCGGCACTGACGGCGAGGGCCCTGGCCACCGGAGATTCCGAGGCTGAGGCCCTGCGCCGGGAGTTGGACGCGTCGCTGGCCGCCCTTCCGCCGTACACCGCCGTGTTCGATGTGGACAGGCTGGATCCGATGGGTGTCTCCCGGCTGCTCGACCCGTCGGTCCGTGCCCGCTTCGAGTGCGCGGTCCGGCTCCACCCCGTGGCCCCGGAGGCGGCGATGGCCCTGGTGGAGGGGACCGGGGCCCGGTACCTCTCCCAGGCCATCGCCGCAGCGATCCTGTGCGGTGAAGCGGAGAGGATGGCAGCCATGCCGGACGCGCGACTGCGGCTCCTCCGGTACCAGGTGGAGCGGTACGCGGCGGCCCTCCCGGCCAAGTTGGCGCAGGGCGACCCGCCGGTCGTGTCAGTCGTCCTGATGCACTCCGCCCTCGTGCTGGCGGGCATCGGTGTGGCCGTGCCGACCGAGCCGATTCCCGGACCGGCCTACCGGGCCATGGCTCAAGTGCTGACCTCACCCGATGTCGCCACGGCGGTCGCCGTACTGGACGGGCTGCCCGCATCGGTGCTTCCGCACCATGCCGCGCTGATCACGGCGGTCGTCGCCGGCGGCGCGCTCCTCGTCGAGAGCTCCGGTACGGGACGGGTCCAGCACGGCACCAACGCCGCCGGGCTGACCCAGCGGGCACTGGCCCTCGCCCGCTCGATCCAGGACCCCGCTCTGCGGGCGCGCGGGCTGATCGCGGTGGTGGCGCAGCCGGGGCTCACGCCGTTCCTCGACCTTCCCGAGACACTGGCGCAGATCCGCGACGCGGTCGAGGCGGTGGACGAGCCGGAGCACTACGACGAGCTGCTGCGGGAGTTGTTCGTCGTGTCGCTGATGTATGACGCGGACCGAGCGGGCGAAGTGCTGCTCGCGAACGTCCGGCAGAACTGGCACTCGGCGATGGGCGCCCTGGCCGAGTCCATCGGCGTGCTGCTGGATCAGTTCGGCGTCGGTGTACTCGAGGCCATCCACCAGCGGGCCCTCGATGCCCAGGAGTGCCTGACCGACCCCTTCGACCACACCGAGCGCCCCGGCGGCGGCACGGGCGGTGGATGACGCAGTGTCAGAGCTCCGACGCCCGGCCGGGAAGATCGGGCTGCTCGGTGCTCCCACGAGGAGGTGGACGTTGCCGAGGTCCATGACGACCCGGGCGTCCGGCACGGCAGCGCAGACCGGTATGTGTACGTGGGCAGCGATTTTCTGTTGCCGGATCCGGTGGGTGTGCCTAGCCTCCGGACATGACCGTTGCCGGGTATGACGAGTTGGTCTCCGCTGCGATGGCTGCTCCCATCGAGGGGTGGGACTTCGGCTGGCTGTCCGGACGGGCCGAGGGTTCGGAGCCGTCGTGGTCCTATCCGGAGATCGCCCGCGCGCACATCGCCACCGCCGATCGCTTGCTGGACGTCGACACGGGTGGTGGCGAGCTACTGGCCTCGCTCCAGCCATTGCCCCGGCACACGTGGGCGACCGAGGGCTGGCTGCCGAATATCGCCGTTGCGCGTGATCGACTGGAACCACTGGGGGTCACGGTCGTGCCGGCCCCCGACCAGGCGCAACTGCCCCTCCCGGACGGGTCGATCGACGTCATGCTGAATCGACACGGAAGCCTGGCCGCGCACGAAGTCCGGCGTACGCTGCGCCCCGGCGGCATCCTGCTGACACAGCAGGTGGGCAGCCAAGACTGCGCCGGTCTGAACGAAGCCCTCAGCGCTCCTGCCGCGCACCAGCCGGGCAGTTGGACCCTTCAGACCGCAAGTGAAGCTCTGTGCGCGGCAGGCCTGAGGCTGACCCGGACCGAGGAAGAGTTTCCGGTGCTGACCTTTTACGACATCGGCGCCGTGGTCTACCACCTGCGCCTGGTCGCTTGGCAGATCCCCGACTTCGGCCCCCGGCGCTATGAAGCCGCGCTGCGCCGCCTCCACGGGCGGATGCGCTCTGAAGGACGTCTGGACGTGCGTGCTCACCGGTTCCTGATCGTCGCTGAGCAACCGGACGGACCTGCGGCATGCCCGTGAACCAGGGCGTCAGGCCCGTACCTGGGATGGGCTCGCAGAAGCGCCGGGTCGCCCTCAACGGGTCACCACGGACGAGTTGCCCGTGGCGCTGAGAACGGCCCCTTCTCGCAGCTCCGACCAGCCGCTGTTCCCCGTCGGTCTCTGACGTCGCACAGCGGCTGTGAGAGGGTGCGGTGTGCCCTCCTACCTGCGGTTTTTCTTCGAACACGGCGTCCACACCCCATTGTGGCCAGGTCCGCACGGTGATCCCTTTCTCGGTAGTCCCTACGGATACCCCTGCGAGCTGGAGCGCCTGCCGATCAGTTCTGGTCTCCAGGCCGAACTGGCGAGACTGGCCGATGGGTTCCAGTCGTCGCTCGACTGGGAGTACCCACCGAATCCGTCTCCGTGGCCCAAGGAACAACAGGAGCTGTTCGCACGGCAGGCGGACGCCGCACTGGAAGCTCTCCGCCGTGAGCTGGGTGACGGCTGGACGGTGGAAGACCGGCGCCGGCCGATCTGAAGCCTCGAGCGGGGCCCTGACCGGGGTCCGCCCGTCGGGCCGCGCGGGGGTCAGAGGCGGACGATGACGAGGGCGGAGTCGTCGGTGGCGCCGCCGGGAGGGAGGAGGTCGAGGAGGATCGCGTCGGCGAGGGTCTCGGGGTCGGTGCCCTGGTGGCGGGTGAGGGCGTGGGCGAGGCGGGCGAGGCTGGTGTCGATGTCTTCGCGGCGGCGTTCGACGAGTCCGTCGGTGTAGAGAACGAGGGTGTCGCCTTCGGCGAAGCCGGTGGAGGCCTGGGGACGTGGGACGTGTTCCGGGCGGGCGCCGAGCGGGGGGTCGGTGGCCTGGTCGAGGAACTCGACGCCGCCGTGGGTGTGGAGCAGGGCGGGTGGGAGGTGGCCGGCGCTGCTGTAGGTGAGGGTGCGGGTGTCCCAGTCGATGTAGGTCTCGACGGCGGTGGTGTTCTCGGCGCCGGCGACGGAGCGGGCGTACAGTCCGAGGACCTCCAGGGCCTGGGCGGGGCCGTTCGAGACGAGGGAGGCGGCGCTGAGCGCGCTGCGGAGCAGGCCCATGATGCCGGCAGCGTGCAGGCCGTGGCCGACTACGTCGCCGACGGCCACCGCGATGCGGTCACCGGGCAGGTCGACGAGGTCGTACCAGTCGCCGCAGACGTTGAGGGCGCCGACGGCGGGCCGGTAGCGGACGGCGGCACGGTGGTGGCCGATGTTTCCGGGGGTGGGCAGCATCGCCTCTTGCAGGGCGAGGGCGATCTCGCGTTCGCGGGCGTGGGCCTGTCGCAGGCGTTCGTTGACCTCCTGCAGTTCCCGGGCGCGGGTATAGAGCTCGGCTTCCAGGACCCGGGCTCGGCTGCCGTCGGGGGAGCCGCGGGCCGCGATGAGCTCGGTGACCTCCTCGACCCGGTGCACGATCAGGACGACCTGGCCGTCGGGGCCGAGCACGGGGGCGTTGACCGGGCTCCAGTACCGCTCCTCCCACTCGCCGGGCCGCTGCGTGGACTGGACGTCGTAGCGTTGCAGGGCCATGGTGTCGCGCTCACCGGTGGCCAGTACCCGCCGGAGCGAGGCGTGCAGGTTGCGTGCGCCGCTGGCGGTGGGGTCGTTCGGGTTGTCGGGGAAGACATCGAACAGGTAGCGGCCGATGACCTGCTCGCGGGTGCGCCCGGAGGCGCGCAGGAACTCTTCGTTCGCGTCCGCGTACACCAGCTCAGGGGTCAGCAGCGCCACCATGCCCGGCAGCGTCTGGAACACCGCTGGGTAGTCGATCTCCGCATCCGTCATGCCGGCTCGCTTCAGCGCCTGCCATCCCTGCTGATTTCAACGATAGGGTCCCGCCGGTGTTCGCGCCCCCCGACATCCACCTGCTGCCCGCCTGGGACCGAGCCTCGGCGGCACCTGGCGTCCCGCGCCCTGGTTGGCGAGTGACCGCGAGACGCCATGGCCGTGGCGGTGGCTGCGGCCGTGGCCGCTCCGGGACGGGCGTCAGGACACCACGGGAGCGGCGTCCACCTCGGTCAGCTTGACCGTGCACAGACCGCCGCGCTCGCTCTTCACGTCCGTCACCTTGAGCTGCGTGCCCGGCGTGAGGATGTACTCCTCCTCCCCGGTGAAGGCGGAGAAGCGCCTGATGCCGACCGCGTGCGCGGGCGTCACCTCGAAGAGCGTCCGCTTGCCGCGGCTGCCTAGGAAGGACCGGGCCACGTTCAGCTCGGAGGTGCAGGAGGAGACGCCCCACCAGGTGACCGTCCGCCCCACCGGGTACTGCGCCCGCAGGTCCAACGACACACCGCGCCACAGCGGCTGCGTGTGTGCGGGCAGCCCCGACACCGCGGAGAACAGCAGCCGCAGGTACGGAAGGTAGGGCGCGACCCTGGTGCGGTCGGGGGAGCGGAGGACTGCGTTGATCTCGCGGTAGAAGGCGGACTCGCAGGTGTAGAGGTAGAGCGCGGCGATCGCGTCGGCGGACAGGCCGGCGGAGGTCTCGTCCGCCCGCCGCTTGCCGAAGTCGCGTGACCGGTCGATGTGTCCCGCGAGCCCGGACAGCGTCTCGGCGACCGGTGCGACGGCGTCCTGGAAATCCATCAGCGGGGTGTCGAACACGCCGGTGATCGCAGGGAGGACCAGGCCCTCGTCCTTGACGCTGGTGAGCCGCTCCAGGTACAGCTGGTGCAGGTTCATGGTCGACTCGATGAAGGCGCCCATGCGCGCAGCGACACCGCCGTCCGCACCGGCCGCCGCCCCCTCGTTCCACCCCTTGCTCGGCAGCCAGTCGATCACGTCGGCACCCAGCGACGCGAGGGCCTCGTTCACCAGGGCGAAGTGGTCGCCCTCGCAGAACATGTCGCCCTGCGCCGCCGGGTTCACGTGGTCGATGTGCCGGACCTTCACGTCCGGGTACTTCTCCTGGAGGCGCAGGACGACCGCCTTCAGGCTGCGGGCGTGCGCCCCCCACCAGGCGAACACGATCCCGCGGTCCTCCTCGTCGGCGTCCTGCTTGGCCTTGAGGATCTCCTCGACGATCCGTTCGGCGACGGGCCGCCAGAACGCCGTGTGCCGGTCGGTGCCCATCGCTCCGTCGCCGCTGGCGGTGAGCGAGGCGTTCAACAGCAGCACGCCCTGGGTGAGCATCGCCTGGAACCACTCCGGCGGCTGGACGGTGTCCCGTTCCTTCAGCAGCGCGCGGATGTCGGCGATGGGCGTCTTCTTGGCGATGCCGTACTTCCACATCGCCGCCGCTTTGATGATGCAGCGGATGCTGATGACCCTGCCGAACTGGCTGTCCTTCCAGTCGTTGAAGGCGTTGTCGAACATGGCTATGCCGGTCGCGCTCTCCGGCCTCGGGTAGGGGTTCTGGCCGAAGGCGACGACCTTCCACTTGTGCGGTGGGTTGGGCTTGAGAGCCTGGAACGTCAGCTCACGCACCGGGACGACCTCAGGACTGCGGCCCTTCCCGATGAACCGGGCGGCGTCCGGCTGCGCCTCGATGACGGGCTTCAGGAGCGGAAGCCAGGGCTCACCGCCGCCGTCGAAGAGTTCGGTGAGAGCCAGAGGGTCGTTCGCGTCGGTCATGGGGGAGGGGCCTTCGTTCGTAGTGGGCGAGGGAGGGGCGTGGCCGGCCGGATCGCCTGCCGGATCGGCGGTGGGGACGGGCGGGGCGGCCTTCGGCGGAACGATGCGCACCCGCTCCTCGACGGGGGCGTTCTCGATGCCGCCCAGCTGGGTGACGATGGTGGCGCGCAACTTGTCGTCATCCTCGAACCAGTGGTCGTGGAAGAGCGTGTACCCGGTCCACATCAGGTTGGCGCACACCCTGGCCGGGACCCGCCCGGTCTGCGCACCCATCCCGACCAGCGCCACGGAGCGGATGCTGCCCGGCGCTTGCCGGTTCTGCCGGTGGACGGCCTGGAACGCGGCGGCGCACGCCAGCGCCACGTTCAGCGTGGCACTCACGTTCTGCGAGGACCCCACCATGGTCGGCGTCGATATCAGGTACCGGGGGACGGTGGCCCCCGACGGGACGCAGACCGCGCTGCCCACCGGGAGGGCGCCGGCGAACCGGTCGCGGATCGCGCGCTGCACGCGCAGCTGGATGCCGGATCCGAGGTGACGCTTGATGGCGGCGTCGACCCCGCCGTCCATCCGGCCCCGGGAGTTCGTCGGGGTGACCCAGGCGTCGACGTCCTCGTCGAGGATCGACCCCCTGCGGATCTCGATGCCGGGCGTGTCCGCGAACGCCGCCCGCCATGCCTCCACGACGCGCTCGTTCACGTCCGTCAGCACCACCCTCAGCGTGGGCTGAACACTGCTCTCGGTCATCGTCCGCTCCTGTCGGGAAAAGGCCTTCGCAACACCCCGAACGTAACCGCCGCCACTGACAACGGCGCTCCGGGAAGGGGCTGATGACCAGCCGTCACGGCTCCGGGACCGGCCCGCTCACGGTCCTCGCGGCAGACTGCCTCGAACGCCGTACCGGATTTCCAACTCCCGTTCTCATCACCCGAGATGACGGTGATGGCAGGTTCTCGGAGCCCGTGCCCGGAGGGCTATCGTGGGCCGCATGTCAGCCCCTGAACTCATCCGCATCGTCTCCCGCGACTCGCCCATGGCCCTCGCCCAGGTGGAGCGCGTCCGCGCGGAACTCGCCGCGCTCCATCCCGGCACCGCCACCGAGGTGGTCCCGGTCAAGACGACCGGCGACAAGTGGACGGGGGCCCTGGCCGCCGTCGAAGGAAAGGGGGCGTTCACCAAGGAAGTGGACGCGGCCCTGCTCGACGGGAGCGCCGACCTCGCAGTGCACTGCGTCAAGGACATCCCCGCGGACCGGCCTCTCCCGGCCGGGACCGCGTTCGCCGCCTTCCTCAAGCGGGACGACGTCCGCGACGCCCTCGTCCACCCCGACGGGCTCACCCTGGACGAGTTGCCGGCCGGAACCCGCATCGGCACCTCCTCGGTCCGGCGCATCGCCCAGCTCGCGGCCTCACACCCGCACCTGGAGTGCGTACCGATCCGGGGCAACGCCAACAGCCGGCTCGACAAGCTCGCCGCCGGAGCCGCCGACGCCCTGCTGCTGGCCGTCTCCGGCCTCGAACGGATCGGCCGCCCCGACGTGATCAGCGAAATCCTGTCGGCCGAGACGATGTGTCCCCCGATCGGCGCGGGCATCCTCGCCCTCCAGTGCCGGGAAGGCGACACCGCCCTGATCGAATCCGTGAGCGCGCTCGGCGACCCCGCCACCCACCGCGAAGCCACCGCGGAGCGCATGTTCCTCCACGTACTCCAGGGCCACTGCAACAGCCCGATCGCCGGATACGCCTCCACCGAGGGCAACGGCGAGCTCGCGCTGTACGCGAAGGTCTTCACCCCGGACGGCAAGCGGATCCTGCGCGCACACGAATGGGCCGGCGCGCTCGACCCCGCCACGCTCGGCACCTCCGTCGCCGTCGCCCTCCTCCGGCAGGGCGCCCGTGAACTCATCGACGGCATCCCCCACTGAGACGGCATCCCCACTGACCGACCGACCGACCGACTGCCCGACCGACTGCCCGTCCGTCCGTCCGGCCCGGTTCCTACGTCGTGCGCGTGAAGGCCCGGCGGTACGAGCGGGGCGGGACTCCCCGTCGTCGTACGAACTGTTCGCGCAGTACCGCGGCGCTCCCGTAGCCGACCTGGCGGGCGATCTCCTCGACCGGGAGGTCAGTGGTTTCCAGGAGTTCCTCGGCTCTGCTCAGTCGCAGGCTGCGCAGCCAGGCGTGCGGGGTGGTGCCGGTCGCGGCGCTGAAGCGGCGGGCGAAGGAGCGTTTGCTCATCATGGCGCGGTGGGCCAGTTCCGTGACGGGCAGTGGCTGGTGGAGGTGCTCGCGGGCCCAGGTGAGGACCTCGGCGAGGCGTTCGTCCCGGCCGTTCTCGGGGGCGGGCGCGGCCAGGTACTGGGCCTGGCCGCCGTCGCGGTGGGAGGGCAGCACCATGTCCCGGGCGACCGCGTTGGCCAGGGCGGCGCCGTGTTCGCGCCGCAGCAGGTGGAGGCACAGGTCGAAGCCCGCCGCGGCGCCCGCGCCGGTGACGATGCTCCCTTCGTCGACGTAGAGCGCGTCGGGATCCACGGTGACGTGCGGGTGGCGGCCGGCGAGCAGTTCGGCGAACCGCCAGTGGGTGGTCGCCCGGCGGCCGTCGAGCAGTCCGGCGGCGGCGAGCGCGAACGTGCCGACGCAGTGGGCCGCGACGACGGCGCCGCGCTCGTGCGCGGCCCTCAGGGCGTCGAGTACGGCGGGCGCGGGCGGTGTCCGGAATCCGGCCCCGGGCAGGGCGATGAGCAGGTCGGCTGCGGCGAGTCGGTCCAGGCCGTGCGCGATGGAGAGGGGTACGCCGCAGTCCGTGGGCACCGGTCCGGGCCGGTCGGCGCACAGGGCGAAGTCGAAACCCGGTACCGCGGCTCCGTGGGGACCGAACACCTCGGTGACGATGCCGACGGCGAGCATGCCGGCGCCGGGAGGGACGTATGCGGCGACGGTCTTGAAGGGCGGCACGGTCGAAGTGTGGCACACGGTTGGCACGAAAGCTGCGATGAGAGGCAGCACTGCCACTCGTGAACAGCCGCCGCTCCCGGAAGGATTGGGGCCATGACAGACGCACCGGTCGGCCGCAGCGCCGCATACAAGATCCTGACCACCGGCTACGTGGGATCCACCGGTCCCGGAGTGGCCGCGACCGTCTCCTACGTACACGACGCGGGACGACACGTGATCTTCGACCCGGGGATGGTGGCGAGCCACGACGACATCCTCGTCCCGCTCGCGGAGCTGGGGCTCGGGCCCGAGGACATCACCGACGTGGTGCTCAGCCACCACCACCCGGACAACACCATGAACGTGGGCCTCTTCGGTCGCGCCCGGATACACGACCACAAGGTGGAGTACCTCGCCGACCAGTGGCGGAACCGCGACGCGGAGGGCTACGAACTCACCCCCTCGCTGCGTCTGATCCGCACCCCGGGCCACAGCCTTGAGGACATCACGCTGCTGGCGGGCACCGATGCGGGTGTGGTGGCGTTCGCCGGCGACCTGTGGTGGCACGCGAACGGCCCGGCGGACGACCCGGTGGCCCCTGACCGCGAGGTCCTGCGCGCCTCCCGGCTGCGGGTGCTGGCCGCGGCGGACCTGATCGTGCCGGGCCACGGCGGCCCGTTCGAGGCCGACGAGAGCACCCCGCTCTAGCGGTTGCGCATCTCGGCGAGCCGGGCTGCGGGGAGGATGCGGCCGCCCAGGGGCGCGGTGGAGGCGCCGGCGGTCGATCCCCGTCTTCGCCCGCCCGACGGCGACTTCACCCACGCCCAGGCCCGGACATCCTGACGAAGGTGTACGCCCTCGCGTGAGCCGAACGGGACATAGGCGTGGGAGATGGTCAAAATGGTGCACTGAGCTGTCCCTGCCTGCCGTGTGCCTCGTGCAGGGGAGGGGCCCTGGAAGGTGAGGTGGCCGCGGTGGTGGAGTCTTCGTCCGATGCCCGGGGTGATGAGGGGTCCGTCGAGGCCGGAGGCTACCGGCAGGAGCTGAAGCGGACGCTCGGCTCCTTCCAGGTGTTCGCGATCTCGTTCGCGTTCATCTCGGTGGCGGTCGGCATCTTCGCGACCTTCGACGAAGTCCTGCTGACCGCCGGACCGGTCGGGATCTGGTTGTGGATCATCGTGGCGGCAGGACAGACCCTGGTGGCATTGGTGGTCGCGCAGTTCGCGGCCCGCATTCCGCTCAGTGGTTCCTCCTACCAATGGGCCTCGAGGCTGGCCACCCCGAAGATCGGCTGGTGGTTCGGGTGGCTGACCTTCTGTTACCTGGCGATCGGCGTGGTGGCGGTCGACAACGCGCTCGCGAGTCAGGCGTTCATGCCGCTTGCCGGCATCGCACCGGACGAGGACACCGCGCGCCTGATCACACTCGTGGTACTGCTCATCCAGACCGTGCTGGCCGTGGCCTCCACGCGCATCGTCAGCATGATCAACACCGTCGCTGTGGGGCTCGAACTGGCGCTCGTCGTGGTGGTGGCGATCGCGCTCGTCATCGCCGTCGCGGTCACGGGCGACGGCGCCGTCGGCAACCTCACCTCGCGCGGTGTCGTCGAACGCGCCCCCGACTACTTCGCGGTCGGCGGCGGTTTGATGCTCGCGATGATCATGGGACTCGCCACACTCGTCGGCTTCGACTCGGCGGCGAACCTGGCCGAGGAGGCCAAGGATCCGTTCCGGACCATCCCGCGCGCGATCGTGGGATCGGTCGTGGCGGCCGGCGTCCTGGGGATGCTGTTTCTGATCACGCTCACCGTCGCGATCGATGACATCCCCCGCATCAGCGCCAACGGCTCACCGGTCGCGGCAATCATGCGTGACCAACTCGGTCCGGCGACGGAAAAGGCCCTGCTGGTCGCAATCACCATCGCATTCTTCGGCGCCGGGATCGTGGTGATGGTCGCGTGCTCGCGCCTCGTCTACGCCATGTCGCGCGACGGGCGCTTCCCCGCCCACCGCCTGATGCGGCGCGTGAATCCCCGCACGAGGACACCGATCCCCGCAACCGTGCTGGTCTTCGCCCTGGGCATCGTCATGATGGTGGCGCTGCCGGGCGCCGCGCTACTGGAACTGGTCACGGCCTCGACCATCCTCCCCGCGGTCACTTACGGCTCGACGATCGTGCTGTACCTGACGGTACGCGGGCGCCTGAGCCGCAAGAAGGGTGCCTTCGACCTGGGACGCTTCGAACTGCCGGTCGCCATCTGCGCTCTGGGGTGGACGCTCATCGCGTTGTTCGTCCTGGTGACCCCGAATGAGGCGTTCGTCTCCGTCGTGATCGTGGCGGGCCTGCTTCTCCTGGGCGGCCTGTTCTTCCTCACCATGCTGAGGTTCGACCGCCAGGCCATGGAGACGGAGCCGGGTGAGGCGGACTCTTTCACCACCTGACCAGGCGCAGGGCCCGGTCTGGCTGGGAGCCCACGTGACTGGGTACGGGATCCTCCCATTCCGTACCGAACTCAGACGGACGCCGCACGTTCACTCCGGCCACTGCGCGTCGATCCAGCCCTTGAGGTAGACGACCAGCTCGTCCCGTCCGGCCCAGGGCAGTTACATCGATCCCTTGCCCTCGGGGGGCGCCGCCATGCAAGAAGCCGCCCTGCGGGGCGAAGAAACGGAGCGGCCGTGCGTGAGTTCGGCGCCGTGGCGCCATCCGGGGCCGCCCGTGTCTGCCGCAGAAGGCGGAGGTCTTCCTCTACCGTGTTCTGTTGATCTTTCGTGCCTTCTTGAGCCAGGGGTTCAGCATGTCGAGCAAGGTGTCGTAATTCTCGGGAGTCAGTTCCACCTCGTAGGCGATGTCATCGATCTGAAGCATGTGCGTACGCGTCTCCGCACCGTCGAACTCGTCAAGGTCATCGAGCGACTTGGGCATCGTGGGTTCCTCTCTGTCGGCGTGCTGCCTGTGCGTCTGTTGCCTCTGCGTCGCCAGTCGGCCGGTGGCCCCGCCCTGGACGCGGGCCGCCCCGTCGGTGAGTCGGCCCGCGCCCGAGCAGTTTGCCGAGTTCGCGGTGGTCCGTGGGTCTGGACTGTACGTTCTTGCCACAACGGCCCGGGCTCGGCGAGGAGTTCAGCGACCACCACGGCCGACAGGCCAGTGGCCCTGCGGTCGCTGGTGATCGCTGCACGAGTCGCGTTCCCCGCCACGCAACCATGATCGGCGATCCCGAGCTCGACGACTCACCGCCGGCCAAGCACGCGCTCGCTAGTTGCCGATACCGGAGTTGCCGACGCCGGAATTCCCGAGGCCGGAGTTGCCGACGCCGTAGTTCGCGATGCCCGAGTTGCCCAGGCCCAGGTTGGTGATGCCGGAGTTGCCGACACCGGTGTTCCCGATGCCCGAGTTGCCGACCCCGGTGTTCCCGAGGCCGGAGTTGCCGACACCGTCGGCGCTGGCCGCCGCGGCTCCGCCCAGACCGAGCGCCGCGGCGGCACCCAGTACGACGGTGAAACGGAGAATACGTGCACGCATGGCATACCTCCATGAAGCGGTGTGATTGCAATACATCAATAACATTCGGTTCATCGCACTCCCGGAATAGGTGCCGTAAGGGGCCGTGTCGACACCGTTTGGCCTACACGCAATCCTTCGCACGCGCGCGGAGGAGCGCCATGCCGAGTGCTGCCAGGCAGTCAGGCGAGGCCGGTCTTGAGCGCGGCGAGGGAGTCGTCCAGCGCTCTCGCCGCGGCGGGCACGTAGGGGGCGAGGGTGCAGAAGGCGTGGACCAGGTCCTCGTGGTTGTGGTGTTCGACCGGGACGCCGGCTGCGCGGAGCAGCTGGGCGTAGCGGATGCCTTCGTCGCGGATGGCGTCGCCCTGGACGGTGGCGATGTACGCGGGCGGCAGGCCGGCATGGCTTTCCGCGTAGGCGGGTGCGGCGCCGGAGGTCTTGGGGTCGCGGTTGCCCAGGTACCAGCCGGCACTCAGTACGACGGCGCGGTGGGGCAGGACGGGCGCGTTGGCGTTCTCCGTCTCCGAGGGGAGGGCGGGGTCGATGTGCGTGCACGGGTACCACATCAGCTGGAAGCGCAGCGGGGGCCCACCGGTGTCGCGGGCGCGCAGGGCGACCATGGCGGCCAGGTTCCCGCCGGCCGAGTCGCCGGCGACGGCGATGCGGTCCGGGTCCCCGCCGAGTTCGCCGGCGTGGGCGGCGGTCCAGTGCAGCGCGGTGAACGCGTCCTCCACCGCCGCCGGGTACGGGTCCTCGGGAGCGAGCCGGTAGTCGACGGAGACCACGACCGCGCCTGCTCGGTGGGCGATGCTGCGGGCGACGTTGTCGTGGGTGTCGAGGTTGCCCATGAAGAACCCGCCGCCGTGGCAGTACACGACCATCGGCAGAGGGGCGGCGCCGGCCCGGGGCCAGTAGATGCGCACGCCCACCCCCTCGACGCGGTGGTCCTCGATGCGCGGCAGTTCGACGACGCGTGGCTGCGCGATGGCGTTCGCGATGTTGGCGCGACGCAGTTCCTCCGGCGAGACCGTGTCGAAGTCGGTCGCCGGCATGCCGTCGAGCAGTTTCTGCAGAATCGGATCCAGTGGCACGGCGTCGCCCACTCCTCTCACCTTCTGCAGCAGCCTCCGGAGCCCATCCGTGAACGGCGCTCGCACCGGAGTCCGGGGCGCACGCCGATCACTCTAGAACTCGGAACCGCAAAACCCCCTCGTACGCACCGACCGCGCCGCCGAGAGTCGGCTGTGGTCGGGCCGCGCGGCCTGGCCACGGGCAATGCGACCGCGCTGCCATGCCTGGGGACCCGTACGACCGAGCGGCAGCTCAGATGGCACGCAGGTGCCCTCCGGGTCGCGGATACGGCAAGGCGCCCCGCACCGTTTGAGCTTGGGTGCGGGGCGCCGAGGTGTTCGGTCAGACGGTGGTGACGTTCTCCGCCTGCGGGCCCTTCGGGCCCTGGGTGACGTCAAAGTTGACCTGCTGGTTCTCCTGGAGCTCGCGGAAGCCCGTGGAGTTGATCGCCGAGTAGTGGACGAAGACGTCCGGACCGCCGCCGTCCTGCGCGATGAAGCCGAAGCCCTTTTCCGCGTTGAACCACTTCACGGTACCCGTGGCCATGTGTTTCCCCTGTCGAGGATCGTGGGGTACTGGCTTGTCAGTACCCCTGGGTGAGGTGATCGCCCTGGTCCTCGGACACTGCTGTACAGCACGACGCCCGCGATGCGAACCGCGGGCGCTGAGACTTCGGAGCCACGACTACTAGGAGGGAAGTTAGCCGATTCGCAGTCAATTGGCTACAGACCGCAGTGAACGAGGGGTCCACGCGTTCTGGGGTTGGGCTCTGTGACCGGGCTGCGGTGGACCGGACGCATCGCGTCGCGGGCGACTGCACTCGGGTGGTAACTGAAGTTACCTTCTGGAGGTTCGTGAACTATGGTTGTCGCATGACGGTCCCTGAGATCACCCCAGAAGAACAGGTAGCGCTGGACAAGGCCCTGTACGACGCCTTGAATCCGCTGGCCGCAGCCGTTCGCTCCCGCGAGACCGGACTTCCTGCGGACCGCATGTGGGACGCGGAGCCCGTTGACGTGGCTCTGTCCGTCCTTGCCGCGTGGAAGGTGGTGGATGCCGAGGTCAGGCGGTTGACTGCGCAGGCGGCGGCAACCGCCGGCTCCTACGGCGCGAGTTATGAACGGCTGGGGGCGGTGTGGGGCATCACCCGACAGGGTGCGCGTAAGAAATGGCCCGACGCCGTCAGCCGGCCGGCGCCGGTGGCGGCAGGCGCGAGCACGCTTGCACTCTTCGGGGGGACTGCTGAGCTGGTGCAGGCACCTTCCGGTGACTGGGGCTGGACGGGCAAGGGCGCCGATGGGGCATCCAGCACGGCCGGCGCCGGGGCGTGTTACGCGACCGCGGAAGAGGCGGCGGCCCATGCGGGCGCCTTCCTCAAGGACCATGCCCTCGACGCCCCTGGCCGGCCCTGAAGCACACCCTGATAGGCAACGGCCGGACCGTCAGTGCGGATCGCGGGCCGGGTCCCCGCTGTTTCAAGGCTTCGAGGGAGCGACGGGGACGAGTGAGTGCCCCCGTGCGCCGCTGGCCAGATGGGTCGGCCACCAGCAGTGCTTAGGGCGTGTGTCGGGAGTGCTCTAGGTTGGCTGATGTGAGTGCGCGGGGGCGGAGTTACCGATATGTCGGACCGGTCGAGCTGAAGGCTGCGGTCCGGCCTGGCAGCGGCGGGTGCCGGATCGGCTCGGCAGATGAGTTCAGCGACTGGATCGCTGGGCGATCGGCGGCGGAGCTGGCCGAGCCGTTCACCTTCGTGGTCGGCACGGACGGTGTGCTTCGGCTGGCGCCGCGGCGGAGCGAGCATGTGGCTTGTGCCGGCGGAGCCATGGTGCTGAGTGCCGGCGAGATCGGTTTCGTGCGCGAGGCGGACCGCTGGGCCGTGAACGAGGTCAGCAACCAGTCCACCGGGTATTGCCCCGACGTCGGCTCCTGGTCGGAAGTCGCTCGTGCTCTGGACGACGTAGGGCTCGAACGGCCCTCCGGCTTCACCCACGAGGTGGTGTTCCGGCGGTGTCCTGGCTGCCAGGAGCACAACATCGTGCGAGAGGACGACTTCGTCTGCGTCTTCTGCGGCAGCGATCTGCCGGAGACGTGGAACGTGGATCCCGCCGAGTGATGGCCGAGGTTCACAGCCACTCGTGGATGGCCGCGACGAGGACGGTCGCCTCGTAGCGGCCGGCCGGCTTGTCGTATCGCGTGGCGACAGCGCGGTGTCCCTTGAGGCGGTTGATCCCGCACTCGACTGCATGACGCTCGCGGGGCCGACCGGGTCGAAGTACGGTGGCCGGCCGCCGCGGGAGCCGAGCTTCTGGCGGTTGCGCGCTTGGTCGGCCTTGTCGGGGATGGTGCAGCGGGTTCCGCGGCGGCGCAGGCAGGCACGGTTCGTGCGGGAGGCGTACGCCTTGTCCGCACGGAGCCGATCGCACCGGCCGTCCGGGAGGTCTCGGCACGAGTCCTGCGTCATCTGGACACGGCGCAGAACCCGGACGGCGGATGGGGCCACCGCCCCGGCGACACCAGCGGCTGGCAAAGTGCGGCAGATGGCCGCGGCTCGGCGGCGTGTCGGGGAGGCGGGCCGCAGGCGTCGGCAAGGGGGGCTCGATGCGCTGCCTGCGTCCGTGCCGGTCCCCGTTCCCGTGCCCGTCACCGTGTCCGCCGCGGCCGCGGAAGAGGCGGAAGAGGCGGGAGAGACGGCTGAGACGGCTGAGGACGTGGTGGGCGGGCCGGCCACGGACGCACCGGCTGACGGAGGAGGCGAACTGGGCGAGGCGGAGGCGAGCCGCCGCACGCGCTTCCTCGCCCTGGTCGCTGCGGTTGCCGTCGTGGCAGCCATCGGATGCGGGGTCCTGGTCCTGCAGCGCTTCGGCGACTCGAAGGGCGCGGGGAACTCCGCCGGGGCGGCCCCGCACGCCGGCACCTCGGCACCGATCACGCCGATCACGCCGAGCTCGCCGGCCACGGCCTCCGCACCCGAGCCCCCCGCCACCGGCGCGGCCGCGAATCCCGGCCCCGGCGGCAGCCCGGGCCGCGCCACGGCCGGGGCCGCGGGCGGCGGCGGCAACACCACACCCGCCCCCCAGACTCCGAAGGCGTCGCTCCCAGGCCAGAAGACGCCCGTCGCGGACCCGATGGCCGACTCGAAGCACGGCCGGTACGTCTCGCGCATCGCCTGGTCCGACAACGGCGGTTCCACGGTCGTACAGGTCTACGCCGACTACACCGACACCGACCGGGGCCGGGGATCGGCTACGGGGCACGACTACGACATCGGCCAGGACATCGTCGTGCTGTGCCAGGTCGCCGGGCGCGCCGTCCCGCTGGGCGACTACCACGGCCCCGCCGAGCGCAACGGTTGGTGGTACCGCATGTCCACCGGCGAATACATCCCCGCCGTCTACGTCGACACCGGCCGGGAATCGCTTCCGGCCTGCTGAATCCCCGGCATCGCTCGGCCCACAGCGAAGGGGGCGCCGATGGCGCCCGCCTCGCCTGCCAAGAAGCCTCACCGACTGGCCCTGAGCGCCGCGGCGGTGACCGCGATCGCGGCCGCCGCCGCGGGGATCGGCTACGCCGTGGCGAACACCTTCATGTACGGCGACACCCCCGGCCAGAACCCCCCGACCAATACGGACTGGTCAGTTCCGGCCTGCTGACCGTGGCTGGGGGCAGCTCGGCATCATCGACCGCCGCCCGGCAGGTCGCCGTCTCGGAGGGTGCTCAGTCGAGACAGAACTCGTTGCCCTCGATGTCCTGCATCAGGAGGCACGACTCGTTGTATTCATCGGCACGCAGCAGTTGCAGGCGTGTCGCCCCGAGCGCGACCAGTCGTGCGCCTTCCGCCTCGAGCCTGGCCACGCGCTCTTCGCCCACGAGCCCGGTGCCGGCCCGCACGTCGAGATGCACCCGATTCTTGACGACCTTGCCCTCGGGAACGCGCTGGAAGTACATGCGCGGGCCCGCACCTGTGGGATCCATACAGACGAACCCTGCACCCTGACGTTCAGGCGGCAGCGAGCGATCGTAGTCGGCCCAAGTGGCGAAACCCTCCGGTGCCGGCGGAACGACGTACCCCAACACCTCACACCAGAAGCGAGCGACGCGCTCGGGTTCTGCGCAGTCGAAGGTGACCTGAATCTGCTTGATCAATGACATCGGCGCACCATAGCAGGCGGACCCTGATGCTCATCTCCCGGTAGCCACACGCATGTTGATGGGGGAGAGGTCCTGGGGAGCCCCGGCCTTGGCCGGCGCAGGACCGGGCAAGGGTCTCCGCCGGACAGGCCCGCCACCCCGCGGGGCCGGTACGGGAGCCGGACCGCGATCGGGACAACCCGCGGTTCGAGGCGGCCTCGGGGCAGGAGAAGGGCCCCGTACCGCCATGGTGATGGCGGTACGGGGCCCGGGTCGGCAGGCTGGGTGCCGGGTTGCCCGGGTCAGCGCGGTGTGGCTGCGGTCACCAGGTGCCGGGCAGGGTCTGCCAGCTCAGGAAGCCGTTCTCGAAACCGCCGTCGGGGCGGCTCTTGAAGGTGAAGGTTCCCGAGGCGCCGCTCGCGTAGTTGTACAGCGAGGAGATGTCGGCCCGGCCGTCCCCGTCGGAGTCGCCCGAGAGCGGCATGCCGGCGTTCGTGCCGTACCAGTTCCCCTCCGGGGTGTCCCAGCTGCGGACCGCGTCCCCGACCGTGCCGTCGGGCTTGGCGAGCAGCGTCGACAGCGAGGCGTGGCCGTCCCCGTGGTCGTACATCAGGGCGGCGTCGGCGCGGCCGTCGCCGTTGTAGTCGCCGGCCGTGAACTTGATCTTCGCGTACTCCCACGCGCCGCCGGCGGGCTGGTTCCACGACTTCACGGGGGCGGCGACGCCGCCGTTCGGCTGGGCGAGGAAGGTGAAGACCGCGACACCGCCGGCCGTGTAGCCGTACAGGGCGACGATGTCGTCCCGCTTGTCGCCGTTGAAGTCGCCGACCCGCCACGTGGCGTGGTCGGTCCACCAGTTGCCCGCGGGGGTACGCCAGCTGGCGGCGGCCGGGTTGAAGAACCCGTCACCCTTCGAGGTCCAGGTGTGGGCCCCCGCTTCGCCGTTGCCGTAGTCGTAGACCATGGCGACGTCCGCCTTGCCGTCGCCGTTGAAGTCGCCGGCGAACGGCTTGGTCCTGGCCCAGTCGAAGGAGCCGGCGCCGGTGCCCGCGGTGGTCGTCACCCCCTTGACCGGGGTGAAGGTGCCCGTGGTGTTGGACAGGAAGCTCCACAGGGAGTTGGAGCCGTCGGCGTAGCCGTACAGCGCGACGATGTCGGCGCGCCCGTCGCCGTTGACGTCGCCGGCCGTCCACTTGGCGCGCTGGTGGGAGAAGCCGCCCTTGGTGCTGGTCCAGCGGACCGTGGGCTCCGCGTACCCGCCGCCCGGCAGCGCGTCGAAGACCCACAGCGCGGTGGTGTTGTCGCCGTAGTCGTAGGCGGTGGCGAGGTCGCTGCGGCCGTCGCCGTTGAAGTCGCCGGACAGGTCGGTGCGCAGGTGCGCGGTCCGGTCGGCCGGCTGGTGCTCGAACGTCGCGCCGGTCACGGTGTTGGCGCGGATGTAGCCCTTCTCGAAGTCCTCGCGGACGCCGCCCGCCACCTCGTACTCGTAGGAGGTCGGGTAGCCGAGGGTGCTCTTCTCGGCGCCCATCGCGATCCACCGCCTGCGGATGGAACCGCGGATCGCCGAGGCGCCGTTGCCCTTGCTCCAGTAGATGGATGCGGTGGCCTCGGCGTCCGAGCGGGGCCGGAAGTGGTTGAAGCGGGCGACGGAGCCGTCCCCGACGTTGGTCTCGTCGGTGACCGGGTAGCCGATCCGGCTGGCCGGACCGCCGAGGGAGACGTACGTGGCGTAGATCGAGCCGTGGACGGACCACGCGCCGGTCTCGGTGGACCAGTAGATGCCACCCTTGCCGCCCGCGGCCGAGTAGAAGGTGGAGAACCGTCCGGTGCCGTCGAACGTGGGCGTCTCGTCGGAGGTCGGGTAGCCGAGGATGCCCTTCTCGGCGCCCATCGCGAGCCACTTGGCGCGGATGCCGCCCCACACGACCCACGCGCCGCTGCTCGGATGCCAGTAGATGGAGCCGTTGTCACTGGTCTGGCCCGGTCCGCGGAGGTTGACGTAGCGGCCCACCCCGTCGGACGGGACGAGCACGTCGGTGGTCGGGTAGCCGATGGAGGTGCCGCCCTTGGCCAGGTACTTGGCCAGGATCGGACCGCACAGGGTGTGCGTGCCGGTGGCGGCGGAGGTGAAGGCCTGGCACTCCGACCAGGAGGTGCCGCCGAGTACGAGCTGCCTGCCGGCGCCGAAGGCCGAGCCCCCGGCCGGGGCCTGCCCCGGGAACTCGGTGATGCGGCCGTTGCCGTCGCGCGACCACAGGTCGGCGAGGCCGTTGGCCTCGAAGTCCCCGTTGCTGGACAGGTGGGCGTAGGCCGCGCCGGTGAAGCCTGAGCCGATGGAGGTCGTACGGACCGCCGGGTCGGCGAAGACCGACAGGTCGGCCACGGTGACCGCGCCCGGCTCGGTGGTGACGCGGCTCGTGTACTGGTGGATCTTGCCGGTGACCGTGTCGCGGGCCCAGACCTCGGGCAGCCGGTCGCCGTTGAGGTCGCCCGGTGCCATGAGCGTCATGTTCTTCCAGTCGGCGTTGCCGAGCAGGACCGGCTCACCGAAGGCGTCGAGGAAGCCGACGGCCGAGCCGCGGTACAGCCACAGCTGGTCCCCGGTCTTCACCAGCAGGTCGGGCTGGTCGGCGTCGTCGACCTTGCCGTCGCCGTTGTCGTCGTCCACGCTCCCGATCGCGACGGCCTGGTCCGCGTCGGACCAGTGGTCGTCCACGTCGGGATTGCCCACCTGGAGCTCGATGCGGTTCGCGTCCGCGCTCTCCAGGTCGCCGTCGCCCTTGTTGGGGTAGACGTAGAGGTTCTTGCGGGAGTTGTCGGGGCTGGGCTGCAGGGCGACGAGGTCCTCGTAGTAGTCCTCGTTCCAGCTGCCGCGGTGCGTCAGCGAGGCGGCGTCGGCGAAGGAGCCCTGGTCGTCGAGCTGGCGGGAGAGGTCGAAGGTGCCGTCGCCCTTGCCCGGGTGCATCCACAGCAGGCCGGAGCCCGGGTCGACGCTCCAGATGTCCACCGTGCCGTCGCCGTTGAGGTCGCCGTGCTTGTCACGGGTGGCCAGGCGCTTGGCGTAGAACAGGTACTCCTTGAGGTTCGACCGGTTGCCCGAGGCGTCGAGGCTGCGCACGAACAGGCGCTGCGGACCGGCCGTGGTCGGCGTGTACTTGACGTCCACCGAGCCGCCGACGGTGGTCGGCGCGATCTTGTTCACCTTCGGGTTGGAGTCGGTCCACCACTCGAATCCCGTGACGTCCTTGACCCCGTTGGCACTCAGCGTGAAGGTCCCCTCGGAGCGTGCGAATCCGGTCTTCGCGGGGTCGTCCTCGTTCTCCGGGAACTGCTTCGACGTCACCAGCGGCGTCCGGTCCGGGCGGGTCCGGTCGATGGTGAAGAGGCACTGGCCGGCCCAGGGGCCGGGCGGGCCGACGTTGTCCAGCGTCCGTACGTCCCACCGGTACGTGCCGTTCAGGTCCTTGGCCGGGATGCGCAGCTGTGCGACGTTGCCGTTGGTGGCCTTGATGACGGACTTGGTCTGGCTGGAGGAGCCGTCCTTCCACCAGTGGAACTCGGCGCCCAGGGAGTTGTCCCCCTTGTCCTTGTCCTTCACCCGGGCGCGTAGGACGATCTCGTCGGTGGTCCCGATGACACCGCCCGTGCAGGGCACGGAGGGGTCGGTGGAGCGGTCCGTGATCTTGTCCGGGGTGGTGTTGAACGTCGTGGAGACGCGGGCGCTGTTCGGGTCCAGCTTGCGCCAGGAGACGTCGACGGTGTCCTTGGCGGCCTTCAGGCCGATGGTCCAGGTGCTCCAGTGCTTCTGCGCGGCCGCCGCGACGGCCGACTTCACGTTGAACTCGATCAGGTCGCCGTCGCCGGGGCAGTTGCGCCCGCCGTAGGACTGGCCGCTGGAGTCGACGAGGCGCCTCCAGTCGGGCTGGTTGTTCCAGGTGGTCGACTTGGAGATGGGGCCCGTCTCCCAGGCCTGGATGTCACCGGACTTGCAGCTCCAGGAGCCGGCCGACTTCTGCTTGATGCGCAGGGTCGACTCGATGATCTGCTTGTCCCAGTAGTCCTTCATCCCGACCTGGAAGAAGGTCTTGGCGCAGATCACGGCGTCGCCGTTGGCGGCGTCCTTGGCGCAGCCGACGCGGGCGTCCTTGCTGAGGGTGCCGCCGTTCCAGTAGTTCGTGCTCGGCGAGGACGGGAACGCGTTGTGCTTGTACGCGATCGTCCACGCCGTCTTCCAGGCGTCCCAGGTCGGGTCGATCACGACCGGGTACGTGGTCTCCGGCGCCTTGAGCAGGCTCTGGTCCGGGGTCAGGGTGAGCGTGGAGCCGTTCAGCCGGACTCCGAGGTCGGCCTGCCTGGCACCGGTGGTGACGCCCTCGACCGGCGCCGGGGGAGCCTCGGCGGCCGCGGAACGCAGGAGGGACTTGGCAGCGGTCGCCGGTGCGGCCGGCGTGCCGGCAGCGGCCTCGGCCTTCTGTCCGCCCGCGTCCCACATCTGGGGCTTCGCCGAGCCGAAGACGGTCTGCCCGGCCGGGTCCACGGCGCGCAGCTGCCCGTCGGCTTCGGCCCGTACGGTGAGCCCCTCGGCCTTCAGGCCGAAGGAGAGGGAGGCCAGGGCCGGGTTGGCGGCGGCCTCACGGGACTTGACGACGAGCGCGTGGGAGAAGCTGTCCACGGTCGCGCTCACCCGCAGGTCCACCCCGGGCAGCACCTCGGGGTAGAGCGCGCTGCTGCCGTCGAGCCGGGGTTCGGGCAGCGGCGCCGGCCAGCTCAGGGCCACGTCGCGGCCGTTCTCCGACATCACCGCGAGGGGGGAGTCGCCGCCCCCCGAAAACGTCAGCCCGATGGAGGCGGCCTTCGGGGCGAGGCGGCCGTCGGGGCCTTTCTGCAGCGTGGTGTCGACGGGAATGAGCTTTCCGCCTCGGCGTACCCGTACGGGAACCAGGGCGTGCTCCGCCGTTTGTGTTCCGTTCGGATTGGCCCACACCTCGTCCGTCTCGGTGCGCAGGCCCACGATTTCGACCGGCTTTCCGGTCCGCTCGGCCTCGGCGGCCGCCTTCTCGGCTTCGGCGGCGGGCGCCGACCGCCCGGCGGCGGGGCCGGAGTCCGCCGCCGCGGCGAGGGGTGCGGTACCCATCAGGCCCGCGGTCAGGGCCAGTGTCGTGACCAGTGCCGACGCCCGCAAGCGAGGCTGGCCGGTGGCGCGTTGCCGCGCCAGGGGTGGTCTCACGGAGGTTCCTCGTAGTCGATCCGGGCACGTACGGAGGGTTCCTGCGCACGGATGGCTTGATCAGTCCGGGCGAGCTTCTCATGACCTGCGGCACCTCCGGGAAAACCGGAAGTGGAAATTCCTATTCCATTCTCCTTCTGTCCGACTTTGCCTCGACTTGATGCGTACTTTGCGGTACGGAATTACTGCTCTGGAGGCGGTCGGAAATGTGGTGCAGCCCTCACTGTTACGGTCTTGGGCCTACGTCCGAATAGTGTGTACATTCGTGCACGCGTGAGCTTTGACGGAACCCAATTTGCGAAATCGAAATTGGTACGCTAGGGACGGAAAGCGCAGACGCGCACTCGGCTGGGCGATACCGGCCCTGTCCGTTGCCCTCTGCGTGACCGGGCTCGCCTCGCCACCGGCGTCCGCAGCCTCCTCCTCCCCGCCGGCCCTGCAGAAGCTGACCAAGGTCGGCGGCAAGCCGGTCACCGGCAAGCCCGCCCCCACACCCGCCGAGTCCCAGCGCAACAAGTGGACCGCACCGCCCAAGGTGGCCTGGCCCGCAGCCGGTTCGGCCGAGGTCCAGGTCCCCGCCCCAGTCCCCGTCCCAGTCCCCGCCCGGGGCTCCGCGCCCGCCGACGGCCGCTCGCGGATGCTCTCGGCTCCCGCGGCGGGCGGCCCCGCAGCCCCGCCGCCGGGCCCGGCCAAGGCCGGGACCCTGCCGGTACGGATCGCCGCCGCGGCCCCGGCGGCTGCCGGCGCGCCCGCAACCCCCGCCGCGCCGCAGCCTCGTAGCGCCGGCGCCCCGCAGGCGCTCTCCGCCCCGGCCGCCGACGCCCCGGCCGCCGACGCCCCGCCCGCGGTAGCCCCGGCCGCCGACACCCCGGTCAAGGTGAAGGTCGACCTGCTCGACCGCAGCGCCGCCGACAAGGCGGGCGTCCCGAGCGGGCTCCTGATGACCGTCAAGCGGACCGACACCCGCGCCGGCGACGCACCGGTCTCGGTCGAGCTCGACTACAACGCCTTCAAGAACGCGTACGGCGGCAGCTGGGGTTCCCGGCTCCGCTTCACCGCGCTGCCGGCCTGCGTACTCACGACGCCCGAGCGCCCCGAGTGCCGTATGGCCACCCCGGTCACCGCGAAGAACGACGCGAGCACCGGCACGCTCACGGCCACCGTGGCGACGGCGGCACAGCCCGGCTCCGCCGCCGCGGCCGGCTCCTTCGCCACCCAAGGCACCGGCGGTGCGCGCTCCGGCACCCCCATGATGCTGGCCTCGGCCGCCGCGGCCGCCCCCACGGTGCTGGCCGCAGCGCCGAGCGCCGACGGCGCCAACGGCACCTTCAAGGCCACCTCGCTGAACCCGTCCGGCTCCTGGCAGGCGGGCGGCTCGGCCGGCGACTTCTCCTGGTCCTACCCGCTCGAAGTGCCGGCCTCGCTCGGCGGCCCGAGCCCGTCCCTGGCCCTCGGGTACTCCAGCGCCCAGATCGACGGCCGCACCTCGGCGTCCTCCCAGCAGACCTCCTGGGTCGGCGACGGCTGGGACCTGGGGTCGAACTTCATCGAGCGCTCCTTCATCCCCTGCAGCCAGGACAAGAAGGAGGGGTCCGGGTTCAACAACCCCAAGGACGACACCGGCGACCTCTGCCACTCCGTCTCCACGGTCACGATGTCCCTCAACGGCGGCTCCACACAGCTCGTCCGGGACGACAAGACCGGCCTCTGGCGCCCCTCCGACGACGACGGCTCCCGCGTGGAGCTGCTCTCCGGCGCCGACAACGGTGACAAGAAGGGCGAGCACTGGCGGGTCACCACCCCGCAGGGCGTCCAGTTCCACTTCGGCCTGAACAAGGTGCCGGGCTGGAGCACGGGCAAGCCCGTCACCAACTCGGCGCTGCTGGTTCCGGTCTACGGCAACCACCCGGGCGAGGACTGCTTCAAGGCCGGCGACTTCGCGAACTCGGTCTGCGACGAGGCCTACCGCTGGAACCTCGACTACGTGGTGGACCCGCGCGGCAACGCGATGACCTACTGGTACGACAAGGAGGTCAACCACTACGGGTCGAACTACAAGATCGCGGGCGGTTCCACCAACCGCGCCTACGACCGCGGCGGCTGGCTCGACCACATCTCCTACGGCCTGCGCAGCGACAACCTCTTCGCCAACGCCCCGGCCCAGGTGCGGTTCACCGTCGCCGAGCGCTGCCTGAAGACGAAGGACTTCGACTGCGCCGAGGACAAGCTCAAGCCCGAGGTGGACTGGAACATCGCCAAGATGTGGCCCGACACCCCCGGCGACCAGCTGTGCGCGGCCAAGGAGGAGTGCAAGGCACGCTTCACGCCGACCTTCTTCACCCGCAAGCGGCTGACCGAGATCACCACCGAGGTCTGGAACGGCACCACCCACCAGCCCGTCGACACCTGGAAGCTCACCCAGGACTTCCCGCAGACCGGTGACGGCACCGACTACCCGCTGTGGCTCTCCGCCGTCCGGCACACCGGCAGGAACGGGAAGGACGGCAAGGAGACCAGCCTCCCGCCGGTCACCTTCCGCGGCAAGCAGCTGCCCAACCGCGTCGACGGCCTGGACGACGGAAAGCCGCCGTACCTGCGCTACCGCATCGAGGCCATCGACACCGAGACCGGCTCCACGGTCAACGTGCACTACCGCGAGCCGGAGTGCCGGGCCGCGAACCCGCGCGTGATCCCGTCCTCCCACGAGTCGAACACCCTGCGGTGCTACCCGGTCATCAGCGAGATACCGGACCCGAACGACCCCAAGCGCGAGAAGAAGCTCTACGTCACCGACTGGTTCCACAAGCACCTCGTCGACCAGGTGCAGGAGGAGGACCGCAACGGCAACTCCCCGACGCGCGTCACCGAATACCAGTACCTCGGCACGCCGGCGTGGGCGTACGACGACGAGACCGAGACGATGCGCCCGAACACGCGCACGTGGTCGCAGTGGCGCGGCTACGAGCGCGTACGGACGCTGATCGGAGCGGCGCCGGACAAGAGGTCCCTGACCGAGACCCTGTACTTCCGCGGCCTCGACGGCGACCGGGCCGCCCCCTCGGGCGGCAAGCGTTCGGTGAAGGTCAAGGACTCCGAGGGCAAGGAGCTCGCCGACCACCGCCTCTTCGCCGGCCAGACCCGCGAGGTCCTGGCCTACAACGGCGAGGGCGGCGCCCTGGAGGCCGCGACCACGTACACCCCGTGGCTGCACGGCCCGACGGCCACCCGGCTGCGCGAGGGCATCGAGCCGCTCCAGGCCTTCGTCCGGGGCACCACCAACGTCGCCTCCCGCACGCTGCTCTCCGACAACCGGGGATGGCGGCGCAACGCGCAGGAGACCGAACTCGACGAGCAGGGCAAACCGCTGACCGTCTCGGACCTCGGCGACCTCGCCGATCCGAAGGACGACAGCTGCACCCGCTACGAGTACGAGTCCGACGAAACCCTGTGGATCATCGGCCGCGAGAAGCGGATCGAGACGGTCGGCAAGGCCTGTGACGCCAAGGACGTGAAGCGTCCCGACGACGTGATCTCCGACGCCCGCCTGTCCTACGACGCCGTCGGCAACGTGGTCCGCTCGGAGTCCCTGTCCGGGTACGCGAACGGCAAGCCCCAGTACACGCTGGACGGCTCGCTCACCTTCGACGCCTACGGGCGCCCGAAGACGACGACCGACGTGTTCGGCAAGGTCACCAAGATCGACTACACCCCGGCCGCCGGACAGATCGTCACCAAGGTCGTCACCACCAACCCGCTCGGCCACACCGACACCACCGAGACCGACCTCGGCCGCGGTTCGATCCTGGCCAAGCAGGACACCAACGGCCGGCGCAGCGTCATGCAGTACGACGCACTCGGCCGTCTCGCCAAGGCGTGGTCCCCGGACCGCGACCCCGTCACCAAGTCCCCGGACGCCGAGTTCGCCTACGACGTCCGCCCGGACGCGCCCGTCGTCATCAGCACCAAGTCCCTCGTCGACGACGGCACCTACCGCAGCAGCTACGAGATCTTCGACAGCAGCCTGCGCATCCGCCAGACCCAGCTGGAAGCCCTCGGCGGCGGCCGGGTGATCGCCGACACCTTCTACAACAGCCTCGGCCAGGTCTGGAAGTCCAACGGCGCCTACTACACCGGCGGCACCGCCTCCGGCGAGCAGTGGGCCCCGAAGGACAACGAGGTGGCATCCTCCACCGTCACCGAGTACGACGGCAGCGGCCGGCCCACCGCGCAGATCTCCCGCAAGTTCGGCGAGGAGACCTCGCGGACGACCACCTCGTACGGCGGCGACAGCATCACCGTCGACCCGCCGACCGGTGAGACGCCCACCCAGGCGTTCCTCGACGGCCAGGGCCGCAAGACCGAGCTGCGCTCCTTCCGCTCGGACTCGCCGACCGGCGCGTACGACAGGACCCGCTACGGCTACGACCAGCGCGGCCAGCTGGAGAGCGTCGTCAACGCGGCCGGGGACACCTGGACCTTCCAGTACGACATCCGGGGCCGCCAGACGAAGGTCACCGACCCGGAGAAGGGCACCACGTCCAAGGTCTTCGGCAAGGGCGACCGTCTGGAGTCGGTGACCGACCAGCGGAACAAGACCGTGGCGTTCGCCTACGACGGCCTGGGCCGTGTCACCGAGACCCACGAGGGCTCGCCGGCCGGCGCCAAGCTCAGCGAGATCGTCTACGACACCCTGCCGGGCGCCGTCGGCCTCCCGGTCTCCTCCACCCGCTACGTGGGCGGCAACGCGTACACCCACGCCATCACCGGCTACGACCAGGGGTACCGGCCCACCGGATCCACGGTGACCATCCCCAAGTCGGAGGGCGCGCTCGCCGGCACGTACTCCTTCTCCACCGGCTACCGGCCCAACACGGGCCTGACCGCGTGGACGCAGCAGCCGGCGATCGGCGGGCTCCCCGCCGAGCGCGTGACGATGACCTACAACCACTTCGAGCTGCCCACCGTCATGGGTGTGGCGGGCAAGACGTTCGTGGGCAAGGTCGACTACTCGCCGATGGGCGACGTGCTGCGCACGGAGACCGGATCCGCGGGCTCCCAGCTGTTCACCACCAATTTCTACGACGAGCAGACCCGGCGCCTGACCCGCACCGTCAACGACCGGGAGAAGGCCCCCGGCCGCATCAACGACACGTCGTACGACTACGACGCCGTCGGCAACATCCTCAAGGTCAAGGACCAGGAGGGCGCGGCCGCCACGGGCACCACGGACACGCAGTGCTTCGCCTACGACTACATGCGCCGCATGAGCGAGGCGTGGACGGCGACCGACGACTGCGCGGCCAAGCCGAACGCCACCGGCCCCGGCTCCGCGCCGAAGGTCGGAGGCCCGGCCCCGTACTGGACGTCGTACTCCTTCGACACGGCGGGCAACCGCACCAAGGAGGTCCAGCACTCCACCAGCGGCGACCTGACCAAGGACGTCATCCGCTCCTACGGGTACGGCACCCCGGGCAAGCCCGCCGCCAACCGCCTCCAGCGGGTCGACACCACCGGCCCCGGCGGCACCCGCAGCGACTCGTTCACCTACGACGACGCCGGCAACACCGAGACCCGCACCGTCCAGGGCAACAGCCAGCGGATGGAGTGGGACGTCGAGGGCCACCTCGCCAAGGTGACCGAGGGCGCGAAGACGACCGAGTTCCTCTACGACGCCAACGGCAACCGCCTGATCAAGCGGGACCCGGCCGGTACGACGCTGTACCTGCCCGGCACCGAGGTCCGAATGGCGCCGAACGGCGCGGTGGAGGCCACGCGCTACTACGCGCACACCGCCGGCCCGACGATGGTGAGGACCGCCAAGGGCGGTGCGGTCACCACCTCGTACCTCCTCGCCGACAACAACGGCACGGCCACCACCGCCGTCGACGGGGCCACCCAGGCCGTCACGCGCCGCAAGTTCACCCCCTTCGGGGACGCGCGGGGCACCGCCCCGGCGGTGTGGCCCGGCAAGAAGGCCTTCGTCGGCGGCGAGACGGACGAGTCCACCGGGCTGGTGCACCTGGGGGCGCGGGAGTACGACCCGGCCACCGGGCGGTTCCTGTCCGTCGACCCGATCGTCGACTACAACGAGGCCGCGCAGCAGAACCCGTACGCCTACGCCAACAACTCGCCCGTGACGTTCTCGGACCCCTCCGGCCAGGCCATCGCGCCCCCAGTGATGCCGATCAAGGACTTCACGGACGCCGAAGTGGCCTGGGCGAACTGGGCGAACGGCCGCAGCGCCCTCGACGTCGCGCTGGACGTGGCCATCGGCATCCTCAAGGACGCCTCCGGCTACAACGACATCAAGGCCTGCCTCGGCGGTGACTGGGGTGCCTGCGCCGGCCTCGCCTTCGAGGCGGCCCTGCCCTTCGCCGGCAAGGCCAAGCGGATCCTCAAGGCCCTGGACCGGGCCTGGGACGCGTTCAACAGCTGGATGGGCAAGCTGAAGCTCGCCCGGGACATCCTGGCGCGCGTCGAGCGCTACCAGCAGGCCATGGCCAAGTACGCCGAGGACCTGGCCGAATGGAAACGCCAGATCGAGGAAGCGGCCGAACGGGCCAGAAAACTGGAGGAGGAAGCGGCGGCGGCCCGAAGAGCCGCGCAGGCGGAACGCGCCGCGGCGGCGGCGCGCAAGGCCGATGAGGCCAAGGCCACCGCGGCCCGGCAGGCCAGGGAGGCCGCGGCGCGCGCGAAGAAGGCCGACCGGCACGGCAAGTCCTCCAAGTCGGCCGAGCCGAAGAAGGCGTCGAAGGACGGCGGCGGCGACGGGGGAGGCGGCGGCTGCAAGGTCCGCAACAGCTTCACCCCCGGGACCGAGGTCGTGATGGCCGACGGCTCCGCCAGGCCCATCGAGGACGTGCGGATCGGTGACGAGGTCCTCACGACGGACCCCGAGACCGGTCTGACCACCGTCGAGCCCGTCTCCGCGCAGATCGTCGGCGAGGGCGAGAAGCACCTGGTCCGCATCACCGTCGACACCGACGGCGACAAGGGCACAGCCACCGACGTCATCACCGCGACCGACGGACACCCCTTCTGGGTGCCGGAGCAGCGGCGCTGGGTCGACGCCGGCGAGCTGAGGGCCGGCCAGTGGCTCCAGACGTCCTCGGGGACGTGGGTGCAGGTCGCCTCGGTGGCGGCGTGGACTCAGGCACAGCGCGTCCACAACCTGACGGTCACCGACACGCACACGTACTACGTGCGCGCGGGCGCGGCCGCCGTCCTGGTCCACAACTGCGGCGCTCTCAAGAACGCCTCGGACGACGACCTGCGGGCCGCGGCGCTGAAGGAGATCCCGCCGAAGAACGGCAAGCCGTTCCAGCGCGACTTCCACATGACCGAGGCCGGCCGGGCCCTGCAGAAGCACACCGACCCGGTCAAGCGCACCGCCGACCACGTCAAGAAGTACCTGCCGTTCCTCAACGGGGCCAACCGCCTCACCGACAAGCGGGCACTGAACGACGGCGGTGAGGTATTGCTGGACGAGATCCTCGGCAGTCCCACGGCCACCAGAACCATCGAGCAGGCCTCGGCCTTCTACGGTGGGCACGTTCTCGACATCATCGAGAAATCCACCGGCCGCGGCGCGAGATGGAGTCTGCGCGGTGGCGGACTGCAATTCGAGGGATGGCTATGAGGCACTTCACCGTAGGGGCGCGCGAGTACGCCGCCCTCACCGTGCTCGGCAGCGAGGAATTCGACGCCATGGAGGTGGTGGAGATGACCGACGCCGGACGCGGTGGGCTGCTGCTGGAGTTCCGCATGGACGAGGAGTCGGCCACGCTGACGCACCTCGGTGCGGAGGTCGGCATCCCGCTGCTGAGGGCCTCCCTGGAGATCTTCCGGGAGGACTTCCTGGAGCCGAGGCGCGCGGCGGGCCTGCCGCTGCCGCCCTGGTAGCCCGTACGGCCTGAACCCTTCGGGAGAGCCCCGCCGGACACCCGTCCGGCGGGGCTCTCCCGCGTCCGCTTCCTCGTGTGCTCAGCGGCCGAGTTCGTGCCGGTCGACGGCTTCGCGTACGGCTCCCACGAAGCCGTTCCAGAAGTGGGCCTGGTCGCCGTCTCCCACACCGGCGGTCCGCCGGCGGTCGGCGGCGCTGCCGAATGCGCCGAACATCGCCTCGCGCAGTGCGGTCGAAAGCTCCAGCTGGGCGCCTGCCCCGGTGCGGGTGCGGTTGACGATGTTCGCGGGGTCGTTGCCGTCCAGGGAGGCGTCCGTCCCGGACACGGTCACGGTCACGGCCAGCGCGGGGGTGGCGGCCGAGGGGGTGAACCCGTACTTCTCGAAGGCCCACGCCAGGTTCCGCATCAGCCGCTGGTCGCGGCCGCCGACGAGGATCTGCTTGGCCGGCTCGCCGGCCTTCGGAGCGAAGCCGTGCAGGGAGACCGCGTACAGGTTGTTGCCGCAGACGGCCAGAGCGGCCGGGTCGTCGCAGTGGGTGGAGGTGACGTGGAGCTCCCCGGAGGAGGCCAGCGCCTCGAACATCCAGTAGTCGCGCTGCGGTACGCCGCTCAGGGGCGCGGGCAGGGAGTCTCCGGCCCCGACGGGCTGGTAGCCGGCGACGGCCAGGCACAGCTCGCTGGTGCCCGCCTCGATGCCACCGCCGTGCGGGGCGATCACGGCCGTGCTGCGGACGGGGGCGCTCGTGGGACCGGCGTTGTCGAGGAGCTCGGTCCGAGGGGTGCAGCGGAAGCGGCGCATCCAGTGCACGCCCTCCTGGAAGGCGGCGCTGTTGTACAGCTCGGAGTTCGAGGCGAACCGGTCGCCCGCGGCCGCAGCGGTGGCCGCCGCGGCCGTACTGCCGTTCCCGGCAAGGTCGTTGAGCAGGGGCAGACCGGCGGTCTGCGGCCACGGAGGTCAGGACGGTACGCCGACTGGTGAAGTTCATACGGAGATCATCCCCGATGCCGCCGGCCGGGGAATGGGGCGTCCGGCCGTCGCGAACGTGAAAGGGGCGAGGTCCCGCACGGGCTGTGCGGTACCTCGCCCCTCGCTGGGCCGGCTGCGTCAGAGGATGACGTTGTAGCTCTGCCAGCCGTCACCGATCAGGGTGCGTCCGGTGCTCGGGAGGAAGTCGTAGAGACCGCCGTCCCTGGTGGTTCCGACAGGTTCGGGGGCGCCGTCGCTGTTGAGGTCGGTCGCGTACGGGTTCCACTCACCCTGCCAGAAGCCGTTGCCGCTGAAGGTGGGGGCTCCGAAGCTGACGACTCCGCCCTTGGTGGTGTTCGGATAGATGTAGATCTCGCCGCCGTTGACGTTGCGGGCCTGGATGTCGATCTTGTAGTCGCCGTTGAGATCGGCGTACCGCAGGGTGGTCCAGCCGTCGGGCCAGAACCCGTTGCCCAGGAAGACCCGCGCCCCGACGGTGGCGGTGCCGCTTCCGCCGGTGTGCGGGTACATCCACAGGTCGCCGCCGTTGTCGCGGGCGATGACGTCGGTACGGCCGTCACCGTTGATGTCACCGAAGCCCAGCGCGTGGAAGTTCCAGCCGTTGCCGATGAAGACCGGCGCGTTGAAGGAGTAGGGGCCGGTACCGCCGTTGCCGGGGAAGAGGTAGAGGTCGCCTTCCTTGGTGCGCCCGACGACGTCCGTGTAGCCGTCGTTGTTGAGGTCGGCCGTGTACGCGTTGGTCCAGCCGTCGGGCCACCACCCGTTGCCCACGAAGTAGCGGCTTCCGAGGGTGCTCGTTCCCGTGCCGCCGGTGCCGGGGTAGACCCACATGTCTCCGTGCGGGTCGATGGCGAGGACATCGGTGTAGCCGTCGCCGTTGTAGTCGGGGCGGCTCTGCGAACCGCTGGTCCACAGACCCTGACCGGAGGCGTTGTAGAGGACGAGTACGCCGCGGGGGTTCAGCACGGCGTACGAGTACGGAGTGTTGGTGTTGCTGCTCCAGAGCGCGGTGGTGCCGTCGGCCTTGTAGACGACGAGGTTGCCGTCGCTCTGCATACGGGCGATCGCGCCGGGGTTGCCGGCGGTGTTGGTGGCCCAGATCGGCTTGGCGTCCTTGGTGAGCAGCACGAGGTTGCCGTCGCCCTGCATCACCAGCTTGGAGAGACCGCTGTTGAATTCCTGCCCGGAGGCCAGTGTGGTCCCGGCGGCGATGCGCGCACCCGGAACACCGTCGATGGGGAAGGGAGCGGTGAAGGAGACGTTGTCGGCTCCGGGCGTCTTGCCCGCCCAGCCGGTGACCGTGTTGTCGGCCTTGCGGGCCCACAGGTCCGAGATGCCGTCTCCGGTGATGTCGCCGACGGAGCCGACGCCCGGATAGGTGGCAGCAGTGACGCCGGTCCAGATCTTGACGCGGGCGGCGGTGTCGCCCCACGTGGTGGGGTCGACGTAGCCGTTGGCGGCCTTCTTGCCGTAGGAGCGCAGGATGTCGCCGTTGGCGTCGTCTCGCAGCCACAGGTCGGCGATCCCGTCGCCGTTGACGTCGCCCGGGGCGATGACGGTGAACTTGTCCCAGTCGCCGCCGCCGACGAGCACCGGCTCGCGCACGTCGAGGGTGCGTGAGGTGCGGTTGCCGTAGTAGGCCCAGAGGAACTTGCCCTGCTTGACCAGGAGGTCGGGCTGGGTGTCCCCGTTGAGGTCGCCCGCGGAGACGACCTGCTCGGCGTTGAACCAGTGGTCGTCGCCGGTCCACGTGCCGTCGCCGACGCAGCCCATTTCCTCGTTCACGACCGGGCAGGAGACGGACAGTGCGGTGTACCGATCGGTGACGGTGCCGCTGCCGTTGTTGGGGTAGGTCCAGAGCCGCTTCTTCTTCTCGACGCTGTCGTACTTGAGGGCGACGAGGTCGTTGTAGCCGTCCTGGCCCCAGTCCCCGCTCGCCTGGATCTGAGCACCCTGGAAGTTGCGCCCGGCGTTGGTGGCGGCGGAGAACTTGCCGTTGCCCTGACCCGCGTACGCGAGCAGCGAACCCTGGCTGTCGAGCGTCCAGATGTCCCGGTTGCCGTCACCGTTCAGGTCGTTCGGGCCGTCACGCTCCGCGGAGCGGGCCGCGTAGTAGCGGTAGACGGCCGTATTGGAACGGTTGCCGGCCTTGTCCACGGTGTAGGCGTAGACGAGGTGGGGTCCGTAGCCGGGCGGCGTGATGGACACGGTCGCACCGGGCGCGATCGAACGCGGTCCGGGCTCGACGTCCGTGTAGTAGAGGATCTCCTTCGCGTCGGTCACCCCGTTGGCACCGAACGTGAAGCTTCCCGGGGTGCGGGCCTTGCCAGTGGTGGCCGGCCAGCCGTTCGCCCCGTCAGGGAACTGGGCAGAGCTGATCAGCGGCGGCTTCTCGGGCCGTGTGCGGTCGATGGAGAACTTGCATGCGGCCGACCAGGCCGAATACGCGTTCTCCTGGTCCTTCGCGCGGACCCTCCAGGTGTAGTCGCCGGTGGGCAGCGTGGCGTCCGGCACGACCCACGTCGCCATCCGGCCCCTGTTCGCCGGGATCGACTGAGTCGCGGACGGGGTGCTCTGGCCTGCCTTGTAGATCTCGAAATCGGCCTGGAGGTTGCCGCCGTCCGCGTCGTCGATGGTGCCGTACAGGCTCACCTGGGTGTTGCCGATGGCGCCGCCGTCCGTGCACGAGGTGGACGGGTTCGTGCCGAGCGCGCTGGGGGTGCCGGGCGGGTTGTTGTACTCGGTCTCGACCGTCAGGGTCTTCGGGTCGAAGCGCTTCCAGCCGAAGGTGTCCGACTCGTTGCCGGCGTAGAGGCCGACCGTGACACTGGCCCAACCGCCCGCTGAGGCCTGCCGGACGAGCGAGGTCGCGTCGAACTCCAGGTTGCCGGCGGCGCAGTCGTTGCTCCAGCCCTTGGAGTCGTTGACCGTTGCCAGCTTGGCGGCCTTGTCGGGCTGGTTGTTCCAAGTCGTCTCGGACGTAATGCCCCTGCTGAGGGACCACAGCTCCACCGGACGGTCCTGGCAGGACCAGGACCAGGTGTTGCGGACCCGCAGGGTCGACTTGTTGACCTGCGCGCCCTTGATGTTCGACGTGTCGAACTGGAAGAAGGAGCGTGAGAGCCCGTTGGTCTGGGCCTCATAGCCGACCCTGACGTCGTCCTTGGTGTTCCAGTACGAGGTGTTCGGGTACTTCTTGTAGACCCGCGTCCAGTTCTGCCGCTCGCCCCACGCCCACGAAGGGTCGATGAAGACCGGGTACTTGGTCTGCGCGCCGGTCAGCAGTGCCTGGTCGGGCTTGATCTCCAGCGTGCCGTTCGCCACCGTCGTCGGCATCTGCGCGTCCTTGGCGCCCGCCGGGGGAGTGAACGCGTCGGCAGGTGCCGGCGGGGTCTCGCCCGCGGCAGCCGCGGCGAACTTCAGCGACTTCGGGGCCGCGGCGGACTGCACGCCCGCGGGGGCCGCCGTGGTGGTGGAGTCCCACATCAGCGGGGACGGGCTGGTGAAGACCGTCTGGCCGGCGGGGTTGACCGCGGTGATGGCTCCGGTACCGGCGTGGGTGGAGACGTTCAGTCCGACCGTGCCGACCTTGAACTTCAGAGAGGCGAGCTCCGGGTTGGCGGCGGCGGCCGCCGTCTTCACCACGAGCAGCTGCGAAAAGCCCTCGACCTCGGCTTTCACCTGGAGGTCCACGTCCGGCAGCACGTTCGCGTACGTCGCCACGTTCGCCGCCAGCGTCGGCTTCGGCAGCGCCTTCGGCCACGACAGCGACAGCACCGGGGTGCCGTGCCGCTTCACCGACCACTTACCGGCCGGCGTGGCCCAGGTGTCGGAGGACTCCGTCCGCGCGGACACCAGCTCGTACGGCTGACCCGTCTCCTTCGCCTTGGCGAGGGCGAAGTCTTCCGCGCTCATCGATCCCTCGGCGACCGGGTCGGTGGCCGCCATGGCCGTCGGCGCGGGTGCGAGCGCACTCAAACCGGTCGCAGCAATTCCGCTTATGAGGGCAAGCGAAATGAACCGTGAGACCCCCCGTCCGCCCGGATATCCGGAACGAACCGCTCTTCGTTTCACACACACTCCAAATGTTGATATTCGGAGTCACTCTACTGGCTGCATTGGCGGATCGATCCCCCTCTGACCTGGCCTTTTGTGTCGTTTCTTATGTGTGGCATCCGGTTTGACCGGCAAGGTCATTTTCGCGTGTCACTCCGGAAAGTTCCGGATGTTCCGGCCGGTGCTCCCGCCACTACTTTGGCGACCGCGTACGACGTCCCGACCGGCCCAGGGAGCAGTGATGCCGACGACCGCCACCATGCTCAGGCAGCAGGAGCGCAGAGTGCTCCATGCCGTCGGCTGCGGCCTGCGGGACGACGAGATCGCCGCCGACCTCGCCATCCCCGAAGACGCGGTGGCCGGCCACCTCGCGGGCATCCTCGCGAAGCTCGGGCTGCGCGACCGGGCCGCCGCCATCGTCCACGCCTTCGACTGCGGCCTCGTCGTTCCCGGCAGCGGCCCCCGTACGCGGGAAGCGGGCCCGGTGCCGCGAACTGCCGTGGTGCCGAAGGCCGGACCGAAGGTACGGATCTCCCTGCTCGGACCGCTGCAGGCATGGCGGGACGGGCGGCCCCTGAACCTCGGGCACCTCCGCCAGCAGTCCGTCCTGGCCGCGCTCGCGCTGGGCGCGGGGCGGACGGTCAGCCGGCAGGACCTGCTCGACGGAGTATGGGGAATGGAGTCGCCCCTCACGAACGTGGTGCCGGTGTACATCTACCGGTTGCGCAAGGCCCTGCGCCTCGGGGACGGCCCGGACTCGGTGATCGAGTACGACCGGTGTGGCTACCGCCTCGCCCCCGGCGCCGTCGACGTGGACGTGGCGCGCATGGAGGGGCTGCTCACCGATGTCGGGAAGGCGGACCGGGCGGGGGAGGGGACCGAGGTCGTCCGCCTGTGTTCCCAGGCCCTGGACCTGTTCCGCGGGGAGCCGCTGGCCGGCCTGCCCGGGCCGCTCGCCGAGGTGGAGCGGCTGCGGCTCACCGAGCGCAGGACCGCCGTCATGCAGCGGAAGGCCCAGTGGCAGCTCCGGCTGGGGCTGCACTTCGAAGCGATCGCCGAGTTGTTCGCCCTGTCCGCGGCGCACCCGCTGAACGAGCCGGTGGCCGCGACTCTGATGCGCGCGCTCCACCGCAGCGGCCGGCGGACCGACGCCCTGACCGTGTTCGACCACGCCCGCCGCCGTCTGGCCGACGACCTGGGGGTCGCGCCGAGCCGGATGCTGCGGCGGACGTACGAGACGGTCCTGCGCGGGGACCACCTGTCAGCAGCCGACTGCTCGGCCGTTGACAGGTGGTGAGGATCCGCTCCGTGGTTACCAGGGGTACCAGGCGCCGTTGTACCACTGCTCGCTGGCGCTGTCGTTGTGGTGGTCCATGTTGAAGTCTTCGGGGTAGTTCTTGACGTGGTTGTTCGGGTAGGTCCAGATGCCGGCGGACTCGTCGCAGACGTAGTCCCAGTGGCAGATGGTCTTGACGGGCACGTTGCCGAAGAACCTGTCGGCACCGGCGAGCGGGGCGCCGATGATGCCGCCGAACGGCACGGACCCGCCGTTGGCGCCGGGAGGGCCCTGGCGCTTGGGGTCCGCGATGAGAATGGCGTTGACGTTGTCGAACGTCTGCCAGTTCTCGGTGACCCAGGTGTGCACCACCGCGGCACCCAGTGAGTACCCGCCCACCTTGACGTGCTGCCACGGACAGGCGGCACGCTGGTCGCGGACCAGCCGGTTCAGCTCATTGACGCCCGCCCGGGCGCTCGCGCCGTTGGGGATCTGGGTGGGGTACCCGACGTGCTGCTGGATGTTGCCGTAGAAGCCGTCGTTGTTCCAGGAGCTGCCGGTGCCCCCGACGACGATCGTGTACGTGCCCTCGCACGAAGCCGTCGCCTTCGCCGCGGCCCCCTGTGCGTTGGCCCCCTGTACCGCTGAAAGCCCGACCGTCAGCAGAAACCCGGCCGCCACGGCCGCGATCCTTCGTGCTCGCATTCGATCCTCCCCAAGTAGTCGGCCCACGCGTCCGCCTTGCGATGCGGAGCGCAGTCGGCCGAGGTCACCGGACGACAGTGGCAGCGGCCGATGACATCCCGATGAAACCCGCGACGGTGCGGCTGCTCCATCGGGATTTCATCGGTCCTCCTTACCGTGGCCGCGTTCGGAGAAAGGCCTGGACCACAGGGAAGGACGGCTGGATGGCGCGGAGGAGATTCATCGCGAGGCTGCCGATGGCGGTCATGGCCGCGGTGGCGGTGATGAGCACGATGGCGGCCGCCGGATCGCCTGCCGCCGGATCGCCGCCCGCCGGGGCATCGGCCGTCACGTCGGCGACCGCCGGACAGGGGCCGGACAAGCCGACGATCCGTTACACCGAGTACGGGATCCCGCACATCACCGCCTCGAACTGGGAGGGGCTGGGAACGGGCTACGGATACGCCGCGGCCAAGGACAACGTCTGCACCTTGGCCGACGCCTACCTGATGGTCAATGCCCAGAGGTCCCGCTACCTGGGCCCCGATGGCAAGGCGAGCCCCGGCGAGAACCAGAACACCACCACCAATCTCAACAGCGACCTGTACTTCCAGCGGATCAACGACAACCGGGTGGTGGAGCGGCTGCTCGACCGGCCCGCCCCCGACGGGCCGGAGCCGGAGGTCAAAGAGGCCATTCGCGGCTACGTCCAGGGGTACAACAGGTACCTGGCCGAGACGGGCGTGGACCACATCTCCGACCCGGCCTGCCGCGGTGCTGCCTGGGTGCGGCCGATCACGGAGCTGGACGTCTACCGGCACGCGCACGCCGAGATCATCATGGGCAGCGCCGATCCGCTGCTGGACGGTCAGGTCACCGCCGCACCCCCCGGGTCCTCGGCCGCCGCGCCGCCGGCCTCCTCACCCCAGGAGACCGCGGCGAAGATCCGGGACGCGCTGGCCGTCAGCCGGCAGCAGAGCATGGGCAGCAACGCCTTGGCGGTGGGTTCACAGGGCGTGTCCGGGGGCACCGGCATGCTGCTGGCCAACCCGCACTTCCCGTGGCAGGGCAAGAACCGGATGTGGCAGAGCCAGCTGACGATCCCGGGGAAGATCAACGTCTCCGGGGCCAGTCTGCTCGGATTCCCCGCCGTGAACATCGGGCACAACGAGGACGTCGCCTGGAGCCACACGGTCGCCACGGTGGCCCCGTTCGGGCTGTTCGACGTACAGGTGGATCCGCTGAACCCGACCAACTACCTGGTCGACGGCGCCTGGCAGCAGATGACCTCGCAGCAGGTCGGTGTCGACGTACTGAACGCGGACGGCTCCATCGGCAAGGTCACCAGGACGCTGTGGTCCACCCGGTACGGCCCGATCGTCACCTCCGTGCTGGGCATCCCGCTGCCGTGGGTGGTCAGCGCGCACGCGGTGCGCGACGTGAACATGGACAACCTGCGGGCGCTCAACACCTGGTTCCACCTCGACCAGGCCAAGGACGTCAACGAGGTGGTCGACACCCTGGAAACCACTCAGGGCGTCCCCTTCTTCAACACCGTCGCCTCCGACCGCAAGGGCAACGCGCTGTACGCGGACATCCAGGCCACCCCGAACATCACCGACGAGCACGCGGAGTCGTGCCTCACCCTGACCGGGCGGCTGCTGTTCAACCAGGAGCTACGGCTGCCCAACGTGCCGCCGGTCTCCATCTTCGACGGCAAGCGCAGCGCCTGCGACTGGCCCGACGACCCGAACGCCGTCGCGCCGGGACTGCTGGACCCGCACAAGCAGCCACGCCTGATCCACAAGGACTTCGTGGGCAATGCCAACGACAGCGCCTGGCTGGCCAACCCCGAGCAGCCGCTGTCGTTCCCCAGGGTGATGGGCGATACGTCGGCGCCCCGATCGCTGCGCACGCAGGAGCTGATCCTGACCGCGCAGAACCGGATCAACGGCACGGACGGCCTGCCCGGCAGGGGTTTCACACCGGAGAACATGCGGCAGTTGCTGTTCGCCGACAACAGCAGGGCGGCCGACCTGGCCCTCGACGCCACGGTGGCGATGTGCCGGAGCGTTCCCTTCGGGCTGATCCTGGTGGACGGCAACCTGGTCAACATCAGCGAGGCCTGTCCGATCCTGGCCGCGTGGCGGGACCACGACTACACGGCGGGCAGCCGGGGATCGTGGCTGTTCGAGAACTACTGGGCCTTCCTGCTCGGTGGGCAGGCGATCGAGAAACTGCCGTGGCGGGTGCCCTTCGACCCCAAGGACCCCGTGCACACGCCCAATTCGCTCGACCCCGGAAGCTCGGCCGTGCGTGATGCGTTCGGCCGGGCGGTGCTCGCGCTGCGCAAGGCGGGCATCGCGCTGAACGCGCCGCTGTCGGACGTCCAGAAGATCACCCGCAACGGTGAGCAGATCCCGATCCACGGTTCGATCAGCGAGCTGGGCGTACTGAACGTGGTCACTCCCGGCATGGTCGACGGGAAGCCGGACATCGTCTTCGGGTCCAGTTTCATCCAGCAGGTGAAGTTCACCGCCGACGGCCCGCCACAGGCCTCATCGGTGCTGGCCTACTCCCAGTCGGCCAACCCGAACTCGCCGCACCACGCCGATCAAACCAAGCTGTTCGCGGCCGGCCAGTGGGTGACGGAACGGTTCACCGAGGAGCAGATCGCGGCTTCGCCGGCACTGGAGACCAAGGTCCTTTCCTGAGGCCGAGGCCGCTCTTTCATCAGGACTCCAACGACAAGGCTCCCGAGGGGGGAACACCGTGATGAGGAAAACGAGTCGGTGGCGCATGCTGGTGGCGTTGATGGCCGCCATGGTGGCGATGGCCGTGCCGGCGGGTTCGGCGCAGGCCGCCGAGCGCAGCGCGCCGCCGCCGATGGCGGACGGGTTCGGTCTGACCCAGGTGGACACGGCGACAGGCGGTCCCACCAACTTCTACATCACCGTGACCACGCCGGAGGTCACGGGCAAGCACCACATCAAAATCATTCTGCCGAGCGGGTACTACGACGACCCGGCCAGGCGCTATCCGGTGCTGTACTTCCTGCACGGTTCTCCCGACGACCCGATCCAGCAGAACTATCCGGCGCTGACGACCTCGGACCAGATGATCACCGTCATCCCGGACGGCGGCGCGCGGGGCTGGTACGCCAACTGGCTCAACCAGAGGACCCAGCTCGGTGCCCAGAACTGGGAGAACTTCCACCTCAAGCAGGTGATTCCGTTCATCGACGCGAACCTGCGGACCATCGCCACCAAGAAGGCGAGGGCCGTCGCGGGTGTCTCCATGGGCGGGTTCGGGGCCCTCCACTACGCGCAGGTCCGTCCCGACCTGTTCAGCCAGACCGCTTCCCTGTCGGGGGACATCGACCTGTCGGCCCGCTCCATGGACCTGCGGCTCGCCGTCGTGGCGTCCCTCATCGACGCGCAGGGCGCGATCTGCGGCCCCTACTCCGGTGTCTGCGGCATCCCCGACTCCCCCTACAAGCCCGGCGTGGACAGCGACGCCCTGTTCGGCTCGCCCTACCCGGTGTTCAACGTGGACTGGCGGTGGAACGAGGTCGACCCGTCACAGCACATGGACAAGATCAAGGCCGGCGGAGTCGGGGTCTCCATCTATGTCGGCAATGGGGGCGGCTCGCCCGCCGACCTGGAGTTCTGGCTCGAAAGCGCTTCCCAACACGTCAAGGACGCCATGGACGCCCTGGACATGTCGTACCACTACGTCGACTACGGCGACGGCTCCGCCTGGGGCACCCAGTGCAACGGCGGCCACAACGCCGGCTGCTGGGAACAGGACCTCCGGGACCTGATCCCCAGGCTGGAGAGGCATTTCGCCTCCTGACGCGGCCGCCGGCGCCCCTTCCTGCCCGGCGACCGTCCTCCACCCGGCCGGGATCAGCCGGTGCAGGTGATGGAGAAGGGGACCGGGTTGGAGGTGGTGCGGGTGGGGCTCTGGAGCTCCACGGCCATCCCGGTGGTCAGGGTGCCGGCCTTCGCGTAGGTCGTCAGGCGCACCGTGTCGTGTCCCGTGGGGTTGGCCTTGTCCCCGATCGACATGGTGCGCCAGTGCGGATCCACGACCGAGCCGTCGCCGGACACCCAGCGGTAGGAGATCAGGGTCGGCTCTGACGCGGTGAAGGTCGCGGTGAACGCCGGGGCCTGGCTCGCGGGGGTCGGGCAGCGGCCGGTGTAGGTCGTGTTCGCGCCCGCCACCGACATGCGTACGCCCGAACCGGCGCCGCCGTCACCGTCGTTGCCGGTGAGGGCGTAGGCCAGCCCGGCGGCGCCCAGTACGCAGACGGCCGCGCCGGCCGCGACGAAGGCCACCGTACGGCGCTTGCGGGGCGATGCGGCGGGTACGGGCGCGGCGGGTGCGAGCGGGGCGGGTACGGGCGCGGCGGATGCCGGCGCGGGGACGGGGGCCGTCGCCGTGGCGGGTGCCGTCGCCGTGGCACGTGCCTCGGGAGTCGCCAGGACACGGGCGGCGGCCGTGGTGGCGTCCGGTTGCTGGGCGATGTCCCGCAGGGCTTCGGCGACCTGGGCGGCGGGGGTCCGCTCGGCGGGCTCCTTGCGGAGCAGCCCGGCGATGACCGGGGCGAGCGGGCCGGCCCGGGTCGGCACCGGGGGTTCCTCGTCCACGACGGCCCGCAGCGTGCTCAGCGCGGTGTCCTGCCGGAACGGGGAGACCCCCTCCACGGCCGCGTACAGCATCACGCCGAGCGACCACAGGTCCGACTCGGGGCCCGAGGAGCGGCCCAGCGCCCGCTCCGGCGGCAAGTACTCGGGGGAGCCGACCACTTCGCCGGTCATGGTCAGGGCGGTGCTGCCCTCGACCACCGCGATGCCGAAGTCGCCGAGCACCACCCGCCCGTCCTCGGCGAGCAGCACGTTCGCCGGCTTCACGTCCCGGTGCTCCACCCCGACGGCATGCGCGGCGCGCAGCGCGCTCAGCACCTCCGCGCCGATGTGCGCGGTGTGCCGCGGGCTCAGCGGCCCCTCGGCCCGCAGCAGATCGGCCAACGACTGTCCGCGGACCAGCTCCATCACGATCCAGGGCCGGTCGTCGTCCATGACGACGTCGTGGACCGTCACCACATTGCGGTCGGGTATCCGCGCCGCCGCCCACGCTTCCCGCTCCAACCGGCTGTACATCCGGGCGATGTCGCCGGCCTCCAGACCGGCCGGGGCCCGTACCTCCTTGACGGCGACCTCGCGGTCCAGGGTCTCGTCGCGGGCCCGCCACACGGTGCCCATACCGCCCTCGCCGAGCCGGGACAGGAGCCGGTAGCGGCCCGCGATCAGCCGTTCCCCGCCCGGGATACCCGGTCCCGGTGCACCCGGTGCGGCCGCGGTGGCCTCGGTGGTGGCCGTGCCCGCCGCGGTGGCCGCGAGCGCGGTCTCCGTCACGGTCTCGGTCTCGGTTTCCTCGTTGTGCATGGGGGCGGTTCTCCCTCTCAAAGCCGTCCGACGTGAGCATCACGTACGGGCCGGGCCCCGAGTTCAGCCGGGCGCGAGAAAATTTTCGAAGATGGTTGAACCGAACACCTTCTCGATGGCGTGTTGCTGTCGTAGGAACAGTCAGCAGCGTTTCGCTTTCAAGGAGTGTGCAGTGCCATCGGTCATCGTCGGGCGCACGGGTCCCTTCACCGGACAGAGCGTGGTTCTGAGCAGCGAGCCCCTCAGCTTCGGGCGCAAGAGCGACAACGGCGTCGTGATCGTCAGCCCCAGTGCCTCCCGCCTGCACGCCGAGATCCTCGCGGAGGACGCCGGGTTCGTCCTCTACGACCGGGACAGCCGGAACGGCACGTTCGTCAACGACCAGCGCGTCACCCGCCACGTCCTGCGCTCGAACGACTGCGTCCGGATCGGCGACGAAACGTTCCTCTACGAGGCGCAGGACTCCATGGAGACGGTCATGGACCTCTCCCTCCTGGACGTACCCCGGCCGATCGCCGCAGACCCCGGCACGCTGCGGGTCACCATCACCGGCGGCGGCCCCGTCGGCCTCGCCTTCGCCCTGGCGCTCGACGAGATGCTGCCCGGCCGGACCGCCATCACCCTCTACGACGGGCGCTGGACCAGGAAGGGTCCCGAGATCGTCTGGAAGGACGAGACCCAGGGCAACTTCCGCCGCCAGCAGGTGGTGACCGTCCAGAGCCGGCAGTACCTCGCCCTGTCCGAGGAAGTGCTCTCCGCGCTGTTCGACGACGACAGTGCCTACTCCGAGATGTGGCCCGTCGGCCCCGACTCCGTCGACGGCCGCCCGCCCCGCAACATCCGGATCGCCCGCATCGAGGACCGGCTGCTGGCCCTGGCCAACCGGCGATCGGCGATCCGGCTCGTTCCGAAGCGCTTCGACGTGGAGGAGCAGCAGAACCGGCTCACCCAGGAACACGTCCTGGTGGTCTGCGAGGGCGGCCGCTCCCGCACCCGCGAGCACTACGCCGACCGCTTCGGCGCGGCCGACGCCTCCATCTACTCCCTCGACGGCGAGCACCTCCAGGACATCGTGCTGGGGCTGCGCGTCAAGTCGAAGCTGCCGGACCCGATGAGCGTGCTGCTCACCGTGTCGCAGAACCGGTTCCTCCTCAACTCGCTGCGCGGCGAGGGCTTCCTGAACATGCGGCTCACCCGGGAGGAGGCCAAGAACGTCATCGGCATCGACCCGGTCCGCCAGGTCTTCGAGGAGTGCATCGCCACCCGCCCCTGCCTGATGAGCCGGCAGGAGGAGGACAACGAGTTCCGCTGCCCCACCCACGGCACCCTCTTCCTGCCCGCCCTGCTGCGCAGTTCCCCGCTGTGGAAGGAGATCCGGCAGGGCCTGAGCCTGTTCGGTGTGGCCGAGGACGACCTGTCCGCGATCACCTCGTTCCGGCTGGACATGGTCCAGCGCCCCCGGTTCACCGCGCAGCTGCACCGCCCGACCGCGACCAGCCCCGGCACGTACGGTTTCCTGCTGGGCGACGCGGCCAACGCCATCCACTTCTGGCCGGGCCGCGGCCTCAACAGCGGCCTCGCCTCCGCCACTTCACTGGCCCGCTCGCTCAGCCGCGCCTGGCAGGGCAAGCCGCTGCGGGACGCCGACTTCATCCGGCACGAGGCGGCGATGTCCATGCTCCAGTACCGCCACAAGAGCCGCGCGTGGAACGCCATGGTGACCACGGACGAACAGGGCGTCACCCGGGCCATCAAGGACATCATCGCGCGCAGCGCGGAGGCCGGTGCCGGTGCCGGTGCCCGTGCCGGTGCCGGTGTCGGCGCGACCGGTGCCGCCTCCGGCGCCGATGGCGTCGACGGGAGCGACCTGGACGCTCTGCTGGAGCGGATGGCCGGGATCCGCGACCGGCTGGGCTCCCGGCTGCCCGGCCTGCCCACGGACGAGGAACTCCGCTCCCACCTGGCCTCGATCGCCCCCGCCACCCTGCGCACCCTGCGGGAGAGCGGGGCCTGGGACACCCTGATCGTCGGCGGCGAGGAGGCCGACATCGATCTCTTCTACCAGTCGGAGTCCCCGGTCTTCGTCCCCCGCCCGGCCGACCCCCGGGCCATCCCGCTGCCCAGGAACGGAGTAGCCGCCCACTGACTGGTAACAGCTGTTACCATCAGGGCATGGCGAAAACACAGCTGGGTGCCCGCGTGGACGCGGACATCGCGGAACTCGCGAAGAAGCGCGCCGCCGACCTGGGCTTGAGCATCGGGGACTACCTCGCACGCCTCGTGCAGGACGATGCCAGCGGACTGCGGGCCCGGGCGGTGGACGCCGCCGCCCGGTTCCTCGCCGAGTACCAAGGCGTCTTCGACGAGGCCGAGGACGCCCGGCAGGCTGCTCCGGGGGCACGTGCCGCCTGATGGAACCGCGCATCGACGTCGCCTGGATCCTGCAGGTCGCCGAAGCGGCCGGGGTCGGGGATCCGGCCCCGGACGACTACGGCGTGCCCGTCTCGGCGGTCGCCCGCCACCGGGCCGAGCTGTTCGAGCAGCCGCTGTACGACGGCCCCTACGCCAAAGCGGCGGCGCTCGTCCACACCCTCGGCCGCTGCCGCTGGCTGGAGCGTTCCAACCTGGCCGTCGCGGCGGCCACCGGCGTCATGTACCTCGAAGCCGCGGGAATCCGGGTCAAGCCCACCCGCGACGACGCCATCGCCCTCAAGGACCTCCTCCTCAGCCCCGCCTGCTCCGCCGGGAGGATCTCCGCGCTGCTGCGGACCTGGCCCACCGCCACCTGAGCCCCGCCGCTGCCCCTCAGCGCAGTACGGCCGCCAGCAGGTCGGTGCCCAGCGCCGTCAGGTCGGGCAGATTGAGGGTGTAGCGGACGTAGCGACCGTGCCGCCGGGCCGTGAGCAGGCCCGCGCCGCGCAGGACGGCGAGGTGGCGGGAGACCTCCGGGGGCGAGAGCTCCCAGGCGTGGGCCAGCTCGCCGTTGGTGTGCGGGCCGCGGGCCAGCGTACGCAGCAGCCGCAGCCGTACCGGATGTGCCAGCGCCTCCAGCCGCAGCGAGACCGTCTCCAGCGACACGGGCCCGGCCGGACCCGGCTCGGCGACGGGGTACTGCACCACCGGCTGCCAGCCGGGCGCATGGACCACCACCAGGTGCGGACTGCCGAAGACGCTGGGGATGAAGGTGACCCCGGCGCCGTGGGCGGCGGTCGCCTTGTCCTGGAGTTTGTCCACGATGATGCAGTCGCCGTCCGGCGCCAGGGTGACGGCGCCGGAGACCGATGCGAGTGCCGCCGCGATGCCCTGGTGCTTCAACAGGTCGTTCTTGAGGCGCAGATCGGTGGCGAGCGGCACGGCGGCCTCCGCCCACGCGGCGTCGAAGAAGGCCTCGGCGCACTGTTCGAGGGTCTGCCGCACCCGCGCCCGTACGGCCGCCGGGTCCGCCAGCAGCCGTTCGGCGAAGGCCTCTTGCCGCGCGCCGCGCGCCTGGGCCAGGTCCAGAGCCCGCTCGCGCGCCGTGGCATCGGTGAGCGGCGACGGCACGGCGAACCGGACCCGGTTGCCGCCACACGTGGTGACGAGCGCGGCGGTCACGTACGCCTCGTCGTCGATCCGGTCCACGTCGTCCAACTCCTCGACGAGGGTCGGCCGGGGGCGGGCCGGGAGCAGGAAGTCGGCCTGCGAGGAACGCCAGAGGAACTCCGCCTCCCGCAACCGCTCGGCCAGCTCCGGCCGGAGCCCGGCCCAGACGTCCGCGGCCCAGCCGGCGAGCTGCGGATGATGCCCGGGTTCGGCCAGTACGTGCAGCATCGCGGTCAGCTCGGCGAGCGGGGAGGCGGCGAACCGCAGCCGCTCCGACGGCAGCCCGCCGATGTCGATCCTCAACGTCATCCCCTCAGCATCGCCGACCGGACGGCCGCCGACGGCATCGGTTGACGGTGTCCGTCAACCGACGCGGCCGGCCCGGCGGCCGAACGCACGGTTGACGCCATGGCAACCCTGACCAAGATCCGGCCCCGCGCCCTCGTCCGTGCCTCCGGAGGCCCCCGCTATGCCGTCGCCCTCGCCGTGGACGCGCTCGGCACCGGCCTGCTGCGGCCCTTCCTGCTGCTCTACGGGGTGACGGTGCTGGGACTGTCCGCACCGGTCACCGGCATCGCGATGACGGGCGGGGTGGTCGTGGGTCTGGTGTGCATGCCCGCGGTGGGCCGCTGGCTGGACCGCGGAGCACGCAGCTCGGTCGTGGCCGCGTCGATGCTGGTACGGGTGCTCGGCGTGGCGGTGCTGCTGGCCACCCCGGCGGGGCACGCCTGGCCGTTCGCGGCGGCGGCGCTCTTCCTCGGCATCGGCAACCAGGCCTGGCCGGCCGCCCACGCGGCCCTCGTGGCCGCGGTCTCCCACGGCAGGGAACGCGACACCGCCCTCGCGGGAGGCCGCGCCCTGCGCAACGCCGGCCTGGGAGTGGGCGCGCTGCTCGCCACCGCATGCCTGGCGGGCGGCACCACGGCCCTGCAGGCGCTGGCAGCCGTCACCGGGCTCGCCTATCTCACGGCGGCGGCCTTGGCCTGGTCGGTCCACCTCCACGCGGATCCGTCCGCCACCCGGATCGAGAACAGGGCCGGCGAACCCGCTCCCCGCATGCGCGCGCTGCTGGCGGCCAACGTGGTCTACGTCTTCTGCCTCAACGTCCCCGAGATCGCGCTGCCCCTGGTCCTGGTGACACAGCTGCACGCATCCCCGATGTGGTCGGCAGCCATCTTCGTGGCCAACACGGTGCTGGTGGTCACCCTCCAGGTTCCGGTCACCGTCCTGATGTCCCGCTTCTCCCGGCGGACCGTTCTGGCCCTCGCCGGCGTGGTGCTCACCGCGTCCTACCTCGGCTTCCTCGCAGCGACCTCACTGGGACCCGGGTGGGGCGCCCCGGCCGTCGCCGCGGTGTCCGTGGTCTGCACGGTCGGCGAGATCATCTACGCGGGCAGCGCCACCGCGCTCGTCACCGCCCTCGCCCCGCCCCACGTCCTGGGACGCACCCTCGCCCGCTTCGAGCTCTCCACGGGCTTCGGCCTCGCCGTCTCCCCGGCGGCCATCACCGCCCTCGCGCCCCACGGCCCGGCCGCCCTCTGGGGCACCCTCGCCACGGCCACCCTCCTCTCCGCCTTCGCCGTCGCCCCCGCGAAGACCGCTCCCCTCCCGCGACCTCTCCCACGGCCTCACCCCTGAGACCCCGGGCCGGCCCGGCTGCCGAGAGGGCGGCCCGGGCCCGCAGCGGGTGCGGGTGGCGGGGGGCTGCTCTAGCGTCGATGGGAGGGGAGGGAACGGAAGCCGTGCTCGGCGGATCTGCTGCGGAGCCCGGGTCCTCGGGCCGCATGCCCGGCCGCGTGTTCTCGGCGCCGTTCCTGCGCGGATCCGAGACCAACCGGCCCCGGGCCGCGTGACGACCCCGGAGAGCAGGTGCGTCCCATGCGCGCGTCGACCCGTATCGCGAGCGTCCTCACCGGCCTGACCCTCGCACTCGGCGGTGTGGCCTTCACCGCCCCTGCCGCCCAGGCGGACGTCTCGGCCTGCATCAACCAGGTGGAGCGGGAACTTCAGGGCGGCGAGGCCCCGGACTCCGTCCGGATGGCCTGTTACGTCGGACTGACCGGAGACCAGGCGCACTGTGTGTCGGGTCTGACCGCGGGCGGCGTGACCAACGGGACCGCGGCAAGCGCCTGCCGAGTGGCCCCCGAGTAGCGGCGGTCGACGCTCACAGGCTCGTGAGGAGGTCCTCGAGCGGGGCCGGTACCCGGCCGGGGTCGAGGGCCTCCACCAAGAGGCGACCGTAGCGGATCTTGCGGCCCTTCTTCGTGCCGAGGAAGCGCCGCAACTGCCGCTGCCGGGGCCGACCGTCCTGTGCGGGCTGCCGCAGGAAGGTCTGCCAGGCACGCAGGTCGCCCTCGACCCGGATGATCTCCTCGACCGTCCTCGCGCCGAGTGCGCGGATGAGCTCGTCCTCCAGGTCCGCCGCGCACACGAAGAACCCGGCGCCGTTCGCCCCGGCCCGCTTCAAGCCGCGTTCGTAGTAGGGCTGTTCCCTCTCGTCGCACACTCCTGTCAGGCGCAGGCCGAGTCCGGGAGGCCCCAGGAGGCCGGCGTAGCGGCCGACGTTCATCGCTCCGCCCATCGACACGACGCACACCCCTTCGGCGGCCAGGTCGCGGCCACGCCGTGCGGCGAGCGCCTCGACGGCCGCCAGGTCACTCAGCCCTTCCAGCAGCACCGCCGTACGCAACCCCAGCCGCGCTGCCAGAACCCCCGCCGGTCCGCCGGGCCCACCGGCCGCCCAGCGGCCGACCGCGTCCCGGAACGCCTCCATGTCCCCCGTGTCCCCCGTGTTCACCATGGAGGGAGTCTGCACTTCCGGAGACCGGCACGGCTCGGAATTACCGACCAGGGCGCCTGAGACGTCGGAGCGGGGCGGGCCCCGCTCTCCGGCCGGGCCGCGCCCGCCAGGAGCTGATTCCCCCTCACCGCCCGGAGGCGGGACCGTACCGGCGTGCGGAACGGATCTGCGGCAGGGAGGATGAGGACTGTGCAGGACAGACGGAGCGCCGCCGGGGAGTCCTACGGGGAGCCCTCCTACGGTGCTCCGATCGGGACCGGTGGGCCGGACGGAACCCCGCCGGGGGAGTCCGGCCGCCGGGGCGGGGCGCCGAAGCAGACCATCGCCCTCGCGGCCATGCTCTTCGCGGTGGCGATGGTCTTCATCGACCAGACGATCGTCAGCATCGCAGCCCCCAGCATCGTCGAGGAACTCGGTCTCTCGTCCTCCGGACTGCAACGCGTGGTCAACGCCTACCTGCTCGCGCTCGCCGCGTTCTTCGCGCTCGGCGGGCGCCTCGCCGACGTCCTCGGGCACCGCCGGATGGTGGTGGCGGGCACCCTCGTGTTCGTCATCTCCTCCGTGCTGTGCGGCTCGGTGCCGTCCGGGGACTTCGCGCAGAGCTGGCTCGTCATCTTCCGTGCCACCCAGGGCGTGGGCGCGGCACTGGTGTTCCCCGCCGCCATCGCCGTGGTCGTCGGAGTCGTCCCCGTCGGCAAACGGGGCCGGGTGCTGGCCCTGTTCTTCGTCCTCGCCGGCGCGCTCACCGCCATCGGACCGCTGCTCGGCGGCTGGCTGACCTCCTGGACCTGGCGGGCCGTGTTCTGGATCAACGTCCCCGTGGCCGTCCTGGCGCTCGTCCTGACCGCCCTCGCCCGCATCCCCGACGCCCGTCGGCGCGAACGTCTCGACGCGCCGGGTGCCGTACTCGTCGCCACCGGTATGGCACTGAACGTCTTCGGGATCCAGCAGTCGGCCACCTGGGGCTGGAGCAGCCCCGCCACCTGGGCCTGCCTCATCGGCGGACTCCTCGTCCTCGGGCTCTTCTGCTGGTACGAACTGCGCACCGACGAGCCGCTCATCAAGCTGCGCGTCTTCCGCGACCGGGCGTTCACGGCCGACGCCCTGGTGCTCTTCTTCTCGATGCTGGCGTTCATCCCCGTGTTGTTCTTCGCATCGGTGTACGCGCAGATCTCGCTCAGCTCGTCGCCCCACCAGGCCGCGCTCTACGTGCTGTACTTCTTCGCCGGCTACGGCCTCTCGGCCCAGTGGGGCGGCCGGATCCTCGACAAGCACGGCGCCCGGCCCACCATGAAGCTCGGCACGGCGCTCGCCTGCGCGGGATTCGCCCTGTGGGCGTGGAAACTGACGGACCTGTCCGCCCACGACCAGTGGCCCTACGTCTGCCTCGCCGGAGTCGGCATGGGCCTCGTGCTCTCCCCGGCCTCCACGGACGCCGTGAACCGGGCGATCGACGCCTCGTACGGCGAGGTCACCGGCATCACGCAGACCGTACGCAACTACGCGGGAGCCGTCGGCATGGCGGTGTTCGGCACGCTCCTCACCCACGTCACCACCAGCCGGGTCGCGGAGACCCTCGCCGCGAAGGGCCTGCCGGAGTCGGAAGTCCAGGGTGCGGCCCACAGCATCGCGGAATCGGTCATCGGCCACCCGGACGACCGCACGCCCACCGATGGCGGACCGACCGCCACGCTGATGCGGAGCTCCTTCCAGGCCATCCACGTGGACTTCGCCGAGGCCAACCAGTGGGTGTTCTACGGGATGGCCATCGCGCTGGGGCTGGCATGTCTGTGCACCTTGCTGCATCCGGGGACGCGGGTGACGGGCGAGGCCACGGAGGCGGCGGGGGCCACGCAGGAGAGGACGCGTCCCTGAGCGCCGCGCGCCGTCATCGGCCGCGGCCGCGGCCGCGGTACGCACGCCGCGTGGAGACGGCGATGTACGTCCCGAAGCAGATGACCCACACGACGCTGGGCCACGCGGCGATCCGCTCGAACAGTCCTTGGACGTAGGGGTCCGGTCTGAGCGCCGTGAGCGTGGCCGAGACGATGGACGTGACGCCGCACAGGATGCCCGCCGCGCCCCAGTACGGGCGGTGCGCCTGTCGGAGCATGCCGCCCAGCAGCAGTACGCCCACGGCCCCGCAGAAGAAGCAGGTTCCGGCGGACAGCAGGTGTACGGCCGGACGGAGGTTGTAGGGATTGAAGCCGGTCGACACGAGTCCCACTCCGCTGACGGCCAAGACGCCGAACGCCAGGTTCCGCAGACGGTCCGGCGGGAAGACCGCTGCGTTGAGCAGCGCGCCCACGATGAGGCAGACCCCTCCGATGATCCAGGCGATGTCGGCGGCCTCGTGCCAGGGCGAGCAGAAGCGGAACCCCCCGACAAGACCGCACCGGGTATCGCCGAGCGCCGAGATGATGTGCTCCACCAGGTTCCGACTCGAAGCACGGGGCAGGACGATGGCGTTGTTCACCACGAAGATCTGGGCCAACGAAGCCCAGAGGAGGCCCCCGGCCGCGAGACCCCTCGAAGCCGTGAAGGTGAGTTCGCGCATGCCGCCACTTGCTGTCGGGCGAGTCGTGGAAAGCCGTCGCGGCACCACGTCAGGTGTCCAGTATGTCCCGCTGCGGGCCGCCTCGGGCCGATCCCTGCGCGGCGAGTCCCGTCCCGCGTCGCCGGATTCGCCCACCAGGTGGGCGAACGAACGCAGGACAGGCGCGTCGCGGTGGCGGGGAATAGAGTGGAGCTGTACGTCCTGCGCTCACCCCCGGGCTGTGTCGGCCGCCCGCGTACGGGCCCGGCGAGGGACCAGCCCGGAAGGGGCTCCGGCGCGCCGCCGGCGCCCAGGGGGCGACACGGATTCCGCCCGTGGGCCGCGCGCCCGGTAGACCGCCCGGGGCCGGACCACCCGTCCGGGAGGCTGACCATGACCCGCCACTTCCGACGGCGCGCGCTCGCCCCGCTCGCACTGCTGTCCGCACCCGCGCTGGTGTTGCTGGCGGTCGTTCCCGCCGCCGCCCAGCGGCCGGCGCCGGCCGCAGCGGCCTTGCCCTCGATCTGCCACGGTCTGACACAGGGCCAGGACCCGTACCACCGGGGGTGCCGGGAGGGCTACCTCCAGGGCTCCAGCGTCGGCAACCGTGACGGCAAGCCGCCCATCTGCCGCAAGACCCTTCCGCCGCTGGTCCCGCCCAACCCCACCCCCTTCGTAACGGGGAAGGCCGAGGGCTACACCTACGGCTACAACCAGGCGTACGCCAAGTCCGCGGCCGCCAACAAGGCCGCGTGCGACGCGCTGAACAAGCCGACGGCACCCAAGCCGCCGCAGCAGACCCAGCAGAGCATGGCGGCCGCCGGCCAGGCCGCGGGCGAGACCTGGGGGCGCGATGAGGGCAAGGCATGCGTCACCGCACGCACCCACGCCCGCCTGATCCCGCCGAAACAGCCCGACGCGCTGATCCTCGCCTACCAGAACGGCTACGCGGTCGGCTACGACACCGCGTACGACGAAGCGTTCCGCCAGAACTGCCTCAACAAGTAGCGCCCCAGGCTCAGTAGGTGACGGTGATCCGCCGCGTCCGCCCGTCCACCCGGATGCGGCCGCCGACCGGGACGACGAGTTGCGGGTCGGTGTGGCCGAGGTCGACGTCGAACACCGCCATGGCGTCGGGGGCGTACTGCCGGAGAGCTCGCAGCACGGCCGGCAGTACGGCGCGGTCGGCCATCAGCAGCCAGGAGATGATCTCCAGGTTGCCGCCCCAGCCGATCCCTTCCACGACGCGGTCGCCGTTGTGCCAGATCCAGCCGTCGGCGGGTTCCATCTCGGGTTCGGACTCGAACGTACGAGGGTCCTCCCAAGGCCGGTTGACGTCGCCGAAGGCGCCGGCCGGGGTGAGTTCGTACGTTCCGGAGGTGAACAGGGCCGCCCTGAGGGAATCCGCGGTCAGCGGATGCAGCGCGCCGGGCCGCCCGAGCTCGACCATCACCGAAGCCCCCGTGGTATCGACGATGCCCGCGGGGATGTCCGCAGCCCGTGCCCCGGGCGGCGCGCCATCGTGCGGAGTGGAGGGGCGCCGGTGCAGTGTCGTTCCTGCGGTGAACTCGGCCACCCGCTCGGGTGAGTTCTGGGGCCGGTGCCTGTCCGGGGTGGCGGAGGGCGTTACACCTTTGGTCTGGCTGTCACTGCCGTTTTGTGCGTACACCTTGCCTGCTGATGGAGAGAAGGCCTTCCGTGAACCACCGCCTGCGATACCTCACCGCCACCCTGGCCGCCGGCGCCGCCCTGGCACTCGCCGCGGCCGCACCCGCCGACGCGCGCCCCAGCGGTGTCGACAGCCATTGCGGCAAGTACATCTGCGTGATGACCGCGCACCACAACCGGTTCGTGCAGGACATCACGGTGCAGACCCGGGACGGTCTGCCCGGCACCTTGCGCTCCTACTGGGGCAACTTCCACAGCTCGAGGGTGAACGCTGCCTCACACCGGTGGGCGGTGGGCTACGAGCAGCAGGGGGCCAAGCTCGTGTGCGGCGGCCTGGAGCGTGACGGCCGGTCCATCGAGGACGGCATCTGCGTCACCATCTGACCCGGCTCAGCCCGCGCCGGGCCGGTCTGCGCCGGCGGGGCCCGGTGCGCTTCCGTGCCCCGCCGCCACCAGGCCCGATTCGTACGCCGCGATGACCGCCTGGGCCCGGTCGCGGACGCCCAGCTTCGTGAAGATGCCGGTGATGTGGTTCTTGACCGTGGAGACGCTGATCTCCAGGTCCCCGGCGATCTCCGCGTTGTCGAACCCGGTCGCCAGCAGCTGCCAGATCTCCAGCTCGCGCGGCGTGAGCCCGGCCGGGGCCGAAGCCGCCGGGCGCGGCCGGGCCGGGGAGGCCCGTACGTAGGTGGAGATCAGCCGGGTGAGCAGTCGGGGCGCGACGGCGGCCTCGCCGGTGTGGACGGTGTGGACCGCGGCGATGAGCTCCTCCGGGGAGACGTCCTTGGGGAGGAAGCCGTACGCACCGGCGCGCAGTGCGGCGACCACGTACTCGTCCATGTCGAAGGTACTGAGGGCCAGAACGCGGGATTCCGGCAGCGTCCGCGCCAGCTCCTCGGTGGCCCGTACGCCGTCGAGGACCGGCATCCGGATGTCCATGACGACCACGTCGGGCCGCAGCTCGCGGGCCAGGGCGACGGCCCGGGCGCCGTCCTCGGCCTCGCCCACCACCTCGAACGCCGGGTCGGGCGCCAGGATCAGCGCCAGGCCCCGCCGTACCAGCGGCTGGTCGTCGGCTATGAGCACACGGATCATCCGCGTCGGTCCTCTCGCTGGCCCCCCGGGTCGCCCGCCGGGAGCCTGGCCGCCACCCTGAATCCGCCGCCGTCGCACGAGCCGGCCTCCAGGGTGCCGCCTTGCAGCGCGACGCGTTCCCGCATTCCGATCAGACCGTACCCGCTGCCGGCGCCGGGCCGCGAAGCCCCCGGCCGCGAGGCCGCGGGCCGCGAATCCCCCGCCCGGGCGCCGTCCGCGCCGTCGTCCCGTACCTCGACCTCGACGCCGTCCGGACCGTAGGTCAGCCGTACGTGGGCCCGCGCGCCGACGGCGTGCTTACGGGCGTTGGTCAGTGCCTCCTGGACGATCCGGAACACCGTCAGACCGACGGTCGGCGGCAGCGGGCGGGCCGTCCCCCGTACGGTGAACTCGGTGGGCGTACCCGCCAGCCGGGACTCGGTGATGATCCGACCGAGGTCCCCGGTCCCGGGCTGCGGCGCCGGCGGGACCTGCTCCGGTTCCTCCCCGGCCCGCAGGACGTCGAGGAGCTGCCGCATCTCCCGCAGCGCCATCCGCCCGGAGTCCTCCAGCGTGACCAGCGCCTCGCGGGCCGCGCCCGGGTCGTGCGCCAGGTTGGCCCGGGCGCCGCCGGCCATCAGCTGCATGGTGGTGATGTGGTGCGCGACGATGTCGTGCAACTCGCGCGCGATCCGGCGGCGTTCCTCGGCCACCGCCCGGTCGGCCAGCAGGGTGCGCTTGGCCTCGGCCTCCTGCTGCCAGCGCCGCACCACCAGTCCGGTGCCGACGACGAGCACCACCGCGACCGTGTTGCCGAGCAGGCCCGTCAGGACGGACGGGTCACCGTAGCCCCCGCTGATCACCGTGACCGGTACGGTCGCCGCGGCGGCCGTCACCGTGACCGCCGTGCCGCGCAGGCGGGTCACGGTGTACAGCGCGACCATGTAGGCGGCGGAGAAGTGCGGGCCCTGCGGCGTGGTCAGGTTCAGCGCCACGCCGAGGGCGAGGACGGCGCAGAGCACGGTCACCGGCCGGGTCCGGCGGGCCAGCAGACAGGGCGCGGCCAGGACCACGAGGACGAGAGCCTGCACGGTGAGGGGCCGGCCGTCGTCCGCGGCGCCGAGCGCATAGCCGATCAGGTCGTTCACGGCCGCCCCGATGGCCACGAGGGCGTCATTGCGGGTCCAGTCGAAGACCGGCCCGCGCGCCTTGCCCCGGCCGGTCTCGCCGAAGCCGCCCTCGACCCCTGCCCTGTCCCTGTCCCTGTCCCTGGCCCTGTCCCTGCCCCCGTCCGTCTTCTCGGCCGCCCGGTCCTGACTGCGTATCGGCATACCCGCCGGTCCCCCTCCGTCACCGGCCCGCCGGATCCGGACCGGAGCGCCGCAGTTCGCGTACCGGATCCATTCTCGCAGCGGTGCGAGAGGCAGGCCTGGGCCCGCAGGCGGAGGACGGACCAGGACTGAGGTCCTGGTCCGGGGAGCGCGCCGGACCCGGGTCCCGAGTGCGGGTTCCTCCCAGGTCACGACGTGTCCCGGCGCGGGCGCTGATGAGCTGGACAACGTCCGGGAACCCCCGGTCGATCAAGTTACGGAGGCCCCCGTGATCCGCGCCCTGACCGGCTTCGCCACCCGAAGTCCCTGGAAGGTCATCGCTCTCTGGGCGGTGCTGGGCATCGCCATGACCATCCTCGGCCAGGCGTTCCTCTTCCGCGCCACCCAGCCCAGTGCGGGCGAGTTCCTGCCCGCCACCTACGATTCGGCGGCCGCGCTGAAAGTCGCCGAAGAGCACTTCGGCGCCGAGCCCGACGCCAATCCGCTCACCATGCTGGTGGCCCGGGCGGACGGGGCGAAGCTGTCCGAGTCCGACGAGCGGCTGATCGACGCCGAGGCCTCGAAACTCGCCCGGCGCGAAGTGGCGATGCCCAGGACCGAGGAAACGCCGCCCTTCACGCAGGACCATTCACAGGTCCCCCAGGTCAGCCCGGCGATGACGGCGCCCGACCGTACCTTCCGGCTGCTGTCGGTCGAACTGACCGGCAATCCCTTGGATCCCGGGATGCAGGACCTGTACCGGGCCTTCCGGGACCACGCCCGGGCCGAGTTCGCCGAGGCCGGTCTGCGGACCGGGTTCACGGCCGGGCTCGCGGACAGCGTGGACACCGCCGATGCCGAGAAGACCCGTTCGGCTGTCGTCGGCGCCGCCATGCTCGCGGTGATCGTGCTGCTCCACGTGCTGGTGTTCCGCAGCGTCCTCGCGGCGCTGCTGCCGCTGCTCGTGGTGTCGGTCATCGGCGGCGCGGCCGCCGGTGTGGTGGTCGCGGCGTCTCTGCTCACGGGCGTCCAACTCGACGCCTCCACCCCGCAGTTGATCAGCGTGGTACTGATCGGAATCGGCATCGACTACTTCCTCTTCCTGCTGTTCCGCTTCCGTGAGCAGCTGCGCAGCCGGCCCGAGCAGACCGGGCGCGCCGCGGCGGCCGAGGTCGCCGGCCGGGTGGGTACGGCGGTCACCTCCGCGGCGCTGACGATCGTCGCCGCGTTCTCCACCCTCGGGGTCGCGTCCTTCGGCCAGTTCCGGGTGCTCGGCCCGGCGATCGCCGTGTCCGTACTGGTGATGCTGCTGGGCAGCCTCACCCTGATGCCGGCCCTGCTGGCCGTCACCGGGCGGAAGATGTTCTGGCCCTCGCGCGACCTGCGCCGCGAGCCCCCGGAGGGGATGGCCGGGCGGATGGGCCGCCGGGTGGCGAGGCGACCGGTGACCATGGTGCTCGCCTCTCTGGCACTGCTCGGCGCGCTGGCGGCGGGCCTGGCGGGGATGCACACCGACTACGGGCAGGGCGGCTCGGGGGACACGGGCACGGCGGCGGCGCGCACGGCGGCCGAGATCTCGCGCGCCCTGCCCGCCGGGGTGTCCGACCCGACCACCGTGTTCGTCACCGCCTCCGACGGGGGCAGGCTCGACACCGGAGTGCTGGGCGGACTATCCAAGGCGCTCGCCGCGGTCGACGGCGTCGGCCAGGTCGCCCCGGCCGCACCCAGCGAGGACGGCAGGGCGGCGCGGATCGACCTGTTCCTGACCGCCGATCCGCACGGGCAGCAGGCCCGCGACCTGGTGTCCGGACCGGTCCGGGACGCGGTGGCCGCGCACCGGCCCGAGGGTACGGAAGCGCACGTGGGCGGCACGGCCGCGATCTTCGCCGACATCTCGTCCGCCGTCTCCGGCGACCTGAAGGTGGTCTTCCCGGTGGCCGCCGGCCTGATCTCGCTGATCCTGCTCCTGCTCCTGCGCAGTCTGCTCGCCCCGCTGGTCCTGATGATCTCCGTCGGCCTGGGCTTCGCGGCGACGCTCGGCGCATCGGCGCTGGTTTCCCAGCACCTCCTGGACCGGCCGGGGGTCAACTTCATGCTGCCGCTGGTGCTGTTCCTGTTCGTGGTCGCGCTGGGCACCGACTACAACATCCTGATCAGCGACCGGATACGGGAGGAGATGGAGAAGCCCGGTCCGGCCCGGGCGGCCGTGGCCCGGGCGGTACGGCACACCGCTCCAGCGATCGCGACGGCGGGCCTGGTCCTGGCCGCCTCGTTCGGGAGCCTGGCCGTCAATCCGAATCCGGGGACCCAGGAGATCGGCTTCGCGACCGCGCTCGGGATCATGCTGTCGGCGTTCGTCCTGTCGGTCGTGCTGGTCCCGGCGCTGGCCGCGCTGCTGGGCCGGTCGATCTGGTGGCCGGTACGGCCGCGGCGCACCGACCGCACCGACCACACCGACCACACCGCCCGGCACACCGGCGGGTACGGGCGGGCCGGGCACGGGCAGAGCGGGCACGCCGACGACAGGGAGTGGTCCGTTCCGGTGGGCTGACCGGGCGACCCGAGCAGTCCGTCCGACAGGCCGTCGCCGCCCGATCGCGGCGGCGGCCGTCGTGGTCCGTCACGGGTGGTTCGGCGTCGGCGTGGGCGTCGGCTCCGGTTCGGGCTCCGGTTCCGGTTCCGGTTCCGGCTCGGGGCGTTGCGCTGCCGCGCGGCGGGGGAGCAGCAGCGGGGTCGCCAGCAGGAGTACGCCGGCCAGGCCGATGGCCGTGCGCGGGCCGAGCAGGCCGCCCAGTACGCCCCAGACGGCCGTCAGGAGCGCGGTCGAGGCCTTGGTCGTCACCGCCCAGGCGGACAGCGTACGGGCGACCCGGTCGGGAGCGGTGAGCTGGAGGCGGCAGGTGGCGTGGACGGGGTTGAAGACCCCGCAGCAGAAGATGAGCCCGAGTTCGACACCCATCACCAGCAGCAGCCCTCCCGTACCCGGCCCGAGGAAGGCCAGGCCGACGGGCCAGAGCGCGCGCAGTGTCCCGGCCGCGACCAGGACCCGGTGCTGCCCGAACCGGGTGACGAGCGGCCGGGCCAGCCGCGCACCGAGCAGCCCGCCGATCGAGGGCGCGGCGAAGGCGAGGCCGTACTCCCACGGCGCGAACCCGAGCCGGCCGAGCATCAGGACGGCCAGCAGCGGCTGGGTGGCCATCACCAGGCCGTTGAACAAGGCGGTGTTGAAGAACAGCTGACGCAGCACCTTGTCGGCGAGGACGTACCGCCAGCCGTCGAGCAGGTCCCCGGCCCGCATGCGCCCGCCCTCCCGGCGCTCGGGCCGCGGCTCGTGCCCGCCGATCGCGCGGATGCCCAGGGCCGAGAGCAGGTAGCTGGCCGCATCGGCCACCACCGTCACCACCGGACCGAGGAGTCCGATCGCCACGCCGCCCAGCGGCGGTCCGATGATCGTGGTCGTCCAGGCCGTGGACTCGAACCGGGCGTGGGCGACGAGCAGGTCCTCGGCCGGCAGCAGCGCCTTCAGGTACGCGCCCGAGGCGGCGCGGAAGGCGATGTCGGCCGCCGCGACGACGACCGAGACCAGCAGGAGCTGAAGGAAGGTGAGCACGCCGAGCGCGAACGCGGCGGGGACCGTCAGCAGCGCCGCGAACCGTACGAGGTCCATCGCGATCAGCACCGGCCGCTTGCGGCGGAACTCCACCCACGGACCGAGCGGCACCGCCATGGCGGCGCCCGCCGCAGCCCCCACGGAGGAGAGCGCGGCGACCTCGGCCGGCCCGGCGTGCAGCACCTGGATGGCGATCAGGGGGAAGGCGCCGAAGGCGAGCCAGGTGCCGAGCGCGCTGGTCCCGTACGCTCCCCAGAGCCACCCGAACCGCCGCCCCAGCCGGTGTCCGCTCCCCACGCCCGCCGCCCCTCGCCATCCACCCGCACAACCGATCCGCGTTCGGAATCATCAAAGCGAGAGTCACGACCGGGAATCAAACAACCTCCGAGCCATCGGCCACAACCATCGGTTGTACGCCTAGGGTGTCGGCATGGACCTCGACACCGTCCGGACCTTCGTCGCCGTCGCCGACACGCGCCGGTTCCAGGAGGCCGCCGCCGAGCTGGCGGTCACCCAGCAGGCCGTCTCCAAGCGCATCGCCGCGCTGGAGCGCGACCTCGGCGTGCGGCTGTTCACCCGTACTCCGCGCGGCGCCGAGCTCACCATCGACGGGCAGGCGTTCCTGTCCCACGCACGCGAGCTGCTGCGCGTCGCCGAGCGTGCGGTCGCGTCCGTGCACACCGCCCGCCGCCCGCTGCGCGTCGACATCATCGCCTCGCGCGGCGCCGCGTCGGGCCTGATGCGCGGCTTCCACCGCGCGCACCCCGACATCGACCTCGACGTGCTGATGCTGTTCCAGATCGAGACGGCCCTCGCCGCCATCCGCTCCGGTGAGATCGATGCGTCCTTCCGCGCCGTCGCCGCGCCCGGGCGGCCCCTTCCCGAGGACATCGAGTCCGTCCGGGTCCTCGACGAGCCGCTCCAGCTCCTCACCGGCCCCGCCCACGCGCTGGCGGGCGCCCGCTCGGTGCCCCTCGCCCGGCTCGCCGGGCACCGGATCTGGATGCCGGGCATCGTCCCCGGTACCGAGTGGGCCGCGTACTACGACGACCTCGTCTCCGAGTTCGGCCTCACCATCGAGGCCACCGGCCCCAACTTCGGCTCCGACGCCCTCCTCGACACCGTGGCCGACACCCCGGCCCTGGCCACCTTCATGGGCGAACACACCCGCCTGGTCTGGCCCGCCGGCCACGGCCTGCGCCGTATCCCGGTCACCGACCCGACACCGGTCTACCCGCACTCGCTCCTGTGGCACCGAGACAACCCCCACCCGGCCCTGGCCACCCTCCGCGCCCACCTCGCCGCCACACCCCCAGGCGCCGATGCCGCCACGACCTGGTCACCGAGCTGGGCGAGCCGAGACCGACACCGTGGCGAGGCGCGGCGTCCGGCGGATCACGGACGGCCCGACAGGCCACGATCCGAAAGACACGGCCTAGCTCTGCGGGAGGTCCTTGACGTACACGATGCCGTCGCCGGCCGCCAAGTGGGCCGGGTCGAACGGGGCGTAGCCGTACCACGGGGAGGAGCGGGGCACGGGCGGCGTGTCACCGAGGGCGGTGGTCAGCCGCGTGGTGTCGATGACGCAGCGGTCGTCCGGGAGCGCGTACAGGATCCCTTCGACGGTGTCCGGCGGCGGCGTGTCCACTCCCTGGTGCCGGATCGTGCCGAGGGCCGTGGCCACGAAGGCGTACTCCTCGCCGAGCTGCGCGCTCACCAGCGCACCGGCGCTCCACCATTCCACCGGCCCCTGCCACATCTGCATCGTGCTCTTCTCCCGTTGGAGATGGGAGTTGTGGGCGTGGACGAGTGCCGGGCCCCTGGCGGCGACGGCGAGCAGGTTGTGGGCCATCATCAGATCCCGCAGCGCGCACAGCCGCGCCATGCGTGCCGGCGAGCCGTCGGCCATCCAGTGGTGGTAGCGCAGCAGGCCGGTCGCGGTGCGCCCGTACAGGCGCGCCCGGTCCCAGTCCTCCCGCGTGGTCGCCTCGATCAGATGGGGCGTCTGCGCTTCGAGGAGCGCCACCAGATCGTCGGCGAGCAGCCGCAGCCGACCTGCCTCGGCCGACTGTCCCACGGACCGGGCCGGGTCCGTCATCGCGGCGGGATCGGTCCACCGGTCGTCCGTGCCGAGCAGCCGGTCGAGCGTTTCCGCGGTGCAGGGGAGCAGGTCCGCGTCCACCCCGGTCGAGAGGTAGCCGTGGAGCGCGGTGAGGGCCTGCCGTGGGCTCGCGGCGCCCGTGATCTCCAGCGGACCGTCGAAGCCGGCGAAGCGGAGCCGCTCGGACGCCGGCCGGCCGTCGTTGTAGGCGCGCATCCAGCGCACGAGCTCGCGGTTGGCCGAGGAGGCGCCCCAGCCGTGGCTGAAGCCGTGCTCCATGGCCTCGTCGAGAGTGCCCGTGCCCGAGGTGACGTAGTCGTCCACGACCAGGCCCATCATGCAGTCGCTCTCGATCGCGATCGTGCGGTAGCCCTCCTGCTCGACGAACTGCCGGAAGAGCTCGTTGCGCAGGTCGAGCAGAGAGTCCTCGCCGTGGGTGGGCTCGCCCAGGGCGAGCAGCCGGGGCCGGGCCGGGAGCAGCCTCATGACGGAGGCAGCCTCAACGGCGTGGGCGCTGTCCTTGATGTCAGTTGCCATGCCTTCAACGGTATCTTTGAACCTTCGGTTGAAACTTTGCCGCGATATCTTCGGCTTCATGCGGCAAAACCTTCAAAGCGGTGAACGGCTCAGGCCGGTCGATCTGGCGCGCGAGCACGGTCTGTCCACGCAGGCGGTCCGGAATTACGAGGAGGCCGGCATCCTTCCCGCCGCCGGTCGCACACCCCACGGCTACCGCACCTACACCTCGCTGCACGCGGCGGCCCTGCGAGCGTTCCTGGCCCTCTTGCCCGGCCACGGCCACCGGACGGCGACATCGATCATGTGCGCCGTGAACCAGGGCGCGGACGACGAGGCCTTCCGCCTCATCGACGAGAGCCACGCCCAGCTCCTCGACGACCGGCGGACCCTCCAGGCCGTGGAGAGCGCCCTGCGCGACCTGGAGCCCATCGCGGCGGCCGAGCCCGGGGAGCGCGGCGCGTCCGGCGGGTCCGACGAGTCCGGCGACCTGTTCATCGGGCTGCTGGCAGAGGCACTCGGCATCCGGCCCGCGACGTTGCGCAAATGGGAGCGCGCCGGGCTGGTGCGCCCGCGCCGCGACCCGCTGACCGGGTACCGCGTCTACGGCGAGGCCGACGTACGGGACGCCAGGCTCGCCCACCAACTCAGGCGGGGCGGCTACCGGCTGGAGCAGATCGCCCCGCTGATCGCCCAGGTGCGCAACGCCGGCGGCCTGGAGCCGCTGGAGGCCGCGCTGGGCGACTGGCGCGCCCGGCTGTCCGCCCGCGGGCGGGCGATGCTGACCGGGGCCGCAGAACTGGACCCGTACCTCCGCGCACGCGGGAGCGTCTCGTAGCACCGACAACTCATGTCGTCTTGACAAATAATTTTGTCGGTCGGATCCTGGGACGGTGCTGGACGTAGCCGTGATCGAAGAACCCGCCGCCGCCGAGGCCTCCCTGGACCCGATGCGGTCCCGGATCCTCGCCGCCCTTGCCGAGCCCGGCTCGGCCGCCATGGTGGCCGTCCGCCTGGGATTGCCCAGGCAGAAGGTCAACTACCACCTCAAGGAGCTGGAGCGTCACGGGCTGGTCGAGCTCTCCGAGGAGAGGCGCAAGGGCAACGTCACCGAGCGGATCTACGCCGCCACCGCCGCCTCCTACGTCATCTCTCCCAGTGCCCTGGCCTCCGTCAGCCCGGACCCCTCCCGGTCCCCGGACCAGCTCTCGGCCCACTGGCTGCTGGCTCTGGGGTCCCGGCTGGTGCAGGAGGTCGGCGCGCTGGTGACCGGCGCGTCCCGGGCCCGGCGACGGGTCGCCACCTTCGCCATCGACGCGGAGGTGCGGTTCGCCTCGGCAGCCGACCGGATGGCCTTCGCGGACGAGCTGACCCAGGCCGTGACGGCCCTCGTCAGCCGCTACCACGACGAGACCGCCCCACAGGGCCGCAGCCACCGGGTGGTCGTCGGCCTCCACCAGATCCCCGGCACGCCGCCCGGCACTCCCGGGAGCAAGGCCGAACCGCAGCAGAATGCCGGGGGGACTGGGGGGACCGGGGTGACCGGGGGGACCGGAGAACACGGATCCGAAGTACGACAGGAGAACTCGCGATGACGCACCCGTTCGAGATCGAGCAGGAGATGATCCTGCCGGCGAGCCCCGAACAGGTCTGGGAGGCGATCGCCACCGGACCCGGGATCGACTCCTGGTTCATGGGGCGCAACGAACTCGAGCCGCGCGTGGGCGGCACCGCCGCCATGGACACCGGCGGCAACCGGCAGGAAGCCCAAGTCACCGCCTACGAACCGGGCAAACGCCTCGCTTCCCGCACCGCCACCGCCGACGACGGCCGTTTCATGGCGTTCGAGTACTTGATCGAGGGGCGCGACGGCGGCAGCACCGTCCTCCGCGTCGTCCACAGCGGCATGCTCGGCGACAACTGGCAGGACGAGTACGACGCTCTGCGCCGCGGCTGGCCCTTCCACCTCCACACGCTCCGCGAGTACCTGGCCCACTTCCCCGGGCGCACCGGCGTCCCGGTCTTCGCCATGGCGCCCACGGGCGAGCGGCCCGCGCAACAGGTCCGGGAAGCCCTCGTCCGCGGGCTGTCGCTGCCGAGCCCGGTCGTCGTGGGTGCGCGGGCGTACGCCGAACCGGCCGGTCTGCCTCCGGTGGAGGGCGAAGTGACCTGGGCGGACGACGAACGCTTCGAGGTCCGCACCGCTGACGGCCTCTACACCTTCCACCACGGCCCCGGCATCGCGCTGATGTTCCACCACCTCTTCGGCCGGGACACGGACCGAGCCGAGCCCGCCTGGCAGCAGTGGCTGACCGGTCTCTTCGCTTGACCACCTGACCACCTGACCACCTGACCATCTGGCCACCTGACCATCCGACCATCGGCGCGCTCGGGAACGACGTGCAACGCCCATCCAAGACGACGAGGAAACCTCTCCCATGCGCACTCTGATCAGCACGGCTTTCATCTCGCTCGACGGCGTCGTCGAGGCACCGGGCGGCGAACCCGGCTACCGCAACTCCGGCTGGACCTTCAAGGACATCGACTTCGTCCCCGAAGCCTTCGAGATCAAGGGGCGCGAACAGCAGGAGTCCACCGCCATCCTCATGGGCCGGACCAGCTACGAGGCCTTCAGCCCCGTGTGGCCGGACATGGCCGAGTTCGCCCGCTACAAGACGATGCCGAAGTACGTCGTCTCCACCACCCTCACCGAGGACGAGCTCGTCTCCGACTGGGGTGAGACCACGATCCTGCGCTCACTCGACGAAGTCGCCGCCCTCAAGGAGACCGACGGCGGCCCGATCATCGTCCACGGCAGCGCCCGGCTGAACCAAGCCCTCTCGGACGCGGGCCTGATCGACCGCTACCACCTGCTGGTCTTCCCGCTGTTGCTCGGAGCCGGCAAGCGCCTGTTCAGCACGACGGACAAGGACACCCAGAAGCTGGAGCTGGTCGAGCACGAGGCGTACTCCAACGGCCTCCAGAAGCAGGTCTTCGACGTCGTCCGCTGACCGGCGTCCAGCGGCGGGCTCGCGCTGCGCCGGCAGCCCTTCGCCATCGCCGGACGGCCGGACTGCCGCCCCTACAGCACCACGATCCCCAGGGGCCGCTCGCCCGCCGCGAGGCGGCGCGTCGTACCGCCCGACAGGTCCACGACGGTGATCCCGTCCCAGTGGCCGTCCCGGGTGAAGCCACCCGTGACGTACGCGGTGCGCCCGTCCGCGGTGACCGCGACGTCCTCGTGCGGCCCGCCCAGCGGGATCGTGCGCTCCCTCCCGCCGGGGGACCGGACCGTCAGCGAGGCCGCGTCCTCGCCCTCCGCCGCGCCGACCACCAGCAGCGTGCCGTCGGGGGCGAGGGCGGCCCCGTGCTGGTGGATGCCCGCCGTCATCGGCTCTACGGTGACCCGGCCCGTGCCGGGGTCGAGGACCGCCAGCTTCTCGCCCTCGAACGGCAGCAACAGCCGTCCGTCGGAGGGCCGCACCACCGCGTAGTGCGGCTTCAGCCAGGAGCCGAGGCCCCGTTCCCCGTAAGGGGCGACCACCAGACGCCGCGCCGCGAGGGTGTCGGCGCGCACCGCCGTCACGTCGTAGGAGTCGTGCCCGGTCGCGTACACCTCGCGGCCGTCCGCCGCGACGTCCACGTCGAAGGGGCGGCGGCCGACGGGCACGGTGGCGGTCACCGTACGGGTCGCCGTGTCGATGACCTCCAGCACGCCCGGGCCGCCGGGCACGTTGACCCCCACGTAGAGCCGCCGCCCGTCGGGTGCGAGCGCGATGCCCATCCCGCCGCCCCGGTACTCGCCGGTGGTCACGGGGCCGCTGCCGGTGCGGTACGGGATGCGGCCCAGGCCGGTGCGGGTGGCGGTGTCCACCACCGCGACCCCCTCCGCCGTCGCGACCCAGGCCCGCCCGTCCGCGCCGAGCGCCAGCCCGTACGGTGCGGTACCCACCTCCACCGAGGCGACCGGGCCGCGCGCGGGGTCCACGAAGGTCACGGTCGAACCGCCGAAGTCGGCGACCAGGAGCGTGCCGTGCTCCGTGGGCACGGCCGCGCCGGGCGCCGCCGGTGGCTCGCCCCGCGGTGCCGCCGCGGCTCCGGCCCCCTCCGTGGCGCCCGTACGATCGCCACGGCCACCGCCACCGCCGCCATCACTGCCACCACCGCCACCCGCCGCGCAGCCGGCGAGCACGGCCGCTCCGGCCAGGGCCAGCGCGAGCCGGCGCGTTCCGACCCGGTGCGCCCGTGGCGCCCTCACCGCAGCAGCTCCGCGATCTCGGCGTACCCGCGCCGCTCCGCGTGGGCGAGCGCCGACACCCCGTCGCCGTCCGCCAGTTCCCGGTCCGCCCCGGCCGCGAGCAGCAGCCGTACGATCTCCTGGTGGGCCGGGCCCCCGTCACCGAGGATCACGGCCTCCAGCAGGGCGGTCCAGCCGAGCCGGTTGACGTGGTCGACGTCGATGTCCGTCACCGCCAGTACCTCCCGGACGTACGCGACGTGCCCACGCTCGCTCGCCGGGATGTGCGACACGCCGCCGAACCGGTTGGTGCGCCGCAGGTCCGGCCCCGCCGGGAGCAGCACGCGCAGCATCGCCACGCTGCCCGTCACCCCGGTGACCAGCCAGGCACTGTCCTGGCGGGCATCCTGTGCGTCGGCGTCGGCGCCCGCCGCCACGAGCACCCGGGCCGCCTCCACGTGGTTCCCGAGGGAGGCGAGCAGCAGCGGCGTGCGCAGCTCCGTGTCGCGCGCCTCGACGTTCGCACCCGCTTCGACCGCCGCCCGTACGGCAACGGCGTCCCCCGCCCGTGCGGCGTCCAGCAACTGACGATCGACGGCCTTCATCCCGTACCCCTCACCGCTCCACGGCCTCGCGGCCACCTGTCGTGGCCTCGATCCTCCCCCCGCCGTCCCCACCACCCGGCCCCCGGACCGGCTCCCGCTCGTCATCCGATCGGCTGATGCGCAACGGACCGCCTTGTGGTGCCGGCCGTCGCGAGCGTCAGTGCCCGGACACCGATCGATACGCCACGGGGAAATCGAAGTACGTGTCGGGATACGTCTCCGGCTTGTACGTGAAGTGCCACCACTCCTCGGGCAGGTTGACGAAGCCCTCGGCTGCCAGGGCGCCCTTCAGGAACTGCCGGTTCGCCCTCTGAGCACCCTGGATCTGCGGGTTGTCCGTGTGCGCCAGGGGGTCGAAGCAGTCGAACCCGGTCCCCATGTCGACCGAGTTGTCGGGGCGCCGTGCGGCCTGCGGCGCATGGCAAGGGCCGGCGGGCCGCACCGATCCGCCCATGGCTGCCGGTGAGTTCACCTTGACGATCGTCAGATCGACCGTGCTGCCCCTGCTGTGGCCCGACTTCTCCGCGATGTAGCCGTCCGCGAACAGCCGGTCCTTGGCGACCCGCGGGTAGAACTCCTCTCGCATCCGGTCGTCGTCGAGGTCCTTCGCCCATCGCGCGAAGTTGTCGACGGCCCGCTGAGGCCGGTAGCAGTCGTACACCTTCAGCGAATAGCCCTGCGGCAGCAGCTTCTGCTGAGCGCGATGCAGGGCCTCGGCGGTCGGCTTGGCGAGAATGCACAGGGGCTGTTGGTAGCCGTCGATGCGCCGTCCGATGAAGTTGACCTTCGTGGCATAGCGCATGTCCTGGATGATCGAGGGATCAACGGAGTGCAGCGCGACGAAGTCCTTCGGAGCCTTCGGCGCCGGTGCGGCGTGGGCAAGAGGAGTGAGGGACCCTGCGGTCAGAACCGCGCCGGCCGTGACGAGCAGGGGCGTTCGCTTCTTCATGGCTTCCGTTCCGGGTCGAGACCTGTGGCCGGCTCCGGCTCCGGATCCGGCTTCATTTCGGCGTCCGTGCGAGATCAGGGCGTCATCGTGTCGCAGGAACGGAGCCGGAGCCGAGGACGTTGTCGAGGTAGCCCGCGAGTGCGGAGCGCAGGCCTTCAGGTGTCATCTTCTGCTCGTCGATCAGGTGTGCCACGAGGTCGGCGCGGATGGCGGCCAGCAGTGCGTGGGCGGTGAAATCCGCGTCGTGGACGCCGGGCACCTCGTCCAGCGCTGCGCGCAGCATCCCGTGCCACCAGCCGTAGTGCTCGGCCTGGTAGGGGCTGCTGGCTCCGGCGTCCTCCGCGGCCGCCATCAGGTTGCGGTTCTCGATCTTGAAGCGCAGCGAGGCATCGAGGAGCCTGACCACCCGCTCCCGAGGTGGGGAACCGGCCGCTTCCTGTGCCTCCCGCACGGATTGGTGCAGGGGCTCGAGGCGGGAGGCGATCACGGCGCCGATCAGACCGGCGCGGTCGCCGAAGCGCCGGAAGAGAGTGCCCTTGCCCACCCCCGCGGCCGCCGCGATGTCGTCCATCGACACGCCGTGGGGGCTGCTGCTGGCGGCGAAAAGGGTGTCGGCGGCAGCCAGGACGGCTTCTCGGTTGCGCTGGGCGTCCGCGCGCTCTGGGCGCTGGGCCACAGGTCCTCCTCGGTCTTCGGCCTGTCCGGGCCCCGGGAATCATATGCGGCGCCACGTGTCAGAGAGTGACAGGTGCTGTCAGACGGTGCCGCCGAGCCCGGCGGAGGGCGGAGTCTTCGAAGTCCGCCGGAAAATTTCACGAAGGGATGTCGAGAAGCCGCGCGCGGCTCCGTCCCGGCAGTGAACACGGCCACAATGGGCCGTACCTCACCAAGGAGAACACGATGGCCAAGTACCTGCTGCTCAAGCACTACCGGGGCGCGCCGGCGGCGGTCAACGACGTGCCGATGGACCAGTGGGAGCCGGAGGAGGTTTCGGCCCACATGCAGTACATGCGCGACTTCGCCGCCCGGCTTGAGGGCACCGGCGAGTTCGTCGACGGTCAGGCGCTCTCCCCGGAGGGCACGTTCGTCCGCTACGACGGCGAGGGGCGGCCGCCGGTCACCGACGGCCCGTTCGCGGAGACCAAGGACCTGATCGCCGGCTGGATGGTGATCGACGTCGAGACCTACGAGCGCGCGATCGAGCTGGCCGGCGAACTGTCCGCGGCACCGGGCGCGGGTGGGAAGCCGATCCACGAGTGGCTCGAGGTGCGCCCGTTCTACGCCGAGCAGCCCACGGCCACCGAGTGAACGACTCGCTGCTCCGGGAGCTGGTGCCCGCGGTGATCGGTGTTCTCGTCCGTCGCGGAGCCGACTTCGCGGCGGCCGAGGACGCCGTGCAGGACGCCCTGGTCGAGGCCGTGCGGCGGTGGCCGGACGACCTTCCGCGGGACCCCAAGGGCTGGCTGGTCACGGTGGCCTGGCGCAAGTTCCTCGACGCCGTGCGCGCCGACACCTCCCGGCGGCGGCGGGAGGAACTGGTCGAGGCCGAGCCCGAGCCCGGCCCGGGCGAGGCGGCGGACGACACGCTTCAGCTGTACTTCCTGTGCGCGCACCCGTCCCTGACACCGGCCTCGGCCGTCGCGCTCACGCTGCGCGCGGTCGGCGGTCTGACCACGCGGCAGATCGCACAGGCCTACCTCGTGCCGGAGGCGACCATGGCCCAGCGGATCAGCAGGGCCAAGCGGACCGTCTCCGGCGTCCGGTTCGACCAGCCCGGTGACGTCGCCACCGTGCTGCGCGTGCTCTACCTGGTCTTCAACGAGGGCTACTCCGGTGACGTCGACCTCTCCGCCGAGGCGATCCGGCTCACCCGCCAACTGGCGGCCAAGGCCAACCACGAGGAGGTCGTTGGCCTGCTGGCGCTCATGCTGCTCCACCACGCACGGCGTCCGGCACGGACCGGTCCCGAAGGCAGGCTCGTGCCGCTCTCCGAGCAGGACCGCAGCCTGTGGAACACCCAACTGATCGCCGAGGGCGTGGAGATGCTCCAGTCCGCCCTCGCCCGCGACCGCTTGGGCGAGTTCCAGGCCCAGGCGGCCATCGCCGCGCTCCACGCCGACGCCCGCGCCGCCGAGCAGACCGACTGGGTGCAGATCGTCGAGTGGTACGACGAACTGGTGCGCCTCACCGACAGCCCGGTGGCCCGCCTCAACCGGGCCGTCGCGGTGGGCGAGGCCGACGGCCCGCGGGCCGGCCTGGCCGCCCTGGCGGGGCTCGACCCCTCCTTGCCCCGGCACACCGCCGTCGCGGCGTACCTGCACGAGCGTGACGGCGATCCGGTGACCGCGGCACGGCTCTACGCCCAAGCCGCCCGATCAGCGCCCAACATCCCCGAACGCGATCACCTCACGCGACAGGCCGCCCGGCTCAACGCGCAGCTGCGCGGGTGAGCGGCGAACCCCGCTGAAGGCGCAGCCCGCTCGCGGCCGGAGGCCGTAGGCCGACAGGCCGACAGACAGCCGAACGGCCCGGACCGTGTGCCCCTTCTGGGCCGGCGGGCGGAGCCGGACGGGCTTCCGTGTCCTCAGCTGGCGGAGCCTGCCGCCGAGCCCGTCGCGAGGTCCGCGCCCCAGCGCGCTATCGCGGCAGGCAGGTCGAGCGGGCCCGGGCGCATGTCGGAGTCCTCGGCGGGCCAGTCCTCGCGGGGGACGCGCCACATCACCTCGAACTCGTTTCCGTCCGGGTCCTTGGCGTAGAAGGACTTGGAGACCAGGTGGTCGCTCGCGCCGACGAGCGCGCCGCACTCCGTGAGCTTGCGTCCCAGCTCCGCCAGCTCGCCGAGCGTCCCGACCTCCCAGGCCAGGTGGTAGAGGCCGACCCGGCCCTGCTCGGGACCGGGGGCGTCGGCGCCGATCGCGAACAGCCCGAGGTCGTGGTCGTTGAGGCTGCCGGGTGCGCTCAGGAAGGCGGCGCGACCGGCGGTCAGGTGGTCGACCTGGAATCCGAAGAGGTCGGTGTAGAACGCCACGGAGCGCTCGACGTCACGGATCCAGAGCACGGCGTGGTTCAGGCGGCGGACGGACATGCGGCAGCGCTCCCGGTGGCTCGAATGGTCTGGCTCGATAGGGTGGCTACAGCATAACGTTCAAATTCGAACTACTGGCCCCGGTTCGGGGCGGGGAAGGCGATGGGGGATGGGGCCGGCCCGTGGCGGTCGGGCCGGAGTGGGTGGGCCGCAGCGGGTGGGTCAGAACGCGAAGACGGCGTTGCCGTTCAGGGTCGCGGACATGGTGCAGCTGTTGGCGAAGGTGTGCTTCCACGCGACCCGGCTGCCCTGCCAGACGCCGTCGGCGGTCACGGTCACGGGTGCGTAGTGCATCGGGCACGCGCGGTTCGTGTCGGGCGCGGCCAGCAGCCGGTCGAAGGTTCCGCCGGTGGAGTTCAGGGTCGTACAGGCGGCCTTGGGGTCGGGGTGCGTGCCCTGCGCGGACGGCATGCAGCTGAGGGTGGCGGCGCGGAGGACCGTGCCGGCGTTGGCGTCGTCCCCCTGGGAGACGGAGAAGACCATGGCGGACGGGGCGTACAGGCTGGTCGGCTTGGCCTCCGCCATCCCGGTGGCACCGGCCAGGCACAGGACGGCGGCGGCGGAGGAGATGGCGACGGAGCGATAGCGCACGACAGGACTCACATTCGATTCGAAGGTCTAGCGCGACATTTGCTTGCGTTGTCGCGCTCCGATGCGGCTGAGTCTGTCCGAGGCGAAGGCGGATCGCATATCGATGGTCGCTTTACGGACACGTCGTTCGAATATCGGATAACGAATGGTCGTTCGGGCAGCTCGCAGGGGGTGTGATCGCTCCGTATTCACTCGGAAACAGGGGGTGACGCCCGGCTCCTCGCCCGGATCCGGCTCGCTGACCTGCGCTCCCGCGTCCCGCGTTCACCTGAAGGTCATCCGGCTTGTCCGGATCGGTGCGGTTACCCGGCCTCCGTCGCGGTCCCGATCGGCCGTTCGGGGGAGGGAGTGGCCCGTACGGGTGACCTACCCTGGATCGGAATCGTGAGTTCCGGGGGTCGAGCGCAAAGGAAGAGCGCGTCCATGGGTATCACCAGCAATCCCGCGCGCCGTCGTCGGCGACGGGCGGGATCGGCCGTGGCGGCGGCCGCCCTCGGCCTTCTCGCGGCCGCCGGTACACCGGCCCTCGCGGCCGCGGACGGCTCTGCGGGCCAGTCCTCGGGCATCTCCGGATCCGCCCAGGGCGCCCGGGGCGCCGCGCCGCTCCCGATGGGCATCTCGCGCCTCGCCCAGGGTGCCGGCCGCAACGTCGCCATCACCATCGACGACGGTCCGGACCCGCGCTGGACTCCGCAGGTCCTCAAGGTGCTGCGGCAGAACCACGTCAAGGCCACCTTCTGCATGATCGGAACCAAAGCGCAGAAGTACCCGGACCTGGTCCGGGCGGTCGCCGCCGACGGGCACCAGCTGTGCGACCACTCCGTCGACCATGACGTGACCATGGACCACAAGCCCGTCGCCTACCAGCGACAGCAGATCCTGGAAGGCAAGGCCATGATCGAACACGCCGTGCCGGGAGTCGCCGTCAACTACTACCGCGCGCCGGGCGGTGCGTTCACTCCCGACAGCCGTGCGATAGCCGTCGCGAGCGGGATGCGGCCCCTGGGGTGGAGCGTGGACCCCAAGGACTGGAGCCGTCCGGGTCTGCCGGCGATCGTCGCCGCGGTGGAGGGCAAGCTGCCCCGGCAGCCGACCGTCCTGTTCCACGACGGAGGCGGTGACCGCAGCGAGACGGTCGCGGCGCTCAAGGAGTACCTGCCCTGGCTCACCGCGCAGGGCTACAGCTTCGCCTTCCCGGCCCGCACCACCCCGTAGGCGCGTGGGGTCGGCCACCGCGGCCGACCGCTACGCCTCCCGTTCGTGTACGTACGCCCCCGCGCGCGCCGCCACCGCCGCGGCCGTGGCGGCGCGATCGGCGGCGGCCCCGTCGAGCGGGAGGGCGGTGGTCAGGAGGCGGTAGTAGAGCGGGGCGGACGCCGCGCGGATCACCTCGTGCGGATCGGTCCCCTCGGGCACTTCCCCGCGGGCCGCGGCCTGCTCGACGCACGGCACCCATTCCTCGACGCGGGTGGTGTAGAAGCCGTACAGGGCCTCCGCCGCCTTCGGGTCACAGGTGGCGGCCGCGATCACCGCCTTGAACAGGGCCCCCTGTCGCGGATCGGACAGTGTCCGCTGCGCCAGGGCGGCGTTGGCCCTGAGGTCCCCGAGCAGCGAGCCCGTTTCCGTACGGGGCTGCGACTGCTGTGCCATGTCCAGCAGCAGGTCGGTCACGAGACCGGTGACGGTGCCCCAGCGGCGGTAGACGGTCGTCTTCCCGACCTCCGCGCGGCGCGCGATGTCCGCGAGGTCCAGGTGGGCGAAGCCCTGCTCGGCCAGGACGTCCGCGGCGGCACGCAGCACCGCCGTGCGCACCCTCGCCGTACGCCCTCCGGGCCGGGCGGTCCTCGGATCCGCCTCGGTTTCCGCCAACTCCATAACGGGACTCCAGTTCCATTAGCTGCCGAGCCTTGCTAGGGTGAGGCCATCTTAACGGAACCGCAGCCCCATTAGCGTGGTGCGTGGGAGGGGATTCGTCATGAACGAGATGAACGACATGGACGAGACGAAGGACGCGAAGGACTTCAAGGACATGGAGTACAGGCGGCTGGGCGCCTCCGGACTTCAGGTGCCGGCGCTCAGCTTCGGCGCCGGGACCTTCGGCGGACGGGGACCGCTCTTCGGTGCCTGGGGCAATACGGGTGTGGAAGAGGCGCGCCGCCTCGTGGACATCTGCATCGACGCCGGGATCACCATGTTCGACACCGCCGACGTCTACTCCGACGGCGCGTCGGAGGAGGTGCTGGGAGCCGCCCTCAAGGGGCGCCGGGACCAGGTGCTCATCTCCACCAAGGCCGGGTTGCCGATGGGCGACGCCCCCGGCGACGCGGGCACCTCGCGGTCCCGCCTGATCACTTCCGTCGATGACGCCCTGCGCCGCCTCGACACCGACTACATCGACCTCTTCCAGCTGCACGCCTTCGACGCCGGCACGCCGGTGGAGGAGGTGCTGTCCACGCTGGACGATCTGGTCCGGGCCGGGAAGATCCGTCACCTGGGCATCTCCAACTTCTCCGGCTGGCAGGCGATGAAGTCCCTCGCCACCGCCGACCGCCGCGGCCGCGAGCGCTACGTCGCCCACCAGGTGTACTACTCCCTCATCGGCCGCGACTACGAATGGGAACTGATGCCGCTCGGGCTCGACCAAGGCATGGGCGCGATCGTCTGGAGCCCCCTCGGTTGGGGACGGCTCACCGGCAAGATCCGCCGCGGCGCACCGCTCCCCGCCGGCAGCAGGCTGCACGACACCGCCGACTTCGCGCCGCCGGTGGAGGACGAGTACCTCTACCGCGTGGTCGACGCGCTCGACGAGATCGCGCAGGAAACCGGGAAGGCGATCCCGCAGATCGCCCTCCGGTGGCTGTTGCAACGGCCGACGGTGTCCTCCGTCATCATCGGGGCCCGCAACGAGGAGCAACTGCGCCAGAACCTCGGGGCGATCGGCTGGACGCTCACCCCCGGGCAGATGGCGCGGCTCGACGAGGCCAGCACCCGCCCGGCCCCGTACCCGTACTTCCCGTACCGGCGCCAGGAGGGCTTCGCCCGGCTCAACCCCCCGGTGGTCTAGGCCGGGCGAGGCCGTCGCCATCGCCGTCGCCTGCCGCGACCACGAGATCGTCACCTTCGACCACACCACCCGCCACGGCGCGACCGTGTCCCGCCGCGCGCAGCCCTGTCACCCGGTCGCCCCGGGCAGCCTCTGGTACCTGCTCGCCCATGACTGCCGAGACCGGCTGGGACGGCGCGTGAGCGCCAGGAATTCGTCGCGGCTCGGTCGCCGGCGAGCTCGGCGGCTGCCCAGTGCCCGGTCTCGGCCGGGACCCTGGGCCCTCAGCCGTGGATCGGGAAGGACGCCTGGAAGGCCAGGCGCCCGTCGGCCCCGTCGCCGATGCGGGCGAGAACCTCGTCGAGCGCGATGAACTCCTCCCATGCCGCCCGGCCAGTCGCCGCGGCCAGCCGAGCCACGACGAGATCCTCCAGGTCGGGTACGCGCTTGTTCTTCCAGATCTTGTCGGCGAGGCTCACCAAGAGGTCTTCCAAACCGGCACGCGAGTTCGTCCACGACGCATGCGTCTCGGCGAAACGGGCCAGCTTCGGGCTGACGCCGTGGGCAAGCAGAAGAGTCCGCCCCGCCTCCTCATGCGCGGACCCGGGCCGGGAGAGCTCAGAGACGTGCACCGTCTTTCCGATGTCGTGCGTCGCCGCCCCGAAGAGCACCGCCTCGCGGTCGAAGACCACGGCGGGGTAGCGGTGTTCCACCCACTCGACCAGCTGGTGCGCGACATCATGGACGGCCCGCAGGTGAGCCGCCAGCCGCGGTGGACTTCCCAGCTCGGACAGAAGCTCCGCAACACGATCCGGTAGCGGGAGCAGCGGCGAATCGGCGCTGCCACTCATGGCCGTCGACAAGAGGGTGTTGGTCGTCACCGCGTCAGGGTACTGACAGCATGCTGCTGTGTTCGTCTCCCGCATTCACGTCCCAGAGGCTCTCGCCGCCTCTCACCGTGCTCATTCCGGCGCTTGCGGCGAAGCGTGGATCGCCGGGCTTCCCGCGCTCGCCGCGGACTGCTCGGACCGCTGGGAGCTGCGGCTCGACGGGGCGCCGCGGCACGGGGTGGTCGCTCTCGTGCTACCGGTGGTCCGTGCCGACGGCACCTCGGCGGTGCTCAAGCTCCAGCCCGTGGACGAAGAGACGCGGGGCGAACCCCTGGCCCTGACCGCATGGGCGGGAAAGGGCGCGGTCTCGCTCCTCGAAGCCGACCCCGGCACCGGCGCCATGCTGCTGGAGCGCCTCGACGCCGGCCGTTCGCTCGCCGCCGTCGACGACGACATGACTGCCTTGCAGGTCCTGTCCGAGGTCTTGTCCCGTCTGGTCGCCCTTCCGGCCCCCGACGGAGTACGCCGCCTGGCCGACGTCGCCGCAGCCATGCTTCGAGAGGCGCCGGTGGAGCTGACGCGCCTGGCGGATCCCGCGGACCGCCGACTGGCGGAGAACTGCGCGGCGGCGATGCGGGAGCTCTGCGACGAGCCGGGTGATCGCCTCCTGCACTGGGACCTGCACTACGACAACGTCCTGGCTCCCCTCCGCACCGCCGACGGACGGGAGCCATGGCTGGCCATCGATCCCAAACCCCTCGCCGGAGACCCCGGTTTCGACCTGATGCCGGCCCTCCGGAACCGCTGGGACGAGGTGGTGGCATCGGGGGATGCCGCACGGGCGGTCCGGCGGCGCTTCGACCTGATGACCGAGGTGCTCGGGCTCGACCGGCAGCGCGCCGCCGGGTGGACGCTCGGCCGGGTCCTGCAGAACACACTGTGGGACGTCGAAGACGGCGAGACCTCGATGGATCCGGCCCAGGCGGCCATCGCCAGAGCACTGCTGACGGACCGTTGACCCGTACGGGAGACCGGGACTGGGTCCGGATCTTCGTGGTTTCCGCCAGTACGGCGGCCCGTCCGGGTGTGGAGAGACTGCCAACCAGAGGTCGCGGCGCGTCCCGAGGGCCAGGCCGTCCGCGACCGAGGATCATGACCACACACGGGGAGGACACGCGATGAACGCGCAGCAGTACGACGAGATCGGCGAGGCGTACGAAGGCTTCAAGGCGCTGCCGCTGGAGCAGTACGCGGTGGTGCCCGGCTTCCTGGCCCTGGTTGGCGACGTGACCGGCAAGTCGATCCTCGACCTGGCCTCCGGCACCGGCTTCTACAGCAGGGAGTTCAAGCGGCGCGGCGCCACGGAGGTGCTCGGCATTGACATCTCCGGTGAGATGGTCTCCGTGGCGCGGGCGCTGGAGGAGCGCGAGCCGCTGGGCGTGCGCTACGAGGTGGGCGACGTGTCCGAACTCCGGCCCTTCGAGCGGCGGTTCGACGTCGCGCTGGCGGTCCAGCTGCTCAACTACGCGCCGGACGTCGCCACCACGGAGCTGATGTGCCGGGCCGTGCACCGGAGCCTGGAGCCGGGCGGCGAGCTCTTCTTGCTCAACCAGTCGCCCGATTTCAGCTTCGACGGGCCGACCCCGGAGAAGTACGGCTTCCTGAGCGTGCCGACCGGCGAGGAGGTCGAGACGGGACCGCAGGTCCGCACCACCGCGCTCCTCGACCCGCCGGTCTCGTTCGTCGCGAACCGTCCGCGCCGCGAGGTGTACGAGGACTCCCTGCGGGCGGCCGGATTCAGCGACCTGACCTGGGTCCCGATCCCGGTGTCGGAGGCCGGGGTGCGCACGTTCGGCGCGGAGTTCTGGGCGGACTTCCACACCAACCCCCCACTGGAGATGCTCCGCTGCCGCGCCTGAACCGCAGCAGGGACACCCGGTCGGCCGGCGCCCGCTCCAGCGGGGGCCGGGCGGCCGGGAGTTACGGCGTTGGTCCGGTCGGGGAGCGGGACCACGGCGGCCCAAGGGCCACGGCCGCGGTCGCGGTCACTGCCGCGGTCACGCCGCAGCCTCGATGCCGAGCTCGGTGAGCAGGCCGCGGATGCGGCGCTCGATGTCGTCCCGGATCGGGCGTACGGCCGCCACGCCCTGCCCGGCCGGGTCCGCCAGCTTCCAGTCCAGGTACCGCTTGCCGGGGAAGTACGGGCAGGCGTCCCCGCAGCCCATCGTGATCACGACATCGGAGGACTGCACCGCCTCGACGGTGAGCACCTTCGGCGTCTCGGCGGAGATGTCGATGCCGACTTCGGCCATGGCCTCCACCACGGCCGGGTTCACGGCGTCGGCGGGCGCGGAACCGGCGGAACGGACCTGGACCCGGTCCCCGGAGAGGTGGGTGAGGAAGGCGGCGCCCATCTGGGAGCGGCCGGCGTTGTGCACGCAGGCGAACAGCACGGACGGGGTCGCGGAGGTGCTCATGAGGCCAGGGCGCTTTCTTCGAGGGCGGGCGCGGCAGGAACCTCCAGCAGCGCGGACAGCCTGGCCAGGGCCTCGGGCAGCACCCAGTAGTACACCCACGTGCCGCGCCGCTCCGAGCCGACCAGCCCGGCCTCCCTCAGCACCTTGAGGTGGTGCGAGATCGTCGGCTGGGAGACGTCGAACGGACCGGTCAGGTCGCACACGCACGCCTCGCCGCCCGCGTACGAGGCGATCAGCGACAGCAGCCGCAGGCGGATGGGGTCCGAGAGCGCCTTGAACATCCGCGACATCTCGGCCGCGGCCGCTTCGCCCAGCGGCTCGCGCACCATCGGCGCACAGCACGCCGCGTCTTCCTGCCCGAGCACCGGTAGACCAGGTTGTTTCGACATGGCTCTATGTTGACACTCGTCTAATCAGGTGGCAACGTCGACTGTATCGACAGATGTCGATACAAGCTGCATCCTGATGGGAGAGCGCCATGTCCCGTGTCCAGCTCGCGCTGCGCGTCGCCGACCTCGAAGGCTCGATCGCCTTCTACTCCAAGCTCTTCAACACCGAACCCGCCAAGCGCCGCGACGGCTACGCCAACTTCGCCGTCACCGAGCCGCCGCTCAAGCTCGTCCTCATCGAGGGCGCGGCGGGCGCGGCGGGCGAGGAGACTCGCCTGGACCACCTCGGCGTCGAGGTCGCGTCCACGGAGGAGGTCGACGCCGCCACCGAGCGCCTCAAGGAAGCGGGCCTGGTGACGTTCGCGGAGAACGACACCTCCTGCTGCTACGCGCTCCAGGACAAGGTGTGGGTCACCGGCCCCGGCAAGGAGCCGTGGGAGGTGTACGTGGTCAAGGCCGACGCCGACACCCTCGGCAAGAGCGCCGCGGCCGGCTGCACCTGCGGCACCTGCGGCACCTGACCGGCGGCCACACGGTCCAGGGTCGGGCCGTCAGCGCCCCAGCGCGTTACGGACCGTCAGCCCGTGGTGGCGGCGCAGCCGGTGCATCTCCCACCAGGACAGCGCCGTGACGGTGACGGGTGCGCCGAGGATGAAGACCGCCCGGGCGCCCGCCGGGACCTGGGGGTAAGCGCCGGTGACCACATCCAGGAGCGCCATCTCCCAGACCAGGACGCCGGCGAGGACCGGCGGCACCACCTCGTGGATGTCGGCGGTACGGAAGACGTGTACGAGCGACAGGCCGATCCCGTAGAGGGCGAAACCGACCGACCACAGACACAGCACCCCGATGACGATCTTTCCCGGCAGCCCGACGGCGTCCCGGAGCCCCGCCGACTCCGGCGCCATCGCGAGCGCCGAGGTGCCCATGGAGGCCATGATGGCCAGCACCGCGCCGAGCGAGCGCAGGGCCCGTCGCAGGTAGACGCGTCGCAACCCGCCCCGCGCGGCCGCCACGAACGCGCCGACCACCACGGGGAAGGTGCAGACCAGCACCAGGACGCTGGACCAGCTCTGGTCGAGGCGGTCGTCCGCCACGGCCTTGACGTCGTCGGCGCTGACGACCGCCTTGTAGGCGACCATCAGGCCCACCCAGGCCACCAGCCCCAGCGCGGTCCGCCACAGCTGGAGCTTGCGGACCTCCGGATCGTGGACGATCCCGGGACGCGAAGGACGGAAGGCCGACTGGGCGGCGTAGAAGGGGTTGTAGAGGCCGCGCAGGATCTTCCGGCCCCGCGACGGCTCGACGCGCGGCGGCGGAACGTGCGGATGGCCCCACCCGTACGGGTACCCCGGCTGCTGCCCGTACGGATAACCCGGCGGCGGGGCGTACGGGGCTCCCTGCGGCGGAACCGGGGAGCCCTGGCCGGCCCAGCCGGCCGGCGGCGGACTGCCCGCCCCGCCCGCCGGACCCCCGCCCGCGTCGGCGTCCT
>NZ_JOCX01000026.1 GCF_000717915.1 Streptomyces sp. NRRL S-244
GGGTAGGGTCCGGGGGAGGTGTCAGGGGAGCGGCAGGGGTGCGGACAAGGGTTTTCCCTGTATCGGGTTCATCCTCGCGTTGCCTACTGTCTGCCCACCGGCGATCTCTCCCGCTCCGAACGGATCCCGCGCCAACCCCACATGGTGCGAAGCCGTGCGGGCGGGCGGATCGCCCGCACCGCCGTTGCCCCAGCCCCGCCGAAGCGGCCGGGACAACGCGGCGAGCAGCGGTGGCCGGGACGGGATTGACCGACCCGTCCCCGGCCCCGTAGCCGCCGGTTCACCTCCCACACTGCTCCAACCGCCCGCTCCGGCCTGCCCGGAAAGGGCTCGCGAAAGGGAACACCGTGCACGCAACGAGACGCAGGCTCATATCCGTGGTGGCGATGTCCGTCACCCTGCTCGCCGGCTCCGCCACCGCTTCCGTGGCCCTCGCCGGCTCGGAGCCCGCGCCGGCCCCGGCCGCCGCCTCCACCCTGCCGGCCGCGGGGGCGCCGGCCGCTCCCGACGCCGCGCCCGTGCAGAACCTGATCGTCGGCTACAAGTCCTCGGCCACCGAGGCCAGCTCCAACAAGGCCGCGGCCGACGACGCGACCGCCAAGGGCAAGAAGGCCGGCAAGAAGGCGAAGTTCGACCGCCGCCTCGGCACCGGTGCCGCCCTCGTCAACCTGGGCGGCTCCGTCGCCCCGGCCGCCGCGGCCGACGTGATGGCCCAGTTCCGTGCCGACCCGGACGTCGCGTACGTCGAGGCGGACTCCCGCGCCTACGCGATGGCCACCCCGAACGACACCGAGTACGCCAAGCAGTGGGACCTCTTCGAGCCCACCGGCGGCATGAACGTTCCTGCCGCCTGGGACAAGACCACCGGCTCCGGCGTCACCGTCGCCGTGATCGACACCGGCTACGTGGCCCACTCCGACGTCGCCCCGAACATCGTCGCCGGCTACGACTTCATCTCCGACGCCACCGGCGCCCGTGACGGCAACGGCCGCGACAACAACCCGGCCGACGCCGGCGACTGGAGCGCGGCCGGCGAGTGCGGCACCGGCTCCCCGGCCAGCGGCTCCTCCTGGCACGGCACCCACGTCGCGGGCACCATCGCCGCCGCCACCAACAACGCCAAGGGCGTCGCGGGCATCGCGTACAACGCGAAGATCCAGCCCGTCCGCGTGCTCGGCAAGTGCGGCGGCACCACCTCCGACATCGTCGACGCCATCACCTGGGCCTCCGGCGGCACCGTCGCGGGCATCCCGGCGAACGCCACCCCCGCCAAGGTCATCAACATGAGCCTCGGCGGCTCCGGCGCCTGCACCTCCAGCTACCAGAACGCCATCAACGCGGCCGTCGCCCGCGGCACCACGGTCGTGGTCGCCGCCGGCAACAGCAACGCGGACGCGGCCGGCTTCTCGCCCGCCAGCTGCAACAACGTCGTCTCCGTGGCCGCCACCAACCGCACCGGCGACCGCTCCTTCTACTCCAACTTCGGCAGCCGCGTCGACGTCTCCGCCCCGGGCGGTGAGACCCGCCGCGCCACCGACACGCCCGGCACCGTCACCACCCCCGAGAACGGCATCCTCTCCACGCTGAACAACGGCGCCACCACCCCGGGCTCCGAGATCTACAAGCCCTACCAGGGCACCAGCATGGCCGCCCCGCACATCGCGGGCCTCGCCGCGCTCGTCGTCGCCGCCAAGCCCTCGCTGACCCCGGCGCAGGTCGAGGCGGCCATCAAGGCCAACGCCCGCCCGCTGCCCGGCACCTGCACCGGCGGCTGCGGCACCGGCATCGCCGACGCGGCCGCGACCATCACCGCCGTCACCTCGGCGCCCGTCCCGGGCTTCGAGAACGGTACGAACGTGAACATCCTCGACAACACCACCGTCGAGAGCCCGATCACCGTCAGCGGAGTCGCGGGCAACGCCCCGGCCGCGCTCAAGGTGAACGTGAACATCGTGCACACGTACATCGGTGACCTGAAGGTCGACCTGGTCGCCCCGGACGGCTCCGTCTACACCCTGCACAACCGCGCCGGCGGCAGCACCGCCAACATCAACCAGCAGTACACCGTGAACGCCTCCTCCGAGGTCGCCAACGGCACCTGGAAGCTCCGCGTCAACGACAACGCGGGCGGCGACACCGGCTTCATCGACTCCTGGAGCCTCGGCTTCTGAGGACCCGACGACCGCGCCGGTCAGTAGCACCGGCCGGGCGCGCTAGTACGGACCAATGAGCCCGCGGACCTGCCGATACACCTCGTATTGGCAGGTCCGCAGCCGTTTCCTGACAGCTGACTGAATTCTGCGTCACAATCCGGGTCCACCCGGCATCCGACCTCGTATTGTCGCGTCTCACAGGACATGCACAGAAGTGGGGACGAGAGGCTGGTGGCTGTTGCGTGGTGGCGGCGACGGGGAACGCTGACACGACCGTCGGACACGGTGAACTGATCAAGGAGGTCGAACGCGCGCTGACCACGCACGGGCGGGCCCTCCTCACCGGACCCGCCGGCGCGGGCAAGACCGAGGTGGCCGGCGCAGTCGCGGCCGCGGCCGCGACCCGCCACGAGACCGTGCTCCGACTCGCTCCCGAGGCCGCCGACCAGTGGATACCGGAGGCCTCCGCCGCCGCACTGCTCGCCTCCGTGCCCTGTTTCGCGCTGGAACGGCTCTCCGGACCCCAGCGCACCGCCATCGCCCTCCTGCGCCGGGAGACCGACGCGCCCCGCGCCGGACGCGACCACGTCGCCCTGCGCCTCGCCGTCGTCGAGGTCCTGCGCACCCTCGCCGCCCGCACCCCCGTCCTGCTCGTCCTCGACAACGCCCAGTGGCTGGACGCGGAAAGCACCGATCTGCTCCGGTTCGCCCTGCGGCTGACCCCACCCCGCGTACGGGTCCTCGTGGCCGAATGCGTCCAGGGCGGCGCCCCCGTCGGCGGCCCCCTGTGCGGCCCCGGCACCCCCGCGATCCGCGTCCCCGCGCTCGGCGCCGACGAGATCGCCGAACTCCTCGCCCACCACGGCCTCCCCGCCCGCCTCGCCGGCCGCATCCACCAGGCCAGCGGCGGAAACCCGCGCCTCGCCCTCGCCCTCGGCCACTCCCTCGCCGAAGCCGCCGAGGCCCGTGACGGCAGCGCCCACCACGCCGACCCGCTGCCCCTGTCCGGCCAGGCCCGCGAGGTCGCCCGCCGGCTCCTCGCCGAGGCCCCGGCCCCCGCGCGCCGCACCCTGCTGCTCGCCGCCCTCGCGGCCCGCCCGACCACCGCCCTGCTGCGCCGCGCCGGCCGCCCCCACGCCGAGGCCGAACTCGCCGAGGCCGAACGGGCCGCGCTGGTCACCGTGGGGGAGGACGGCGCCGTCACCTTCACCGCCGGGGCCCTGCCCATGGCCCTGGCCGCCGACGCAGGCTGGCCGGAACGCGCCGCCGGGCACTCCGCGCTCGCCGCCGCCGTCGACGACCCCGTCCAGGCCGTACGCCACCGGGCGCTTGCCGTGGACACCCCCGACGAGTGGCTCGCCGCCGAGATCACCGAGGCCGCCGCGGCCTGCCGCAGACGCGGTCAGCGCGCCCTGGCCGCCGAGCTCGGCCTGCTCGCGGCCGAACGTACGCCGACCAACCGCCCCGGGGACGAACTGGCCCGCCTCGTCGCCGCGGCCGAGGACGCCGGCTGGGCCGGCCGCGCCGACCTCGCCCGCCGCGCCACCCGCGCCGTACTGGCCCGCGACGCCTCGCCCGCCGACCGGGTACGGGCCCGGCTCGCCGTGATCGACGCCGCGGGACAGGCCCTCGCCGCCCTCGACGAGACCTTCGCGCACGCCATGGACGACGCCGCCTCGGATCCCGCCCTCCAGGCGGCCGTACAGCTGCGCATCGCCACGAAGTACAACCTCAGCGACGGTGACCCCGTACGCTCCCGCGACGCCGCGGCCGAGGCCGGCGCGCTCGCCGCCCTCGGCGGCGACCAGGTCGCCGAGGCCATGGCCCTGACCGTACGGGCCCGGATGGGCCGCATCCTCGGGGACCCCGACGCCGAGGACATCCTGGCCGAGGCCCTGGCCCTGCCCGCCCCCGAGGTGCCGCTCGGCATGCGCAACGCGCCCCAGTACCTCGCCGTACGGCACGCCCTGTTCGACGACCGCCTCGACGACGCCCGCCGCCAGCTCCTCGTCCTGCTCCCCGCCGTCCGGCGCACCGGATCCGCCGAGGACGTCTTCGAGGTCCTGCGCAGCCTCACCGAGGTGGAACTGCGCCGCGGCCGGTGCACGTCCGCGTCCGCGCACGCCCGCCGCGCCCTCGAACTCACCATCGAGGCGGGACTCTCGCCCGGCCCCGCCTGGTACGCCGCCGCGATGGCGGAGGCCATGGGCGGCAGCTTCGCCCGCGCCGCGGGCTACGCCCGGCGCGGCATCCAGGCCTCTGAGGAGGAACACGACCAGGTGTTCCTCTCGCGCAGCCTGTACGCACTCGGCCTGACCGAGCTGGCGACCGGGGAGGCCGCCAGAGCCGTGGCCACCCTGCGCCGGGTCGCCGAACTGGAGGAGGCCCAGCAGGTCGTCGACCCCTCGATCCTGCGCTGGCACGGAGAGCTGGCCGAAGCCCTGGTGGCCGCCGACGCGCCCGACGAGGCCGCCGAACTGATCGGCTCCGTCCGTACGGTGGCGCTCCGGCTGGGCCGCGGCGCGGTGGTCGCCGCCCTCGACCGGGCCCGCGGCCTGTGCCTGTCCGCGCACGGCGGGGCCGACGCCGCCGTGGACCTGCTGGAGGCCACGGCGCAGCGGTTCGCCGCGCTGGAGCTCCCGGTGGAGCGCGGCCGTACGCTGCTCGCCCTGGCCCGGGTGGAACGGCGCCGGCGCCGGCGCGCCCCCGCCCGGGCCGCGCTGCGGGCCGCGGCCGAGGTGTTCACCGCGGCGGGCGCGAAGCCCTGGACCGAACTCGCCGCGGAGAACCGGGAGGCGGGCCTTGCCCCGGTCGGCGGCGCGGGTGTGGCCCTGGCGGCGCTGACCGAGGCGGAGACCCGTCTCGCCCTGCTCGTGGCGGAGGGCGCCAGCAACCAGGAGGCGGCCGCGAAGCTGTTCGTCAGCGTCAAGACGGTCGAGGCCCGGCTGACCCGGATCTACCAGAAGCTCGACGTACGGTCCCGGGCCCAGCTGGCCACCGCCTTGCGCACCCGCTGAGGGCGGGCGAGGCGGCGGCCCCGGGCCTCGGCCGCCTTGGCAGCCTCAGCCGCCTTGGCAGCCTCGGCAGCCTCAGCAGCCGAGGTTGCCGCCCGGGCTCACGCCCAGGATCTGCGTGAAGGACTGGTAGGCGTTGATCCGGCTCTGGACCTGGGCGGGGTTGCCGCCGTTGCACTCCAGGGAGCCGTTGATGGAGCGGATCGTCTCGCCGAAGCCGGCCCCGTTGACCATGGCGGCGTGCGCGGTCATGGTGCCGGGGCCGTTCTGGGTGTTCCAGTACCAGAGGGCGGTCTTCATGGCGATCGCCGGATCCTGCTCCACGAGGTACGGGTTGGCGAGCAGGTTGATGCCGAGGGCGTCGCCGGCGGCCTTGTAGTTGAAGTTCCAGCTGAGCTGGATCGGGCCGCGGCCGTAGTAGGCGGCCTGCCCGGCGGGACAGCCGTACGGTTGGCTCGCGTCGCAGTAGTGCGGGTAGTTGGCGGTGTTCTGCTCGACGATGTACACGAGCCCGCCCGTCTCGTGCGAGACGTTCGCCAGGAACGCCGCCGCCTCGCGCCGCTTGACGGTGTCGTCACCGGTGTTGGCGAATCCGGGGTACGCCGACAGGGCCGCGACCAGGCCGTTGTAGGTGTAGAAGGGGTTCCGGTTCGGGAACATCTGGTTGAACTGGGCCTGGGAGACCACGAATCCGGACGGGTTGCCGGGGTCCGGGTCCTGGCCGCCGCCTCCGCCGCAGGTGCCGAGGTCGGACCAGACGCCCCACTGCCCGGTGGTGCCGGGCGTTTCGCCCTGCGTCCACCACTTGGCCTGCCAGTTGTGCCCGCTGTACGAGGCGCTCATGCCGTTCGTGTAGACGGCGGACGAGGACCACGGGGTGACGCAGGCCGCGGCCGCGGAGGCGGGCGAGGCGGGGAGGGCGACCGCGAGGCCGATGGTGGCGGCAGTGGCGGCGGCCAGGGCGAGTGCTCGGCGGCGAAGCGCACGTATCACGTAACTGCTCCTTCAATGGGGGGAATTGCCGTGGGGGGCATTCCTCGCCACTGAAGCGAAGCTGGTCTGGACCTGTCAAGGTCTAGACCAGTATTCATTCCTTTCGGACGACAAACGGGCAGGGCCCGTACGCGCCGACGCGCATACGGGCCCTGCCGGTTGCCGAAGAGCGAGCGGTCAGCTGCCGGCGGAGAGGTTGCCGGAGAGGACCGGGATGTTGCTGAGGATGTGCGAAGCCGAGTCGTCGCCCTTGGCCTGGGTGGAGTTCTCGGTGCACTGCTGGTTCATCGGGTTGTGCAGGACGTTGATGTCCTGGACGCCGACGTTGGCGATGACGGCCAGCAGCGACTGGGCGTTGACCTTCGCGGGCAGGCCGATGCAGGTCTTGTTGAGGGTGCCCTGGACCAGGCTGAGCTGCGGGCTCATCGCGCCCTCGGTCTCCTGGTTGCCGTAGATCTGCGCCGCGCCGTTGCCGTTGACCGTGTTGATGCCGTTGTCGTTGCCGATCGCCATCGCCGGGGCGGCAACCGCGGCGCCGAGGCCCAGCACGGAGGCGGTGACCGCAGTGGTGGCCATGAGCTTCTTGAGCATGAGGAGATTCCTTCTTTTAGCGCTGTTGCATGGGATGGCTGCCCCCGGCGGGACGAGCTGATCAACTGCAATCCGCGCGCTTGGTTATCGCCTGTCACCCGAGTGGCCCAGCGCGTCCCCCGTGGGCGGGCATGCGAAAGGGGCCGCCTCCGGCTCTCTGAGCTGGAGGCGGCCCCTTCGTCCGACGTCTTCAGGGAATCGCCGTGGAGGCGGTCGCGGGCGGTCAGCCCGTCTTGCGGCGGGTCTTCTTGTTCTTGCCGCCCGCGCCACCGCTGGCGCCCTGGATCTTCGCCCGGCTCTGGTGAGCCTGCTGTGCATGGGCACTGCGGGCATTGCGGTCGAGGGCCTCCCGGAACTTGCGCTTGGCCTCCTCGGCCGGCGATTCGTCCTGCGGGGTGTCCGACTCTTGTGCCATGTGTCCTCCTGGGTCGACCTGAAGCCGTCTCAGTCTGTCACCCACCGTCCCCCCTGACCAGCGGGTTCCGCTCCAGGGGCCCGGGCCGGGCCGGGGCGGTGGCCCGGGCCGACCGGATCGGCGGGAGGGCCCGCGCGCGGACACGCGAAGTCCCGGGCCTCGCGGGGAGGCCCGGGACTTCACTGGTGCACTTCGCTTGACCGCCGTGTACAACGACGGACCGCCCCCGAGGTCACGCCCCGGGGGACACGCGCCGTTCGTGTACCCGCAGCTGGAGGGTGGCGAGGTCCAGCAGCGGGGTGGGTACGCCGAGCGCGCGGGCCCGGGCGATCAGGTCGCCGAAGACGTGCTCCACCTCCGTGGGACGGCCGGCGACCAGGTCCCGGTACATCGACGGGGTGAGCGGGGAGCCGGGCGTGGTCACCGTACGGGTGGTGAAGGCGAGCTCGGTGTCCGGCACGGGACGGCCCGCCGCGGCCGAGACGGCGGCCGCCTCGGCGAGTACGGCCCGCCCGAGCTCGGCGCCGCCGGGCACGGCGCCGACCTCGCCGACGGAGCCGCGCCCCAGGCAGGTGACGGCCGCCAGGGTGGAGATGAACACCCACTTGTGCCACATCGAGCCGACGACGTCCGCGGTCTCGGGGCTGTCGATGCCCGCCCCGCTCAGCACGGCGCGCACGGCGTCCACGCGGGCGGAGGGCCGGCCGTCGAGTTCACCGGTGACCACGACGGACGGCGGGGCCATGCGCACGATGTCGCCGTGCTCGTTCAGGGTGGTGACCACCTTGGCGACGCCGCCCAGGACCGGCGCCCCGCCGAAGCGGTCCGTGAGGTGTTCGAGGTGGGCCATGCCGTTGAGCAGCGGCACGATCGCGGTCCCCGGCCCGATCGCCGGGGCCAGGTCCTTCGCCGCGCGGTCGAGCGCCGTGGACTTCACGGAGAGCAGGACGAGGTCGTACGGGCGCGACAGCGCGTCCGCGGTCACCAACTCGGGAGTGAGGGTCAGGTCTTCGCCGAGGCCCGTCACCCGCAGCCCACGCTCGCGCAGGACGGCGGCCCGCTCCGGGCGGACCAGGAAGGTGACGTCCTGCCCGGCCTCGGCGAGACGGGCGCCGAACCAGCCGCCCACGGCGCCGGCTCCGACTGTCAGGATTTTCATACGGGACAGCCTGTCATGGGACTACGCGGTCCCGCAGGCCCCCGTCGACGGGAACGGCGTCAACTCTGTGTGACGCGCAGCGCGTCGCCGACCAGGCGGACCGCGCGGGAGAGGCGGCCCAGCTGCTGGAGTTCGACGGCGTACATCCGGATCGAGCTCTCGATGACGATCTCGGCCACGCCCATCGAGGGCAGTTCGGCCCGGCTGGTCTCCAGGGCGACCCGGACCGCGCGCATCTCGTGCTGGAGCTGGAGCTGGGCGTGCCGGGTGAGGAGGGCGGGGCTGCGGGTCAGCGTCGAGTAGCTGCCGTAGCGGGCCGGGAGGAGATCACGCAGCCAGCGCATGGCCGTGCGTTCCCAGTCATGGGTACCGGGGGCCTTGACCTGGCAGGGCCAGTCCGGGCTGAGCGTGGTGGAGACCGTCTGGCGCATTCTCGTCGCTTCCGAATGGTGTCGAACTCTGATCGAGACGTTGGTGGGCGGCCTCGGCCCAGGGGTTGACCGAGGCCGCCACAAGCGCTCTGGTTGGATACCGGTGCCGGGAACGGGCACCCGGCGCGGGGCGTGAGGAGGAGCCGTCCCGCGCGGGTGTCCGTTCTGGGAGGGCGTGGGGTCGCTCTCCTTGGCGTCCGTGGATCCGGCGCGATGCTTAGTAAACATATATACCGTCGAGTAGACAAGAGAATGAAAAATTACATACGCCTACAGGGCGTGAAAGTGGACTGCCCCGTACCGGTTGAAAAACGGCCTTACAGGAAGAATCCGTGCTGGTCGGCGACCTGCTCGTACCCTTCGAGCCGCGCCTGCGTCCGCTCGGGATCCGCGTCGGCCATCGCTTGCAGCAAGGCCGCCGACAGCATCCCCGGGGCCGCGTACGAGTCGAACACCAGCCGCGCCCCGGTCCCGGCGGTCAGCGCCACGTCCGCCTCGTCCACCAGCGGGCCCAGGGTGGTGTCGGTGATCAGCGCGATCTTCAGCCCTGCGCTGCGGGCCGCCCGGAGCGCCGACAGGGTCTCCTTGGCGTGCCGCGGCATCGCGAAGGCCAGCGCCCAGGTCCCGCCGGCCTCCCGGGACTGGAGCAGGGCGTCGTAGGCGACGCTGCCTCCACGTGTCACCAGCCGGACATCGGGGTGGATGCGCCGTGCCGCGTACGCGAAGTACTCCGCGAGCGAGACCGAGATCCGCAGGCCGAGGACGGTCAGCGGCACCGAGCGGGCCAGCTCGCGGCCGATGTCGAGCACCTGGTCGGTGTCGGCCAGCAGGCGCCGTACGTTCTCCAGGTTCACGATCTCGGCGTCCACGGCCGCCTGGAGCTCGTTGCGGCGGAACTGCTCGCGGCTCTCCGGGGAGCCGGCGACCGCGCTCAGCGCCATCGGCTGGAGGGCGTCGCGCAGGGCCGGATAGCCGCTGAACCCGAGGGAGGTGGCGAAACGTGTCACCGACGGCTGGCTGACGCCCACCCGCTCCGCGAGCTCGGTGATCGACAGGAACGCGGCCTCCGTGAGGTGGTCGACCAGGTACTGGGCGATCCGCCGCTGCCCCGGAGACAGCCGGTGGCCGTCGAAGAGGGCGCGGACCCGGTCGCCGGGGGCGCGCTCATGGACCGGCGGCGCCTGCCCACTCGGCGTGATCGCAGCCGCCTGTGCGCGTGCCTGCTGCCCCGATGACACCGATGGGCCTCCCTCTCATGTCACTCGTCTTCAAACATAGCTCACGCCCTGTGGTCGGGCCGGGCCGGTGCCGGGCGGCCCGGCCCGCATCTCTCGCGACCGCAGGATGGCGGAAATATGATGTGCTCGGATCTCTGGCGCAGCGCCCGCCGCGAAAGCCGAGAGCCGAGTGCCGAGAGCAGGGACATATGGATGCACCCGGGAGCGGTCCATGACCCCGCGCCGCCCCCCGAAGTCGGTGAGTGCCGCCGACCTCCTGAGCACCCTGGGACGGCTCACCGCCCGGGCCCGCGCGGGAGCGGAGCTGCAACTGGCCAGGGTGGAGCTCGCCGAGGCCCTCCAGCGCGAGATGCTGCCGGGCTCCCTGCCCGCCCTGCCCGGGCTGCGCAGCGCCGCCCGCTACGCGCCCGCCCGGCACGGCCTGGACATCGGCGGTGACTGGTACGACGGCTTCCGGCTGTCCGGAGGCGGGCTCGCCTTCTCCATCGGCGACGTACAGGGGCACGACGTGGAGGCCGCCGCCTTCATGGGGCAGGTCCGCGTCGGCGTGCGCGCGGTGTCGACCGTCGTCGTGGATCCGGGCGAGGTGCTGAGCCGGGCCAACGACGTCCTGCTGTCGATGGACTGCGAGCTCTTCGCGACCTGCACCCTGCTCCGCTTCGACCCCGAGAGCCGGGTGCTCGAAAGCGCCCGGGCCGGCCACGTGCCCTCCGTCTGGGCCACCGTCGACGGCCGCTACGGGATCTCCGACGACGAGGGCGGCCTGCCGCTCGGAGTGGAGCCCGGGGCCCGCTACGCGGTGACCCGGCGGCGGCTGGACCAGGCGGGCTCCATCGTCCTGCTCACCGACGGCGTCGTCGAGGGGCCCTCGTTCCCGATCGACGTGGGACTGGACCGGGTGGCCCGCGTGGTCAGGGAGGCGGCGGGAGCCGACCCCGACGAGATCGCCGCCGAAATCATGAAGGTGGCCGACTCCACCGGCCACGCCGACGACGCGGCGGTCCTCGTCCTCAGCCACGACGCCGCAGGACCCCCGTGACGGTAGCGCGTGTCACGGACCGTCCGGAGGCGGCGGTTGTTGTCTGATGCTGTGGTGCGCACCGAGGAATGGCGACGTTTCAGCGGAACCCTTCTCGGGATCCTCATCGTCGCCACCGCCTACTACGCCTCAGGACGGATCGGCCTCCTGCTGAGCGTGGAGGTCGACGGCGCGGTGGTGACGCCCCTGTGGCTGCCCACCGGCATCGCGGTCGCCGCCCTGCTGTGGTTCGGGCCGCGGATGTGGCCGGGCATCGCCCTCGGGACGTTCCTCGCCATCGAACACCTCGCCACCTTCCAGATCGCCGACGCCGGCATCATCGTGGGCAACACCCTCGCGCCGCTGTGCGCGTACCTGCTGCTGCGCCGCGTGGGCTTCCGCGCCGAGATCGACCGGCTCCGGGACGGCCTGGCCCTGGTCTTCCTGGGCGGACTGGTGCCGATGATGATCAGCGCGTCCATCGGCACCGGGGTGCTGGTGGCCACCGGGGACCTGGCTCCCGGCGGTTTCTGGCCGGTGTGGTCCGCGTGGTGGGCCGGCGACGCGATGGGGGTGCTGGTGCTGACCCCGCTGCTGCTCGTCGTACCCCGGGTCCGGATGCCGCAGGACGCCTACCGGGTCGCCGAGGCGGTCGGGCTGACCATCGCCGCCGGGGCCGTCGCCTTCGTGGCCACCCGCAGCTCGCTGTCGCTGCTCTTCCTCGTCTTCCCGCTGCTGATCTGGTCGGCCGTACGCTTCCAACTGGCCGGCAGCGCGCCCTGCGTGCTGCTCGTGTCCGTCGTGGCGATCTCGGCGGCGACCAACAGCCTCGGACCGTTCGCCGGCCACACCCTCTTCGAGGTCATGGTCAACCTCCAGGCGCTCAACGGCTCGGCGGCCCTGACCGCACTGCTGCTGTCCGCACTGGTCACCGAGCAGAACAACATCCGCGAGGAGATCGAGCGGGTGTGCGAGGACCTGGCCGAGGTCGTCGAACGGCTCGCCCCGCACGGGCCGGGGGATTGACCGGCCCCGCTCACGTACGGGCGTCCGCGGGCGGCAGCGCGTCCGCGACGGCGCGCGCGAGGGCGTACGGGTCCCCGCTCGGCTCGGTCGGGTGGCCGGTCGTACGGTGTGCCCAGGCGTCCTCGACGGCGTACCAGTCGATGGCCTGCGGCTCGGCCCCCGAGACCAGGGCCCGGTCCAGCGAGGCGAAGTACCGCGCCCAGCGCGGCGCGTAGAACTCCTCCAGCAGCCCGGCCCACTCGCGGTTCGCGTAGTCGTGCAGCGAGGAGGGCCGCTCGCTGGCGGTACGGGTGCCCCAGGTGGTCAGCAGGGAGCGGACGTCGTACTCGCAGCGGTCGCGCTCCGCCTCGTCCGCGCCCCAGGCCCGGGCGCCGGCCGTCCACCGCCCGAACAGGAAGTGCCGGTCGGATCCGGTGACGGCCGCCAGCAGCCGCTCGTCGCGCTGCCACTCCCCGACCAGCAGCCGGAACCGGCCCAGGTCCTTGGCCTCGTACGCGGCTTTGACCTGCGGCAGCAGCACCCGGGAGTGGTTGGCGAGGGCCTGACGGGCCGTGTCCACGAGGTCGTAGCGGTACGCGCTCGAACGGCGCAGCCGGGGCGCGACCTTCAGCAGCGCGTCCAGCGCGGTGCGCACCGATGCCGCCGGGTAGCGCATGTCCCCGGGCGTCCAGGTGCCCGCCTTGTTCGCCGTCAGGCTCGGACGGGCCGTGAACAGGCCGTCCTGGGGCTGCGCGGAGTCCGTCCCGGTGCTGTACGGGCCGCTGCGCAGCGCCTCCCAGGCGGCCGCCGCGTACCCGTCCTCGGCGCCGTAGCGGCGGCGCGCGTAGGCGGCGAACCACTCCTTCCGGTCGACGGGACCGGGCTCCCAGGCCAGATCGGTGAAGAGCGCGAAGGCCGCCGGATCGACCCCGGCCGCCTCCGGCATGTACGCGATCCCGCTCAGCGCGCTGTCCGGCTTGGCCCGCCACTGGCCGAACCGCCGGAGCCAGACGCCGGTGTTGGCGCCGATCGTCGTGTGCCCGCCGAAGTTGTGGATCGTGCCCAGCGCGTACGGGGTGTGCGCCCAGGAGGTCTCGCGGTCCAGGTTCTCGTAGCGCTCGGACATCCCGTCCACGATCAGCATCCGGGAGGTGTCCACCCCGGAGAGCAGCTCTCTCGTCGGATCCTCCTGCCACCCCAGTACGGCCCAGACCGCACCCGGATGCGCCGTGCGGAGGGCCCGCTGTACGGCGCCCGCGGCCGCCTTCACGTCGACGGAGGCCGCCGTACCGCCCTCGTGCAGCGGGCTCATCCGGTACATCGCGCTGTCGCCGAACCGGGCGCGCTGGGCGGCGTAGTAGTCGGCCGCGAGCGCGGCGAAGACGGGACCGGCCGGGTCCAGCCAGTCCGGCCGGGCGAAGCCGTCCCAGGTGCCCTGCGGGTGGACCCGGGCGCCGGGGTTGCGGCCGGCGAAGCCGGGCGGCACGGTGCCGAAGTAGCCGGGCAGGACCGGGGTCATGCCGAGGGCGCGCAGCTCGTCGGCGACCCGCCCGCCGAGCGCGGCCCGCTCCTCGATCAGCTGCTCGCTGACCGGCCCGCCGAACCCGCTCAGGTTCTGCAGCAGCCACCAGCTCTGGTGCGCGGGGCCCGGGATCCACGCGCGCAGTTCCGCCGCGGTGTACCCGTGCCGCTGGAGGGCCGCGTAGTACGGGTACTCCGCGCCGACCTGGACCAGTACCTCGTTGACGCCGTGCAGGGCGAGCAGGTCGATCTGCCGCCGGCGCTCCTCCCACGTGCGGTACGCGCCCGCGTACCCGTCGTCGGTGTCGTTGAGGGCGTACCGGTGGCGGACGAGGGCGGTGCGGGTGACGGGCTGCGGGACGCCGGGCAGGACGTCGGGGAGCGCGTCCAGGCTGTCGCCGGGCCAGCCGACGTCCACCCGGGCCACGTGCCGGAGGTACCAGCCGACCCCGGTCAGCACGGTCGCGGGCGTACTGCCCCGCACCACGACGGCGCCCGCCCGGCCGGAGACCGTGAAGCGGTCCTGGCCGTCGGCGCTGCGGGGTCCGGGCAGGAGGGTGAACTGCAGGGCGTGGCGCGGCGGCAGCAGCCGGCGGAGCGCGGCCTCGGCGGCCGGGACACGGGCGCGCGGCGACTCGGCGGACGCGGCGGCCGGGGCCGGGTCGGCCGCGACAGCCGGCCGGGGGGCGGGCAGGGCGGCGGCCCCGCCCGGGACGGCCGCCAGGGCCGGCAGCGCGAGGAGGGCCAGGATCCCGGCCCGGAGGGACGGCCGGGGCCGGTCGGATCGTGGCATCGGGGTTCCTCCCGGGTCGGCGTCCCCGCAGGGCGGCAGCCCGATAACGCGGCCGGGAGGAAGGAGGTGACGGGCCGGCAGATGCCTGCGGACCGTACCGCCGGACCGACTCCTCCTCCTGGGCCGGTTCGGGCCCGTGCGGCAGGGCTTCCGGAGGGAGCGTGTTCGCCGAGCGGATACGGGGACGCAAACGCGCCCACCCGGCAGCGGAGGAGCTCCGCTGCCGGGTGGGCGGTGGGGAGAGAGGGGAGAGGGGCGGCCTCAGCCCTTGGGGACCCAGCCCTTGGGGACTCAGCCCTTGGGGACTCAGCCCTTGGGGACTCAGCCCTTGGGGACCTGGATGACGACGGTGTTGCACACCTTGTCGGCGAAGGTCTGCTTCTTCTCGTCCCACAGCGGCCACAGGAAGCCGATGTAGCAGGGGAGACCGTCGAGGATGTGGGCCAGCTTGCGGACGAACGCCATGCCGAACCCGAGGAAGGCGCCGTCGGCCTCGCGGCGCAGGCTGATGCCCACGACCTTCTTGCCGATCGTCTGGCCCGTGGTGCCTTCCTTGTAGAGCTGGAAGATGCCCATGCCCAGCGCGTACAGCCAGCCGATGATGAAGAACACGCCGGGGCCGGCGTTCGCGGGGTCGCTGCTGGTGGCCAGGTCGATGAAGCCGAGGGCGTACATCGGACCCGCGATGATCAGCCCGTCGAGCAGGTACGCACCGAAGCGCTGACCCCAGTGGGCGAGCGGCGGCATGCCCGAACCCGGCATGCCGGGCATGCCGGGCGGCGGGTAGGCGCCGTACGGCGGCGGGGTCTGCTGCGGGGCCTGCTGGGGGTAGCCGTACTGCGGGGGAACGCCCTGCGGGGGCTGCTGCGGGTAGCCGTACTGCGGGGGCACGCCCTGGGGTGCCTGCTGCGGGTGGCCGGGCTGACCCTGCGGGGGCTGGCCGTACGGGTTGTTCGGGTCGCCGAAGCTCATGGCGAAATCTCTCCGGTGTCGGAAACGGGGACGTAGCGGATGGATCGGAGGAACATCACCATGTATCCGGTTTGCCCCCCTGAGCTGCCGCGATGTAGCGCGCATCATCGTGGTCGCTCCATCGACCACTTGTCCAATCCGGCCAGATCGGCTTCTTTTCGGTCGGTCTTGTGCGGCGGCCGCACCGCGGTGGCTGAATCCGATGTGCGTGAGTTCCGCGCCCTTCTGACCCGGTGGTAACTTCCGCGAGTTGATCTTGCCGGTCGCCCCCTCGCGGCGACGGCGATCCCTCTCGCAAGGAAGTCACCGTGCACCGCCATACCCTGCACCGCCCCTCCGCTCACCGTCCGTCCGCTCACCGTCCGTCAGTCCTCGCCGCGCGCGCGGCGGTCCCGGCGGTCCTGCTGGCCCTGGCCGCGGCCGCCACCGTTCCGGCCGCGGCCGCCCCGGCGGCCGGCTCCGGCCCCGCCGCCGCCCCGGCGCCCCACCTCGACGCGGTGGAGCAGACGCTCCGCCAGGTTTCCCCCGGCCTCGAAGGCCAGGTGTGGGAACGCACCGGCGGCAACGTCCTCGACGCCTCGACGCCCGGCGGCGCCGACTGGCTGCTGCAGACCCCCGGTTGCTGGGGCGACGACAAGTGCACCGCGCGCCCGGGCACCGAGCAGCTGCTCTCGAAGATGACGCAGAACATCTCCCAGGCGACGCGGACGGTCGACATATCGACCCTGGCGCCGTTCCCCAACGGCGCGTTCCAGGACGCGATCGTCGCGGGCCTCAAGTCCTCGGCCGCGCGCGGGAACAAGGTCAAGGTGCGCGTGCTGGTCGGTGCCGCTCCGGTCTACCACCTCAACGTACTGCCGTCGAAGTACCGGGACGAGCTCGTCGCCAAGCTCGGCGCGGACGCCCGCAACGTCGACCTCAACGTCGCCTCGATGACGACCTCGAAGACGGCGTTCTCCTGGAACCACTCCAAGCTCCTCGTGGTCGACGGCCAGTCCGTGATCACCGGCGGCATCAACGACTGGAAGGACGACTACCTGGAGACCGCCCACCCGGTCGCCGACGTCGACCTCGCCCTGCGCGGGCCGGCCGCCGCGTCGGCGGGGCGCTACCTGGACGAGCTGTGGTCCTGGACCTGCCAGAACAAGAGCAACATCGCCAGCGTCTGGTTCGCCTCCTCCAACGGCGCCGCGTGCATGCCGACGATGGCCAAGGACACCACCCCCGCAACGCCTCCGGCGCGCCCGGGCGACGTACCGGCCGTCGCAGTCGGCGGACTCGGCGTCGGCATCAAGCGCAACGACCCGTCGTCGGCGTTCCGGCCCACGCTGCCCAGCGCCCCCGACACCAAGTGCGTCGTCGGCCTGCACGACAACACCAACGCCGACCGCGACTACGACACGGTCAACCCGGAGGAGAGCGCACTGCGGACGCTGATCTCCAGCGCGAAGGCGCACATCGAGATCTCCCAGCAGGACGTCAACGCGACCTGCCCGCCGCTGCCCCGCTACGACATCCGCGTCTACGACGCCCTGGCCGCGCGGATGGCGGCCGGCGTCAAGGTCCGCATCGTCGTCAGCGACCCCGCCAACCGCGGCGCCGTGGGCAGCGGCGGCTACTCGCAGATCAAGTCGCTCTCGGAGATCAGCGACACCCTGCGCGACCGCCTCGCCCTGCTGACCGGCGACCAGGGCACGGCCAAGGCCACGATGTGCTCGAACCTCCAGCTGGCCACCTTCCGCAGCTCCCAGAGCCCGACCTGGGCCGACGGCCACCCGTACGCGCAGCACCACAAGGTGGTCTCCGTCGACGACTCGGCCTTCTACATCGGCTCCAAGAACCTCTACCCGGCGTGGCTCCAGGACTTCGGCTACGTGGTGGAGAGCCCGGCGGCGGCCGCCCAGCTGAACACCGGGCTCCTGGCCCCGCAGTGGCAGTACTCCCGCGCGACGGCCACGATCGACCACGAACGCGCCCTCTGCCAGGCCTGACCACCCTCGCGGCGCCCTCCCGGCGCCGGCGCCCACACGAAGCCGCCCCCGGCAGTCACTGCCGGGGGCGGTTCCTTTTCGCGGTGCTCCTCGGCGTCAGCCGTCGCCGCCGGGCACTACGGGAGGGGGACGGGGCAGCGGTGCCGTGCTCGGCGCGCACTGACGGCCCACAGGCCGGCGAGCTTGTCGCCCGTGACGTCGCCCGAGGCGGGCCTCTGCGGCTCCCGGACTCTTTTCAGAACGCCCCCGGCGGCCGCGCCGGCTTCATCCGGCGTTCGCCCGGGGCGCGCAAGCTCGGCCGGGGAAGACCCCCCTCATCTCGGCCACCACCGTGGCCCCCGCCCGGGAGCGACCATGACCTCCTCTGCCCCGACGCCGTCCGCCCGGCCGCGCGAACAGCGCCTGCGCCGGTACCTGATGTGCCGCCCCTCCCACTTCGAGGTGGTGTACGCGATCAACCCCTGGATGGACCCGGAGAAGCCGGTCGACGCCGACCTCGCCGTCCTCCAGTGGGAGCGGCTGCGCGAGCTGTACCGCGAACTCGGGCACACCGTCGACCTGATCGACCCGGTGCCCGGCCTGCCCGACATGGTGTACGCGGCCAACGGGGCCACCGTCGTCGACGGCCGCGTCCTCGGTGCCCGTTTCCGCAACGCCGAGCGCATCGCCGAGGGTCCCGCGTACCTGGACTGGTTCCGCGAGAACGGGTTCACCGCGCTGCACGACCCCGAGTACGTCAACGAGGGCGAGGGCGATTTCCTGGTCACCGCGGGCCACGTCCTGGCCGGATACGGCTTCCGCAGCGACGAGCGCAGCCACCGGGAGGCGGAGGCCTTCTTCGGCCGGCCCGTCATCAGCCTGGAGCTGGTCGACCCGCGCTACTACCACCTCGACACGGCGCTCGCCGTGCTCGACGGCGACGAGATCATGTACCACCCGGAGGCCTTCGCCCCCGGCAGCCGCGCCCTGCTGGAGACGCTCTTCCCCGACGCGCTGCTCGTATCCGCGGAGGATGCCGCCGTATTCGGGCTGAACGCCGTCAGTGACGGCCTGAACGTGGTGCTCCCCGAGGCCGCCGGAGGTCTTGCCGGGCAGCTGCGGGAGCGCGGCTTCCGCCCCGTCGGCGTGGACCTGTCCGAACTGCTCAAGGGCGGCGGCAGCGTCAAGTGCTGCACCCTTGAGATCCGGCCCTGACCCCTGCCCGTCGTGCCGGTGTGCCGCGGCCCCGGGCGGGGCCGCGGCACACGGCGCGTGCGGATGCGCGGATCCGCGGATACGGGGTCAGTGGAACAGCATCGAGGCGTCGCCCGCCGCCGTCGTGACCGAGCCGGGGCAGAGGAAGCTGCCCGAGGTCTTGGTCGCGGTGAAGGCCTGGTTGACGTACTTGCGGGTGGCTCCGTCCCGGTTCCACGTGATGTTCGTGGCCTTGTAGCGGCAGGAGATGAAGCTCTGCTTGCCCGTGATGTCGATCGCGTCCGTCTTGGCGAGGCCGGCGGCGTCGTCGAAGGTGAACGCGGGATTGTTGTTGAGGGAGGCGGTGATGCCGCCGTTGCAGCCGAGGTTGCCGCCGGGTGCGTTGATGGTGGTGCGGTCGACGGTCAGCGCGCTCGGGGGGTTGGCGCTGGTGTGCGCGTTGGTCCACGTACAGGTGCTGCCGGCGACGACGATGACGCCGTCGAGCCGCTGATCCGCGGTGGGGCCCAGGGCCGTCGCCGACGTCGCTCCGCCGACGATCACCGCTGCTGCCAGTACGGCCGCGCCCGGCCATGTCGAGATCTTCATGCTGTCGCTCCTCTTCGCCACGTCCTCGTGGGGTGTGAAGCGGGGCCTTGGGGGGCCTCGCCGGCGTGCGCCCGGCCCGACGGTGACGGTTCCGTACCGGCCGGGGGAGAGAGCTTTCGAGACACGCCAGGGAAGGTCCCACAGGGACCTTGAAATGTCAGGCCCATGTCAAGCGATTGGCTGGACTTCGCCCTGGACCACCGAGGCCCACGGTCAGCCACCGCCTCCCCTTCTCCTGCGAACGGCATGGAACGGATCGATCCCCGTTGCTGTCTAGCCCTGTGCGCCGGTACAGGCGGCGCCGCCGGGCCGCAGGTCCGTGCTGACCGCCCAGCGCAGAGAGTTCCCCTGATCCGTGAGCCTCACCAGCAGCACACTCCTGACCCTCTTCGTACTCGCCACGGTGCTGGCCTTCGCCGCCGCGGTATGGCTCTGGCCACGCCTCGGCCGCCGCAGCGGGCGGGCGGCGCTCGGCCGGGTCGGCGTCGTCCTGACGCTCCAGGTGCTGCTGCTCGCCTCCGTCGGCCTCACCGCCAACCGGACCTTCCTGCTCTACGGTTCCTGGGCGGACCTCGCCGGGAAGGAAGGGTCGATGCCCTCCATGGGCGGCCAGGACGCGCCCGGAGCCTCGGCGGTTCGCGTCCTCGGCCGGCAGCCGGTGGACGTACCCGGCGGCGGAACACCCCACATCGGCGGTGAGATCGAGAAGGTCACGGTGCGGGGCGAGGGCTCCAAGGCCGTCGTCCAGGCGTACGTGTACCTGCCGCCCGAGTACTTCCAGAAGGGGAACGAGAACAGGAAGTTCCCCGCCACCGTGGTGCTCACCGGATTCCCCGGGATGGCCGAGAACCTGCTCAAGGGGCTGGACTACCCGAAGACGGCGTGGAGGCTCGCCAAGCAGAAGAAGATGCCGCCGATGATCCTGGTGATGATGCAGCCCTCGGTGATACCGACCCGCAACAGCCAGTGCGTCGACGTGCCGGGCGGCCCGCTCAGCGAGACCTTCTTCGCCACCGACCTGCCCAAGGCGGTCTCCGGCACCTACCGCGTCGGCACCTCGCCCGCGAACTGGGCCATGATGGGCGACTCCACCGGGGGCTACTGCGCGCTGAAGACCGCGTTGGAGCACCCGGAGCGCTACGCGGCCGGAGTGGGCCTGTCGACCGACTACAAACCGGAGCTGGACAAGGACTCCGGTGATCTCTTCCACGGGAACGCCGCCGAAGAGAAACGATCCGACCTGCTGTGGAGCCTGGACAACCTGCCGCAGGGGAAGTCCTCCTTCCTGGTGGCGACCTCGGAGCAGGGCGAGCCGAACCGCAAGGACACGCAGAAGTTCATCGCGAAGGTGAAGGCCCCGGCACGCGTCTCGTCGATCACGCTCGACAGCGGCGGCCACGGCTTCAACACATGGCGGCGGGAGATCCCGCCCGCGCTGGAATGGCTCGGCGGCCGCATCGCCGCCGAATGAGCCGGTCTCACCCGACCGGACCAGCTCGCGGCCCCGCGGATGCGGCGCCGGGCGTCCGGGCGGAGGCTGGGGCCATGCACCACGCGCCGATCCTCGTCCATCCGATCGCCCCGGCCGGCGGCCGCCGCGTCTCCCTGCGCGCCGAGGGCCGGGACAACGCCCTCGGCCTGGCCTTCAACGACGCCGACGTGATCGAGTTCCTGCGCCGGGCCGGCGTACCCGACCCCGACGACGTGGTCCTCGGCGACTCGGAGCTCGTCGAATGGCAGGGCGACGAGCCGCACACCTACGAGGCGCAGCCCTCGGACACCGACATCCCGTGACTTCGCCCCCCGAACCCCCGCACCCGGGCGACCGGGAAGGCACCATGGGGAGCGGTGGCTGACCCAAGCCGTCCGTTCGGGAGAAGAAGGGGAGACGGCATGCTGAAGGCCTTCACCGACCTGTCCACGCCGCTCGTGGCCGACGCCTGCGTCCGCAGCGGCGTGCCGCTGCGCGTGGCACCGCCCGGCATCGGCACGGTGCTGCCCGGGCACCGGGTCGCGGGGCGCGCGCTGCCGGTGCGCCACTACGGCAGCGTCGACGTGTTCCTGGAGGCGTACGGATCCGCCGAGCCCGGCGACGTCCTGGTCATCGACAACGGCGGCCGGACGGACGAGGCCTGCGTCGGCGACCTCGCCGCGCTCGAGGCCGAGAGCGCCGGCGTGTCGGGCCTCGTGGTGTGGGGGCTGCACCGCGACACGCCCGAGCTGGCGGAGATCGGCCTCCCCGTCTTCAGTTACGGAAGCCACCCGCCCGGGCCGGTACGGCTGGACGAACGCGAGCCCGAGGCGCTGGTCACCGCCCGGTTCGGGCCGCATCTCGTCGGCGGCTGGGACTTCGTCTTCGGCGACGCCGACGGGGTGCTGTTCGTGCCCGCCGACCGCGTCGAGGAGGTGCTGGACACCGCGCTCGCGATCCGCGAGACCGAGCGCGAACAGGCCCGCCGGATCCGCTCGGGCGAGACGCTGCGCAGCCAGACGGCCTTCGCCGACTACCTGGTCCTGCGCGAGGCCGACCCCTCGTACACCTTCCGCCGCCACCTGCGCCGGATGGGTGGCGCCATCGAGGAGTGACGGCGCCCCCGTACGGAAGGCGGGCGAGGGCCGGTCACCGCGGCGGGTCCTCGTGCGCGCGGCCGGGTCCTCGTGGGCATGGCCGGGTCACCGCGCGCGCGGCCGGGTCACCGCCGCGCCGCCGGGCAGGCGGCGTCCTCCGCCGGCAGGGCGCCGTCCAGCAGATGGCCCTCGACGAAGGCGTCGACGCACGCGTTGCCGTTCTGGAACTGGCCGTGGTCGCCGCCCCCGACGGTGACCAGCCGCGACCCGGCCAGCCCCCGGTGGGCGCGAACGGCGGCCTCGTAGTACGTCGCCGGGTCGTTCTTCGAATTGAGCATCAGCACCGGCGGCAGCCCCTCACCGGTGACCTTGATGCGCGGCGCCTTGGAGCGCGGCCAGTTCGCGCAGACCGCCGCGTACGTCAACTCCCTTGCCCCGGCCAGCGGATGGGTGCGCGTGGCCTCGGCGCTCTCCTTCACCCAGTACCGGCTGTCGCGGTTCCACGGGGTGTCGCCGCAGGTGACAGAGAAGAAGTCGGCGACGAACTCCGCGCCCATCAGGTGCCTGAGCTTCCCGGCGACCGCCTTCCGCGTCTGCGCCGGAGCCTGCTCCGGATGCTCCAGGAAGGTCAGGAGCGAGGCGAGATCCGCGAACTGGTCCGCGTTGTACAGGGCGTTCGTGGCCGCCGCGTCGAGGTGGTTCGGCGTGATGACCGTCCCCTCGACGTCCAGGGGCCGGTCGTGCAGCGCGGCCCGCACCCGCTCGTACGAGGCCTGCGCCTCCTCGGGGGTGCGCCCCTGGTGGTACGTGGCGTCGTTGGCCGCCAGCCACGGCAGGAAGTCCTGCTCGAAGCGGCGCTGGAAGCTCATCGGCTGCCCGGTCAGGAAGGACTGCCAGTCCCCGGTGAAGTCGACGTTGCTGTCGAGGACGACCCGGTCCACGCGGCGGGGGAACTCGGTCGCGTAGTACGCGCCGAGGAAGGTGGCGTAGGAGGGCCCGTAGTATGAGATCTTCTCCGCGCCGAGCAACTCCCGGTACAGGTCCATGTCGTGGACGGCCTGATCGGTGGTGATGTACGGCAGCAGCCCGCCCGAGTTGCGCTCGCAGTCCCGTACGAACTCCCGCGCGCGGTCGAAGGTCCGCCGGACGGCGGCCGCCGAGCGGTCGCGCAGGTCGGCGCCGCCGAACAGGGCGTCGACCTTGTCCTGGTCCGAGCAGACGACCCTCGTACTCGCCCCCACACCCCGCTGGTCGAAGCTGACGATGTCGTACGCGGCCGCCAGCTTCGGGCTGTACGAGGCGAGCCGGGCCGGCCGGGGGAGCCCCGAGGCCCCGGGGCCGCCGGCCGCCACCATCAGCACGCCCCGGCGCTTCGCCGGATCCGCCGCGCGGTGCCGGGAGAGCGCGATCGTCAGGCCCGGTCCGGAGTCCGGGTGGTACCAGTCCCGCGGCACGGACATCGAGGCGCACTCCAGCGAACCGTCGGCACAGGGCTGCCAGTCGAGCTGCTGCTGCCGGTACCGGCCGGGCACCGGCGGTGTCGCGCCGGCCGCTGCCGCGGGGCTCGTGGTGCTCGCAGTGCTCGTGGTGCTGGTGGCGCTCGCCGGGCCGACGGGCAGGGCCGCGGCGGCGAGCATCGTGCAGGCGGCGGCCACGAGCCACCGCCCGGGCGTCTTGAACACGTGCATGTCTGAACTCCCCCTGGGATCCGGTTGGTCTCCGTGATCGTCCCGCGCCGGCCCCCGCGCGTTCGATATCCCTGCCATCCGCATCCGTGGTGGCACCAGTGCCACCAGTGCCACAACGTGGCGGGTGCGGCGGCTTTGCCTCGGGGCGGGGAGTCTGTGGCAGAACCGATACTTCAGGCCTCTGTGACGTGTATCGCACGCAGCGCTACATTGCCCACGCCCCGCGGTTGCGGGGCGGTGCGCGGGCCGTGCGGCCGGGGGAGGGGCATCGACGATGGGCTCTGGAGTCTTCGCGAAGCTGGGGAGCGCGATCACTGTCAAAACGGCCGCCGTGGCCGCCGCGGGCACCCTGGTGGTGTCGGGCGCCGTGGGGGCCGGGGTATGGGCGCTGGGCGGCGGCCCGCAACTGGCGGTCGTCCAGCGCAGCGCCTCCGTATCGGTCGCGGCGGGCGGGGAGCAGTCCGCGGTCGCCGCCTGCCGGCCCCACGAGAAGGCGCTCGGCGGAGGGTACGCCGTCACCGGTACCGGCTTCGCGACGAGCAGCCTCTTCGCGGGCGATGCCTGGCTGGTGGCCGCGTACAACCCCGACGCCGCGCCGGCCACCCTCACCTCGTACGCGCTGTGCGTCAACGCGAAACCCGAGTTCCTGGGCGGCGTCACATGGTCGGAGCAGGCGCACGCCTTCCACGACCGGGGCAACAAGATGACCAGCGCCAGCGGCGGCGGGACGATTCACGACCTCACGACCGACGGGCCGTTCACGGAAGCCGCCAAGCACGCCTCCGCCTCGCCCTCCTGCCCGGGCGACTTCACCTCGCTGGGCACCGAGTTCCGGTCGGGCCGCAGCGTGGCGGGCCGCGCGGTCGCGCCGGTCCCGCTCGACGGCCTGACCACGAAGTCGGCGTTCTCCGACGCCGCCAAGGCCGTGCCCTCCGTCACGCTCAACCCGGGCAGCCGGCTGAGCAGCGGCACGTTCCCGCTCCGTTCCTCCGACTTCATCACGCACCAGACCCGGATCGAGGACCCGCAGCCACCGGAGGCGAACTACGCGGTCACCGTCCGCCCGATCTGCGTCCGGCTGGCGAGCGTGTCCGTGGCCACCGTCAAGGTGGCGGTGAGCGCGGGCGGCAGCGCGGACGCGGCCGTGTCCTGTCCCAAGGGGAAGCTGGTGGTCGGCGGCGGATTCCAGTTCCCCGCGGCCAACGAGACGGGCACCTCGCAGGCCCCGACGCGCTTCTTCGGCGACGGCTGGCTGTACGCCCCGGCCGACGCCCCGGCGGCCGGTGAGCCCTCGGGCCGCAAGGTGACGGCCTGGCACGTCACCGGCAGGAACCAGCAGAAGGCCGGTCTGGACTACTACAACTCGGTCTGGGTCGAGCACAGCGACCGGGAGACGCTCACCGGCAACGGCTACTTCGACACGCACCGCCGCGGTCCCGACGACCAGGAGCTGCACGTTTCGCCGGTGCCGGACAGCCAGGAGCTGGTCGCCAGCGCGGTCTGCGCCACGATCGACGCCAAGGCCACCGAGCCCGCGAAGGCACCCTCGCCGCCCGCCGTCACCAAGCCGGAGCTGCCGCACGCCCTCGATCCGGCCCCGGCGCCGGGCGCGACGGACGGCACGGGCTCCGCGCCGCCCTCGGCCTCGCCCTCCGCCCCGACGCCCGGTGCTTCGCCCACGACGAGCCCGTCCGCCTCGCCCGGCACGTCTCCGACGCCCGGCAGCCCCAACGGTCCCGGGACCCCGACCAAGGGGGGCCCGAGCCGGCCGGGGAACCCGTCGCAGAGCGGTTCGCCGACCCGGCAGCAGCCGCAGGCCCCGGCGGTCGCCATCCAGCAGCCGTCCGGCGGCGGCCAGCTGAGGCGCGGCTGCGAGGAGTCGTTCGCCGGAACGGCCCGGACCCGCCCGGGCGACCAGCCCCTCACCGACCCGCAGTACACGAGCTGGCGGATCAACGGGCCGAACGGGCCGGTGACGCTGGGCGCGGGCGCGTCCGGCCGCTTCCTGGTCCCGCTGCTGCCGGACGGGACGTACAAGCTGGTGTTCACGGCCACCGATCCGGCGTCCGGACTCAGCGGCAGTGCGGAGACCTCCGTCAGGATCGTCGGCTGCCTGCGCTGAACACGGAAGACTGAACCATGCACACCGAACACCGAACGCCCTTGGGGGGAACGGCGTCAGGAGGGTGGCCGGGGCCGGGGACGAAGAGGATCATGAGGGGGCGCCGGCCCGCCGGGCCCCGCCCCGCCACCGAGTCCAGGAGGTACGTGTGTCTGCCGCGTCGAGCACCGCGTCATCGAACAACGCGTCGTCGAAGACCGCGTCGTCGAGTTACGCGTCCGGGGTCTTCGAAGTACCGCTGCTGGGCGACACGATCGGCGAGAACCTGGACCGCACCGTCCGCCGGTTCCCCGACCGCGACGCCCTCGTCGACCTCGGCGCCGGGCGCCGGTGGACCTACGCGGAGCTCGCCGCCGACGTCGACGCCCTCGCGCTGGGCCTGCTGGACCTGGGCATCGTCAAGGGGGACCGGGTCGGCATCTGGGCCCCCAACCGCGCCGAGTGGACGCTGGTGCAGTACGCCACCGCCAAGATCGGGGCGATCCTCGTCACCGTCAACCCGGCGTACCGCTCGCACGAGGTGGAGTACGTCCTGCGCCAGGCCGGGATCCGGCTGCTCGTCGCGGCGGAGCGCTTCAAGTCCTCCGACTACGCCGGGATGATCGAGGAGGTGGGGCCGCGCTGCCCCGATCTGGAGTTCACCGTCCTGCTGGAGGGACCGGAGTGGATCTCCCTCCTGGAGCGGGGCCGCCGCGGTGACCCGGCCGACCTGGTCCGCGCGGCGGCGGAGCTGAGCCCGGACGACCCCGTCAACATCCAGTACACGTCGGGTACCACGGGCTTCCCCAAGGGGGCGACCCTCTCGCACCACAACATCCTCAACAACGGTTTCTTCGTCGGCGAGTTGTGCCACTACACCGAGCTGGACCGGGTCTGCATCCCAGTGCCCTTCTACCACTGCTTCGGCATGGTGATGGGCAACCTCGCCTGCACCAGCCACGGCGCGGCGATGGTCATCCCGGCGCCGGCGTTCGACCCGGCGGCCACCCTCGCCGCGGTCGAGGCCGAGTCGTGCACCTCCCTGTACGGGGTCCCCACGATGTTCATCGCCGAGCTCGCCGCGCCCGGCTTCGACACGTACGACCTGTCCAGCCTGCGTACGGGCATCATGGCGGGCTCGCCCTGCCCGGTCGAGGTGATGAAGGAGGTCATCGACCGGATGGGCATGCGCGAGGTGTCCATCTGCTACGGGATGACGGAGACCTCGCCGGTGTCCACGCAGACCCGCGCCGACGACTCGGTCGAGCGCCGGGTGTCCACGGTGGGCCGCGTCGGACCGCACCTGGAGGTCAAGGTGGTCGATCCGCAGTCGGGGCGGACCGTGCCGCGCGGGGAGCCGGGGGAGCTGTGCACCCGCGGCTACTCGGTGATGCTCGGCTACTGGGGCGAGCCGGAGCGCACCGCCGAGTCCGTCGACGCGGCGCGCTGGATGCACACCGGGGACCTGGCGGTGATGGACGAGGAGGGCTACCTGAGCATCACCGGCCGCATCAAGGACATGGTGATCCGGGGCGGGGAGAACGTGTACCCGCGTGAGGTCGAGGAGTTCCTCCACGGCCATCCCGACATCATGGACGTGCAGGTCATCGGCGTCCCCGACGCCAAGTACGGCGAGGAACTGATGGCGTGGGTGCGGATGCGCGAAGGGGCGCGGCCGCTGAGCGCGGAGGCCGTCCGCGCGTACTGCGACGGACTGCTGGCCCACTTCAAGATCCCGCGGTACGTGCACGTCGTGGAGGAGTTCCCGATGACCGTGACCGGCAAGGTCCGCAAGGTCGAGATGCGCGAGACGGCGGCCCGCCTGCTGGGGCTCTCCTCGTAGCGGCGGCGCCGCCGACCCGGGCGGTTCAGCTACGGGGGGACAGCTCGGCCATGGCGCTCCAGCCCTGGCCGGGCACCTCGACGTGGATGATCTCCGGGGTGCTGGCGATGGCGCCGGCGAGGGTCTCCATACCGGCCTTGAAGTGGTCGGACGCCACGTGCGCGGCGCCCGCCTCGGCGTCGGTGAAGGCTTCCAGGAGCGTGTACTTGGTGGGGTCGTCGACGCTGCGCGACCAGTCGTAGAAGAGGTTGCCGGGCTCGTTGCGGGTGGCCCGGGTGAAGTCGTCGACGAGCGTGAGCCAGTTGTCGCTGTGCTCCGGACGGACGTCGAACCTGACGGCGATGAAGATCATGCCGACCAGCCTGGCACCCCGCCGGGCCCCGCGCATCCCCATCGCGCCGTATTTCCGGCAGCGTCGGAAAACCGCGCGCCGGGCGCCCTCAGACGCAGTCCGCAGCCGCTTGCCCGAGCGCGGCGCGGATCTCGCGCGGGCGCCGCCGGAACTCCTCGGTCGGCAGCGAAACCGACAGGGCGTGCACCGCGTCGCCGTCGTGGTCCCGGCCGCGCGGCAGGGCGACGGCCAGGCAGGTGTACGCGGGATCGGCCTCGCCGATCGACACGGCGAAGCCCTGCCCGCGGACCCGGGACAGCTCCGCCTCCAGCAGCTCGGCGCTGGTGATGGTGGCCCCGGTGAGGCGGGCCATCCCGTGCTCGGCCAGGTACCGCCGCCGCAGTGGAAGGGGCAGCTCGGCGAGCAGCGCCTTGCCGTGCGCGGTGGCGTGCGCCTGGGTCTCCCGGCCGGGGGTGAACGGATGCGCCGCGTCCGTGACCGGGGCGGTGGTGTCGACCACCGTGATCAGACCGCCCCGGTAGGCGGTGTAGTACGCCTCGGCGCCGGTGGTGCGGCGCAGCCGGGTCAGCAGGTCGGCCATGCGCGGCGCGGGCTCCAGGTGGCGGAGCAGGCTCCGGTGCAGCCCGGGGATCCGCGGTCCCAGCACGTACCCCTGCGCGGTGCGGACGAGGTACCCGCGTGCGGTGAGCGGGGCCAGCAGGTGGTAGGCGGTGGACAGGGAGCACTCCATCCGGCGGGCCAGGGCCTTGGCGCCGACCGGTCCGGGCGCGTCGGCGACGGCGTCGAGGATCGCGAGTGCGCGGTCGACGGACTGGGGGCCGGTGGGCGGCATGGCGGGCGTTCTCCCGGGGTGGTGACTGGGCGGGGCGGTGATCGGACGGGGTGGTGACTGGACGGGGCGGTGACCGGACGGGGCGGTGACCGGACGGGCTGGTGACCGGACGGACCCCCGAGCCTATGACGCGGTGGACGGGTGGCCTTCATCGACGTGGTGGACGGGTGGCGTTCATCGGACGTTGACCCGATGCTGAACCGGGGCGCGCACAGTCGTCCGTATGGACAGCGAACACGTCGCCCCCGCGAGGCCGTACGGCCCGGCGGCTGCCGATCTCACCGGCGTCCGGGTCGCCCATCGCGCGATCCTGGCCGACATCGAGCGCCTCGCCGGGCTGCTCGCCGCTCTCGCCGCGGCCGCCGAACCGGCCGAGCCCGCGCGGGCGGAGGCCATCGCCGGGTACGTGCACCGCTACAACGACGTCGTACGCGGCCACCACCGCGAGGATGAGATCCTGTGGCCGGTCGTCCTGGACGCCGTGCCCGACGCGGCCGAGGCGGTGGCCGGCATCGTCCGCTTCGTCGCCGACCACCAGGCGCTCGACGCCCTCCAGGCCGACTGCGACGCGGTCGCCGCCCGCTTCGCCGCCGAACCCGGCCGCCACGCAGGGAGGTTGGCCGGGCTCCTCGCCGACCAGCGGGACCTGCTGGCCGAGCACATCGAAGCCGAGGAGGAGCACGTACTCCCGGTCATCGCCCGCCAGGTGCCCGGCGCCGCCTACGCCGCCGCGCAGGCCCGCATCCGCAGCGCGGACCGGTCCGCGGACCCGGTGTGGTCCCGGGCCTGGCTGCTGAGCCACGCCACCGAGGACGAGGCCGGCCGCCTGCTGCCCGCGGGCGCCGCGGCCCCGGCCGTCCTGGAACCGCAGCTGCGGGCGTACGCCGCCGAGGCGTCGGTGGTGTTCGCGGGCTGACCGGCCTGTTCAGGGGTGCGCCCACTGCCGGGCGAGCGAGGTGAAGGCGCCGGCGGCGGCGCTCTCGTACGCGCTCTCGCGGCGCAGCAGGACCACGGTCCGCGCCGGGAGGGCGGGCGCGAGCGGGACGGGGTGCAGCGGGGTGCCGTCGCGGGTGAGGGCGTCGGGGAGCACCGTGGCCAGCCCGGTGCGCCGGACGATCTCGGTGAGGGCGCTGATGGAGTCGGCCTCGACCGCGATCCGCGGTGCGACGCGGTGCCGGCGGAAGTACGCGTCGATGTGGGCCCGTGTGGCGAAGTCCTCGCTGAGCAACGCGAGGGGACAGGCGAGGAGTTCGGCCACGGGCAGCGGTTCGGTGCGGCCGGCGTGCGGGTGGTCGGGGCCGACGACGAGGCCGAGGGTTTCGGTGAACAGGTCGGTGGCGCCGATGCCTTGCAGGTGCGCGCCCGAAAAGGCGATGCCGAGGTCGACGGAGTCGGACAGCAGTGCCGACTCCAGCTGACCCTGCGTCATCTCCTTGACGTTCAGGGTGATTCCGGGGTGGCGGGCATGGAGTTCCGCGGCGAGCGGGCCCAGGAGGTACGCGGTGAAGGTCGGGGTCATCGCGAGGCGCAGGCTGCCGACGGACAGGTCCGCGACGTCCAGTACGGCCCGCTCGGCGGCGGCCAGGTCCTGGAGCGCGCGGCGCGCGTACGGGACGAAGGCCGTGCCCGCGCCGGTCAGGCGTACGGCGCGCCCCGTACGGTCCAGCAGCTGGACGCCCACGGTCCGCTCCAGCTGCTTGATCTGCTGCGACAGCGTGGGCTGCGAGATGTGCAGCTCCTCGGCGGCGCGGGTGAAGCTGCCGTGTTCGGCCACGGCCAGCAGATAGCGGAGATGGCGCAGTTCCAGAGGCATGGAGCAAGTATAGATCGCAGCAATAGCGATCATGCAAAGCACGTCTTGGACACTATAGATGCAGGTCGTGCATGGTGGATCTCGTCAGCCCGACCAGGGCCGACACCACCGAAGGGAGTGACCGTGCACGATCTCACCGAGGGTCTCGCGCACTTTCAGCAGGACGTCTTCCCGGCCAAGGCGGAGCTCTTCGCCCACCTGGCGACCACCCACCGGCCGCAGACGCTCTTCATCGGCTGCTCCGACGCCCGCGTCGTCCCGGAGCTGATCACCCAGCAGGAGCCGGGCGAGCTGTTCGTCATCCGGACCGCCGGCAACCTCGTACCGGCCCACCCGCACGCCGCGGAAGGCGCCGACGGCAGCGACGGCGTCGCCGCCAGCATCGAGTACGCGGTCGCCGTCCTCGGCGTCCGGTCCATCGTGGTCTGCGGACACTCCGCCTGCGGCGCCATGACCGCGCTCGCCGCCGGACAGGACCTCGCGGAGCTGCCCGCCATCGCCCGCTGGCTGCGCCACGCGGCCCCGGCCGGGGCTCCGGCAGAGGCTCCCGCCGAGGCGCCGCAGCACGAGCTCGGGGCCCTGATCCGCAGCAACGTCGCCGCGCAGCTCGCGAACCTCGCCACGCATCCCGCGGTGGCCCGCGCCCTGGCCGCCGGGGCCGTCACCCTGCACGGCTGGGTGTACGACATCCCCACCGGCGCGGTCGAGCGGATCGCCCCGGCCACCGGCCGGCCCGCCGCCCTCGCGGCCTGACCCCCGGCCGAATTCCCCGAACCACCCCACCCCACCCGGTAGAGGAACCTCCCATGATCCACGCCCAGTTCGACCCCTCCGCCCGACAGGCCCTGGCCGTCGCCGCCGTCGACGCCAAGATCCGCAAGGACCTCTCCTGGCAGCAGATCGCCGACGCGGCCGGCCTGTCCGTCGCCTTCGTCACCGCCGCCGTGCTCGGTCAGCACCCGCTGCCGGCAGCCTCCGCCGAGGCCGTCGCGGAGCTCCTCGGCCTCGACGCCGACGTCGCGCGGCTCCTCCAGACCATCCCGACCCGCGGCTCGATCCCCGGCGGCATCCCGACGGACCCGACCATCTACCGCTTCTACGAGATGCTCCAGGTCTACGGCACCACCCTCAAGGCCCTGGTCCACGAGCAGTTGGGCGACGGCATCATCAGCGCGATCAACTTCAAGCTGGACGTCAAGAAGGTCGCCGACCCGGACGGCGGAGAGCGCGCCGTCATCACCCTCGACGGCAAGTACCTCCCGACCAAGCCCTTCTAGGGATCCGATCCCTTCTGGAAGCCGAGTCCTTCGGGAGGAACGCCGATACGTCCCGGAGGCTCCCTTCAGGGCCTATCGGCGTTCCTCCCGCACCGCCGTGCCCCGGTCCAGAACTGCCGTGACCGCCGCCACGAGCCTTTCGCCCGCACGGTCGACGCTGCCGTTCTGCGCGCTGACCTGGGCGCCTTCCAGGAGGAAGGTGACCTCGGCGGACACGTCGTCGGGCGCGTGCGCGCCCGCCCGCTCGCACATGGCCGTGAGGCGGCGCCGCTGATGGGCTTTGTGGGTCTCGATCAGCAGGCGGGCCGGATGGCCGGGATCGCCCAGGCCGGCGATGGAGTTCACGAACGGGCAGCCCCGCCGGACGATGTCCGGCAGTCCGTCGGCGACGAAACGTGCCACACCGAGCACTTGGGCCCGGCCGTCGTCCGCATGCTCGGCTTCCACCCGGTCGAAGGCGGTCGAGTACCCCGCCGCGACGATCCTCAGCCACTCCTCGATGAGCGCGTCCTTGGTGGCGAAGTGACGGTAGAGCGCCATCTTCGTGGTCTTCGCCCGCTCGGCGATGGCCTGGACTCCGACGGCCCTGACGCCCTCGCGCAGGAACAGCTCCTCGGCCGCGTCGAGGATGCGCTCGCGCGGCGGGAGGCGGGGGACCCTCGAGTCCCGCCCCGGCCTCGGGGTGCTGCTCGTCATGGTGTGCCTCGCTTCGGTCGCGCCGGCCGGCGTCTCTCGGGCCATGTTACGTTACCGACCACCCCCAAACGATACCGATCGGTATCGCACGGGACCGATCGGAAGCAGAGGTGGAACTCCGTGGAGCTGCACGAATACACCCGGTACGACGCGGTGGGACTGGCCGGGCTCGTGGCCCGGGGAGAGGTGACCCGGGCGGAGCTCAGCGACGCGGCCCAGGCCGCGATGGCGGCCGTGAATCCGCGGATCAACGCCGTCGTGGAGAGCTGGCCCGCCGAGGACGCCCCGGCCCCGGGCGGCACCCCGCTCGCCGGCGTGCCGTTCCTCATCAAGGACGTGGCCGTGTCCATGAAGGGCAAGCGCGTCGAGTTGGGCAGCCGCCTCGCCGCCGGCAACGTGGCGGGGGAGGACTCCTTCCTGATGCGGAGGTTCCGCCGGGCCGGCCTGGTGACGCTGGGCCGCACGGGCACGCCCGAATTCGCCTTCAGCACGACCACGGAGCCGGTCCTGTACGGAGCCGCCCGCAACCCCTGGGACCTCAACCGGACACCGGGCGGCTCCAGCGGCGGGTCGGCCGCGGCCGTCGCCGCCGGCGTCACTCCCCTCGCGCACGCCACCGATGCCGCGGGATCGATCCGGGTACCGGCTGCCAGCACCGGGCTGTTCGGGCTCAAGCCCACCCGGGGCCGGGTCTCCCTGGGGCCGGAGGCCGACGAGGTCTTCAACGGTCTCGCGGTGCACGGCGGACTCAGCCGGACCGTGCGGGACAGCGCCGCCCTGCTCGATCTGATCCAGGGCCCGGAGACCGGCGACCCCTACTTCGCGGAGCGGCCCCGTCGCCCGTACCTCGAAGAGATCACCAGGGAACCCGGCCGCCTGCGCGTCGGCCTGGTGACCGCCCCCGAGAGCGGACGTGCCGTGGAACCGGCCGTGACCGGGGCCACCCTGGCCGCCGCCCGGCTGCTGGAATCACTCGGGCACCAGGTCGACGTCACCACTGTGGACCTCGGCGTGAGCTGGGAGGAGTTCGTCCTCGCCAACGCCCGCCTGTGGTGCGCGAACCTGGTGCAGTGGATCGACGGCTTCGCCGGGGCGTTCGGCCGGCCCGTGGACGAGTCCACCGTCGAGCCCGAGATGCTCGCGAGCTACGCGTGGGGACTCACGGTGAGCGGCGCGGAGTTCGTGCATGCCCTCGACGTGCGCAACCGGGTCGCCCGCTCGATCGGGGCCCACTTCGAGGCCCGGGACCTGCTGCTGACACCCACGCTCCCCGAGCTGCCCGTGGCCCTGAACACCTATGGACAGGGGGCGGAGAACGCCGACGGGCTGGGCTGGGTGGAGCACCTGTTCCACCGCTCTCCGTTCACGGCCGCCTTCAACGTCGCCGGCACGCCCGCCATGTCGGTGCCGCTCGGATCCGACCCGGCCACCGGCCTGCCGATCGGGGTCCAGTTCGCCGCCGGCTACGGACGCGAGGACGTGCTCTTCCGGCTCGCCGCGCAACTGGAGAAGGCCGACCCCTGGTCGGAGCGCAAGCCGGCCGTATGGGCGGGCGACGCACCCTAGCGGGTGTCCGCGCCGAGCAGTGCCTCGGCGACCGCGGTACGGGCGTACAGCACCGAGCGGCCCGCCCGGTGCGCGCTGACCAGGCCGGCGTCGCGCAGCGCCGTCAGGCTCTGGGAGACCCCGGCCGCCGACAGCCCCGTACGCCGGGCCAGTTCGGTGGTGGAGGCCGGGGCCTCCAGCTCCGTCAGCAACAGGGTCCGGGAACGGCCGAGCACCGCGGCGACGGCATCCGCCTTCGCGGCCGGCGGCCGGGACGCCCACAACGCGCCGACCCCGCGCGCCGGGTAGGCGATCTGCGGCGGATCCGGCGGAGTCATCCGGGTCAGCAGGCCCGGCCCGAGGAAGGCCGAGGGCACCAGCAGCAGCCCCCGGCCCGCCATCTCCCGGGTCAGCGGCCGGGTGCGGCGCACCAGGCTCAGCGCGTTCTCGTCCCAACGCACGGCGCTGTGCAGCTCGTTGATGACCTGGCCCGCTCCCTGCTCGGCGGCCTGCCGGGCCCGGTGGAAGACATCGGCCTCCAGCACCGCGCGGATCCGCGCCCAGTAGGGGGCGAGCGCCAGCTTCCAGTACGCCTCGACCTCCTGCGCCAGTCGCGGCAGGCGGGCCGGCGGATCCGCGTGCAGGGCCCGTGCGCGGGGGCCGAGCGAACCCTGGTGGTGGCGCAGGTGGTCGAGATTGCGGCGAACCGTTTCGGCGGGCGCCGCCACCAGCTCGGCCAGCTCCGCCGCCAGGGCGGGGGCCGGTCCGGCGGGCGCGGGGTTGAGGAAGTGGGGCACGTACTTCGAGGCCGGGATCAGCTCGGCGAGCCACCCCCGGTCCAGTCCGGCGGCCGAGAGCCGGGGCCGTACCTGCTCCGCCCAGGGCCGGTACACGGGCGACACGGCCCCGTCGTTCAGCAGCCGGCGGAAGCTGGTCACCACCTCCCAGAGCGGCGAGACGGCGAACCGCATCTGCGCCAGATCGCCCGCCGAGAACGCCAACTCCGCCAGCAGGACCACCCCTTGGATTCACACATGCCCGAATCAATGGCCCCGACCCTACCGCCCGCAGATCATTCCGGCATGACCTCCATGACCTCTCGGACCCTCACCGCGGCGGCCGCCGGCACCTGGCGGCTCGGCGACCTCGAAGTGAACCGCCTCGGCTTCGGCGCCATGCGCCTGACCCAGAACGGCCCGGCGTTCGCCCCCGGCGCCGCCCCCAGCGACCGCGGCCGGGCGATCGCCGTCCTGCGCCGCGCCGTCGAGCTCGGCGTGAACCACATCGACACCGCCGCTTTCTACTTCTCCCCGCTGCGCTCCGCGAACGAGCTGATCAACGCGGCCCTGGCCCCCTACCCGGACGACCTCGTCATCACCACCAAGGTCGGCCCCGGCCGGGCGCTGTCGGGGGAGTTCCTGCCGCACGCCACCCCCGGGCAACTGCGCGGCCAGGTCGAGGAGAACCTGCGCCAGCTCGGCCGCGACCACCTCGACGTGGTGAACCTGCGCATCGTCGGGAGCGATTCGATCGCCGAGCGCTTCGGCGCCCTGGCCGACCTGCGCGAGGCGGGGCTCATCCGCCACCTCGGCCTGTCCAACGTACAGCCCGAGCACCTCGTCGAGGCCCGGGCCATCGCGCCCGTGGTCTGCGTACAGAACCTGTACGGGCTCGGCGCCCTGCCCGAGCAGGAGGCGTTCCTGCGCACCTGCGGCGAGCAGGGGGTGGCGTACGTGCCGTTCTACTCGATCGCCGGCACGGGACGCGAAGCGGGCGCGGGCGGCGCCGAGCACCCGGAGGTGCTCGCCGTGGCCCGCGCCCACGGGGTGGGCGCCGCCGAGATCCGGCTGGCGTGGACCCTGCACCGCGGACCGCACGTCCTGGCCATCCCCGGGACGGGGAACCCGGACCACCTCACCGCCAACGTGGCCGCGGCCTCCCTGCGCCTCTCCGCCGAGGACCTCGCCGTCCTGGACTCCGTGGGCCGCAACGACTGACGGCCGCAGCGGCCGACGGCTGGCCGGATGCGGCCCCGCCGGCTCGTGCCGTCAGCGGGGGCCGACCGGCCCCTTCCCGGCGACGGTGACGGTGTTGCCGGTGACCGTGCCGTCGGCGCCGGCCAGGGTCACGGCATGCCGGACCCCGTCCGGACCGAGGACGACGGCCAGCCAGGCGCTGCCGCCGCCCTCCTGGGCCACGGTCCGCAGCGATTCGAGCTTGCCGCCCTCGACGGCGGCCGTGGCCTTCTCCACCGCCTGCGCCGCCGGCAGCGCGGGCAGCGGCACCGGGGCGGCGGCCTTGGCGGAGCCGTCCGCCCGGCCTCCGGGACCGCGGCCCACCGGCCCCCGGCCGCCCGGGAAGCCGCGGTCGCCGTCGACGACCTCGGGCTCGCCGCCCTTGTGCGGCATCGGGCCCGCCCAGCCCTCCGCCGGCTTCTCCCCGGGGCCGTGCACACGGACCTTGGCGGCGAAACCGCCCCGCATGTGGTCGCGGTGACCGTGCTCGGCCACCGCCACCGCCGCCAACCCGCCGCCGATCACGACGACCGCCCCGAGGGCCACCCATCTGGTACGCCCCTCACGGGCCAGCCGGACCAGCCGGCCGCGGCGACCCGCCGCCGCACCGGTCGCGTCGGCCGCGCTCTTCGCCTCGCCCGGGCCGGCGGGCGGCTCGGCGGGCGATCCGGCGGGCTGGGGACTGGACTGAGTCATCGACATGCTCCTCGCGTTCTCCGAGCCATCCGCCCGGCTCGGCAGATCCTGCGCGCCGGATGCTGAAGCTCTGCTGAAGCCGCCTGAAGACCTCTTCAGCAAGCGGCCGACGCGACCTGAGAACCTGTCCCCATGCGCGTACTGGTGGTCGAGGACGAACGGCGGCTCGCCGCTGCCCTCCAGCGGGGTCTGCGGGCCGAGGGCTTCACCGTGGACGTGGCCCACGACGGCCCGCAGGGCCTGTGGCTGGCGGGCGAGCACGACTACGACGCCATCGTGCTCGACATCATGCTGCCCGGACTCAACGGCTACCGGGTCTGCGCCCGGCTGCGGGCGAGCGGCTGCGAGTCGGGGATCTTGATGCTCACCGCCAAGGACGGCGAGTACGACGAGGCCGAGGCCCTCGACACCGGCGCGGACGACTTCCTCTCCAAGCCCTTCTCCTACGTGGTCCTCGTCGCCCGGCTGCGCGCCCTCATCCGGCGCACCGGCCGCCGCAGCCCGCAGGTCATGGAGTTCGGCGATCTGCTGATCGACCCGGCCCGGCAGCGGTGCACGCGGGCCGGCACCGAAGCCCGCCTGACCTCGCGCGAGTTCGCGGTCCTCGTGCACCTGGCCCGGCGGGCCGGGGAGGTCGTCCCCAAGCGGGAGATACTGGAGCACGTCTGGGACGCGGCGTACGAGGGCGACCTCAACGTCGTCGAGGTCCACGTCAGCGCCCTGCGCCGGAAGATCGACGCACCCTTCGGCCGGGCCGCCGTGGAGACCGTCCGCGGGGCGGGCTACCGGCTGGCGGCCGACGGTGGCTGAGCGCGGCGCCGCCGGCGCCGCCGCCCGTTTCCCCGGCCGCCGCCTCGCCCTGCGCGCCTCCGGCCGGATCCGCGACCTCGCGCGCGGCCCGCGCCCGGAGTCCGGGGGCCCGCGCCCGAGGTCCGTACGCGGCCTCGCGCGGCGTCTGCGCCCCCGGTCCGTCCGCGCCCGGGCCACGCTCGGCGCCTCCGCGGTGGTGGCCCTGGCCCTCGGCGCGGCGTCCTTCGCCCTGCTCGGGATCCTCGACGGCAACCTGATGCGCGACGCCCAGGCCGCGGCCGAACGCCAGGCCCTCTCCACCGCCGGGCTGGTGGCCGCGGGCCGGTTCGACACCGTGGTGACCCCCGGGCGCGGCACCGACTTCGTCCAGGTCGTCGACGCCCAGGGCCGGGTCCTGGCGGCGAGCCCCAATCTCGCCGGCCGCCCCGCCCTCTCCCCGGCCCGGCCGGGCAGACCGGGCACGGTCCGCGACACCTGGAAGGAGGGCCCGGCGCGCGGCGACCGCCGCCACCGCGTCGTCCAGGTCACCACCGTCACCGCGGACGGGCTGGTCACCGTGTACGCCGGGACCTCCCTGAGGGAGGCCGACACCGCCGACGACGCCATCACCGGTGTGCTCGCCGTCGTGGCTCCGCTGCTCGTGCTCACGGTGGCCCTGGTCACCTGGCGGGTGACCGGCTGGGCGCTGCGGCCCGTCGAGGCGATCCGCGCCGAGGTCGCCGCGATCAGTGACCGCGATCTGCACCGGCGGGTTCCGGTGCCGCCCAGCCAGGACGAGATCGCCCGGCTCGCCGTCACCATGAACGCCACGCTGGACCGGCTGGAAGCCGCCGGGATCCGCCAGCGCCGGTTCATCGCCGACGCCTCGCACGAGCTCCGCAGCCCGATCACCGTGCTCCGTACCCAGCTGGAGGTCGCGCAGGCCCACCCCGACCCGGCGCTGTGGGGCGAGCTGGTCAGCGGGGCCCTGGAGGACACCGTACGGCTGCAGGACCTCGCCGCCGACCTGCTCCTGCTGGCCCGCCTGGACACCGGGGAGGCGCCGCCGGACGCCGCGGTCGACCTGGCGGACGTCGCCCGGGAGGCGGCCCGGTCGCGCCGCCGGGACCGGATCCCCGTCGACATGGAGATCGCTCCCGAGGCCGTCGTGCGCGGCAGCACGCTGTGGCTCTCCCGGCTCGTCACCAACCTGCTGGACAACGCCCAGCGCCACGCCGACCGGCGCGTCCGGCTCGTCCTGCGCGTCGACGGGCCCCGGCGCACTGCCGTACTGGAGGTCCGCGACGACGGGCCGGGCATCGCGCCGGCGGACCGGGAGCGGGTCTTCGAGCGGTTCACCCGCCTCGACGACGCGCGCAGCCGCGACGAGGGGGGCTCGGGCCTGGGCCTGGCCATAGCCCGTGACATCGCCACCCGCCTGGGCGGATCCCTCACGGTCGAGGACGCTCCGGCCGGCGCCCGCCTGGTGGCCAGGATCCCCCTGGAACCTGACGGAAGCGGGGCGGACACCGGCTTCTGATTGTTCCCCGTTCTGCTTTTTTCGCACCTGTCCAACTCTGTTCACTCCATGCTTGCTTCGGCTCCTGAAGGGGGGCGTGGCAACGCCATGAGCCGCATCACGGACAGACACCAACCAGGCGCAAAAGCAGCCAGAGGACGGCGCGATGAAGAACAACCGGATGATCGTCACCGTGGTGGCGCTCTTAGCGATCTTCGCCTTCAGTGTGGTGATGGTGGTGGCGGGACAGCCCGTCGCGGCCGTCACCGCCCTGATCCCGTCGGTCGCACTGGGCGTGCAGCAGATCGTGCAGGCGGGCACCGGGGTGGCCGAGAGCCGCCGCGAGCGGGCCGCCGCACAGGTGCCCGACCGGGACGAGGAGCCGCGCGGATGAACCTCCACTCGGCACCCCAGGACCTCCCCCAGGGCCGGCGCGGCAAGCCCGGCCGGCCGCTGGGCCCCATCGCCGAAGGCACCGGACCGGCGCACCGCGCCTGGCTGGAGCCGCTGCGCGACGCCATCCACGGCAGGGGAGTGACGCTGGACGAGCTCCAGGCACGCACCGGCCGGGACAAGGGGCACATCTCCGAACTGCTGCGGGCCGTCGGACGCTACCCCCGCTGGGTGTTCGTCCGTACGGTGCTCCTCGCGCTGGAGCGGCCCGGCCTGCCGTACGACACGATGCGGCTGCGCTGGGTGATCGCGGCCCAGGACATCGGCAAGCGCACCTCGTGGATCAAGGACTGCCTCCACGAGGGCGGCGCCCGCCACCGCACCGCCACCGCTTCGGCCCCGCTGGACTTCCGGGCCTTCCAGCAGATGCACCGCCCGCACTACACCAGCTACGCGGCGGCGTTCCTGCGCCGGGGCGGCCTGGTCGAGAAGGCGGTCGAAGACGTCTTCACGCTCTTGCTGATGCTGTGGCACGACGCACTCGCCAGCGAGAACCCCGAGCGCTTCGCGTGGCCGATGCTGCGCCAGACCGTGCTCGAACGCGCCCCGAAGGAGAACGGCCGCCCCTCCCTCGTCGAGGCCGCATTCGACACGGTCGCCCTCGACTTCGCCCCGGATCCGATCGGGCAGGTCGAGGAGTCGATGGCCCTGTTCCGGGCCGTCGGGGCGCTCGCGCCGATGCAGCGGGACGTCATCGTCCTGCTGTACCTGTGCGGACTGGAGGAGGCCCGGGCGGCGGACGAACTGGGCGTCTCCCTCGCCTCCGTACGGTCCACCGCGCGGCACGCCAAGCGCAATCTGCACGCCGCCATGTACCCGGACACCACCACCGAGGAGGAGGTCTCCGGTGACCTCGACCATTGACCAACTGCTGGCCCGCGCCCGCCTCCACACCACTTCGCAGGCGCCCGCCGACATCGCGGACACCGGCGGCGCACCCCACCGCGGGGCGGGCGCCCGGACGCCCGGAGCCGCGGCCGGCGAACCGCAGAAGGACATGCGGGGAGCCGCCCGCGACCTCCACGCCCTGTGCGAGACGGCCGTGACGGGCACCGCCGTCACCGCGCTCGGCGACTTCCTCACCCACAAACTGCCCCAGCCCTCGGGCGCCCGCGTCCTCGGCTGCATCCTGCTGCTGACCGACGCCGAGGACTCCGCCCGCTTCTGGTGGCAGTACGCCGCCGGTGCCGGGGACTCGATCGCCTCGTACTGCCTGTACCTCCACCACCTCGCGCTCGGCGAGAACCACGAGGCGGTCTGGTGGCGCCGCCAGACGGCGCCGACCGCCACCGGGCAGGCGGCAGGCACACCGGACGCACCGGACCCGTCGGCCGCGCAGGACGCGGCCACGGTGGTCTTCGACGGCGCGGAGCGCGACCTCGCCGCCGACGCGAGCCTGCCCACCACCCTGCGCGTCCTACGGGCGCTGCGGCCCGGCGGAGCCGGGACCAGGCGCGGCACCGGCACCGTCGAGGCCGTCATGGAGTACGTCTCGGCCGCGGTCAGCTACGTCGACGACGACCTCGAACTGCCCCTGCCCGACCCGGATTTCACCGACCGCATCCGCGATCTGACGGCCGCGCCCGGCCGCCCGCCGAAGCCGGGCCCGCGCACTCCGCCCCGCCTCCCGCCCCGCCTCCGGACCACTTGACCGGGTAGGAGCCGGTTCGGGCCGGCCGGGTCAGCGCGAGCCGTGCTCCGGCAGGTCCTGCTCGGCCGGGGCCGCGGTCCCGGCCGGGAGCAGCGCGAAGCTGCGCTGGGCGGGAGCCGCCGACGGAGCCGCGGCCGGGGCCGCCGGCGGGGTCTTCTTCCCGCAGAACGCGCCTTCGAGCGTGCCGCCCAGGGCGGTGTTGGCCTCGCCCTTGTTCGAGGTGTTCGCCACCGCGGCCAGGCTGCGCTTCCCGTCACGGGTGGAGAAGGCGTACGTGTAGAAGCCCTGCACCGTGCCCGTGTGCCCGTACACCGAGGTACCGCACGACAGGTCGTAGCGGCGCAGGCCCAGCCCGTAGAAGCGGGTCTTCGCGGCGTCCGTCGGGGTCATGGTGAGCATGGCGTCCAGCGTGCCCGGCTTCAGCAGCTTGCCGCCGAGCAGCGCGGACGTGAAGGTGTTCAGATCGGCCGCGTTCGAGATCATCGCACCGGCGGACTGGGCCCAGGAGACCGTCTGCTCGGTGGAGTCGACCAGCGGCGCCCCCGCCTCGTCCGGGTGCAGGTAGCCGTGCAGGTGCGCGCCCTTGATCGCCGTCGAGGGGTGGACGTACGAGGTGTTCTTCAGCTTCAGCGGCTTGATGATGCGGCTCTCGTACTCCTTGGCCACACCGCGCCCGGTCGCCTTCTCGATGAGCATGCCGACGACCACGAAGTTGGTGTTGGAGTACTGGTACGAGACGCCCGGCTCGGTCGTGCGCGGCTCGCGCAGCGAGAGGGCGACCAGCTCCTGGTAGGTGAAGACCTTGTTCCGGACGGCCTCGAAGCCCGGCACGGTCTTGTCGAACATCGCGTTCGTGTAGTCCGACAACCCGCTGCGGTGGGTGAGCAGGTGACGCACCGTGATGCGGTCGTCGGGCAGCAGGCCCGGCAGGTACTTGTTGACCGGGGCGTCCAGGCTGATCTTCCCCTCGTCCACCAGCTGGAGCAGCACGACGCTGGAGAACGTCTTGGTAACGCTGCCGATCCGGAAGCGGCCGTTCACGTCCATGGCCGCGCCCGTGGTCCGGTCCTGGACGCCGACCGCACTGGTCAGCGGCGCACCGGAACCGGTGATGCGGACCATCGCGCCGGGGGCCCCGACCGCGGTGGTGTTCTTCAACGCCTGCGTCACGGCCTCCATGTCGGGCGTCGGCGCGGGCGCCGTGGCGGTCTGCGCTCCCGTCGGGGCGGAGAACGGGTTCGCGGCGGCGTGGGCGGCGGTTGCCGGCACCACCCCGGCCACGACGGCGAGCAGGGCGGCACTGAGAGTCAGGCGTCGGTCGATAGGCAGGCGCACGGTGTTCCTCAACTACGGGGTAACGGAAAAGGTTTAGCTGTCGCAGTCGCGAACTCGCCGCCGCGGGGCGGTCAAGTCCGCGGGCTGTGATCGTACGTGCCCACCGGGTACGGCCCGCGCACCCGGCGCCTCAGAGCGTGCAGGCGGGGGCGTTTTTCGGCCATGTGATGCCCGCGCGCAGTCGGCAGACCTCCGCCAGCCGGGCGCCGGGATCCGGGTTCCACAGCCGCACCGTTCCGTCGTTGCTGCTGCTGGCCACCGTCCGCCCGTCGGGGGAGAACACCACGCCCCACACCGCGCTCGTGTGGCCCGTCAGCGCGGCCCACAGTCGTCTTCCGGCCACCTCCCACAGCCGCACCGTACGGTCGTTGCCGCTGCTGACCAGCCATCGCCCGTCGGGGGAGAAGGCGATGGCGCGGACGGAGCCGGTGTGGCCCGACAGCACGGCTTCGGCCCCGGTCCCGGTCCCGGCCCCGGCCCCGGTCCCGGTCCCGGTCCCGGTCCCGGTACCGGTACCGATCCCGGCCCCCCACCGCCGGGCGTCCCACAGGCGTACGGTGCCGTCGTTCCCGCTGCTCGCCAGCGTCCGCCCGTCCGGGCCGAACGCGACGGCCCTCACCGCGCCCGCGTGGCCGGTCAGCGTGGCCAGCGGCCGTCGCCCGGGCACGTCCCACAGACGTACGGTCAGATCGTCTCCGGCGCTGGCGAGCGTGCGGCCGTCCGGGCTGAACGCCACGTCGTTCGCGAAGTCCGTGTGACCGGTGAGCGTGGCCAGGGCGGTACGGGAGGCCACGTCCCAGAGCCGGACCGTCCGGTCGGAACCGGCCGAGGCCAGCATCCCCCCGTCCGGGGAGAAGGCCACCGCGTAGACGATCCCGCTGTGACCGGTGAGCGTGGCCGGCGCCGTACGGGAGGCCACGTCCCAGAGCCGGACCGTCCCGTCGGAGCCCGCCGAGGCCAGCAGCCGGCCATCCGGCGAGAAGGCCACCGAGAACACCGTCCCGGTGTGGCCAGTGAGCGTCCCGACCACCCGCCGCCCGGCCAACTCCCACAGGAGCACCGTGTGATCGGCGTCCGCGGTGGCCAGCAGCTTCCCGTCCGGGCTGTACGCGGCGTGCCAGATCTCGCTGAACGGGCGCGAGGTCAGCACCGGACCCCGCAGGTCCCAGAGCACCACCGACTGGTCGAAGGCCGCGGTGGCCAGCATCGTGCCGCCGGAGTCCACCGCGACCCCGAGCACGTAATCGGTGTGCCCGGCCAGCGTCGAGACCGGCCGGCCGCTGCGCACGTCCCACAGCCGGGTGGTGCCGTCGCCGCCCGCGCTGACGACCGTGGTGCCGTCCGGGAGGTAGGCCACCGCGTTGATGTCGTCGTTGTGCCCCGTCAGCGCCATCGTCGTACGGCCTTCGGCCACGTCCCACAGCCGCAGGGTCCGGTCGACGCCGCCGGAGGCCACCGTCCGCCCGTCCGGCGCGAACGCCACCCCCAGCACCTCACCGGTGTGCCCCGCGAGGACCGCGAGCTGACGGGCCGCCACCGGGTCCCACAGCCGTACGGTCTGGTCGGCGCCCGCCGACACCAGCGTCCGGCCGTCCGGCGCGTACGCCAGGGCGTTGACCCTCCCGGTGTGCCCGGCCAGTTCGGTGACGGCCGCCCCGCCGCCCGCGGGATCGCACAGCCGCACCGTCCCGTCGGCGCCCGCGACGGCGAGCGTGCGCCCGTCGGGCGCGAAGGCCACGGCCCGGGCGTCCGCCGTCTGCGCGGGGAGCACCGCGATGCCGTGCCCGTCCGTGTCCCAGACCCGGACCGGCCCTTCCGTGGACGTCGCCGCGAGGGTCCGCCCGTCGGGCCCGAAGGCGATCGCGCGCACCCGGCCGGGCATGGTCAGGGTGACCGTCGTCCGCCGGTCCGCGACCCGCCGCAGCAGCACCTTCCCGTCGGAACCGGCGCTCGCCAGCAGCCGGTTCCCCGGCGCGAACGCCACCGCGTTGACCGGTCCGCCGTGTCCCCCGAGCCGGGTGAGGAACTGCTGGGACTGCGTGCTCAGCAGCGCGCCCCGCGACTCGGGGTTCGCCTCCGTGCGGTACGCCTCCTCCGCCAGCCGCATCGAGGCCTCGGGCCGGCCGGCGGCGAGGGAGGTGGACCGGACGGCGAGGGCCTGCGAACGGGCGGTGCGCTCCTGGCCGAGCGCGCCCGCCCGCTGCTGGTACGCCACCGCCCCGGCGGTCAGGGCCAGGGCCAGCAGGACGACGAGCAGGGCCAGCAGCCGCTGCCGCAGCCGGACCTGGCGCCTGGCCTGCGTCCGGCGCGCCTCCTCGGCCGACCGGCTCGCGCGCAGGAAGTCCGCCTCCCGGGGGCCGAGCAGGCTCCTGCCGTCGAGTTCGCCGGCCCGGGCGAGGGCGGCCCCCAGCCGGCTCCCGCGGTACAGCACGGACGGGTCGCGGCCCTCGCGCTCCCACTCCTCGGCGGCGTGGGCCAGTTGCCGGTGGACCAGCAGCCCGTCCCGGTCGGCGTGGATCCAGCCGCGCAGCCGCGGCCAGGCGTGCAGCAGGGCCTCGTGGGTGATCTCGACGGTGTCGCTGTCCATCGTGACCAGCCGGGCCCGGACGAACGCGTCGAGGGCCGCCGCGGCCCGGTCCGCGTCGGCGAGCTGTTCCATCAGCTCGGTACGGGCCATGCGCCGCCGTGTCGCCCCCGTGCCGTCGGCGACGTGGACCAGTGCCACCAGGACGCGGCGGATCGTGCGTTGTTCTTCCGGGTACAGGCGGGCGAACACGCTCTCGGCGGTGTGCGCGACCGCGCCCCGGATGCCGCCGGTGTCCTCGTACCCCGCGACGGTCAGCGTGGTTCCGGCGCGCCGCTGCCAGGTGGCCATCAGCGCGTGGGAGACCAGCGGCAGCGCACCCGACGGCGTGTCACCGGGCCCGGCCGCCACGGCGTCGGCAGCCGCCGTGGGCTCCTCCCGTAAACCCGCGTCGCGCAGCAGCAGTTGGACCAGGCCGGGTTCGAGGGTGAGCCCGGCGAGCTCCGCCGGGCGGGTGATCGACTCGCGCAGCTCGGCCACGGACATGGGCGGGAGGACGAACAGCCCGTCGGTGCAGGCCGCGGCCAGTCCGGGCAGGTCCAGGCAGCTGCCGGTGAAGTCGGCCCGTACGCCGAGCACCACGACGGCCGGGGCGGGCGTACTCGGCTCCGGTCCTGCCGTGGCCAGGGCGCACAGGACGCGGACGAAGCCCTGCCGCTCGTCCTCGTCGGCGCAGAGGGTGAAAAGTTCCTCGAACTGGTCGACGAGCAATACCGGCCGCACGGAGGGCGGCCGCCCCTCCCCGGACCCGTCGGGGGCGTCGTCCGCCAGCCCGCGGACGGCTTCGAGCAGCCGCCGCGGCCGGTCGAGCAGCTCCCGTACGGTGATGCCCAGATGGCCGCCCAGCACCTTCGCCGTGCGGTCCAGCAGCTCCTGGAGCGGATGCGCGGTCGGGGTGAACCGTACGACCGGCCACCCGTCGGCGCCCGCCATCGGGAACCCGCCGGTGCGCCGCAGGGCCGGTACGAGACCCGCGCTGAGCAGGGACGACTTTCCGGCGCCCGACCGGCCGACGAGCACCAGCGGGCCACTGCCGATCCGTTCGAAGACCCGCTCGACCAGGGCGGCGGTCACCCGGTCGCGGCCGAAGTACCAGCCCGCGTCGCGCGGGGTGAACGCGGCGAGTCCGCGGTAGGGGCATTCGCCCGCCGACTGCGACTGCGACTGCGACTGCGGCTGCCCGGCCGGCGCGGCGCCCCGGGGTTTGGGCACCTCGGCCTCCGGGACCAGCTGGAGGAGGGAGCCCCCCGCCTCCAGCACCCGGTCGCAGCGCAGCGCGACGTCGTGGGTGACGCGCTTGGCGCCGGTCTCGATCTTGCTCAGGTAGCCCTTGCTGTAGTGCGTACGACGGGCCAGATCGGCCAGCGACAGACCGCGCTGCACCCGCAGCCGCCGCAACTGGGCGGGAAAGGCCGCGGCGGATCCGGCGGCTGCGGCCGCTTCGGGTGGATCGGGCTGGTGATCGGTGTGGTGATCGGTGTCGCGTCCGCGGTCCGGGTCCCCCACGGCATCCCCCATGGCACAGCGCGCCCAGGTCGTGAGATATAACGTCCCAGGCTACCGCGGGGGTCGGACGGCAGAACGCGCGTCGGGTCGGCGTGGCGGAAAACGCGCAGTACAGCAGCCTTCCGGGGCCGCCGGGGGAGCGGCGGACCCGGAAGGCCGCGAACAGGTGCCCGGTTACGGGCGATTGAGGGTGATGGAGTTGATCGGCCCGAGGTCCGCGTAGACGCCCGAGCCCTCGGGGATGGGGGAACCGCAGTTCTTGCCGTCGTAGCCGGTGCACAGGCTCGCGGTGGCCCCGCCGTACTGGTTGTTGAGGACCCAGTGGCGGCCGTACTGGTTGCTCAGGTTGTGGGCTCCGTAGCTGGTGAAGATGTGGCTCGGCTTGACGGCCGGGTCCTGGTCCTGCGGGTAGATGCAGACCGAACCGTACGGACAGCCGGCCCAGTCGTCGGCGGGCCTCGCGTCGGCCGAGCCGCTCAGTGCCACGACGGCCGCAGCGGCGGTGGCGAGCGCGGCGGCGCCGCGGATCATCTTGCGCATCATGTCCCCCTGTTGGGTTGCCTCGGTGTCCAGGCGTGCTGACGTCTTCAGACTTGCCCGGCGGCCCGCGGGGGTCGACGGGTTTCCCGTCGCCCATCGGCGGGCCCGGCCGGGAAACCCTCCCTGACCTGCCCGGTCGCCGGACCGAGGGCAACCGTCACCGGTGGTCACCGGCCGGCTCCCGTCCGGCGCCGTGATGTCGTCCTCCCCGATGGCGCGCAGAATTGAGGGGGCAGCCCGTGCCCGCCGCGCGGGCGCCGGTCAGCCACGCGCGCGGAGAGACGCGCGCAGAAGGGGGCCTGCCGATGCCAGCGGACCGGCTGGGGGGCGCGGACGACCCCGGCCCGATCCGGTCCGAACCGGGGTCCTTGCTGGAACACGTGGTCGTGGCGGTCTTCGGCATCGACGGCGAGGACAGGGTCTGCTACTGGGGCCCCGGAGCGCAGAACCTCTTCGGCCACGAGGCCGGGTCGGTGCTGACCCGGCCCGCGGCCGTCCTCTTCCCCGAGCCGGCCCCCGGCGACGGCCCCGGCGACGGCCCGGGCGACGCCCCCGGCGGCGGCTCGGGCACGGCCGCGCACCTCGCGGAGCGCGCCCGGACCCTCGGTTACTGGCGCGTACGGCTGCCCGCCCTCCACCGGGACGGCTCGGTGTTCGACTGCGGCTTCCGGGTCTTCCCGATGACCGGGGCCTCCGGTGCCTCCGTGGTCATCGGGCTGGCGAGCCGGGGCGACGAGCTGGACCGGGTCAAGACCAACCTGTCCTTCCTCGACGCCCTCTTCGAGACCTGCCCGATCGGCCTGGTCATGCTGGACGAGGAGCTGCGCTACGTCCACCTCAACCAGGCCCTGGCCGACATGGACGGGATCCCGCTCGACGCGCACCTGGGCCGCCGGATGGCGGACATCATGATCACCTCGGACGGCGGGGAATACCAGCGCATGCTGCGCTCCGTGGCACAAGAGGGCCGGACCGTGATCGGGACCCTCGTGGGCCTGCGCACACCGGGCCACCCGGACCGCGACCAGGTGCGCTCGGTCAGCTTCTTCCCGCTCAGCGGCGCGGGCGACACCCGGCGCGGCGTGGGCGGACTGCTGCTGGACGTCACCGACCGCGAGCAGGCCATCCTGGAGGCCACGGCCGCCCGGCAGCGCCTGGCCCTGCTCGACCGGGCGGCGGCGCGCATCGGCACCACCCTGGACCTGAACACCACCGCGCGCGAGCTGGTCGGCGCGGTCGTCCCGGAGTTCTGCGACGCCTCCGTCGTCGAACTCGTGGAGTGGATGGACGAGAACGAGGCCTTCGACCCGACGCTTCCGGTGACCACGCGCCGGATCGCCTACGGCACCACCCTCCCCGAACCCGCCGTCGAACTCGTCAGCGGTCTGGAGGAGGTCACGTACCCGCCAGGATCCAACATCCACCAGATGCTGAGCACGGGCCGCCCCGTCTGCTTCACGGTCGACGAGGACTTCGCCACCCGGACCGTGGTGCACCAGGAGCGCGCGCAGCTGCTGCTGGAGAGCGGGCTGACCTGCATCCTCATGGCACCGCTCATCGCGCGCGGCACGGTGCAGGGCATCGCCATGTTCGGCCGCTCCGCCGCCCGTCCGGCCTTCGCCGAGGAGGACCTCGGGCTCGCCGGCGAACTGGCCTCGCGGGCCGCCCTGTGCCTGGACAACGCCCGGCTGTACGGCAGGGTCCGGGACATCGCGCTCACGCTCCAGCGGGCCCTGCTGCCCAGCGCCCCCGCGGCGGGCCCGTACGTGGACATCAGCCACCGCTACCTGCCCGGCAGCCGCGGCACCGAGGTCGGCGGCGACTGGTACGACGCGATCACCCTGCCCGACGACCGGGTGGCCCTCGTCGTCGGCGACGTGATGGGACACGGCGTACCGGCCGCCGCGGCCATGGGCCGGCTGCGGATCACCGCGAAGACCCTCGCCCGGCACACCGCCGAGCCCGCGGCCCTGATCGAGGAACTCGACGCGTGCGCGCAGGAGGCCGGCATCGAGTGGGCGACCTTCCTGTACCTCCTGTACGACCCCCACACCGGCCGCGCCCGCATCGCCAACGCCGGCCACCCGCCGCCCCTGGTACGGCACCGGGACGGGACCGTGCACGCCGTCGGCGACGTGCTCGGGGTCCCGCTCGGGGTGGGCGGCGTACCGTACCGGTCGGTCGAGATCGAGATTCCCGAGGGCGCCACCGTGGCCCTGTACACCGACGGCCTCGTGGAGGCCCGCGGCCAGGACATCGACACCGGCATCGACGCACTGCGCGATCAACTGCGGGCACCACTGGGCTCGTTGGAGGAGGGCGCCGACCGGATCCTCGCCAACCTGCTGCCCGACACGGCGACCGACGACACGGTCCTGGTCCTCGCCCGGATCAGCGCGGTCCCCGGCCGCTCGCCGGGTACGGGAACCGGACCACCGCGCCGGGCGTCGTCCTAGCGTGCGACGTGGGACGGTGAGCCGATCGGGAGCGGGGGCGCGTGGCCGAGCAGGGGGCGGGGCGCAGGCCCGGGCAGTGGTCGTGGTCGTGGCGCGGCCGGGGCCGCGTCCTCGCGGGGGCCGCGGTTCTCCTCGCCTGCCTGCTGGTCTTCCACGGCGTGGTGCCCGATGCACTGCCGGGCCGCCCCGGCAGCCTGCTCGAAACGTTCCTGCCCTGGCTCGGCCTGGCCGTCCCGGTCCTCGCCGCCCTGGCGCTGCCGCGCCGCTCGGCCGTGGCCGGGCTCGCTGCGCTGCTGCCCGCCGCCGCCTGGCTCGCCCTCTTCGGAGGCCACCTGCTCCCCGGCGGCGGCCGGGCACCCGATCTCCTCGCCGTCCAGCACAACGTCAGCGACGAGAACCCCGATCCGGCGGGCACCGCCCGCGCCCTGGCCGCCGCCGGCGCCGATCTCCTCGCGCTGGAGGAGCTGACGCCCGCCGCCGAGCCGGCGTACGCGGCGGTGCTGGCGCCGCAGTACCCGTACCACGCGGTGGCGGGCACGGTCGGACTCTGGTCGAAGCACCCGCTGGCGGACGTACGGCCGGTGGACATCAGGCCGTCCGGCCTCGGTGAGGACTGGAACCGCGGACTGCGCGCCACCGCCCGCACGCCGCGGGGCGACGTCGCCGTGTACGTGGCGCACCTGCCCTCCGTACGCCTGAGCCCGACGCACGGTTTCGGCTCCGCACGCCGCGACGAGAGCGCCGCACTGCTCGGCGCCGCGATCGCCGCCGAGCCGACGGACCCGCTGATCCTGCTCGGGGACCTCAACAGCACCGTGGACGACCGCGGGCTGGACCCGGTCACCTCGCGCATGGACCCGCCGAGCCGGGACTTCGCGTTCAGCTGGCCCGCTTCGCTGCCGCTGGCCCGGATCGACCAGGTCATGACCCGCTCGGCGAGCGTCACGCGGATCCGGTCGCTGCCCGCGACGGGCAGCGACCACCTGCCCGTCGCCGCTCACATCACGTGGCGCGCGCGAGGACCAGCTCGGTGAAGCGCCGCAGCCCGTCCTCGCTGTGGCCCAGGAACAGGTTGGGCTCCACCAGCTCCAGCTCCATCAGGACCGGCGCCCCGTCGTCCGCCGTCGCGATGTCCACCCGCGCGTACAGCAGGCCCCGCGACCCCGGTGCGGCCGCCAGGGCGGCCTCGGCCAGGGCCAGTTCGGCCGCGGACGGCCGGTGCGGCACCAGATCCGGATGCGGCACGCGGTCGTTGTCGACGCCCCCGACGTCGGTCAGCACCGGCCCCTTGCGCATCGCATGGCTGAAGGCGCCGCCGAGGAAGACCAGGGCCCGTTCGCCCTCGTCGATCCGGGCCAGGTACGGCTGCACCATCGCGGTCGATCCGGCCGCGTGGAGTGCCGCGATGTGCCCGGCGGCCGCCCCGTGGTGGTCCTGCGTGTACCGCGCGGTGTCGCGGGCGCCGGCCGAGACGGTCGGCTTGACGACGAACTGGCCGTCCCCGGGCAGGACGACGGCCTCGCCGGGGACGATGAACCGGGTGGGCACGACGGGGACGCCGCGGCCGGCGAGCTCCCCGAGGTACCGCTTGTCGGTGTTCCAGCGCACCAGAGCGGCCGGATTGTCGAGCCGCGTCGCGCCCTGCACCGCATCGGCCCAGGCCAGGTACTGCGGCCACCGCTCGGCATAGTCCCAGGTGGACCGTACGACCACGGCCGCGCACCGCGACCAGTCGAAGTGCGGGGCGTCCCAGGCCGCCGCCACCGCGTCGACCCCGCGGCCGCGCAGCGCCTCGAGCAACAGCGGCAGGTCGGAGTCCCAGGCCAGGCCCGGCTCCGACGTGGCCAGGGCCACTTTGATCGCTCCGGTCATCGACAACTCCCCGTCTCTTCGCACGCGTCGTCCGCGTCTGCGGCGCCGCCCGGGGTCTCGACGCGCAGCAGGACGCCCCGCTCGTCCCGTACGTAGACGCGGTCGCGGTTCTTGGCCAGCTTCCGCTCCACCTCGGACTCCAGGTCGATGCCGTTCATCTCGGCGAGCGCCACGAGGTACAGGAGCACGTCCGCGAGCTCCTCGCCGAAGTCGGGCAGTTTCCTGCGCCAGGCGGTGAAGGCCTCCCCGACCTCGGCCGTCAGCAGCCCGAACTCCAGTGGCACGTCGGTGGTGTTGAAGCCCTTCGCGAGCTTGTTGTCCCAGGCGAGCTGCTGGGCCGAGCGGATGTCCACCGGTTCCTCCGGGCGTGCGTACGGGAGCTGGCTGCCCCGGCAGCCTAACGACCGGCGGAGCCCCCCGCCGGAGCCGGGGCCAGGCCGTCGGCGACCAGCCCGGCGAGGACCGCCTCGCCCAGGGCGTGCACCGCGGACTGCGGCCTGACCATCACCGTGAACTCCTTGATCCGGCCGTCGTCGGCGAAGTGCAGCAGGTCGATGCCGTGGATCGCCTTGCCGTTCACCGTCGCCCGGAACAGCAGGATCTCCGACGGGGACACGGAGCCGTCGACGCTCGTCTCGGCGCTTCCGGCGTACTGCCCGACGTAGTGGAAGTCCTCGAAGGTGCGCAGCAGCACCCCGAAGAGCCCCAGCACCATCGGTCGCCCCTCGAACGGCGTGAACTTCACGGGGCTGTACAGGCGCACGTCCTCGGTGAACAGGGCCTCCAGGGCGCCGAGGTCACGGCTGTCGACGGCGGCGCGGAAGCGGTCTGCTGCGGTCACGGCTTCTCCCTGAGGGTCTTCTACTCATCAATGTGATTAGTCAGTTTCTTGAGTATCATGCGAGGGGTGTCCGTGCACAGGGGCGACCCCGGAAACAGGGGCGGGAAGGAGGCGGTCCGATGGCTTTGCGCCACGCCGTACTGGCGGCGCTGCTGGACGAGGAGCTGAGCGGGTACCAATTGGCGAAGGCCTTCGACCTCGGCGTCGCGAACTTCTGGCACGCGCTCCCGCAGCAGCTCTACGCCGAGCTGACCCGGCTGGAGCGGGACGGGCTGATCACGGGCCGGGAGGTGGTCCAGGACACCCGGCCCAACAAGCGTCTGTACACCGTCACCGGTGCCGGGCTCGCCGAGCTGGAGCGGTTCACCGCCTCCGCCACCAAGCCCTCCTCCATCCGCGACGACCTCGTCGTCAAGGTCCAGGCCGCCGACCACGTCGACACCGCGACGCTCATCGCGCAGCTCACCGAGCGCGCCGCCTTCGCCCGGGCCAAGGTCGACCTGTTCGGCGGCCTGCTGCGCGCCATGCGCCGCGACCGCTCCGAGGAGGACTTCCTGAGGTACGGCGAGCGCGTCGGCCCGTACCTGACCTGCCTGCGCGGTCTCGCCTTCGAGCAGGGCAACCGCGACTGGTGCGAGCGTACGATCGCGGTCCTGCGGGAGCGGGAGGCCGCCCGTGCCGCGCGCTGAGCACCCGTACGCGCACCCGTACCTGCGGTACGTGGCCCTCGGCGACAGCCAGACCGAGGGGCTCGGGGACGGCGACGACACCACCGGCCTGCGGGGGCTGGCCGACCGGCTCGCCGAGCACCTCGCGCTCCACGATCCCGGTGTCCGGTACGCCAACCTGGCCGTCCGCGGCCGGCTCGCCGGGCAGGTCCGTGCCGAGCAGCTCGCCCCCGCGCTCGCCCTGCGTCCCGACCTGGCCACCGTGGTCGCCGGGGTCAACGACGTGCTGCGGCCGCGGTTCGACGCCGACGGGGTCGCCGGTCACCTGGAGGCGATGTTCGGCGCGCTCACCGCCCAGGGCGCCCGGGTCCTCACGCTGACCTTCCCGGACCTCGGGCGGATCACCCCGCTCGCCCGTCCGCTCGCCCCGCGCGTCAGCGCCCTCAACGACCGGATCCGCACGGCCGCCGGGCGCCACGGCGTGCTCGTCGTCGAGACGGGACACCATCCCGTGGTCACCGACCCCCGGCTGTGGAGCGCGGACCGGCTGCACGCCAGTCCGCTCGGCCACGAGCGGATCGCCGCCTCGCTCGCGGACGCCCTCGGCCTGCCGGGCAGCGACGACTCCTGGACGCACCCGCTGCCCCCCGACCGGGCGGCCCGCCCCCCGGTCGCCGCCGAACTGCGCTGGGCCGCCGCGTTCCTGGGGCCCTGGCTGGGCCGGCGCCTGCGCGGCCGCTCCTCGGGGGACGCCCGCACGGCCAAGCGCCCGCAGCTCCTGCCCGTGGTGCCTTAAGAGGTCGGCGCCGCCGCCAGGCGGCGGCGCTGGACCGCGCGCGCGTAGAAGAGGTGCGCGATCGCCTCGGCGGCCAGCAGCAGGACCACCAGCCACGGCGCGAGGTGCCCGGCGGCCCGGACCACGAGCAGCGGGATGCCGATTCCGGGAACGGCCCAGACGGCGACGGAGGCCGGCGGGCGGCCGTAGCGCAGCGCGATGGCGGCGTGGGCCGCGTGATACATGGCCAGGCCGCCGGCCAGGACCCACACCGCGCCGGTCGGCAGATGGGCGTGGTCGGCCTCCTCGACGGCGGTGGCCAGCCCGGCCGCCATGCACAGGACGCCCGCGGTCACGAAGAAGTGCAGGAAGCCGCCGACGTCGCGGGCGAGCAGGTAGGCCTGGCGGTCGTCGGCCCTGGCGAGCATCAGCTCGGCCGAGGTCGAGCCGAAGTCGAAGTACGACCACCAGAGCGCGGCGAGGAGCACGAAACCGAGGACGCCGACGATCCCGGCCCGCAGGGTCCAGGCGTGGTCGGCGGAGGTGACCAGCGCGATGACGGACTCGCCGAGCACGATGATGACGAAGAGGCCGACCCGCTCGACGATGTGCCCGGTGTCCAGCCGGGCGGGCAGCCCGCGCCCGCGCGCGCTGAGCAGCAGGACCATCTCGGCCGCGATGAGCACCGCCCACATGACGTACTGCCAGGGCGCGGGCACCGCTGCGGAGCCGGCCCACAGCAGGCCGGAGGCCAGGCAGTAGCTCAGCGGGCGCCAGCGCGGGACGCGCAGGGGTTCGGGGTACCTGGTGGCCGGCCACCACAGCCCGAGCAGCACCAGCCGGGTGCCGGCGTACCCGAGGGCGTAGACGGAGCCGCGGTCGGTGTCGGCCCCGGGCACGGCGCAGGCCATGACGGCGATGCAGAGCATGGCCGACAGCATGAGCAGCCGGCGGCGGGCGCTGTTGTCGACGAAGAGGTTCGCCGAGACCATCAGGTTGATCCACAGCCACCAGGGCGGGAAGTAGAGCCCCAGGAACACGGCGAAGTCGCGCAGGCTCGGATCCCCGTGCAGTTGGTGGGCGAGCTGGGAGGCGAGCGCGACGAAGACGAGGTCGAGGAAGAGTTCGAGCCAGTCGGCGTGCCGCCCCTCCTCCGGGTGACCGACGTGGTCCGCCTCCGCGCCCGACTGGGGTGTGCTCATACGTCCGCCCGGGTCCGTTCCGCCGCCCTCGCGGCCTGCTTCCCCGTATGACATCACGGTATGACTAGTCGAGGGCGTGCGACGCGGCACGGGCCTCCAGGGGGTGCCGGCGTCCGGCGACGGAGGCGAGCAGGGCGCCGGTGGAGGCGAGGCAGACGACGAGGCAGGAGATGGTGACCGACAGGGACACCGCCGGTGTGCCCACCGAGAGGGCGGAGGTCGCCAGCAGGGCGGCCACCATGCCCGTGGCGTTGATCAGGTTGAGCCGGCGGCTCGCGTAGGCGTGCAGCACCTCGGCGCTGCCGGAGGGATGCTGACGCCGGGTCTGGATCTGTTCCAGGACGCTGGCCATGACCACGGCGAAGGGGAACACGCCGGACCACTCGGCGTACTCCACGAAGAGCTCCAGGATCGTCGCGGCCAGACAGACGAGCAGGCAGAGCAAGGTGACCCAGGTGACGCGGCGGACGTCCTTGCGGCGCGGTACGTAGTACAGCCCGAGCGTGGTGCGTGCGACCCGGTGGGCCCCCTCTCCGGCGGATCCCTCGCCCTCGGCGGAGTCCGCGAATCGGGCGACGAACTGCTCCGGCAGCCCTTGAGGGGCCTCGTCCTCCCAGTCGTCGGACGGGGCGACGACCGGCTCGATGGCCCACCGCGCATCGGACGTCCCGATGCCGGCCAGCTCGACCCCTTCGGGCGCGGGGACGGCCAGCCGGTTGCGGGCCTCGGTCGGCAGGCAGAGCTCCAGCTCCGCCGAGACCCCGAGCAGCCCGTGGCGGCGCAGGACGCATTTGCCGTCGTAGCCGTAGTGCAGCCGCGGGGAGGTGCCGTACGCATTGTCCAACTCGGCGACCAGCGGCAGGTATCGGGTGGCCGCGCGGATCCGGGCGCCCAGGTCGCCGTCCGCCGCCTCGGTCGCCGTCTGCAGCAGCGTGGCGACGGCCTCGTGCTGGCGGCTCTGCACGGCGGAGCCGAGGGCGAGGGAGAGCCCGCGGTGCGGGGCGCGGACTTCGATGCCGTGTCCGCGTCGGCGGCCGGTGTCGCCGTCGCCGTCGTCGGCCCCGCTGTCGTCCGCGAGCCAGTACGAGACCGCGTTCGCGATGTGCGACTGCACCTCGATCTGCTTCAGCGAGGGCACCACCCCGCCGTTCGCATCCCTGATGTCGAGCTTGTCCAGCGTCTCGCCGTAGTTCCACGGGAAGATGTCGATCACCGCGTGGGTGTTGTGGATACCGGAGGCGTGCAGCGTCGAGGTGACCGAGTGGTGCGCCCTGCGCCGGCCGGTCACCTCGACCATGTGGTCGCGGCGCATGACGGTGTGCGGGAAGTGCGCGAACTGCTCCGCGACGGACAGGCTCGCGGACACCTCCGGCATGCCCCGACGGTCCGAGCCCCGCCCGGCCTCCAGCGCCAGCGCCGCCGTCAGGGTCGGGGCGGGGGCCTGGCGTTCGCTGTAGTACGTGACCAGGTCGCGGGCGAGCCGGCCGATCCGCGCGGCGGCCAGGTCGCGCGGGGGCCGGGAACCGGCCAGCAGTCCGTCCAGCCGTACGATCGCCCGGTCGTCGACCTCCGACTGGGTGGCCAGGATCAGCGCGACGGACCGTACGACCTCCGCCAGCAGGGTGAGCTCGCGGGTGTCCGCCCCCGACTTGAGCGCCGCGGCCGCCGCCCGGCTCGCCGCCTCCGGATGGCCGGCGAGCAGGGCCGTGTGGGAGACGGCCGCCAGCCGGCCCAGGGCCCGGTCCGGATTGGCGCAGGCCAGGTGGCGGACCTGCTCGACGTACCAGCCGATCCTGTCGGTGTTGAACGGGTCGAGCGGCTGGTAGTAGTACGCGGCGGCCAGCCGGTGCGCGCGTCTGAGCGTCGAGTCGTTCTCCTCGCCGAGCCGGTCGAGGAGGTCCTTGCGCAGCAGGGGCCGCAGCCGGAACTCCTCGGTCGCCGCCATCGGGCGGGGCTCGATCACGGGCAGCCGCACCAGTGGCCCGCTGTCGGCCGGCACCCCGAGCGCATCGGCGGTGTACTCGACGATGTCCGGATCGAACCAGTCGTACACGCAGAGGTGTTCGAGCAGCGAGCGCCGGGCGGGCGGCAGCGCGGCGAACGTGCCGCGGATGCGGCGCAGGACGAGGTCCGTGTCCAGGGGTCAGCCCTCCCGGGTGAAGTGGGACAGGAACTCCGAGATCGCCGAAGGGAGCCCGTCCAGTCTGCTGCACAGCTCCTCGGCGGACCCCTTGAGCTCTTCGATGCCTACCAGGTCGATCCACTCCTGGACGGTCGCGGCGTCGAACGGGGGCAGGATCAGGTTCCGGACGGCGCCGGCGTAGGGGTGCGAGAGGCTGGGGACGCTCCGCCCGGCGAGGAAGACGGTGATGCGGCGGGTGGCCAGCAGGTCCGGCAGGAAGCTGGTGCTGATCCAGCGCTGCAGCGGGGGCTCGCAGCGGTCGAAGCCGTCCAGGACCACGATCGGGCCGGAGCCGGAGCCGGAGCCGGAGCCGGTCGCCGACTCGGCCAGGCGCGCGACGAGTTCGTCGCTCATGGCCGAGTTCTGGGTCTCGCGGTCGGCGTTGACGCTCAGGGCGATGTCCAGGTGCGAGCGGTCCATCGACATCCCGTGGAAGTTCACCGTCGGCACCTCGCCGTAGCGCTGCTTGAGCGCGCGGAAGGAGTCCATCGCGATGCCCTGCCCGGACGCCTGCCAGCAGATGCGGTTCAGTACGTCGAACGCGGCCCAGGTGGTGGCGAGGTCGACGTGGCAGACGGTGCTGTCACCGTGCCGCTGGTGAAGCTCGATGAGCAGGGCGGTCTTGCCGATTCCCTCGTCGCCCTCGAAGAACAGGGCCCGGTGCGGGGCGCCGTCGCTGATCACTCGGGCGGCATCCGCCAGTTGCTCGGCGCGGTCTACGTGCACGCTTTCTTCCCCCCGGAAGTCCCCTGAGCGTTGCCGACCGGATCAACTGGCGGGCTGCCCGCCGCCGCTGCCAGGTCCCGTGCCCGTCCCCGTGCCTGTCCCCGGCCCCGGCCCCTTCCCCGGCCCCGCTCCGGTGTCGGGTTCGGGGTCGCCGTCCTTGCGCACGACGATCCAGCTCTCCTCCACCTTGGTGTCCACGAGCCCGACCTTAGCCCCCTTGACCGTGCTGACCAGGGACTTCAGGATCTTGGAGCGCTTCGTGTGCACGTCCTGCCGGCCCGGGTCCGGCTCCGGGGAGGCCTCGAAGGCGATGCCCCACAGCCGCACCCGGAGCTTCTTGATCCGGTGCCGCATGGACCACAGGACGAGGCCCAGCACCACCACGACGACCACGGCCACGGCGGCCTGCTGCCAGTTCTCGATGGCCACGCCTACCCCCCTCGGTTGGCTTGATAGCGCCGAATGATGGCACGCGCCGGACCGCTCGATTCCGAGCAACGATGGATTCAGGCCATGTGCGGATGTGTCGACAGCGCCGCCTCGACCGCGGCTTCGGCGTGGATCCGTGCGGTGGGGAAGACGGGTACGGGGCTGTCCCCGGCGCCGATGAGCAGCTCGATCTCGGTGCAGCCGAGGATGATCCCCTGGGCGCCGCCGGCCACGAGCCCCTGGATGACGCGCTGGTAGGCGGCGCGCGACTCCTCGCGGACGATGCCCAGGCACAGCTCCTCGTAGATCACTCGGTGCACGAGCGCGCGCCCCTCGGTGTCCGGGACGCACACCTCCAGCCCGCTCGCGGCGAGTCGGCCCCGGTAGAACTCCTGCTCCATCGTGAACGCGGTGCCCAACAGGCCGACGCGCGTCAGCCCCGCCGCCTTCACGGCGTCGGCGGTGGCATCGGCGAGGTGCAGCAGCGGCACCGAGATGCCGGCCTGGACCCGGTCGGCGACCTTGTGCATGGTGTTGGTGCAGATGAGGACGAGATCCGCACCGGCCGCTTCCAGCCGCTGGGCGGCCGCCGCCAACACCTCTCCGGCCTCGGCCCACCGCCCCTCGGTCTGGAGCCGCTCGATCTCCGCGAAGTCCACGGAATACAGCACGCACCGGGCCGAATGCAGCCCCCCGAGCCGGTCGCGGGTGAGCTCGTTCAGCAGCCGGTAGTACTGGGCGGTCGACTCCCAGCTCATTCCTCCGAGCAGTCCGATCGTCTTCATAAGCAGATACGGTAACAGTCTATATAAGCATAAGGATTGCTTTGGTTTGCTGTGCGGGCGGCTGAACCACTCGCCGCCGGTGCCGGGGGTCCCGGCGCCGGCGGCGGCTCGTGGTTCGGTGGTTGATCACCCCCAACGGTCAGGACTCCGCGGAGCCCTCGCGCATGACGTTTTGGAAGGCCGTCATGCACGGCATGCAGTGGTGGTCTGTTTCGGCGTTGCCTCCCGGCTGGAGGGGGCGGCCGCACAGGGTGGCCCGGCGATCACGGGCGACGACGTGCCATACGAGGCCGGGCCCTGTGGCCGCCTCACCGACCTGCATTTCATACATGAGAGTGCTCCATGTGGTGGACAGCTCTGTGTCTCCACCAAAGCAGGGCGTGGCGCCGAAAGCCTGACAAGTGGGCCGTCCGGGTGATATCCGGGCGCTCGGCTCGCTCACCCGTTCGATGCGTGCGGTGGGGCGCCGCAATACAGAAAACCCCGGACCAATTGACGGCCGGGGTATTCGTCAGCGTATATTTGATGTTTCACGCCCTGATTGAAAACAGGACATGAAAAAGCTTTACGAGGACATCGTATCGGGTCGGGAGTGGCATTGTCAACCGTGGAATTCCGTAATGAGCAGCAATTCATCGACGAGCTCTATGCGCGCCTGGACGACCTGCGCGACCAGGCCGAACGGGCCGTGCAACAGGCTCTGTCCGGGGCGGGGACCGGGTTTCAGGCACGACTGGAGCGGGACGTGGTCGTCGCCGAGCAGTCCGGCCTCCTTTCCGCGCTGAACGCGGGCGAGAACGGTCTGTGTTTCGGCCGCCTCGAGTTCTCCGACGGACGGGACCACCACATCGGCCGTATCGGAATCAGGCAGGACGACGCCGACCGCACCCCCCTCGTCCTCGACTGGCGGGCCGAGGTCGCCCGCCCGTTCTACCTCGCGACCGGGCATTTCCCCATGGGCCTGCGCCGGCGCCGGCACATCACCACCCGCGGCCGTGAGGTCACGGCCCTGCACGACGAGATCCTCGACCTCGCCGACACCGAGCGCACCGGCCACGAGGGGGCCGACGCCGACGCCGTGCTGCTCGCCGCGCTCGACGCCGCCCGCACCGGCCGCATGCACGACATCGTCCAGACCATCCAGGCCGAGCAGGACCGCATCATCCGCTCGCCCCACCGCGGCGTACTGGTGGTGGAGGGCGGCCCGGGAACCGGGAAGACGGCCGTCGCCCTGCACCGGGCCGCCTACCTCCTCTACGCCCACCGCGAGCTGCTCGCCAAGCGCGGCGTGCTGATCGTCGGACCCAACCCGGCGTTCCTCGGCTACATCGGCGAGGTGCTCCCCTCCCTCGGCGAGACCGGCGTCCTGCTCTCCACCCTCGGCGAGCTGTTCCCCGGCATCCGGGCGACCGGCGCCGACCGGCCCGGCGCCGCAGCCGTGAAGGGCCGCGCCGAGATGGCCGACGTCCTCGCACGCGTCGTAAGCGACCGGCAGGCGCTGCCGGAGACCATCCCCGCCGGCAGCGGCGAGGACAGCGCCGTACTCCCGGAGCCGGCCCTGGAGATCGACCACGACGACTACGGCACCCTGCGGCTCGACCGGACCATGGCGTACGAGGCCCGGGACCGGGCCCGCGCCACCGGGCTGCCGCACAACCTGGCCCGCCCGTACTTCGCGTTCCGCGTCATCGACTCCCTCACCCAGCAGCTCGCCGACCGGCTCGGCGCCGACCCGTACGGCGGCCCCAACCTGCTGGGCGCCGACGACGTCGCGCAGCTCGGCAAGGAGATCGCGACCAGCGCCGAGGTGCACGCCGCGATCGACAGCCTCTGGCCGCCCCTCACGCCCCGACAGCTCGTCGCCGACTTCCTCGCGGACCCCACCCATCTCCCCGACCACGAGGCCGGGTTGATCCGGCGCACGACGGACGACTGGACACCCGCCGACATTCCGCTGCTCGACGAGGCCGCCGAACTGCTCGGCTTCGACGACAGCGCGCAGCGCGCCGCCGAGGAGCGCGAACGGCAGGAGCGCATCGCGTACGCGCAGGGCGTCCTGGACCTGTCGCAGGGGTCCGAGTCGTACGAGTTCGAGGACATGGAGAACGAGTTCCTCGCCGCGCACGACATCATCGACGCCGAGCGGATGGCGGAACGGCAGGAGGAGGCCGACCACCGCAGTGCGGCCGAACGGGCCGCCGCCGACCGGACCTGGGCCTTCGGACACGTCATCGTGGACGAGGCGCAGGAACTGTCCGAGATGGCCTGGCGGTTGCTGATGCGGCGCTGCCCCACCCGGTCCATGACGCTGGTGGGCGACCCGGCCCAGACCGGCGACGAGGCCGGCTGCGGATCGTGGAAGCGGATCCTGGACCCGTACGTCGGCGACCGCTTCGAGCTGGTGCGCCTCGGCGTCAACTACCGTACGCCCGCCGAGATCATGGACCTGGCGGCCGCCGTGCTCCGGGCCCGCCACCCCGGATTCGAGCCGCCGAGCTCGGTACGGTCCACGGGGCAGCGGCCCTGGATCCGGGCGACGGACGACCTCGCCGCCGCGGTCGCGGACGCGGTGCGCGAAGGCGCTCCCGCCGAGGGGCGGGGCGGCCGGCTGGCGGTGATCGCGCCGCGCCCGCTGCACGACGCGCTGGCGGCCGCGCTGCCCGGCGTACGGGCGGGGGAGGAGCCGGACCTGACCCGTACGGTCGTCCTGCTGGACCCGCGCCAGGCCAAGGGGCTGGAGTTCGACTCGGTGATCGTCGTGGAGCCCGCGGACCACGAGCCGAGCGACCTGTACGTCGCCCTGACCCGGGCCACGCAGACCCTCGGGGTGGTGCACACGGGCCGGCTGCCGGAGGGGCTGGCCGAGCAGCCGTAAGCGGGGCCGCGGGCGGGGCGGGGGTCCGTCAGACCGCGGCCGGCGCGAGGAGTTGCAGCGGCTCCAGCGGCTCCAGCGGCCCCGGCCGCTCCCGGCGGACCTGGCGCTCCAGCCCCGCCAGCCGCTCCAGGCCCGCCCGGCTCTCCGCGTCCACCGGCACCATCGTCACCAGGCGCGGGCCCGCCGCCGGCCCGAGCCACAGATTGGTGTGCTCCAGGTGCAGCAGACCGACGTGCGCGTTGCGGATGTACTTCGTCCTGGCGCCCACGCCCAGCACCTCGTGGCGTGCCCACAGCTCCCGGAACTCCGGCGACCGCGCCTCCAGCCGCGCCAGCAGGGCCTTCCAGGCCGGCTCGGCGAGGTGTTCCGCCATCGCGGCCCGGAACTTGGCCACGATCGTGCGGTTCACCTCGGCGACGTCGGCCATCGAGGCCCGCCAGTCGGCGTTGGTGAACGCCAGCCACAGGCAGTTGCGGTCCTCGGGCGGCAGCGCGTCCAGGTCGCACAGCAGCCGTCCGTACGAGGCGTTGTACGCGAGGATGTCGTACCGGCTGTTCTGGATGCAGGCCGGGATCGGCCCGAGCTGGTCGAGCATCGCCCGCAGCGCCGGGGTCACGCTCGGGCACGGCGCGTGCGGGGCCGGATCGAGGCTGCCGGCCAGCGCGAACAGGTGCGTACGCTCGCTGGCGTCGAGCAGCAGGGCGCGCGCTAGGGCGTCCAGGACCTGCGGGGAGACCTGGATTTCGCGGGCCTGCTCCAGCCAGGTGTACCAGGTGACACCGACGGCGGAGAGCTGGGCGACCTCCTCGCGGCGCAGCCCCGGGGTGCGCCGGCGGCGGCCGCGCACCAGCCCCACCTGCTCGGGCGTGATCCGCTCCCGGCGGCTGCGCAGGAAATCGGCCAGCTCGTGCCGGCGTACGTCGCTGTCGGAGGCAACAGTGGTCATGCAACCAGGGTGCCGCACCGCTCATCCCGTTGCCAGGTATTCCTTGTACCAGGATAAGAAGACTCTGGTACCAGGCTGAGCGCAGGGTGATCGTTTCGGTGTGAGTGAAACAACCGTACGCACCACCCGTCCCTCCCCGTCCGCCCCGACGGGCCGCCCGGCCACCGCGCCCGGCCCGGCCGCGATCGGCCCGCTCGGGCTCTTCACCGTGCTGCTCGGCGCGGCTCTGCCCCTGATCGACTTCTTCATCGTCAACGTGGCGCTGCCCGCCATCGACAGCGACCTCGCGGCGGGCCCCGCCACGCTGGAACTGATCGTCGGCGGCTACGGCGTCGCGTACGCCGTGCTCCTCGTGCTCGGCGGCCGCCTCGGCGACATGGCCGGACGGCGCCGGCTCTTCCTGATCGGCATGGCCGCCTTCGGCGTCACCTCGCTCCTCTGCGGGCTGGCACCCACCGCCTGGACCCTGGTCGGGGCGCGGGTGACGCAGGGCGCCGCGGCCGCGCTGATGCTGCCGCAGGTGCTCGCCACCATCCAGGCGACCACCCAGGGGCCGCGCCGGGCCCGGGCGATGAGCCTGTACGGGGCCACCGCCGGTCTGTCCATGGTCGCCGGGCAGATCCTGGGCGGCGTCCTGGTCGCCGCCGACGTCGCCGGCTTCGGCTGGCGCTCGGTGTTCCTGGTCAACGTTCCGGTCGTGGTCCTCGGGCTGGTGCTCGCCACCCGTGCCGTACCGGAGACCCGCTCGGACCGGCCGGCCTCGGTCGACGTACCGGGGACGCTGCTGCTCGCCCTGTCCCTGGTGTCCCTGCTGCTGCCGCTGACCGAGGGCCGGGCCGCCGGCTGGCCGCTGTGGACGTGGGTGTCGCTCGCGGTCTTCCCGTTCGCCGCCACGGCCTTCTACCGGACCGAGCGCCGTGCCGACCGGCTCGGCCGCACCCCGCTGGTGCCCCCGAGCCTGCTGCGCCTGCAGTCGCTGCGGCGGGGCCTGGTCCTGCTGGTGCCGTTCTCGATCGGCTTCAGCGGTTTCATGTTCGTCATCGCGGTGGTCCTCCAGCAGGGCCTGCGGATGGGCCCGGTGGAGGCCGGACTGGCGCTGGTGCCGATGGCGCTGGCCTTCTTCGCGGCCTCGCTCGCCGGGCCGCGGCTGGTCGGCCGGTTCGGGAGCCGCGTCGTCACCGCGGGCGGCGTCCTCCAGGGCGTCGGCGTCACCCTGCTCCTCCTCGCCGTCCTGCGCGGATGGCCGGATCTCGGGCTGATGTCGCTGGCTCCGGGCGTGGCCGTGGCCGGCCTCGGCCAGGGGCTCCAACTGCCCGTCCTGATGCGGCTGATGCTGTCCGACGTACCGGCCGACCGGGCGGGCGTGGGCGGCGGGGTCATGATCACCACTCAGCAGTCCGCGCTCGCCCTCGGCGTCGCGACCCTGGGCAGCCTGTTCCTCGCCCTGGTCCCGTCGGCCGGCATGCGGGACGCGCTCGCCGTCACCCTGCTCGTCCAGCTGGGCATGATCGCCCTGACGGCACTGCTGAGCCTGCGCCTGCCGCGGGTCGTGCGGTAGTCGTGCTCCCGCCCGGCCTCACCGGCCACCCCGCCCCGGGCCGCGGACCCGGGCCGGGGTGTCGCGGGGCGGGGTGTCGCGGGGCGGGGCGTCGCGGAGCTGAGCGTCAGAGGGTGGGGTGTCACGGGGCGCATCCACTCCCGTACAGTCCGTGATGCCCGGGTCCGCCAGGGGTCGGGACCAGCGGCGAACAGGAGAAGATCCGTGGCCACCGAAGCCGGCTTCGACCCCCGCCCGCCCGCTGCCCGTACGGGGCGGCCGGTCCCCGAGCTCGACCCCGCCCTCGTGGAGCGGTGGCGCTCCGAAGGGGCCGAACTGATCGATCTGCTGGTCCTGGTGCGCGAACGGCTCGGCGGGGTGGCGGTGTTCCGGCTCGGGCCGAGCCCCACGGTCCTGGTCACGGACCCCCGGGCGGTCCGGCACGTGCTGGCCCTGCACCCCGACCGGTACGTCAAACGCTCCCACCGCGCCCGCCTGTTGATCGGCGACGGCGTACTCGCCGCGACCGGCGAGGCCTGGAAGAGCCAGCGGCGGCTGCTGCAATCCCAGTTCACTGGCACCGGCATGCGCCGCTACGAGCAGCGGATCGCCGAGGCCGCCCGGGTCACCGCCGGCCGCTGGGCCGCGTACGCCCGGACCGGGCAGCCGTTCGACGTCGGCCTGGAGATGCGTCGCTTCGCCCTGGACACCATCTGGCGCTCCCTCACCGGACACCCCCTCGACGAGGGCACCGAGCGCGAACTGGGCGCCGTCGCCGCGGTGGTGGCCGCGATGCCCGAGCTGCCGGCCGACACCGCCGGCGCCCGCGAGGCCGTCGCCGCCGACCTCGCCGGGATCGACGCCGTCGCGCACTACGCCATCGAGGCCGCCCGCGGCCGCGGAGCCGGGCCCGACGGCCCGGGTCTCCTGCACCTGCTGCTCGACGCGGCCGCCACCCGCCCCGAGTACACCGACCGGCTGATCCGCGACGAGCTCGTCACCCTGCTCGTCGCCGGCCACGAGACCACCGCCACCACCCTGACCTGGCTCTACCTCCTGCTCGACCGGCACCCCGCGGCCCGCGAGGAGGCCCTCGCCGCAGGCGCCCCCGGCTCGGCGGAACGCCGCAGCGCCGTCCAGGCCCTGGTCCACGAGACGCTCCGGCTCTACCCGTCGGCATGGATCCTGCCCCGGCACGCCGCCGAGGCGGACGTCCTGACCGGCTACGCCGTCGAAGCCGGCTCCGACGTGGTGGTCTGCCCGTACCTCACGCACCGCGACCCCGAACTGTGGCCGGACCCCGAGCGGTTCGACCCGCGCCGCTTCACCACCCCGGACGGCCGCCCGACCCACCCCGGCGCCTACCTCCCCTTCGGCATCGGCCCGCGCGCCTGTCTCGGCCTCCGGTTCGCCCTCCGCGAGTCGACCGTCCTCCTCGAACAGCTGCTGCCGGCGCACGTCCCGGCGTTCCACTCCGTCCCCACGAAGGCCGCGTACAGCATCACCGTCCGCCCCGACGGCCCCACCCCGGCGACCCTCGACTCGTAAAGCGTCCCTCCCGGACCCCGCCGGACCGGCGTCCGGGGTCCGGGGGTCGGGTGCGGGGTCTGGTGTGAAGCAGTGAATCAGTGCTTCAATCCTTCCATGCCCTACCGTCGCCCGCCCTCCGTGCAGGCTCGCCTCGACGCCCGGCGCGAGCGGGTGCTCGAAGCCGCCGTCCACCTGCTCTCCCGGGAGGGGTACGGCGGCTGCTCGGTCGCCGCCATCGCCGCCGAGGCCGGGATCTCCACCGGCAGCGTGTACCAGTCGTTCTCCGGGAAGTCCGAGCTGGCCGCCGCGCTCTTCCGTACGCTCGTCGCCCGGGAGCTGGAGGCGGTGGCCGCCGCGACGGAGCGCCCGGGCGGCGCCGCGCAGCGGGTGGCCGCCGCCGTCGAGACCTTCGCGTACCGGGCGCTGCAAGCGCCGCGCCGGGCCTTCGCCCTGCTGGCGGAGCCGGCCGACCCAGCCGTCGACACCGAACGCCTCGTCTTCCGCAGGGCGTTTCGCGACGTGTACGCCGAACAGATCGCCGCGGGCGTGGCCTCCGGAGAACTCCCGCCGCAATCCCCGGATTTGACGGCCGCCGCGCTCGTCGGCGCGATCGCCGAAGCGCTCGTCGGGCCGCTGGCCGACGGGGACGCGGCCCCGGGGGACGTCATCCCCGGTCTGATCACCTTCACCCTGCGTGCCCTTGGAGGACACGATGCCGCAGACGCATGAGGTCACCAACCAGGTGCCTCCGCACCTCGGTTACGACGCGGCCGCCGACCCGGCCCTGCTGGAGGCGGTGGCCCGCGAGGGCGCCGAGTGGGCGATACCCGAGATCCACCGGCTCGGCATCCTCGCCGGCTCCGAACGGGCCGCGGAGTGGGGCCGCGTGGTCAACGAGAACCCGCCGGTGCTGCGCACCCACGACCGCTACGGCCACCGGATCGACGAGGTGGAGTTCCACCCGTACTGGCACGAGCTGATGGGCACCGCCGTCTCGCACGGGCTGCACGCCGCGCCCTGGGCGGACGACCGGGCCGGAGCGCACGTCGCGCGGGCGGCGAAGTTCCTCGTCTGGGGCCAGGTCGAGGCGGGCCACTCCTGCCCGGTGTCCATGACGTACGCCGCCGTACCCGCGCTGCGCGCGACCCCGGAACTCGCCGCCTGGCTGGAGCCGCTGCTCGCCTCCCGCACGTACGACTACGGACTGCGCCGGCCCGACACCAAGCAGGGCCTGATCGCGGGCATGTCGATGACCGAGAAGCAGGGCGGCTCCGACGTACGCGCCAACACCACGACAGCCGTCCCGGCCCCGGACGGCACCTACCGGCTGACCGGGCACAAGTGGTTCACCTCCGCGCCCATGTCGGACGTCTTCCTGACGCTGGCCCAGGCCCCGGGCGGGCTGTCCTGCTTCCTGCTGCCCCGGGTGCTGCCGGACGGCAGCCGCAACCGGCTGCTGCTCCAGCGCCTCAAGGACAAGCTCGGCAACCGGTCCAACGCCTCCGCCGAGATCGAGTACGACGAGGCCTTCGGCTGGCTGGTGGGGGAGGAGGGGCGCGGCGTCGCGACGATCATCGAAATGGTCAACATGACCCGCCTCGACTGCGTGCTCGGCGGGGCCTCCGGGATGCGCCTCGGCGTCATCCGCGCCGTCCACCACGCCACGCACCGGAGGGCGTTCGGCAAGGCGCTCATCGACCAGCCCCTGATGCGCAACGTCCTCGCCGACCTCGCCCTGGAATCCGAGGCGGCGACCGCCGTCGCCCTGCGCCTCGCGGGCGCCACGGACCGGGTCTCCCGGGGCAGTCAGGACGAGGCCCTGCTGCGCCGGCTGGGGCTGGCCGTCACCAAGTACTGGGTCTGCAAGCGCGCCCCGGGGCATGCCGCCGAAGCCCTCGAATGCCTGGGCGGCAACGGCTACATCGAGGACTCCGGCATGCCGCGCCTCTACCGGGAGGCCCCGCTGTCGTCGATCTGGGAGGGTTCCGGCAACGTCGCCGCCCTGGACTCGCTGCGGGCCATGGCCCGGCAGCCGGAGACCGTCGAGGCCTTCTTCGAGGAGGTCGGACGGGCGTCGGGCGCCGACCGGCACCTGGACGCGGCGGTGGCCGGGCTCCACAAGCAGCTGGCCGATCCGGCCGAGGCCGAGTACCGGGCCCGGCAGCTCACCGAGACGATGGCCCTGGTCTTCCAGGCGTCCCTGCTGCTGCGCCACGCCCCGGGCGCGGTGGCCGAGGCCTTCTGCGGCTCCCGCCTGGGCGGCGAGCACGGCGGCGCGTACGGGACGCTCCCGACGGGCGTGGACACGGAAACCATCCTGGCCCGGGCCACGACCGCGACCGCCGTCTGAATGCCTGAGGCGCGGCCCGGCCGAGTGATCCGAAAGGACACTCCCTAGGCCGGGTCGCGTCGCGGTGCCGTGATGCGGCGTACGGCCTCGACCACCGCCGCGCGGTGCTGCGCGAGCCGCTCGGCCGCCCAGCCGGTGCCCGAATCGCCCGCCGCCGGGCCGCCCACCGCGCCGAACCAGGCCTGGGACAGGCCCATCACCAGCGTGAGGACGTCGGCGGGGTCCAACGAGCCGTCGACGTGCCCCGCCTTCTGCGCATCCTCCACCACCGCGATCTTGCCGCGGTAGGACTCCGCCTCCGCGTCCGTGGCCCCGGGCCGCTCCAGCTGCTTCCACAGCACGAGCCGCATCAGCGACGGCCGCGCGACGAGGTGGTCGAACACGGCGCCCGCGTACCCCGGCAGGTCGTCGGGGCTGAACGGGACGGACTCCGAACCCGTCTCCAGCGCCCGCCGCAGGACGGCGTCGAAGAGCTGTTCCTTGTTGCCGTAGTAGACGTAGATGAGCCGCTTGTTCGCCTGCGCGGCCTCGGCGATGCGGTCGACCCGCGCGCCGGCGATGCCGTACGCGGCGAACTCGGAGAAGGCCGCGTCGAGCAGGCGTGCCTTGGTCGCGCTGGAATCCCGTGCCATGGGCGAAGCCTAGCAAGTAACTATCTGGTTATTGACATCTGGCGCGAGGTGGGTCCATAGTCAAACTATCCAGTTAGTTACTTGCGAAGAGGGAGCAGCATCATGGAGATCCGCGCACTGGGCGGTCAGGGCCTCGAGGTCGGCGCCGAGGGCCTCGGCCTGATGGGCATGAGCGCCCACTACGGAGCCACCGACGAGACCGAGTCCCTCGCCACCATCGACCGCGCGCTGGAGCTCGGCGTCACCCTGCTCGACACCGCCGAGGGCTACGGCCCGTTCCTGAACGAGCAGCTCCTCGGCAAGGCGCTCGCCGGCCGCCGCGGCGCGGCCGTGGTCGCCACGAAGACGGGTGTCGAGTTCACCGACCAGGGCGCGTTCCGCGGCCACAACGCGACCCCCGAGTACATCCGCCGCTCGGCCGACCGCTCCCTGCGCCACCTCGGCACGGACCACATCGACCTGTACTACCTGCACCGGGTCGACCCGAACGTCCCGATCGAGGAGAGCGTCGGCGCCATGGCCGAGCTCGTCGCCGCCGGCAAGGTCCGCCACATCGGCCTGTGCGAGGCCGCGCCCGCCACCATCGCCCGCGCCCACGCCGTGCACCCGCTCGCCGCCGTGCAGACCGAGTACAGCCTCTTCGAGCGCGGCATCGAGTACGACGGCGTCCTCGACACCCTGCGCGAACTCGGCATCGGGCTCGTCGCGTACTCGCCGCTCGGCAGGGGCTTCCTCTCGGGCGCGATCACCACGCCGGACGACTTCGCGGCGGACGACTTCCGCCGCACGGACCCCCGCTTCCAGGGCGAGAACTTCGACCGCAACCTGGCCGTCGTGGACCAGGTCCGGCGCCTCGCCGCGGACAAGGGCGTCACCCCCTCGCAGCTGGCCCTGGCCTGGACGCTGCGCCGCGGCGCCGTGCCGATCCCGGGCACCAAGCGCCGCCGCTACCTGGAGGAGAACGTCGCCGCGACGGCGGTGACGATCACGGACGAGGACCTGGCCGCCATCGACGCGGTGGCCCCGCACGGAGTGGTCTCCGGCGACCGCTACGCCCCGGAGCTGATGGCGTCCCTGAACGGCTGACCGCCCGGCCGCCCCCCGTCACCCTCGTCGGCCCCCGGCCCCCGTCGGC
>NZ_JOCX01000027.1 GCF_000717915.1 Streptomyces sp. NRRL S-244
CCCCCCCCCCCCCCCCCCCCCCCCCCCCCCGCCGCACCCGCCCTACCCGTCCGACCTGTCCGACCTGTCCCGCGGTCCCGACCCTTCCGTTCCGCCGGCCCCGCCCGTCCCGTCCCGTGCGGCGCTGCTGGCCCGGCTGCGCGGGGGTCCGGGCGGACCCGGCACCAGCACCCTGCGGATCCGGCCCGCCCTCCCGGCCCCGGCCCCGGCGGCCGTACCCGCTCCGAGCCCCGCATCCGTCCCGGACAGCCCATCGGCCACCCCGTCGGCCGCTCCATCGGCGGGCCCCGCGGCGCCCGGCGGCTCCCGCGGCAATCCCGCCGTTCCCGAGCTGTACTGCCCGCCCCCGCAGCGCGACGACCCGGCCCTCGCGGAGGCGGTCGAGGACCGGCTCGCCGCCTGGGCCGAGGAGACCGGGCTCTACGCCGGCCGGCCGGCCGACGTGCGGGCGCTCGCGATGGGCCGGTACACCATGCTCACGTACGCCCACGTCGAGGACCCGGACCGGCTGCTCGCCCCCGCCAAGTGCACCCTCGCCCAGTGGGCCACCGACGACTACTACTGCGACGACGAGAGTGCCGGCGCCGTCCCCCTCCGGATCGCCACCCACCTGTCCCAGGCCCTGGCCGCCATCGACCCCGCCCACCTCCCGGCCGCCTACGCGCCCCTGCTGGAGCAGGCCATGTGCGCCGACCCGGTCCTCGTCGCGCTGCGCTCCAGCAGCGAGCACCTGTCCCGGTACGCCACCCGCTCCCAGCTCACCCGCTACCGGCACGAGATGGCCGCGCTGTTCTCCGGATACACCGCCGAGGCGGGCTGGCGGGTCTCCGGACGCACCCCGCCCGTCTGGGAGTTCCTCGCCGTCCGCCAGGACAACAGCTTCATGCCCACCATGGTGATGCTCGACCCGGCGGGCGGCTACGAGCTCCCGGTCGAGGCGTACGCCGACCCGCGCGTGCGGGGCGCGGTCCTCAAGGCGGCGTCCGCCAGCGTCATCGTCAACGACCTCTACTCCATGCACCGCGAGGACGAGAGCGCCGCCGTCAACTACAACCTGCCCGCCCTGATCGAGGCCGAGGAGGGCTGCTCGCGCGCCGAGGCGGTGCGCCGCTCCGCCGACCTCCACGACGAGCTCGTCCACGCCTTCGAGGAGGAGTCCGCCCTCCTCGCCGCGGCCGGATTCCCGCCGCTGGTCCGCTTCCTGGCCGACGTGTGGGCCTGGCTCGGCGGAAACCTCGAATGGCACCGCACCACCGCCCGCTACAACCCGGCGGGCCGGGCCACGGCCCCCGACAGCACCCGCACACCCGGCCCGACGCACGGAGGGACCACGGCATGACCACCCCCGAAGCCCCCACCCCCGAGGCCGAAGCGGCGGCCCGGCAGGCCGCCCTCAGCACCGCGGCCGCCCGCAACCTCGCGACCACCACCAAGTCCGTCCCCCAGATGCAGGGCATCAGCTCCCGCTGGCTGACGCGCGTCCTGCCCTGGGTCGACGTCAGCGCCGGCACCTACCGCGTCAACCGGCGCCTGAGCCACGCCGTGGGCCGGGGCAGGGTCTCCTTCGTCCAGACCGGCGCCGACGACGTGCGGATCCTCGCGCCCACCCTGAGCGAACTCCCCACCCTCAAGGGCTTCCCGGACCAGGAGGTCTTCGAGGACCTCGCCGTGCGCTTCGTCACACGCGACCTGCGCGCCGGCGACACCCTCGTCGAGGAGGGCGCGCCCGTGGAGGAGGTCTTCATCATCGCCCACGGCCGCCTGGAGAAGCGGGCCCAGGGCAAGTACGGGGCGACGGACGTCCTCGGGGTCGTCGCCGACGGCGACCAGCTCGGCGACGACGCCCTCGGCCGTCCCGAACCGCGCTGGGACTACTCCGTACGGGCCGCGACCGCCGGCACCGTGATGGTGCTGCGCTGGCGCGCCTTCCAGGAGGTCCTGGAGCGCTCCGCCGCCCTGCGCACCCACCTCGAGCAGTACGTGGAGAACGGCCGCCGCCCGGTCAACCGGCGCGGCGAGGCCGACATCGAGCTCGCCTCGGGCCACGCGGGCGAGGCCCTGCTCCCCGCCACCTTCGTGGACTACGACCTCAGCCCGCGCGAGTACGAACTCTCCCTCGCCCAGACCGTCCTGCAGGTCCACACGCGCGTCGCCGACCTCTACAACGACCCGATGAACCAGTTCGAGCAGCAACTGCGGCTGACCGTCGAGGCGTTGCGTGAGCGCCAGGAGTGGGAACTGCTCAACAACCGGGAGTTCGGGCTGCTCCACAACGCCGCGTACGACCAGCGCGTCAACACCTGGTCCGGGCCGCCGACCCCCGACGACCTCGACGAGCTCGTCACCATGCGCCGCGGCACGAAGGTGCTGCTCGCCCACCCCAAGGCCATCGCCGCCTTCTTCCGCGAGTGCAACAAGCGCGGGCTGACCCTCGACAACGTCGAGGTGCAGGGGAAGTCCGTGCCCGCCTGGCGCGGCATCCCGCTGCTGCCCTGCGGCAAGATCCCGGTCGTCGGCGGCCACACCAGCTCGATCCTCGCGCTGCGCACCGGGGAGGACCAGGAGGGCGTCATCGGCCTGCGCCCGACCGCGATCCCCGAGGAGTACGAACCCGGCCTGAACGTCCGCTACATGGGCATCGACCAGCGCTCGATCATGTCCTACCTGGTCAGCGCCTACTACTCGGCGGCCGTCCTCGTCCCCGACGCCCTCGGGATCCTGGAGAACGTGGACATCGCGGCCCCCCGCTCCTGACGGTTGTCCGGGAGCCGCCGATCGGCTGTACTGCTCTGCATCCCCGTACCCGGGGCGCCGTGCAGGGGAGGGCACCCACGATGAGTTCACACCGCCGCCGTCCGGGCTTCCGGGGCCGGCCGCTGCTGACTCTGCTCGCCGCCGCCTTCCTGCTCGTCGGCGTCTGCACCGCCGCCGGCATCGCCTGGGACCCGTTCACGGCCGACGCCCGCCAAGAGGCCGCGTCCGCCCCCGCGATCGGGACGCCCTGGCCCGCCGGGCCCGACGCGGGCACGGGGGACCCGGCACCCGGCGCCACCGGCCGGACCCCGACCGCACCCGGCGCGAGCCCGGGCGGTGCGGGCCAGGGCACGGGCGGGGCCCCGGGCGCCGGGGACGCCGCAGGCGGGCGGCCCGCCGGCGCCCTGCCGTTCGACCTGCCCTCGCCGGCCGCCCTGCGCACCGGCGGCGCGGGCAGGAAGCTGGTGTTCGCGCACTACTTCACCCCGTACCCCCTCTCGCTGGACAACGCGAGCGCCGACGCCGACTACTACACCCGCAACTACCTGAACCCGGCCGGGGAGAACGGCAAGCACGAGCGGTACGGAGGCCTGCTGCGCGACCGGCCGCTGCCCGTCCGGCCCCGCAGCGGCAACTGGGCTCGCCAACCTGGAGCAGGAGGTGCGCACCGCCCGCGCTGCGGGCCTCGACGGGTTCACCCTCGACATGCTCTCCCTGTCCGGGCAGAACCGGGACCGCGCCCAACTCCTGATGGAGGCCGCCCACTCCGTCGACCCCGCCTTCAAGATCATGCTGATGCCGGACATGACCTCGCTGAACACCGACGACCCCGGCGTGCTCGCCGACGCCGTCGCGGCCCTGGGCAAGGCCCCCGCCGCACACCGCCTCGGCGACGGCCGGCTCGTCGTCTCCCCCTTCAAGGCCGAGGCCAAGAGCGTCGCCTGGTGGACGCAGGTCCTCGACCTCCTGCGGACCCGGCACGGCATCCGCACCGCCTTCGTCCCGACGTTCCTCGACTTCGACGCCAACAACGCACGGTTCGCGCCGATCAGTCACGGCTTCTCCGAATGGGGCAGCCGCAGCTACGTCGGCCAGGACAGCGCCACCCGCGACGTGCAGCGGGCCCACGGCATGGGCAAGATCTGGATGCAGCCCGTGTCGGTCCAGGACGCCCGCCCCAACCAGGGCGTCTACGACGAGGCCGGCAACACCGCCACCCTGCGCTCCACCTGGACGCACGCCATCGACGACGGCGCCGACTGGGTGCAGCTCACGACCTGGAACGACTACTCCGAGGGCAGCCAGTTCGCGCCCTCGCTGCACAACGGGTACGCCTACCTGGACCTCTCCTCGTACTACCTGACCAAGTTCAAGACGGGCAGCTGGCCGAAGATCGTCCGCGACACGCTGTACGTCTGCGCCCGCACCCAGTTCGCCGGCGCGGATCCCACCGGCGCCCAGTCGCTGGTGATGTCCTTGCGCAAGGGCAGCGCCGCGTCCCGCGACACGGTGGAGGTGCTCAGCTTCCTCACGGCCCCGGCGACCGTCCGTACGCTGGTCGGCGCGGCCGAGGACACCCACGAGGCCCCGGCCGGCCTCCACTCCGAACTGCTCCCGCTGCGCCCGGGCACCAGCTCGGCGGCGGTGGTCCGCGACGGGAAGGCCGCCGCGGAGGTGAAACTGCCCTACGCGGCGGACCGCACGGTGCAGGTCCAGGACCTGCAGTACTACGCGGTCACCAGCGGGCGCGACTAGGGCGCCACCAGCCCGTTTCTCACCGTATGCGCCGTTTCGTGCCAGCCGGTACCGTCGAAGAGGTGCGTTCCACCAACCCGCTGCGGCGTGCCCGGACGGGCGGCAGCGGATGTCGGCACAGGAACGGGAGCACATGGCGAAGCACCGTATCGACGCGGCCCCCGGCCAAGGACGTCCCGGCGGCGCTCGACGAGCTCGCCCGCGGAAACCCGCGGCGCTTCGCGCAGGCCCGCGCGGCCGGTTCGGTCCAGAACCCCGGCGTGTTCGCGCACGGCCTGACGAACTCGGTGGCGTGCGCCGAGTGGGCGCCGGACCACTCGGAATCCGACGTGCTGAAGGCGGGCCGCAAGGCCTTCCACGGCTGGCCGGACACGGCCTTGGCCCAGGCGCCGCAACTTCCCTTCCAGGACCCGGCGTGCCGGATCTGGACGTCGCGGACCGCGCGTCCGTCCAGCGGGTTGCCACGGTCGGCCCGGTGCCGGCGCTGCTCGTCTCCGGCACGTTCGACGTGAAGACCGGGGCGAGTTGGGCGAAGGACGTGGCCCGCGACCTGTCCCGCTCGACCGCCGTCCAGGTCCCCGGAATCGGCCACTGGGTGGTCCCGCAGTCGCCGTGCGCGCAGCGCGTGCTGGCCTCGTTCCTCGCCCGCCCGGCCGCGCCCGACACCGCTTGCGCGGACGGGCTGGAGCCCCAGCCGTTCACGATCGTCCCGAAGTGACCGGGAGGCCAGATGACACGCGACCAAGCGTCCCGTCGCCGCCGCACCGCACGACGACTCCGCGCCGCGTCGGCCGGCATGGCGACCGGCCTCCTCTTCACCGGTCTGCTCGTGGCGCCCGCGCAGGCGCGGCCCCGCACCGACACCAGTACCGGCCCCCGAGCGCCGATCGGCACGGCCGCCCGGACGGTGGGCGACGCCCGCTTCGAACCGGGCCCCTGCCCGAAGACGCCGGAACCGATCGAGGTGCTCAAGAAGGCCCGCTGCGGAACGCTCACCGTGCCCGAGAACCGGGCCGAACCGGGTGGCCGGACGATCAGACTCGGTGTCGCGATCGTGCCCGCCGCGACCGACAAGCCGAAGCCCGACCCCATCGTGTGGCTCGCCGGCGGACCCGGCGACGACGCCGTGGGGGAGGCGAAGATGGCGATCGACGGCGGCCTGAACCGCGACCGTGACGTGGTCCTGATGTCCCAGCGCGGTACGTACTCGGCCGACCCGACGCTCCTGTGCCCCAACATCGACGAGTTCAACGCACGCGCCGTCGGCCTCGTCTCCGACGCCCCGTCCACCGAACGCCTGCACGTCGAGGCCACGAAGGCCTGCCGCGACCGGTTGGCGGCCCGCGGGATCGACCTCGCCGCCTACAACGACACCGAGAGCGCCGCCGACTACGAGGACCTGCGCGCCGCGCTGGGCGTCAAGCAGTGGAACCTGTTCGGGATCTCCTACGGCACCCACCTGGCGCTGGTTTACATGCGCCTGCACCCCGAGGGGCTGCGCTCGGTGGGCCTCGACGGCATACTGCCGCCCTCCAGGTCCGGCTCGGCGGCGACCTGGAGCAGCGCCCGGCAGGGATTCGACGGCCTGTTCAAGGCCTGCGCGGCCCAGCCGGCCTGCAACAAGCGCTATCCGAACCTGTCGGCCACCTTCGACCGGCTCGTCCGCCAACTCGAGGCCAAACCGGTCACCACCACCGTCACGCTCCCCGGCAGCGACAAGCCGGTGAAGGTCGTACTGGACGGCGGAGCACTGGTGAACTGGATGACCTCCGCCACCCACGTCGCGCCCCAGGTACCCCGCGCCCTCGACGAACTGGCGCACGGCAAGCCGCAGCGCATCGCCCAGCAGTGGGCGGGCGGCAAGCTCGGCCCGCAGGCCGTCGGAAGGGTCGCGCACGGGCTCGTCTACGGCGTCTTCTGCAGCGAGTGGACGCCGTACGAGAGCCAGGCCGAAGCCCTCAAGGGCGGGCAGGAAACCTTCCCGGCCTTCCCCCGCTCGGTACAGGCCCAGGCTCCGCAGCTGGCCTTCCTCCGTCCGGACTGCGCCGTCTGGGACGTCCCCGCGGCGGCGCCCTCGATCCGGGACGCCACGAGCGGAGACATCCCGACCCTCGCCCTGTCGGGCGGCTTCGACTCCCAGACCGGGGCGGACAACGGGCCGTACGTCGCCCGTACGCTGAGCAAGGCCAAGGTCGTCACGGTCCCCTACCAGCCGCACGTGGTGATCGCCACCTCGAAGTGCGCCCAGGAGATCGCCGTCTCGTTCTTCGACGACCCGGCCGCGCCGAAGACCGCATGCCTCAGCGGCCTGAAGCCACCGCAGTTCGAGATCGGACCCTGACCCCGGCGGGACCCGCACGGCCGGTCGGCCGGTCGGCCGGGTTGATCGGGTTGATCGGGTTGGCCGGGGGGCCACTGGGCCGGGGCGGCGCGAGGAGCGATGATGCGGGGGACTGCCGCGCCGCACCCCGGAGGTCCCATGAACCAGCCGATGCCGATACGCCCCACGGGGCTCCCCAACGGGCTCCCCGCCGAGTTCCCCGGCGGGAGGGCCCTGTTCCGGCTCGATCCCGCCGTCTCCCACCTGAACCACGGGTCGTTCGGCGCCGTGCCGGTGCCCGTACAAGAAGCCCAGGCCGCCTTGCGCGAGGAGGCGCACGCCGATCCCGACGCCTTCTTCATCGACGCCCCCGACCGGATCGCCGCAGCCCGCGCCCGCGTCGCCCGGCACCTCGGCGCCGACCCCGACGGCATCGCCTTCATCGCCAACGCCACCGAGGGCGCCAACCTCGCGCTCGACGCCGTCCCCTTCGCCGAAGGCGACGAGATCCTGGTCACCGACCACGGCTACGGCACCGTCGTCGCGGCCGCCGCCCGCCGGGCCCCCATCACCACGGTCGCCCTGGACCCGTACCTGCCCGACGAGGACGCCGTACGCGAAACCGTGCTGGCCGGGCTGACGCCCCGTACCAGGGCGGTGGTGCTCGACCACATCAGCTCGCCCACCGCCCGGCTCATCGCCTCGCCCCGGCTGCTCGCCGACCTCGCCGCCCGCGGGATCACCACCCTCGTGGACGGGGCGCACGCCCCCGGCATGATCGCGGACCCGCTCGCCGGAGGCGCCGACTTCTGGTTCGGCAACCTGCACAAATGGGGGTACGCCCCCTCCGGCAGCGCCGTCCTCGCCGTCGCCCCCGCGCACCGCGGCCGGGTCCGGGCGCTGGTCCCCTCCTGGGAGGACGCGCACGGGTTCCCCCGCTCCGTCGAGAACCGGGCCACCGCCGACTACACCGGCTGGCTCGCCGCCCCCGAGGGCCTGGACCTCCTCGACCGGCTCGACGCCGCGAAGGTACGGGCCCACAACGCCGCCCTCGCCGCCCACGGCGCGGCCCTGCTCGCCGAGATCCCCGGGCTCACCCCGCTCCCGTACACCGAGGGGCTCGCCATGCGCGCCCTGCGGCTGCCGCCCGGCACCGCCGAGACCTATCCGGAAGCGAGCGCCCTGCGCGAGCGGATCGCGGCGGACCTGGGCATCCGGGTGCTGGTCTGGCCGTGGCCGGGCGGCGGCGGCATCCGCGTCTGCGGGCAGGTCTACAACCGGCCCGAGGAGTACGAGCGCCTCGCCGCCGGGCTCCCGGCCTGCCTCTAGGCGGTCCTCAGCCGCGCCGCAGCAGGTACGTGTCCATGATCCAGCCCTTGCGGGCGCGGGCCTCGGTCCGGAGTTCCTCGATCCGGCCGGCGACCTCCGCCAGCTTCCCCGAGACCAGGATCTCGTCCGGGGTGCCGACGTAGGCACCCCAGTAGATGAAGAGGTCCTGGTCGAGGTGGGCCGTGAAGGCGTGCCGCGCGTCCAGCATCACCACGACGTCGTCCACGTCCTGCGGCCAGCCCTCGGCCAGCCGCCGCCCGGTGGTGATCTGGACCGGCCGGCCGACCCGGTTCAGGTTGGTCCGGTGCCGGGCCAGCAGCGCGGAGACGCTGCTGATGCCGGGCACGACCTCGTGCTCGAACGCCACCCGGCCCCGCTCCAGCACCTCGTCGAGGATGGCGAGGGTGGAGTCGTACAGCGAGGGGTCGCCCCAGACCAGGAACGCGCCGGTCTCGCCGTCCGCCAGGTCCTCGGCGACGAACCGCTCGAAGATCCCGGCCCGCGCGCTGCGCCAGCCGTCCACGGTCGGGGCGTACTCGGCCGGGGTCCGGTCCCGGTCCGGGTCGCGGCCCTCCACCAGCCGGTGGCCGGGCCGGGCGTGCGCGTCGAGCATCGCGCGCCGCAGCCCGGTCAGATCCGCCTTCTCCTCGCCCTTCTCCAGGATGAGGAATGCGTCCGCCGCGCCGATCGCCTTGACCGCCTGGAGGGTCAGGTGGTCCGGGTCGCCCGCGCCTATGCCGATCACTGAGAACTTCTTCACGCCGCTATTCTGCCCGTCATGCGTGCCGCCCTGTTCGTCACCTGCGTCAACGACGCGCTGTACCCGCGGACCGGCGTCGCCGTCGTACGCCTGCTGGAGCGGCTCGGCGTCGGCGTGGACTTCCCGGCGGCCCAGAGCTGCTGCGGGCAGCCGCAGTACAACACCGGCTACCGGCGCGAGAGCGAACCGCTGCTGCGGCGCACCGCCGAGGCCTTCGCGGGACACCCGTACGTGGTCACCCCGTCGGGTTCCTGCGCCGCGATGGTCCGCACCCACTACCCGCGCATCGGCCGGCAGGCGGAGCAGGAGGGGCGGGGCTCCGGGCTGGCGGCGCTGGCCGAGGACCTCGTACCGCGCGTCTACGAGCTGACCGAGTTCCTGGTGGACGTCCTGGGGGTGACCGACGTGGGAGCGTACTTCCCGCACACCGTCACCTATCACCCCTCCTGCCACGGCCTGCGCGGGCTCGGGCTGGGGGACCGCCCGCGGCGGCTGCTCGCCGCCGTGGAGGGCCTGGACCTGGTCGAGCTGCCCGGCGCCGAGGAGTGCTGCGGCTTCGGCGGCACCTTCGCGGTCAAGAACCCGGACGTGTCGGCGGCCATGGGCACCGACAAGATCGGCAACGCGGTGGGGACGGGCGCGGACGTGCTGTGCGGGGCGGACAACTCCTGCCTGGCCCACCTCGACGGGATCCTGCGCCGCCGGGGAGACGCGATGCGGGCGCTGCACCTCGCCGAGATCCTGGCCTCGACGGAGGAGGAACCGCTGCGATGACGGGCACGTTCATGGGGATGCCGGCGTTCCCCGACGCGGCGCGCGAGGCCGTCGGGGACCGGGTGCTGCGCGCCAACCTCCGCCGCGCCACCCACACGATCCGCGACAAACGGGCCCGGGCCGTCGCCGAGCTGGCCGACTGGGACCGGCTGCGCGCGGCGGGCAAGGCCGTCAAGGACCACACCCTGCGCCACCTGGACCGCTACCTGCTCCAACTGGAGGAGTCGGTGACGGCGGCGGGCGGCACCGTCCACTGGGCGGCCGACGCGGACGAGGCCAACCGGATCGTCACCGGGCTGGTGCTGGCCACGGGCGAGCGGGAAGTGGTCAAGGTCAAGTCCATGGCCACCCAGGAGATCGGCCTCAACGAGGCCCTCGAAGCGGCCGGGATCGCCGCGTACGAGACGGACCTGGCCGAGCTCATCGTCCAGCTCGGCCACGACCGGCCCTCCCACATCCTGGTCCCGGCCATCCACCGCAACCGGGCCGAGATCCGGGACGTCTTCGCGGCGGAGATGGGCCACTGGGGCCGCCCCGCCCCGGACGGGCTCGGCGACGACCCGCGCGAGCTCGCCGAGGCCGCCCGCCTCCACCTGCGCGAGAAGTTCCTGCGCGCCAAGGTCGGGGTCTCCGGCGCCAACTTCATGGTCGCTGAGACGGGCACGATGGTCGTCTTCGAGTCCGAGGGCAACGGCCGCATGTGCCTGACGCTGCCCGAGACCCTGATCTCGGTGGTGGGCATCGAGAAGGTGGTCCCCACCTTCCGGGACCTGGAGATCTTCCTCCAGACGCTGCCGCGCTCCTCCACGGCCGAGCGGATGAACCCGTACACGACGATGTGGACCGGCACCATTGCCGGAGACGGCCCCTCCGCCTTCCACCTCGTCCTGCTCGACAACGGCCGCACCGACACCCTCGCCGACCCGGTCGGCCGCCAGGCCCTGCGCTGCATCCGCTGCTCCGCCTGCCTCAACGTCTGCCCGGTCTACGAACGCGCCGGCGGCCACGCGTACGGCTCCGCCTACCCCGGCCCGATCGGCGCCATCCTGAGCCCCCAACTGCGGGGAACCGGGAGCGAGATCGACGCCTCGCTGCCGTACGCGTCCACCCTGTGCGGAGCCTGCTACGAGGTCTGCCCGGTCGCCATCGACATCCCGGAGGTCCTGGTCCACCTGCGCGAGCGGGTGGCCCAGGGCGGCCCGGTGACCCGCGAGGGCGTCCGCGTACGGATCCGGCCGGCGCGGGGGCACACCGCCGAGCGGGCCGCGATGCGGGCCGCCCGGCTGCTCCTGGACCACCCGGGCGCGCTGCGCGCGGGGGAGCGGCTGCTGGCCCGGGCCCGGCGGCTGCGGCCGCGCCGGCTGCCGGGGCCCGGGCGGGCCTGGACGGACAGCCGGGAGCTGCCGGAGCTCCCGGCCGAGTCGTTCCGGGACTGGTGGGACCGGGAGCGGGGCACCGGGGGAGGGACGCCGTGAGCAGCAGGGACCGCATCCTGGGCCGGATCCGCCGCGCGACGGCGGACGGCGCCCCCGACCCCGCCGTCCCCCGGGACTACCTCCGGGTCCACGGGGCCCGTACCCCCGCCGGGACGGCCGACCTCCTCGCCGCGAACCTCGCGGAGTACCGCGCGAAGGTGCACCGCACCGACGCCTCCGGGATCGCCCCGCTCCTCGCGCGGCTGCTGGCCGGGCGCGGCGCCCGGACGGTCCTCGTCCCGTCCGGCCTGCCCCCGTACTGGCTCGCGGCGGCGGACGCGACCCGCATCGACGACCGTCCCGCTTCCACCCCGTACGAACTGGACGCGGTGGACAGCGTGGTGACCGGCTGCGCCCTGGCGATCGCCGAGACCGGCACGATCGTCCTCGACGGCGGCCCCGGGCAGGGGCGGCGGCGCATCACCCTGATCCCGGACCACCACGTCTGCGTGGTCCGGGTCCCGGACCAGGTGGTGGACTCGGTCCCGCAGGCCCTGCCCCTGCTGGACCCGACGCGGCCGCTGACCTGGATCTCCGGTCCCTCCGCCACCAGCGACATCGAACTCGACCGGGTGGAGGGTGTGCACGGCCCGCGCACCCTGGAGGTGGTCCTGCTGACCGGACCAGCAGAATGAGTGCCATGCCCGCATACATCGCGCTCACCGCAATCGTCGTCCACGACTACGACGAGGCCATCGACTTCTACACCCGCGCCCTCGGCTTCACCCTCGTCGAGGACACCGCGCGCCCGGACGGCTCCCGCTGGGTCGTGGTCCGCCCCGAGGGCGCCACCGAGGCGGCGCTGCTGCTGGCCCGCGCCAAGGACGAGGCCCAGAGCTCCCGCGTCGGCGACCAGACGGGCGGCCGGGTCGGCTTCTTCCTCTACACGGACGACTTCGCCCGGGACCACACCCGGATGACGGCGGAGGGCGTCCGCTTCCTGGAGGAGCCGCGCCACGAGGCGTACGGCTCGGTGGCGGTCTTCGAGGACCTCTACGGCAACCGCTGGGACCTCCTGGAGCCCGCGTAGGCCCCCTCCGGACCGGCCGCACCCTCCGCCGCTTCAGGCGGGGTCCTGCCGGTCCGGCCGGAACGCCAGCTGCGGAGCCCGGGCCGCCGCGTCGACCGCCGGCCCGTCGTCCACCCGCAGGGCCAACTCCCGGGCCCACCGGACCAGCCCCGGTACGTCGATCCCGTACGGACCCCCGCCCCGGGCGGAGGCCGTCTCCGGCACGGCCAGGGCAAGGGCTTCGGCGCCGCGGCGCAGCAGGCGGGCCCCGCCGACGGCGTTCCCGCGCGCGGCGTGCGTGAGCCCGACCGCCAGCTGCGCGAGGGCCCGCCACAGCGGGGCGTCGGCCTCGGGCCCGGACTTCCAGGCGTCCTCGAACACCTCGTGCGCGTGGAACGGCATCCCGGCGTCCAGCAGCCGCTGCGCCTCGGCCACCGTCTCGGCCGGCGTCCGTACGACCCCCTCGGGCTGCCGCTCCACGCCCGGCTCCCCGTACGCCAGCGGCCGCCCCAGCCCGTCCCGGGGCCGCGCGCTGCGCGCCCGCCCCTCACCGTCCCGATCCCGTGCGTTCACCCCGCCATCCTCCCTGCCGCCGGAAACCCGTGCATGCGCACCCCTCTACGTGGGGTAATGTTCTGCATGTGCCGCCGGGACGGGGGAAACCCCAGCTCAACGGCACAACGGGACGTGGCGCAGCTTGGTAGCGCACTTGACTGGGGGTCAAGGGGTCGCAGGTTCAAATCCTGTCGTCCCGACTTGTGTTTACACAGGTCGGAGGTCGTATCGGAAACATCCGGTACGGCCTTTAGATCGTTTTGGGGGCCGGTCGGAGACCCGGCGTGGTCTTCGCGGGATCGCTGCGGAGAGTCCAGCGGAAGGCCCCGGAACCCACACACGGGGAACACCCGTGAATCAGCCTGGTGTTCCGCCGGTCGGGTGGTCCTGCCCGCGGCAGAAACGATCACGCCCCTGACGGGCCGGGGACCGGTGGTCGGCTGGCTGCTGATCGGCCGATGTCGGCCGTACCGACCGTGGGAGAGACATCGTGAGCATGTTCATCACCGGCGTACGCGGCGAGAGCGACGCGAAGCAGATCCGCGTCTACGAGCAGGGGGATCCGACCCCCGTGTGGACCTGGGATCCCAGCGACGCCGAGGCGCTCATGACCGACGAGGAGCGCGCCGAGTGCAGCGCGGTCCTCAACTCGATGCGCGAGTACGAGGGGATCACGGAGATCAAGTGGGCGGCCGGAGGGGCGAAGGTCGCCGCCATCATCGGCGGCGCCGCCGTCCTGATCGACTACGCCTCGAAGGCACTGCTCTTCGGCGCCTGCAACAACACCTCCATGCACTCCCTGGAGGTGCTTCCCGACGACCGGCTCGCGATCGTGACCAGCGGCCCGTACGAGAACGACGGGGTGTGGGTCTACGACACCAGCACCCGGATCGCCGAGCACCCCGTCCAGGAGCTGCCGGGACTGCGCTCCGGGCACGCCCTGGTGTGGGACGAGACCGAGCGCATGCTGTGGGCGGCGGGAGCCGACGTGTGGCCGGAGACCTCCGGGAAGGTCCACGGGCGCCTGGTGGGCTACCGGTACCGGGGCGACGCGGCCGAGCCGCTGTCCTACAGCAAGGACCGCGACTACAAGATGCGTGAGTCGAGGCAGCTGAGGGCCGAGTACCCGACGTGGAAGGAAGGCCCCCACGACCTCACCCCCGTGCCGGGGGAACGCAAGCTGCTCGTCGTGACCGACCTCGACGCCTACGAGTTCGACCTGGACGCGCTGGAGTTCGGCTACGACGTCGCCGACACGTACTTCAAGGGGTTCGCCACCTCGCCGGACCGACAGGAGGCCGGCATTCCGCGCTCCGGGTTCAAGAGCCTGTCCGTGGCTCCCACGGGCGTGGAGTACGTCTACACGGCGAACGACTGGCGGACGGACTTCACCACCCACGTACGGTTCTTCACCCGCGACGAGCAGGAGCCGGCCGAGGCCCTGAATCTGAAGGGCCTGGCATACAAGGCGCGTTGGTTCGACGAGACCCCCGGCTGGCCGGCCGCCCGCTGACCCGGGGAGAGGATGCCCGCACGTACGAGGCGAAGGTCTGCGGCGACGCCGTCCTCCTCACCGGCGCGACAGCCAGGCACGACGGCAAGACCGTCCACGCGACTGATCAAGTGACCCTCGGCGCCGCGACGCGCCGCGCCCCGACCCGCCCCCTCATCCGCCGAGCTCCGGCAGGGGCGGGATCCGGCCGTTTCGCGGGGGACGGCTCGCGGTCCCGGGCGGGGTGCGAAGGCGGGTTCGAGCTGTGGTGGCCGGGGGGTCGGGGCGGGCACGGGCGGGGTGGCGGACCTGCGGGTTTCAGCCATATTACGGAGCGTCAACCTCCCGGCTCCGTCCGGATCATGACCTGCTGTCAAGGGCCGCGCATATAGACGCTAAGATTCCGGGCCGTTGTCATATGATCATTCGCTTTCGATCGTTTGAGGGTTCTGATGGTTCGCGTGGGATCGTCGCCCGGAAGTCCAGGGCCCACCTCACCCGTCGTTTGGGCGCTGCCCGCCCTGCTGACCGCCGCCGTCGCGGCGTTCGCCGTGGTGCAGGTGTCCGCACCTGCCCGCACCCCCGTCGCCTGGGTGGGAGCCGTGGCCTTCGTGGCCGTCGCCCTGTCCTGCGGTGAGGCCGCCCGGCGCGGCAAGGCGGTCGCCGCGCTGCGGGCGACGGTCGCCGCGCAGGAGTCGGCCCTGCACCGGCAGCAGGCCGAGACCGTACGACTCGCGCAGGAGCTGCTGCCCGATGTCGTGGAGCGGCTGCGCAAGGGCGAGTTCCCCGAGGAGGTGCTCGCCTCCCTGGAGGAGCTCGACACCCACGGGCCCGGCCTGACGCAGGAGTTCAGGGCGGCGCACCAGGCCGTGCTGCGCTCGGTGCTCGACGCCGTCGTCGCCGAGGAGGACCTGCGCGACTCCGCGCAGCGCGCCTTCGTCAACATCGCCCGCCGTGTTCAGGCCATCGTGCACCAACAGGCCCAGGAACTGCGGGAGATGGAGGACCGGCACGGCCGCAGCCCCAAGGTCTTCGGCGACCTGCTGCGGCTTGACCACGGCACGGCCCTCATCGGCCGCCTCGCCGACTCCATCGCCGTGCTCGGCGGCGCCCGGCCCGGCCGCCAGTGGAGCAAGGCCGTCCCGCTGTACAGCGTGCTGCGCGGCGCCATGTCGCGGATCATCGACTACCAGCGCGTGGAGCTGCACTCCGTCTCGCAGGTCGCCGTCGTCGGCCCCGCCGTCGAACCGCTCATCCACGCGCTCGCCGAGCTCCTGGACAACGCGACCCGCTACTCCCCGCCGCAGACCCGGGTCCACCTGACCGCCGTCGACGTGAACTCGGGCATCGCCGTCGAGATCGAGGACGGCGGCGTGAGCATGAGCGAGGAGGCCCGCAAGCGGGCCGAGCGCATGCTCCGCCAGGCCCAGCAGGGCATCGACCTCACCGACCTCGGGGAGACCCCGCGCCTGGGCCTCGCCGTGGTCGGCCGGCTCGCGCAGGCGTACGACTTCCAGGTCTCGCTGCGCGCGTCCGCGTACGGCGGCGTACGCGCCGTGCTGGTCATCCCGCAGTCGCTCATCACCACGGCCGCCGCCGCGACCGGCGTCGCCCACGGCATCGGCACCGCCTCGGGCCCCCGTGCCGCCCTGCCGCCCGCCGCCGGCACGACCACCGGCGAGACCACGGCCGTGACCACCGCCGCGCCCGGGGCCCCGGACGTACGGCCGGAGCCGGCGCGCCCGGTCACCGGACCCCGGATGCCGGCCGCGCCCGACGAGGTACCCGCCGTGACCGAGCGGACCCCGGGCGGCCTGCCGCAGCGCCGCCGCAAGACCCGCGCCGTGGCACCCGAGGCGCCCGCGGCCGCGGGCGGCGGCGGCACGGGCACCGGAGACCGGATCGTGGCGGCGGCCGAGGCGGCCGCGGACCGAGCCGGGCACGGGTACGCGCAGGAGACCGGGTACGCGTACGGATCCGGACGCGCGCCCGATCCGGCGCCGGACCCGCAGCCCGAGGTACAGCCCGGGATGTGGCTGGCCGCCTTCCAGGGAGGCCTGTCGGGGGACAGCCAGACCGCCGCGACCCGGAGCGGCGCAGCAAGCCAGAACACGGATGCCTCGCCGGCCTCGGCGAGCAAGGGGGAACAGCCATGAGCCAGCAGCAGACCAATATGGACTGGATGCTCAAGGACCTGGCCGAGGGCGTCCCGCAGACCCGCCACGTCATCGTCCTGTCCGCGGACGGCCTGCGCATGGCGCAGTACGGGGCGGAGACCGACACCGCCGACCGGCTCGCCGCCGCCTGCGCCGGACTGCAGAGCCTCGCCGGCGCCGTCGCCACCGAACTCCCGGGCAGCAGCGGCCGGATGCGGCTCGTCGTCATCGAGATGGACGGCGGCTTCTTCTACCTCATGGCGGCCGGGGCCGGCGCCTTCCTCGCCGTACTGGCCGACGAAGGCGTCGACGCCGGTCTGATGGGCCAGCGGATGCGCGACCTCGTCGCCCGGATCGGAGAACACCTGAGCAGCCCGCCGCGCCGCGACGGGCAGCCGGCGTGAGCAACCCGGGCGGGGACTGGGAGGACGGCACTCCCGAGCGGCTGTACGTGATCACCGGCGGCCGGAGCGGCGATTTAGACCCCAGCCACCTCGACCTCGTCACGCTGATCATCGCCAAGTCGGGGCCCAGGCCCGGGATGCAGCCGGAACACGCGGCGATCATGCGGCTGTGCCAGTCGCCGCTCTCGCTGGCCGAGATCTCCGCGTATCTCGGCCTGCCGGTGAGCGTGGTCACCGTCCTCCTCGGTGACCTGATCGCCGCCAACCTCGTGCTCTCCCGCCCACCCGTCGCCCCCGCCAAACTCCCGGACCTGGCACTGATTGAGGCAGTCATCGATGGACTTCGAAAGCTCTGACCGGGCCACCGCGCCCCGGCGCGAGGACGCGCTGCCGGCCACGGCCGCCGCCGCAGTCAAGGTGGTGATCGTGGGCGGCTTCGGGGTCGGCAAGACGACCCTGGTCGGCTCGGTCAGCGAGATCCGGCCGCTCACCACCGAGGAGACGATGACCCAGGCCGGGGTCGGCGTCGACGACACGGCGGGGGTGGAGCGCAAGACCTCCACCACCGTGGCCATGGACTTCGGCCGCATCAGCATCAACCAGGAGCTGGTGCTGTACCTGTTCGGCACCCCCGGCCAGGAGCGCTTCTGGTTCCTGTGGCGCGGCCTGTTCGAGGGCGCGCTCGGCGCGGTGGTCCTGGTCGACACCCGCCGGCTGGAGGTCAGCTTCGACGTGATCGGCCGGCTGGAGGAGCGCGGGGTGCCGTTCGTCGTAGCCGTCAACTCCTTCCCCGACGCGCCCGAGCACCCCCTGGAGGAGCTCCGCGCCGCCCTCGACCTGCCCACGGCCGTACCGCTGGTCTTCTGTGACGCCCGCCGGCGCGACTCCAGCCGCGACGTCCTGATGACGCTGATGCGCTACCTGCACTCCCTCGCCGCGACCCCGGAGGCCTCGTGAGCACCACCCCCACCCACCAGCCGGGTCCGGCCGCCCCGCCGCCCGGCTGCCCCGCCCACCGGCTCTACGGAGCCGAGGCCGAGGCCGACCCCATGGGCCTGTACGAGAAGCTGCGCGCCGAGCACGGCGCGGTGGCCCCCGTCCTCGTCCACGGCGACCTCCCGGCCTGGCTGGTACTGGGCCACCGGGAGAACCTGGACGTGGCGCGCACCCCGTCCCGCTTCACCCGCGACCCGCGCCACTGGCGGGACCAGCAGGAGGGCAACGTCCCCCCGGACCACCCGCTGACCCCGATGACGGCCTGGCAGCCCGTGTGCCACTTCGTCGACGGCGTCGAGCACGAGCGGCTGCGCGGGGCGATCACCGAGTCGCTGGAGCGCTTCGACCGCCGCGGTGTGCGCCGGTACGTGAAGCGCTTCGCCGACCAGCTGATCGACGCGTTCGCCCAGTCCGGCAGGGCCGACCTGGTCGCGGACTTCGCCGAGCCGCTGCCGATGCTGGTGATGACCCAGCTCGTCGGAGCGCCGGAGTCCTACGGACCGCGCCTCGTCGAGGCCGCCCGCGACATGATCCGGGGCACCGAGACGGCCCTCGCGAGCAACGAGTACGTCGTGGTCACCCTGCGGGACCTGGTCGCCGCCAAACGGGAGGTGCCCGGCCGGGACTTCACCACCTGGCTGCTGGAGCACCACACCGCGCTCGGCGACGAGGAGATCGTGGAGCACCTGCGGCTGGTGCTGATCGCGGCGTTCGAGACGACCGCCAACCTGATCGCGAACACGGTGCGCATGGTCCTCACGGACCGCCGCTTCCGCGCGAACCTCTCCGGCGGGCACATGACGCTCCCGGACGCGCTGGAGCAGGTCCTGTGGGACGAGCCCCCGCTCATGACGGTCCTGGGGCGCTGGGCCACCGGCGACACGGAGCTGGCCGGGACGCCGATCAAGGCCGGGGACATGCTGCTGCTCGGCCTCGGGGCCGCGAACCTCGACCCCGAGATCCGGCCGGACGCGACCCTGCCCGTCCACGGCAACCGCTCGCACCTGTCCTTCAGCAGCGGCCCGCACGAGTGCCCCGGAGCGGACATCGGCCGGGCCATCGCGGACACCGGCATCGACACCCTGCTGACCCGGCTGCCCGACCTGGAACTGGCCGTCGCCGAGGACCAGCTCCAGTGGAAGTCCTCACTGATGTCCCGTCACCTGGTCGCCCTCCCCGTACGGTTCAGCCCGCGCGGCAGCACCGTCACCGGCTCCACGCCGGTACCCGGCGCCGACCGGCCGGCCGCACAGCCGCTGCGTACGGCCCCGCAAGCCGCCCCCGTCGCCGGGGAGCGGCCGGCGGGCCGGGGCTCCTGGTGGTCCCGCCTGCGCGGCCGCCGCTGACCTCGGCGAACTCGGCGGCGCCCGGCGAAGCCCGGCGCCGCCGCCCTCAGCGCGAGGAGTCGTCGAGCTGCTGCCACCACCAGGCGAGGGCCGGGATCGGCAGCGGCTCGACGCTCGGGTCGCTGGGCTCGTCCCGCCAGGTGATGTCGAACGAGGCCCCCTCGACGGGAAGCGCGTTGCGGTTGCGCGGACTGGCGTAGCGCAGCGCCCCGTTGTGGTACGCGGTGTCTCCCGAGACCCAGTGCTCCACCGAGACGAGATGGCGCGCGAGCTGCTCGTCGGCGTCCCGCGCCAGCTGCTCGCGCAGCCTGCGGAACAGGGTCACCGACCGGTCCCGCAACGCGTACACGGCGGGCAGCGCCTCGGCGGGCGTACAGCCCTGCTCCCGGGCCAGGACGTTGAGCAGGTTCTGCTCCAGCGGCTCCTGGTGGTCGTCCTTGTTGTACGAGAACACGTCGTTGTCGCAGGCGACGATGAACCCGGCGGCGTCGGTCAGCGCCTGGACGGGCGGGGAGTACAGCACCTCGCCCGGTACGTGGATCCCGTTCGCGACGTCGCACCACGTGAGCAGGAACCGGGTCGCGCCGACCGAGATGCGGGTCGAAGCGAAGTCGTTGAGGCCGGGCATGACGCCCTGCTCCTCCGCCGCCGTCCGCGCGGCGGCACCGAAGATCCAGTCCCGCAGGCCCTCGGTGAGGCGCTGGAGCTGCTCGGGGGTGAGCATCTCCCGCGTACGCGCCACCAGGTCGTCCAGCGCGGCCGTGTACGGTCCGGGCGGCAGCAGGCCGGCGCCGGGCACCTCCAGGGTGCGGATCATCCGCGCTCCGTGGTCGGCGACGGCCGCCGTACGCGCGGGGCCGGTGCCGGAGTCCTGCCAGTCGTCGGCGGCGAAGGCCCAGTAGCACCACTGGGAGAAGAGCAGCATCGGCTCCACATCGCCGTAGGGCACGATCCGGCTGACCATGTCGGCGCTGCGCGTGGCCAGTCCCCAGGCGCGCTCGGTGGCGTCCGGGTAGAGGCCGAAGGCGTCGATCCAGGCGATGGACCGCTCTTCGAGCTCGGCCGCCTTGGGATGGATCAGATCCCTCTCGAACGGCCAGTAGAAGGCCGGCAGCGGCCAGCCGATGCGGGAGGGGCGGGTGTTGTCGCCGTGGGCGGGGGGCATCGGTCAGCTGCCCCCGCCCAGACGGAACATCAGCAGCCGTGTCTCCAGGGCGTGATCGCGCCAGATGCGGAACAGCTTCCCGTGCGTGATGGTGGACTCCTGGAGTCGTTCGCGCGACCAGGCGGAGCGGGGGCCGGAGCTTTCGACGCGGTCCAGCTCGGCGGTGTTCCAGGCCATGGACTGCACCCAGAACTCGGCGACCCGGTCGGTGACGTCCTCGTCCTGCTCCAGCTCGAAGCCGGCCGCCTCGGCGGCGGTGAGGTACTCGGTGAGGGTGCCGAGGCGCGTCTTGTAGTAGCCGTCGATGAACTCGGTCCACTCGGGCCGGCAGATGAAGTGCTCCTGGATGCCGAACCAGCCGCCCGGCCTGAGGGAGCGGGCCACGACCTGGAAGAGGCGCTCGCGGTCCATGTAGCCGGAGCTCTCGTTGGCGTAGGCGGCGTCGTACTTCCGGTCGGCCGTGAAGGCGTGCACGTCGGCCAGGAGGGGGGTGACGCGGTCGCCGACGCCGGCCTGGCGGGCGAAGTCCTGGATCACGGGTATGTGATCGGCGGCGACGGTGAGCCCGGTGACCGTCGCGCCGTGCTCCTGGGCCCAGTAGAGCGACCCGCCGCCGACACCGCAGCCGATGTCGAGGACGCTGCCGGGCGGGCTGGTGTACGCGCCCCAACTGCGGGCCGCGTGCTCGACTATGGCTTCCTGGGACTCCACGATGCGGCGCTTGAGCACGCGCTGGGAGACGGTGGTGTTCGGCGTCGCGCCCGGGCCGAACAGACCCATGTGGAAGTGGACCCTGGGTCCTGGTCCGTACTTGTGGAGGATGTCCGCGGTCTTGCGGCTGTAATAGAGCGGCACTTGGCTCTCGTCGAACTCCTGGCCACCAGCGGGGGTCTGGATGACAAGGTTCCTGTCCATCGATTCTCCGGTCCTGCGATCACGTGGGGGTGTTTATCGGCCGCCCCACTCTGCCCGTAAGTGATCGATAAAAGTCGTCAGTCACTCGGGTGATGAGCATAACCACAGCTGAAACGGCAACAATTCCGGCCATTTGATGTCACGTCAGGTGTTGGACCCCGGGTTTAGCGGAATACATGCCGCAGCGTCAGACGGAATACGGGTCAGGCGTCGTCGAGGGCGGCGAGGATCTCGGCGGTCGTGCTGACCCTGCCGATGCGCGGGAAGATCTTGCCGAACGAGTGGGCGTGGGACGCGGAGTCGGTGTCGGCCGTGGCGTCCTCGGCGAAGACCAGCGAGTAGCTGTGCTCCCAGGCCGTACGGGCGGTGGACTCGACGCCGACGCTGGTGGAGAGTCCGGCCAGGACGATCCGGTGGATGCCGCGGCGGCGCAGCTGGAGGTCGAGCTCGGTCCCGGTGAAGGCGCCCCAGTGGCGCTTGGTCACCACGACGTCGCCGAGGGCGGCGAGCTCGGCCGGGATCTGCGAGAACGCGGCGGGCGGGGCGGCGGCCGGGCCCGGGCGGTCCACGTCGGTGGTGGGCAGGTCGCCGCCGTCGGGCGACCAGGCGACCCTGACCAGCACCACGGGCAGCCTGTGGGCGCGGAACGCCTCGGCGAGCAGGACGCCGTTCGCGAGGACCTCGGCGGCGGGGCGGGTGGTCGGCAGGGCCAGGATGCCCTGCTGGAGGTCGATCAGGACCAGGGCGGTGCCGTCGTCGAGGGTCAGGGGCGAGCGTTCGGTGCGGTCGGCTGCGGCGGTCATCCGGGCTCCCTGCGGTCGTTCCGGGATTCACTCTCCCGCCCATGAAACCCGGACCGCGAGCCGCCGGCGTTCCGGTCCGCGCCGAACGGCGTGGCGGCCACGGGGCAGGCCTCTTCTTAGAATAGGAACATGAGTACGAATATCGAGGAAACCCGGCCCGCCCTGTCTCCGGCACTGACCGGGGCGGAATTGCTGCGCTGGTACTGGACGCTGGCCGAACTGTCGGAACTCGCCCGGAAGATGGGCCTGCCCGCCAGTGGCGGCAAGGTGGCGCTGACGGCCCGGCTGGCCGCCGCACTCGACGGGATCCGGCCGCCGGAGCCGGTCCGCGCCCCGCGCCGGGGCGGGCGGCAGCTCGCGGCCCCCGTCGACGGCGACACCGTGATCCCGGAGGGCCAGCGGTGCAGTCAGGTCCTCAGGGCCTTCTTCGTCGGCGAGATCGGGCCGGCCTTCCACTTCGACGCCTTCATGCGGGAGTACGTGGCCGGGCACGCGGGACACACCCTCGCCGAGGCCGTCGCCCACTGGCACGCCACCCGAGCCCGGGCGGCCGAACCCCAGGAGGTCGCCGCCCAGTTCGAGTTCAACCGGTTCCTGCGCGACTGGCACGAGCGCCACCCCGAGGGCACCCGGCAGCAGGCCCTGGCCGCCTGGCGGGCGCACCGGGCCCTCCCGAAGGACTGACCGCCGCCGGCCGCCCCGCCGCCCGCTGCCCGCCGCGCAGCCGGCCGCCCCGCCGCTGGCCGCCCGCCGCCCGGCCGCGTCCGCTCAGACGCCCGGTGCGGGCTCCGGCAGGCGCCGGGCCAGGGCCCAGGCCAGCAGGGGAAGGGCGGCCAGGGGGAGCAGGGCCGTCCGTACGGAGGTGGCGTCCGCGAGGGCGCCGATGACGGGGCTCGCCAGCCCGCCGACGCTGACCGTCAGGCCGAGGGTGACCCCGCCGGCCGTCCCCATGCGGGCCGGCAGGTAGTCCTGGCCCAGCGTGACCTGGAGCGAGAACGGCACGTACAGGGCGGCGGCCGCCAGCGCCGCGCAGACGTACACCAGGGGGAGGGGCAGGCACAGCACGCCCGCGACGGCGGGGGCGGCGGCCGCGTACGCCCGGCTGACGGTGGTGGTCCGGCCCCAGCGGGCGGCCAGCCGGCCGCCCAGCAGGGTGCCGCCCGCGCTGCCCGCGAACAGGGCGAACAGGGCCACCGCCCCGGCCGTCTCACCGCCGCCGCGCTCGCGCACGTACAGGGCGATGAACGTGCTCAGCCCGATGAACGCCACGGACCGGACCACCACCACGAGGGAGAGCCGCAGGAACGCCCGCCGGTCCTCGGGCCCCGGCGTCCCGGCGGACGGCCCCGCCGCCGGTCCACCCGCCCGGTCCCGCGCCGGCCGGGGGAGGTTCAGTACGACGCCCAGCGCGGCCGGGAGGGCCAGCAGCCCCCAGCCCGCCGGTCCGGACACCGACAGGGCCCCCACGACGAGCAGCGGCGCGCACGCGAAGCCGATGTTGCCGCCGAGCGCGAACCAGCTCATCGCCGAGTGCCCGGGGCCGCCCGCGGCGGTACGGATCAGCCGGGCGGCCGCCGGGTGGTAGGCCGCCACACCCAGCCCGGACAGGGCCACGGCGGCGACGGTGGCCGCATACCCGGCGTCCGCGCCGACGAGGGCGATGCCCAGCCCGGCGGCGGCCGTGCTCAGCGGGATCAGCCACGGCACCGCGCGCCGGTCGGCCAGCGCCCCGAACAGCGGCTGGACCACGGAGGACAGCACGGAGGCGGCCAGCACGATGCCGGAGGCGGCGGCGTACCCGTAGGCGCGCTCGGAGACAAGGAAGGGGACGAGCGCGGCGACGGCGCCCTGGTAGACGTCCACGCAGGAATGGCCGGCCGCGAAGGCGGCGATGCGGCGGCGCCGCACGGGACGCGTTCCCGTTGCGGCGGGCGGCTCGGAAGCGGTCTTCGAAGGGTTCACCGGTCGACGATCGCCCCTGCGGCGGGCGGCCCGCTTCCGATAAAATGCCGGGTGATGCAGAAAATCCGCCACACCCCCCGGGCCGCGACGAGCATCCGCGCGCTCGACACCCACGTCGGCATCGACCCGCACCGGCACGACGACCACCAGATCGCCTACGCCGGTTCCGGAGTGCTGTCCATCACCACCGACGCCGGCACCTGGGTGGCCCCCACCAGCCGCGCCCTGTGGATCCCGGCCGGGACGGTGCACGAGCACCGCGCCTACGGGCGTACCGACCTGCACTCCGTCGGCCTGCCGACCCGCCTCAACCCGCTCGCCCTCGACACCCCCGCCGTGATCGCCGTGGGACCGCTGCTGCGGGAGCTGATCCTGGCCTATACGCGGGCCCCCGAGGACGAGGGCCCCGAGCGGCGCCGGATGCTCGGGGTCCTGCTCGACCAGCTGCGCGCCGCGCCGCTGCAGCCCCTGCACCTGCCCGCGCCCGCCGACCCCCGGCTGGCGGCCGTGTGCGCCCTGCTGCACGCCGATCCGGCGGACTCCCGCGGGCTGGCGGCGCTGAGCGCGGCCGCCGGCGCAGGGGCGAGCGAGCGGACCCTGAGCCGCCTCTTCCGCTCCGAACTCGGCATGACCTTCCCGCAGTGGCGCACCCAGCTGCGCCTGCACCGGGCGCTGCGGCTGCTGGCCGTCGGCACCCCGGTCACCGCCGTCGCGCACCGCTGCGGCTGGTCCTCCGCGAGCGCCTTCATCGACGTCTTCCGCCGCGCTTTCGGCCACACCCCCGGAGCCCACCCCGGCCGCCTTCCCTGAACCTACGGGCGTTCCCGTCCGGGGCCTCGAAGTAGCCGTCCAGGGACACCTGCATCATCAGGATGATCTTCCGCATGCCGCTGCACGCTACATACTGGCCGGTGTGAAGACCGAAGACGGCGCAGACGACACGGCCCTGTTCATCACGGAGGGCCACACCGGGGTGATCACCCTCAACCGCCCCAGGGCGCTCAACGCCCTCACCCACCCCATGGTGCTGCGGATCGCCGAGGCGCTGGCCGCCTGGGAGCAGGACCCCGCCGTCGTCCAGGTCCTCATCCGCGGCGCCGGCGAGCGCGGGCTGTGCGCCGGCGGGGACATCCGGGCCATCCACGACGACGCGAAGGCCGGCGGCGACGCCTCCGAGGGCTTCTGGCGCGACGAGTACCGGCTGAACGCGCGGATCGCCCGCTACCCGAAGCCCTACGTGGCCCTCATGGACGGCATCGTCATGGGCGGCGGCGTCGGCGTCTCCGCCCACGGCAGCGTCCGCGTCGTCACCGAACGCTCCCGCGTCGCCATGCCCGAGACCGGCATCGGCTTCGTCCCCGACGTGGGCGGTACGCACCTCCTGGCCCGCGCCCCGGGGGAGCTCGGCACCCACCTGGCCCTGACCGGGGCCGCCGTGGGCGCGGCCGACGCGCTGCTGTGCGCTCTCGCCGACCACTTCGTACCCGCCGCCCGGCTGCCGGAGCTGACCGCCGCGCTCGCCGGCGCCCCGGCGCACGAGGTGCTGCCGCGCTTCGCGCAGCGGCCCGCACCGGGCGAACTGGCCGGGTGGCGCGCCTGGATCGACCGCTGCTACGCCGCCGAAACCGTCGAGGAGATCGTCGAGCGGCTGCTGGCCGAGGGGGATCCGGCCGCCAAGGAGGCCGCCGAGACGATCCTGGCCAAGTCCCCGACCTCGCTCAAGGTCACCCTGGCCGCCGTCCGCCGCGCCCGGCGACTCGGATCCCTGGAGCGGGTGCTGGAACAGGAGTTCCGCGTCTCCTGCCACGCCCTGCGCGCGCCCGACCTGGTGGAGGGCATACGGGCGCAAGTCGTCGACAAGGACCGCAGCCCCCGCTGGTCCCCGCCCGCGCTGGCCGAAGTCACCGGCGCGTACGTGGAGCGGTTCTTCGCCCCGCTCGGGGAGGACCGCGAACTCCGGCTGCCCTGAGGGCTGTTGGAGAGCAAGGGACGGCGGAGGCGAGCGGCCCGGTCAGCGGTAGCCGGTCACGTCGGCCGGGAGGCCCGGGTCCTGGACCTCGACCAGGTAGCGCCAGGCGTCCGGCCTGCTGCCGTCGAGATCCGTGAACCCGTACGCGCGGGCCAGCTGCGCGCTGGAGAGCGACTGCCCGTTCCAGCGCGCCACCTCCGGGTCCGCGGCGAGCGCGGCGACACCCCGCCCGACGTAGGAGGGGGTCTCGGAGATGGCGAAGTGCGGCATCTGTTCCAGCGCGTCCCGCCAGTTCGCCTCGGTCACCCCGAAGTTGTCGAGCATCATCTCCGAGCGCAGCCAGCCCGGGGTCAGCGCCACCGCCGTCGCCCCGCGCGGCCCCAGCTCGTGCCCGAGCGCGAACGCCATGCGCAGCACCGCCGACTTGGCGAGGTCATAGAAGAACGAGACGCGGTAGTTGGCCGCGTTGTACTCGGCCGTGCCGTCCGTCATCTCCACCACCAGCCCGCCCGGCCCGCGCAGCAGCAGCGGCAGCGCGAAATGGCTCGTGATGGCATGGGTGTCCACCGCGAGCCGCAGGATCCGCAGCCCGTTGTCCAGGTCGTGCTCCCACACCGTGCTGTCCCACTCGAACAGCCGCTCGCCGCCCCAGATGTCGTTCACCAGCACGTCCAGGCGCCCCTGCTCGGCGTCGATCCGCCCGACCAGCGCCTCCACCTGCGCCGGCACCAGATGGTCCGCGACCACCGCGATGCCGTGCCCGCCCGCCGCCGTGACCAGCTCCGCCGTCTCCTCGACGGTCTCCGGCCGGTCGTACTCCGAACGGCTGCCGCGCGTACTGCGGCCCGTCACGTACACCGTCGCGCCCTGCGCGCCCAGCTGGACCGCGATGCCCCGGCCCGCGCCCCGTGTCGCCCCGGCCACCAGGGCGACCTCGCCTTCGAGGGTCCGCCGCTCTTCCGCCATGCCCCGACCCTACGCCGCCACCGCCCGCCGGGCACGCGGGCGCGGGCACGCGGGCGCGGGCACCCGGCCCGTGCCGGTGGCCGGATCGGCGGCCTTTCGAGGCCGGCGCACAGGTGGGTACGACTGGTCCCGAGATCCGCCCGAGAACCGCCCGTGACCCTCGGAGGCGTACGCCCGATGACCGCTGCCGGCATGACGAGCTTCGACGAGATCTACGGACTCCCCGACCCGCGGGGATACTTCGGCCGACTGGGCCCGTACGCCTACCAGACCCCGGGCCACGCCCAGCCGGTGTTCCGCGGCCTGGCCGGCGAACTCGCCCCGGGACGGCGGACGGTGCTCGACGTGTGCTGCTCGTACGGGATCAACACCGCGCTCCTCAACCACGACGTCACCCTCGACGAGCTGTACGCGCGCTACACCTCGCCGAAGGCGGCCGAGCTGACCACCTCCGAACTCGCCGAGCGGGACCGCGAGTTCTACGCCGCCCGGCGCCGCCCCGACGCCGTACGGGCCGTCGGCATCGACGTGTCGGCCCCCGCCCTGGAGTACGCGGTGGCCGTCGGACTGCTCGACGAGGGGCACTGCGTGGACCTGGAGGCCGAGGAGCCGGGCGAGCGACTGCGGCGCTCCGCCGCCGGCGCCGGCCTCATCACCATCACCGGCGGCACCAGCTTCCTCACCGGACGCACCTTCGCCCGCCTGCTCAGCGCCGCCGGGCGGCCCGTGCCGGTGGCCGCCTTCGTCCTGCGCACCCACGACTACCGGCCGATCTCCCGCTGCCTGGAGTCGTACGGACTCACCGTCGAGCGGTCCGCCGCCACCCAGCCGCAGCGCCGCTTCACCGACCCCGACGAGCAGCGGCGCGCGGTGGCCGCCGTCACCGCGCTCGGCGAGGACCCGGCCGGCAAGGAGTCGGCCGGCCACTTCCACACCCGGCTGCACCTGGCCCGTTGACCCCTCCCGGCACCCGCCGCCCGGGGGGCCCGGGAACGGACTTGTCCAACCCGCCCTCCAGGCCGCACTGTTGCCCGAGGTTCGTCCACTCGTCCAGACGGTCAGGAGACCCGGCTTGTCACCCGACAGCGCACCCGCACCCGTGCCCGTGCCCGCACCCGCGCCCGCGTACGCCATCGACCCCGCCGGCGGCTGCCCGCACGCCCTCAACGCCCGGCTGCGCGCCCAGGGCGCCGTGGCGGACGTCGTCCTGCCCGGCGGGGTGCCCGGGGCCGTCGTCCTCGGACACGAAGCGCTGAAGGAGTTCCTCGCCCACCCCGACGCGGCCAAGGACGCCCGGCACTTCCCCGCCCTGCACGACGGCACCATCCCGCCCGACTGGCCGCTGCGGGTGTTCGCCAACGCCCAGGGCATGCACACCGCCGACGGCGCCGACCACCGCAGGCTGCGCTCCCTGGTCGGCAACGCCTTCACCGCCCGCCAGGTGGAACGACTGCGGCCGCGCATCGAGGAGTTGACCGACACGCTGCTCGACGACCTCGCCCGGGCGGCCGCCGAAGCCCCCGACGGGGTCGTGGACCTGCGTTCCCGGTTCGCGCTGCCCCTGCCCATGAGCGTCATCTGCGAGCTGCTCGGCGTGGACCCCGAGCACCGGGACCGGCTGCACCACCTGTCCCACACGGTGATCATCGCCACCGACACCACCCCCGCCGAGGTGATGGCCGCCGTACGGGAGCTCGTCGAGCTGATGGGCACGATCGCCGACGCCCGCCGGGAGGCCCCCGGCGAGGACCTGACCAGCGCACTGATCGCCGCCCGCGAGGGCGACGGCGACCGGCTCAGCGAGGCCGAACTCATCGGCACCATGCGCCTGATGCTGGTCGCCGGCCACGAGACCACCCTCAACCTGATCGGCAACGCCGTCCGCGCCCTGTGCACCCACCGCGACCAGCTCGCCCTGGTCCGGGAGTCCAAGGCCACCTGGTCCGACGTGGTCGACGAGACCCTGCGCTGGGACGCACCGGTCAGCTGGTTCCCGTTCCGGTACGCCGCCCGCGACCTCACCGTCGACGGGACCGTGATCCCGCAGGGCACCCCGGTCCTCGCCAGCTACACCTCGGCCGGCCGCGACGAGGCCTTCCACGGCCCGGACGCCGACCGCTTCGACCTCACCCGCCCCGGCGCCGCCCGCCACCTCTCGTTCGGGCACGGCGCGCACTACTGCGTGGGCGCCCCGCTCGCCCGCCTGGAGGCCACCATCGCCCTGGAGCGGCTCTTCGCCCGCTTCCCCGATCTCGACCTCGCGGTCCCCGAGCCGGAACTCCCGTACCTGCACAGCTTCATCGGCAACAGCGTCGAATCCCTCCCCGTCCGGCTGGGCTAGGCGACTAGCCGCGGCCGTCGCCGGGCGGCGAGAGCTCCGTGCTCAGCCAGCCCAGCGCGTCCGCGTACATCGCCGTCCAGGTCTGGAAGTTGTGGCCGCCGGACGGGCGGACCAGGGTCTTCACCCGGACCCCGGTGCCCGCCGCGGCCCGGCCGAAGGCCTCCAGCTGAGCCGGCGGGCTGTCCTTGTCCTGCGCCGAGGTGGCCAGGAACAGCCCGACGTCGGCCCCCCTGGCCTGCCGGACCAGCCACAGCGGGCTGTTGCGCTCGCGCAGCGCCGGATCGGCCAGCACCTGCGGATCCCCGCCCAGCGGATCCGGGTCCAGGGCCGCCCCCGCCCGGAACACCTTCGGATACTGCAACGGCAGCTTGACCGCGCAGAACGCCCCCGTCGAGACCCCCATCAGCCCCCAGCCCTTCGGCTCGCGCAGCGTACGGAAGTTCTTCGCGACCAGGTCCGTCACGTCCTCCGCGAGCCAGCTGGCCACCTTCCGCGTCGGCGTGTTGCTGCAGTCGGTGTTCACCCCGCCCGGGTAGACGTCCGGGATCACCACGATGAACGGGAGCGCCGCGCCCAGCCGCACCAGCTGGTCCAGCGTCCCCGGCATGCCGCCCAGGTCGATCCAGGTCCGCGGCGAGCCCGGATAACCGTGCAGCAGCATCAGCACCGGGAACCGGGTCTTCTCCGCGCCCGGCGCCCCGTACTCGGGCGGCGTCCACACGATCACCTGCCCGGCCAGTTTCGAATGCGAGCCCCGGAAATAGGTGCTCTGCGTACCGTCCCCGCCCTGGATGAACTTGGCCCGGCCCAGCGGCGGCCCCGTCATCGCCGAGGCGTTCTGCGCGTTCTCCGTGCCCAGCAGATCGTTCCACGAGGAGTAGAGCCCGTAGCTGCCGTTGATCCACGTCGCGATCACCGCGATGGACGTCAGCTGGCACAGCCCGATCATCAGCACCCGCACGGGCCAGCGCACCCACCCCGGCCCGGGGATCCGGTTCCACAGCAGCAGGGCGGCGAGCATCGCGAGCGCGGTGACGGCAATGAGGGTGACGAGGAACGACGTACTGGTCAGCTCCACGAACGCCGGCTCCTGACGTGCGGGTCGGTTTCCCAGGATGTCCGCATCATGCCTTCCTCCCCGGCCCCGGCCGGACACGCACCGACACCGAGTGCCACCCGGTCGCCCCGTCGGGGACGGTCCCCCTGCGCACACCCGTCTGCACGGCGCCCGTACCGTCCGTGGCACGCACCTCCAGCGTGTGCCGCCCCGGGCTCGCCTCCCACACCCACACCCACTCCCGCCAGGTGTCATTGCCGTCCGCCGTCCCCAGCCGGGCCTCCTGCCACGGGCCCGCGTCCACCCGTACCTCCACCCGGGCGATACCGCGGTGCTGCGCCCACGCCACCCCCGCCACCGCCACCGGCCCCTCCCGCGGCTCGGAGGAGGGGCGCGGGGTGTCGATCCGGGACTGCGTCTTGACCGGGCCCTGCTGAGCCCAGGACCGGCGCACCCAGTACGCGTCGTACGCCGCGAAGGTCGTCAGCCGCAGCTCGGTCAGCCACTTGCACGCCGAGACGTACCCGTACAGGCCCGGTACGACCATCCGTACGGGAAAGCCGTGCGCGAAGGGCAGCGGCTCGCCGTTCATCCCGACGGCCAGCAGCGCGTCCCGGCCGTCCATCACCGTCTCGACGGGCGTGCCGATCGTCATCCCGTCCACCGAACGCGACACGAGCTGGTCCGCCGGACCGCCCTGCGAGGGCGGCCGGACCCCCGCCTCGCGCAGCAGGTCGGCCAGGCGCACGCCGAGCCAGCGGGCATTGCCCGCGTACGGGCCCCCGACCTCGTTCGACACGCAGGTGAGGGTGATGTCGTGCTCGACGAGCGGGCGGGCCAGCAGCTCGCGCAGCCCGAATTCGAGCGGGGTGGTGACGCCTTCGCCGTGGATGCGCAGCCGCCAGGTGTCCGCGTCCACCCGGGGGACGACCAGCGCGGTGTCCACGCGGTAGAAGTCCCGGTTGGGGGTCAGGAAGCGGGAGATCCCGGGCACGGGCAGCTGCGCGCCGGGCGGTACGGGCGGTGCGGGCACGGCCGGCTCCGGCAGGACCAGGTCCGCCCGCGAGGCCGTCGCCCCGGCCGAGCCGTACGCGCCGAGCCGCCGCCCCGCGTACCCGATCCCCGCCGAGGCCACGAGGGCCGCGCCGACCAGCCGCCCGAAGCCGCGCCGGTCCATCGACCAGGCCCCGCCCGGCGGCGCGCCCACCGGACGGGGCGTGGTCAACGCGCGGACCAGCAGGTACAGCACCCCGGCCGCGCCCAGCCCGCCGACCAGCGACGGGAGCGCGTCGTGCCAGGTCGCCTCGGGCCGGCTGAGCGCGGCCACCGCCCCGACCAGCCCGAAACAGCCGGCGAGCGCGATCCCGGCGGGCAGGTGCCGTACGGCGAGCACCCCGGCCAGGGCGGCCACCGCACCCAGGACGAGGACGATCCCGAGCGCCAGCAGCAGTTTGTCGGCGGTGCCGAACTCGCGGATCGCCCATTCCTTGACGCCCACCGGCGTACGGTCGACCACCGCTCCGCCGACCGCGGTGACCGGGGAGGCCTCCGGCCGGACGGCCGCCGCGGCCAGCTCCGCCAGGGCCAGTCCGGCGCAGGCGGCGACCAGACCGCAGACGGCGCCGCCCAGGACGCGGCGGCGCCGCCCCGGGTCCGCCTTCACACGGGTTGTCATGAGCAAGTCACCGTCCGCGCCACCGTTCGGGTCACTGTCCGGGTCACCGTCCGCGTCGCTGTCCGCGTCGCCGTCCGCCGGGAAACCGGCGGCTTCCAGTGTGACTCGGACCAGGGCGGACCCGCGCCCGGCCGCGCCCGTCCGCGCCCGTTCGGGTCAGTGCACGGGCGTCGGGGCCGGCGGCACCCAGCGGCCGCTGCGCGGCGCCTTCACCCCGTACTCCGCCTTCAGCTCCGCCGGGATGGCGTGGTGCATGACCCGCCCCCGGGTCAGCGCGGACAGCTCGAACCCGGCGAGCAGCGAGCCCGCCTTGTCGAGCGCCCACTCCGCCAGCGGGCTGCTGTCCTCGATGGTCTCCAGCAGCCCCAGCACCACGGGGACGGCCCTGGCCGCCGCGTCCCAGGGGCTGCGCGGGACCTCCAGCCAGTCGCCGATGGTGTCGCCGACCAGGTAGCGGACGGTGGCCGGGACCATCGGGTCGAACAGCGTGCCGGGGACCACGTCCTCGTACAGCCGCATCAGCTGGGCGTTGAGGAGCACGCCCTCCGGGGAGGGGCCGAGGTGGCGCTGGAGGTAGAGGTCGCAGTACGCGCGCGCCTCGGCGAGGTTCTCCGGTACGGCCGCCATGTCGCAGCCCAGCAGGGCGGCCACGACCCGCCAGGCGTAGTAGTAGGCCTCCGCGCCCTCCTCGCTCATGTGGATGCCGAGCCGGTGCATGGCGTCGAGCACCAGCAGCGAGAAGAAGGTCTGCCCGGCGATCATGTCCTCCTGGCAGATGGGCATGCCGTCCCGCTCGACGTCCCAGTGGCCGCCGTGGCGCAGGTGGTGGCGTACCGCCGCGTGCAGCAGCCGGACCTTCTGGGCGGCCGGGATGAACTTGCTGCCCTCGGCGAAGGAGTCCGTCCGCATGAGGTACGTGACGAACTGGCCGGTGTTGGCCATCCGGCGAGAGGGGTACGCGAGCGAGTGCGTCGAGGACAGCAGCCGGGCCATCCGGGGGACGGCGTAGCTGACGGGCATCGCGGCGAAGGACAGGCCGGTGTTGATGTGGGCGGCGTTGTCCATGAAGAACAGCCGGGCCTGCTCCATGACGTCCCAGTCGACCCAGGCCGGGGGCAGGGCGGTGGCCTCGAAGTAGTCGCGGGCGGAGGCCGGGAGCCGGTCGGGGAGCGGGTCCCCGGCGGTGGTGAAGAACCGCATGAGCGTGTTGAAGTCGCCCACCTCGTTGCGGTGGAACATCGCGGCGACGGTCTCGTCGGCCTGCGGATCGCCCTGGGTGGACAGGGCGTCGAGCGCGGCGTCGTCGTAGCGGGGGCGCGGCGGGGTGGCGGCGGTCTCGGCGCGGTTCTCGGCGGTGGTCACTTCACTCGTCCTTCTCGTGTGTACGGGGGCGGGTGCGGGGCGGGGCGGGACGGGTCAGGTCGGGGCGTCGCGTCCCGGGCGGGGCATCGGGCCCCGGCGCAGGGAGCCGGCCCGCGGTTACAGCGAGCGCTCGGCGGCGGTACCGGCGAGCTCGCGCAGCGCGGACCGCGCCTCCGCGGGCATCGGTACGGTGTCCAGCGCGCCGGTGGCCCGGGCGATGCGCTCCCGGATCATGTCCTCGACCTGCTGCCGGGCCCCGCAGCGCTCCATCAACGCGCGTACGGCGGTGGCCTCTTCGGTGCCCAGGTCCGGTCGGCCGACCAGTTTCGCGAGCAGCCGCCGGTCGTCGCCGCCGGCCGCGGCGACGGTCAGGGCGAGCAGCGCGGTCGGTTTGCCGTCCCGCAGGTCGTCCACGTTCGACTTGCCGGTCCTGGCCGGGTCGCCGAAGGTGCCGAGCAGGTCGTCGCGCAGCTGGAAGGCCTCGCCGAGCGGCAGCCCGTACGCGGAGAACGCGTCGAGGAGGCCGCGGGAGCCCCCGCCGAGGGTGGCGCCCAGGTGCAGCGGCCGCTCGACGGTGTACTTGGCCGTCTTGAAGCGGGCCACTTCCAGCGACTCCGCCACCTGCGGGATCGGCTCCGGCCGGGTGCGGAGCACCTCCAGGAACTCGCCCGCCATGGTCTCGCGCAGCAGCGTGGCCCAGAGGGGGACGGTCCGGGCCAGGTAGGCGCCGGGCAGCCCGCAGGAGCTGAAGACGTGGCCGGCGTACCCCATCAGCAGATCGCCGAGGATCATCGCGAGGGGGGTGGAACGCTGCCCGGCGGCGGCGAACGCGGCGTGCGCGGTGAGCCTGCCGTGCCGCATCCGGCTGTCGTCGATGATGTCGTCGTGCGTGCAGGCGGCCGCGTGCACGAGCTCCATCGCGGCCGCGGCCCGGATCACCCCTTCACAGTCCGGCTGCCCCGCAGCCCGCCAGCCCCAGTACAGGTACGCGGCCCGGATCCGCTTCCCGCCGGCCAGCGAGCGGCGTAACTGCTCGGACAGCGGGGAGAGTTCGACGTGCAGGCCGAGCAGCGCCCGCTCCTCCTCGTCGGCCAGCCGGACCAGCACCTCGTCGATGCGCTCCTTGAAGCCGGTGTGGTCATGCACGGGGGTGGCCCTCGGAGGCGACCCGCTCGGCGGCCCGCCGGGCCATGGTCTCCAGGTGGTTCTCCGCTCCCGCGCCCGACCGGCGGGTGGCCAGCTCGCCGCGCTTGCGCAGCTCCACGACCCCGTCGGTGAGCAGTTCCCGCAGATCGGAGCGGTGCAGTACGTCCTGGGCCCGCTCGGCGGACTGCCGTAACTGGTCGAGTGCCAGATCGGCGACCCCGGCGGCGAGGAGCGTCAGCAGCTCCAGGGTCACGGGCGGGGTGCGGTCCTCGGCGGGCGGGGTGTCCTGGGACATGCTCGGTGCACTCCTGAAGGCTTCGGGCCGTGTGACGGCGTCGGAAGGGGCGACCGCCGGATGTTCCGACGGCCGCCCCTGGTGGTCGTTCCGAGCCAGTCAACCGAGTGCGCCTCCCGCGCGTCGAACCACCTGACAGGTTCTCCCCCGCACGGGTAGCGGGATTCCCACGGGCGGGTGGTGATCAGCGCATCATCCGATCGCCGCCGTCCCGCGTGGTGTAGGAGGTCAGCGGGCGGCCCCCTCCGAGGACTTCAGGGCCGCCGCGATGTCCGCCGCCAGGGCGTAAGGATCCCCGCTCGGGCCGTTCGCCCCGCTCGGGTGCCGCGTGGTGCGCCGGGCCCACTCCTCCTCGAAGTCGTGCCAGTCGATCTCCCGGGGCGCCGCCCGCCGGACCAGGGACTCCTCCAGCGACTCGAAGTAGGCCGCCCAGCGGGGCGCGTACAACTCCCGGATCAGGCCGCTCCATTCGCGGTTGGCGTAGTCGTGCAGGAAACCGCCCTCGCTGGTGCTGCGTCGGCCCCACACGCTCAGGATCGAGCGGGCGTCGTACTCGTACCGGTCCTGCTCGGCCTCGTCCGCACCCCAGGAGCGGGCCGCCGACAGCCAGTTGCCGAGCAGGAAGTTCGGATCGGAGCCCGTGACGGCGTCCAACCGGCGTTCCCCGTCCGCCCATTCGGCGGTCAGTGCGCGCAGCCGGGTCAGGTCCTTGGCCTCGTACGCCGCCTTGATCTTCGGCAGCAGCACCCGCGAGTGGTTGGCCAGGGCCTGCCGGGCGGTGTCCACCAGGTCGAAGCGGTAGGCGCTGGAGCCGCGGAGCTTCGGATCCACCTTGAGCAGGTGGTCCAGGGCCCGGCGCACCCCGTCGGCCGGGTAGCGCATCGACTTGGGGCTCCAGTACGCCGCCCCCACCGCGGCCAGGCTCGGCCGGGCGGTGAACAGGCTGTCCTGGGACTCCGACCACAGGCCCGAGGAGGTGCTGTACGGACCCGTGCGCAGCTCCTCCCAGGCGGCCGCCGCCTCCTTGTCGGGCCGGCCGTAGCGGCGGCCCGCGAAATCGGCGAACCACTTGCGCTGGTCGATCGGGGAGGGCTCCCAGGCGAGATCGGTGAACAGGTCGAAGGCGGCCGGGTTGGTCCCGGTGGCCTCCGGCAGGTAGGCGATGCCCTTCAACGCGCTGTTGGCCTTGGCCCGCCAGGGGCCGAACCGCTCGATCCACACCGAGGTGTTCGCGCCGATCGTGGTGTGCCCGCCGAAGTTGTAGATCGTGCCCATCGCGTACGGGACCCCGCCCCAGCGGGCCTCGCGGTCCAGCCGGTTGTAGCGGTCGGACAGCCCGTCCAGGATCAGCAGCTTCGAGGTGTCCACCCCGGCGAGCAGCTCCGCCTTCGGGCTGTCCTGCCACCCCAGCACCGCCCACATCGCCCCCGGGTGCGCGGCGTGCAGCGCCGACTGGACCGCCCGGGCGGCCGCCTTCACGTCGACGGTGCCCACCGTCCCGCCCTCGTGCAGCGGGCTCATCCGGTACATCGTGCTGTCCCCGAACACGGCGCGCTGCTCCGCGTAGTACGCGGCGGCCAGCTTTCCGAACACCGGCGAGGACGGGTCCAGCCAGTCGGGCCGGTCGAAGCCCGCCCAGTCGCCCTGCGCCACCGTCTTCGCGCCCGCGTTGCGGGCGGCGAAACCCGGCGGGACCGTCCCGAAGTAGCCGGGCAGCACCGGGGTCATGCCGAGCCCGCGCAACTGCTCGGCGATCCGCCCGCCGAGCTCGGCGCGCTCCTGCATCAGCCGCTCGGAGACCGGGCCGCCGAAGCCGCTCAGGTTCTGCAGCAGCCACCAGCTCTGGTGTCCGGGGCCGGGGATCCACTCGCGCAGTTCGGCGGCGGAGTAGCCGAAGCCCTGGAGCGCCCGGTAGTACGGGTACTCGGCGCCGGCCTGGACGAACACCTCGTTGATGCCGTGCAGGGCGAGCAGGTCGATCTGCCGCTGGTGCTGCTCGAAGGTGCGGTACGCGCCCGAGTAGCCGTCGTCGGTGTCGTTGAGGGCGTACCGGTGCGGGACGAGCGCGCTGCGGGTGACCGGCGCGGGGACGGCGGGCAGTCGCGCGGGCAGCATCCCGATGCTCTCGCCGGGCCAGCCGATGTCGGCCCCGGCGACGTGCTGGAGGTACCAGCCGACCCCGGTGAGCAGGGTGGCCCCCGTGGATCCGCGCACGGTGATCGCGCCGGCCGACCCGGACACGGTGAACCGGTCGGCCCCGGCGGCCGGGTCGGGCACGAGGGTGAACTGGTCGGCGTGGCGCGGCAGCAGCCGCTCCAGCGCCTCCCGCGCCGGCCCGGCGTCGAAGGCCCGTGGCCCGGGCGCGCCGGGGGAGCCGGAGGAAGCGGGGGAGTGGAGGGTGCCGGGGGAGCCGGGGGAGCCGGGAGGGCCTTCCGGTACCGGCGCGGGCGCACGGCCCCGTACGTGGCCCCCGTCGACCGGGCCGGCCAGTGCGGGGGAGCCGGCGCCGAGCAGGGCCACCAGGGTGGCGAGGGCGAGCCGGCGGCGCAGCTGCGCGCGCCGCGGGCGCCGGGGAGTGGGGTTCGTCATCCGATGAGTCACCGATCCGTCGTGTGGTCCGGGGTCAGACGGGCAGGGACCAGGCCTGGTCGACGCGGTTCTCGCCGCAGTCGGTCAGGCGCAGCCGCTCCGCCGGGGCGTCGGGGGTCGCGGCCGCGGCGGGGGCCGTCAGGCACAGTCCGCTCACGTCCTCGACCAGCGCCCCGTCCCGCCGGTGCGTCCAGCGCTGGCCCGGCTCACCGGGCGCGCAGCCGGCCAGTTCGACGGCGCCGTTCTCGCCCGCCGACAGGCACTTGCCGGTCAGGCGTACGCTCGCCTCCGCCCCGAGCACCCAGCGCTGGTCGGCGGCCGCGGTGCACGGCGCCAGGACCACCGCGCCCACCCCGCTGGTGTTGACCCCGTCCGCGCACTGGGCGCCGTTCCCGGTGATCTGCCCGGTCGGCACGGCGGCGCCGCACCCCTCGTGCGGGGTGAGCCGGAAGACCGCCGTGTCGTGCGCGGCCACCTTCCCGGTCAGGGAGGTCGAGACCTCGGTGCTCTTGCCGCTCCACAGGTCCTTGGCGTCGACCGTGCAGGAGTACAGCCCGATGTCGGTGAGCGGTACGGAGACGTCCCGCGCGCTGCCGGACCGGTTGAGCACGGCGACGGCGCGGTCGCCGCCCGCCAGCGGCCGGGCCAGCACCTCGAACGTGGCGTTGGCGGAGAGCACCGCGCCCTGGCGGCCCATCGGGTCCTGGTCCAGCGCGATCAGATCGGTGTTGCCCAGGGCGGCCAGCCCGGCCGGGGTGAGCTTGGAGACGTCGGAGGACAGGATGAACGGGGCCGCCATCATCGCCCACAGCCCCACCTGGCTGCGGCTCTCGGCCTCGGTGAGCCCGGGGGCGCCCGCGATCAGGAAGTCGGGGTCGTTCCAGTTGCCGGGGCCCGCGTACCGGCCGAGCCAGCGGTTGTAGCCGTAGTTGCCGAGCACCGAGCTCCACCGGGAGGTCGCGGGCGCGGTGGGGTTGTAGACCTTGATGTCCTTGCCCTCGCGCCACAGCTGCCCGGTCTCCCCGACCCAGCCGAGGACCTTGTGCCAGTCGGAGCCGCCCCACTCGCCCTGCTGGAAGTAGGCGGGGGCCGAGGCGGAGAGCACCATGGCGCGGCCGCTCGTACGCAGGGCCTCGGCGACGGCGTTGTACGCGTCGCGGTACGCCTGCTCCTTCGTCCGCCCGGGCGGCACCCACAGGTTGCAGCCGTCCATCTTGACGTAGTCGACCTTCCACGACGCGAACTGCCGGGCGTCCTGGGCGTAGTGGTCGGGGCCGCCGCCGTCGGGCGAGCCGCTGCCGGGGTAGCGCTCGCAGGTGAGGGAGCCGGCGTCCTCGTAGATGCCGAACTTCAGGCCCTTGGCGTGCAGATGCTCGCCGAGCCAGGCCATGCCGTGCGGGAACTTCTGCGTGTCGACGACCAGGTTGCCGTCCGCGTCCCGGCTCTTGGTCATCCAGCAGTCGTCGACCGTCACCGTGTCGTAGCCCTTGGCCGCGAGGCCGCTGGAGACGAGTGCGTCGGCGTTCGCGACCACCTTGGCCTCGTCGATGTCGCACATGTAGTGCGCCCAGTTGTTCCAGCCCATGGGCGGGGTGAGCGCGAGCGGGGCGTCCGAGGTCGCGTAGGGCTCGGCCGCCGCGGGGGCGGGGGCGAGGCAGAGGGCGAGCAGGGCGGCCGCGGTCAGGCAGGGGAGCGACGCACGCAGGCGAGGCGGCACGGAGACTCCTTGAGGTGGGGCTGCAAGTGCGCTCAGTGCAGCGGTGCGACTACCCACTGTCAACATAAGTCGATGGTTATGGCTCAATGACCAGCAATATGGCCGTAGTCGGCGTCACACGATCGGGGAGGGGGTGCATCGGTACGCAGTCTGTTACGGCGTATGTTACGACGTCTGATACGGTGTATCTCATGCCGAGGAGATCAGCAGCCCTGGACCGTGCGACGCCCGAGGTGATCGCCGTCGCCGCCCTGCGCCTCATCGACGAGGAGGGGCCGGGCGCGCTGAGCTTCCGGGCCCTCGCCGACCGGCTGGAGGTCTCCCACGCCACCGTGCAGCGCCGCTGCACCGACCTCGCCGGGCTCCTCGACCTCTGCACCGAGCACCTCGCCGGCCGGCTCCCCGAGATCCCGGCCGGGACCGGCTGGGCGCAGGCCACCGAGCTGCGCTTCACCGCGCTGTACCGGCTGCTCGTCGCGCACCCCGGGCTGCTGATGCTCCGCGGTGGCCGCCCGTGGCTCGGCCGCCAGCTGCTGGCCCGGCTGGTCGAGCCCGCGCTCGCGGACAGCGTGGCCGCCGGGATGAGCGCCGCCGAGGCGATGACCGCGTACCGCCGCATGTACCTGCTCACCCTCGGCAGCGCCGCCTTCGTGGACCACCGGGATCCGGCCGGAGCCACCGCCGCCTCGCGGGCGGCCCTGGCCGCCCTGGATCCGCAGGGGTTCCCCGTGCTCGCGGGAGGGCTGGCCGACGTACTGCCCGCCCTGACCGACCACGAGGTGTACTACGGCGCCCTGCGCCAGCTGATCGAGGCCAACCGGCCCGCCGCCGCCTGAGGCCGCTCGCAGTTGCCGGAAGCCGCCCGAAGGCGTCCGAAGCCGTCCGAAGCCGTCCGAAGCCGTACGAAGGGACCCCGTCATGGAACAGCAGCTCGACTACGCCGCCGTACGCGCCGCCGCCGACCGGATAGCCGGATCGGTCCGCCCCGTCGCCGTCGTACCCGCCGCCGAGGGGCTCTGGTACGCGCTGGAGTACCTCCAGCACACCGGGTCCTTCAAGGCCCGCGGCGCCCGCAACTTCCTGGCCGCCCACCGGGACGCCGGCACCCTCCCGGACGCGGGCGTCACCATCGCCTCCGGCGGGAACGCGGGCCTCGCCTGCGCCTGGGCGGCCCGTGCGCAGTCCGTCCGCGCCACCGTGTTCCTGCCCGCCAACGCGCCGCGCGTGAAGGTGGAGCGGCTGCGCGGGTACGGGGCCGAGGTGCGGCTCGTCGGCGACCGGTACGCCGAAGCGCTGGCCGCGTGCGAGGAGTTCGCGGCGCAGAGCGGCGCGCTGAGCAGCCATGCGTACGACCACCCGCTGATCGCGGCGGGCGCGGGTACGTTGCTGGACGAGATCCGGGCCGGGCTGCCGGGGCTGGACACCGTGGTCGTCGCGGTGGGCGGCGGCGGGCTGTTCGCGGGGGTCGCGGCCGCGGCGCGCGAGCACGGCGTGCAGGTGATCGCGGCCGAGCCGGAGAACTGCCGGGCCCTGAACGCGGCCCTGGAGTCCGGCCGGATCGTCGACGTGGCCGTGGACTCGGTCGCCGCCGACTCACTGGGCGCCACCCGGGTGTCGGCGGCCGCGCTGGCCGCCGCGCAGGAGAAGAACGCACGCTCCGTCCTGGTCCCGGACCAGGCGATCACGGCGGCCCGGCGCGCGCTGTGGGAGGAGCACCGGATCGTGGTCGAGACGGGCGCGGCCACCGCCCTGGCGGCCGTACGGACCGCTCCGCAGCCGCTGGGCGAGCGCGTGGCCGTCATCCTGTGCGGCGCGAACACCGACCCCGGTGACCTGACGGCCCCCGGGTCATCGTCCTAGCCTTAATCCCAGTCCTCGTCCTGGTCGTCGTCCTCGCCCTCGCGGACCACGACCACCGTGCTCGCCGCGTACTGCACCACCTGCTGGCTCACCGAGCCGAGCAGGGCGCCCTTGAAGCCGCCGTAGCCCCGGGTGCCGACGACCGTCAGGTCCGCCTCCTTGGAGGCGTCCACCAGCACCTGGGCCGGCGAGCCCTGTTCGACCCGGCGGAAGACGGGGACGCCGGGCGAGGTGCCGACGGCCGAGGCCACGGTGTCCGCGAGGCGCCGGCGGGCCGTCTCCTCGGCGCCTACCAGCTCGTCCGGTGTGCCGGTGCCCACGGCGAACGGGTTGGTGTTCCACTGCCAGCTCATGACGGCGTGCACCCGGCCGCCGATGGCCTTGGCCTGGGCGACGGCCCAGCGCAGGGCTTCCTTGGAGTGGTTCGAACCGTCCACGCCGACGACGATCAGAGGCTCGATGGTCTCACTCACAGTGGGTTCCTCTCGTTTCGTCCGGATCGTACGCATCGTTCTCGCTTTTGCCTCTTGTATACACGGATGAGGGGGTCCGACCTCGAACGGCGACGATCGTTGCGGGAGCCGAAGACTTTGGAGGACAGCGCGCGGTGCCGGTGGCTTGCGAAGGTCTGGTTGTCAGGAGATCGGCAAGGTTCGGCAAGGTACGGAGGAACGGACGTGGCGCAGCGCAAGGGCTGTCTGATCGGCTGCGGGGTGGCGTTGGTGCTCGGCATCGCGGCCGTCGTGGCCCTCCTCTTCGGCGTCGGGAAGGTAGTGGACGCCGCGGGCAAGACGCTGCTCGAACCCGGCGTCTACCAGTCCGTGAACGTCGGAGACCCGGAGGACGCGGTCCGCGCCAAGATGCCGTCCGGGGAGAGCTTCATCAAGGGCGCCCTGAAGTCGGGCGGCCCGGCCGAACCCGAGGGCAGCGCCTGCTCCTGGTACGTGTCCGCCGCGGACACCGAGGGGGAGACGGTGTACCGCTTCTGCTTCAAGGACGGAAAACTCGCCGAAAAAGTCGAGTACCGGATGAAGTAGGGGGAGCGACGGCCGCCCGGAGCCGCGCGAGGGCGGGTGAGAGGCGGGCCGCCACGGGCCGGGGGAGGCGGGCACATTCCGCGTCGGTCCAGGCGAGTACGGCCGCCTGCCGGCCCGCGTCGCACAGCGAGAGGTGGAACACCAGCTGCCGCCACGCGCAGGCTGCCCTCTTGGGCGTCGCCGACCGGCGCCGGGCGGCGGTGAACGCCCCACGCGCCAGCCCGTCCCACCCGGACGGCGGGTCGATGCCGACCACGCGGACCAGGGTGGCCATGTTGAACGTGGTGAGGATGCGCGCCTGTTCGTCGACGGCCGCCTCACGGGCGAGAGCGACGACCTGAGGGCCGTCCGGCCCGGTGCACCGGTGCGGGGGCAGCCCGGCCCGCCGGGCGCACAGCTCGGCGAACTCGGCCGGGTCGCCCCTCTCCGCCAGGTCCCGCAGCGCGGCGAAGTCGATGCCGTAGTAGCGCTCGTACGGTGTGCCCTTGAGGAGGTCGGCGGCCGTCCACGCGGCGGGGAACAGGTCGGCGTTCACCGCGCACGTCGTGGCGGAGGCGAACGGCTCGGTGAGGATGGGCACCGGCAGCCCGGCCGGTTTCGCGAGCCGGGCCAGCGTGCCCGCCAGCCGGTTCGGGATCCCCGCGCCGGGGAAGGCCTCCACGGCGAGTTCGCCGATGGCCCGCAGCTCCAACCGGGCCTGCGCCGCGGTGTGGGTGGTGGCCGGCGGCGGTATCAGCTCGGCCAACACCTCGGCGGAGGGGACCGCCCCGTCCTCCAACAGCTCGGCCACGGATCCGTGGAGCGCGCGGGGGAGCGGCGCGTGTCGCTCGTGGTGCGGGGGCCGGGCGGCTTCGGCGGCCTGGATCCCGCGCAGTGCCGTGTGCTCGGCGGAACCGGGCATGCCGCGCTTGGCGACCATCGACGCGACGGCATGCCCCAGCAGACCGGACAACCGCGGTGACGGGGTCCGGCCCGCGACGGCCTCCTCCAGTGCGCGCCGCAGGACGGCGGCGTTGGACTTGGGGTCGAGGTGCCGGGTGCACCGGGTGTGCTCGGCGGCCAGGGCCCGGTAGCGCTCCAGGAGGGCGGCTCCCTCGGCATGCCAATGCGCCGTGCGGGCCTCGGCGTCGGCGCGCAGTCGATGGGCCAGCAGTTCGTCCTCGAACGGCCGCCAGACGGCGAGCGCTTCGCGCTGTGCCTCGATGGCGGGCTTCGGCTTCCGGGGCTGGTGGTCGGCGTTCTCTTCCATGGCCGGCGTGGCAGGTTCTGCCCCTGCGTCCTCCGACTGTGCAGGTCGGTGCTCTGGCTGCTGAGCTACACGCCGTGTGGTCGAACCCAACCATCCGAAGCCCATCTGCGCAACGGGGCTTTGGGCCCGTGCGAGGTAAAGCGCATTAGTGCGCGGCCACTTGCACCGCCGATAAGAAGTCAACATGCGGGGTCCGGCGGGCGATGTTATGGAATCGATATCACCTTGGGGCGGCCTGGAACTAAAGCGCATTAGTGCTGGTCGTCGCGGTGTTGACTGTGCCTCTTTCATCTGCCTGTACGTCTGTCGTCGTGATGCGGGACCCATCGGGACCCACCGGTACCCGCCCATCCGGACTTCGGCCGCATTGACGCGATCTGGATTTGGGGTCAGCGTGGGCTGCGCGCTCCGGCAGTGAGGCCGGAACTCCCCCCGAAGGTGGCGACGATGACCCGTTCGAACGCGACCCGTACAGCCGTCGCCACGCTCGTGGCCGGCACGTTCCTCTCGGTCTCCGCCTGCGGGGTCAGCGGCGGCGCGGCGGACGTGCCGGAGGGCAGGAAGACCGGCAAGGTCGCCGGGGAGATCACCTTCCGCACCCTCCAGCTCAAGCCCAAGTTCACGGCCTACGTACAAGGCGTCATCGACGCCTTCGAGAAGAAGTACCCCGAGGCGAAGGTCAGATGGGAGGACGTCCCGGGCGACGGCTACAACGAGAAGCTCGTCGCCGACGCCCAGGCCGGCGCCCTCCCCGACGTGGTCAACCTCTCCACCGACTCCTTCCAGCTCCTCGGTGACCGCGGCCTGCTCGCCGACGTGGCGGGGCTCGACCCCGAGGTCGCCAAGGAGTACGTCCCCGGGTCGTGGGAGCAGTTCAAGCTCCCGGGGAAAGGCGACGGCGTGTACGCGTACCCCTGGTACGTGACCCCGGAGATCCTCACGTACAACAAGGAGCTCTTCGAGAAGTCCGGCCTGGACCCGGCGCAGCCGCCGACCAGCGTGGAGCAGTTCTTCGACTACGCCGACAAGATCGCCGCCGCGTCCGGCGGCCGCTACTCGGCCTTCATGGCCGACCCCAAGGGCCGCCTGCCCGGGGACTGGCAGAAGATGGGCGTAGCGATCCTGAACGAGCAGCAGGATCGTTTCGTCTTCGACACCCCCAAGGCCGTCGAGTGGGTGCAGCGGATGAAGGACCTGTACGCCAAGGGCGCCATGCCCAAGGAGTCCCTCCTCAAGTCGGACGACATCAACCAGCTCTACGGCGGCGGCAAGCTCGTCTTCGGTCCCGGCTCCCCGGGCTTCGTCAAGGACATCAAGCAGAACGCCCCGCAGATCTACGCCGGCACCCAGGTCGCGGGGGCCGTCACCGGCAAGCTCGGCCACATCGGCATCTACGCCCAGTCCCTCGGCATCAAGAAGGACACCAAGCACCTCGACGCGGCCACCGAGTTCGCCAAGTGGGTCACCAACGGCCCCAACCAGGTGGAGTTCTCGAAGAACGCGACCATCTACCCGTCCAACGCCCAGGGCCTGGCCGATCCGCGCTTCGCCGACCGGGGCGACGGCAAGGACGCCGAGACGGTCGCCCGCGCGGTCGGCGCCGAGCAGCTCAAGAGCGCGGCACTCGACGCCAACACCCCGGTCCAGTGGACCAACCAGGTCGGTGACGCGGTCGTCCGCGAGATGCAGAAGGCGATCCAGGGCGAGCAGGATCCGCAGACGGCCGTACGCAAGGCCCAGGAGGAGGCGAACCAGCTGCTCGCCAAGTCGGCGCAGAAATGACGCCACGCCCGGCCCGCTCCGCCGGACGGCGCCGCAAGGCGGCCCTCGCGGCCATGGAGGCCGAGACCGGGCTGGTCCACCGCCGGTGGTGGACCCCCTACCTCTTCCTCGCCCCCGGCCTGGTGATGGTGGCCCTGTTCAGCCTCTGGCCGTTCGTCAACACCGTCATCCTGTCCCTCACCGACGCCCAGATCCTGCGCGGCGGCACCTTCGTCGGCTTCGACAACTACACCCGCGCCTTCGCCGACCCCGACTTCTGGACCGCCACCGGCAACAGCGTGCTGTACCTGGTCGTCGTCGTGCCGTGTCTGGTCCTCCTCCCGCTCGCCCTCGCCGTGCTCGTCCAGGCGAAGATCCCGGGCATCGGGTTCTTCCGCTCCGCCTTCTACACCCCGGTGATCGCCTCCGCCGTGGTCGTCGGGCTGATCTGGCAGTGGGTGCTGCGCAGCGACGGGCTCGTCAACACCGTGTTCCGGAAGCTGAGCATCGTCTCGGAGCCGATCCCGTTCCTGACCGACAGCACCATGCTGCTGGTCTCCGCCATGATCGTGACCGTGTGGAAGGGCCTCGGCTACTACATGGTGTTCTACCTCGCAGCCCTCGGGAACGTCTCGCCGTCGCTCCAGGAAGCGGCCGCGCTCGACGGCGCCGGCGCCGTGCGCCGCTTCTTCAGCATCACCGTCCCCCAGGTGAAGCCGATGATGCTGCTGGTCGGCACGCTCTCCGCCATCTCCGCGCTGCGGGTCTTCACCGAGATCTACATCCTGGGCGGGGAGAGCGGCGGCCCCGGTGGCGGCGCCCGCACCCTGCCCTTCCTCATCCGGCAGGTCGGCCTCGGCTTCTCCGGCGAGACCGGCTACGCCTCCGCCATCTCGATCCTGCTGTTCCTGCTGACCCTGGTCTTCAGCCTGCTGGGCCGCCGCCTGTCGAAGGGGGACGAGAGTTGAGCACCACGGCACGCACCACGCCGCGCACTGCGGCGCCCACCACGGCACGCACGGCTGCGGCGCGCACCGCGGCCGGCACCGGAGCCGACCGCAGGCGCCGGCGGATCGGGCTCGCCGCCCGGTACGCCACGCTGGTCGTGATGCTCGTCGTGATGCTCGGGCCGATCGTCTGGCAGTTCCTGACCTCGATCCGCGGCCGCACCGAGAACGTGTACGACGGCGTGCTGCCCGCGCGGCCCACCCTCGACAACTACGTCCTCGTCGCCGACTCCTTCCCGCTGCTCCAGTACGTCGGCAACACGCTGGTGGTGGCCGTCCTCGCGATCACCTCGAACATGCTGTTCGCGGCGATGGGCGGGTACGCCCTCTCCCGGGCCGGGTGGAAGGGCCGCAAATCGGTCTTCACGGTGCTGGTGGCCACGCTCATGTTCCCCTTCGAGTCCGTGATGATCTCGATGTTCCTGACCGTGCGCGAGATGGGCCTGGTCGACACCCTCGTCGGCGTGTGGCTCCCCGGCGCGGTCTCCGTCCTGAACATCATGGTCATGCGCTCGGCCTTCCTGGCCGTGCCCAAGGAGGTGGAGGAGTCCGCCGTCCTGGACGGAGCGAACGAGTGGACCCGGTTCACCCGGCTCTTCCTTCCCGCCGCCAAGGGAGCCCTGGCCGTCGTCTGCATCACGAGCTTCATGGGCGCCTGGGACGATTTCCTCTGGCCCCTGCTGGTCCTCACGAACAGCGACCACTACACCCTCCAGCTCGGCCTGAAGACCCTGGCCGGCGCCACCACCACCAACGACCAGCGGATCATCGCCGCCGGCGCGATGGCGGCGCTCCTGCCGATGATGCTCCTCTTCTTCGCCCTCCAGCGTTTCTTCTTCAAGGGGGTGGGCGAGGGAGCCGTCAAGACCTGAGTCCTGCCGCACACGTCCTGCCGTCATACGACCCCTCCCTCCCTTGGAGCAGCCGTCATGCACGACGACCGCAGCATCACCGAACACCGCCTGCGCCGGGTCCTCAAGGAGCGCATCAAGCCCGCCGTCCACTCCCGCCCGGTCCCGCTGGCGATCGGGCGCTGGGAGGCGCCGGGCGAGCCCGTGCCGGTCGCCGACGGCCTGGCGGCCCCGTACGAGCCCTGCGCGATCGGCGAGACGTGGGGCCCGGCCTGGGGCACCACCTGGTTCAAGGTCACCGGCACCGTCCCGGCCGACTGGGCGGGCCGTACGGTCGAGGCCGTCCTCGACCTCGGCTTCGACCGGATGATGCCCGGCTTCCAGTGCGAGGGACTCGTCCACCGGGCCGACGGCAGCGAGGTCAAGGCGCTGAACCCGTACAACGACTGGGTGCGCGTCGCCGACTCGGCGGCCGGCGGCGAGCAGGTCGAGTGGTACGTGGAGGCCGCCTCGAACCCCGTCCTGGTCGACCACTCGGCCACGTACGAGGGGGACCGGCAGACCAGCGGCGACCAGCCCCTCTACCGGCTCGCCCGGATGGACCTCGCCGTCTTCGAGACCGAGGTCTGGGAGCTCGTACAGGACCTGGAGGTCCTCTACGACCTGATGACGCAGCTCGGCGAGGCCGATGCCAGGCGGTACGAGATCCTGCGCGCGATCGACGCCGCCCTCGACGCGGTGGACCTCGGCGACATCCCCGGCACGGCGGCCGCGGCCCGCGCCCGCCTGACCGGAGTACTCGCCGCCCCCGCCCACGCCTCCGCGCACCGGATCAGCGCCGTCGGGCACGCCCACATCGACTCCGCCTGGCTGTGGCCGCTGCGCGAGACCGTCCGCAAGGTCTCCCGGACCACGTCCAACATGGTCGCCCTGATGGACGCGCATCCCGAGTTCGTCTTCGCCATGTCGCAGGCGCAGCAGCTGGACTGGATCAAGACCCACCGGCCCGAGCTCTTCGAGCGGATCAAGAAGAAGATCGCGGACGGGCAGTTCGTGCCGGTCGGCGGCATGTGGGTGGAGTCGGACACCAACATGGTCGGCGGCGAGGCGATGGCCCGTCAGTTCCTGTACGGGAAGAAGTTCTTCCTGGACGAGTTCGGCATCGAGACCCACAACGTCTGGCTGCCCGACTCCTTCGGGTACACCGCCGCGATGCCGCAGATCGTCAAGCTGTCCGGCTCGAAATGGTTCCTGACGCAGAAGATCTGCTGGTCGCAGGTGAACGCGTTCCCGCACCACACCTTCTGGTGGGAGGGCATCGACGGCACCCGCGTCTTCACCCACTTCCCGCCCGTCGACACCTACAACAGCGATCTCGGCGGCGCGCAGTTGGCACACGCGGCGGGCAACTACCGCGAGAAGGGCCGGGGTTCGCGCTCACTGGTCCCCTTCGGCTGGGGCGACGGCGGCGGCGGTCCCACCCGGGAGCACCTGGCCCGGGCCAGGCGGCAGCGGGACCTCGAAGGCTCCCCGCGCGTGGAGATCGAGCGGCCCGACGCGTTCTTCGAGAAGGCGCACGCCGAGTACGCGGACGCGCCCGTCTGGGCCGGCGAGCTGTACCTGGAGCTGCACCGCGGCACGTACACCTCGCAGGCCAAGACCAAGCAGGGCAACCGGCACAGCGAATCACTGCTGCGCGAGGCCGAGTTGTGGGCCGCGACCGCCGCGGTCCGGGTGCCGGGGTACGGGTATCCGTACGAGGACCTGGAGCGGATCTGGAAGACCGTGCTGCTCCACCAGTTCCACGACATCCTCCCAGGATCGTCCATCGCCTGGGTGCACCGCGAGGCGCGCGGGACGTACGCGCGGGTACGCGAGGAGCTGCGCGGGATCACGCTGGCCGCGCAGCTGGCCCTGGCCGGGGAGGGCACCGCGGAGCTGGTCTTCAACTGCGCCCCGCACGCCCGGCGCGGCATCCCGGCCGGCGGCGCCGGCCTGCCGGAGGCGGCGGCCGGGCACCAGCCGGCCACCGTGGAGGAGCGGCACGGCGGCGGGCACGTCCTGGCCAACGGGCGACTGCTGGTGGAGATCGACGGCCGCGGGCTGGTCGTGTCGGCGTACGACCTGGAGGCGCGCCGGGAAGCGGTGGCCCCGGGACGGGCCGCGAACCTGCTCCAGATCCACCCCGACTTCCCGAACATGTGGGACGCGTGGGACATCGACGCGTTCTACCGCAACAGCGTGACCGACCTGGTGGAGCTGGACGCGCTGGAGGTGGTGGAGGCCGGTCCGGACGCGGTGACGGTCCGGGTCTCCCGCTCCTTCGGCCGCTCGGCGGCGGTCCAGTCGATCACGCTGCGGGCGGGGGCGAAGACGGTGGACATGGTCACGGAGGTGGACTGGCACGAGACGGAGAAGTTCCTGAAGGCCGCGTTCCCGCTGGACGTGAAGGCCGAACGGTCCGCCTCGGAGACCCAGTTCGGGCACGTGTACCGCGCGACGCACACCAACACCTCATGGGAGGCGGCCAAGTTCGAGATCTGCGCGCACCGGTGGATCCACGTGGAGGAGCCGGGGTGGGGTACGGCGATCCTCAACGACTCCACGTACGGCCACGACGTGACCCGCGACATGCGGCCGGACGGGGGCCAGACCACGACGGTCCGCCTCTCCCTCCTCCGGGCCCCGCGCTATCCGGACCCGGAGACCGACCAGGGCGCCCACACCCTGCGGTTCTCACTGGCGCCGGGCGCGGAGATCGCGGACGCGGTGCGCGAGGGCCACGCGCTGAACCTGCCGGAGCGGGTGGTCCACGGGGCGGCCCCGGTCGCCCCGCTGCTCGCGCTGGACAACGACGCGGTGGTGGTCGAGGCGGTCAAACTGGCCGAGGACCGCAGCGGTGACGTGATCGTCCGCCTCTACGAATCCCGCGGGGGCCGCGCGAAGGCGTCCCTGGAGGCGGATTTCCGCATCGCGGAGGCGACGGAGACCGACCTCCTGGAGCGCCCCCTGCCGGGCCCGGCGGTATCCGCCCCGGCGGCGGACGGTGCGGTAGCCCTCACCCTGCGCCCCTTCCAGATCGTCACGGTCCGCCTGCGCCGGGCCTGACCGGCCACGGCGGCGGAATCCGGCCTGCGCGGGCCCGGCTTCCGCCGCCCGGCCCTGCGGGAGGAAGCCCGGCACCGTCCGCGCGAACTGCTCGGGCGCCGGCGGGCGGGGCGGGGCGGCGTGGACGGGGTCCTGACGGTGACGTAGGGTCCTGGCTGCCCGCCCGAGTCGGCGGGCTTCTTCATGCCACCGTGAACCCGTGGGGGGTCCCTCGTCATGTCCTTCGGCACCAGATCGCTGCCTCCGCTCGGCGCGCCCCCGGCGCGCTCGCTGCTCCGCTCGCCCCGGGCGCTGGCCTTGGCCCTGACCGTGCTGCTGGGGGTGTGCGCGGCGACCCGGCTGCTCCTGCTGGCCGCCGACGCCGACTGGTACCTGGCCCTCGACGGCGCCCGGGACGCGGATCCGTCGGGGCGGCTGTTCGCGGTGGCCACCAGCCTGTCGCTGCTGGCGATGCTCCCCACGGCCGTGGTGTTCGTCGTCTGGTTCCACCGGGTCCGGGTGAACGCGGGAGTCTTCGCCCCGGAGCTGTTCCGCCGGGGCCCGGGCTGGGCGATCGGGATCTGGTTCATCCCCTTCGTGGGCTGGACCTTCCTCGCGTACGCGATCGCCACCAGCGTGTGGGCGGCCAGTGCGCCGAAGTCCCCTCGCGCCGCCGCGCCCGTTTCCGCGGCTCCCGTCACCGCCTGGTGCGTCTCCTTCGGCGCAGCGATGCTCGCCTCGCTGGTCTCCAGCAGGATGGGCGCCGCCGCCGAGGCGCAGGCCGGGCTGCGCACCGCCGCGCTCGTCGCCATGGCGTCCGACCTGCTCTTCGTCGTGGCGGCCGGCTTCGCCGTCGTCTTCGTACGGAAGGTCTCGGCCATGCAGGAGCCGGCGTGAACTCCGCCACTTGGTTATGCACCTAGTTGCACAATCGGGCCCTCCTCGCTAGAACAGGTTCATCACCCCCGCGCAAGGAGGCGCCCCCCATGAGCACGCAGAGTTCCCAGAGCCGGTACCCGAACCTGCTGAGCCCCCTGGACCTCGGCTTCACCACGCTGCCGAACCGCGTGATCATGGGGTCGATGCACACCGGCCTCGAAGAGCACCAGGGCGGCTTCGAGCGGCTCGCCGCCTTCTACGCCGAGCGTGCCCGCGGCGGCGCCGGCCTGATCGTCACCGGCGGCATCGCCCCGAACGACGCCGGCCGCCCCTTCGAGGGGGGATCCCGCCTCACCACCGAGGACGAGGCCGCCGAGCACCGGGTGATCACCGAGGCCGTGCACGCCGAGGGCGGGAAGATCGCGATGCAGATCCTCCACTTCGGCCGCTACGCCTACCACAAGGACCTGGTCGCCCCCACCGCCCTCCAGGCCCCCATCAGCCCCTTCGTCCCGAACGAGCTCAGTGACATCGAGGTCGAGCGCACCGTCGAGGACTTCGTCCGCGCCGCCCGCCTCGCCAAGCTCGCCGGCTACGACGGTGTCGAGATCATGGGCTCCGAGGGCTACCTGATCAACGAGTTCATCGCCGCCGCGACGAACAAGCGCACCGACCGCTGGGGCGGCGCGTACGAGAACCGCATGCGCTTCCCGCTGGAGATCGTCCGGCGCACCCGCGCGGCCGTCGGCGAGGACTTCATCCTCATCTACCGCCTCTCCATGCTCGACCTGATCCCCGGCGGCTCCACCCTCGACGAGGTCGTCCGCCTCGCCAAGGAGATCGAGGCGGCCGGCGCCACCATCATCAACACCGGCATCGGCTGGCACGAGGCCCGTATCCCCACCATCGCCACCTCCGTCCCGCGCGGTGCCTACACCTGGGTCACCAAGCGGCTGATGGGCGCGGTCTCCGTCCCGCTCGTCACCAGCAACCGCATCAACACCCCGGAGATCGCGGAGGAGCTGCTCGCCGACGGCCGCGCCGACCTGGTCTCGCTGGCCCGCCCCTTCCTCGCCGACGCCGACTTCGTCGCCAAGGCCGCGGCCGGCCGCTCCGAGACCATCAACACCTGCATCGGCTGCAACCAGGCCTGCCTCGACCACACCTTCAGCGGCAAGATCACCAGCTGCCTCGTCAACCCGCGCGCCTGCCACGAGACCGAACTCGTCCTCTCGCCCACGCAGCTGAAGAAGCGCGTCGCCGTCGTCGGCGCCGGCCCGGCCGGCCTCGCCTGCGCCGTCTCCGCCGCCGAGCGCGGCCACGCCGTCACCCTCTTCGAGGCCTCCGGCCACATCGGCGGACAGCTCGACATCGCCCGCCGCATCCCGGGCAAGGAGGAGTTCGAGGAGACCATCCGCTACTTCGGCACCCAGCTCGCCGCCCGCGCCGTCGAGGTCCGGCTGAACACCCGCGCCGACGTCGAGACCCTCCAGGGCTACGACGAGGTCGTCGTCGCCACCGGCGTCACCCCCCGCACCCCCGACATCGAGGGCGTGGAGCGCGCCAACGTGGTCAGCTACCTCGACGTGCTGCGCGATGGCGCCCCCGTCGGCGAGCGCGTCGCCGTCGTCGGCGCCGGCGGCATCGGCTTCGACGTCGCCGAGTTCCTCACCGACAGCGGCGAGGGCGCCTCCCAGGACCCCGAGACGTACTTCCGCCACTGGGGCGTCGACACCGCGTACGCCGGGCCCGGCGGGCTCACCGCCCCCGAGCGGCCCGCGCCCCCGCGCCAGGTCCACCTCCTCCAGCGCAAGACCACCAAGGTCGGCGCCGGCCTCGGCACCACCACCGGCTGGATCCACCGCGCGGAGCTCAAGCACCGCGGTGTCGTCTCCGTCGCGGGCGCCACGTACGACCGGATCGACGACGAGGGCCTGCACATCACCGTCGGCGGCGAGCAGCGGCTCGTCCCCGCCGACACGGTGGTGCTCTGCACCGGCCAGGAGCCGCGCCGCGACCTGTACGAGGCCCTGCTCGCGGCCGGCGGCCGGCCGCACCTCATCGGTGGCGCGGACGTGGCCGCCGAGCTGGACGCCAAGCGGGCGATCCGCCAGGGTACGGAACTGGCAGCGACCCTCTGACCCGGTTCGGGAGTCACGATGTTCACGTTCGACAGCAGCGACGGCACCACCGTGACCGTGCACACGTGGCTCCCCGGACCGGCCGGCCCCGATCCGCGGGCGATCGTCCTGATCGCCCACGGCATGGGTGAACACGCCCTGCGGTACGCCCCGTTGGCCGACGAGCTGGCCGCGCGCGGCTACGCCGTCTACGCGCCCGACCACCGGGGCCACGGCCTGACGATGAACGCCGGGCCCGGCGTGCTCGGCGAGAACGGCTGGCAGCTGCTCGTCGACGACCTCGCCGCGCTCTCGGAGACGGTCCGCGGACTGCACCCCGGCATACCGCTGGTGCTGCTCGGCCACAGCCTCGGCTCCTTCGCCGCGCAGCACTACCTGCTCGACTGGCCGGAGCACGCCGACGCCGTCGCGCTGTACGGCACCACCGCCGTGGACCGGATGTTCCTGAGGGTCGTGGAGGCCGGCGCGGATCCGCTCGTCGCCTTCAACGCGCCGTTCGAGCCGGCCCGTACGCCCGCGGACTGGCTCAGCCGGGACGAGGCCCAGGTCGACGCCTACCTGGCCGACCCGCTCTGCGGCTTCGCGATCGACGACCGGGCGATGGGGGAGCTGTACGAGGCCGCCTCGACCCGGTTCCACGACCCGGCGGGCGCGCCGCCCGCCGTTCCGCTCTATGTGGCCGTCGGCTCGGCGGACCCGCTCAACTACGGGCTGGAGCTCAGCGATCTGGTGGTCGAGCGCTACCGCGCGGCCGGCCACCCGGACGTCGAGTACCGCACGTACGAGGGCGCCCGCCACGAGCTGTTCCACGAGACGGACCGGGGCGAGGTCGTCGCCGACCTGCTGGCGTGGCTGGAACGCGTGCTGCGCTGAAAGGTGTTGTGGCGGCCGGGGCGGGCCGCCACAATCTGCGGGTGACCTTGACACCCGCAGACGCAGACAAGATCCTCGCCGACAACTTCGCCCCCTGGGTGCTCGCCCTCGGGCTGACCGTCCAGGAGACGGGCGAGCGGCACGCCGTACTGCGGCTGCCCTGGTCAGAGGCGCTGGCCCGGGACGGCGGCGGCCTGTCCGGGCAGGCCCTGATGGCGGCCGCCGACACCGCCACCGTCATCGCGATCTCCGCGGCGCGCGGGGCGTACGGGCCGATGACCACGGTCCAGCAGTCGACCAGCTTCCAGCGGCCGGTGGTCGGCGCGGACGTGCTGATCGGCGTCCGGGTGACCAAGCTCGGCAAGCGCATGGCCTTCGCCGACATCACGATGACCCCCGAGGGCGCCGAGGAGCCGTCCGCGACGGCGTCGACGGTCTACGCCCTGCTGGGCTGAGCGGGGTGACGGCCCCGGTCCACCACCCCTCGCTCTGGCACAACCGCGACTTCAACGTCTTCTGGCTCGGCCAGGCGCTGTCCGTCCTCGGCGGGTCGATCTCGCTGCTCGCGCTGCCCCTGCTGGTCCTCGACGCCACCGGGTCCGTCGTCCAGATGGGCCTGATCACGGTCATCTCGGCGGTCGGCGCCATCGCGACGGGTCTGTTCGCCGGGTACGTGGTGGACCGGACGGACCGGCGCCGCCTGATGATCACCTGTGATCTCGCACGGGCGCTGCTGCTGGGCGCGGTCCCGTTCATCTGGCTGGCCGGGCCGCGGATCTGGGTGCTGTACGTACTGACGGCGCTGGTCACCGTCTTGAAGACGCTGTTCGACGTGGCGTACGTGACGGCGGTGCCGAACCTGGTCCGCGCCGAGGATCTGACGGCCGCCAACGGGCGGCTGACGGCGGCCTTCGCCTTCGGGACCCTGTGCGGGCCGGCGGCCGCGGGGTTCATCGCCGCCGGGGTCGGCGCGGACTGGGCCCTGGGGGTGGACGGGGCGACCTTCCTGGTCTCGGCCGTGAGCCTGCGGTGGGTGGCCTTCGGGCGCGAGGGCGCCGACGGGCCGGGGGTCTCAGAGCAGGGGGTCTCGGAGCGGGGCGCCCCCGAAGCGGGGAAGCTGCGCGAGGTGTTCGTCGGGATGTTCCTCGACGGGGTCCGCTTCCTGTGGGCCCACCCCGTGCTGCGGGCGCTGACCGTGCTGCTCACGCTGCTGACCTTCGTCACCATGGGCGCCACCGACCTGCTGGTCTTCCGGATCCGGCACGATCTCGGGCTGGGCTCGGCCACCGTCGGCTACGTCATCGCCGTGAGCGGGCTGGGTGTGGTCGGCGCGGCCTTCGCGGCCGCGCCGCTGCGCCGGACCTTCGGGTTCGGCGCCTGCTGGCTGGGCGCGACCGCCCTCATCGGCGTGTCGGTGGCCGGGACCGGGGTCAGCCGCAGCCTGCCGGTGATCGCCGTACTGGCCGCCGTGTTCATGTTCGGGCTGACCCTGGGCGCGGTCTGCTCCATGACCCTGCGCCAGGAGGTGACCCCGGATCCACTGCTCGGGCGGGTCACCTCCGCCTTCTGGACCGTGCACAACGCCGCGGGTCCGGTGGGCGCGGCCGCCCTGACCGTACTGGCCGCCCGGCACGGGGTCCCGGCGGTCAGCGTGGCCGCCGGGGTGTTCTGCCTGGCCATCGTCGGGGCGGGGCTGCTGACACCGCTGCGGGGGAGCCGGGCCGGTGGCGGCCCTGTGGGGGACGCGTCGCGGGGGGCGCTCAGCGGGCCGCCGCGGTCGTCACGCCGGTGAGGCGCTCCGCCTCGGACCAGAGGCGGGCGTTCGCCGTACGGTCCAGGGCGCGGCGGGTGATGCGGGCCTGCGCCGTCGGGCCGACCAGGCCGAACCGGTCGCCCGGGCCGTAGTAGCCGCCCGCGGCCGCGTCCGGGCTGGTCGCGGCGTACAGCAGCGGCTCGGTGCCCGGGCCGACCTCCTGCTTGGGGAGGAAGTCGAGCTTGGTCAGCGCGCCGCGCAGCCGGGAGGGCTTGTCGCCGCCGAGGCTCGCCCCGGCCGTCTGGAGGTTGGTCTTGGTGTATCCGGGGTGCGCGGCGGTGCTGCGCAGCGGCCAGTCGTGCTCGGCCGCGAGATCGGCCAGGTGCCGGGCCATCATCAGGTCGGCCAGCTTGGACTGCGCGTACGAGAGCATCGGGCTGTAGCGCCGCCGCTCCCACTGGAGGTCGGCGAAGTCGATGCGGGCGAAGTTGGCGGCGGAGCTGCTCATGGTCGCCACGCGCGGCGCGGGCGCGGCGAGCAGCGCCGGGAGCAGCCGTACGGTCAGGGCCAGCGGGCCGAGGAAGTTGCTGCCCAGCTGGAGTTCGAACCCGTCGGCGGTGGTCATCCGGGTCGGCGGGGCCATCACCCCGGCGTTGTTGACCAGCAGGTCGAGCGGGGCGCCGTCGGTGAGGAGCCCGTCCGCGAAGGCGGCGACCGAGGCGAGGTCGGCCAGGTCGATCCGGCGCACCTCCAGCTGGGCGTGCGGGTGGCGGGCCAGGATCTCGGCGCGGGCCTGCTCGCCCTTGGCGGGCGTACGGACGGCCAGTACGACCCGGGCACCCGCCTCGGCGAGCCGGCGCGCGGCTTCCTTGCCGGTGCCGCTGTTGGCGCCGGTGACGACGGCGAGCTTTCCGGACTGGTCGGGGACGGTGTACATGGGGTGCTCCTCGAAGGGAAGGCGATCACTAACAGACCGGCGGTCTGTTGCTTCCTTTCGAAAGTAGCAGACCGCTGGTCTGATAACAACAGACCGCAGGTCTGTAAGCTGGTGGGGTGACTCTGCCCAAGAACTTCCAGCGCGCCCGCAGCGAGGAGCAGCGCGCCGCGCGCCGTCAGGCGATCCTCGACACGGCCGCTTCGATGCTCACGGAGATGCCCGTGGCGCAGGTGAGCCTGAACGAGCTCGCCCGCCGGGTGGGACTGGCCAAGTCCAATGTGCTGCGCTATTTCGAGTCCCGCGAGGACGTCCTGCTGGAACTCCTCGACGTCCGCTCCCGCGAGCTCGTCGCGCACCTCGACGGCGCCCTCGCCGAGGCCGTCGACGGAGCCCCGCCGGCCGAGCGGGCGGACCGGCTCGCGGGCTGTGTCGCCCGGGCCCTGGCCGAGCGCCCCGTCCTGTGCGATCTGATCAGTGCCCAGGCCGCCGTACTGGAACGGAACGTCTCGCCGCAGGTCGCCGTGCAGTACAAGCGGGCCACCATCGCCAATGTGCAGGCGCTGACCGGACGCATCACCGCGCACCTGCCGGAACTGCGGGCGGAGGACGCCTTCCGCTTCGTCGCGAGCACGATCATGTTCACCGGCGCCGTATGGCCGCATGCCCACCCGTCCGCCGCCATGCTCGCCGCGTACGAGGCGGACCCGGCCCTGGCCGCGCTGCGGATGGATTTCGGCGCCACGCTGCGCGAGACGCTGGAAATCCTGTTGTCCGGGCTGCTGGCGCGCGCGGCGGGCGAGGCGGGCCAGGCGGGCGGGGCGGGCGGGGCGGGCGCGGCGCGCGCATAGGGTGCGGGTCTGCGATCGTGGATCGCGGGGGAGCGTACGGAGGAGCAGCCATGTCCGGACAGTTCGAGTCGACCGTCGAGATCGACCGGCCCGTCGGAGAGGTCTTCGACTACCTGGCCGACGGCCGCAACGACCCGCAATTCAGCCCGAGGGTCCAGGAGATCAGCAAGACCCCCGACGGTCCGACCGGTGTGGGCACGGTCTTCCGCAGCACGGTGAAGGACGCCGGGATGAAGACCGGCCGGGAGTTCCGCATCACCGGATTCGAGCCGCAGCGGTCGATCCGCTGGACGGAGCAGAGCAAGAACCTGGTCACGGCCGAGGGCGGGTACGACTTCGAAGCCCTCACAGGCGACCGCACCCGGGTCCGCATCTTCAACACCCTCGAAGGGCACGGACTCGGCAAGCTGCTGGTGGGCTTCGCGGTGGGCGCGGCCCGCAAGGACGCGCCCGACTTCGGCCGCCGGATCAAGGCCGCCGTGGAGGCGTCCTGACCGGCGGCCGAAGCCTGCGGGGTCAGAACCTCCCGTCGGTGAGGGCCGGGAAGCGCTGAGGCGACTGCGGGGCGAGCTCGGAGCGGCGCTCCTGCGCGCCCGGGGTCGTCCGGCAGGTCACGTCCTGGGCGGGCAGCTCGCCCGTCGCCAGGTAGGAGTTGACCGTGGCGTTGGCGCAGGAGTTCGGGTCGGCGAGGTACACGCCGTGGCCCTCACCGCCCATCGCGAGCACCATCCGCGAGCCCTTCAGCGCCTTGTGCAGGCCCTGACCGCTGACCAGCGGGGTCTGGGAGTCCCACTCGTTCTGCACGGTCAGCACGTTGGTCTTCGTCTTCATCGCCGTCGGCGGCTCGATCGGCCGCTGCCAGTACGCGCACGGCTTGATGTTGGAGGCGTAGTCCCCGTAGAGCGGGTACCTGGCCTTGTCCTTGGCGGCCTCCCGCTGGTACTGCTCCGGGTAGCGGGGCCATTCCGTGTCGCCGCACACCACGGACCAGAAGACGGCCGTGCCGTTGTCCGACGCCGGCTCGGCGGTCGGCTTCAGCAGCTTGCGCTGGGACTCGGTCAGCCGGACGGGCTTGCCGTCGGCCGCGTCCTTCAGCGCCTTGACCAGGGGGGCCGCCTGCGAGGGGTAGAAGAAGAGGGCCCGCGCGGTACGGATGTCGTCACCCGTGAGCTTCGTGCCGTCGAGCTCGATCGGCTCCTTGTCCGCCCGGGCCACGAGGTCCCAGAAGGTCTTGGAGACCGCGTCCGGGGTGTCGCCGAGCCCGAAGTCGGCCGAGCGCTCGGCCGTCCACTGCGTCCACCGCTTGAAGGCGGGCTCCGCCTCCGTCGCCCACACCTGGATCATGCCCCGCCAGATGCGGTCCGGGTCCACGCCGCTGTCCAGCACGAAGCGGTCGCTGCGCTTCGGGAACATCTGCGTGTACACCGCGCCCAGGTAGGTCCCGTACGAGTAGCCGACGTAACTGATCTTCTTCTCGCCCAGCGCGGCGCGGATCGCGTCCATGTCGCGCGCGGTGTTGCGGGTGGTGACGAAGGGCAGGATCGAGCCGGACTTCTCGCGGCACTTGTCCGCGACCGTACGCGCCCAGGCCACGTCCGCCGGGTACGTCTCCTCCTTGTACGGCCGGTCGAAGTTCTGCTCGGCGTCGGTCAACCCGCAGGTGATGGGCGTGGAGGCGCCGACTCCGCGCGGGTCGAAGCCGATCAGGTCGTACTGGTCGCGTACGTCCTTCGGCATCAACTCGTTCATCATCAGCGGCAGATCGAGTCCCCCGCCGCCCGGGCCGCCCGGGTTGAGCAGCATGGCGCCGTGCCGCTTGGCCGGGTTCTCGCTCTTGATCCGCGATATCGCGAGGTCGATCGTGCGGCCCTGCGGGCGCCGGTAGTCGAGCGGGACCTTGATCGTCGCGCACTCGTACGACGCGGGCTGATCGGTGCTGCAGCGCTGCCACGCCGGCTTCTGCGGGGTGTACTCCGCGGCCGGGGCGGCGGAGGCCTGCGTCGCGGAGAGCAGCGGGATGGTGGTCGCGACGAGACCGGCAGCGGCGAGCATGGGTGCGAGGCGTTTCATGTTCACGAAGAGCCGTTTCCTTCCGTGAATGCGATGGCCTCACCACCCTGTTGTACGAAGGCCCCCGGGCGAATCATCCCGAAGGGCCGGTCCGTATGCGTCTCACGAACGAGCTCAAATCCGGACAACTGGCCGACACGCCAAAGGAACTGAAGTCGCGCCGGTTCCGGGACCGGAACGGTCAGGCGCCGCCGGCCACGCGCTCGATGGCCACCATCGCCGCGTCGTCGCCCAGGTTGCCGCCGGGGGAGTGCGCCAGCAGGTCGGCGCAGAGGTGGCGCAGGAGCGCGTCCGGGCCGTCCCCCGGCCAGTCGGCGGCGCGCTCCGACAACGGGTAGAAGGCGCCCTCGGCGTCGCGGGCCTCGATGACGCCGTCCGTGTAGAGGAGGATCACGTCGCCCGGCTCGAAGGAGAAGGACTGCGGGGCGAAGCCGGTGTCCACGTACCGCGTCAGGCCCAGCGGCGGCGCCGGGTGGTCCACCTCGAGGGGGATGACCCGTCCTCCTCGCAGCAGCAGCGGCGGCGGGTGCCCGCAGCTGATGAGCCGTACGGTCATCTCCCGATCGGGGATGTCCAGCACCGCCGCCGTGGTGAACGCCTCGCCGGGTTCGCCGGCCGGCTCGCCCGTGCCGTCCGGGTCCGCGGCCACGGCGGCCTCCAGGTGGGCGACCAGCGTCGGCAGGTCCGCCTCCTGGTGGGCGGCGGCCCGGAACGCGCCGAGCACCAGGGCGGCGTCCCCGACCGCCTCCAGTCCCTTGCCGCGGACGTCGCCGATGATCAGCCGGGTGCCGTTCGGGGTGCGGGTGGCGGCGTACAGGTCCCCGCCGATCTGGGCCTCGGCCTCCGCGGCCAGGTAGACGGAGGCCAGGCGCAACGGGCCCATCCGGTCGCGCAGCGGCCGCAGGACCACCTCCTGGGCGGCCTCGGCGACCGAGCGCAGCTGCGTCAGCTGCTTCTCGTGGACCTCGCGCAGGTGTGCGAAGACGGTGACGAAGATCGAGATCAGGACCAGCGCAATGATCTGGAAGGTGTGGTTCAGGTCGGTGGCGGTGGTCCGCACCACGGCGACCGTCACCTGGGCCGCGACGGCCACCGCGCCGACGAACCCCGTCATCCACGGACCGGCGAAGGAGGCGGTGACGGCCGGGGCCGCGACCAGGAACGGCCCCAGGTGGACATCGGGCGGCGCCAGGACGTCGACCACCGTGACGGCCGCGATCAGCGCGAAGGGAACCGCCAGCAGGGGCAGGCGCGGTTCACCGACGTGGCGAAGGCTCGGATGCGGCGGCCGGTGGTCCATGACTCCTGAATACACCGCGCGTATTGTTCCCGCGCACCGGCTGCGCACCGGCCGGGTGTCTGCCGGGCATCGGCCGCGCACCGGCCGCACTCCGTCGTACGGCCGTATCGGGAGGCGGCTGCGCTGCCGGTCCGGGGGAGTGGAGAGAGGATGGGAGCACCCCGGGCGCGGATCCGGGCGCGGAGACCGAGCGGGCCGATGCGCCGCCCTGCGGCAGTGGACGGGAAGGAGCGGCCGGCATGAGTACGGCGGACGCCTTCCCGGCCGCCCCGGAACCGGCGAGCCCGGGCCCCCCTTCCGAGCCGGCCGGCCCGGAACCCACCGTCGACCCCGCCACCGGGCCCGGCCTCCTCGACGTGCTCGGCGTCGCGGCGGTGGTCCTCGACGCCGAGGGGCGGATCGCGCTGTGGAGCCCGCAGGCCGAAGAGCTGTTCGGCTACAGCACCGGCGAGGCGCTCGGCCGGCTCGCGGCCCAGCTGCTCGTCGACGAACAGAACCTGGCGATGGTCCTCTCCCTCTTCGAGGAGGTGATGGCCGGCCGGGGCGAGTGGGCCGGGGCGTTCCCCGTACGGCACAAGGACGGCAGCACCCGCATGGCGGAATTCCGCAACATGCGGCTGGAGGACGCCGACGGCCGGCTCTACGCCCTCGGCATCGCCTCCGACCAGGCCACCGTGCGGCGTGTGGAACGCGACCTGGCCCTGTCGATGCGGCTGGTCGCGCAGGCCCCGATCGGCCTGGCCGTCCTGGACACCGAGCTGCGCTACGTCCTGGTCAACCCGGCCCTGGAACGGATCAACGGGCTGCCCGCCGCCGCGCACATGGGCCGCCACCTCCACGAGGTCCTGCCGCACCTGGACGCGGAGTCCATCGAGTCGGCCATGCGCGAGGTCCTGTCCACCGGCCGGCCGCAGCTGAACCAGTCCACCACCGGCCGTACGCCCGCGGACCCCGATCAGGACCACGCCTGGTCGCTCTCCGTCTACCGGCTGGAGGACCCGGCCGGGCGGCCGCTCGGCGTCGCAGCCTCCGTCGTCGACGTCACCGAACAGCACAAGACCTCGATGGCCGTCGCCCTGGCCCGCCAGCGGCTCGCCCTGATCGCCGATGCCTCCGTACGCATCGGCACCACCCTCGACCTCTGGGTCACCGCGCGCGAGCTCGGCGACATCGCCGTGCCACAGCTCGCCGACCTCGCCACGGTCGACATCCTCGACGCCGTCCTGACGGGCGAGCACCCTCCCGGGGCGCCGATGGAGGAGACCGTGCAGTTCCGCGCCCTCGCCGTCAAGGCGGCCCGCCCGACCCCCGCCACCCTCGCGGCCGACCCGGTCGGCTCGATCGCCCGGTACGACACCACCCGGGTGGTCACCCAGTGCGTACGGGCCGCCCGCCCCGTGCTCGTGGCGGAGGTCACCGAGGTCGAACTGCCCAGCGTCGCCCGGGACGCCGACGCCGCCAAGCTCCTCGCCGCGGCCGGGCTCCACTCGTACCTGGCGGTACCGCTGATCGCCCGCGGCGAGGTCATCGGCGCCCTCGGCCTCCAACGCACCGACAATCCGCTCCCGTTCGACCACGACGACGTCCTGCTCGCCAGCGAGCTCGCGGCGCGCGCAGCCGTCTGCATCGACAACGCCCGCTGGTACCAGAAGCAGCGCCGCGCCGCCCTCGCCCTCCAGCGCCACCTGCTGCCCCACCACCCCACCCCCACCCCGGGCCTGGAGATCGCCTACCGCTACCAGCCCGCCGAGGCGGCCGGCGAGGTCGGCGGCGACTGGTTCGACGTCATCCCGCTGCCCGACGACAAGACGGCCCTCGTGGTCGGCGACGTCATGGGCAGCGGCATCAACGCCGCCGCCACCATGGGCCAACTGCGCACCGCCGCCCGCACCCTGGCGGAGCTCGACCTCGATCCCGCCACCGTGCTGACCCGGCTCGACCACACCGCCACCGGGCTCGGGCACACCATGGCCACCTGCGTGATCGCCGTGTACGACCCGCACCGCAACCAGTGCCGCATCGCGACCGCCGGCCACCTGCCGCCCGTACGGACGAGCCCCGGGCGGACGCCCGAGCTCCTCGACCTGCCGACCGGCGCGCCCCTCGGGGTCGGCGGAGTGCCCTTCGAGGCCACCGCGCTGGACCTGGACGTCGGCGACCAGCTCGTGCTGTACACCGACGGGCTCGTCGAAACCCGCGACGAGGACATCGACGTCCGGCTCCAGGCGCTCACGGCCCTGCTCGACGACCCGGCCCGTCCCCTCGAGGAGACCTGCGACCTGCTGCTGGCCGAGTTGCGCCAGCCGGACGACCGCGACGACGTGGCCCTGCTCGTGGCCCGCACCCGGCCGATGCCCGAGACGCCCGGGAACTAGCGCTGGCGCTGGCGCTCGCGAACGGTACCAGCCTTTCGGGGCGTTGCCCGGATGTTTGTCCATTCGTGATGGTCCTTCCAAACAGGCACCACAACTGGCACTAGCGTCCCGTGGCACCCGGGGAGCGCGGGTGCATTGGACACGGGCAACTGCCGGAGCCCGAGCCGCCGCAGCCCCTCCCGGTCCACGCAGCAAGGAGGCAAAGTGCTGTCTTTCCGTCGGTCGGCCGTCGGCAGCATGTCGGTGGCATCGAGACACGTGATGGCAACCGGCGTCGTGATCGGCGCCCTCGCCTTCACCCTGATCGCGTTGCTGATCCCCGTGCAGAAGTTCGGCGGGACGAACGCCGCGGCCGCCTCCGTTCCGGCGGCCGACGACGACGGCGGCGGGATCCAGAGCACGGCCTTCGGGCCGCTCACCCCCCAGGACCGGGACTTCGTCCGCAAGGTCCGGCTCGCCGGCCTGTGGGAGCTCCCCGCGGGGCGGCAGGCCATGCAGCGCAGCACACGGCCCGCGATCCGCACCGCCGGGATGCATCTCGTCGAAGGCCACACCGAACTGGACCGCAGGGTCCTGGAGGTGGGACAGGCCCTCGGCATGGAGCTCCCCAGCCAGCCCAGCATGCTGCAGCAGGGCTGGCTCAACCAGCTGGAGAAGGCCCAAGGTCCCCAGTACGAGCAGCTGTTCATCCAGCTGCTGCGCAGGGCGCACGGAAAGGTGTTCACGCTGGTGGCCCAAATCCGCGCGCAGACCCGCAACTCCATGGTCCGGGCCCTGGCCACGGACGCCAACAGCACCGTCCTGGACCACATCACGGTCCTCGAGGCGAGCGGGCTGGTCGACTTCGACGGCCTCGCGGACGCCCCGCCGGGCACCCCCTCCGCCCCCGCCCCCGCCTCCTCCACCGTTTCCCGACCGACGAAGTGAAGTGATCGCATGAGCCAAAAGGGCCACAAACGCCGGCTGCGGCCGAAGCACAAGATCCTCGCCGTGATGTCCGCCCTGGTCCTGGGCGGAGGCGGTGTCGTGATCGTCGAACAGGGCGCCTTCGCGGGGCAGGACTCCCGATCGGCTCCCGTGACCGCCACCATCGACTGCCCCGACGTCGGCGACAAGCTGGAGAACGTCCCCGACCAGGCCCGCGGCGAGGTCGACGCGAACCTCGCGAAGCTCGACACCCAGGTCGCCGACGCCTACAAGCAGCTCTCCTCCGGCCGGGCCAAGGGCAAGGCCCTGCTGGGCGGGCTGAAGCAGCAGCGCGACAAGACCATCACCGACCTGTCCGACACGCTCGGGAAGGCGGGCCAGAAGCCCGCCGGACTGCAAGGGCTCGGCGCGTGCGTGATGAAGGAGGCGGCGGCCGCCGACCCGGCGGACGAGCCGGCCCTCGCGAACGGCGCCGACGGCGCCGTCGGCGCCGACGCCGCGAAGCAGGGCGCATCCCAGCAACAGCAACAACAGCAGCAACAGCAACAGCAGCAACAGGCCAAGGGCGGCCCGGCGCGCAGCGACTTCGTCGCCATCGGCAACGTGAAGCCCAACGTGAAGAAGCCCGCGGCCCGCGGCGGCGCCTCCACCGGATCGTTCGCCGTGCAGTGCGGGACCAACAAGGAGAACCACTTCAACCCGGACAACGTCATCGTCGCCCCCGGTGTGAGCAACGGCGCCCACCACATGCACGACTACGTCGGCAACAAGACCACCGACGCCTTCTCCACGAACAACAGCCTCGCCCAGTCCGGGACCACCTGCACCAACGGCGACCAGTCGACGTACTACTGGCCGGTGCTGCGACTGCGCGACGGCAAGGCGGAGAAGGACGCCAAGGCGCCCGGCGGCGGCCAGGACGCGAACATCGGCACGATCCTGAAGCCGAAGCAGGTGACCATCGAGTTCAAGGGCAGCCCCGTCAGCAAGGTCGCGGCGATGCCCCGCTTCATGCGGATCATCACCGGCGACGCCAAGGCCCTCACCAACGGCAACGCCAACGCGAACGCGTCCTGGAGCTGCACCGGCTTCGAGAACCGCCAGCTGAAGGACAAGTACCCGGTGTGCCCCAAGGGCAGTGACGTCGTGCGGACGTTCAACTTCCAGAGCTGCTGGGACGGCAAGAACATCGACAGCGCCAACCACCGCACCCACGTGGCCTTCGCCGACAACAACGGCAACTGCAAGAAGGGCTTCAAGGCGATCCCGCAGCTGGTGCAGCGGATCGTCTACAGCGTGCCGCCCGGGTCCCGGTTCGCCGTGGACAGCTTCCCCGAGCAGCTGCACAAGCCGGTGACCGACCACGGCGACTTCATCAACGTCATGTCGAACGGCCTGATGGCCGGCGCGGTGCGCTGCATCAACGACGGGCGCGCCTGCCGCTGAGAACCTCGGGGCGACGCCGCCCTCCCACCTCCCCCGCGTCGCTCTGAGAGCGGTGCCGGTCCGAAGCCGACTTCGGGCCGGCACCGCGTACGCGTTTGTGCCACCGCCCGAAGGGGCCTGCACAAGGGCCCTGAGAACACACACGAGGAGTGCCATGTCCGGCTCTCGTCACACCACCCCTCCCGAACCCGAACCCGGACCCGAACCCGAACCTGAACCCGGACCCGAGTCCGGACCCGCGTCCGGTCCCGAGAACTCGGACGGGGGCCTCATACGGCGGCTCAGGGCGGCCTACGCCGCCGGCGACGGCGATCCGGCCGTGTGCGAGCTCCTGTACCGGCGGCACAGTGCCGCCGCTTTCGCATGTGCGCGCCGCTGCTCCCGGTCCCCGCAGGACGCCGAGGACCTGGTCTCGGAGGCGTTCATCCGTACGCTCCAGGCCGTCCGCTCCGGAGCCGGGCCGCGGGACGAGTGGCGCCCGTACCTCCTGTCGGTGGTCCGCCGCACGGCCGTCGAGTGGCGGGCCTGCGCCGGCCGGACCGTACTGACGGCCGACATCGAGGCCTGGTGCCGGCCCGGTCCCGACGGGGACGACCCGCAGCGCCGGCTGCTGGACAGCGAGGACCGCCGGCTCGTCGCCCGCTCCTTCCAGGCCCTGCCCGAACGCTGGAAGGCCGTCCTCTGGCACACCCTCGTCGAGGACGACTGCCCGCACCCCGTCCCCCTGCTGCTCGGCATCACCCCGAGCGCGGTGACCTCGCTGGCCTTCCGCGCCCGCGAGGGGCTGCGCGAGGCGTACCTGCGGGCCCATCTGGACTCGGCCGCCGACGACCGGTGCCGCCACTACGGCAGCCTGCTCGGGGCGGTGATCCGGCGCCGCGGGAGCACCCCTCGCGGCCGCGGTCTCGCCCGGCACCTGGCGGCCTGCCGGTCCTGCTCGCGTGCGTACGCCGAACTGCTGGACCTCAATGCCGCGCTGCGGGCCGGGGCGGCGTCCGCCGTACTCGCGAGCCTCTAGGCCGGGCACCCGACAAGGCCCCGGCCCCCTCCGCTCCGCGGGGGCGGGGGAGGGGGCCGGGGCCGAATCCGTATGTACGGGGGGAGGGTCGGGGGTTGGGGGTTG